>NZ_VFWX01000009.1 GCF_006442965.1 Mesorhizobium sp. CU3 | reverse complement strand
AACCCCCCCCCCCGCGGGGGGGGGGGGGCCCCCCCCGGGGGGGGGGCCACGGCGCCGGCGTGCTGGTACAGATCCCCGATGCCTTCTTCCGCGCGGAGATGGCGGCCAAGGGCGTCGAACTGCCGCCGGCCGGCCAATATGGCGTCGGTCACTGGTTCATGCCGCAGGACGCGACGCTGCGCGCCCATATCGAGGAGATCATCGCCGAGTCGGCGCAGTCGGAAGGGCTGCCGCTGATCGGCTTCCGTGACGTGCCGGTCGACAATTCGTCGCTGTCCAAGGCGCCCGACATCGTCGCCTCCGAACCGTTCCACCGGCAGGTTTTCATCGGCCGCACGCCCGACATCACCGACGACGAGGAGTATGAGGCGCGGCTCTATCTGCTGCGCAAGGTGATCTCGGGCCGCATCTATGCCGAGAACAACAACCGCGATATCGGCTCCTATTGCGTGTCGCTGTCGGCGCGCACCATCGTCTACAAGGGCATGTTCCTGGCCTACCAGGTCGGCGCCTATTACAAGGACCTCAAGGACAGGCGCTTCGAAACCGCGCTGATCCTGGTCCACCAACGCTTCTCGACCAACACCTTCCCGTCGTGGAAGCTGGCGCATCCCTACCGCATGGTCGCGCATAATGGCGAGATCAACACGGTGCGCGGCAACAACAACTGGATGGCGGCGCGCCAGGCCTCGGTCGATTCCGAGCTGTTCGGCAACAACATCTCGAAGCTGTGGCCGATCTCCTATGAAGGGCAGTCGGACACGGCGTGTTTCGACAACGCGCTCGAGTTCCTGTTCCAGGGCGGCTATTCGCTCAGCCATGCCATGATGATGCTGATCCCGGAAGCCTGGGCCGGCAACAAGCTTATGGATGCCGACCGCAAGGCTTTCTACGAGTATCACGCGGCGCTGATGGAGCCGTGGGACGGCCCGGCCGCGGTCGCCTTCACCGACGGGCGCCAGATCGGCGCGACGCTCGACCGCAACGGCCTGCGCCCGGCGCGCTACATCGTCACCGACGACGACCGCGTCATCATGGCCTCCGAAGCCGGCGTGCTGCCGGTGCCGGAGGAAAAGATCGTGCAGAAGTGGCGGCTGCAGCCCGGCCGCATGCTGTTGATCGACTTGGTCAAGGGCCGCATCATCCCCGACGAGGAGATCAAGTCGGAGATCGCGACCAGGCATCCTTACAAGAGCTGGCTCACCAACACGCAGTTGATCCTCGAAGATCTGAAGCCGGTCGAGCCGCGCGCGCTGCGCAAGGATGTCAGCCTGCTCGATCGCCAGCAGTCCTTCGGCTACACGCAGGAAGACACCAAGCTTCTGATGGCGCCGATGGCCACCACCGGCCAGGAAGCGGTCGGCTCGATGGGCACCGACACGCCCATCTCGGCGATGTCGGACAAGTCGAAGCTGCTCTATACCTATTTCAAGCAGAACTTCGCCCAGGTCACCAACCCGCCGATCGATCCGATCCGCGAGGAGCTGGTGATGAGCCTGGTGTCGTTCATCGGCCCGCGGCCGAACATCTTCGACCTGGTCGGCACGTCGCGCCGCAAGCGGCTCGAAGTGCGCCAGCCGATCCTCACCAATGGCGATCTGGAAAAGATCCGCTCGATCGGCCACACCGAGGACCGTTTCGACACCAAGACGATCGACATCACCTACGCTTCGACAGAAGGCGCGGCAGGTCTTCAGGGCGCCATCGACCGGCTCTGCGAGCGAGCCGAGGCGGCGGTCGCCGGCGGCTACAACATCATCATCCTGTCCGACCGCCAGGTCGGGCCGGACCGTATCGCCATTCCGGTGCTCTTGGCGACGGCGGCGGTGCATCATCACCTGATCCGCAAGGGCCTGCGCACCGCGGTCGGCCTCGTCGTCGAATCCGGCGAGCCGCGCGAGGTGCATCATTTCTGCTGCCTGGCCGGCTACGGCGCCGAGGCGATCAACCCTTATCTCGCTTTCGACACGCTGCTCGACATGCACAAGCGCGGCGAGTTGCCGGAAGAGGTCGACGCCTACGAAGTCGTCTCGCGCTACATCAAGTCGATCGGCAAGGGCATCCTCAAGGTGATGTCCAAGATGGGCATCTCGACCTATCAGTCCTATTGCGGCGCGCAGATCTTCGATGCCATCGGGCTGAAGTCCGAATTCGTCGAGAAGTACTTCACGGGCACCGCGACGCTGATCGAAGGCGTCGGCCTGGACGAGATCGCGGCCGAGACGCTCAGCCGCCACAATGATGCCTTCGGCAACGACCCGGTGCTGCGCAACAACCTAGAGGTCGGCGGCGAATACATGTTCCGCATGCGCGGCGAGGCGCATATGTGGTCGCCCGACGCCGTCGCCACCTTGCAGCACGCGGTGCGCCAGGGCTCGTGGGACACGTTCAAGGACTATTCGGCGCAGATCGACAGCGAGACCGCGCGCGCGCAGACCATCCGCGGCCTGTTCAAGATCAGAACGGCCGACGAGACCGGCCGCAAGAAGGTTGCCATCGAAGACGTCATGCCGGCGGCCGAGATCGTCAAGCGCTTCTCGACCGGGGCGATGTCGTTCGGCTCGATCTCGCGTGAGGCGCACACCACGCTGGCGCGCGCCATGAACGCCATCGGCGGCAAGTCGAACACCGGCGAGGGCGGCGAAGAGGCCGACCGCTATCTGCCGCTGCACGGCGGCGGGAAGAACCCGGAACGCTCGGCGATCAAGCAGGTCGCCTCGGGCCGGTTCGGCGTCACGGCGGAATATCTCGTCAACTCGGACGTCATGCAGATCAAGGTCGCGCAGGGCGCCAAGCCCGGCGAGGGCGGACAGCTGCCCGGACACAAGGTCGACGCCACCATCGCCAAAGTCCGGCATTCGACGCCAGGTGTGGGCCTGATCTCGCCGCCGCCGCATCATGACATCTATTCGATCGAAGATCTGGCGCAGTTGATCTACGATCTGAAGAACGTCAATCCGGCGGCCGATGTCTCGGTCAAGCTGGTGTCGGAAGTCGGCGTCGGCACGGTGGCGGCGGGCGTTGCCAAGGCGCGCGCCGACCACATCACCATCTCCGGCTATGACGGCGGCACCGGCGCTTCGCCGCTGACCTCGCTCAAGCATGCCGGTAGCCCCTGGGAAATGGGTCTTGCCGAAACGCATCAGACGCTGGTGCTCAACGGCCTGCGCTCACGCGTTGCGCTGCAGGTCGATGGCGGGTTGCGCACCGGGCGCGACGTCATCATCGGCGCGCTGCTTGGCGCCGACGAGTTCGGCTTCTCGACCGCGCCGCTGATCGCGGCCGGCTGCATCATGATGCGCAAGTGCCATCTGAACACCTGCCCGGTCGGCGTCGCTACCCAGGATCCGGTGCTGCGCAAGCGCTTCAAGGGCACGCCCGAGCACGTCATCAACTTCTTCTTCTACGTGGCGGAAGAGGTGAGGGCGCTGCTCGCCGAGATGGGCTTCACCCATATCGACCAGATCATCGGCGACGCCGATCTCCTGGAGAAGCGCGACGTCATCCAGCACTGGAAGGCGCGCGGGCTCGACTTCTCGAAAATGTTCTTCAAGCCGGACGCGCCGCATGAGGCGCTGCACTGGACCGAGCGGCAGAAGCATCCGATCGACGACGTGCTCGACCGCAAGCTGATCGAGCTGGCCAAGCCGGCGCTCGAAGCCAAGCAGGCCGTCGAAATCGAGGTCCCCATCCGCAATGTCGACCGTTCCGCCGGCGCCATGCTGTCGGGCGAAGTCGCCAAGCGCTTCAAGCACAAGGGGCTGCGCGAGGACACGATCAAGGTGAAGCTGACCGGCACCGCCGGCCAGTCCTTCGGCGCGTTTCTCGCGCGCGGCGTTTCGTTCGAATTGGTCGGCGCCGGCAACGACTATGTCGGCAAGGGCCTGTCGGGCGGCCGCATCGTCATCCGTCCGCCGGAAGAGGCGAAAATCGTCGCGGCGGACTCGATCATCGTCGGCAACACCGTGCTCTACGGCGCGACGGAAGGCGAAGCCTATTTCGCCGGCGTCGCCGGCGAGCGCTTCGCGGTGCGCAACTCCGGTGTCGCCGCCGTCGTCGAAGGCGTCGGCGACCATGGCTGCGAATACATGACGGGCGGCATCGTCGTCGTGCTCGGCAAGACCGGGCGCAACTTCGCCGCCGGCATGTCGGGCGGCGTCGCCTATGTGCTGGACGAGAAGGGCGATTTCGCCGAGCGCTGCAACATGGCGATGGTCGAGCTGGAGCCGGTGCCGGAAGAAGACGACCTGATGGAGAAACTGCTCCATCACGGCGGCGACCTCGACCACAAGGGCCGCGTCGACGTATCGGGCGACATGACCAGCCATGACGAGGAGCGCCTCTACCAGCTGATCTCGAACCATGTGCATTTCACCGGTTCGGTGCGCGGCCGCGAGATCCTCGACGACTGGCAGAATTTCAGGCCGAAATTCCGGAAGATCATGCCGGTGGAATACCGCCGCGCGCTGATCGAGATGGAACGCATGCGCATGAGCGTGGCGGCGGAATAAGAATTGGAAAGGCCGGAGCGATGGTTCTCCGGCCGCCTCCTCACCAACAATCCTTACCCCGGACTGCGGTTGCCACGGCGGCCTTATGGGGTTAACGGGTGCGCCGACAAAAGCGTGCCTTCGGACAGCAGGGACTGGACTATGGGCAAGGTAACTGGGTTTCTCGAAATCGACCGGCAGGTGCACAAGTACCAGCCGGCCTCCGACCGCATCCGGCATTTCCGCGAATTCACGCTGCCGATGTCCGACAAGGAGGTCGAGAAACAGGCCGCGCGCTGCATGGATTGCGGCATTCCGTTCTGCCATGGGCCGACCGGTTGTCCGATCCACAACCAGATCCCCGACTGGAACGACCTCGTCTACAATGGCGACTGGGACAATGCGATCCGCAACCTGCACTCGACCAACAATTTCCCTGAGTTCACCGGCCGCATCTGTCCGGCGCCTTGCGAGGAAGCCTGCACGCTGAACCTCGAGGACATTCCGGTCGCGATCAAGACGGTCGAGCAGGCGATCGCCGACAAGGCCTATGAGACCGGCCATATCCGGCCCTATCCGCCGGAGAGGAAGACCGGCAAGCGGGTCGCCGTCATCGGCTCCGGTCCGGCCGGCATGGCGGCCGCGCAGCAGCTCGGCCGCGCCGGCCACGACGTCCATGTCTATGAGCGCGAAAGCCGCCCGGGCGGACTGATGCGCTACGGCATTCCGGACTTCAAGATCGAGAAGCACTATATCGACCGGCGCATCGAGCAGATGCAGGGCGAGGGCGTGACCTTCCATTGCGGCGTCAATGTCGGCGTCGACAAAAAGGTCGCCGAGCTGCTCGAGGAGTATGACGCGGTTCTCTATTGCGGCGGCTCCGAAACGCCGCGGCCGGCCGGCATTCCGGGCGCCGATCTCAGCGGCGTCTATGACGCCATGCCTTATCTGGTGCAGCAGAACCGCCGCGTCGGCGGCGAGCCGATCCAGTCGGTGGCCTGGCCCTCGCATCCGATCATCGCCGGCGGCCAGCATGTCGTGGTGGTCGGAGGCGGCGACACCGCGTCCGACTGTATCGGCACCGCCTTCCGCCAGGGCGCGGTGCGCGTCACCCAGCTCGACATCCGGCCGCAGCCGCCGGAGAAGGAAGACAAGCTCGCGGTCTGGCCCTATTGGGCGACGAAGATGCGCACTTCCTCCTCGCAGGCAGAGGGCGCCGAGCGCGAATTCCAGGTGGCGACGCTCGAATTCATCGGCGAGGAAGGCCAACTGACCGGCGTTCGTTGCTGCGAGGTCGATGACAAGCGCAAGCCGATCGCCGGCACCGAATTCGTCATCCGCGCCGACCTCGCCTTCATTGCCATCGGCTTTGCCGGGCCGGCCGGTGACAGCGTGATGAAGGAGCTTGACGGGCAGATCATGGCCGTCACCGACAGCCGCCGTTCACGGAATGTCGAGGCCAATGACCGCGACTACAGGACCAGCGTCGACAAGCTCTACGCCGCCGGCGACGTCCGCCGCGGCCAGTCGCTGGTGGTGTGGGCGATCCGCGAGGGCCGCCAGGCGGCGCGCTCGATCGACGAGGCGTTGATGGGATCCTCCGTGCTGCCGCGCTGAGAACGGGCAGCAGTTCGGTATCGGGCTATGTCTGCGGCTGACCGGCCGCAGTCTTTTAGTGAAGCGTGCCCTAGCTGATCAGCAGCTTTACCGCCCAATAGAGGCCGATAGCCATCTGAACCGCGAACGCGGAAAATCGGGCCTTGACGGCTGTTGGACTTGTCGACGTCAAGTGAATGGCCGACTGGACCAGCCGCGCGCCGAGAAACCAATATGCAAGCGGATCGGTAATCGAGGCGCGCGAACTCATCATCGCCAGGGCCATGAGGCCTCCGAATATAGGGAGGCCTTCGAGGCAATTGGCGTGGGCTCGCGCCAGCCTCTGCAAGAAGGGCGAAAGGCCGGCGTTGTCAGGCTTGAAGCCATTCGCGAGGATGCGGCCGCTCACCACAAGATGGGTGCGCAGGATTTCCATCCATATGAGCAATAAGAGGGTCCACGTCAGGAACCCAAGCAAGGCATACCCCGTTGCCGACATATTCGTCCCCCGACTTTGACTTCGGCCAAAATCCGATAATGCCATCGTTTCGACTTGGCGCGAAATCGCTGCCAGGCAAGAATGTCGGCTAAGGGGTCGCCGGCGTGGAGCTGGACTCGGCCGCCGCCGTCGCCGGCGGCGTCTTCGGCCGCCAGGTGAAATCGTCGGCGCGGCCGGGCGAGGCGGCGGGCGCCTTGCCTTGCACGATAAGCTTTTCGCCGGGCAGGTTCGGATCGGCTTTGGCGGGTTGCGCGGCGCCGAGTAGTTCCGTGCCGCCGTCGAGCGCTGGGTCGCCGAGCAGCATCGGCGCGGTGCGGTCGACGATGACCGGGACAGCGGCCGGCGTCGGCGCTTCGACCGGCTCGCCCGTCGGCGCCGAGACGGTGGTGATGCTGCCGGGCGGCGCCAGGCCGAGGATCTTGGCCAGCGGCTTTTCCGTATAGAAGGCGAGCTTGCGCTTGCCGGCCTTGGTGACGTTGATGCCGTCGTCGGAACGCAGGCGCACGGGCTGGCCGTTGATGTCGGGGCCGGAGGTGACGAACGCGCCGTTCTCGTCGACGAAACCGTCCCAGACATCGACGAACTCGCCGCCATGGCTCTGGGCGGCCTGGTGGTAGATGTCATTGAAAGCGAGCATGTCGGAGTTCATCTTCGACAAGCCGAAAGCCGGCATGCCGACCCACAGGAACGGCACCTTGGTGTCCTGCAGGGCTTTGCCCAGCGCATCGGTGCGGCGCTCATATTCCTTGGTCCAATTTTCCGAGCGCGGCTGCTCGCGCACGTCGCCGACCTTCATCTGCTGACGGTCATTGGAGCCCAGCATGAGGACCACGGCAGCCGGCTTCTCGGTCTCGATCAGCGACTTGATTTCGACGGGCCAATTGTAGACATCCTCGCGAACGAAGCCGGACGAGCCGTTGGCGCGCCCGACGATCCTGACCGCTGGATTGTCGGCGAAGGCGGTGTCGAGCCCTTCGGCAAGCCCGCTCGCCAGAAAATCGCCGACCACCAGCACGACACGGGCATCGTTCGTCTTTTCGACGATCGGCGTCTGCGGCTCGGCCGGTGGCCGCGGCTTCGACTTCTTCTTCGGCTTCGGCCTTGGTTTCTCTACATCGAGCGGTGGCTCGATACGCTCGCTGCGGCGGGGAAAGAGAAGGTCGCGCAGCGACCAGCCGCGGCTTTGCTCCTGCGCGAAGGCTGGAGCGTGGAAGGCTCCGGCGGCGGTGACGACAAGCACGGCAAGCGCGAGGACAAGGATCGGCATCCGGCGAATGCTCTGCCTGATACGCGAAACCGAAACCAAACGCTTCTCCATCCCTTGGTGCATGACCCTAACGAAAGCCACGCATGAGCCGAGCCGCTAAAGCATTCGTGCCGCCTTTGAAAGGATGCCTTCGCTTGCGCCGGCCCTACTGCTTACGCAGCCATTTGAGCACTTCCAGGCTCGGATAGCCATCCTGGGTCAAGCCGACCTTGGCCTGGTAAGTCATGATGGCGGTTTTCGTACCGTCACCGATCTTGCCGTCGAACTTGCCGTCATAAAGCCCGTGCTGCGAAAGCCGCTTCTGCAGTTCCTGCCGTTCCTCGAAGGTGAGCTTGGTGAACGGCCGCTGCCAGTCCTGCACCAGGCCGCTGCCGCCGGCGATCTCGTCGGCCAGCAGGCCGACGGCCAGGGCGTATTTGTCGGCGTTGTTGTAGGCCTTGATGACCGAGAAATTGCGGATCATCAGGAAGGCCGGTCCGCCGCGGCCGTCCGGCACTTTCAGCGTCGCCTTGTCGTTCGGGTTCTTGAACGGCTTGCCGTTGGCCCGCGCGACGCCGAGCGCCTGCCACTGTGCCAGCGTCTTGGCGCCGCCGGGCAATTTGCCGGCCGGGATGGTCACTTCATAGCCCCAGGTCTTGCCGGCCTGCCAGCCGTTCTTCTTCAATAGATTAGCCGAGGTGGCCAGCGCATCCGGGATCGAATTCCAGATGTCGCGCTTGCCGTTGCCGTCCATGTCGACCGCATAGTGCTGGTAGCTGGTCGGGATGAACTGCGTCTGGCCCATAGCGCCGGCCCAAGAGCCCATCAGATGGCTTTCGTCGATGTCGCCGCTCTGCAGGATCTTCAGCGCCGCGATCAACTGGGTGCGGGCATATTTCGAGCGCTTCGGATCGCCATAGGCGAGCGTCGACAGCGAACGGATGACGTTGCGCATGATGTCGGTGCGCTTGAGGATCTCGCCGTAATTCGATTCCATCGACCAGATGGCAAGGAGGATGTTGCGGTCGACGCCGAAGCGCGCCTCGATGCGGTCCAGCCAGGGCTTCCATTTCTTCGCCATCGCCTGGCCGTTGGCCACCGACTGGTCATGCACGCGGTTGTCGAAATAGTCCCAGGCGGGAGCGCTGAATTCAGGCTGGGTGCGCGCCTTTTCCAGCACGACGGGGTCGGGCTCGATGCCGCGCATGGCTTGGTCATAGACCGCGCCGGAGACGCCACCCGCCACCGCGGTGGCGCGAAAACCCGCGACCCACTGGCGGAACCCGGCATCGGCGAAAGCAGGCCCGGCGGGCATCAGCAGGGCGAGCGTGAGGCCGGCGGCCGTCACGAGGGCCGTCAGGCGCCTGGCCGTGTTTCGAACCGACATCTTTTCCTCCTTCGTCAAATCAGGAAGGATCATTCAACGCCGAACCGGGTTAGTATTTAGTTTACCATAGGTGCCGCCGGGAACGAAAAGAGGCTCCGGCGCTTTTAGCCCTGTTAATTTTCAATTGTTGTTTGCTAGTCCATGATTTCGGCGCGAAAATGTCCCGAAACGGGATTGGCATAGAGATCCTCAAGCGGATGGTTGGCAACATGAAGCGAGTTCGCAAGGCAGTTTTCCCGGTCGCAGGCCTCGGCACGCGGTTCCTCCCGGCCACCAAGGCTGTTCCCAAGGAAATGCTGACCGTCGTCGACAGGCCGGTCATCCAGTATGTGGTCGATGAGGCGCGCGACGCCGGCATCGAGCATTTCATCTTCGTCACCGGCCGCAACAAGGCGGTCATCGAGGATCATTTCGATATTCAGTTCGAGCTCTATGACACGCTGGCCCAGCGCGGCAAGGACGAGCAGCTCGCGCGCCTGCAGCGGCTGCAGCCGGCGCCGGGGCAGACCAGCTTCACCCGCCAGCAGGTGCCGATGGGCCTCGGTCACGCTGTCTGGTGCGCGCGCGAACTGGTCGGCGACGAGCCGTTTGCGCTGCTTTTGCCCGACATGATCATGCAGTCGGAAAAGAGCTGCATGAAGGACATGGTCGATCTCTATCAAGAGACCGGCAACAACATCATCGCCGTGCAGGAATGCGATCCGGCCGAGTCGCATAAATACGGGATCGTCGGCCGCGGCGAGGACACACATCACGGCTTCCGCATCACCCAGATGGTGGAGAAGCCGAAGCAGGGCACCGCGCCCTCCAACCTGTTCATCAACGGCCGCTACATCCTGCAGCCGGAAATCTTCTCGATCCTGGAGAGCCAGGAACGCGGCGCCGGCAACGAGATCCAGCTGACCGACGCGATGCTGAAGCTGGAGAAAAAGCAGGCCTTCTACGGCTACCACTACAAGGGCCGGACGTTCGATTGCGGCTCGCCGGAAGGTTTTGTCGAGGCCAATGTCGCCTTCGCGCTGTGGCGCAACGACATGAATGGAAGCATGGCCGGAGTCATCCGCACGCTGCTGGATGAGGTGCGGCCGTCGGAGCGTCGCGGGGCAGCCTCCTAAGCCGTTGGCCAAGACCACACGCGTTTCGTCATTCTATGGCGGAGCAAGGAGCGAAGCGACGCGGCGCAGACCATAGAATCCATTCCGTTACCTATAAGCGTCACAGCGGTGCAGAACGACCTCTGTTCTGCACCGCCTTTACCCTTCGCGCGAGGTCACGGAATGGATCCTCGGGTCTGCGCGTCCGCTTCGCTCCCGCTCCGCCCGTGGATGACGAGGCGTCAGCGCTGGATCTTCAGGCCGAGATAGATGCTGTTGGCTGTGTAGTCGCGGCCGGGCAGGTTGCTGGTCAGCTTCTCCGTTCTGACGCGCGTGGTGAGGCCGGCATAGCGGTTCAGCCACCAGGTCAGCCCGGTCTCGGCGCTCAGGATTCTGTCGTGCCCGTCGATACCGACATAGTCGCGCCAATCCAGACCTAGAGCCGCATTGGCGGTCAGGTTGGCGCGGATCTGCCGCTCGGCCGTGAGCCGGCCCGAATAGAGGATGTCGCCGCTCTGGCCTGCCGTCGTGGTGGTCTCGACCTCGGTCTTTCCGGTGAGCCCGATGGTGGTGCCGCGCTCGGGCGACCATTTGAGGTCGGCGTTGACGCTGGGCCCGGCGATCGCCGGCAGTCGGCTGTCGTCGAGCGCCTCGCGCAGCCAGCCGACGGAGAATTCGCCCGACAGCTTGTCGCCCATATCGAGCTCGAGGCCGGCGCGCGCACCGATCCTTTTCGAGGCGCGGTCGAAGCCGTCGGTGTCGAGGCGCAGATCGTAGACCCTGCGGCCGAGCTCGACTTCCGTGAACGGCGTCAGCGCCGGCGACACCTGGTAACCGGTGCGCAAGGTCGCCGTATAGAGCGTGTTGTCCTGATCCTTTTGCGACAGGGTGGTGCCGTCGGTGAGTTCGGCATCGCCGTAGAAGTCGTGCGAGACCGCGCCGGTCAGCGTGTAACGCATCTTGCCGACATCCTTTTCGATGCCGAGGCTGCCGTCCACCGTCTGGCGCAGCGGCTGCTGGTTGACGCCGGCGACGGCATCGGGCGCGGAGGCCGATTCTGGCGCGGCTTCGTAGCCGAGCTTGGCGATGGCGCGCAGCTCGTTGTCGAGGTCGATATTGAGCTGGCCTTCGATGCGGCCCTGCGCATCGTTGATCTTCTCACCCGAGATCGTGTTGCGGAACAGGCCATAACCGGTAATCAGGGCCGAATTCTCGCGCCAGTCGGAGGTCGCGGTAAAACGCAGCGCCGTCTCCGACAGCGCAGCCGACTTGCCGGCGTTGCTGGAATCGGCATTCGACGTCGCGGTCACGCCCTGTTCCAGCGTCGGCCGGAATAGGAAGGTGCCAACCTTG
Source organism: Mesorhizobium sp. CU3 (assembly GCF_006442965.1). GTDB lineage: Bacteria > Pseudomonadota > Alphaproteobacteria > Rhizobiales > Rhizobiaceae > Mesorhizobium. Next base: position 270,204 of record NZ_VFWX01000009.1, on the reverse strand, counting down.
ACGCCGGGAGCGGCAAACGGGTCGTCCTCGGGCTTTACCTTCGGGGTCTCGATCGAGCCGGTGCGCTCGGCGCCCGGATCGAGCTTCTGCTTGTCGACGCTGTCGATCGTGACGGCGCGGCGGTTGGTGCCGTCATCGTCGGTCGCCGCAGCGTCGGTCTGGTCGCCGGCGGCCGTGGCGGCGGTGGTGGTGCTGTCGGTGTCGGCCACGGCCTTCTTGGCCTTTTTCTTGCTGGCCGTCTTGGTATCGGCCTTCGCCTTGGCGTCGTCGGCGCGCTGTTTTGCCGTCGAAGGCCGGCGCGGCTTCACCGGCGTCGGATTGGTGGCGAGCGGATCGTCGCCCACCTGCGGCTGGTCGAAAACGCTGCCGGTGCCGGCGGTCTGGTCGTCATCCGGAACAGCGCCGGGGCTCACGGGCTGATAGGCGGTCGGCGCCGTGTTCTGGGCGGTTGCCGCAGGGGCAGGCGTCTCATCCTGCGACCCTTGCGCCCGCAACTGCCGCGCCTTGCGCTGCTGGTCGGCAAGGATGGCCGATTCGGAAACCTCGCCGCGCAGCTCGGTATCCTGCGAAAATGCCGGCGCCGGCCGCAGCAGGGCAAGCGCGCTTGCCGTCAGCAGCAGAGCCGCGATGGCAATGCCCTTTCGACCGATTTTCGTATCAGGCTGGCCCCCGGACATCGTCACCACTGCTTGCGCGGCGCGGTTGCGCCATACTTACCGAACCGTAAATGCGGATGGTTAACGGAGGGTTGAGACTGGGTCTCGCGGCACCCCCGGAAGACCGGCCTGAGGCAATTCTGTTGGACAGGGGCGCGCCAAAGCGCTAATCGCTTGCGCCATGCATGCGGGGTCCCCAGAAAGAAAGCGGCCGGACAGCCAGGCTGCGATCGAATCGGCGCTTAGAACGGTGGCGACGGAGAAGGCCGGTGTGACGGCCCTGGCCGCCGCGCTGGAGAACGGGCTGGCCGAGCCCTTCGCCCGCGCCATCGACCTCATTTCCAACATCAAAGGCCGCGTCATCGTCACCGGCGTCGGCAAGAGCGGCCATATCGGCGGCAAGATCGCCGCGACGCTCGCGTCGACCGGCACGCCCGCCTTCTTCGTCCATTCTGCCGAAGCCAATCACGGCGATCTCGGCATGATCCACGGCGACGATGCCATCATCGCCATGTCGTGGTCGGGCGAGACCAAGGAACTGATGGGGATCGTCGCCTATTCCAGGCGTTTTTCGATCCCGCTGATCGCGATCACCTCCGGCGAGACGTCGGCATTGGCCCGCGCCGCCGACGTGGTGCTTTTGCTGCCGATCGTGCCGGAAGCCTGTCCGCACGGGCTGGCGCCGACGACGTCGACGCTGCTGCAGCTCGTCACCGGCGATGCGCTGGCGATCGCGCTGCTCGAGGCACGCGGCTTCACGCCCGATCATTTCCGTACCTTCCATCCCGGCGGCCAGCTCGGCGCCAACCTGACGCAGTTGCGCGAGATCATGCATGTCGGCGAGCGGCTGCCGCTGGTGACGTCGGGCACCGGCATGCGTGAGGCGATCCTGGAATTGTCGCAAAAGGGTTTCGGCTGTGTGGCGATCACCAGCGCCGACGGCGCGCTGGCCGGCATCATCACCGACGGCGATATCCGCCGCCACATCGCCAGCGACCTGCTCTCGATGAGCGTCGATCAGGTGATGACGAAGAAGCCGAAGACGGCAAGCCCGGACACGCTGGTGGCGACGGCGCTGCAGACCATCAACACCTCCGCTATCACCAGCCTGATGGTGGTCGAAAGCGGACGCCCGGTCGGGCTCGTCCACCTCCACGATTTGCTACGCATCGGCGCGGCTTAGGACGGATCGGTACACGACACGTCCCTTGGACGCTCGGCTCAAATAGCCTCTACGGTCAGCTCCAGGTCAGTGTCCGCGGCGCCGGTCACGCGCACCTGCGCGCCGACCGGCAGGTCCGGGCCGGAGACGCGCCACAGCGTGTCGCCGAGCCGGATGCGGCCGCGGCCGTTCTTGATCGGTTCGGACAGCGTCGCGGTGCGGCCGACCATCTGGGCGCCGCGGCGGTTGAGCAGCGGCTGGTCGCCGCTGCCCTGGCGCGAGACCACGATCTGCCGGCCGACATAGGCCGACACCACGCTGAGCACCAGGAAGGCCAGGACCTGCACCTGCCAGGTCCAGAAGGCCGCGTCCCAGATCGCCAGCGATACCGCGCCGATGATCAGCGCCGCGATGCCGATCCACAGCATGAAGACGCCCGGCGCCACGACTTCCATCACCAGGAGCACGATGCCCAGAACCATCCAGTTCCACGGGCCGAGTTCCGAAACGATGCGGTCGATCATTGATGGTCTCCCACGGAGTTAGATCATCAGTTGTCCGTCTGGCGCACGACCGGCGGGCGCGAGCCCTGCCGCTGCGTACCGGACGGGCCTTCGCCCTTGAAGACTTCGCGGGCGATCTCGCCGATGCCGCCGAGCGAACCGATCAGCGAGGAGGCCTCGAACGGCATCAGCACGATCTTGTTGTTGCTGGAAGAGCCGATCCTGGCCAGGGCCTCGGTGTATTTCTGCGCGACGAAGTAGTTGATCGCCTGCACGTCGCCCTTGGCGATGGCCTCCGAGACGACCTGCGTCGCCTTGGCTTCGGCCTCGGCCGAGCGCTCGCGCGCCTCGGCGTCGCGGAAGGCGGCTTCGCGTCGGCCTTCGGCCTCGAGGATCTGCGACTGCTTCAGGCCCTCGGCGGCCAGGATCTGGGCGCGCTTGTCGCGTTCGGCCATCATCTGGCGGCCCATCGATTCCACCAGGTTGGCCGGCGGGTTGATGTCCTTGATCTCGACGCGGGTGATCTTGATGCCCCAGGGATGCGCGGCCTCGTCGACGACGCGCAGCAGGCGCTCGTTGATGGCGTCGCGGTTGGACAGCAATTCGTCGAGATCCATCGAGCCCATGACGGTACGGATGTTGGTCATGGTGAGGTTCAAGATGGCGTTCTGCAGGCCCGCGACCTGATAGGCCGCCTGCGGCGCGTTCAGCACCTGGTAGAAGGCGACGCCATCGACGCCGACGATGGCGTTGTCGCGGGTGATGATCTCCTGCGTCGGGACATCCAGCACCTGCTCCATCATGTTCATCTTGGCGCCGACGCGCTCGAAGATGGGGTTGATGATGTTGAGGCCAGGGGTCAGCGTCTTGGTGTAACGGCCGAAGCGCTCCACCGTGTAATTGTAACCTTGCGGCACCGTCCTGATGCCTTTGAACAGAAGGATGATAACCAGGAAAACAAGAACGACGATGGCAATATCGAAACCGCTGAAGCCCATTTCGTATCTCCCTCAATAGGCGCCGACTTCACGGAATCACTTAAGTGTGTTTCCGCAACGTTACAATCAGGTGATCGCTAATATTGGTTAGCGGAGGCTTTTGCGCACCGCTTTCGTGCCGTCGGTGAAGCCGGTCACACCCAGCCGGCAAGCTCGCGCCGCACCAGCGTCTCGATGACCGCCATGCCCTCGGCGCTGTCGTTGAGGCAAGGGATGTGGGCAAAGTCCTTGCCGCCGGCATGATGAAAAGTCTCGGCCACTTCGCGGCCGATCTCGTCCAGCGTCTCGATGCAATCGACGGAAAAGCCCGGATTGACGATGGCGATCGACTTCACGCCGTCCTTGGCCAGCTTCTCGACCGTGACGTCGGTATAGGGCTGCAGCCATTCCTGCGCGCCGAAGCGCGACTGGAAGGTGGTGATCAGCTTCTTCTCGTCCCAGCCGAGGCGCGCGCGCAGCAGCCTTGTCGTCTCCAGGCAATGCGCCCGGTAGGGATCGCCCTTGTCGGAATAGGGTTTCGGGATGCCGTGATAGGAGGCGATCACCACCTCCGGCTTAAAGTCGAGCGTGGCGATGTGTTTATCGATCGAGCGGGCGAGCGCCTCGATATAGACGGGCTCATCGTAATAGGGCGGCACGCTCCGCACCGCCGGCGCATGCCTGATCTTCATCAGCGCGCGAAACAACTGGTCGTTGGCGGTCGCCGTCGTCGTTGCCGAATATTGCGGATAGAGCGGGAAGGAAAGGATGCGCTCGCAGCCTTGCGCGACCAGCTTCTCGGCAACGCTTGCCGTCGAGGGGTTGCCGTAGCGCATCGCCCAGTCGACCGTGACATTGGGCAGGTCGCCGAGCGCCGTCACCAGCTTTTCGGCCTGGGCGCGGGTGAAGGTGCGCAGCGGCGACTCATTCTTTTCGCGGTTCCAGATCCTGGCATAGTTGGCGCCGGATTTCTTCGGCCTCGTGGTCAGCACGAGCCCGTAGAGGATCGGGTACCAGATCGCCTTGTTGAGCTCGATGACGCGCGGATCGGAGAGAAATTCCCGCAGATAACGCCACATCGGCTTGAAGTCGGTGCCGTCCGGCGTGCCCAGATTGACAAGCATGATGCCGATCTTGCCCGGCCTCACCGGCGCGGCGGCGGCCGACAGCGGGCCGTCGGACGGCACGGCTTTGGCATCGGTGGGGCTGGCAAGCGTCATCGAGGATCTCCGGGGAGCAGCGTCGCGGAAACTAGCGATGCCCTGCCGGTTTTCAATGCTGCGTCTGGCCGCACCTTATCGTGTTACGGCGTGGAAAAGGAACACCCGCCCGGTTGCCCGAGCGGGTGCGATTCGTTTCGGCGGGGCGTTACTTCGCGGCCGGCGGAATGGTCAGCGTCGCGCCGAGCGGCAGGCGGCGCGGCTTGTAGTCCTTGTTGGCCTCTGAGATCAGCTTCCACTTAGTGGCATCGCCATAGGCTTTCTTGGCGAGCTCCCAATAGGTATCGCCGGCAGCGACGGTATGGCTGGTCTCGGCCGGCTTGGCTGCGGTTGCCTCCGCCGGCTTTGCCGGCTCTGCAGCAGGGGCAGGGGCCGCTGTCGGGGTGGCTTCGGCGGGCTGTGCCGGTTCCGCGGCAGGCGCCGCGGGCGCGGTCTCGGCCGGGACGGCCGGCGGCGTGCCGGCGATGTCGCTCGAGCCTGAAGGCAAAGCCGGCATAGCGGGTTCGCTGCCTGCGGGCGCGGTCTCGGCCGGCTTCGCCGCATCGGCAGCCGGCGCCTGGGTCGTGGGCGCGGCAGGCGCTGCTTCGGCCGGCTTGGCGGGTTCGGCGGCCGGTGCCGCCGCCGTCGTGGCGGCGATCTCGGTGATGCGGCCGTCGAGCTTCGGCGTATAGGGCCGGTGCGCACCGAGATAGTCGGCTACCACCTGCTCTAGCCCCGGGCCGTAGTCGTAGGCGTCGGTGGCCTTGTCGGCGAACACCTTGTAGCCATCGCCGCCCTGGCGGACGTAATTGTTGGTGGCGACGAGATACTGCTTGTCCGGGTTGATCGGCGCCCAAGCGCCGTTCTCCATCACCTCGACCGACTTGAGCCGGCCGGCATTGGGCGCGACCGACTTGTCGAAGGAATATTTGAGACCCGCCACCTGCGGGAAGCGACCGGCGCCGTCCTCGATCTGGCTGAGGCCGCCTTCGAGGCCCGCTTCCAGGTCCTTGCCCGAGATCTTAAAGGTCGCCAGCGTGTTCTGGAACGGCAGCACGGTCAGCACCTCGCCCATGGTTACGGTGCCCTGGTCGATTGAAGCGCGCAGGCCGCCGCCATTCGAGATTACGATTTCCACGCCCTGGCCCTTGGTGCGGTCGAGAATGGCGTCGGAGACGAGGTTCCCCATCTCGCATTCGCGCGTGCGGCAGCTTTCTCGGCTGCCGTCGATCGCCTTGGTGGTCTCGGCAACCTCCTTGTTCTTCAGCGCCTCGATCGGCGCGCCGAGCTCCTTGATGCGCGCGAGCACTGCGGGGTCGGGCGTGATCGACTTGTCGAGATAGATCGGCGCGCCGCTCGCTTCCTTGACGACGCCATTATCGTCGAACACGACCTTGAACTCGCCGAGATACTTCGAATAGGACGCCGCCTGCACCACCGGCACCTTGGAGCCGTCGGGGTTGTCGACCATCGTAGGGTAGGGGCCTGCCGCCTTTGGATCGGTGTTGGACAGAAGCGTGTGGCTGTGGCCGCCGACCACCACGTCGATGCCCGGGATCTTGGCGATCACATCGCGCTCGCGATTGTAGCCGATATGAGTGACTGCGATGATCTTGTTGATGCCTTGCGCCTTCAGCTTCTCGACCTCCGCCGTAATCGCCTTGACGTCGTCCGTTATCGCGATGTTCGGACCGGGCGAAGCGAGCTCCGGCGTGTCGTTGGTGACGGCGCCGATGATGCCGATCTTCTGGCCGCCGACCTCGACGACGATCGACGGCTTGATCTTGCCCGCCGCGCCCGACTTGTCGTTGGGCACGACATTGGCGCTGACGATCGGGAATTTCGCCTTGTCGAGGTAAGGCACGAGCGCTGTCTCGCCGTCGTCGAATTCATGGTTACCGAGCGTCACCGCGTCGGGCTTGATCTGGTTGAGGAATTCCTCTTCCACGGCGCCCTTGTAGGTGGTGTAGAACAACGACCCCTGGAAACTGTCGCCGGCATTGAGCAACAGCACATTCTGGCCCTCGAGCTTCTTGCGCTCCTGCGCGATCGCGGTGATCAGCCGGCCGGCGCCGCCGATGCATTCGCCCTTGGTCTCCTCGTCCGCCGAGCAGGTGGATTCGTATTTGTTGTTGCCTTCGATACGGCTGTGCCAATCGTTGAAATGCAGGATGTTCAGCGTGTAGTCGGCAAAGGATACGCCCGCCGACAGGCCGAGCGTCGAGGCGGACAGGGCTAGAATGGCGGCAATCTTCTTCATCTTCGTCTCCCGGATGCGCGGACTTAACGTGATCTCATTTCATGCATGTCGTTCTCCCAAAACCGCTGCACACTTTTGGGCGACATGCATTAAACCCGCCGCTTGACTGGAAAATAACAGTCAGCTTTGGGTCATGTTCACATCGCGTTTCAGGTGATGCAAGCAGAAATCCCGGAGTGTTTTGCCGGCACAAAAAAGAATGGCGGCTTACGCCGCCGCTCTTCAGAGCCATCAATGTCCGTATCGCTCAGGCGCGGCGGGTCAGAACGAAATTCTGGCCGCTGGCCGCGGTGCAGTTGAGCTGGCTGGTGGAGACCATCAGGCAATTGAAGCTGACCGGCGCCTGGCGGATCAGCGAAGTGCCATGGATCTCCACGGACGTCGGCCCGGTCAGGGTGTAAGTGCCCTCGGAAAGTTTCTGGCCGGTGTCGGTTGCAACGGTGGTGAAATTCCCGCCCGCGAAGGTCGACAGGCCGGTGCCCTTGGCGTCGATCCAGTTGCCCTCGACGCCCTTGGGCGCGGCGGCCATGGACGGCTGGTCGGAAGGGCCTGTGGTATTGCAGGCGGCAGCAGCCAGAAGGCTTGCCGCGGCGCCTGCCGAAAGCAGTTTGCGCGCAATGGTCATTTTGAAAATCCTCTCCTCGGTCCGCAAACCTTCAATCGCCCGATTTCCGGGCGATTGCAAGGCGGTGAGGCCAGTTGGACAGACAGCTATCGCACCAAGATGTTGCGGAACTGCCACGGATCGTCCTGGTCCAGGTCTTCCTGGAAAAGGCCGGGACGGTTATCCAGCGGCGTCCAGTCGGTGTAGTAGCCTTTCACCGGCCCGAGATAGGGCAGTTGGACTTCCAGGCAGCGCTTGTAATCCATCTCGTCGGCCTCGACGATGCCGGCCTCGGGATTTTCCAACGCCCAGACCATGCCGGCGAGCACCGCCGAGGTGACCTGCAGACCGGTGGCGTTCTGGTAGGGCGCAAGCTTACGCGCCTCGGCCAGCGACAATTGCGAGCCGTACCAATAGGCGTTCTTGTCGTGGCCGTAGAGCAGCACGCCGAGCTCGTCGACGCCGTCGACCAGCTCGTTCTCGTCGAGCACGTGGTGCACCGCCTGAGGCTTGCCGGCGGCGCCGAACATCTCGTCCAGAGACAAGATCGCGTCGTTGCAGGGATGGTAGGCATAGTGACAGGTCGGACGGTACTGCACCTTGCCCTTCTTGGAGCGTACGGTGAAGAAATCGGCGATCGAGATCGACTCGTTGTGCGTCACCAGCAGGCCGTATTGCGGGCCGGGCGTCGGGCACCAGGAGCGCACGCGCGTGTTGGCACCGGGCTGTTCGAGATAGATAGCCGCCTTGGAGCCATGCTTGTGCTTCTTGCCGTTCTTCGGCATCCAGTTCTCATGCGTGCCCCAGCCGAGCTCGGCCGGCTGCAGGCCTTCCGAGATGAAGCCCTCGACCGACCAGGTGTTCCAGAACACGTCCATCGGCTTGGGTTTCTTGGTCCGCTGGGTATCGCGCTCGGCGATATGGATGCCCTTGACGCCGGCCTTCTTCATCAACTTGGCCCAGCCTTCGCGGTCGTGCTCGGCTGGCTCGGAAAACTCCAAGCCGAGGTCGGTGGCGAGGTTTACCAGCGCTTGCTTGACGAACCACGAGACCATGCCGGGATTGGCGCCGCAGGTCGAGACCGCGGTCGCGCCACCCGGCTTGTCATGCTTTTCCTGGATCATGGCTTCGCGCAGCGCGTAGTTGGTGCGGCTGGCGTTGTCGGCCTTGGCATCGAAATAGAAGCCGAGCCACGGTTCGACGACGGTGTCGATATAAAGCACGCCGAGCTTGCGGCAAAGCCGCATCAGATCGACCGAGGCGGTGTCGACCGACAGGTTGACGCAAAAGCCCTGGCCGCCGCCTTTGGTCAAAAGCGGCGTCAACAGCTTCTTGTAGTTCTTCTCGGTTACGTGTTCCTGGACGAAGGCGATGCCGCGTTCGTCGAGCAGCTTGCGGTCGGTGTCGCGCGGATCGATCACCGTCATGCGCGCCTTGTCGAACTTGAAATGGCGCTCGATCAGCGGCAGCGTTCCCCGCCCGATCGAACCGAAGCCGATCATCACGACAGGGCCGGTGATCTCACCGTAAACGGGCCAGTTTTCATTCGCCATTTTTCCGCGCACTCCTTCAAACACAAGCAAAACCCGGCGTTTCCGCCGAACGGTCAAGCGCTACACCACAGATCATTGTCATAAACCAGAAAAAAGCGCCAACCGCCGGCTAAGCCGATTGGGCTGGCGTTAAGCCACCGCCGTCATGGCGTTGAGGAATTCGACCAGCCGGTCGCGGTCGGCGGTCAGGCCCTTATAGTCGAGCTGGACCTGGTCGAGCGCGTTGAGCTGCGCGCAGAAAGATGCCGCGAGCGTCGCTCGGTCGGAATTCTGGGCCAGCACCTTGAGCGGGTCGAGGTGGATGCGGATGGTGAACAGGATGTCGCCTGACACGGGCAGCTTGCGTAACGTCTGGCGTTCGACGCGGATGAAGGCGTGGGCGTTGATGTCGCCGTCCGGGAAGCGGCTCGGGCGGTTGGTGGCGCGGTCGATGCGCTCGACATTGGACAGCGGGTGATAGAGCGCATCATTGGCCTGGATCGACCAGTTGAAGCGCTCGACCGCCTGGCCCTGCAGGCCGTCGAACATGCGGTTGATCAGCTCTGCCGGCCGTGTGCCCGGGCCGAAGCCCGGCACCGGCGCATGGATCTCCTGCAGCGGCTTGCCGAATTTTTCCCGAAGCGACCAGGACGAGGGAAAGCAGAGCGATCCGGCGGCGAGCCGCCAGCCGCGTTCGTCGCGGCGCATCAGGATCAGGTCGTCCTGGACGAGCAGCGAGGCTCTTGCAAGCGGCGCGTCGCGCAGGGCGGGGGGCAGCCTGTCTATGGCGCTTGCAAGCCCGGCGACTTCGACGTCGGAACCCGCGCCGCGATGGCTATGCGGGTGTCTAGCCAGCAGATGCGCGGCAAGCAGGTCCAGCACTTCGGCTTGCGCGTCGCTCGTGCCGTCTTCCGCGACAAAGACCTTTTCAGGAATCTCCGCGTAAAGCCGCTGCTTCTCGGCAAGATGCGGCCGCAGGAATTCATCGGTCTCAATCCAACGGTCGAAGTCGAGCGGCTTCAGCCCGATGGTGAAGAGCTTCGAGGACCCGTCATAGGGGGTGTGGGTCGGCTGGCGAATGGTCATGCCGGGTTGGGTGCTATCCAGTTTATCTCTCCAGCCCGATCAATCAAGCCGCGCCGGGATCAGCCCGCGCAGCGAGTTGCCGACGAAGATCGCCTTCGCCGACTTCAGGTCCTCGAAGCTGTAGATCGCTTCGACGGCGCGGCCTTCATCCAGAAGCGCGCCGCGCAATATTCCAGGCAGCAGGCCGCAGTCGAGGCGCGGCGTGGCGAGAATGCCGTCGCCGAAGTCGGCGAAGAGATTGGTGATCGTGCCTTCGCAGAGCTCTCCGCGCTCATTGGCGAGGATCACCTCGTCCGCCTGGGTGACGAGATATTCGGAGCGAGCGTGTGTATAAAGCTGCCGCCGGCTGGTCTTGTGGCGCAGCAGCATGTCCTGCGAGTCGAGCTTCGTGCGGGCAAGCCGCAGGCGCCAGACCTTGTCGGCGGCAAGCGGTTCGTAAGGTTCTGCTGCCGCCGTCGCTTCGCCGTTTCGCTGCAAGGCAAGACGCGTGCGCAAGGCAAGGCCATGCCCGCCGGTGGCGCTCGACAGCGCTTCGCCGATCCGCTCGGGATCGCAGGCGAAGCCGAGTTCGGCGGCGGAGGAATAGAGCCTGGCGAGGTGGCGGTCGAAGCGCAGGAAGCCCGAGCCCGGTTCCCAGCGCATGGTCTCGATCAGCTCGAAGCCGGCGCCGTTCCCGTCGCGAAGCGCGCTTTCAGAAGACACTCCCGGTACTCCTCCTCGGCGGTGGAATCGAAGACGACGCCGCCGCCGACATTGTAGACGGCTTCGCCATCGGCAAAGAGCGATATGGTGCGGATCGCCACCGAAAAGCGCATCCTGCCGTCCGGCGCGATCCAGCCGATGGCGCCGCAATAGACGTCGCGTGGCACGCCTTCCAGTTCATGCAGGATTTCCATGGCGCGGATCTTCGGCGCGCCGGTGATCGAGCCGCAGGGAAAGAGCGCGGCGAAGATGTGGCGGATGCCGATGTCGGGCAAAAGCTTCGCCCGCACCCGGCTCACCATCTGGTGCACCGTCGGATAGCTTTCGATGCGGAACAGCTCAGGCACGTCCAGCGTGCCGACCTCGCTGATCAGCGAGATGTCGTTGCGCAACAGGTCGACGATCATCCGGTTCTCGGCCTGGTTCTTCTCGTCGTTGCGCAGGAAGGCTTTCAGCCGCGCATCCTCGGCCTTGGTGGCGCCGCGCGGCGCGGTGCCCTTCATCGGATGCGTCTCGATCACGCCGTCGGCATCGATTTCGAAGAACAATTCCGGCGACCGCGACAAGACGATCGGATCGCCGAGCGAGACCAGCGCGCCGTATTTCACCGGCTGGCGTTCGGTGAGCGCGTCGAAGGCGGCAAGCGGATCGCCCGACCAATGCGCCTGGACCGGGAAGGTGAGGTTGCCCTGATAGCAGTCGCCTTTGCGGATGTGGTCGTGCAGGCGCTCGAAGCGGGCGGCATAATCGCGCGCCGACCATGTCGCCCTTGCGTCGAAGATCGGGCCATTGGTGGCCTGGCCGTTGGCCGGCGGCACCGCCTGTTCGAGCGGCGCATCGAAGACGCCGAGGCAAATCAACGGCGCGCGACGGCCTTCGGGCAACAGCGGCACCAGCTTCGGCTCAAGCAGGTAGCCGGCCTCGTAGGAGAAATATCCGGCCAGCCATTTGCCGCCGTCGGAGGCAGCCTGCGCCCGCTCGAGCGCCGGTGCGAACTCCTCCGCGTTGTGCGCGACGATGATCTCGCGCGGCCGGTCGAACACCAGCTGACGAGCGCTCTCGTCGTTGCGGAAGATGGCGGCGGGCAGGGACATGAGCCTCGGATGCGGTCAGTTCAATCGACCGCTCTATATGGGGGCTCGGCGAGGCGCAATCGAGGGAGCGGCGTCGGGCGGCGTAAAGCTTATCGTGGCCCAGAACAAAGGCGGCATCCGTCGTGGACGCCGCCTCCCTTTCGACAGGCGCGGTTGTTCAAGTGTTGTTAGCGGTGCCGGCCGTGGGGAACTGCTTGGCGAACTCTGCCTCGTCGCCGGCGGCGAGAAGCTTCGCCTGCTCGATCCATCTCTCGCGCGCGATGCGGCCGTCAAAGTTGAGCACTTCCTCGATGCGCTTGACGTCGGCCTCGGTCCAGGCGGCGATCTGGGCGTAGGTGGTGACGCCCTGGCCCTTGAGCAGCTTCTCGTTGACCGGGCCAATGCCGATCAGGCGGCGCAGATTGTCGGCCTTGCCGGCAACTGCCGCCGGGGCGGCTGTTTTCTTCGCGGCAGGTGCTGCTGCCTTCTTCGCCGCCGGCTTGGGAGCGGCGGTTTTGGCGGCCGGCTTTGGCGCGGCCGCCGTCTTGGCCACCGCGGGCTTTTTGGCTGTAGCGGCCTTCGCCGTCGGTTTGGCCGCAGCGGACGCAGGTGCCGAGGACGTCGACATCAAGGGGGCCGACGCCGGCGCGGGCGTCTTCGCGGCTCCGGCCGCCGCATCGCGCAGCTTGGCCTCGAGTTCGGCGCGGGCGCGGCCGCAGGCATCGAGATCGTTGCGCGCCCTGTCGCGCTCGCCGCGTGTGCGGTCGAGGTCGCCGCGCAGGCTGTCGAGCTCGCCGCGCAGGCGGCCCCAGATGAACCAGCCAACCAAAACACCCACAACGAACGCCAGGAGCATGTAGAAGAAAGTGCTCATTTCTGTCTCCAGTCCGATCTGCCGACTGTCGCCCGGAATGGCGAGCGCGCCGCAGGGATCATCAAGCGTTCCGCGATCGGCGGAACGGCCGGCTTCAATCGGGCTATCGGGTGCGTTTGTGCTCTTGACCGACGGCCATCGTCGCATTCGCCGATGCGCCCAGGGGCCGTCTCCGGCCTTGGCTATGCGTCCGGCTGAGCTTGCGCCGGACGCTATCATACGGGCCGGCGAAAGCTAATTGAAAAATTCAGCGCAAAGTTGTTCCGGAACAGATATTTGGACCAAGAACAACGCAGCCGCGAACATGCATTCCGGCTAAATTATTCCTACGATGCCAGCGCCGTCACTTGTCGAGCGCTTCGAGCTCGTCGATCAGCGCACTGATCACGCCAAGACCGATCTGCCAGAAGGCAGGGTCGGTGGCGTCGAGGCCGAACGGCGCCAGAAGCTCCGAATGATGCTTGGTGCCGCCGGCGCGCAGCATCTCGAAATACTTCTCCTGAAAGCCGCGCTCGGCATTCTGGTAGACCGCGTAGAGCGAGTTCACCAGGCAGTCGCCGAAGGCATAGGCGTAGACGTAGAAGGGCGAGTGGATGAAGTGCGGGATGTAGGTCCAGAAAACCTCGTAGCCCTCGCGCAGCTTGATCGCCGGCCCAAGGCTCTCGGCCTGCACCTCCAGCCAGAACTCGCCCAGCCTGTCCGAGGTCAGCTCGCCGTTCCTGCGCTCGGCATGGACTTTGCGCTCGAACTCGTAGAAGGCGATCTGGCGCACGACGGTGTTGATCATGTCCTCAACCTTCTGGGCGAGCATCGCCTTGCGCTCGCGCCTATCGGTGGTCTGGTCGAGCAGCGAACGAAAGGTCAGCATCTCGCCGAAGACGGAGGCGGTCTCGGCCAGCGTCAGCGGCGTCGAGGCCATCAGCGCGCCCTGGCCGGCGGCCAGCACCTGGTGAACGCCGTGGCCGAGCTCATGCGCCAGCGTCATCACATCGCGCGGCTTGCCCATATAGTTGAGCAGCACGTAAGGATGCGCCGACGGCACAGTGGGGTGGGCGAAGGCACCGGGCGACTTGCCGGGCCTGACCGGCGCATCGATCCAGTTGTGGTCGAAAAAGCCCCGCGCGATCTCGGCCATCTCCGGCGCGAAGCGCTGATAGGCGGACAGCACCGTGTCTCTGGCGTCGTCCCAACGGATCACCGCCTTCGGCGTCTCTGGCAGCGGCGCGTTGCGGTCCCAGTGGTTCATCACCTCCATACCGAGCCAGCGCGCCTTCATCGCGTAATAGCGGTGCGACAGGCGCGGATACGCTTCGCGGACGGCGGCCGCCAGCGCGTCGACCACACCGCGCTCGACGCGGTTGGCGAGATGGCGTGAATCGGCGATGTCCTGGAAGCCGCGCCAGCGGTCGGAGATTTCCTTGTCCTTTGCCAGCGTGTTGGTAATCAGCGTGAAGGTGCGCAAATTCTTGCGGAAGGTCGCGGCGAGCGCTTCCGAGGCGCGCCGCCGCACCTCGCCATCCGGATCCTGCAATCGGTTGAGCGCCGGCTCCAGCGTCAGCTCCTCGCCGTCGATATCGAAGCGCAGGTCGGTCATCGTCTCGTCGAACAGGCGGTTCCAGGCGCCGCGGCCGGTGACCGACTTTTCGTGGAACAATTGCTCGACGCGATCCTCGAGCTGATAAGGCTTGTCCTTCCTGAGATCGATCACCCAGGGCCGGTAATGGCCGAAGGCCGCGTCGGAGGCCAAGGCGTTTTCAATCGCGGCATCGTCGATCAGGTTGAGCTCGAGCGCGAAGAACAGAAGATGCGCGCTGGCGTCGGTCATCTTCTCCTGGACGTCGCCATAGAGCTTGGCGCGCTGCGGATCTGCAGTGTTGCCGGCATAGACGAGGCCGGCATAGGAAACGATACGGCCGATCAGCTCCTCCAGCGCCTCATAGGCCTTCAGCGCCTCGCCGAGACGACCGGCGGCGCCGCGCCCGGCCTCTGCAGCGAGCGTTCCCTTCCAGCGGGTCTCGAAGGCGATGGCGTCGCTGGCTGCCCTGGCGATGTCGCGCTTCAGCTCGGGCGCATCCATGCCGGAATAAAGATCGGCGAGGTTCCATTCCGGCAATTCGCCAAGACCGGCCGCGCCCTGACCGGTCGCCGCCGCCGCAAGCCGCCGATCGAACATCATGCGCATGGACAATCCTCTTTTGAATGAAGGGGCCAAAATCAAAGGGGAAAAAACAAGCCGGTCAAATCCTAAGGAATTCGTTCACCGGGTTTTTTGAAACCTTATTTAGAACCGTGTGCCAAGATGATCCATGGGGATTTCTCGGGCGGGCGTTCAAGACACTCATGACAGGTTCCGTACTCATAGTCGATGACGATCCGGTGCAGCGCAGGCTGCTCGAGGCCGCGGTGACGAAGTTCGGCCATGCCGCGATCGTCACGGATGGCGGCGCGGCAGGCCTCGATGTGCTCGACGGAGCGAATGCACGCGAGGTGTCGGTCGTCATCCTCGATCTCGTGATGCCGGGCCTCGACGGCATCGGCGTGCTGAAGGCGATGCGCGAGCGCGCCATAAACATCCCGGTCATCGTGCAGACGGCCCAGGGCGGCATCGAGACCGTCGTCTCGGCGATGCGGCACGGCGCGTTCGATTTCGTCGTCAAGCCGGCATCGCCCGACAGGCTGCAGACCTCGATCGCCAATGCGTTGAAGGTCGAAGCGGTCGAGGACGAGGTGAAGCGCACGGCGCGGCGGCGCGGCGGCCATCTCACCTTCAAGGACTTGATCACGCACAGCCCGGCGATGGATCGGGTCATCCGCCTCGGCCAGAAGGCGGCGGCGTCCAACATCCCGATCCTGATCGAAGGCGAATCCGGCGTCGGCAAGGAGCTGGTGGCGCGCGCCATCCAGGGGAGCGGCGACCGCCGCTCGAAGCCGTTCGTCACCGTCAATTGCGGCGCGATCCCAGAGAACCTGGTCGAATCGATCCTGTTCGGCCACGAAAAAGGGTCCTTCACCGGCGCCAGCGACAAGCACACCGGCAAGTTCGTCGAGGCCAATGCCGGCACGCTGTTCCTCGACGAGATCGGCGACCTGCCGCTCGACGTCCAAGTGAAGCTTCTGCGCGCCGTCCAGGAGGGCGAGGTCGATCCGGTCGGCGGCCGCTCGACCGTCAAGGTCGATATCAGGCTGATCTCGGCGACGCACCGCAACCTGTTGCAGCAGGTCAAGGACGGCAAGTTCCGCGAGGACCTGTTCTACCGGCTGAACGTCTACCCGATCTTCGTGCCGCCGCTGCGCGACCGCCGCGACGACATTCCTTATCTGGTCCGCCACTTCATGGAAAAGGTGGCTCCCGCCGACCCGCGCCGCCGGCTTACCGGCATATCGGCGGCGGCGCTCGCCATGCTGCAGGCCTACGACTGGCCGGGCAATATCCGCCAGCTGGAAAACGCGGTGTTCAGGGCATCGGTCCTGGCGGACGGCGACCTGCTCACCGAAGAAGAATTCCCGCAGATCCGCGCGCAGGTGGAAGGAACGGTCAATCTCGAAGCGGAACCGGTATCGGCAACCGCCGACGCGGCTTGGGATGTTTCGGCGCTGGCGGAAAACGAGGTTCGTAACGCCAGCGCGGCCGCACCGGCCGGTGGTGAGGCGCCGCCGCGGCTGCTGCCACGATTCGGTACGCTTAAGGCCCTAGACGAGCGCGGCAATGTGCGCGCGCTGGCCGAGGTCGAGTTCGAAATGATCAAGCTCGCCATCGACCATTACAATGGCCAAATGAGCGAAGTCGCGCGCAGGTTGGGCATCGGCCGCTCGACACTCTACCGAAAGTTGAAGGAATATGGCATTGATCCCGAAGCCGGTCGTGTCGACCGCCTAGCTTCGTGAACGACAAGCTTCGAGCCAGCTCTCGGGATTAAAATCCGAGTCAAATTGTCGCGTTTGACACGAAAATCGCGGGTATTCCGCGGTTGGGGTTGCTGCGGATCACGCATTAACGCTAACGGTAACAGATCGTGTTCTGGCCGAAGCCGGATTCTTGATCTAAACCAGCAATTTACCACGAAATGCTGTGCAGCATTTTTGACGGGATATCGCCACGGTGTTACCGCATTTCGGCTTCAATAAACGATGATTAACCATTAGGATCGATACTCGGATGTGAAACGACACATCCGTTTGGTCAAATCCGGGGACAAACGGCAGCCTGCAAGGCCATTTGATTTGAACAAAGTCGAACGACATACAAACGGGCGGCATTTTCACATGAGCGTCTGGCCGAGGTGGCTGACGTTCGTGATTTTGGCCGTAGCTTTCCTGTCCACGGCGACATCCGGCGCCAGGGCGGAAATCCGTTCGCTTAAGCTCTATCACCTGCATACGCACGAAAAGGCCGAGATCGTCTACAAGCGCAACGGTCGCTACGATCCGGAAGGCCTGCGCAAGATCAATATCATCCTGCGCGACTGGCGCCGCAACGAGCCGACCAAGATGGATCCGCGGTTGCTCGATCTCGTGTGGGAAGCCTATCGCGAAGCCGGCGCGACCGACTATATCCAGGTCGTCTGTGGTTACCGTTCGCCGTCGACCAACGCGTTGCTGCGCTCGCGCAGCCGCGGCGTCGCCGAGAAAAGCCAGCATATGCTCGGCAAGGCGATGGACTTCTACATTCCGGGCGTGCCGCTGAAGAAGCTGCGCAACATCGGCCTCAAGATGCAGGGCGGCGGCGTCGGCTACTATCCGAACTCCGGTTCGCCCTTCGTCCATATGGATGTCGGCAATGTGCGCCACTGGCCGGGCATCAGCCGCCAGGAACTGGTCAGCCTGTTCCCCAACGGCAAGACGCTACATGTGCCGAGCGACGGCAAGCCGCTTCCCGGCTATCAGCAGGCTTTGGCTGCCTATCAGGCACGCAAGGGTTCCGGCACGCCCAATATCGAACTGGCCAGCGCAGGTGGCTCGACCAAGCGCTCCGGCGGCCTGTTCGCCTGGTTTGGCGGCGGTTCCGACGAGGCGGACGACGAAGCCGACGACAGCGCGCCGGCGCCGAAGGCGAAGGCCGCGAAGCAGGTTCAGATGGCCAGCGCCGCCCCCGCCCGCAACAGTAACCTTCCGGGCATCACCATCGTGTCGCCGAAGGATGCCAAGCGCGCCAACATCCCGCAGATCGCGGATGACGTGGCGGACGATTCCGAGCAGACGCAGCAGGACACGCCCGAGACGATCATCGCCGCGCTGCCGCCGAAGGAAGTCCCGCTGCCCGATTTCGCGCCGCGTCCGAAGGTCGATGTCGGCCAGCAGACGCCGCAGAACGTGCCATTCGCGGTCGCCGACGCCTCGGCGACGACGGAGCAAGCGGTTTCCACCGCGCATGCGCCTGTGCCTGACAAGGTTCCGTTCGGCACGGCAAGTGCCGGCGAGGCCGCGGCCGCCGATCCAGCCCAGGTGGCTGTCAACAACATTCCGCTGCCGACCTGGCGTCCCGACCGCTCGACGACGCCGGCGGAACTGGCGCCGAAGGACCAGAATGTGCTGATGGCGCTGGCGGATACGGCGCAGCAGGACAAGAGCGCGACCGACGCGTTCGAGGTGCTGCCGACGGCTCGCCCGCAGCCCGGCAAGCAGGATGAGATCAAGGCAGTGCTCGAGCAGGCCAGCGCCAAGACCGACGCTCCCGCGGAGTATCAGCTCGCGTCGCTGACGCAGCCGGAGCCGCGCTCGGCCTTCAACGATCCGTCTGGCGTCGACGCGGCATCGCCGCGCCAGGCCATCGCGGCGCTTCCGGCTGGAAGCGATCCGGCAAAGGCGATCGGCGCCGGCGTGAAGACCACCGCCAAGGAAGGCCGGGCCTCGTCCCGCGACCTGAGGCCCGGGCCGAAGGCCATGGTGGTGGCGACGCCTCCGCAAGCGGCGCGCTGGGCGCTGGGCAGTGGCGTCAACATCGCTTCGGTCTCCGACCCGACGACGGCGCCGCGCTATGCCTATAACATCGTGCATACGCCGCCGAGCGAGGTCTATACCGCCGGCTTCCAGACCGATGGCGACGTGCAGGATGCCAGCCGGTTCACCGGCAATGCGGTGAAGTTCCTGTCGGTCGCGCGCTTCCAGACGAAGTAGCAATTTGACACGCACAGAAGAGAGGCCGCGCTGGACTTGAAGCGCGGCTTTTGTCTTTCATGCCCATGGCCGTGGCTGCCAGCTTCCCGCTTCGTCTAACGGTAGGACAGCGCCCTTTGAAGGCGTGAATCGTGGTTCGAATCCATGAGCGGGAACCAAGCGACCGGACTTTTTTCACGCCTGTTGCCTGCGCGTGGTCACGCTGGACTGAACTTGTCGTGAAGTGGGAACGACTCACCCCTTTCCAGGTTAGACTGCGTTCGTTCCAAACTGGGGATATTCATGAAGAAGATTGTATTGGCGTCGGTTCTGGCGCTGGCGGCAGCTTCGGCGACCGTCGCTCCCTCGCAGGCCGAGACCGTGATCATCAAAACTCACAGACATCATTGCGTGACCAAGCTGGTCACGCATTGGCGGCATGGCCACAAGGTCACCGACACGGTGAAGGTCTGCAAGTAATTCCGTTTCGAGCAGACGAACCCGGTCGGCGTGAGCCGGCCGGGTTTTTCATGTCTGTGTGATGCATGTTGTCCCACAATCGCCGCACACTTCCGGCGATGTGCTTTAGTCGATCTCGAGTGTAGCCGTTTCGCCCTTCACCACGGGCCGGGCGACATCCCGCGCGGGCGGCAAGCCGAATTGGCGTGCGTGTAAGCGCTCAACGCCGCGGCTCCCGGCTACACCGCGACGGATCTCAACGCCGGCAAGGGTCACCGGACGGTGCAACAGGCGGCCGAGATCATCGTGCGGCTGGCGACGCTGGAGGCTGGCGGGCCGACTGGCGGTTATTTCGACGAGAACGGTTCGCTGCCCTGGTAGGCGGGATCGCGCTTACCTCTTGAGCTTGCTTGCCTCGCGCGCGAGAGCTTCGATCTCGTCCCACTTGCCGGCCTTGATGAGGTCGTCCGGCGCGACCCAGGAACCGCCGACGCAGATGACGTTGGGCAGGCTGAGATAGTCGGCGGCGTTCTTGGCGGTGACGCCGCCGGTCGGGCAGAATTTAACGTCGGCGAGCGGCGAGGCGAAAGCCTTCAGCGAGGCGATGCCGCCGGACTGCTCGGCCGGGAAGAATTTCAGGAAGCGCAGGCCGGCCTCGCGCGCGGCCATGATCTCGCCGGGCGTGATGGCGCCGGGCAAAAGCGGCACCGGGCTGTCCTTGGCGGCATCGAGAAGCTGGCTGGTGATGCCGGGACTGACGATGAATTGCGAACCGGCGCTTGCAGCTTCGTCGAACTGCTTCGCATCGAGAATGGTGCCGGCGCCGACGATCGCCTCCTCGACCTCGGCGGCGACGCGGCGGATCGCTTCCAGCGCGTCGGCGGTGCGCAGCGTGATCTCGATGGCCGGCAAGCCACCGCGCGACAAGGCGCGGGCTAGCGGCACGGCATCGGCGACGTTGGCGATCTTGAGCACCGGAATGACCGGCTGACCATTGAGAAGCGACAGAAGCTTTTCGGTCTTGCTGGTCATGGGTCGGTCTCCGTTTCGATCGTTTTAAACCGATTAGCAGAAGGGATACGCCAAGTCCACGAAGGCAGGCGTGTCGCGATGTCACGCGGCAGCCGCCGTCCGACTGCGCCTTGAAACCGCTTTCAGCACGGTCTAGTGGCATGGCCATGACAACGGCAACACAAAATCCGTTCCGCGTCGCCGCGCTCTACAAATTTGCGCGGCTCGACGGATACGAAGCCTTGCGCGCGCCGCTCGCCGCCTTCTGCTGCGGGCGCGGTATCAAGGGCACGCTGCTCCTGGCGCATGAAGGCATCAACGGCACGGTCGCGGGCAACGTGGCGGCGATTGCCGCCTTGATCGATCGCCTGCAGGCGATCGACGGGCTTGCCGGGCTGGAGGTCAAATACAGCGTCGCGACCGAGATGCCGTTCCACCGCATGAAAGTACGGCTGAAGCGCGAGATCGTAACCATGGGTGTCGAGGATATCGATCCGACGATCAGCGCCGGCGCCTATGTCGATCCAGCCGACTGGAACGCGCTGATCTCGGATACCGACACCGTTCTCATCGACACGCGCAACGCCTACGAGGTCTCGATCGGCACTTTCAGGGGCGCGGTCGATCCCAACACCGCCAACTTCCGCGAATTTCCGGCCTGGGTCGAAGAGCATCGAGAAGAGCTCGAAGGCCGTAAGGTGGCGATGTTCTGCACTGGAGGCATACGCTGCGAGAAGGCGACCGCCTATGTGAAGTCGCTCGGCCTGAAGGACGTCTTCCATCTCAAGGGCGGCATCCTGAAATACCTCGAGGACGTGCCTGCCGAAGAGAGCCTGTGGCAGGGCGAGTGCTTCGTCTTCGACGAGCGTGTGTCCGTGTCGCATGGCTTGGCGGAGGGCGAGGCGGAACTCTGCCGCGCCTGCCGGCATCCGCTGACCGTGGAGGACAGGCTGTCGCCGAAATACCTGAACGGTGTCTCATGCCCGTATTGCTTCGAGACTCGCTCCGATGAGGATCGGGAGCGCTATGCGGAGCGCCACCGCCAGGTGGAATTGGCGCAAGCGCGCGGCGGCAAGCGTCACATCGGCAGCTAGAACGACACTGAGTAGCGGTCGATGGCCCATAGCCAGGTGCCGTCGCGCTGACGGCGGGCAACCTCGCTGGTTATGCTGCCGTCGGGAAGTCTGGTTGATGTCAGCGCCAGGTCGCCGTTGATCAAAGCAGGGCGCTGTTCGCCGCGCTGGAACTTTCGTCCGGCGGCGATGCCTTCTTGGAAGAGCGCGCGGATTGCTTGCCTGCCCCGCGTCAGATCATCACCGCCGCTGTCGACGACGGCGTCGGGCTCGAACAGCGCCAGCATGCCTTCGATGTCGCCTGCCCATTGCCGGTCGATCAGCAGGCGCTCAAGATCCTGCGGCTCGCGCGCCGGCTCGCGCTTCTCTGTATTCGTCATTCAAATGCTCCTTTCGGAAATCGATATGATCTTACTCGAAGCATTCCAGCGTTTCGACACATGGGAGCCCAACCGACAACGGCTTCGTGCGGACGAAATGTCCGGCGTCATTGTAATGTCGAAGCACGCAGCCTACCTCTTGCCCGTCCGAAACCTTGCCCGGGCGCGTTCGGCCGGGCCAATCTGGAGGCATTGATGCTCGACCCCAAGAAGTTGCTCGACGACCTTCTCGGCTCGCAAATCCCTGGGACCGGCTCGACTGTCCGTGACAAGGCGGGGCAAGCGGTGCAGATGGCGAAGGACAATCCGCTCGCCGCCGGCGCGCTGGCCGCCGTACTGCTTGGCACCGGCACTGGACGGCAGATCACCGGTACGGCAGTGAAGCTTGGCGGTCTGGCAGCGATTGGCGGCCTCGCCTACAAGGCTTATCAGAATTACAAGGCCGGAAAAGAGCCGGAGCAGGCTTCGCCAGCCAGCGGGCCGGAGTTGCTGCCGCCGCCGGCCGACACTGCCTTCCACCCCTCTCAGGCGCCGCAAGGCGAGGCCGAATTCACGCTTACGCTTGTACGGGCGATGATCTCGGCGGCCAAGGCCGATGGCCATGTCGACGACGAGGAACGCAAGAAGATCGCCGACAAGCTGAAGCTCGCCGGCGTCGGCGCGGAGGCGGAAAAATTCCTGCTTGCCGAGCTTGAAAGGCCGCTCGATCTCGACACGCTGGTCGCGGGCGCCAAGACCGACGCGCAGAAGCTGGAACTCTACACCGCGTCGCGCCTCACCATCGATCCCGACACCCGCACCGAGCGCGGCTATCTCGACCTGCTCGCTGGCCGGCTTGGCCTGCCGGATGCGCTTGTCGACCACGTCGAAGCGACGGTGTCGGCTGCAAAGGTGCCGGCTGGAACTGCGCCGAATTCGCGCTGGTGAATCAGTGTGGTAAACGCCATCGGGCGACGCCTTGCCGGTCGTTAATCTCTCGTTAACTCAGCAAGCGCATCATTCTAACCAGTCGGACCGGCTTATCCTCCTCCCAAGCGCGGTTCAGATCGGGGCGGTCGCCAATGACCGCCCTTTTTGTTGGCCCCTGCTTTATCGCCAGCAGTTGCTTGCCAGGATCGCCGGCATTTGCGATGCCAGGTCTTCTTCCAGCCATCACCGGAGAGGACGATGACCGCCATGACAGACAAGACCGCCATCGTTACAGGCGCCGGCACGGGCATCGGCAAGAGTGTCGGCACGGCGCTGCTCAAGGCAGGCTGGAACACGGTGTTCTGCGGCCGCCGCAAGTCGGTGCTGGATGAAGCGATCGCCGAGGCGGGCAAGACCGAAGCCAAGGCGCTGGCGGTGGCCTGCGACATCAGCAAGGCAAGCGAGGTCGACGACATGTTCGAGACGGTGGTCGAGGCCTTCGGCCGCGTCGACCTGCTCTTCAACAATGCCGGCATGGGCTACAAATCGACGCCGATCGACGAGATCCCGGTCGAGGTATGGAACGATGTCGTCGGCGTCAACCTCACCGGATCCTTCCTGTGCGCCCGCGCCGCCTTCGGCGCCATGCGCCGGCAAAAGCCGATGGGCGGGCGCATCATCAACAACGGTTCGGTGTCGGCCTATGCGCCGCGGCCCGGCTCGGTTCCCTACACGGCGACTAAGCACGCGATCACCGGGCTCACCAAGACCCTGGCGCTCGACGGCCGGCCCTTCGACATCGCCTGCGGCCAGATCGACATCGGCAACGCGCTGACCGATATGGCGCAGCCGATGACAGTCGGCGTGCCGCAGGCCAACGGCTCGATCGCCGCCGAAGCGGTGATGGATGTGCAGCGTGTCGCCGACGCGGTCGTCCACATGGCCAGCCTGCCGCTCGACGCCAACGTGCTGTTCATGACGGTGATGGCGACCAAGATGCCGTTTGTCGGGCGGGGATAGCCTTCGTCTAAGCGAACGTCCGGCCGAAACCTTCTTCGTTGCATACATCGTGGACGTCCTTCCAGGCTCAGATTTGCCAGTCTATCGCAACAAGATTAGGAGACTACTCGAAATCGAGTTCGAGAGTGCCTATTGCGGCTATGGCGAGATGATCGACCAGGAAAATTTGTAGTCGATCGCAAAGGCCTCTCTGCAAAAGTCGGACGGGCGTTGAACCTTTTTCACAAGGGTCGAGTCGC
This sequence comes from Mesorhizobium sp. CU3, assembly GCF_006442965.1. Lineage (GTDB taxonomy): Bacteria > Pseudomonadota > Alphaproteobacteria > Rhizobiales > Rhizobiaceae > Mesorhizobium. The sequence goes on along the minus strand of NZ_VFWX01000009.1, from coordinate 246,392 downwards.
CGCTGATTCGACAAGACATCGTCGGCCTTATCTTGCGCTAATCTGAACCGGGCGAACGGTTGAGCTGGTCCAACGAATGCCGGATACGCCGGTTACCCTACCAGCCGAGGGTACTGTGCCGCTAAAAACTTTCCTACCATCGATTTTGAGCGTGACTGCGCTGGCGACTTGGCTCACGGCAAGCCGGCCTTTCGACGGCAACGCATGTGTGCGAACTGGCTTACGAACTGCCCAGCCGCTGCCAGCCTCCTCCCATATTGTCAACGTGACGTGTTCCACGCCAGGCTGTAGCAGGAACGCAACCATATTGTTGTCGCCGCCCTTGCCCTGATAATCGAATATGAATGATAGATGGCCGCCAACGTCGATTTCATAATCAACCTCCCATGGACTACGATCGCCTGCTACCTTAACGGCTAGGCACAGCGTGCCGCCCGCGGATTTCCAGCCATTGTTTGTGGTCTCCGGAGAGCCAAAGACCAACTCAAAGCCGCTCCAAAGCTGGCGGGCCGCGAGAACGTTGTTTGCCACCAACATTTTCTGCTTTCGAACGTCATCGAGAGGCGCGCTGAGAAGTAGCTTCTCCGGATTGACCAATGGCACGCCGTGGTGCGCCAGGTCGGGCTCATCCGCAATTCTTACCTCGTTGACCGCACCGAACGGCCCTAACGCCATATAATCGATCGCCCGGTGCGTTCGCCGATCGATAAACCATAGGCCGCTCATCGAACCGCGGCGTAAGTCTCGGCCCGTTCGTACACTTTCGCCGAGGACGATCAACTCGTCCGTCGCTGCCATGCCTCGGGTGTACACAGGGCTGCCAGCCTCCCACAGAAGCGCTCCATTCTTGATGTCAATGAGCGCTCCTGCCTCGGAATGACAACTCAGTATTTGGTTGGAGTCCGTAACAAAAACATTGTGCAGCCCGGTTCGTGCCGGTACTGGCGTTATCGAAAGCAAGGCAAGTTCAGGGTACGAGAAAACCGCGAGACATGAACCTGTACTGTGACCATGGGCAATCGCGTAAAGTTTACCCTCATGCTCGAATACTGAATTCAGATGGTCACCAAAAGGTCCTTGCAGGCTAAGCCGGTCCCATCTGCGTTCAGAGATGCCTGCTTCCTGGAAATGACCTCGCAATCTCAAATCTATTGCGACCAAACGGTTGCGACCGGTGTTCGTGCAGACCACGCGCCCGTCCGAGCAGCAAAGTATTTGATGAGGCTGAGATAGAAACGTTTCCGTTTTCCTGTTGTCAAATGAAACCCACCCCTGCTCCGAAGTTGCATATGTTTCCAGGTCTTTTAGTGTTCCATTGTCAATTCCGGAGTGACTTAAAGTTATTGAAGATGATCCTCGGAACCATGATATTCCATAATACTCTGGTTTGAAATATTCTATCACTGTAACATTGCGAGTATTTGTTTCAACATATAAAACGAAGCTTGTCGTGGCAACCAGAATGATCATTTTTAATCCAAACCTTGATGTGTTCCAGCGTAAGATTCGATTCTGGCTATGATGTCTGATTCGTTTCGACGTCGTTGCATCGAGTATTTGCTGAAATGCATGCTGGCTAGATTTTGGTACTCATCTTACCAAAAACGCCTCGATCCGCTCCAGCGCTCGTAGAATGTTCTCCTCGGAATTGGCGTAGGAAAGCCGGATATAGCCTTCGCCGAGCACGCCGAAATCCGGGCCGCCGATCAGCGCCACGCCGGCGTCCTCAAGCAGGGCGGAGGCGAGCTTCTTCGCCTTCCAGCCGGTCTTCGAGACGTTGGGGAAGGCATAGAAGGCGCCCTTCGGGGTGATGCAGGAAATGCCGGGCAGCGCATTCAGCCCTTCGACGACGATCTTCCTGCGATTGTCGAAGGCGCGCATCATCTTGTCGACATCGTCCTGCGGGCCGTCGATCGCCGCGATGCCGGCGAACTGGCTTGGCGCGTTGACGCAGGACCAGCAGTTCACCGCGAGCTTGCGCACCTTGTCGTAGAGATGGGTGCCCTTGTCGCCGTTCGGCCAGATCGACCAGCCCATGCGCCATCCGGTCATCGCCCAGGTCTTCGACCAGCCGTTGAGCACGATCAGCCGGTCGCGGATCTGAGGGAAGTTGAGCAACGAAAAATGCGTCTCGCCGTCATAGGTCATCACGTCGTAGATCTCGTCGGACATGATGGCTACCTCGGGATGCTTCTCCAGACCCTTGACCAGCTTCTCGATCTCGGCGCGGGGTGTGACGCCGCCGGTCGGATTGGCGGGAGAGTTGAGGATCAAGAGCGTGGTCTTCGGCGTGATCAGCGCCAGCGTCTCGTCGGCCGAGAAGGCAAAGCCGTTCTCCTCGCGGATCGGCACCGGAACAGGCGTGGCGCCGGTGAACTCGATCATCGAGCGGTAGATCGGGAAACCGGGATCAGGATAGAGGATCTCGGCGCCCGGCTCGCCGAACATCAGGATCGCGGCGAACATGGTCGGCTTGCCGCCGGGCAGGATCATCACGCTCTCGGGCGAGACCTCGACGCCGGTGGTGGTCAGCGTGCGGCGCGCGACCGCCTCGCGGGTGGCCAGCAAGCCATTGGCGGGCGTGTAGCCATGATGGCCGTCGCGCAGCGCCTTGATCGCCGCCTCGACGATGTGCTGCGGCGTCTTGAAGTCGGGCTGGCCAATGCCGAGATTGACGATGTCGCGGCCCTGATGGGCAAGTGCCGTTGCCCTGGCGAGCACCGCGAAGGCATTTTCCTCGCCGAGCCGGTCGAAGGCCGCGATGGTGTGGAGCATTTTTCCCGTCCCTGTGGTTCTTTCAGCGAGCGTGCGTTTTTGTGACCGTCCGGCGGAAAAAGTCAAACGGATTGGAGTTTCAGGTGTCCGAGGATCTGAAGAATTGGCAGCCGCGGCCGCGTCCCGAACGCAAGGCGATCGAAGGTCGATACGTTCGCCTCGAGCCGCTGAGCGCGGCCAGGCATGGTCACGGCCTCTACGAAGCCTCGTCGGTTCCGGACGTTGGCGGTCGCTTTGCCTGGCTGCCCGACTATCCGCCGGAGACGCGCGCCGCCTTTCAGCCATGGCTGGACAAGGTCGAAGCCAGCGAAGATCCGCTGTTCTTCGCCGTCATCGACAAGGCGAGCGGCAAGGTCGCGGGGCGACAGACGCTGATGCGCATCGATCCGACCTATGGCGTCATCGAGATCGGCAACATCTACTGGGGTCCGCTGATCTCGCGCAAACCGGCGGCGACCGAGGCGCAGTTCCTGTTCATGAAATATATCTTCGACGAGCTCGGCTACCGCCGCTACGAATGGAAATGCAACAATCGCAACGAGCCCTCGAAACGCGCGGCCGAGCGCTTCGGCTTCAAGTTCGAGGGCATCTTCCGCCAGCATCTTGTGGTCAAGGGTGAAAACCGCGATACGGCGTGGTATTCGATCATCGACAAGGAATGGCCGGCCCTGCGTCAGGCCTATGAGGCCTGGCTCGATCCGGCGAATTTCGATGGCGAGGGCGGCCAGAAACGGCGGCTCGAGGATTTTCGCGCCGAGTTCGGCGCATAGACCATGATCCCGAAAAGTGGAAATCGTGGCCGGTAAACAGGAGTTTGGCGATGGCGCATGACCACGCTTCCCATGATCATGGCTCGGCTGCTCATAGCCATAGCCACGGTCCCGGCCACGTGCATGGGTCGACCGACAAGAAGCGCGTGCTGATCGCGACCTGCCTTACCGCTGGCTTCATGGTCGCCGAAGCGCTGGGCGGCTGGCTCACCGGATCGCTGGCGCTGGTCGCCGATGCCGGTCATATGCTGGCCGACTCCATCGCGCTCGGCCTTGCCTGGTATGCATTCCATCTTGCCGGACGCCCGGCCACCGGCCGGCTCACCTACGGCTTTGCGCGGGTGAAGACGCTGGTCGCCTACACCAACGGCATCGCCATCTTCGTCATCGCGCTGTGGATCGTCTACGAAGCCTGGGGGCGGCTGATGCACCCTTCGCCGGTGCTGGGCGGGCCGATGCTGGTGGTGGCGATCGCCGGCCTTCTGGTCAACATCGGCTCGTTCTTCGTGCTGCATGGCGGCGACCGCGAGAGCTTGAACATGCGCGGTGCCATCCTGCATGTGCTGGGCGACCTGCTCGGCTCGGCTGCGGCGATCGTGGCGGCGGTCATCATCCTCGCCACCGGCTGGACGCCGATCGACCCGATCCTGTCGGTGCTGGTCTCGCTGCTCATTCTCTCCACGGCCTGGTCGCTGATGCGCGAGGCCGCTCATGTGCTGCTCGAAGGCGTGCCGGCATGCCTCGACCGCGACCTTATCGCCAAGGATATCGAAGGCGCGGTCAAGGGCGTGCGCGAGGTGCACCACATGCATGTCTGGTCGCTCGACGGCACGTCCAACATGGCAACGCTGCATGCCTGCCTGAACGACGGTGTCGATCCGCATCTCGCGGTGAGCGCGATCAAGAAGCGGCTTGCGGTCAAGCACGGCATCGAGCATGCGACGGTCGAGCCCGAATTCGGCCAGTGCGCCGACAGCCATGACGAGCACGACGATCACCATGATCACGACCATGCGCATGACGCGCCGCGCGATCGCCGGCATTATCACTGATCGCCTCGTGATGAAGCCCGATAGCCTAAAGCTCAGGAATACCCGCTGATGGATCGCGACACACGCAACGCGGCGATTGCCGCCGCCATCATATTGCTCGTGTTCGGCCTCGCCGCCTATTTCCTGCCGGCCATCATGCTGGCGGTGGGCAAGGTATCGACGGTCCTCGCGGCCTTTGTTGCCCTGGTTTTCGTGCTGGGGTTGTTCGTCGTCCTGTGGCTGCGCGGACGCAGCCAGCGCAAGAAAGGTCTGTAGAGCATGAGAATTCTGATCACGGGCGCGGCCGGCATGGTCGGCCGCAAGCTGATTGCGCGGCTGGCGAAGGACGGATCATTGCGCGGGCGCAAGATAAGCTCGCTCGACCTGCATGACATCGTCCCGCCTGAGACGCCGGCAGGCCTCGATGCTTCGATCCACACCGGCGACCTCGCCGAAGCCGGCGCGGCGGCAAAGCTCGTCGCCTCGCGCCCGGATGTGATCTTCCATCTGGCGGGCATCGTGTCGGGCGAGGCGGAGGCCAATTTCGATCTTGGTTACCGGGTCAATCTCGACGGCACGCGCGCGTTGTTCGACGCCGTGCGGCTGGCGGCGTTTCACCCGCGCCTGGTCTTCACCTCGTCGATCGCGGTGTTCGGCGCGCCGTTCCCCGATGTCATCCCGGACGAATTCCACCCCACGCCGCTGACATCCTACGGCACGCAGAAGCAGATGAGCGAGGCGCTGCTCGCCGACTATACCAGGCGCGGCTTTTTCGACGGCATCGGCATTCGGCTGCCCACCATCTGCGTGCGCCCCGGCAAGCCGAACAAGGCGGCTTCGAGCTTCTTTTCCGGCATCATCCGCGAGCCGCTCGCCGGCCAGGAGGCGATCCTGCCGGTGCCGCGCTCGGTGCTGCACACCCATGCCAGCCCGCGCTCGGCGGTCGGCTTCCTCATCCATGCGGCGGAGATCGACGGCGACAGGGTCGGGCCGCGCCGCAACCTGACAATGCCGGGCGTCGCCGTCACCGTCGGCGAACAGATCGAGGCGCTGGAGCGCATCGCCGGCGCCGAGGTGGTAAAGCGCATCCGCGAGCAGCCCGACGAAACCATCTGGGCGATCGTCAAGGGCTGGCCAACGCGTTTCGAAGCCAGTCGGGCGAGGGAGCTAGGCTTCAAAGCTGAAAGCAGCTTCGACGAAATCATCCGCGCGCATATCGAGGACGAACTGAACGGTAAGGTGAATTGATAGTCAGGTGACGCCGCCGGACAGGCTGGCCGACAACAGCAGCAGGCCGACCAGGAAGATGAAGGCGGCGCCGCCGATCTCGACGATCGAATGGATGCGGTTGCCTATGCGTCCGTCGCCGGCGAAATAGACCGCCAGGTCCTTGGCAAGCACCGCGATCGTCGCCAGCGCCGAGACGGTGATGGCGGTGCCGATCGACATGGCAAGCACCGACAACAGGCCGCCGACCCACAGGCCGTTGAGCAACGCGAAGCTCAGCACGATCAGCGCGCCGGAGCAGGGGCGGATGCCGACGGCGGCGACCGCCGACCAGGCGGTGCGCCAGTCGAAGCGATCACCCGACAGCATCGCCGGGTCCGGCGCGTGCGAATGGCCGCAGGTCTCGCAGACTTCACCCGGCCCATGATCGTGATGAGCGTGACCGCCATGGTCGTGATCGTGATGGTCGTGCGCGCCATGAGCGTGGCTGTGCGCGTGCGCATGGTCATGATGGTCGTGATCATGATCGTCATGCACTTGCAAGGCACGTGTCGTGTGGGTATGCGCGGCATGCGCATGCGCGTGGGAATGGTCGGCATGCGCATGAGCATGGGAATGCGCATGTGCGTGTGAGTGCCCGGCGTGAGAGTGCCCGCCATGCGAATGGCCGGCGTGGGCGGCCGACAGGCTGTAGGCCGGCGCCCTGCCGAACAGGCGCAGGATCGACGGACGGAGTTTGCGCCACAACAGCCAGGCGCCGAACAAAGTCACCAGCACATAGCTCGAGATTTCGAGGAACCAGGCTGCATCGGTCATCGAGATGGCGGTGCCGCGCAGCACGAAATAGGCAAGCATCATGACGACGACCGCCGTCAGGCCCTGTAGCAGCGCCGAGACGAAGGACAGCAAGATGCCGCGCCGCAGTGCGACTTCGTTGGCGACCATGTAAGAGGAAATCACCGCCTTGCCGTGGCCGGGCCCGGCAGCATGGAAGATGCCGTAGGCGAAGGAGAGCGCAATCAGCAGCCAGAGCTTGCTGCCGTCCTCGCGCATCGCCTTCATCGCCGCCGCCAGCGAATGGTAGAATTCCTGCTGCCGCAGATTGATCCACATCAGGATGTGGGCGAACGGACCGGTGGTGGTGGGCGCCATGCCGTCGTTGACGCCGATTCCGAGCGAGCTCTGGGCATGCGCGGCGGCGGTCAGATGCGTGATCGCCACGATAGCGGCTAACAGGCCGAGCGCCATACGAATGGACGGTTTCATCACCAGATCATCCCTCCGGCGAGCAGTTCAGTTCGAGCTTGGTGGCGAAGATCTTGCTGTAGTCGGTGCCTGTCGGATCGTTGAAGAACGCGTCCGTCAGGGTCTTCTGGTTTTCCTTGATCGCCTCGTCCGGATCCGGCCGGATCACCTTCCTGGTGCAGTTCGAAGGCAGGCCCTCGACGGTCAGGTTGGCATCGTCGGTGAAGTCGATCGCGGTGTAGAAGGTCGGGTCGTAGACACCGATGTCGATCTTGCCGGTGAGCTTGATCGGCGTCTTCGGCTGCGATTCGAACAGGATGATCAGCTGGTCGTTGTCGAAATTCGCCATCAGATGCGGCGGGGGGATCATCGCCACGTCCTTGCCGTCCTGAGTGACGAGCTGGAAGTAGTTGAACTCGGCCAGCGAGGAATGGACGGTGTCGGCCACTTCCTTGAGCTCTTTGTCGTCAAGTTTCAGATCGGAGTTCTTGTCGAACTCCATCATCACTGTACTCGAAAACAGATCGTCGAAGCGCCAAAGGTGGCGCAGCGCCGTCACACTTTGGTGATCCGCGCTGAGGATGACGTCGAGGCGGGCTTCGGCGAAGACATGCGGATGCACCTCGGCCTTCTCGACCGTGGCAAGAATGGCCGCAAGGGCCGAAGCCAGCATGGTTGCTTGCCGTTTCAGATTCATTCCTGGCCGCGATTCCTTCGGGATCGAGCCCGAGAGTTATCAGAAAGGGGGCGAAATTGGGACGCCGTCCGTCAACTAGCCTCCCGCGTCCTGAACCATTGCACCAGGAAGTCGACGAAGACGCGCACCTTGGCCGGAAGATAGCGGCGATGCGGGTAGACGGCGAAGATGCCGGTGCCCGACAGGATGCGGTCGTCGAGCGCGGTGACCAGCTTGCCCGAAGCAATGTCGGGGGCGGCGATGAAATCGGGCAGCATGGCGAAGCCGAGGCCGGAGAGTGCGGCGGCCCGTGCCACGATCGGACTGTTGACCTCGATCGGGCCTGACACCGTGACACTGATCGATTCCTCACCCTCGCCCTTGAACCGCCAATTGGCCAAGGAGCGGCCATTGGTGTCGACGAGGCAAGGCATGTTTGCCAGATCCTGCGGGCGGGTCGGCATGCCGTGCTTGGCGATCAGTTCCGGCGACGCGCACAGCTTGATCGAAAACGGTCCAAGGCGCCTAGCGATCAACGACGAGTTCTCGAGCCGCGAAATGCGCACGGCGAGATCGAAACCTTCCTCGACAAGATCGACGAAGCGGTCGTCGAGATGGATGTCGAGCACGATGTCCGGATGCTGCCTGGCGAAGTCGATCAGCGACTGGCCGATCGGCGCGTCGGCAAAGGTGCGCGCCGCCGAAAGCTTGATCCGGCCGCGCACGTCGCCCGAGGATTCGCGCACGGCGTCGGCCAGGCTGTCGACCTCTCGCACGATCTCGGACGCGCGCTGATAATAGGTGTGGCCGGCCTCCGTCATCGAGAACTGGCGCGTCGTGCGGTTGAGCAGCAGCGCGCCGAGCTCGTCCTCCAACTCACGCACATATTTCGACAGCAGCGCCTTGGAACGGCCGATCTTGCGCGCGGCGGCCGAAAAGCCTTCGGCCTCGACCACGTCGATGAAGGCGCGCATGCGGGTCAGTGTATCCATGATCAGACCTTTCGTGGCGCGTCGAGAATCTTGCGGCCGAGCCGTACCAGGGCAACGTCGCTGCCGGAAGGCCCAAGCAGCGACAGGCCGAAGGGAGCGCCGTCGACGGAGCCGATCGGCAGGGTGATTTGCGGAAAGCCGGACAAGCCGGCCAGGCACAAAAGATGCAGCGCCCGTTCGCGATAGGCCTGGAACTGTTCCGGCGTGCTTGCGGCCAGCGGCGCCGCGCCCGGAACGGTGGGCAGGACCAGAAAGCCGTTGTTGCCCAGAAGAGCGCCGAGCTCGGCCCGGAACGCCAACCGCCGCGCCGCCTCGGCGGCGACGGTCTTGGCATCGATGGTGCGGCCGAAGCCGAAGCGTTCGTCGACGCTTGGACTGAGGCGGCCGCCCGACGAGATCCAGGCGCCGTGCTCGCGCCAGGCTTCGAAGGCCTGAAGGCGGCGGAAGCACCAATAAAGGTCGTCGGGGAAAGAGGCGAAGGCATATTCGGTCTCGGCCGGCTGCCCGACGACGCCGGCCGCCAATGCTTTCATCCGACCATATTGATCGGCCTCGGCGGGGCCCATGACGAAGGCATCCAGCCAGCGGATCGACAGCGGCCGGTTGAGCGGGTGCTGGTGCTGGTCGCGACCGAGCAAAAGCTTGCCGACCGCCTCATAGGTCTCGATGTCGTCGGCGAACCAGCCGAACGTGTCGAAGCTCGGCGCCAGCTTCATCGCGCCCTCGAGCGAGACGCGACCGTGGGTGGTGCGCAAGCCGATCAGCCCGCAGAAACTTGCCGGCGCCCGGATCGAACCGCCGGTGTCGGAGCCGGTGGCAATGTCGGCCAGCCCGCCGGCAACCGCCGACGCCGAGCCGGAGGAGGAGCCGCCGGTGACACGCTCGGGCGCGGCGGGATTGACCGGATAGGGGAAGTGCGCGTTCTGGCCGAACAGCGAGAAGGCCAATTCGTCGGTCTGTGTCTTGCCGACGAAGCGCGCGCCGGCGTCGAGAATCATCTGTACTGATTCCGCCGTGCGCGAGGCGGCATGCGCTTCGTCGAATTTTTGCGGGTTGCCGCAGCCGGTGCGATAGCCGGCGACGTCGTAGATGTCCTTGACGGCAAGGCGCATGCCAGCCAGCGGCCCCAATTGTGCATTGGCCACAGGCATTTGGCGCAGATCGAGGAAGGCGTTAAGAGGGCCTTGGGTGGCTGGCATCGTTCGATATCCGAATACGGTCATGCGTAGATTGTTCGATGCCGGAAATTTTACAACCGGCGCTTACGATTTTTATTGATTGTGAAACCCTTCGCTCCTATATCGCGCTTGCCCAAAGTCGCACGTGCCTGTGGGTGTCCGCCGATCCTCGAATGGTGAGGGCAATCGGTAAGGTAACTGGAGCCAACCACTCCAGTCGGTCAGTGGCCAACCACAAGATCGAGGACACCTTGAAGCAACGACGGTGCGGGCCTTTCTGGTTCTCTTCCGGTTGTCCAAAGACCGGGGTTACTAAAGAGGCACACCTTCATTGCCGGCAGTGCGGACGGGTCTCCCATCCAAGCCAAGGCAGACAAAGCGAACCGAGGCCGGGCAAGGCTAAAGTTCACCGCCGCGAGACGGCGATTCATGGTTCCGGGGTCTCCACCGGCTGGTTCCATGATTTGACGTCCCGCCTTTGTTTGACCGCGTGTTCGCGAGGCCGACCGCCCGCGTCCGCACCCTTGTGCGCGCCGAAAGGCGTGATGGAGAGACCACGATGGCCACCCAGCGCATCCTTGATTTCCTCGCCACCCGACGCCCGAACGGCCCTTGCCTCGTCGTCGACCTCGATGTGGTGCGCGACAATTTTCGCGCCTTCGAGAAGGCGTTGCCCGATTCCAAGATCTACTATGCGGTGAAAGCAAACCCGGCGCCGGAGATCCTGCGCCTGCTTGCTGCGATGGGCTCGTCCTTCGACACTGCATCGGTTGCCGAAGTCGAGATGGCGATGGACGCGGGCGCGCCCGCGGACCGCATTTCCTTCGGCAACACCATCAAGAAGGAGCGTGACATCGCACGCGCCTACCAGCTCGGCATCCGGCTGTTCGCGGTCGACTGCGTCGAAGAGGTCGAGAAGATCGCCCGCGCCGCTCCCGGATCGCGCGTGTTCTGCCGCGTGCTGACCGATGGCGAAGGCGCCGAATGGCCGCTGTCGCGCAAGTTCGGCTGCGTGCCGGCGATGGCCGTCAACGTGCTGCGCCATGCCCGGGGTCTTGGCCTCGACGCCTATGGCGTGTCGTTCCATGTCGGCTCGCAGCAGACCGATCTCACCGCCTGGGACCGTGCGCTGGGCGATGCCAAGAAGGTATTCGCGACGCTCGCCGACGAAGGCATCGTCTTGAAGATGGTCAATATGGGCGGCGGTTTCCCGACCCGTTACCTGAAGGACGTGCCGGTGGCCCAGGCCTATGGCCAGGCGATCTTCTCGGCGCTGCGCAAGCATTTCGGCAACGCGCTGCCCGAGACGATCATCGAGCCGGGCCGCGGCATGGTCGGCAATGCCGGCGTCATCAAGTCGGAAGTCGTGCTGATCTCGAAGAAGGCCGACAACGACAATGTGCGCTGGGTGTTCCTCGACATCGGCAAGTTCGGCGGTCTCGCCGAGACGATGGACGAGGCGATCCGCTACCCGCTGGTCACCCGCCATGACGGCTCGGAGACCGCGCCTTGCGTGCTCGCCGGCCCGACCTGCGATTCGGCCGACGTGATGTACGAGAAGACGCCTTATCCGCTGCCTTTGTCGCTGACCATCGGCGACGAGGTGCTGATCGAAGGCACCGGCGCCTACACGACCACCTACTCGGCGGTCGCGTTCAACGGCTTCGAGCCTCTCCGATCCTACGTGATCTGACCGGCTCGTCAGAGCTGGCCAGATCATCCGGCGCGGGCGATCAGGATCGCCCGCCTCGGCTCGCTTGTGGAACAGATCTCCGCTCGTGAAGGATCGCGGACATGGAATACCTGATCAAATCGGCCGTCACGGCCACCGAAATTACCCCCTCGTCCGGACCGGCGGCTGAGCTTTTCTCCGTGGGGGAGAAGAGCCCGATTGCGGCGCTGGCGCCCTCCCTTGCCCTCCGGGCACAGGCTGGCTCGCGCGGCGCGCCGGACGAGGGGGCCGTACGGGCGGCGACGATCGTTGCCGAAATCGCGGATGACATCATTGCGCGCGAAATCCTGCTTGACCGCGCCATGGGGCCGAACCGCCGGAAGAAGTCGTCCGAGAAGCTGCGGCGCGGCCGCCGGCCTTCGGAAGGCCTGGCCTTTATCGCGCGCGATCTAACAGGCGCGGTCGTCGGCACCGTGCGGCTGTGGGATGTGCGGCTGGGTGAAGACGGCCCCGCGGCGCTGCTGCTCGGCCCGCTCGCGGTCGAACCGGGAATGAAGAGCGGCGGCATCGGCTCGGCGCTGATGCGGCATGCGATCGCCGAAGCGGCGCGGCTCGGCCATGGTGCGATCGTGCTCGTCGGCGATGCGCCCTACTACGGGCGGTTCGGCTTCTCGGCCGATCGCACCGGTTCGCTTGCCATGCCTGGTCCTTACGAACGGCACCGGCTGCTGGCGCTGGAGCTGAAGAATGGCGCGCTGGACGGCGCCAAGGGCACGATCAAGGCCGCCGGCCGCAAGATCAAGGCGCCGGCGCTGGGCTTTGTCGCCTGAAGTCTCTGTTTTCACGCAATTCCGGACGGAAAACCGCCATGCACTTTTCCTGGAATTGCTCTGGGTTCGACAAAAAACAACGCCGCCCGACGGGCGGCGTCGTGTCTTGCGAATGATCAGCCGAGCAACTGGCTTAGCGCCATGGCGACGGTCATGTCGCCCTCGACCTTCAGCTTTCCGGCCATGAAGGCCATGGTGGGGTTGAGGTCGCCGGCGATCAGCGAATCGAGGTCGTCGAGCGAAAGCTTGACGGTGCAGTCGGTCGGCGCGTCGGTGGTCGAGACGGTCGCGCCGTCGATGACGATGACGCCGTCGCTGCCGGTGTCGAACTTGACGGAATGCTCGAAGCCCGCGCTTGCCACGCGCGACTTGATCTTGTCGGCAATCTCCTGAACGCCCATGGCGGTTCTCCTCGTTGGTTGCGTTGACGCCAACCGGCTTCTTGAAGCCGCTGGGCGAGGGTATGCCGCGCAGGCGCGCGGTCACAGGTCACCGGGCATATAGCTTCTAGTTGACGTTAACGTCAACGCGGTGCCGCTGCGTCATATCGCTTTACGGGAAAAGTTCAGAGGATCGCGCCGGACCTTGGTCAGGCAGTCAATGCGCCGGCGCCGCCGGTGCCGACTGGAACGGCTTGGTCATCGCTTCCGCGGTTTCGCCGGAGTCCTTGCGGCGGCGCAGCGCATTGTCGCGGATCTCGTCCTTGGACAGGAAGTTGACCTGGTCGACCAGCACGTCATGCACCAGGTCGACGCCGACGCGGGTGTTGATGGTGTCGCGGATCGAATTGCGGAAGGCGTCGAGATCGATCGATTCCTTCTTGGTGAAGTCGATCTGCGGGTTGGTGTAGAGATAGGAATAGACTTGGTCGGTCATCAGCGCCTGCGCCGGGATCGACAGCTTCTTTATCTCGGCCGGCTCGACCGTGTAGACCAGCTTGGTGAGGAAATAGCCGTCGATCTTGCCGTCGCGCAGCAGCGGCACCGAGATCATGTCGGACTTGACGTAGTCGAGACCGCCCAGCATCGGCTTCGGCGGTTCGCCGACGCCGCGCTGGCCTGCCGCCTGGAAGGAATAGAACACCGCGCCGAGCGTGACGGCGCAGATCCACAGCGCGGCGGCGATGAACTTGATCAACAGGTCTGTCCTTGCGCCTCAATCATCGTAATCAGGCCCGGGCCATTCCGAATTCGCCCGCCGAATAGGTGCCGTCGGCCTCTGCGCGCTGGATAGCGTTCTTCAAAAGCATTGCGACCTCGTTGACGGCGTTGAGATGGGCAAGGATCGCCGCCTCGTTCTTCGCCAACTTCTGACGCAGCCGCAGCAGGCCTTCGCGGTGCTGCTGAAGGAATTCGATCTCGTTGGCGCCCTTGAGCGCCCGGTTCAGCTCATAGAGATAACGGCTTTTGCGCGCGTTCGAGGACTTGAGGTCGTAACCGGTCCCGCTGCGGATGCCGGCGGTTTCCTCATCCACCACTTCTTCGATACGGCCGATGATGGCGGCGAGATTGCCGGGCCGCAAGGACGCGGCCGGCGCCTCCGTCGCGGTTGCCGGTGCAAGCAGATTGGGAAGGTCGTTTTGGTCGGCCATGTAGGTCCCTAGATCTTGATATCTGTTTTTATGGTTGTGTCGTCGCCGGTCATCGCTCGCGCGGCCTTGCGTTCAAGCTGTTCGACCATCGAGGTCGAGAGCCGCGTCTGCTGGTCGATCTCGGTTTTCTGCGGTCCGCCGCCGACCGGCCCGACCGGCACCTTGCGCTTGCCGTCGAGATAGTGATCGGCAAGCATCGATTTCGCGATGCCGATGCCGCCATGGGCGGCCATGACGTCGGCTACCTTCTCGGCCAACTGCGACTTCCACATGTCGCCGGCCAGTCCCTGGCCGTAAACGCCTTCGGTATCCTTGGGCATCATGTTCTGGATGAAGGTCGTCAGGACCATCGCCTCGAAGCGCTGGAATTTTTTTGCCGGATTGGTGGCTTCCGCCTTGTCGGCCGCCGCACGCGACAGCACAGAACCGGCATCGACCGTGGCGGATGGATCAACCGAGAATGGCGCCGAGACGCCGTTCGCGCGTCTGGCGAGTGCGGCCCGGGCCGCGTCGACATCGGCCGGCTCCGCTGCGCGGGCAACGTCCATGACGATGTCGCTGGGAGGAGAAATAGCCAAGAAAGTCCGCCCTTTGCCGGTTTTGGTGCCCGCACAATGAACCAGCAAGCTTGTGGCAGGCTTGCGGTGGGAGGCAGGCTTGCGGTGGGAGGAACGCCTCTCGGCGACCCGGCTGGCTATCCGGCGCAGCCCGGTTGCGGTGGTCTTAACGCGCCGCGCATGCCCGCATGATAGCCGCTCGACATGACCGACATATGGCGTGCGCAGTGCCTCGCCGGTTCGGTCCACGGGTCGATATCGCGGAACAAATTCCGCTTGCGGATTTCTCTCGATTCCGGGCGGCAAGAGAATCCGCCGCCCGGAAGTCGCGTGTCGAGCGTATAGGCCGGCCAGAGCGGTCCCCCGTTTCACGGACACGGCGGACCGCTCTATGCTTTTGCCTTTAGCAATTCCGAACAGAAAAGCGCTTCACACTTTTCCTGGAATTGCTCCAGCCATCAACGGCCCCAGATGCCCTGGCCGTAGCCCGGCGCCGGCTTGTCGACGGTCGAGTTTTCGCCCGCGGCCTTGCCGATGCTGTTGGTGGTGCTCATGTCGAGCATCGCGTGGTGACCCGTGCCCGGATAGCTGCCGGCACCGGGGACGTAGTCCGAGCCGAAATTGTCGCTGCCGGCAAAAGCCGCGCCCGAGACAGACAGAAGCGCAATAGAGGCAAGAATAATCGTCTTCATTTCAATTCTCCATATTTCCAAAGGTTGACTTCAGGCCCGACGCCATGCCCCGCATCGCGTTGATAAGGCCGCTTTTTCATGCACTTAGGCAAAATCCGCCAAACGCTGCCTTTGCAGCACCGGTCCAGCGCGCGATCGTCTTGGGAGTCGCCGCGCGCTTTTCGGATCGGCTGCCTCTCGGCAGCCGGATTGCCCGTCGCCTCGCGGTGGAGCGGAATGTACCGCCTGTTGTCCGCCGCGATCGACATGGCGGCAGGTTTAGAGACGCCGCGTTTTAGCGAGCGTTGTAACCGACAGGGGAAGAGCGTGTTCAAACGTGGTATTTTGCGTTGAAAGCCTCGCGAAGCGCGGCGAATGTCTAAAGCGCGTCGCGCTGAAACGGATTCAGGCGACGCGCTTTAGGTGTTTGTTTCATGCATGTCGTTGCCGCAAAACGGCGCGACATGCATTAAGCAAGCCACGCGGCTGCAACAGCCTGGCGTCGCCGGTCTTTCGCCGCGTCGGCATCGCTTCAAGTCTTATTTTATGAAGTCTTGATATGTTAACGACGGCGCCACGGTGTTGGCCAAATTGAGCATTTTAGAAACCGCTCATTAACTTGCCCCCCCGCATCCTCGAAAGCCACGCACCGGAGACGTTTGTTGTGAAACGCGACATCGCGCTGATCGCATTTCTGCTGTCGTTCGCCAGCCCATTTGCCGCCCAGGCCGGCACGACCATGGAAACCAAGGGCAAAGCGTTCGCGCCGCCCGCCTTCTACGCCTTCTGCAGCCATCAGCCAGGTCTGTGCAGCACGGCGGGCGCAACGAAGGTCGTTACACTGAAGCCCGAGCGCAGCGCGCAGTTGAATCAGGTCAATCGCGCGGTCAATGCGCGGATCACGGAGCTCAGCGATCGCGCCACCGTTGGCAAGGACGACGACTGGCGTGTGCCGACAAGCTCCGGCGATTGTGAGGACATCGCGATCCTGAAGAAGCTTGAACTGATGAAGCGCGGATGGCCGGCGGCGGCGCTGCTGTTGACCGTGGCAAGCTATCACGGCGAAGGGCACACGGTGCTGACGGTCCGCACCAGCCAGGGCGACCTGGTGCTCGACAATCTGACGAGTTCCGTTCGTGACTGGTCCAGCACGCCCTACAGCTATTTCGCCCGGCAGGCGCAAGGAAACGGCAAGCGCTGGGAGCGCATCGGCGCCGCCAAGCCTGTCCAGACGACCGCAACGGGCGGCTGACGACTGAGCCGTCCGGCACTTTTGGGGCATCCCGCCCGCTAATCATCCTGCTGGCGCTTCTGGGTGATGAGGTCCAGCCGCTCGCGGTCGGAGCGTTCGCGTTCGTCGCGGCGGCGGACATCCCTGTAGGCGCGCTCGATCATGTTGGTGCGCACCGTCGCGGTGGCGACCAGCTTCGCTTCCTGGCTTGCGCTTTCCAGGTTCTGTTTCCGGCGCTCCAGCGCGCCGGTGATGCGGCGATGATAGATCTCCGGAAAGAGCCCACCCATCGAGCTCTCGGTGTCGAAATGTTCGATCAGATCCCTGGCTTCCGCTTCCGCCTTGGTGGCGGCCGCTAGGAAGCCGGCATGGCGGGTCTCATGCAGGGCTTTCAACTGCTCCTGAACGTTGACCAGCTTCTTAAGACGATCCTTGCGCGCGGTCATGATGGGCTATCTTGCCAAGGTGAGGTCGACGAAACCGTCAACGAACAGCGACAGCAGCGTGCCGATGGCGAAATAGAAGATGATCAGGCCGCCGGCGATGACGAAGGGCAGCGAGATGAAATAGATCGGGATCTGCGGCGTCAGCTTGTTGACGAAGCCGATCGTCAGATTGACCAGGATGGCGTAGGCGACAAAGGGGCTGCCCAGCCGGATGACCAGGAAGAAGGCGTCCGACACCGTGTCGGTGAGGTCGACGAGAGCGGCCTGCGGATTGAAGAAGACGTTGACCGGCGCGACATTGTAGGAGGCGACGAGCGCCCGGATGATCTCGTGGTCGAAGTCGAAGACGAAGAGCAAAAGCAGCGCCGAGAACGAGATGATGGCGGCAAGGGCCGCCTGCGGCTCCGGCTCCTCGATCGCCGGGCCGCCCGAGCCGCCATAGCCAATCAGCATCGCCATCGCCGAACCCATGAAGCGCAGCGCTTCCATATAGAGCCTGGTCATGGCGCCGATCAGCCCACCGACCAGAAGCTCGGAAATGATCATCGGCGCCAGCACCTGCGGGCGAGGGTCGACATAGGGAAAGATCTTGTCCCACAGAAAGGCGAGCAGGCCCCCGGTCGCGGCGAGCGAGACGAACAGGCGGACTTGCAGCGGCACGCGGGCGCTCGACAGGCCGGGCATCAGCATGAAGCAGGCGCCGATGCGGCAGAAGGCGAGGAGGGCGGCGATGACGACGCCCTGCGAGAGCGCGTTCACGAGATCGTCCCGAGCACCTTGATCTCGACGCCCTTGGCGATCTCGACATGACTCAGCACCGGCAGCGTGGTGAACAGCCGCTCGATGATCATGCGCACATAGGGGCGCGCGTCGGGCGCGGTGACCAGCACGAAGCGCTCGCCGGCCTCGAGATGCTTGCGGATCGCCTTGGTGGCGTCCTGACCGAACTCCTCGAGTTGGCGCGGGTCGATGTCGAACTCCCGCACCTCGCCCTTGGCATCGCGCTTGAGGCTCTGGTGGAAGGCGAGGTCCCAGCGGTTGCCGAGGCGCAGCACCTTGAGCATGCCGCCTTCGGAAAGATCGCCGCAGATCTGCTGCGCCATGCGGATGCGGACATGCTCGACGATCTGCTCTGTCCTGCGCACATGCGGCGCGATCTCGGCGATGGCCTCGATGATGAGATGCAGGTTGCGGATCGAGACGCGCTCGGCAAGCAAGAGCTTCAGCACCGCCTGCAGCCCGGGATAGGAGATGTGCGATGTGCAAATCTCGTCGGCGAGCTTGCGGTATTCCGGGTCGAGCCGCTCGATCAGCGCCTTCATGTCCTTGTAGGACAGAAGCTGCGGCAGGTTGTTGCGGATGACCTCGGAGAGGTGGGTGAGAAGCACCGACATGTTGTCGGCGAAGGTGAAGTTCTCGCGCTTCAGATCCTCGGTGAAGGTTTCGAGCACCGAATAGGCGCGCATGCCGAAGGCCGGCTCGCGGATCTCCTCGCCGGGGATCTCCGGCACGCCGCGCGTGCCGAGCAGCACCATGACCTCGCCGACGCGCATCTGGTATTCGGCCACCACCGTGCCATGGACCTTGATCTGGTAGCTTTTCGGCGGGATGGCGAAGTCGTCGGCGACGCGGATTTCGGGCACGACGAAGCCGTATTGCTGGGCGAATTTCTTGCGCATCTTCGACATGCGGAAGGCCAGTTCCTGATGCGCGACCAGAAGCCTGGTCGAGAGCTGCTTGCCGATCAGAAGCTCGATCTCTGCGGTGACCAGCGAAGCCTTGACCGAGTTCTTCTCCTCCTCGACCTTGTTGGCCTTCTCCTTGGTCTTCACGGCTTCGGCGGCGGCGCGTTCGCGGCTCTGGCGCAGCGGGATGATGTAGCCGAGGCCGGCCATGCCGCCGGCCAGCGCGAAGAAGGGGAAGAGCGGCAGGCCGGGCATCAGGCCGAGGATGACGAGCAGCGAGGCGGCGACATAGAGCGCGCGCGGATGCGCGCCGAGCTGTCCGAATATCGCCTGGTTGGCCGAGCCGCGCGTGCCGCCCTTGGAGACGAGCATGCCGGCGGCGAGCGAGACGATGAGGGCCGGAATCTGGGTGACGAGGCCGTCGCCGACCGACAGCTTGATGAAGACGTCGGCCGCCTGGCCGAGGCCCATGCCGTGGCGCAGGTAGCCGATGGCGATGCCGCCGACGATGTTGATGGCGGTGATGATGAGGCCGGCGATGGCGTCGCCGCGCACGAATTTCGAGGCGCCGTCCATCGAGCCGAAGAAGGAGGATTCCTCTTCCAGCTCGCGGCGGCGCAGCTGCGCGGTCTTCTCATCGATCATGCCGGCGGAAAGGTCGGCATCGATCGACATCTGCTTGCCGGGGATGGCGTCGAGGGTGAAGCGGGCGCCGACTTCGGCGATACGGGTGGCGCCCTTGGTGATGACGATGAAGTTCACCACGATCAGGATCATGAAGACGATGAGGCCGATGACGAAGTCGCTCGACATCACCAGCTTGGAGAAGCCCGAAATGACATAGCCGGCGGCATGCGTGCCTTCATTGCCGTGCGACAGGATCATGCGCGTTGTGGCGATGTTGAGCGATAGCCTGAGCATCGTGGCGATCAGCAGCACGGTCGGGAAGGACGAAAAATCCAGCGGCCGCTGGATCCACAGCGCCACCATCAGGATCAGCACCGAGAGTGCGATCGAGAAGGCCAGCCCGATATCGATGAGGAAAGCCGGGATCGGCAGGAACAGCACCGCCAGGATGACGACGATGCCGAGCGCGAAGAAGACGTCGCGGCCGTTCTTGGCTACCGCGCCGGGCGCGAGTGTTTCGCTGATCGCCATGTCGTCCTCAAATCCAAAGCCGCCACGCACAGGGCAGGCCCCTGACGGTAATCCTCCAAGCTTGCGCGAAGGTGGGAGACTGGCTACGCCGCTTTAACCCGGTCGACTGGAAGGAAAATCGCATGCTGCTGATCATCGGCACGGTTCGGTTGCCACCCGACATGTTGGAGCAGGCAAAGCCGGCGATGCAGAGAATGATCTTGGCGAGCCGCGCCGAGCCGGGCTGCCTTCAATATTCCTACGCGCAGGACGTGCTGGATACCGGGCTCATCCATGTTTCGGAGGCCTGGAGCGATCGCGCTGCACTCGATGCACACTTCAACTCGGCGCACATAGCGGAGTGGCGCGCGAGCTGGGTCGAGCTCGGCATTGGCGAGCGCAAGCTTACGCTTTACGAAACCGATGGCGGCGCGCCGACCTGAAAACGACCTGCTCTCAGGCTTGTGAAGCATCCGCGGTCGCGACGCTGACCAGCCAACGCCGCACTGCGCGCTCCTCTTCGGCGGAGAGCCCGGCGGTCAGCTCGCCCTCCAGTTTGTAGACCCGCTCGCGGCATTTCTTCAGCAAGGCGCGGCCGCTGTCGGAGAGGTCGAGGTGCTGGATGCGGCCATGTACGGCATGCGGCGTGCGGATCAGCGAACCGGCCTTTTCCAGATTGCCGACGATCACGCTCACCGTCTGCGGCGTCAGCACCGCCAGCCGGGCAAGATCGGCGTTGGAGAGGCCGGGATAGGCCGAGATCATGGTCAGCGCCGCGAACTGCGCCTGGGTCACGCCGAACTCGTCGAGCGCCCGTTCCACCTTCAGGCGATAGGCGCCGGCCGCCTGGCGCAGCAGATAGCCGAGATAGCCTTGCTCGCCGCGCTTGCCTTCGCCGGGAGATGGAATGGATGGATTCCCCTTGCGCATGATATCAGTGCTCTTATATGTTGTTCGTACTCTGATATTACCGTAACATGGAGTGAAAGACGATGGGCTATCGTATTTTTCTCGCTGGTGGCTCGGGCGCGATCGGCCGCCGCCTGATCCCGCAGCTTCTGGCGGCCGGCCATCAGGTGACGGCGTCGACCAGGCAGGCGGCAAAAGCGGAAGACCTGCGCAAGCTCGGCGCCGATCCAGTGGTGGTCGACGTGTTCGACAGGGCAGGGCTGCGCGATGCGGTGGCGGCCACCAGGCCGGAAATCGTCATCCATCAACTGACCGATCTGCCCGCCGGGCTTGACCCATCGCGAATGGGCGAGGCGATCGCCGGGAACGCGCGTATCCGCGACGAGGGCACAAGCAACCTGGTCGACGCCGCGAAGGCGGCGGGCGCTCGGCGCCTCATCGCGCAAAGCATCGCCTGGGCCTATGCGCCCGGCGCGGAGCCGCATGCCGAGACCGATCCGCTCGACAGCGATGCCGAGGGCGGCCGCGCCGTCAGCGTCGGCGGGGTCATCGCGCTGGAGCGGCATGTGCTCGAAGCCTCACCGATGACGGGCATCGTGCTGCGTTACGGCCACCTCTACGGACCGGGAACCGGCACTGACACCGGCGCCGATCCGGCGTTGCATGTCGATGCGGCGGCTTACGCTGCGTTGCTTGCCGTGGAGAAGGGAGCGCAGGGCGCATTCAATGTCGCGGAGCCCAGCGACCATGTCACGACCGACAAGGCTGCCCGCGAACTTGCTTGGGACGCCGGCTTCCGGCTGGCGAAGTGAGGCCGTCATGATCGATGTTGCTTCTTCCCGCGGCCTGACGTTGCTCGGCGTCGCCGCGATTGCGTCAGGGCTGCTTGGCATGGCCGTTGTGCACGGCAACCGCACGTTCACGGTCGCCGGCGGAACCGACACGCATGTTCATATGACGACGGCCGATGCCGGGGAGGGCGCAACGGCGCGTCCGACCACCGTTATCAAGCCGCTGTCGTGCGAAAGGCTGCCGAACGTGCCTGGACATTCGATCACCACCGCGCTGGTCGAGTTTCCGCCTAACGCCTACACGCCGAGGCATCGCCACCCCGGCTCGGTCACCGCCTTCGTCATCAAGGGCGCGCTGCGTTCGCAGATGGAGGGCGGGCCGGTCGTCACCTACGGCCAAGGCCAGACCTGGTTCGAAGCGCCGGGCGCCATCCACGCCTTCGCCGAGAACGCCAGCGCCACCGAGCCGGCCGAGCTTCTGGCGATCTTCGTCGCCGAGGACGACTGCGGCCCGCTGACCATTCCGGTAGCTGACTAAATCTATCTCCTTGGTCGCGGAACGAGGCTGCGGCAACGCTAATCGGCACAACGCCAAAATGGCGCCACAAGCGGTCGGCATTGCGATTGCCTCGCAGTGCCGCCGCGCGTATCAGGCATGGCAGCATTCTCTCTTTTCGCACACCGGCGAGCTGCTCCGTTGCCTGCCAGAAACGACCCACAAGTCTACGCCCGCCGGCTTCGCGCGGTGCTGATCAACTCGATCCCCGTGCTCGAGGCGCGCGGCATCGCGATCGTACTGATGGCCGGCCTCGTCGGCGTGATCGCGGGCGCGCTGGTCACCGGCATGAGCGCGCTGGTGCAGGGCATGCATTATCTGCTCTTCGACGTGCAGCCCGGCGGCCGGCTTTCGGCGATGTTCTCGCTCGCCGATCCGACACAGGCGATGTATCCGGCGATCGGTGGCCTGTTGCTCGGCCTCTCGGTGATCTGGCTGAGGCGTTACAAATTCCGCACCCCGGTCGACCCGATCGAGGCCAATGCGCTCTATGGCGGGCGCATGTCGCTCACCGATACTTTCATCATCGTCGTGCAGACGATGATTTCGAGCGGCTTCGGCGCCTCGGTCGGCCTGGAGGCCGGTTACACGCAGATCGGCTCCGGCATTGCCTCGCGGTTGGCGCGCGCGTTCCGCCTGCGCCGCAACGACATCCGCATCCTGGTCGGATGTGGGGCGGCGGGCGGTATTGCGGCGGCCTTCGACGCACCGCTCACCGGCGCCTTCTACGGCTTCGAACTGGTCATCGGCATCTATTCGGTGGCCAATGTCGCGCCGGTCATGACGGCGGCGATCGCGGCCTCGCTGACGGCCGAAGTTTTCGGCGGCGTGCCATTCCCGCTCGAACTCGGCGGTCTGCCGCCGCTGACCGCCAGCCAGTATGTGCCGTTCCTGCTGCTCGGCCTGTTCGGGGGCGCTGCCTCCATCGCCATCATGTATCTGGTGAGCATGGTCGAGCGCGGCTTCGTGCGGCTGTCGATCGACGCTTCGGTCAGGCCCTTCATCGGCGGTATCGTCGTCGGCCTTCTGGGGCTGGTGACGCCGCAGGTGCTGTCCAGCGGCCATGGCGCGCTGCATCGCGAGTTCGCCATGAACTACGCGCTGCCCGTCGTCGCCAGCGTCTTCGTGCTGAAGCTCGCTGCATCGGCCGTCTCGCTCGGCTCCGGCTTCCGCGGCGGCCTGTTCTTCGCTTCGCTGTTCCTGGGGGCGATGCTCGGCAAGCTCTTTGCCGGCGTCATGGCGCTGGCGGCGCCGTCGATCGCGCTCGATCCGTCGGTTTCGGCCGTGGTCGGCATGACCTCGCTTGCGGTCGGCGTCGTCGGCGGTCCTTTGACCATGACTTTCCTGGCGCTGGAATCCACCCGCGACTTGACGCTTACCGGGGTGGTGCTGGCGGCGTCGATCATGTCGGCGATCCTGGTGCGCGAAACCTTCGGCTACTCCTTCTCGACCTGGCGCTTCCATCTGCGCGGCGAGACGATCCGCAGCGCCCATGATGTCGGCTGGATGCGCAGCCTCACCGTCGGCTCGATGATGCGCAGCGACGTGCGCATGATCGATGCCTCGACCACGCTGGACGAATTCCGCAAGGAGATCCCGCTCGGGTCGGCGCAGCGCGTCATCGCCGTCGAGCAGGGCGATCGTTATATCGGCGTGCTTCTGGTGGCGGAACTCCACAGCGACCGGTCTGACGGCTCGACGCCGGTCGAAAAACTCGCCCAGTTCAAGGATGCGGTGCTGGTGCCGTCGATGAACGTCCAGTCGGCGGCCGAGACGTTCCAGCGCGCCGGCGCCGAGGAACTCGCCGTGGTCGAGGATTTCGAAGAGCGCATCGTACTCGGCCTGCTCACCGAAAGCCATCTGATGCGCCGTTACGCCGAAGAGCTCGACAAGGCGCGCCGCGACCTTTCCGGCGAAGGCTAGCAGTTTACAGCCGCATGTCGAGCTTATAGCCCGCCCCTTGATCCGGACACCACCCATGCAAGTCAAACGCAACGGCGACATCTCGTTCTGGTATGCCGATCTCGGCGCGGTTCCCACGCCGCGCCCGCCTTTGCCCGGCGATATCGAGGCCGATGTCGCGATCGTCGGCGCCGGCTATACCGGGCTGTGGGCCGCCTATTATCTGAAGAAGGCGAAGCCATCGCTGCGCATCGTGCTCGTCGAGCGCGAGTTCGCTGGCTTCGGCGCTTCGGGACGCAATGGCGGCTGGCTGTCGGGCGGCTTCGGCTGGTCTCGCGAAAAATATCTGAAGACCTCGACCCGTCAGGGCGTCACCGCCATGCAGCAGGCGATGGCCGGCTGCGTCGATGAGGTGATCCGCGTCGCCACCGAGGAAGGCATCGACGCCGATATCCGCCGCGTCGACAACCTGACGGTCGCCACCAATGCGGCGCAGCTGCAGCGCGTGCACGAGGAATGCGAGACGATCCGCTCCTGGGACGCCGATCCGGAGCGCATCGAATTGCTCGACCAGGCGGCCACCCGCACGCGCATCGCCATCAAGGATGTGCTGGGCGGCTTCGTCATCCATGGCCAGGCGCGGGTGCAGCCGGCCAAGCTGGTGCGCGGGCTGGCGGCGGCGGTCGAGCGGCTCGGCGTGCCGATCTACGAGAAGACGACGGTGACGGCGATTGCCAAGGGCGTTGTCAGCACGGTTCGCGGCACGGTGCGGGCCGAGACCATCATCCGCGCGACGGAAGGTTTCACCGCCGGCATTCCCGGTGAGGGACGCACCTGGCTGGCGCTGAACAGCGCGCAGATCGTCACTGAGCCGCTGTCGGAGGAACTCTGGCGCCAGATCGGCTGGGAGGGCCATGAGCTGCTCGGCAATGCCGCGCATGCCTATTGCTACGCGCAGCGCACGCGCGAGGGCCGCATCACCATGGGTGGGCGCGGCGTGCCCTATCGCTATGGCTCGCGCACCGACGTCAACGGCCAGACGCAGCAGGCGACGATCGACCAGTTGCATACGATCCTGACGACGCTCTTGCCGCAGACGGCTGGGTCTCGGATCGAGCATGCCTGGTGCGGCGTGCTCGGCGTGCCGCGCGACTGGTGCACGACTGTCGGCCTCGATCCGGCGACGCGCATCGGCTGGGCCGGCGGCTATGTCGGGCTCGGCGTGTCGAGCTCCAATCTCTCCGGGCGTACGCTTGCCGATCTGGTGCTCGGTCAGAACACAGAGCTGACGCGGCTGCCCTGGGTCAACCGCAAGGTCCGGCCATGGGAGCCGGAGCCGTTGCGCTGGCTGGGGGTGCATTCGATGTACCAGTTCTACCGCATTGCCGATCAACGCGAGGCCGCGGGGTTGGCGCACACCTCGAAGCTTGCCGCGCTGGCCGACAGCATCACCGGCCACTAGCGGTTCGACGCCACCACAATTCCGCACATGGAAACCACTGCCCCCGTTGCCTTAGTCATGGAGACAGCCTTGATCGATCTTTCGACCTTCCGCGACCTCGCCACGGCCGATATTGGCATCTGGGAATGCACGCCCGGCCGGTTCACCGCCGACCGGTCGGGCTCGTCGGAGATCTGCCACATAATCCCCGGCCGCGTTGAGGTCAGCCGCGCCGACGGCGAGATGCATGAACTCGGGCCTGGCGACCTGCTCGTCTTGCCGCAGGGCTGGAAAGGCGAGTGGCACATCCACGAGACGCGCAAGCTCTACATGATCCACAGTCCCGGCTGATCGCCTAGAGTGGCGTCGCCATGCTCGGCCGCGAATGCCGGTCGACCTCAGTGATCGATCGGGCCCTTGGGTGACACGATCGTCGTGCCCGCGGTCGTCGGGCGTTCGATCATGCGGCGCACGCGCGGCGGGTCCTCGCCGCTGTGCAGCGCCCGCACCCGTTCGCCGATCACGGCATCGGCGTGGGTGGCGCGCCGGTTGTGGCGGATATACTCGACCCAGGTCGGGGTGTGGTAGTGCTCGATCCACACGGTCGGGTTCTCGAGATCGCGCGCGAGCGTCCAGTTGCGGGCGCCGTCGCGGCGGCGGATGCGGCCGCGTTCAGCCATGGCGGCCAGGAACTCCGGCACGTCCTCCTCGCGGATGATGTATTCGATCATGATGGCGATCGGACCGCTGCGCGGCTTGAGATCGAGCGACAGCATCGGCTCCTTGAAGCGGTTGAGTGGATCGAGGTTGAGCAACGTCTGCCTCGGCAGTGGCAGGACGAGGCCGATGGCGCCGCCAGCAAGCATGGCGATGGCCGCCGCGATCAGCGCGGTCTCGGCGCCATGCGCATCGGCGACGACGCCCCAGATCCAGCTGCCCAGCGCGATGCCGCCGAAGGTAGCCGTCTGGTAGATCGACAACACGCGGCCGACCACCCAGCGCGGCGTCGACATCTGCACCGTGACGTTGAAGTGCGATAGCGCGATCACCCAGCAGGCGCCGCCGATCAGAAGGCCCGCCGCCGTCTGCCAGGCATTGTCGCTGACGGCGGCGTTGAAGGCGCAGACCGCGAAGCCGGCAAAAGCCATGCGCACCATCGTCTCGCTGGACAGCAACTGCCGCAACCTGACGCTGATCAGCGCGCCGCCGACCGCGCCGATGCCGAAGGCGCCGAGCATGATGCCATAGGTCAGCGCGTCGCCCTTTACGACGTCGCGCGCCACCAGCGGCAGCAGCGCGAGCACGGCGCCGGCGCTGAAGCCGAAGGCTGCGCCGCGCACCAGCACCTTGGCGATGTTGGGCGACATGGCGACATAGCGCAGGCCAGCGCCCATCGCCGCACCCAGCGACTCGCGCGGCAATGTCTGCGCCGGCACCTCCGGCTTCCAGCGGGTGAGCACGACGATCAGGCCGATATAGCTGACGGCGTTGGCGGCAAAGGCGGCGGCTGCGCCCGCGGCCGCGACGATGACGCCGCCGATGGCCGGGCCGACGCTGCGCGTGATGTTGAAGCCCAGCGAATTCAGCGCCACCGCCGCCGGCACCTTGGTGCGCGGCACCATATCGCCGACCGAGGCCTGCCAGGCCGGGCTGTTCAGCGCCGTGCCGCTGTCGATCAGGAAGGTGAAGGCAAGCAGCGTCCAGGGCGTGATCCAGCCATACCAGGTGAAGAGGGTGAGCAGCGCCGAGACGACCAGCATGAAGGTCTGCGCGACTAGCATGACCATGCGGCGGTTGAAGCTGTCGGCAATGGCGCCGGCGACCAGCGCGAACAGCATGATCGGCAAGGTGGTGGAGGCCTGGACCAGCGCCACCTGGTAGGAGGAGGTGGCAATCGTCGTCATCATCCAGGCGGCGCCGACGCCCTGGATGAGGCCGCCGAAATTCGACACCAGATTGGCCGACCAGACGGCGCGGAAAATGCCATGCCGGAACGGCGCCAGCGCGGAGACGCGTTCGCTGTCCGGCTCGTCGTCCATCATCGCTGCCGTTCCGCCTCTGCCTATAGAACCTGGCCCGCCGCGCTTCGGCGAGTCGTCAAAGAGTGCGGCCCAACAACAGGAAGGCAAAGGCGAAAATGCGTCGGCGAAGCATTAAACCAAGCATCTCGCCGCTCTGGACCAATTTTATCGCTATCTGGCCTTCGCCGCCTCGCGATGCAGCGCTTCGGTGAGGCTCTCCGGCGTCTCGCCGCCCAGATAGAGCCGAAGCAGAATTTCCATGCCGACGAGGCGCAGTCTCGACGGTTCCTGCCTCTTCGCCATTTCGGTCAGGTCCTCGACTTCGGACGACGACCACTTCATGGCATCGCGCAGCAGGCCGCCGCGCAGCAGGCCTTGCGTACCGGCGGAGAAAGCCTCGGACATCTGAAAGCCGTTCTTTGCCGCGCGGATGTTCTGGCGCGGCAGATGGGTTTCGGCGACCTGTTTGAGCAGCCACTTGCCGGTGCCGCCACGGTATTTGTGCCGCCTCGGCAGGTGGATCGCGAAGTCGATCAGCCGGTTCTCGAGGAACGGCACCCTGAGCTCGACCGACGCCGCCATGCTCAGCCTGTCGTGCCGGTGCAAAAGGTCCTGCAGGTGCGAGTAGAGATCGTAGAAGCAGCTTGCCAGGAAAGCGCGGTCATCCAGCGGCGATACACCTTCCAGCCTATCGAACAATTTGGTCTGCAGGAAGTTCAGTTCCGGCGACAGTGCCCGCTGCGCGATGTTGCGGTCCCAGGGCGAGCCGCGGCCGACCGAGTTGCGGAACGGCGCCCTGCGCAGCTGCGCGAACTTGCGGTCGCGCCGGGCTTTCGACTGGAACAGGCGCGGCAGCCAGGGCTGGCGCCACAGCCGCATCGTCGATGCCTGCCATTTGTAGCCGCCGAACAGCTCGTCGGAACCCTCGCCGGTGAGCAGCACCTTGACGCCGTCGGTGCGGCATTGCTCGGCAAGCGCCAGCAGGCCGGCATGGCTTGCATGCCAGCCATCGGTTTCGAGATGCCAGACGGCGCGCGGCCAGAGCGCGAAGAAACGGTCCTGATCGACGGGCACCCGGCGCAGGTCGACGCCAACATGGCGGCCGGTCCGCTCGGCGTCTTCGGCCTCGCTGGTGCCAAGCTTCGGGTCGACGACATAGGCGTGCATCTCCGGCCGGAAGTTCTTGGCAAGCGCTGTGATCAGGCCTGAATCGACGCCGCCACTGCAGGCGGCGGCGAGGCTGGTGTCGGCGATGCAGTGCAGCTCGACGCTTTGCTGGAGCAGGGTTTGCAGGGTCGCCATGTGCTCGGCGTCGGAAACTCGGTCACCGGCGATGCGCTCCGTCTTCAGCACATCGAGCACGTGCCAGTAGCGATGCTTTTCGATGCCGTCATCGCCGATCTTCCAGAGGCCGGCCGGCGGCAGGCGCTCGATGCCCTCGAAGACGCTGTAGCTCGAATCGCGGCTCTGCCAGGCGAGCCGCAAGGTGAGCTCGCGCGTGTCGACACGGCGCGGGAAATCGGCGCAGGCGAGAATGGCCTTGTCCTCGGAGGCGAACAGCAGCCTGCCCTCTGTCTCGGCGACTGACATCGGCTTGATGCCCAGCCGATCACGGGCGAGCCACAAGGCGTTGTCGCGGGCATCGAAGTAGGCGAAGGCGAACATGCCGTCGAACAGCGGCACGGCCTTTTCCGGCCCCCAGCGATGCAGGGCCTGCAGCACGACCTCGGTGTCGGAGACGCTGCGAAAGGTCAGGCCTTCCGCCTCTAGCTCCTTGCGCAGCGCGCGGTAATTGTAGACCTCGCCATTGTAGCAGAGGACCCCGTCGCCCGAGGCGGTCAGCATCGGCTCGCGGGCGGCGGGCGAGGGATCGATGATGGCAAGCCGGCGATGGCCGAGCGCCAGGCGGGCATTGTTCCAGCTGTCGTGGTCATCAGGACCGCGATGCGCCAAGGCCTGCATCATGCAGGCGACATCAGCAAGGTCGCCGCTGCCGATCGGATCGCGCTTTCGCCAGACGCCGGCTATCCCGCACATCGCCCGCCGTCCGCCTTTGCCTGATGCATCGCTTCCCGAAATCGTCTGAACAAAACGCCAGCCCGCGCGAAGACAATCTAACCGCTGGCACTCTGGCCGCAAGCGATCTTCCGACCTTGTGCGAGCGGTTCAGGATCCGCCCCGGCAGGCCTCAGAAACCGTGCTCGATGCGCTCGAAGATGACGTTGGTGAAAGCCGAGATCTGGCTGCCCATGAACGGGCCGGTCAACGCCACCACCAGCATGATGGCAACGATCTTGGGCACGAAGGTGAGCGTGATTTCCTGGATCTGGGTCAGCGCTTGGATGAGCGCGATGCCAATGCCGACGGCCATCGCCACCAGCACCACAGGGGCGGAGGCCGTGAGCACCGTCCATACCGCGTATTGGACGATATCGAGGGCGTCGGCCTCATTCATTCCGGTTCTTCCTAGCTTGCCGGCTTGATGGACACGCCTTCGCCGACGGGCACCTTGGTGCCGTCCTGCAGCACCGCGACCAGGCCGCTGCTCGACAGTGTCACCGACGCCACGGTTCCCGAGGTCTTGCCGTCGGCCGAGGTGATGTTGCGCCCGATGATCGCATCGGCCTGCGACAGCGCCGACGACGACATGATCTGGTCGAGCTTGGTGTTGGTCTGCACCGATTGTTCGACCTGCGAGAAGGTCGCGAGCTGCGCGACATACTGTGTGGAATCCATCGGCTTGGTCGGATCCTGGTTCTTCATCTCGGCGATGAGCAGCTTCAGGAACGACTGGTAGTCGACCGCCGTCTTCGAGGTCTGCGTGGTGCTGGAGTTTGCACCGGCCGGTATCGTCGTCGTCATGTCCACGGTCATGTCTTAAGCTCCCACCGCAAGCGCCCGCGGCGCTTCACGACTGTCGTCATTGTCCTCGAGCGCCTTGCGCTCGAGCGGATAAAGCGCCCGGATCGCCTTCAGCGCTTCGTAGATCTCATCCTCGCCGACCATGCGGTCGATCTGCTTCAAGGCCTTGCAGATGTCGGGATTGTAGAAACTTGCAATCAGCATCGGCAGCGAGCGGCGGAACATATCGCGGGCTTCCGCGGCGCCGACCGGATTGATCAGCATGATCTGCACGATGAAATAGAGCTGCCTGAGCGGCGTCGAGGCCTGATCGGCCTGGATGACATGGCTCTCAAGCAGGAATTGCACGTCGTTCATCAATTCGAGCGTGACCTTGCGGTCGACGCGGATAACGGCGCCGTTGATGTAGATCTTCTCGTTCGGCTTGAGCGAGATCTTCAGCGTGTTGGTCATTGGATGCCGTCTCGGATGATCTGCGAGACTTCGATCAATCCTTCGAAATTGTTGGTGCGGCCCTGGCGGATGTCCTCCGTCTCGCGCAGCAGCCACAGGCCGATGGAGATCAAATTGGCGCGTAGCTCTTTCGGCAGCGCGTTGTCGCTGGAGCCGAGATCCTCGACGAAGGTGGTCCAGATGCGGTTGGTGAAGTGCAGCGCTTCGACCGCTTCCATCGATTCGATGCCGACGGCAGAGGCCGCCGACAACATGTCGATCGAGCGCGTGAGAAGCTGTCGCTCCCTGTCCTTGGCGTCGGCGACGGAGTCGGTCTGGATGTCGGCGTAGGAGAATTGATACATGGTCGGCGCTCTGGCGTTCCGGGGTGAGGGTTCAGGTCAGATAGTTGAGCAGGCTGAGCTGCTGCAGACGCGCGGTCAGCGCGAAAGACGTTTCGATATGCTGCGTCAGGTCGGCTACACGGGTCGCCGCTTCCGCGGGATCTACGCCTTCGAGGTCGAGTATATGCTTCTCGAACAGGTCGACCTGGGTCTTCATGCGGTCGCTGGCGTCGGACACGCGCTGCTGCGCGAGGCCCGTTTCGGCCCGCACCTGTGTGATGCCGCCGATGGCATCGCCGACCAGCGCCTGCGCGCGGTCGACGACCGCGCTTTGGGCGGCTTCGCTGATGTTGCCGGTGAGCATGCTGCTGACCATCGCAGCCGCCATGGCGAGCTTGCGGATGCCTTGTTCGTTGGCGCTCACCGAGGTCTGGGTGGTTTCGTTGAGCGAGATACGGCTGGTGATCTGGTCGTCGGTGGCGCTCGACCAGTTGGCCTGCCAGCCGGCCCCCAGGAATTGCGGCTCGACCTGCGTGGTGATGAAGCCGTCCATCTGCGCGGCGGTGATGTTGGCCGCCGCCGGATCCGTCTGGGTGAAGCCGAAATAGCTTGAAAAGGCGGCGTCGAAGGCGGCCTTGGCCGGCGAGCCGGCGGCGTTGAAGTCGTCGATCGGCTTGACGTCGGTGTTGGTGCCGGCGAACAGATATTCGCCGTTGACGCTGGTGTTCAGGATGCCGGTCATCTGCTGCAGCGCCGAGGCGCCCGCAGTCTTAAGGATGCTTGTCGAGGAGTCGCCCGACACGCCGCTGGTCAACGCCGACAGGAAGCTCTGTGCGGTGGTGGCAAGCTGGCCGAGCGAATCCTGGGTCGAGGTCAGCCTCGCCCCGACCAGCGCGTTGGAATCGACGATGCCATTCAGCCGGTCGAGATCGCGCTGGAAGGTGACAGTCTGGGTCGTGCGGTTGCCGAGCGCGAGGCCGACATCGGCGACCTTGCCGGTCTGCGATTCCTTCGTCGCGTTGACGAGGTCGGCCTGCATCTTGGCCTGCTGGTAGCGCAGCGCGTTGGAGATGGCAGCTGAGGAAACGCCTGTCGCTTTCATGAATTATCCTACCGCGGCCATCAGGGAGTCCAGCATGTCGCTGACCGTTTTCATCATATGTGCGGACGCCTGATAGGTGTGTTCGAGATCAAGCAGCAGCGACATTTCCTGGTCGACATTGACGCCGGTGTCATTGGACAGCGCCTCGGCCGTGCGTGCCGCGAGCGCCTGCTTGCTTTCGGCATTGGTCGAGGCCTGCTGGCGCACACCTTCGAACCAGCCGATGGCATTGGCCGCATAATCGGAGACGCCGGAGGCGACGGTGATGCCGGCCGAGCTGTCGAAGGCCATCGGCTGATCGAGCTTGTTGCCATAGCTGATCAGCAGGTCCGAATAGGATGCGCCACCGGTGTTGACGACATAGGCGGCGCCGTTGGCGCCGCCATCGCGCAGGAGCGACGGGTCGCCGCCGGCGCTGGGATCCATCGCCGCGTTGACCTTGATCGAGCCGGCGAGGCCGTTAACAAGCGTGCCGGCGGCCGGAATTGCCGGCGCTCCGGACCAGGTGAACAGGCCCGTCGCATTGGGCTGCGAGGACGAGGTTTCGGCAAATGCCGTGACCAAGCCGCGCGCGATCTCGTCGAGCTGGCTCTGCATGGTGGCGGCAACGCCGTCGCGCAGCTTCAGCATGCCGGCAAGCTTGCCGTCGGCCGTGGTGTTGTCGCCGGTGCCGGCCGACAGCGGCACGTTGTCGATGTAGACCGTGTTGCCGGGGGTGCCGGCGCTGTAGCCCGACGACGGCGTGAAGGTCACCGAGCGCGGTACCGTCTCGAACAGCGTCGTGCCATCCTTGGTGGTGATGACCATGTCGTTGTCGCCGCGCGTGAAGGTCGATACGGGGACATACTCCGCTATCTTCTTCAGCAGCGCGTCGCGCTGATCGAGCGCGTCGGACACGTCGGTTCCCGAGCGCGTGCCGGATATTACGGCCTTATTGGCGTCCTGGAACTGGCCGAGCAGCGAATTGAGGTCGCTGACTGCGGCCGAGATCTGGCTATCGGTCTGGGTCCTGAAATCCTGTATCGCCGTCGTGCCGCTGTTCAGCGAATTCACCACCTGCTTGGCGGCGTCGATGACGCTGGAGCCGAGGTTCTGGTTCGACGGTGTCGTGGCGTAGAGCTGCAGCGCCTGCTGCAGATTGGCGATCGCGGTCGATGGGGACGACGCATTGTCGACCCCGTTGACCGAGAGATCGAGCTGATCCATGCCGTTATAGAGCGCGCTCTGTCCGCTCCAGGCCGAGAGCGCCGAAAGGTTCTGGCGGAACAGAAGGTCGTTGGCGGTGCGCTGGATATCCACCGCCCGGGCGCCGGGCGACGTGCTGGTGACGACGGCGATGCGGCGCGTGTAATCCGGATTGGAGGCGTCGGCCACATTGCGTGACACGACGCTGGTCTGCTTGGAGGTGGCCAGCAGCGCGGACTGGGCAATGCTTAGTGCGGAGGAAAGCGACATGCGGATCTTTCACGGGCCGGCGCCCGTCGTTTATCTCTTCAGGTTGACAAGGACGTCCATGAGGTCGGAACCGGTCTGGAAGACTTTCGAATTGGCGGTGTAGCTGCGCTGCGCCGCGATCATGTCGGTCAGTTCCTCGGCGATATCGACGTTGGAATTCTCGAGCGCGCCGGAGACGATGGAGCCGAGCTTGCCCTCATTGGCAAAGCCGATGCGCACGGCACCGGAATCGGGGCTCTGCACATAGACATTGCCTGGCATGGCGGTGAGGTTGTCCGGGCTCTGAACGTCGGCCAGCGGGATCTTGTAAAGCGCCTTGGTCGAGCCGTCCTCGTACTGCGCGTAGATGACGCCATCCTGGCCGATCTGGATCTTCTGGATGGAGCTCGGCGCGTTGCCGTTGACCTTGGCGTCGGCGACGGTGAAGCCGGTGCCGAGCTGGGTAACCTGGGAGAGATCGAGGTCGAGGGTCGATCCGCCCGGCACCGTGAAGGAGATGTTGTCTGTGCCGGTGATCTTGCCCGTGGTGGTGTCGAAGGTCAGGTTCTGCGACGCCAGCGCGCCGCCGGTATAGGGGAAAGAAGTTCCTGCGGTGGCCTTCGACTGATCGAAAACCGAGACCTGCCAGGTGCCGGCGCCGGTGTTGGTAAAATACACGTCGAGCAGCTTCTTGTTACCGAGATTGTCATAAGCAACCAGCGAAGTCTTGTTGGTGTATTCTGCGTTCGCGGCGTTGGAGGACGGCAGCGGGCCGGCGGGCGGGGTGGCGCCCGCGGGCAGATTGCCGGAGAAATTGCCTTCCGTGCTCGGCGTCGCCGTCATCGCCTGGTCGGAAATCTGCACCGGCACTAGGCCCTCGAAGCCGTTTGCCGTGGCGGCCGGTTCGCCATTGGCATAGCTGTAGGCCATCAGCTGGTAGCCCGCCGCATTGACCAATCTGCCCTGCGCATCGGGGACGAACGAACCGGCGCGCGTGAGATAAGGCGTGCCGCCGGCATCCTGCACGACGAAGAAGCCGTCGCCGTTGACGGCGAGGTCGGAAACGGAAGTGGTGTACTGCAGGACGCCCTGCGTGCTGATGGAGGAGCGGATCGTCGTCGTCACGCCGCCGGAATTGTAGGCGCCGCCGGTGCTAGGCATGATCAGCGTCGAGAATTCGGCTGAGGAGCCTTTGTAGCCGGTGGTGTCCGAGTTGGCGATGTTGTCCGCCACCGCGGACAAGCGGTTGGCCTGGGCGTTCATGCCGGAAACGCCGGTCCGCATCATTCCGTAGAGGCTCATCGATAGATCTCCGCAGTGCCTGGGTAGGAGGCCATGAAAATATGCCTCGTGTCTTGCGCGAGGCTGGCGCGAGACGTGCCGGAAGCAGCCATCAAAACACCAGCCGGTAGCCGAGGAATCTCTTCGAATCGATCGGGTCGCGGCCGAGCTTTTCGCGCAGCTTCTTGCGCAGCTTCGAGATGTGGCTTTCCACCACGTTCTCCTCGACCTCTTCGTCGAAGATGCCGTAGATGGCGTTGAACACCTGCGTCTTGGTCACGCGCCGGCCGCGGTTGCTGGCCAGATATTCCAGGATACGCCGTTCGCGACGTGGCAGCGGCAGCGGCTCGCCGTCGATCTCGGGATCGCGGCCGTCCATGAAGATGCGCATCGAGCCGACTTCCGTATAGGCGGCCTCCTCATGAGCGCGGCGGCGGATGGCGGTGATGCGGGCAAGGATCTCGCGGATGTGGACCGGCTTGCGCACGACGTCGTCGACGCCGCTCTCGAACAGCCGCAGTGTATGTTCGAGCGAATGCTGCTCGCTGAGCGCTATCACCGGCGCGCCGGTACGGTCGCGGAGCTGTCTTGGCGACACGCTGCCCTCGCGGCAATCGCCGATGAGGAAGGCACGAACGGATCTGAGATCGGTATCGGCGGCGGAACTGACCCATTCGCCGAATTCGCCGGGAGCGAAGCCCGCGGTGGCGACGCCTTCGCGATCGAAAAGCGAAGAGTAGCCATCCGTTACGAGCTCTCGCTCATCAACAATCACGATCATAGATCCGCCCCCGAATCAGCACATCTGCCCTATGGGGAAAGCGGTACCCGCCGCGGCGAATCCTGGAAAACCGTCATTTCTTGTAACTATTTTCTTGGGAGTTTTTTTGGGAGGCGTAATAAAGTCGTTGCGTGCGTGTATCTCGCGAGCAAATACCGAACGGTATTGATGGCCGTCGCAAGCTTCGAAACGGGCTCGACGGATCATCCGGGATCGACAACTATTGATTGCAGAAGTTGCTGGCGTTCGGCGTCCATTTGCCAAAGCCGGTGGCGACCATGTTGGCAATGACGCGGCAGACATAGATCTTCTGCGCCGGGTCGTTGTTGGGGCCGGCGTGATAGCGCGCGACAGCCATCGACCAGGTCATGTGGCGGGCATGCAGGCTGGCAAGGAAGCGCGCCGCATAGTCGACGTTCTGGTGCGGATCGAGCATGTCCTCGACGCTGCGGAAATGGTCGCCATGATAGTGGTGGTTGATCTGCATGCAGCCGAGGTCGATCAATGTCTTGCCCTCGCGGCGGGCATTCTCGAACGTCGCGAGCGCCTCCGTACGGCTGCGCGGGAAGACAGCTTTTCCCTCTATATTCAGCGCGTTAGGCTGCAGGCTGCCTTTCTTTCCGGTTTCGGTCAGGCCGACCGCATACAAAATGCCAGCCGGCACACCGTAACGATCGGCGGCGCGCAGTATCTCCGGTTCGCAAGGATTGGCGGAGGCGTTGGCCGCGCCAGCGGTGAGGCTAGATAAACATATCGTCGCCAGCGCGCTCGCGATGCGGCGACGCAGCATTGCCGAAATCCTGGGCGCCATTGCCTTCGTCCCTTCCCGATTGCCGGCCGCCACCGGCGCTGTTGCCTCCCGAATTTCCCGGCTGGAACGAAGGCTGGTCGCTGGCCGTGGACATCGGCATCGCACCGTTCGCATCGGCGCGGCTTGCCGCATGCGCTGCTATCGCCGGTTGCAGGATGGTCACATGGTCGACGTCGAAACCGAGGCTGCGCATCGACTTGACGATGGCATCGCTGTCGGTGGTGAGACGGCGATATGCCTCGTGCGTTTCCGGTTTCATCTCAATTGAAAGTTGCTCACCCTGGAGTCGCAGGCTTGCGGTGACCGCGCCGAGTTCCGCAGGATGCAGCTCGATCTTGAGGACATGTGTCGGAACGGCAACAGAATTGTTCGTCTGCTGGCCTGCCGCGGTGCTTGAGAAGCTCTGCTGAACGGTTTTATCCGAGGCAATCGCGTCGACCAGCGCCGATGTCGTCTGGCTCATCGGGTTTTGCGCCGGCGCCGGGAAGCTCTGCTGGCTGACGACTTCCGTGCGCGCGCCGGAGGCTGAGGATCTGGCTTGTCCTTGCGATGTGCCCGACTGCGATTGCAGCGCGGCCTTCGCGGCGCCTGGCCGCCAGCTTTGCGGCAGCGCGCCGTCGCCCTGCGCCGGATCTGCCTGCGCAGGCGAGGTGTCGCTGGCGGGATGGCCCGGCAGCTCAAGATTGGCGGTTGCCTTTACCGGCTTCTGCCCGAAATCAGGTCCGGCTTCGTCCGTGGCGCCAGCGCGCGCCGACTGCGCCGATGGCTCGGCGGGATCGTCGAATGCCGTGTCTTTGCCTTGGCGCAGCCGCAGGTCCAGCGCCGCCGCCGGTTGGCCGTTGCCGGCGATCTCTTCGCCGCCGGCGGAGTCGTTGCCGCCCGCTCCCGATGTCGCGGCGAAATGCTTCATGTCGCCCAATGCCATCAGCAGCGGCAGGCGGTCCTGCAGCGGTGCGGCATTGTCGGCTTGCGCCGCCGCCTCGATGCCTGTGGTCGCCTTGGCTTGTTCGGTCTGGGAATTGCCTTTGCCCGACTTGCCCGCGCCAGTCTTGTGCGAAGGAGATTTGCCCTGCGCGTCCTGATCCGACTCCTGCTTGCCGGCATTGGCCGACGCGCGTTTTACCTGATGCGGATCGGCCAACGCCGATGTGCTCGCGTGCCTGTCATGCCCATGGTCGGGCTTGTCGTTGCCGTGCACCATCTCGCCGAAATCCCGGTCCTTGTCCTTGCCGGCGGCAGCCTGCTGCCTGGGCTGAGTCTGGGACGAAGAAAATCCCGGCAGAGCCGGGCTGACGCTGGTCATTTGGGAGCGGCTCCGAGCAGTTGGTCGATCTTGTCGAGCTGACGGCGCGTGCTGGTCATCGCCGCGTCGATCTGGTCATTCGCATCAGGGGCGGCGCTCGAGGCCGGCGCCGACGCAGGCAGCACGGGCGCGGCGGAAGCCGCGTCGGTCCGCGCCGGAACCGGAGCCGGTTTGGATTGCGCCGTGGGCGGGGCAGGCGGCGGTGCGACCTGTCCGTCTGCCGCCGGTTTATCGGCCGCCGCCACCGCCGGCTGCTCCGACGCCACGCCTTCGACCGGCGGGAGGTCTGCATTCGCCTGATCGGCGGAGGAGGCATCGGCTGCAGGTTTGGTGACCTCGCCTTTCGCTGCCGCAACCGGCGCGGGTTTGTCCTTGGCGGCCGCCTTGACCGGCGCCACCACTTCGCCGACGACGGCCTGCGCCGCGTCGAGCAGGTCACGGTCACTTTCCGAAAGCTTGGCGCGATCGATCTTGCCGAGCTTGGTGCGCACCTCGCCGATGGTGGGCGAGGTCACGGTCGACAGGCTGGAATAGAGCTGGGCGCGCGGGTCGTCCTGATTGTCGCTGCCGTGGCGGCCCTTTTCCGCCTTGGCGGAAGCAAAGGCGGAAAGCTCGGTCAGACCGTCGATCGCGGCGCGACGCGCGATGCGAAGGTAGACCACCTTCTCGCGCTCGGGATCCATCATAGAGGTTATGTCGGCGATCTTGTCCTGGCTGATCGCCATGTGCAGCGTGATGACACCGGAGACGAAGGCATCGGCGAATTGGGCGGCATAGGGCGAATAGAGATAGGAGGCGACATATTGGGTGGAGGCGAGCGCGAAACGGGCGGCGTCGCCTTGCGCGGCCGCGATGGCAACCGAGCGACGAAGTGCTGCCTCGTCGACCAGCGTGCCCGGGCTGAGCAGCCGCGCCTCATCCAGGAACACGAGAGCGGCGGCGGGTTCCTCATTGGCGAGCAGCGAGCCCTTGACCAGGGCCAGGAAGGCGCCGAGGTCGCTCGGCACGCTCATCGGATCGATCGGCTTCAAGACCTCGATCGCGCCGGCCGGCCGGCCGTTCAGATAGGCGATGATGCCCTTGGCGATGGCGAGGTTCTGTGGATCGGGCGCCGCGCGCGACACCGCCGCAGCGACGGTGACGGGATTGCCGCCGCTCATGCCATAGACCAGCAAGGCGCGGAAATTCTTCGGCTCCTTGAAATCCTCGGCGTCCGAATCGCGCAGCCGGGCGTCGATCATTTCTAGGAGCTTTGCCTGCATCGGCAGGGCGGCATGGTCGCCTGCGGCGATGCGGTCCTGGATCAGTTGAAGCGAGCGCACCAACTGATAGGGCTGCAGCGCATCCTGCGCGAAAGCCTTCGGCGGCGCCGCAGTGAGGAGCAGGAGCGCTATTGCGCAGCCGATGACGGGTGCGCGTCTCATCCGCCGGCCGTCACCAGGATTTCGATGCGGCGGTTGGCTGCCGCCATCGGATCGGACGGGATTTTGGGCTTGCGATCGGCGAAGCCGGCGACCTCGGTAATGCGGCTTTCGTCGACGCCGCCGCGCACCAGCATGTAGTAGGCCGAATGGGCGCGCGCCGTGGACAGCCGCCAGTTGTCATAGGTGTCGCTGCGGAACGGCCTGGCGTCGGTGTGGCCGCCGATGGTGATGGTGCCCTTCTTCTCGTTGATGATGTGGGCGATCTTTTCCATCGCCAGCACCAGCTCGCGACGCGGCAGCGCAGAGCCGATCTCAAACATGCCGAAGTCGAGCTGGTCGGTGATCGAGATGACGACGCCCTTGTCGGTCGCTTCGACGGAAACGCCGTCGGCAAGTTTCTCGCCGGGCAGGAAGGCCTTGGCGAGTTCCTGCTTGATCTGCGCGGCTTCCTGAAGGGCGGCCTTGGTCGGCGCCTTGTCCTTCTCGGAGGGAGTTTGCTCCGCCTCGTTCTTTGGCGTCTTCGTCGCGTTGCTCGCGTCTGCGTCGGCGTCGTCGGTTTTTGCAGTATCGGCGACGGCAGCGTCGTGCTGGTCGGCGTGAGGCGTCTTGACATCTGCCTTCGCAGCTTCGCCTTTTTCGCCGGCAGTCTTGGTGGCCTTGCCCTCTATCGATGCCTGGCCATTATCGGCGTCAGTCTTGTCGGGCGTGGCCAGCGGCTGCAGCGGCGCAGCGGCCAGCGGCGGGGTGGTTGGAACGGCCTTTACCTTCGGCACTGCGGTCGTCGCGACCTTGTCGCCGGGCTTGACCGGATCGCCGTCGATCTTGGCGCGTTCGGCCGTCTCCTCGGCGCCGGGCGCTGCCACCTGCTGTGACCAGAAATCGGGCGCGAAGGGATCGCGATAGGATTCGCCGCCGGCGGCACCGGTCGCTGGTCCCGCGGCTTGCGCGCCGCCTTCGCCCTTGGGGCTGACATTCTGCATCACGCCGGTGTCGGCGGCGATCTCGGCCAGCACAGCATATGGATCGGCAAACAGATGCTCGTCGGAGAGATCGGCGTCCTGCTTGCCTTCCTTGGTCTGCCGGCGCTCGGAGGATCCGGCGCCGCCCTTGCCGTCATCGCCGGCCTTGGTCGCGCCATCCTGGGGA
This sequence comes from Mesorhizobium sp. CU3, assembly GCF_006442965.1. Classification (GTDB taxonomy): domain Bacteria; phylum Pseudomonadota; class Alphaproteobacteria; order Rhizobiales; family Rhizobiaceae; genus Mesorhizobium. The sequence goes on along the minus strand of NZ_VFWX01000009.1, from coordinate 206,138 downwards.
TTGTCGGACGTCAGGCCGACCTTGCTCGGACCGTCGCCGAGATCCTCCAGACCCTTGCGGCTCGAGTTGCGATCGATGAGCTCGACCGGATTGAAATAGCTGGCGACGGCCGCCTTGGTCTGCTCGTTGGCGGCATTGATCAGCCACATGACGAGGAAGAAGCACATCATGGCGGTCATGAAGTCGGCGAAGGCGATCTTCCAGACGCCGCCGTGATGGCCGTCGTCGTGACCGTCACTGTGGCGCTTGACGATGATGATCTCGTGCGGGTGCTCGGCGTGGTCGACGGCGCTCATGACAGAACCTCGGACAATGAGGCGGACCATTCGGAGATGCGCGTCTCGAACACCGCTTCATCGATGGCGACTGTCAGGTCGAAGCCAGGCGCCTCGGTGAAATCCAGATTGTCCGCGCGGGCCCCAAGAGCGGCTTTCAACGGTTCGAACAGCGACAGCGGACCGCGCACGCCGATGCGCACGGCTTCGCCGTCGGCGATCGCGGTGCTGATGGTGCGGGCAAGGGCTGCCAGCGAGCGCTGCTGCAGGTCGTCGCTTACGATGCCGCCGATGATGCGGGCGACGGTTGCGCCGGTGAGTTCGGCGACGCGCGCTTCCATGGCTTCGATACGGGTCGCGACCGCGGCGCCGAGATCGCTGCCGAAGCTTTCGAGAAAGGCCTTGGCGGCGTCGTCATTGGCCTGGCGCTCGGCTTCGAGCGCCGCCTGGTGGGCGGCCGCAAGACGCACCTCCAGCGCGGCCTCGGCGTCGCCCACCGCCTCGGCGATCAGCGCGCCGATATCGGCCTGCGGCTGAGCTGCCGCCGGCTTGCGTTCGCCAGCTGCTGCGGCGGATGGAGCCGCGCCGCCGCCGGGCGCGCGCGGGCCAAAGTCGGGCAGGAGATCGAAGAGGGCTGCCGAGGCCATGACTTAAGCCGCCGCTTCCGGTGCGGCTGCCCATTTGCGCAGGATCTGCGCGGTGCGCTCCTCGTTGATGTCGACCATGCGCGCCAGCCGTTCCTGCGGCGCTGGGCGGATTTTCTGGCGCAGGTCGTCGAGCGGGTTGGCGCGAGCGCCCGGCAAGGCAGGGGCGGGCGGCGGCGGTTCGGCGGCAATAGCGGCAACGGCTTCCGGCGTCGGCAGCGAGCGCTGCACATCGTCGAAGCTCGGGCCGGCGAGTGCCGGCGGCTTGGCCTGCGCTGTCAGCGCGGCGGCCATCGGCTTCAGTCCGAAGAAGGCGACCAGGAAAACGACGACAATGAAGGCGCCGGCGTTGATCAGCGTGCCGGTGTAGGTGCCGATCGAGGCAAGGATGCCCGGCTGATCGACCGGCTCGCCGTCGAGGCCGCTGATGAACTCGACCGCCGAGACGTCGATGACGTCGCCGCGCTTGTCGTCGAAGCCGGTTGCCGAGGCCACCATCTTCTGGATCTCGGCGACACGCTTGGCGATCTGTTCCGGCGTGGCGTCCTTGCCGAGGATGGTCTTGAGGCGATCCTGGTTGACGACGACGGCGATCGACATCTTGGTGACCGTGTAGCCGTTCGAGACGGTGGCGATCTTCTTGGAGTTGATCTCGTAGTTGGTGACCTCTTCCTTGCGGTCGTTCTGCGAGGTGGATTGCGGCCCGTCAGTGGTGGTGGTCTGCGTCTCGGGCAGGTTCTGCTCGACGCTGGTCGGGGTCGAGGCCTGCTTCTGATTGCTGGCCTCGTTTGTCTTCACGGACTGCACCGAGCGCTCTACCCGCGATTCCGGATCGAAGATGGTCTCTTCGGTCTGGCGCGTGTCGGTGTTGACGTCTGCCTTGACGCTGGCGCGGAAATTGTCGGGGCCGAGATAGGGCGTCAGCGCGCGACGGATGTTGTCGCCGATCTGTGCCTCGACCGTCTGTTCGACGCCGAGCGTGCGGGCGGCGCTGGTGTTGGAGGGATCGTCGCCGGCGGCGAGCAGATTGCCGTTGGAATCGAGCACCGTGACCTTGTCGGCCGACAGGCCAGGAACCGCCGCCGCGACCAGGTGGCGGATCGACATGGCGCTCTTTTCGGCATCGTTGCCGGCGTAGCGGATGACCACGGAGGCGGAGGGCTGCTGTTCGTCGCGGCGGAAGTTGGCGCGCTCGGACATGACGATATGGACGCGTGCCGCCTTGACGCCGGCGATCGACTGGATGGTGCGCGCGATCTCGCCCTCCAGCGCGCGCACGCGGGTGATCTGCTGCATGAAGGAGGTGAGGCCGAGCGAGCCGACATTGTCGAACAGCTCGTAGCCGGCATTGGAACTGGTCGGCAGGCCCTTTTCGGCCAGCAGCATGCGCGCCTGCGCCGTGGTGCCGGCCGGCACCAGCACGGAGGTTCCGTCGGAGCCGACATCGAAGCCGATGCCGGCATCGGCGAGCACCAGGCCGATCTGGTTGACGTCGGAACGTTCGAGCCCGACATAGAGCGTCTCGTAGGCCGGGCGGTTGAGGTAGACCGAAGCGACGCCGATGACGGCCATGACCAGGGCCGCGATGCCGCCCATGAGCGCCAGGCGCCTGACGCCGAAGCTCTTCAAATTCGCGATGATGCTCTGGATCTGTTCCGGCACGATTCAACCGCCTTCAGCATGACTGTCCGCCGGAAGACTAGACCGCGAAGCTTGTGCGAGGATGATAGGCCGTCGCCGAAACGACGCTGGGCTCGAAGATCGGAAACGAAAGCCGGTTGGCAAGCAGAAAGGCCGCGCGCTGGCGCGGCCTTTCGATGAAAAGCTTCGTGTCAGGCCGAAGATCAGCCCTTGAACAGCGACAGGATCGACTGCGAGGAGCTGTTGGCGATCGACAGCGATTGGATGCCGAGCTGCTGCTGGACCTGGAGGGCCTGCAGACGGGTCGATTCCTTGTTCATGTCGGCATCGACGAGCTGGCCGACGCCGCGGTCGATGGAGTCCATCAGGCTTTGCGTGAAGGTTTTCTGCAGGTCGATCGAGCTCTTTGCGGCGCCAAGGATGGTGGCAGAGTCGGTAAGCTGGCTCATCACGTTGTCGATCTTGTTGACCATCTGAGTGATGATATCGTCGGTCACGCCCGGCGCCGTGATGTCGAGATTGAAGGCGGAGACGTTATCAACCTTGGCAACCGTCCCCGTGACAGCAGCCTGACCCGCCGTGTTGGCGGCAATGTCGGTCGATCCGCCCGCGATCGCGGCGGCATAGGCCGTGTCGTACTGGGATTGGGCCGCCGCGGTCGCATAGACCGAGGTCTGGCGGTCGATGATGCCCTGGTTCTTGACGTCGGTGGCAAGCCCGCTGTCGAACAGCTTGGTGCTCTCGACGTTGATGTCGATCGTGCCGAGCGAGATCGCGCCCGACGAGGAGCGATTGAACGAGGACACGATCTGAGAATCAGGCTGGACGCCGTCATTGGCGGCAGCGACCTGCTTGGACGTCACCGAAAGGTAGTTCGAGCCGGAGAAAGTGGCCGCATCGGCAAACGACTTCATCTGTGACTGAAGCGAGGTGATTTCGGTTTGCGTCTTTGCCTTGTTGGCATCCGTCTGGCCGATGGTCGACAACAGCTTGGTCTTCAGGTTGCCGATCGTCGTCAGCACGTTGTTCATGCCGGTATAGGCGGTGTCGACCTTCGAGGCGCCGAGACCCAGCGCATCCTGCACGGTGGACAGCGCCTGGTTGTCGGAACGCATGGTGGTGGCGATCGACCAGTAGGCGGCGTTGTCGGAGGCCTCGGAGACCCGGTAGCCAGTCGAGATTCTGGCCTGCGTCTGCTCGAGCGATTTGTTGGTGGCGTTGAGGCTTTGAAGTGCAGTTAACGCCGCGGCGTTCGTCATAATGCTTGCCAAGAAATTCGCTCCTTCTTCAAGCCGGCATGCCAAACAGGCCGGGTTCGGCCTGCCCATCGGTCGCGATCGTGCCGGTCGGGCCGATTCGACAACCTGTCATAAGTCATTGGTTAACCATAGCTAGCGCGATATGGTTAATGGCCTGTTAAAACTAAGCTTCGAGACGTTAAGAAACGAGGATTGTGCGAGCCTTGAGCGCAAGCGCTTTAAGCTGAAAATAGGTGCAGGCGGCGCGCTTCCAAATCTTTGCTGATACGTTTCGTTGTTCTGGAACTTCCGCACAACTTGTGGGCGATGCGTATTAGTAAGTCCTGAAAAGATCTTGCGTCGGGAATTGCTTCAAGCAGGGAGATATATTGAACGGTTTGCCGGCTCCGCGAAACCGCGAACGACACAACGCAAAACGGGCCGCGCTTTTGGCGCGGCCCGTTTGTCTTGATCGGTCAGTCTAGAGTGATCAGCCGCGGAAGAGCGACAGGATCGACTGCGACGATCCGTTGGCGATCGACAGTGCCTGGACGCCGAGCTGCTGCTGAACCTGCAGAGCCTGGAGGCGGGTCGATTCCTTGTTCATGTCGGCATCGACAAGCTGGCCGACGCCGCGATCGATGGAGTCCATCAGGCTCGAGGTGAAGGTCTTCTGCAGGTCGATCGAGCTCTTGGCGGCGCCGAGCTTGGTCGCGGCGTTCGTCATGGACTTGAGCGCGGCATCGACGACGTTCATCATTGCCTGGATCTGGGTGTCGCTGGCGGCAGTGGTGCCGGTGAAGATGGACAGGCCGGCGACCGTGTAGGTGTCGGTGGCCGCCGCAGCAGCGCCGAGCGTCGGTGCCGAGGCCGTGGCCACGACGCTACCATCGGTGCCGAGGCGGTTGGCATCGAGGATACCCTTAGACACGCCCGAGGCGGTACCGGCTTCGTACAGCTTGATGCTTTCCACGTTGACGTCGATCGTCGAGATCGAAACCGCACCAGCGGAGCTACGGTTGAAGGCCGAAACGATCTTGACGTCGGCGGCGGCGGTGGCCGTCGCGCCGCTGTTCACGGAAAGCATGTTGGTGCCGGAGAAGGTAGCGCCGTCGGCGTAGGCCTTCAGCTGGTCCTGAAGCGCCTTGATTTCGACCTGGGTCTTTTCCTTCGAAGCATCCGTCTGGCCGTAGGAAGCGGTCAGCTTCTGCTGGATCTGGTTGATGGTGGTGATCGCGCTGTCCATGCCGGTGTAGGCGGTGTCGACCTTCGAGGCGCCGAGGCCGAGGGCGTCCGAAACCGTGGACATGGCCTGGTTGTCGGAGCGCATCGTGGTGGCGATCGACCAGTAAGCGGCGTTGTCCGAAGCCTGGGAAACGCGATAGCCCGTCGAGATGCGGGACTGTGTAATGTCGAGGTTCTTCTGGGTGGCGGTCAAGCTCTGCAGAGCGGTCATAGCAGAGGCGTTGGTCATGATACTGGCCATGGTACTCGTACCTTATTTTTACACGGATTTTTTTGACATACCGGCATGCCCGGTATGACGGTGCGGCATCATGCCAATGATCTGTGGAACCCGATCACCCGCCATCTGCGAGCAATATGCGGGCAAGTCCCTACCAAAGCGCTAAATCGGACGGTTAATCGAAAATATATTGCACAAAATTCGGGCGAAATAGGACGGCATCGAGCACCCGCCCCGCCGTCAGGTAAAGGATCGCACCAGGCTGCCGACCAGAAGGTTCCAGCCGTCGATCAGCACGAAGAACAGGATCTTGAACGGCAATGACACCACAGTCGGCGGGAGCATCATCATGCCCATCGCCATGGTGACGGTGGCGACGATGAGGTCGATGACCAGGAACGGCAGCACGATGAGGAAACCGATCTCGAAGCCGCGCCGGATTTCCGAGATCATGAAGGCCGGCACCAGGATGCGCAGGTCGACGGTCTCGCGCGAAACGGTCTGGCCGCGCTCGCGGGCGAGGTCGGCGAAGAGGTCGAAATCCTTGTCGCGCACATTGTGCAGCATGAAGTCGCGGAAGGGACCCGAAATCTTTTCGAACGCTTCGGCCTGGGTGATCTGGTTGTCCATCAGCGGCTTGACGCCGGTGTTCCAGGCCTGGTCGAAGGTCGGCGCCATGACATAGAAGGTCATGAACAGGGACAGCGAGATGAGGATCAGGTTGGCCGGCGTCGACTGCAGGCCGATGCCGGCGCGCAGGATCGAGAAAGCGATGACGAAGCGGGTGAAGCTGGTCACCATGATCAGCAGGCCCGGCGCCACCGACAGCACGGTGAGCAGGCCGAACATCTGGATGAGATAGCCGACGGTGGTGCCGTCGGCTTTGCCGATGCCGCCGAGGTCGAGCTGCTGGGCCGCGGCGACCGAGGTGGTGGCGACGATGATCGCGGTGGCTACGAGGAACTTTCTCATTCGAGCAGCATCGTCCTGATCAGAACCTGTTTGACATGGCCGCCGCTGCGCAAGGCCGCGCGCTCGTCGAGATCGGCCTTGAGGTGCTGGTAGCCGCTGGCGCCTTCGATCTGGTGCAGCTTCAGCGTGCGCACGAAGGCCAAGAGGTCCTGGTGGACCTGTTCCGTCATTTCCGGCGGCTGCGGGGCGTCATAAAGCAGCGAGACCTCCAGCCGGATCCATATCTCCGACGGCGAGGCGAGATTGGTGGTGATCGATGCAAGCTGGACAACGGACGGCCCAGCGGCCGGCTTGCCGGCTTCCGCCGACTTCTCCGCTGTACCGGATTTCTCCGGGGCGGCGGGTACTGGCGCCGGCGTTTCGCCCTGCTTGAGATAGCCGCCGGAAACCCAGCCCATGCCGATGGCGGCGCCCGTCATGGCAAGCAGCATGGCAAGCTGGATGACCAGGGAAGGGCCCTTCTTGGGCGGCGCCTGTTCGACATTTGCCACGGCTCTGGTCTCCCGTCCCTAGAAAGGAAGAACCTGGTCCAGCACCTGCTGGCCGTAGGCCGGCTGCTGGACCTCGCTCACGCGGCCGCGGCCGCCATAGGAGATGCGCGCCTCGGCGATGCGCTCGTAGGGAATGGTGTTCTCCGCGCCGATGTCGGAGGGACGCACCATGCCGGCGATGGTGAGCACGCGAAGCTCATAGTTGACCCGCACTTCCTGCGAGCCCCTGATCATCAGATTGCCGTTGGGCAGCACATCGGTGACGACCGCCGCGACATTGAGCTCGATGTCCTCCGAGCGCTTGATCTCGCCGTCGGCATTGGTCTCTGTGCTGGAGCTAAGGCCCGCATCGCCCTTGCCGCTGGTACTCTTGCCTTCCCATCCGAGTGTAACGTCATAGCCGAGTTTGCGCGCGGCGGTGCGGCTGCGGTCGTTCTGGTTCTTGAAATTGGCCTTGTCGTTGAGCTTGATGTTGACGGTCAGGATGTCGCCCTGCCGCAGCGCCCGCGGGTCGGTGAACAGCCGGCTCTGGCGGTCGTCCCACAGCGAGAATTTCTTGACCGGGCGCGCCGGCGGCTCCGGGTAGCTGTAAGGCGTAGCGCCGCCGTCGCCGATACCAGAGCCGACCGGCGACAGCGCGGGCTCATGGCCGATCTCCTTGAAATTGGTGCCGCAGCCGGACAGCGCAGCGGCCGCGACCAGGGCGAGCAGTTTCAACTTCATGACGGATCAACCCTTCGCGCCGCGCTAGCCATGATGCCGGTGAGCGTCGCCGCCGCCTTCTGGTCCATTTCATTGAGGATGACGCTGGCCTTGCGCGTGTCGAGCTTCATAAGGATCGCCGCCGCGAGCTCGGCATTGACCATCGACAGTCGCTCGGCCGCGGCGTCGGGCTTCATGCCGGCATAGATCTTGACGACACCGTCCTCGGCCCGGGCCAGGAACACTTCGCGGCGCTTCAGCCATTCTTCGTATTCGGCCCGCTTGGCCTCGAGCGCTTTCATGCGTTCGTCGATGCCGGCCTGTAGCTGCTTCAGTTCCTCGGCCTGCAAAGCATAGCGGCGGTCGCGTGCTGCGTCGGCGATGTTCGAGCAGAAGCGCTGGATCTCGCTTTGGTCCGGCGCCTTGCCACCTGTAAGTGCCGTCGGCTCAGCCGCCGCCGTTTCTCGCGTCAACTGGGTCGGCTGAAGCGGCGCCTGCCCGCCCGGCAGAATCTGGCGCACGTCCTCCGCCTGGGCGGCCGTGCCACCGAGCAAGACAATAATGGCCCCGACGGCGCGGAGGCCGAAACGGCGATGCGGTCTTGAGGAGGAGCGTTCGGTCATCGGCGCGCCTATTGGAGAACCAGGTCGGCCTGCAACGCGCCGGCCGACTTGATGCCTTGCAGGATGGCGATGATGCCGTCGGGCTTCACGCCGAGGCGGTTGAGGCCGGAGACAAGCGTCTCGAGGTCGGGGCCGTCGAGAACGGCGACGCGAGCGTTGGGGCGGCTGGCGTCGATGGCGGTGGACGGCTCGACCGCCGTCTCGCCCTTGGAGAATGGTTCCGGCTGGACCACCCGCGGCGCTTCGGTGATGCGTACGGTCAGCGTGCCGTGGCTGATCGCCACGCGCGAGATCCTGACATTGCTGCCGATGACGATGGTGCCGGTGCGCTCGTCGATGACGACGCGGGCAGGGGCGTCCGATTCCACGACAAGGTTTTCGATCTCGGCATAGAAGCGCGCGGCCGAGACGTTCTGCGGCCGCCTGATCTGCACGGTGCGGGCATCGCGCTCGGCGGCGACCCGCATGCCGAAACGCTGCGAGGTGTAGTCGTTGATGGCGTCGGCGATGCGGATGGCGGTCGAGAAATCGGGATTGCGCAATTGCAGCGTGAGCACGCCCTGGTCGTCGAACTCTGCCGGCACCGCGCGTTCGACGATGGCGCCGTTGGGCACGCGGCCCGCGGTCGGCACGCCTTGGGTCAGTTGCTCGGCCTGGCCCTGGGCGGTGAAGCCGCCGACGATCACCGAGCCTTGTCCGACGGCGTAGATCTCGCCATCGGCGGCCTTCAGCGGCGTCATCACCAGCGTGCCGCCGGCAAGCGAGGTGGCATCGCCCATCGAGGAGACGTCGATGTCGATGCGGGCGCCCGACTGGACGAAGGGCGGCATATTGGCGGTGACGATGACGGCGGCGACGTTCTTGGCGCGCGCGCTGCCGCCTTCGGTGGCGATGCCGAGGTTTTCCAGCATGGCGCGGATCGATTGTTCGGTAAACGGCGAGTTGCGCAGGCTGTCGCCGGTGCCGGCAAGCCCGATGACCAGGCCATAGCCGACAAGCTGGTTGTCGCGCGCGCTCTGCAGCTGGGCGATGTCCTTGATACGCGCCGCGACCTGGCCGGGCGGCAGCGTGCTCGGACCGTTCGAGACGCGGAACATGCGCGTGGTGGTTGCCGGATCGTATTGCGGATCGTCGTAGACGCCGCCATTTTTGGCGGCCTGGGCGGCGAGATCACGCTTGGCCTTGGGCGTCAGCCCATCGGCCAAGGCCGGCTGGATTCCGACGGCGGCGGCAAGCAAAAAGGCAAGGGCACGCGTCACGATGCGCCGACCTTGATGGTGCCGTCGGCCATCACCGTGCCGGAGATGATCTTGCCGCTGTCGGTGTTGCGGATCTTGATCTGATCGCCAGCGGCGCCCGGCTCCAGCGTCACGCCGGCGGCCGAGATGGTCAGTGCGCCTGTGGTGAAATAGACCTGCACCGACGCGCCCTGTTCGACCAGCCAGGCGTCGCGGATAGCGGCGACCGGGATGTAGCGGCCGGGCAGCAGCGTGCGCTTGGCGACCTTGCCCTGGAGTTCCTCGGCGACTGTCGCCATGCCGTCCGGCTTGTGCTTGCCGGGGATCAGCGTCACCTGCTTGAGCGAGGTAAGCTCGATGGTTTCGCCGGGATAGATGACCCGGTTGGGGATCAGCACGGCCTCGCCGACGACCTGGCTGGCGGCGATCTCGGTCGCCGACTGGCCACCCGTCTCCTGCGCGAACGCCGGCATGCCGCCGGCGACCAGCGCGATGGCCAGCGCGACACGGCGGAGTGCGAAGCAGGAAGCCGGGATCGCCATGGTTGCGTCAGCTCATGTTCTTGGAGACCACCGAGGCCATTTCGTCGGCGGCCTGGATGACCTTGGAGTTCATTTCATAGGCGCGCTGGGCCGAGATCAGCTCGGTGATCTCCTTGACCGGATCGACGTTGGAGGACTCCAGATAGCCCTGCTGGATGGTGGCGAAGCCAGGGTCGCCGGGCACGCCGACATTGGCAGGGCCTGAGGCCGCGGTTTCCTGGAAGAGATTGTCGCCGAGCGGCGCCAGGCCCGCCTCGTTGGCGAAGTTAGCAATCTGGAGCTGGCCGAGCTGCTGCAGATCGGTCTGTCCGTCGATGCGGGCAAAGACCTGGCCGGTCTTGTTGACGATCACCTCGACCGCGTCGGTCGGCACAGTGATGGCTGGAATGACATTGGCGCCGTCGACTGTGACCAACTGTCCGGTGGCATTGGTGTTGAAGGCGCCGGCGCGGCTATAGAGCGTGCCGCCGTCGGCGCCTTCGATCTGGAACCAGCCGCGGCCGGTCAGCGCCAGGTCGAAACTGTTGCCTGTGCTGGCGAGCTCGCCTTGCGTGTGGACGTTGCGCACCGCCGTGGTCTTGACGCCGAGGCCGATCGAGACGCCTTCCGGCACCAGCGAGGTGTTGGAGCGGTTGGGCACGCCTTGCGTGCGGTCGACTTGATAGAGCAGGTCGGAAAATTCGGCCCGCGCCCGCTTGTAGCCGGTGGTGTTGATGTTGGCGATGTTGTTGGCGATGACTTCCAGATTGGTCTGCTGGGCGTTCATGCCGGTTGCGGCGATGGCGAGTGCTTTCATGACGCTAGATACTCATACGGCTGAGTTCGAGATAGGCCGAGACGACTTTGTCGCGGATGGCGATGGTGGTCTGCAGCGCCTGCTGGGCGCTCAGCACCGCATCGACCACCTGGCGCGTGTCGGCATCGCCCTTCAGCGCCTGAACCGACATCTGCTCTGCATTCTGCAGCGTATTGACCGTCTTGGTCGCCGCTTGGCTCAAGACGTCGGCGAAGCTTGCGCCGATGCTTTCGCTGGCCTGCGTTCCGATGCCGCCCTGCAGCAGGCCCGGCGACGCCGACTCGGTGCCGTCAACCGCCGTCTTGAATTGTATTGCCCCGATACCGCCGATCATTACTGGTTCCTCATCAAGTCGATGGTCATGGAAATCAGATCGCGAGCCTGCTTGATCACTTGCAGGTTGGCTTCATAGGAGCGGTTCGCCTCGCTCATGTCGGCCATTTCGACCAATGTGTTGACGTTGGGCATCTTGACGTAGCCTTTGTCGTCGGCGGCTTCGTTGCCGGGTTGGAATTCGATCGGGAAGTCCGACGGATCGCGCGCGATCGAGCTGACTTCCACCAAAGAGCCGCCGGTGGCGCGGTCGACCTCGGACTGGAAGGTAATCGTCTTGCGGCGGTAGGGATCGGCTCCCGGCGTGTTGCCGGTCGACTGCGCGTTGGCGAGGTTTTCCGAGACCACGCGCATGCGCTCCGATTGGGCGCCAAGGCCGGATGCCGCGACTTTGAGGGCTGCTGTCAATGCATCCATGGTCAGCTCTTCGTCACCATCGTCATCATTGAATGGAAGGCCTTCACGATCGCCGTGTTGAGCTCGAAAGAGCGGCGGACCTCGCCGGCCTTCATCAGCTCATCCTCGAGGACCACGGTGTTCTTTGACGGCATGATCGCGCCGTTCGGATCCTCGGGCTTGACGTTGAAGCCGGCATTGGTCGTCTCGGCGCCGAAATGGCCGGCCTCGGTGGCGGCAAGCGTCACCGCGGTGCGGTCGAGAACCTTTTCGAAAGGCTCGACGTCGTTGGCCGTGTAGCCGGGCGTGTTGGCGTTGGCGATGTTGGAGGCGATCGCCGACTGGCGCACGGCCAGCCATTGCGACTGCCGCGTGGCGAGATCGAAAAGATTTACGGGTTCCATGGGAATCTCCCGGGCGAGTACACGCAAGACTAGGCGGCCAGTCTTGCGCGGACCTTGCGCGGGATCGGGCCTTTCGGCCCCTCGATGTTATTTAGAGAGCTGAATCACCTTGTCGGTGCTGGTGACGATCACCCATTTGCCGCCGCGCTGCTCGATCGAGGCGACGCGGCTGGAATCGGGCAGCACCGAGCCGCGCTGGACGATCCACAGGCCGGTATCGTCCTCGATCATGGCGCGGCCATTGGCGACATGCACCATCTTGAATTCGGAGACGGCGGCAGGAAAGGGCTGCTGGTCGAGGCCCGGCGCCTTGTCGGGATCTTCCGGATCGTCCTGCAGCGTGCCGGTTGCGAACAGGTCGAGATCCGGAATGCTGTTCGGCATCTCGGCCGAGCTGGAGTTTATCAACTGCGTGCCGCCGGAGACGCGGCCGGCATTGCTGCCGCTACCGCCGAACTTCATGGTCTGCACGCCGAACTGCTCCTGGTTGAAGAAGATGTACCAGGGAAATAGCGCGCAGATCAGGCCAAGTGTGACGCCGAGCGCCGCGACGACGAAGTCGCTGCGCCGATCGGCCTTCTTGTCGGCCAGACGAGGGAATTCCGCCTTGGGCGGCTGCGGCCAGTCGACGCTTTGAAACAGTCCGTCGATCAGCGCTTCGCGGCTCGGCTCTATCGAGTCGACCGGTTGGGCGATCGGAGCGCTCGAAGAATTCGATGTCCTCGGCAGATACGGCCTGTCAGCCCTTGCCAAGGCCGCATGCGTCCTTGCCGCCTTCGCGCGAGCCGCCTTGTCCTTGGCAATCCTCGCTTCGTTGGCCTTGGCATTCTCGACGGCCTTCTCGACGGCCTCGGCTTCGGCGAGCATGTCGCGCAACATGCGCTCGGTGTATTGGAGTTCAGTTTCCTTGATCGCCATTCGGCTTCCCCTTCAGATGGCGGGCAAGGTCGGCAAACGGATCGGCCGACGCACGGTCCCTCGGCGACTGCGTGAGCGCTTCGTAGATCAATGGCACTTGGCGCACCGCGATATCCAGTTCGGCATCGGCGCCGCTCTGGTAAGCGCCAAGCAGTCGGATGTCGCGTGTGTCCTCGAAACGCGCGATCATCGACTTCAGCCTGGTCACCAGCATGCGCTGCTCGGCGCTCCAGGCCTTGTCGGCAAGCCGCGAGATCGACGACAGCGGGTTGACCGGCGGATAGCGGCCCTGCTCGGCAAGCGCACGGTCAAGCACGACATGGCCGTCGAGGATGCCGCGCACCGAATCGGCCACGGGGTCGTTGTGGTCGTCGCCGTCGACCAGCACCGAAATGATCGCGGTGATCGAACCTTTGCCTTCGGCGCCCGGCCCGGCCCGTTCGAGCAGTTTCGGCAAGTCGGTGAATACCGAGGCCGGATAGCCGCGCGCCACCGGCGGCTCGCCGGTTCCCGTGGCAACCTCGCGCAAGGCATGCGCAAAGCGTGTAATGGAGTCCAGCACCAGGAGCACGCGGTGACCCTGGTCGCGGAAATGCTCGGCGACCGCCATGGCGGTGTCGGGCGCGCGCCGACGCATCATGGCGCTTTCGTCGCTGGTGGCGACGACGGCGACCGTCTTGGCCATGCTGTCGGCGCCGATCGTGTCCTCGAGGAACTCGCGCACCTCGCGGCCGCGTTCGCCGATCAGCGCCACGACCACCGTGTCGAAGGCATCGGCGCCGGCGAGCATGGCCAGCAGCGTCGATTTGCCGACACCGGATCCGGCGAAGATACCCAGCCGCTGGCCGAAGCAGAGCGGCGTGAAGATGTCGATGACCCTGACACCGGTGAGGAAGCCGGTGCCGACGCGCTGCCGCGCCATGGCGCCGGGTGTCACGGCGACTGCGTTGTCGGCGGTGTTCGGCCTGATCAAAGGCGGGCCGCCGTCGATGGCGCGCGTCAGTGCGTCGATGGCGCGTCCGCGCCAGGAGACATGTGGCGTGACCGCCAGCGGACCACGGCGAAAGACGGCGTCGTCGATGCCGGCGTCGGCGCTGCGTTCGAAGGGCGCTACAACCACCTCGTCGCTGCCGATCTTGACGATCTCGCCGCGTCGTGTGCCGGCACTGCCGCGCTGCTCGACGATGTCGCCAAGCCGGGCAATCCCGGACAGGCCGCGGACCTTGTAGTGCGTCGGCGATATCTCAGCGATGCGGCCGCCTCGCGACAGAAGCATTTCCGGATTGTCAAAGCGCCGGCAGACGCGCTCCAGCGCGGAGAGCCTGTCCGTCTGACCGGCATCCGCCGGCCTCTCCGAAGCGCGCAGCAGGGACGAACCGGTCGCCATGCGGTTACTTCGAGCCGAGCGTCTTGATCGCCTCGTCTGTGGAAGCGTCGGCCTTCTTCATCAGCGCCGCGGTGTTCTCGAACGCCCGCTGCACCTGGATCAGCCGAGTCATTTCCAGCACCGGGTTCACGTTGGATTCTTCTAGAAATCCCTGCGCGACGCCGACGTCGGAGCGGTCGGTGACGGGTTCTGGCGTGCGCGCCGGAACGACGCCGGAATTGCCGTAGCGAACGAAATTCTCGCCGGGATCGAAATTGTAAAGCCCTATCGCGCCGACCAGGGAATCGTTCTGCCGCAGCGAGCCGTCGGCACCGGCCTTGGGCGGGCCGTTGCGCGGATCGAGCTGGATCGGCGCGCCGCCGCTGTCCAGCACCGGATAGCCTTCGATCGACATCAGCTCGCCATTCTCGTTCATCGAGAACCGGCCGTCGCGGGTCATCACCGTGCCGGCGGGCGTCTCGATGGCGAACCAGGCGTCGCCCTGGATGGCGAAGTCGAAGGGATTACCGGTCTGGGTCATCGCGCCATGCGCGCCGGAAAGATAGGTCTTGCCGGAAGAGGCGAAGGATACCGACTTCGGCCCGGTGCCCGACACCACATCGGAGAATTTCACGCCGGTGGCGCGAAAGCCGATTGTCGAGGCATTGGCGACATTGTCGGCAATGGTGTCGAGGCGACGCTCGAGCGCGATCTGTGAGGAGAGGGCGACGTAAAGACTGTCCTGCATGATCGTCTCAGAACTTCATCTGCTGCATGGCCATCATCAAGTCGGTCGAGATGCCGACCGTGGTCGGCTGCGCGAAGAGCACGCTGACCGACGTCACGGCCGTCGAGGTCGGGTTGCTGATCTCGTACATGCTGGTGAACCGGGTCAGGAAGGAGTTCAGCTTATCTGGATCCTTGAAGTCCGCGATGTCGAGCTTCTGTTCGAACAGCTGCGCCTGCTTGTCGATGTCGGCGGTGGCAAAGGAATCGGGCAGGCCGAGCGCGGTGCGGACCACGCTGGCCAAAGCGGTGTCGGCCAGCACGTCGTACCAGCTGGTGATGTCGGGCGCCTTGCGCTGGAAATAGAGCGCCAGCCGGACACCTTCGTTGGTCTTGCCGGCATTCTCCTCCAGCGTCTGGCGCAGATACATGTCGACGGTCGGCTGCTGCGCCGCAACGCGGGTGGTCGTGTCCTCACCGTATTGCGCGAAGTTGAAGGCGGCGGCGAGCCCGGCATAGGCCTTGTTGGTTTGCTTGTTGGCGACGCTGTCGGGATCGCTCACGCCGCCCTGCAGGACCGACTTGATGAAGTCCTCGTCCTCGGTCGCCGAATCCAGGCCGAACGCGGCCAGCGCGTAAGTGTATAGCCGATCGTTCGACATCAGATCGTCGATCGACTTCACCTTGGTGATGTTGGCGAGATAGTAAGTCGTCTCGCCCTTCACATAGTCGGAATCCGGGTCAAGGCCGGCGATCTGGGCCTGTGTGGCGTAGTTCGCCGTGACCTGCTGCTGCGTCGGATTATAGGTCGTTGCATTGGTGCCGTCGGCCGCGAAGTTGAAGGCACTGACGAACGCGGCATAGCGCTTGTCGGTCAGCTTGTTGGCAAAGCTGTCGGAGTCCGACACGCCTTCCTTCAACGCCTTGACCATGAAGGCCTTCGCGTAGTCCATGTCCTCCAGCCCGTAAGCCTTCATGGCATATTTGAACAGGCGGTCGTTATTCACGAAATCGTCGATCGACGTAACCTTGCCGATGTTGGCCAGGTAATATTGCGTATCGCGATCAACCGTCGGCTGTTGCTCGACCTGGGTGATCGATTTGTTGATGTCTTTGGCGATCAACTGGTAGCTGGTGTAGGTATTGAGCAAGGATACGCCTCCGGCCGAAGCTATTGCTGCACGATAGACCGACTTCCTTGCGCGAAACTGAATCGCATTCGTAGCCTTCGATTCAAGCCTCACACAAGGCACGGGGACTATCCCTGAGCCACACGTGACATGCGGAAGGACCTGTCGTGGGCATTCTGATCGGACTTGTGGTGACGCTCGGCTGCGTTCTCGGCGGCTTCATGGCCATGGGCGGCCATCTGCACGTGCTGGTGCAGCCCTGGGAAGCCGTAGTGATTTGCGGTGCCGCGCTCGGCACCTTCCTCGTCGCCAACCCGATGAAGACGGTCAAGGACACCGGCAAGGGCATTCTGGAAGCCTTCAAGCAGGCGGTGCCGAAGGAGCGCGATTATCTTGAGACGCTTGGCGTCCTGCACAGCCTGATGCGAGAATTGCGTTCGAAGTCGCGCAGCGAGGTCGAGGCGCATATCGACAATCCGGAAGAGTCAGCCATCTTCCAGGCCTTCCCGACGGTGCTGAAGAACCACGATCTGATGAACTTCATCTGCGACTATTGCCGCATCATCATCATCGGCAATGCCCGCTCGCATGAGATCGAAGCGCTGATGGACGAGGAGATCCAGACCATCCGCGCCGACAAGCTGAAGGCCTATCATGCCATGGTGGCGGTGGGCGACGGCCTGCCGGCGCTCGGTATCGTCGCCGCCGTGCTCGGCGTGGTGAAGGCGATGGGCGCGCTCGACCAGTCGCCCGAAATCCTCGGCGGCCTGATCGGCGCCGCACTTGTGGGCACCTTCCTCGGCATCTTCCTGTCCTATGCCGTGGTCGGTCCGGTCGCGACCAAGATCAAGACGGTGCGCGAAAAGAAGAACCGGCTCTACATCATCGTCAAGCAGACCTTGCTCGCCTACATGAACGGCGCCTTGCCGCAGGTGGCGATCGAGTTCGGCCGCAAGACCATTTCCTCCTATGAGCGCCCGACGATCGATGCCGTCGAGCAGAGCACCATGAACGCTGGCGGCGCCG
Organism: Mesorhizobium sp. CU3; assembly: GCF_006442965.1. GTDB lineage: Bacteria > Pseudomonadota > Alphaproteobacteria > Rhizobiales > Rhizobiaceae > Mesorhizobium. The sequence goes on along the minus strand of NZ_VFWX01000009.1, from coordinate 189,212 downwards.
AGAAGAAAGCCGCATGAGCATGCCTGAAGACAGCCATATGCGGGATCGCTTGCCGTCATGACCAGTCCGGGCACCCCATCGCAGACCCGGGCTTTGATCATCGAGCGCCTCGTCGGCGACAGCGGCGAAGCCGCGCAGGTCATCGGCGTCGGCCGCGGCATGGCCGAGCGCGCGCTGACGGTCCTACAGAAGGCGCTTGCCGGTGAGCTCGGCGCGCCGGTGACCGTCGATCTGCAGGCCGTCGAGGTGGGCCGTGTTCCCGAGGCGCGATCGCGCGCCGGTGATGCTTTCGCGCTGACCGTCGTGCCGTCGCCGACTTCGGCCGACGCGATGACGCTGGTCATGGATGCGCATGCGGTCGCGGTGATGGTGTGCGCGCTGTTCGGCGGCGATCCCGATCAGCCGGTCTCGCCGATCGAGCGCGACCTGTCGCAGATCGAGGCCGACGTGGCGACCACCGTGTTCCAGGAAGTCGCCTCGGCGCTCAACGGCTCGGGCAGGCGCTCGCTGGAGCTGCGTCTGCCGGTGCCGAGGGCGACGTCGGGTGGCGAGGCGAGGCGTCGCGTGCTGCGCGACGGCGCCGCGGTCCGCATCGTGTTCGGCGTCTCGACGCCGACCGACACCGGCACCATCACGGTCATGATCCCACAGCGCGTGCTGCTGTCGACGCGCGGCGCCACCGCCAAGACCGATGACGGCGAGCCCAGCGAATTCGACTGGCGCGCGCGTTTCTCGGAAGAGGTCATGCGCTCGACCGTGCAACTCGAGGCGACGATGCCGCTCGCCAGGTTGACGCTCGGCGATCTTGCCGCATTCGAACCCGGCCAGGTGATCGAGTTCGAGGAGAACGCCCAGCTCAACGCCAGGCTCAGCGCCCGCGACAAGACGCTGTTCGTTTGCGAGTTCGGCAAGCTCGGGCAGAATTACACCGTCCGCATCAGCCGCCCCCATGATGCAGGGCAGGATTTCATCGACGGACTGATGCCGGGCTGACGCCAGGATTTTAGGAGACGGAACATGTCAGCGACGAATGTGGAAGCCGAGGCCGAAACGGAAACCGGCCAGCCTAGCGAGCAACTGGATCGCGCGATCGAGGAACTGCGCGGCGTGCTTCGCGAAGAGGAGAACCGCCCGGATGCCGCGCTTCGGTCGAGCGCCAATTCGAGCATCATCATGACCATTCCGGTCGATGTGCAGATAATCCTCGGCAGCACGGAAATGCCGGTCTCGGAGTTGATGGCGCTGCAGAAGGGATCGACGGTCTCGCTCAACCGTCGGATCGGCGAACCCGTTGACGTCGTAGTCAACGGCCGCAGGATCGCGCGCGGCGAGATCACCGTACTGGAGAACGACCCGACGCGCTTCGGCATAAGGCTCACCGAAATCATCGCCGCGACGAAGAGCGCTTGAGGGTGACCGGCAGGCAGACCAATCGGCAGCGAGGGCAACACGCATGACGACGGCATTGGCGCTGACACGTCCGCAAAAGGCGGCGGCCATACTGGTGGCGATGGGCAAGCCCGCCGCGAGCCGGCTGCTCAAATTCTTCAAGCAGGAAGAGCTGAAGGCGCTGATCGAAGGCGCGCGCCTCTTGCGCACCATTCCGCAGGCCGACCTCGAGCGGATCGTGGCCGAGTTCGAGGCCGAGTTCACCGAGGGCGCGGGCCTGCTCGATTCCGCCGATCGCATGGACACGATCCTCAACGAATCGCTGTCGCCCGAGGAAATGAGCGCCATCATGGGTGACAAGAAGTTCGAGCCGGCGCCGGAACGGCCGCTGCCGATCTGGCCGGACCTGGAGAGGCTCGAGCCCTCGCGGCTCGGCACCTTCCTTGCCGGCGAGCATCCGCAGACGGCGGCCATGGTGCTGTCGAAGCTCGCGCCTCAGATAGCAGCCAATATCCTGCTCACCATGGAAAAGCCGATGCGCAGCCAGATCATCAGGCGCATGGTGACGATGGCGAACATCCCCGACACCGCCTCCAGGATCGTCGAGAACCAACTGCGCGTCAGCGTGCTGTCGCAAAAGACGACCAAGGACACTTCGGCCGGGCAGGAACGCGTCGCCAGCGTGCTCAACGAGATGGCCAAGCCCGAGCTGGACGAACTGATGCAGGACCTCGAGGACGCCAACACGCCCGATCTCGCCGGCGTCAAGTCGCGCTTGTTTTCCTTCGACGACCTGCCGCTGCTGGCGCAGAAGGCTCGCGTGCTCCTGTTCGACGGCCTGTCGACCGAGCTTGTTACGCTGGCGCTGCGCGGCGCCTCGCCGGAGCTCACCGAAGCCGCGCTGTCGGCGATCGGCGCGCGCTCGCGCCGCATGATCGAGTCGGAGCTCGGACAGGGCTCGGAAGGCATCGCGCTGGCCGACATCATGGCCGCCCGCAAGAGCATATCGTCTACGACCGTGCGGCTGTCGCGCGAGGGCGCTTTCGAGCTGCCGTCGACGCAGGCGCCCGCCGCCGAAGCCGCTTGAGGATAGCCAAGCGGTCCAATGGCTGAAGCGGTCGACAAGGATTCCAAAACCGAGGAAGCCACAGAAAAGAAAATCCGCGACACGATCGAGCAGGGCAAGCTGCCCCATTCGCGTGAGACGGCTATCTTCGCGTCCTTCCTCGCCATCCTGATGTTCGCCGTCTTCTACGCCAAGGATTCGATCGTCGACCTAGGCATGTTCCTGTCGTCGTTCCTGGAAAAGCCCGAAGCCTGGCCGATGGAAACCGAGACCGACGTCATCTCGCTCTATCAACAGGTGCTGACGGAAATCGGCCGCGCCGTGGTCAGCCTGCTGGTGCTTCTTGTGATCGCCGGCGTCGGCGCCTCGGTGTTCCAGAACATGCCGCAGATCGTCGGCGAGCGGATCAGGCCGCAGCTGTCGCGCATCTCGATTACCAAGGGCTGGAGCCGGATGTTCGGCGCGCAGGGCTGGGTCGAATTCCTCAAGTCGCTGGCCAAGCTCGGCTTCGCCATCGCGGTGCTCTCCTTCACGCTGTCGCAGGACCACCGCAAGCTGCTCACCGGCATGATCACCAATCCGATGGCGTTCGGCATGGTCATCCGCGGCATCTTCGTCGACATACTGGTGGCGATCGTCTTCGTCATGGGGCTGATCGCGGTGGTCGACATCGTCTGGTCGCGCTTCCACTGGCGCCGCGACCTGCGCATGACCAAGCAGGAGGTCAAGGACGAGATGAAGCAGTCGGAAGGCGATCCGATTGTCAAGTCGCGGCTGCGCTCGCTGGCGCGCGACCGGGCGCGCAAGCGCATGATGACGGCGGTGCCGCGCGCCACGCTGGTAATCGCCAATCCGACGCACTATTCGATCGCGCTGAAATATGTGCGCGAGGAGGATTCCGCCCCGATCGTGCTCGCCAAGGGGCAGGATCTCGTCGCGCTCAAGATCCGCGAGATCGCCAGGGAAAACAACATCCCGATCTTCGAGGACGTGGCGCTAGCACGCTCCATGTACAAGCAAGTTTCGGTTGATAGCGTCATCCCATCGCAATTCTACCAGGCGGTCGCCGAGTTGGTGCGGATCGTCTACTCCAAGAAGGCCGCGCGCAAAGCAACTCAATGAACGGACGGCGCTGATATATGGACCGGCAACCACACGCCAATTCCCGTGAGCTGATCGTCGCCAATGCCATCGAACCGGTGGTCGGCGAACTGAGGCTCATCGACGTCGCCGACTACATCGCCTTCATCCGGCTGGAGCATTTCGCCTGCCTGTCGGACCTGGTGGATTCGGCCGCCGAGCTCTACTTCCAGCCACGCATGCTGCGGCTCGGCCATGGCGGGGAGGCGCATATCGACTGGAGCGGCAACCCGCGCATCGTGCTCGATCTCGAGCTTCGGCCGCGCGGCGTGACCGTCTATTTCCAGCTGACACTGACCGGGCAGGGGACGTCTGTGGTGGTCAATTACGTGTCGTTCGAGAAGCCGGGCGAAACGCCCGAGCACAACACCGCTTTGCTCGAGGACGCGATCGAAGAGGCGCGGATCCGAAAGCCGGAGCCGCTCGCGTTCCTCTGAGCAATTCCAGGAAAAGTGTCGCGCGGTTTTCCGTCAGGAATTGCGTGAAAACAAAGAAGCTTATTCGATCAGGCCGAGACGCAACGCTTTGGCTACCGCCTGGTTGCGGTTGGTGGCGTTGAGCTTCTGCGTTGACTGGGTCAGATACTGGTTGGCGGTGTGGACCGAAAGCTTGAGCAGCTTGGCGATCTCCTCGCTGGTGTTGCCGTTGGCGGTCAGCTTCAGGCATTCGAGCTCGCGCTTGGAGATCGAGCGGGTGCGGCCGGTGTCGCCGGGGCGGATGCGGGCGACCGCAGCAAACAGTGCGAAGCAGCGTGCGTGGATTTCGCAAAGCGCGTCATCCGGCAGGGCGATCTCGGAGCCGAGGAAGACGACCAGCCCGCATTGGCCGCGATCGGCATGCACGGGAAAGGCGATGCCGTCGGTGCCTGGCGCCAGCGGCGCGGTCGGCTCGGCCCAGGCGAGCGACTGAAAGACCTGTCTGGAGCCGGCAACGCCGTCGTCTGCCCACCAGCGGGGCGCCGTCGAGATGCGGCTGTGGCGCACCATGTCCTCGCCGGTGGCGCCGGAGATGAATTTGCTCGCCACCGCCGTGCTCGGATAGTCGGAATCGAAGGAGGTGACCAGGCGCGCCCGTTCGGCCGACGGGCTGACGAAATAGAGGCCGAAGGCCGCGGCATTTATGTCGACCGCGATCCAGCGACAGCGGCGCACGGCATCGGGAATGGTGACCGCGTGATGGGTTTCCGAGCCGAGCGAGAATGCGCCGAAAGGATTGCGCTGATCGTTGAACAGGGCGGCTGCGGCGTCTCTTACCTGTGCGTGCTTCAAATGATGCCGCTCCTGATCGCCGTCGCGATCGCCATCGCGCGGTTCGAGGCCGCGAATTTCTGGATGGCGTGCGTAATGTAGCTGTTGACGGTGTTGGACGAGACACCGAGGATGACCGCCACCTCGTCGGTGGTCTTGCCTTCCGAAACCCAGAACAGGCATTCGCGCTCGCGGTCGGACAATGGATCCTGCATCGATGCCGCCGCGATCAGTTGCGGAATGTTGGAAAGCGCATAGCAGCATTTGAGCTGCGCCTTCATCAGCCCCGTCAGATCGATCTTGCCGGCTTCGGCGGCGGAAAACAGCACGAATAGACGCTGACGGCCGACATTCAGCCGCAAGGAATAGATCTCGGCGTGGCCGAGCACGTCGAGCAGGCGGGCCTCTTCGCCGGTCAGCAGCGCGCCGGCGTCGGGCGCATGCGCCGCCACCAGGGGCTTTGGGCGGATGCCGGGCGCCGTGGTCAAGGGACCGAGCGCCAGATTGGCGATCAGCCTTTTGCCGATCAACTCGATGCCGTCGAAGATCCAGTTCGAGGAGACGATGCGTGCGTCGTTGCGGTCCTGGTCGTGCACGATGGCGACCAGCATGTAATTGTCGGCGCCGATATCGGCGGCAAGCTGCATGAAGAAGGAAGTGAGATCGCCGCGCGACGTCAGGCGGGGACCTGAAGCATCGGACTGTAGAAGCGCGGCGGGACTGCTCATTTTCAATTCTTGGATTCTTGCCGGAATCGATCCTTGTGCCCGGTGCTGGCAAAGCCAGCGGCCGGACCCGAAACGCGTCACGTTTACGAAGACACACGCAAAGGCGCGAACGGCGCCCAACCGCGCCGAATCCTGCAGGGAACGCGAAACCGTCCGCGTCTGGTACCGGCCGGGCGCCGGAACTTGAGACTTTGGGTGGTCGCCGCGCCCCCCGTGGACCGGCTGATTCGGGTCTAATCTACCCGCAGATGAATCCGACATCAAACGCGATTTGACAAAATCGAATCCGATGGACTCGCGTTGCGACTCAGTTGCCGCTTGTCGCGTTACTTGTCGGTGATTTCAGAGTTGAGTTGAGCGAATGATTTCCTGGCCAAGTTGCAGAGCAATACGCCCCGGACTTCGCCTGGAGGCGCATCGTGTTTCGGCGGGTTGCGTTCAGCGATCCTCGAAGCCGGTCAGCACGCCGACGGCGTTGATGCCGATCTCTTCGACGGCGTAGCCGCCTTCCATGACGAACAGCGTCGGCAGGCCGAGCTTGGCGATGCGGCGGCCGATCTTGGGATAGTCCTCGCTCTTGAGCTTGAACTGGCTGATCGGGTCCTTCTCGAAAGTGTCGACGCCGAGCGAGACAATCACGACGTCAGGGGCGTAAGTGGCAAGCTTGGCGCAGGCGTCTTCGAGCGAAGCGTTCCAGGCGTCCCAGTTGGTGCCGAAGGGCATCGGGTAGTTGATGTTGAAGCCTTCGCCGTCGCCTTCGCCGCGCTCGTCGGCATGGCCGAGGAAGAAGGGGTATTCGACCATCGGATCGCCATGCAGGTTGAGCACCTGGACATCGCCGCGGCGGTAGAAGATCTCCTGCGTGCCGTTGCCGTGATGGTAGTCGACATCGAGGATCGACACGCGCTTGGCGCCCTGGTCGCGGAACCATTGGGCGGCGACGGCGGCGTTGTTGATGAAGCAGTAACCGCCCATGAAGGCCGCACCCGCGTGATGGCCAGGCGGACGGCAGAGCGCGAAGGCGCTTTCCTCGCCGCCCTTGACCAGGGCTGCTCCCGTCAGCGCGACGTCGAAGGACGACTTGATCGCCGCCCAGGTGCCTTCGACGAAGGTGGCACCGGCATCGAATGAATAATAGCCGAGCAGCGCATCGACACGCTTTGGCGGCACGTCGCCGCGCAGACCGCGCGTCGGCCAGGTGAAGCCCATCGCCGAGCCCTTGAAGCCGGCGGCGACCCATTCCGGCCAGACCGTCGGCAGGAAGTCGATGTAGTGGGCGTCATGCACGCGCTTGGCGGCGGCGATGTCATGCTCGACCGGGCCGATGATCGGCCCGAGCTTCTCGCTCTCCACCCGCGCCTTGATGAATTCTGCCCGCGACGGCTTTTCGAAGCCTGGCACGATCGCCGAGGTGACGAGTTCCATCTGTCCCGAATGGCCGGCGTGGAGAGGTGAAAAGACAGTCTTCATAGGAATTCCCCTGGAGTGCGAAATCGGTTGGAGATGCGAAATCAGTCGAGGTTGAGGTAGGGGTTCACGAGGGCCAGCCACATGGCTTCGACATCGTCCTCGATGAGGTCGAATGTCTTGCGGTCCCGCTTCAGTCCGACAAGCCTGCAGGCGTGTCCGACTTCCATCATCACTAGGCCCAGCCGCTTGGCGGTCTTTTCTTCCAGCGCCGGGTTCACATGCTGCAGCCAGGCTGCGTAGAGGGCGATGATGTCCTTGTCGTATTCGTCCTGGATCGGCCTGAGGTCGGCGTTGCCGGATATGGCCTCGATCACCGGCATAAGTGTGACGTTGTCCAGATAGATCCGGGACGTGTCGACAAACAGCTTGCGCACTTCACGGCGAAACTCGTCACGATTGGTTGGCCGGGGGACGTTGATGCGCTTCCGGATGACCTCGGGAAAGGACGACAGCCAGCGTCGGGCCAGTTCCAGCAGAATGGCTTCCTTGTTGGGAAAGTACTGATAGACCGAGCCCACCGAGAGGCCCGCGCGCTGCGCGATGGCCAGCGTCGTCGGTGTCCTGGTTCCCTGCTCGCGCGTCAGAATCTGCGCGGCGTCGAGAATCCTGTCGACCGCCTTGCTCGACCGTTGCTGCCGCGGCTGCTTGCGCGGTTCGAGCGCTATCTTGGTCTTGCGGTCGAGACTGCGCTTCACTGCTCGTTGCCCCCGTTTCCCGCCCGGCATCGCCATCGGCGCGCAGGTGCAGTCCACTATACATTCCAAATTCCGGCTGTTGACAAACGCGAATAAACAGTCGCATTCTTTATCCACGCTGTCTTGAGCGATAACAAGGGGAATTTCCAAGACGGCGCACTGGCACAATTCCTATCGCAAGGCCCGCGCCGCTGGCGCGACAGGTCGCGTGCGGAGCGTTGCCGGTCTCGGTCAGTCATCAAAAGCACGGAGTTGCGATGTCGGTCACGGGTGCGGGTCATAGTGCGGATTTGATCGTCATCAACGGTCGCGTGCTGACCATGGACGAGGACAATCCCGCCGCCGAGGCCGTTGCCGTCAAGGACGGCGCCATTGTCGCCCTTGGCAGCCGCACTTCCATCCAAGAGCTCAAAGGGCCGGCCACCAAGGTCATCGACGCCGAGGGCGGCTCGGTCCTGCCGGGCTTCATCGAAGCGCATATGCATCTCTTCGGCGGCGCCGCCGAGCTCGACAATCTGCATCTAGCCGGCGTGCTCGGCTTCGACGCGCTGCGCGACGCGATCCAGGGTTTCGCCGCCAAGCGTCCGAACACCAGGCTGCTGATCGGCGCCGGCGTCGACTACGCCGTCCTGCCCGAGCCGGTGACGCGTCACGATCTCGACCGCATCATTCCCGACCGGCCTTTCGCCATGTCGGCGTCGGATCACCATACGATGTGGGCCAACACCAAGGCGCTCGAAGAAGCCGGCCTGCTGCACGGCAAGCAGGTGGGGCAGGGCAATGAGATCGTCATGGGCGCGGATGGGCTTGCCGCCGGCGAATTGCGCGAGGGCGAAGCATTCGGCCCGGTCCTTGACCATTACGGGGCAAACCGGACGCGGCTCGGCCTCGAGGGTGCGGAGCCCGATCCCTATCCGTCGGCCGCCGAGCTTGCCGCCGATCGCGACCTGATGCATCGCGGACAGGAGTGGTGCGCCAAGCATGGCATCACCTCGATCCAGAACATGGACGGCAACCTCTACCAGCTCGAGCTTTTGGCTGGCCTGGAAGAAGAGGGCCGGCTGCTCTGCCGCACCAAGATCCCGTTCCACTTCAAGAATTTCATGAAGCTGGACATGCTGGAAAAAGCCTCGCGCATGGCGGCGAGCTACAATTCCGAATGGCTGTCGTCGGGCCTGGTCAAGGTCTTCTATGACGGCGTGCTGGACTCCTGGACGGCGGTGATGGTCGATGATTATGCCGACCGACCGGGCTGGCGCGGCGAACCGCTTTTTTCGCCGCAGCATTTCGCCGAGGTGGCGGTCGAGGCCGACAGGCGCGGCCTGCAGATCGCCGTGCATTCGATCGGCGACGGCGCGGTGCGGGCGGTGCTCGACGGCTACCAGGCGGCGCAGAAGAAGAACGGCCGGCGCGACAGCCGCCACCGTGTCGAGCACATCGAAGTCACCACGGCCTCCGACGTGCCGCGCTTTGCCGAGCTCGGCGTGCTTGCCTCGATGCAGCCGGCGCATCCGCCGGGCGCCCTGAACTTCCCGCTGGAGCCGACGATTTCGCGCATCGGCCGCGAGCGCTGGCCGCTGAGCTATGCCTGCCGGACATTGAAAAATGCCGGCGCGCATGTCGTGTTTGCCTCCGACTGGCCGGTGTCGCCGGTCGATCCGATCCTGAGCATCCAGGCGGCGGTGATGCGCAAACCTTGGGCAGAAGGCATGCCGGACCAGAGTTTTTCGCTGCAGGAGGCAATCGCGGGCTACACAGTCGAGGGCGCCTATGCGGAGTTCATGGAACATCGCAAGGGCCGCCTGAAGACAGGCTATCTCGCCGACATCGTCGTTTTGTCGGCGGATATCGAGGCGACCGCGCCCGAAGCGCTGCATACGGTGCGTCCGGTGACCACGATCTGCGGCGGCAAGGTAACCTACCAAGCGTGAAACCAGGCCGGAGGGTGGCATGGGAATTGCGTTAAAAAGTCGAGTTGCAGCTCCGCAGTTGCCAAGCCGGCCGGCTTATGGTGACAATCAACCAGGAACACACCTGCCGCCAAGAGCAGGCTCTCTCAATGGGGTAATCGTGCCGGAACAGCCGGGTAAGAACGCGATCGAAGTTCGCGGTGTTCGCAAGGTCTTTGGGACCGGTGAAAACCAGGTAGCCGCTCTCGACACGGTGTCGGTGTCGATCCGCGAGAACGAATTCTTCACTCTGCTTGGGCCGTCCGGCTGCGGAAAAACGACGCTTCTCAGGCTGATCGCCGGTTTCGATTTCCCGACCGCCGGCGAGATCCTGCTGCACGGCCAGGACATCGCGCCGCTGCCGCCCTACAAACGCCCGGTCAACACCGTCTTCCAGAGTTATGCGCTGTTCCCGCACATGACGGTGGCACAGAATATCGGCTTCGGCCTGGAGATGCTGGGCAAGCCGAAGGGAGAGATCGAAGCCCGCGTCGCCCAGATGCTGAAGCTGGTGAAGATGGAAGCGCTGAAAGGCCGCCGCACCAGCCAGATCTCTGGCGGCCAGCAGCAGCGCGTGGCGCTGGCGCGGGCGCTGGCGCCGCAGCCGAAGGTGCTTTTGCTCGACGAGCCGCTGTCGGCGCTTGACTATAAGCTGCGCAAGGAAATGCAGATCGAATTGAAGCGGCTGCAGCATGAGACAGGCATCACCTTCATCTTCGTCACCCACGACCAGGAAGAAGCGCTGACCATGTCCGACCGCATCGCAGTGATGTCGGCCGGCAAGATCCTGCAGGTCGGCTCGCCGCGCGACATCTACGACCGGCCGGCCGAGCGCTTCGTCGCCGACTTCATCGGCGAAACCAATTTCCTGCCGGGCACGGTGGTGTCGAAACAGGCCGGCGTGGCGACGGTCAAGTTCGCCAGCAATGCGACGATCAGTGCCGGCTATCCGGAGGGTTTTGACCCGAGCGGCGAGGTGACGCTGGTGGTGCGTCCCGAACATGCCGACCTTGTGCCCGATCCTGCCAAGGGCACCATCACAGGTACGCTTTCAAACATCGTCTATTTCGGCACCGACACGCATTATCACGTCAAGCTCGACGGCGGCGGCGAGAACTTCATCGTACGCCACCAGAACAGCCGCTCGAGCGCGGTGACCTATGAGACCGGCGCCAAGGTCGGCATCCAGTTCGAGGAGGACGCAGCCCGCGTCCTGAAAGACTGATGACGACAGCCGCCCTCTCCTCTGCTCCGCTCTCCAAGGCCGCCTTGTTCGAAGCGCAGGCGGTCAAGAACAGCGCGCGGCGCAACCGGCTCTTGTCGCTGCCGGCGCTGACCATCATCGGCGTGTTCGGCGTGCTGCCGCTGATCATCATCTGCGTCTATTCGTTCCTGGCCGCCGCGCCTTATGGCGGTGTGCAGTGGCAGTTCTCGACCGACGCCTATCTGAACTTCGTGTTTCAGCGCGACATTTTCGACGACACGCTGCAGTTCACGCCGGATTTCCTGATCATCTATCTGCGTTCGTTCCTGTTCGCGGTGGTGACCACTGTGATCTGTCTGCTGCTCGGTTTCCCGACCGCCTATTTCATGGCGACGCGTCCGCCGGCGCAGCGCAACTGGTGGGTGCTTCTGATCACCATTCCGTTCTGGTCGAATCTTCTGGTGCGCACGCTGGCGATCATGTTCATCATCCGCGACGAGGGCCTGATCAACAACGCGCTGATCGGGCTCGGCGTGATCGATAAACCGATCACCATGCTCTACACCAACTTCGCCATTCAACTCGGCCTGCTCTACGCCTTCCTGCCGTTCATGGTGCTGCCGCTCTATTCGAGCCTCGAAAAGCTCGACTTCCGGCTGATCGAGGCAGCCTACGACCTCTATGCGACGCGTCGGCAAGTGCTGTGGCGGGTGATCATTCCGCTGTCGAAGCCCGGTATCATCGCCGGCTGCCTGCTGGTTTTCATTCCGGCGCTCGGCGCCTATGTGACGCCCCTGATCCTGGGCGGCGGAATCCACCTGATGATCGGCGACCTGATCGCTCAGCAGTTCGGCTCCGGGCGCAACTGGCCGCTCGGCTGCGCGCAAGCGCTGATCCTGATGGCAGCGGTGCTGGTCGCGCTTTACTTCTATGTCCGCAACACGTCGGGGAAGGTGCAGCATGGCTGAGCCCCGCGTCATGGACATCAAGGACCAGCCGGGCTTCCGCACGATCGCCATCATCTGCCTCCTGGTGCTCTATGTGCCGGTGCTGATCCTGATGATCTTCTCGTTCAACAGCGGCTCGCTGGTCACGCATTGGGAAGGCGTCACGCTCAACTGGTACGGCACCGCGTTCGGCAACGAGGAATTCCATGCGGCTGCGCGCAACACGCTGATCATCTCGGTAACCGCGACGATCGTCTCGACGATCTGTGCCACGCTTGCCGCGATCGGCATGACGCGGGTCAAGCCCTGGCGCGGGCTGGCTGCGGCTTTCATGGTCATCAACCTCCCGCTGATGGTGCCCGAGATCATCACGGCTGTTGCGACGCTGTCTTTCTTCGCGCTGATCGCCGGCGCGTTCGGGCTGAATTTCGGCATCGGCAATCTGATCCTGGCCCACACCGTGTTCTGCATCCCCTTTGCCTATATGCCGATCCGGGCGCGGCTGGAGGATATGGACCTGACGCTGGAATATGCGGCTGCCGACCTCTACGCGACACCATGGAATGCGTTCCGGCGCATCACGCTGCCGCTGCTGGTTCCCGGCATCATGTCGGGCGCAGCACTCGCCTTCATCGTCTCCTTCGACGATTTCACCATCACCCAGCTTGTCGCCGGTCCCGGCCAGACGACGCTGCCCCTCTACATCTGGAACCAGATCCGGCGGCCGATGACGCCCGAGATCAACGCCATCTCGACTATCCTGCTCATGGTGTCGATCCTGTTCGTCTCGGTCTCGTTCCTGATCGCGCGGCGACGCGCCAAATGAGCTCCAAACACAACAATGGGAAGGCAAGGAGAACATAAATGTCTGCAAAACTGATGGCGGCCGTTTCCGCGGCCGTGCTGTTATGGGCCGTGCCGGCGCTCGCCGACGGCGAACTGCACATCTACAATTGGGGCGACTACACCAACCCCAAGCTGATCGAGAAGTTCGAGAAGCAATACAACATCAAGGTGACGCTGGACGACTACGATTCCAACGAAACCATGCTGTCCAAGGTGCGCGCCGGCAATTCCGGCTACGACATCGTGGTGCCGTCCGATTACACCGTGAAGATCATGGTCGAAGAGGGCCTGCTCGAAAAGACCGAGCCCAATGCGATGCCTAACGGCAAGAACATCGATCCGCGCTTCGTCGATGTCTATTGGGACTCCGGCCGCCACTACACCGCGCCCTGGCAGTTCGGCACGACGGCCTTCGCGGTCAACACCGACAAGTTCAAAGGCGACATCGACACCTACGCCATCCTGTTCAACCCGCCGGATGAGCTCAAGGGCCAGATCAACGTGCTCGACGACGTCAACACCGTCATGCACGCGGCCGAGCGCTATGCAGGCGTGCCGCGCTGCGGCGCCGACAAGGCGAACCTGAAGAAGGTCAACGATATCCTCATGGCCGCCAAGCCGTCGTGGAAGACCTTCAGCTACGACACCATCACCAAGATCACCTCGGGCGACGTCATCGTCACCGAGCAGTGGAACGGCGCGACCTATCGTTCTCGCCAGAAGATCCCGGCGATCAAATATGCCTATCCGAAGGAAGGCATCGAAGGTTGGATGGACAATGTCGCGGTGCTGAAGGGGGCCAAAAACCTGGACAACGCCAAGCTGTTCCAGGATTTCGTCATGGCGCCCGAGAACGCGGCGCTGATCTCGGACTTCGCCGGCTACGACAACGGCATTGCCGGCAGCCACAAATTCCTGACGCCGGACTTCGCCAACTCGCCGGAGCTCAATCCGCCGGCCGGCGCGCCGACGCCGGAATTCGTGCCGCCATGCCCGCCGGAAGTGGTGGAGATCTACAACAAGATCTGGACCAATCTGCGCAAATAGTCCGGCGCGAAATCATGTAGGAGGGGAGGCTCCGGCCTCCCTTTCTTATTGTCCGGGGAGGATTTGATGACATCGTACCGCAATTCCGATCCGCGGCCGCCGATCATGCAGGGCTCGCCGCCAAAGCTGGTGCCGCCGAAGCTCGATTGGGACCGGCCGCCATGGAACCGCTGGGCCTTCCAGCACATCCGCGAATTCCTGCCGACGGTCGAGGTCTGGCGCGGCAACGGCCATCGCCGCCGCCTGGAGCGCGCGGAGGTCGATCTCGACGAACTGCCGGTGGTCGACAGTAAAGGTGCGGCGACGACGCTCGCAGGATTGCTCGATGAGACTTATGCCGACGGTTTCCTGGTGCTCAAGGACGGCAAGGTCGTCTATGAGCGCTATTTCAACGGCATGGACGAGCGCACGCTGCATCTGTCGCAGTCGATGGCGAAGTCCGTCACCGGTTCGGTGTGCGGCATACTGGTCGGACGCGGCCTGATCGATCCGGCGAAGCTGGTGACCGACTATCTGCCGGAACTCGGCGATACAGGCTGGGCCGGCGCAACCGTGCAGCACGTGCTCGACATGACGACGGGCGTGCGCTTTTCGGAAGAATACACCGATCGCTATTCCGAGATCGGCCAGGTCGACGTCGCCACCGGCTGGAAGCCGATTCCGCCTGGAAGCGATCCCGATTTCCAGTGGCCGACGCATCTGTTCGAGCTGATCCTGCGGCTGAAGGACCGGGTACGCCCGCATGGCGAGGCGTTCGAGTACCGCTCGATCGAGACCGATGTGCTCGCCTTCATCATGGAAAGGGTTAGCGGCAAGCGCCTGGCACAACTCGTCTCCGAGGAAATCTGGCAAAAGCTCGGCGCCGACGAGAGCGCCTGCTTCACCGTCGACAGCGCCGGCTATGCGCTGGCCGATGGCGGCTTCAACGCAACGCTGCGCGACTATGGCCGCTTCGGCCAGTTGATCCTCGACAATGGCGGCGGTGTGATCCCGGCAGATTGGATCGAGGCGACGCGCAATGGCCGGCATGGTCCCAACTTCAATCCGAGCCTGCCGGAGGGCAGCTACCGCAACCAGTTCTGGATCGAGGATCCGCGCTCGCGCTCCCTGATGTGCCGCGGCGTGTTCGGCCAGATGATCCATATGAACTGGGAACACCGGATGGTCGTGGTGAAGCTTTCGACCTATCCGGATTTCCTCAACTCGGCCTATTCGGTGGCGACGCAGAAGGCTGTGCACGCTATCGCCGCAGCGCTGGCCTGAATTTCAAGATACACCCGGAGAACATCGTGATCGGCAAGACCGCGTTCGAGACCAAATACGGCTTTGCCCGCAGTGATGTGCGGCTGGAAAACTGGCGGCTTTCGCCGCTCAACCGATGGTCTTTCCAGAATGCGGGCGAGCTGGTGCCCAGCGTGCATATCGCGGCGGCGCCTGGCGGCGCGGAACCGGCGAAACCGCTTGGTGACCTGCTTGGCGAAAAGGTCACGCTCGCTGCCGGTCCGGAAACCGTCGAGGCTTTCCTGAAACGGTCCGATACAGACGCGCTGACGATCGTGAAGGCCGGCAAGGTGGCCGGCGATTGGTCGTCGCCGTATATGGATTTCGGCGCCCGCCACATCATCTTCTCGATCAGCAAGTCTGTGACGGCGATCCTGGCCGGCATTCTGGAAGACGAGGGCGCGTTCGACCCGCAAGCGCCGGTGACCCGATATATTCCGGAGGCCAAGGGTTCGGCCTATGGCGATGCCAGCGTGCGCCATGTGCTCGACATGACGGTCAGCCTCGATTTCGAGGAAGCCTATCTCGATCCGCAAAGCGCCTTTGCCCGCTATCGCCGCTCGACGCTGTGGAACCCGGGTGGGGGGTCGGAAAGCCTGAAGGCATTCCTCATGACGTTGCAGCGTCTCGCCGAACCGCACGGGCAGAGCTACCGCTACCGCTCACCCAATTCGGATATGCTGGGCATCCTGGTGGAGCGGGCGTCGGGTAAACGCGTCGGTGATTTGCTCGGCGAAAAGCTCTGGCTGCCGCTGGGTGCTGCCAGCGAAATGTCGGTGACGGTCGACATGGAAGGCACGGCGCGCACCGCCGGCGGGATGTCGATGACGCCGCGCGACCTCGCCCGCATCGGCGAGATGATGCGGCAGGGCGGCATGGCCAATGGCCGCCGCATACTGCCCGAAGCCTGGGTGCGCGACACGATCGCGAGCGGCGGCAGCCATGAGGCCTGGCAGCGCGGCACCATGGCATTCCTCTTCCCCAAAGGGCGCTACCGCAACAAATGGTACCAGACCGGCCACGACAGCGGCGCTTTCTGCGGCATCGGCATCCATGGGCAATGGCTCTACGTCAATCCGAAGGCCGAAGTGGTGATCGCCAAGATGTCGTCGCAGCCGGAGCCGGTGGATGATAGGCTTGACGAGCAAGTCGTGGCTTTTTTCGAAGCTTTGAGCGGAATGGTCTGAGCCGATCGGTGGTTCTCTGGTCCGGCTGTTTCCTGTGGACCCTTGGCGCCGATTGAAACCGGCGCGGTTGGCGGATCGGACATCCCGGCCTATGGTCGCCGCTCTTTTCGACAGGAACGAGCATGGCATCCGATATCAAGCGCATCGCAGCAATCATCGCCGCCGAGATCAAGGCGCGGCCGGAGCAGGCCGCGGCGGCGATCGGGTTGCTTGACGAGGGCGCGACGGTGCCGTTCGTGGCGCGCTACCGCAAGGAAGTCACCGGCGGGCTCGACGATACGCAGTTGCGCGACCTCTCCGAACGGCTCGCCTATCTGCGCGAGCTCGATGCGCGTCGCGAGACGATCCTCGGCTCGATTCGCGAGCAGGGCAAGCTGACCGAGGAACTCGAGGCCAAGATCGCGACGGCCGCCACCAAGGCGGAGCTCGAAGACATCTATCTTCCCTATAAGCCGAAGCGCCGCACCAAGGCCGAGATCGCCAAGGAGCGCGGACTTGGGCCGCTCGCCGAAGCGATCCTGGCCGATCGCTCGGCGGTGCCGGCGGAACTGGCGCTCGCCTATGTCACCGAAGAGGTGGCGGACGCCAAGGCGGCGCTCGAAGGGGCGCGCGACATCCTGTCGGAGCAGTTCGCCGAGAATGCCGACCTGGTCGGCAAGCTGCGCGCCTACATGAAGGAGCGCGCCTTCCTGCGCGCGAAAGTCGTCGACGGCAAGCAGGAGGCCGGCGCGAAATTCTCCGACTATTTCGACCATGTCGAGCGCTGGTCGGGCGTGCCCAGCCACCGTGCCTTGGCCATGCTGCGCGGCCGCAACGAAGAGGTGCTGTCGCTCGACATCGAGGTCGACGCCGATGACGCCTCGCCGGTGAAGCCGGTCGAGCGCATGATCGCCAATGCCTATGCGATCGGCGGCACGCTGCCGGGCGACCGCTGGCTGATGGAAGTCGCCGGCTGGACCTGGCGCATCAAGCTTTCGCTGCATCTGACGCTCGATCTGATGCGCGATTTGCGCGAGCGGGCCGAGGAAGAGGCGATCCACGTCTTTGCCCGCAATTTGAAGGACCTTTTGCTCGCAGCTCCCGCGGGCTCGCGGCCGACCATGGGGCTCGACCCCGGCATCCGCACCGGCGTCAAGGTGGCGGTGGTCGACGGCACCGGCAAGCTGGTGGCGACGACGACGGTCTATCCGTTCCCGCCGAAGAACGACGTGCGCGGCACGCAGGCGGAGCTCGCCGCACTCATCCGCCAGCACAAGGTCGAGCTGATCTCGATCGGCAACGGCACCGGGAGCCGCGAGACGGAAAAGCTGGTCGCCGACATGCTGTCGGATCTGCCGGCCGGGTCAGGTCCCAAGCCGCTCAAGGTGATCGTCAGCGAGGCGGGCGCCTCGGTCTATTCCGCGTCGGCGACGGCGGCGGCGGAATTCCCCGGCCTCGATGTGTCGCTGCGCGGCGCGGTGTCGATCGCAAGGCGCCTGCAGGATCCGCTGGCCGAACTGGTCAAGATCGAGCCGAAATCGATCGGCGTCGGCCAGTACCAGCATGATGTCGACCAGTACCGGCTTGGCCGCTCGCTGGAAGCGGTGGTCGAGGACGCGGTCAACGCCGTCGGCGTCGACCTCAACACGGCGTCGGCGCCGCTCTTGGCGCGGGTGTCGGGGCTGGGGCCGTCGCTTGCCGAGGCCATCGTCGCGCATCGCGATGCGACCGGGCCGTTTGCCAGTCGCAAGGAGCTGCTGAAGGTGGCGCGGCTCGGGCCGCGCGCGTTCGAACAGTCCGCCGGTTTCCTGCGCATCGCCAATGGCAGCGAGCCGCTCGATGCCTCGTCGGTACATCCCGAAGCCTATGGCGTGGCGAAGAAGATCGTCGCCGCCTGCGGTCGTGACGTGCGCGCGCTGATGGGCGACAGCGCCGCGCTCAAGGCGCTCGACCCGCGCATCTTCGTCGACGAGCGCTTCGGCCTGCCGACGGTGCGCGACATCATCGCCGAGCTGGAGAAGCCGGGACGCGATCCGCGCCCTGGCTTCAAGACGGCGATCTTTGCCGATGGCGTCGACGACATCAAGGATCTGAAGCCCGGCATGCTGCTCGAGGGTACTGTCACCAACGTCGCGGCCTTCGGCGCCTTCGTCGATATCGGCGTGCATCAGGACGGGCTGGTGCATGTCTCGCAACTGGCCGACCGCTTCATCAAGGACGCGCATGAGGTGGTGAAGGCGGGCGACGTGGTGAAGGTCCGCGTCGTCGACGTCGACATCAAGCGCAAGCGCATTGCGCTGTCGATGCGCAAGGATGGCGGCGAAGGTGGAGCTCAGCGAGGCCCGCGCGACAATGGCGGCGGCAAGTCGGCGCCACGCTCGCCGGCACCGCAGCGTCAGCCGGAACGGCCTTCGCAGGGCGCATTCGGCGCGGCGCTCGCCGAGGCGATGAAGCGGAAGTAGCGCAGCGATTGCGAGCAGCTTTCTTGCAAACGGTGGTAAGGTTGCCTACCATATCGATATGGCGAATGTTGAGAAAGTGAGCGTTGCCCTCACTCCCGAAATGGCAAACATGATGCGCGAGGTCGTCGCCGCGGGTGAATACGCCTCGGCAAGCGAAGTCATGCGCGAGGCATTGCGCGACTGGAAATTTCGTCGGACACAGCGTGAGCAGGCCATCCATGAGCTGGGCCGTCTTTGGGATGAAGGTATGGCAAGCGGCGACGCGGTCGATGGCGCTCAGGCTTTCGCCCGGATCAAAAACAAGCTCGACGCGAAAATCGCCGGACGCAAATCGTAGATGACGCTGCGCTTACGACCGGAAGCCGAGGCGGATATCGAGGCAATCGCGCTTTATATCGCCGAAGATAGTCCGTCGGCGGCGTTGCGCTGGTATGGTGAAATACTCGCCCTTTGCCAGCGCATCGCCGAAATGCCAGGAATGGGCGTTGCCCGGCCGGAGGTGCGGGCGGACCTGCGCACGTTTCCCGCAGGAAACTACCTTATCCTCTATCGCCAAATCGACAACGGAGCCGAGATCGTGCGCGTCGTTCATGGCGCACGGCGGTGGCAGGAACTGCTGTAGCGGAACGTCGAGATGCAGCGCCAGCCGGAGCGGTCCTCGCAGGGCGCGTTCGGCGCGGCTTTGGCCGAGGCGATGAAGCGGAAGTAGCTACCACGCCAGCACAGCCGGCTCCTTGCCGATCTGGCCCAACAGCCAGTCGCGAAAACTGGCGACCGGCGGGTGGCCGCGCTTGTCGAGCGGCACGACCAGATAGTAAGCGCTGCGGCTCTGCATCGGCTGGCCGGGCGCGGGCACCAGTTGGCCGCGCTGCAATTCACCTGAGATCAGGATTTCTGGCAGCAGCGCCACGCCGAGGCCGGCCATGCAGGCCTGCGCGACCGTGCCGAACTGCTCGAATTGCATGCCGGGTCCGGTCGGCGCGCTGAGGCCCTGCTCCTCGAACCATTCGCTCCAGGCGCCGGGGCGCGTCGCCATGTGCAGCAGCGGCAGGCGGCTGATGTCGGCCGGGGCGGCGATGGCGCGGCTGGCCAGGAATTCGGGCGAAGCCACCGGCATCACGGTCTCGCGCATCAATAGCGTGCAATCGGCATCCGGCCAATCGGGCATGCCGTGATGGATGGCGGCGTCGAGGCGCTCGCGGACGAAGTCGAAGCGGCCGATGCGGGTGGCGAAGTTGATGGTGATGTCGGGGTGGCGGGCGACGAAATCCGGGATCAGCGGCATCAGCCAGCGCGTGCCGAAGGTCGGCAGGATGGCGAGGTTCAGAGCGCCGCTATGCCGATTGCTCATCAATCCGAGCGCGGCGTCGCGCAACTGCCCGAGTGCCGAGCGCACCGCTTCGGCATAGATCTCGCCCGCCGTCGACAGCCGGACGTTGCGGCTGTCGCGCTCGAACAGCCGGCGGCCGAACTGTTCTTCCAAAAGGTTGATCTGCCGGCTGACGGCGCCCTGCGTCAGATCGAGCTCGCGCGCGGCGGCGGTGAAGGAGCCCAGCCGCGCCACCGCCTCGAAGGCGGCGAGCGCGGCGGTGTTGGGCAGGAGGCGGCGCTGGACGTTCATGATCCATTACTAATCCTCATTGATCTGTGATGCAATTTCGTTTGATTTTTTTCAGGCGGAGGCCGATAAGCCGGGCACTCCAAATTTTTCGAGGACTTCGCCATGGCCGCCGACAAGAACGCCTTCGTCTGGAACGATCCTTTCCTGATCGAGGACCAGCTTTCCGAGGACGAGCGCATGGTGCGCGACGGCGCCGCTGCTTTCGCCGCCGACAAGCTGGCGCCGCGCATCGAGGAGGCCTATGCCGACGAGAAGACCGATCCTTCGATCTTCCGCGAGATGGGTGAGGCGGGCCTGCTCGGCATCACCGTTCCGGAAGAATATGGCGGCCTCGGCGCTAACTATGTCACCTATGGGCTGGTCGCGCGCGAAGTCGAGCGCATCGATTCCGGCTATCGCTCGATGATGAGCGTGCAGTCCTCGCTGGTGATGTATCCGATCCATGCCTATGGATCGGAGTCGCAGCGCAAGAAGTACCTGCCGAAGCTGGCTTCGGGCGAGTGGATCGGCTGCTTCGGCCTGACCGAGCCGGATGCCGGTTCCGATCCGGGCGGCATGAAGACGCGCGCCGAGAAAACGGCGAGCGGCTACAAGCTCTCCGGCTCCAAGATGTGGATTTCGAATGCGCCGATCGCCGACGTCTTCGTCGTCTGGGCGAAGCTGAAGGGCGACAACGGCAAGGACGAGATCCGCGGCTTCGTGCTGGAAAAGGGCATGAAGGGACTTTCGGCGCCGAAGATCGGCGGCAAGCTTTCGCTGCGGGCCTCGATCACCGGCGAGGTGGTGCTGGAAGGCGTCGAGGTCGGCGAGGAGGCGCTGCTGCCCAACGCCAGGGGCCTAGGCGGCCCGTTCGGCTGTCTCAACCGGGCGCGCTACGGCATTTCCTGGGGCGCGATGGGCGCTGCGGAAGACTGCTGGAGCCGCGCGCGGCAATACGGCCTCGACAGAAAGCAGTTCGGCAAGCCGCTCGCCGGCACGCAGCTTTTCCAGAAGAAGCTCGCCGACATGCAGACCGAGATCGCGCTGGGACTGCAGGGTTCACTGCGTGTCGGCCGGTTGATGGACGAAGGCAAGATGGCGCCGGAGATGATCTCGATCGTCAAGCGCAACAATTGCGGCAAGGCGCTCGATATCGCCCGCCAAGCCCGCGACATGCATGGCGGCAACGGCATCCAGATCGGCTACCACGTCATGCGCCACGCGCAGAACCTGGAGACGGTGAACACCTATGAGGGCACGCATGACGTGCATGCGCTTATCCTCGGGAGGGCGCAGACCGGCATCCAGGCGTTTTTCTGAGTTGAATTTCGGCACAGCTTAGCCGGCAACGCTGCTTAAATTAGGTGCAGCGCAACATCTCTGCTTGGAAAATGACATTCATGTGTGTCAGGGTTCGGCGACCGAAAACGCCGAACTCCGGGGACCCATGGCAATTCTGGCAGCCGTCCACCACCTGACGCATTACAAATACGACCGTCCCGTCGTTCTCGGCCCCCAGGTGATCAGGCTGCAGCCGGCGCCGCATTCGCGCACCAAGGTGCTCAGCCATTCGCTGAAGGTCGAGCCGAAGACCCACTTCGTCAATCTGCAGCAGGACCCGTACGGCAACTTCCTCGCCCGCTTCGTCTTCCCGGAGCCGGTGAGCGAGCTGAAGATCGAGGTCGACCTCGTCGCCGACATGACGGTCTACAATCCGTTCGATTTCTTCGTCGAGGAGAGCGCCGAGAATTTTCCATTCGAGTATCCCGAGGAGATCAGGGAAGACCTCGCCATCTACCGCACGCCGGAGCCGGCCGGCCCATTGCTGTCGGCCTTCCTGAAGACCATCGACACGAGCCCCAGGAACACCGTCAATTTCCTGGTCGACCTCAATGCGCGGCTGCAGCGCGAGATCGCCTATATCGTGCGGATGGAGACCGGCGTGTTCTCGCCGGAAGAGACGCTGGCCGCGGCCAAGGGGTCATGCCGGGATTCGAGCTGGCTCCTGGTGCAGATCCTCAGGAATCTCGGCATCGCGGCGCGCTTCGTCTCCGGCTATCTGATCCAGCTCAAGCCCGATCTCGTGTCGCTGGACGGGCCGCCTGGAACGTCGGTCGATTTCACCGACCTGCATGCTTGGTGCGAGGTCTATCTTCCGGGCGCCGGCTGGATCGGTTTCGACCCGACCTCCGGATTGCTTACCGGCGAAAGCCATGTGCCGCTGGCGGCTACGCCGCATTACCGCAACGCGGCGCCCATCTCCGGCATGGCGAGCTTCGCCAATGTCGATTTCGCCTTCGACATGCGGGTTGACCGCATCGCCGAGCATCCGCGCATCACCAAGCCGTTCTCCGACGAGAGCTGGGAGGCGCTCGACGCGCTGGGCGGCAAGGTCGATGCAGCGCTGAGGGAAGGCGACGTGCGGCTGACCATGGGCGGCGAGCCGACTTTCGTGTCGATCGACGATTTCGAATCCGCCGAATGGAACACGGCCGCCGTCGGCCCGACCAAGCGCGACAAGGCCGATCAGCTGATCCGCCGGCTGCGCGAGCGTTTTGCGCCGGGCGGCTTCCTGCACTACGGCCAGGGCAAGTGGTATCCGGGCGAGAGCCTGCCGCGCTGGACGTTTTCGCTTTATTGGCGCACCGATGGCGAGCCGGTGTGGAGCGATCCGTCGCTGATCGCGCGGGAGAAGAGTGGCGGTTCCGTCGGTCCGGAGCAGGCCGAAAGCCTGCTCACGACGATCGCCGGTGAGCTCGGCATCGACAAGGCGATGGTCAACGAGGCCTATGAGGATCCCGGCGAATGGCTGCTCAAGGAAGGCAAGCTGCCGGACAATGTCGATCCGTCCAACTCAAAGCTGGAAGACCCGGAAGAGCGCAGCCGCATGGCGCGCGTCTTCGAGCGCGGCCTGACCAAGCCGTCCGGCTATGTGCTGCCGGTGCAGCGCTGGAATAGCCAGGCCGCCGGCCCGCGCTGGCGCTCGGAGAAGTGGAAGACGCGGCGCGGTCGCCTGTTCCTGGTGCCGGGCGATTCACCGGTCGGCTACCGCCTGCCGCTCGGCACGCTGCCTTACGTGCCGCCGGCGCAATATCCCTATATCGTGCCGGTCGATCCATCCGTGCCACGCGGGCCGCTGCCGGCGCGCGAGGACATCCTGCCGGGAGCCGCCCCGGCGGAGCCTGAAGGCGCCGACGAGATGGCGCGGCGCCAGCAGGCCGCGTCCTTCACTGCGGCGACCGGCCAGCAGGACCGCGTCGAACAGGAGATCACCGAAATCGGCGGCGCGGTGCGCACCGCGCTCACCGTCGAGCCGCGCGACGGCCGGCTTTGCGTGTTCATGCCGCCGGTCGAGGCGCTGGAAGACTATCTCGAACTGGTGGCGGCGGCGGAGAACGCGGCCAAGGCCATCGGCCTGCCGGTGCATATCGAAGGCTATGCCCCGCCGCAGGACCCGCGCCTCAACGTCATCCGCGTAGCGCCCGATCCGGGCGTCATCGAGGTCAACATCCACCCGGCCGCCAATTGGCAGGATTGCGTGGCGACAACCACGGCGATCTATCAGGAAGCCAGGCAGTCGCGGCTCGGCACCGACAAGTTCATGATCGACGGCCGCCATACAGGCACCGGCGGCGGCAACCATGTCGTGGTCGGCGGCGCGACGCCAAACGACAGCCCGTTCCTGCGCCGGCCGGACCTGTTGAAGAGCCTGGTGCTGCATTGGCAACGGCATCCGTCGCTGTCCTATCTGTTTTCCGGCCTGTTCATCGGCCCGACCAGCCAGGCGCCGCGTTTCGACGAGGCGCGCCACGATTCGCTCTATGAGCTCGAGATCGCGATGGCGCAGGTGCCGCATCCAGATAGGGGTGAAGCACCCTTGCCGTGGCTGGTGGACAGGCTGTTCCGCAATCTTCTCACCGATGTCACCGGCAACACGCACCGTTCGGAAATCTGCATCGACAAATTGTTCTCGCCGGACGGTCCGACCGGCCGGCTGGGACTGGTCGAGTTCCGCGGCTTCGAGATGCCGCCGAATGCGCGCATGAGCCTGGCGCAGCAATTGCTCGTCAGGGCGATTATAGCCCGCGCCTGGAAGAACCCGCTCGATGGGCGCTTCGTGCGCTGGGGCACATCGCTGCACGACCGCTTCATGCTGCCGCATCATGTCTGGGCGGATTTCCTCGACGTGCTGGAGGATCTGAAGCTCAACGGCTTCGAGTTCCGCCCCGAATGGTTTGCCGCGCAGCTCGAATTCCGCTTTCCGTTCTGCGGCGAGGTTAGCCAAGGCGGCGTCAAGCTGGAACTCAGGCAAGCGCTAGAGCCCTGGCATGTGATGGGCGAGCAGGGCGCGATCGGCGGAACGGTCCGCTTCGTCGATTCTTCCGTCGAACGTCTGCAGGTCAGGACCGAAGGCCTCAATCCGGAACGTCATGCCGTCGTCTGCAACGGCCGCATCGTGCCGATGAAGGCGACCGACAATCGGGAGGTCGCGGTGGCCGGCGTGCGCTTCAAGGCCTGGCAGCCGGCGTCGGGCCTGCATCCGGCCCTTCCGGTCAACACGCCGCTGGTCTTCGACATCTACGATCGCTGGTCGGGGCGCCCGCTCGGCGGCTGCGTCTACCATGTCGCGCATCCCGGCGGGCGCAACTACGACACCTTCCCGGTCAACGGCAACGAAGCCGAGGCGCGGCGGCTTGCGCGCTTCGAGCCGCGTGGCCACACACCGGGCGCCTATGTGCTGCGCGACGAAGAAGCCTCTGAAGACTTTCCGATGACCCTTGACCTCAGGCGGCC
Organism: Mesorhizobium sp. CU3; assembly: GCF_006442965.1. GTDB lineage: Bacteria > Pseudomonadota > Alphaproteobacteria > Rhizobiales > Rhizobiaceae > Mesorhizobium. Next base: position 164,181 of record NZ_VFWX01000009.1, on the reverse strand, counting down.
GGCGAGACTCTGATCGACAATGGCCAAGGGGAATCAGAAACGGGCGGGCGGCAGGCCGCGGGCGCAAAGCCTGCTGGCACATTATCGGCCCATCGAAGGCGTCGTCGACGAGATGGTCGACGCCGCGGGCCTTCCGCGGCCCGCCTGGCGCTCTTTCATCGAAGCCCTCGACGACCTGGGCGCGGAAAAGCTCGGACAGCGCTTTGCCCGCGCCGATCAGTATCTGCGCGATGCCGGCGTCTATTACCGCGTCTACGACAGGGCCGGCGCCAATGAGCGCGAATGGCCGCTGGCGCATGTGCCGCTGCTGATCGAAGAGCGGGAATGGGCCGAGATCAGCGCCGGGCTCGTCCAGCGCGCCGACCTGTTCGAGGCGATCCTCGCCGATGTCTACGGACCGAACCGGCTGGTCGAGCAGGGCATCCTGCCGGCCGGCCTGATCGCAGCCAGCCCGGAATATCTGCGGCCCGTGGCAGGCGTGCGGCCGGCCAATGGCCATTTCCTGCATATGGTCGCCTTCGAACTCGGCCGCGGGCCGGACGGCCGCTGGTGGGTGCTGGGCGACCGCACGCAGGCGCCGTCCGGCGCCGGCTTTGCGCTGGAAAACCGCGTCGCCACGACACGCGCGCTCTCCGACATCTATGGCGAGATGCACGTGCACCGGCTCGCCGGCTTCTTCCGCCGCTTCCGCGATGCGCTGAACGGCATGGCCAAGGAGAGCGGCGGCCGGGTTGCCATCCTGACGCCCGGGCCGCTCAACGAGACCTATTACGAGCACGCCTATATCGCGCGCTATCTCGGCATCATGCTGCTCGAGGGCGAAGACCTGACGGTCTCCGGCGGCAAGCTGATGGTGCGCACGGTTTCCGGCCTGATGCCGATCGGCGTGCTGTGGCGGCGGTTGGACGCCGCCTTCGCCGATCCGCTGGAGCTCAGGCCGGACTCGCATATCGGCACGCCGGGACTGGTCGAGGCGATAAGGCGCGGCACCGTGTCGGCGGTCAATGCCCTGGGCTCGGGCCTGATGGAAACGCGGGCCCTGCTTTCCTTCCTGCCCAGGATCGCGCGCGAACTGCATGGCGAGGATCTGAAGCTGCCGAGCATCGCCACCTGGTGGTGCGGGCAGGAGGCCGAGCGCGCGCATGTGCTGGCCAACATCGAGCGCATGGTCGTGGGGCCGGCGCTGTCGACGCGGCTCTCCTTCGAGGATGACGGCGCGACCAAGCTCGGCTCGGCGCTCTCTGTCGGCGAACGGGCGGAGCTTATCGCACGCATCGAGCAGGACGGCGCCGGCTTCGCCGGCCAGGAAGCGGTGACGCTGTCGACCACGCCGGTCTTCATCGACGGCAAATTGGAACCGCGGCCGGCCAGCCTGCGCGTCTACTTGGCGCGAACGCCGGAAGGCTGGACTGTGATGCCCGGCGGCTTTGCCCGCGTCGGCTTCTCGCTCGATCCGACGGCGATCGCCATGCAGCGTGGCGGCCAGGCGGCCGATGTCTGGGTGGTCAGCGACCGCCCGGTCGAGCGCGAGACGCTGCTGCCGCAGGAGCATGAGGGCTTCACCCGCACAATGCCGGGCAGCCTGCCCAGCCGCGCGGCGGAGAACCTGACCTGGCTCGGGCGCTATATCGAGCGCTCGGAGGACACGGTGCGCGTGCTGCGCGCCTATCACGTGCGGCTTGCCGAGACCTCCGATCCGGAAATGCCGCTGCTCGCCGACATAAGGTACTATCTCGAGCCGTTCGGCATCGAGGTCGATTCAGCGATCCCGTCAGGGCTGATCGACACGCTGGACAGCGCCGTCTACAGCGCCGGGCAGATCCGCGACCGCTTCTCGCCGGATGGCTGGCTGGCGCTGAAGGATCTGTCGAAGACCATCCATCGGTTCGCCGGCACCGTTGCGCCCGGCGACGACGCGACGCGGGCGATGACGGTGATGCTGCGCAAGCTTGCCGGCTTCTCCGGCCTGCTGCACGAGAACATGTACCGTTTCACCGGCTGGCGTTTCCTCGAGATCGGCCGCAGGCTGGAACGCGGCATCCAGATTGCCCGCACGCTGGCCCGCCTGACCAGGAATGGCGCGCCCGACGGCGCGCTCGACATGATGCTGGAGATCGGCGACAGCGTCATGACCCATCGCCGGCAATATCCGGTGCAGGCTGGGCGGCGCACGGTGATCGACCTTCTGGCGCTCGACCCGCTCAACCCGCGCTCGATCCTGTTCCAGCTCGAGCGGCTGAAGGCCGAGATCGGCATGCTGCCTTCGCTGGGCGGCGAAGGGCATATGTCGCCGGCAGCCAAGGAGATCCTGCAGCTCAACACGGCGATCGCGGTCATGGAGCCGTCCGACATGAAGGCCGAGGTGCTGGACGATCTCGCCACCGAGATCGGCAACCTCTACAGCAGCCTCGCCAAAGCCTATTTCGGATAGGCAGCTCCGCAAAAATGTCGTGCGGTTCTGCGAAAAGAACCTGCGGCAAGACAAGAAAGTAAGCATGCTCTACGACATCAGGCTTCATCTCAGCTATGATTACGACGCCGCGGCCGGTGGCAGCCGGCATCAGGTGCGTGTATTGCCGCCGACGATTTCGGGCGTGCAGCGCGTCGTCGCCGCCTCGCTTTCGTTTGTGCCGACCCCGTCCGAGCGCGCGGATTTCTCCGATTTCTTCGGCAATAATGTCACCGCGATCGCCTTTCGCGATGTCCATGACGGGCTCGATATCAGAATGAGCGCGCGGGTGTCCGTCTCGCGTCCCGAACCGGGGCTCGATGTCTCGCCCGATATTCATGGCTTGAGAGCGGAACTCGATGCGGTGCGCTCGCTGTCGCCGTCGGCGCCGCATCATTTCCTCGCCGCCAGCGATCATGTCGGCATCGACGCGGCGATCACGGCCTATGCGCGGCAAAGCCTCGCCGGCTCGGCCGTGGCCACCGCGGTTGACCTCTGCAATCGCATCCATCGCGACTTCACCTATGACGGCAAGGCCACCACCGTGCAGACGCGGGCGAGCGACGCCTTTGCGCTGAAGCGCGGGGTCTGCCAGGATTTCTCGCACATCATGATCGCCGGCCTGCGCGGCCTGGGCATACCGGCTGGCTATGTCAGCGGCTTCCTGCGCACCATTCCGCCCAAGGGCAAACCGCGGCTCGAAGGCGCGGACGCCATGCATGCCTGGGTCAAGGCCTGGTGCGGACGCGACGCCGGCTGGCAGGAATTCGACCCGACCAACGGCATGCGGGCGAGCAACGACCACATCACCGTCGGCTACGGCCGCGACTATTCCGACGTGGCGCCGATCGTCGGCGTGCTGAAGACGACGGGCGGCCAGGTGGGCGAGCAGGCCGTCGATGTCATTCCGGTTGCCGCCTGACGGCGCGCGGCTTTCTGTTTTACGCAATTCCGGACGGAAGGCTACGGCGAAATCGCCGAGCCTAGCCGCTCACACTTTTCCTGCAATTGCGTAGCCCGTCTGGGTCGCTTCTCAAATTGCGATCCGGTCAGTATCTTGTCGCCGAAGCGGCGGATTGGGCATTAGCGGGGAGCTCAGCTGTTTGACGGCAGTCAGCGTCATCATTCCGGCACACAATGCGGCGGCGACCGTCGCCGATACGCTGGCGACGTTGCGCTCGGAAGCCGACATCATCGGCGAAGTGATCCTCGTCGACGATTCCTCGACCGACGATACGGCGGCGGTGGCGGCGGCTGCCGCGTCGCGGCTGGCCTTGCCGCTGCGGGCCATTCCCTCGAATTGCCGGAACGCCGGCGGCTCCCGCAATCTCGCGCTGACAGAAGCGCGGTTTCCCTGGCTCTACATGATCGACGCCGACGACCTGCACCTGGAGGGTGGATTGCGGGCGCTGTTGTCGAAGGCGAGAACAACGCCGGACACGGATATGGTGGTTGGTGCCTACCGTCGACGGACCGACGGTGTGGATCGTCATTTCAAGACGCCAAACGGTTATGTCGCCGCCGGGCCCGTCAATGCCTCGGCGTATCTCGAAGGAAAGATCAGGTCGATTGCGGTCGGCAGCGCCCTGGTGTCCAAGCGTGCTATCGGCGAGACGCGGTTCCCGACCAGATTGGCGTATGACGAGGATACGTTGTTTTGGGTCCGTGTGATGAGCGAAGCATCGCTTGCGGTGGTTACGCAACCGATCATGACGTATTTCGTATCGTCGGAACGTTCGGACGACCGCTTCGTCGTCGAGCCAGCGCGGCGCTTTCTCGAATGGCGCCTGGCGCTGCGTGAACTCGCAAAATCCGGCATTCCTCGGTCGTCCCTGAAGGTGAGGGAGGGACTTGTGGCGCTCAAGATCGCGCGTGTTCACTACGCTAGGGGTGACCTGCAAACAGCAGCAAGATTCCTGGCGGTCGCCGAAGCCGCTCCCAAGGCTCCCGGCGACATCTGGCGTTGTCTGCGCTACCGGCTGAAAATCGCGACGCGGCGCACGTTCTCCGCCCGTCCCACCCAGTTGCAGCGCGCCTGATGGCCGATCGGCCGGACCTGGCAGTCGCGATCATTGGTTTCCGGGCTCCGGCCGGACTGGTTGCGGCGGTGCGGTCGGTTCTCGATCAGGACGTCCCGCTCGAAATCGTGGTGGTGAATTCCGGCGGCGGCAATGCCCAGGCGCTTCTGGGTGGCTATGGACTCGACGTGACCGTCATCGAATCCGAATCCAGCTTGTTTGCCGGCGCGGCTCGAAATCGGGGCATCGCAGCGACGCAGGCGCCCTATGTCGCCTTTCTTGCCGACGACTGCCTGGCGCGCCCGGGCTGGGCCGAGGCCCGGTTGCGACATCATCGGCAAGGCGCGGCGGCTGTGGCCAGCGCAATCGCCAACAGCCATCCACGCAATCTGGTGGCGTGCGCGGCCCATCTCGTCACCCATATGCGACGCCTGCCGGGTCTTCCGGCCGAGGAGGCGCAGCGCTACGGCGTTTCCTTCGATCGCAAGCTGTTCGATCGATATGGGTTATTCGACGAGCATATGCCGTCTGGAGAAGACACTGAATTCATGGCCAGGCTTCCGCAGGCAATGCGACCGGTCTGGGAGCCGCGGGTCCTCACTGTCCATTGCAACGAAACGCGCCTGTTGGCGATGCTTGCCGACCAGTATCGGCGCGGCCGCCGTTACGGCGCCTATCTTGCGTCCATCGGCGGCGAACGACCCGCGCGTCCTTTTCGCAAGGTGTTCCGGGACCGGCGCAATGTCGCCAGGCTGGCTAAAGCGGGCCTGTCTGGAACCGAGAAGACCTTTGCGATGCTGTCGCTGCCGATCGTGTGGCTGGCCCTGGCCGCCAAATCGATTGGGGCCGCGGTCGGGGCGAGCCGTGACAGCAAAACGGGCCGGCGCCAATGATCACCGTCGAGATGAGGCAGCCACGCCGGCGTCGCGGACGGTTTCTTTGGTCGCGGCAGAGGATCGTCGCCGTGTTCAGCTATCGATACGATGCGCATCTGGTGCCCGATTTGCTCGCCAATCTCGATCCCATCGTCGACGGCTGGGTCGCCTATGACGATCGGGCCGCCGACGGGATTTTTAGCGACGAACCGCAAAGGCGGCGTGCGCTGATCGCCGCCGCTTGTGACGCGGGCGCGGCCTGGGTGCTGGCGATGGATCCCGACGAACGGCTGGAAAATGCCGTCGCCGGCCGCATCGGCCAACTGACCGGCGGTTCGCGGCGCAACGCCTGGGGATTTCGCTTGCGCGAGATGTATACGCCGGCGAGCTATCGCGTCGACGGCGTCTGGGGCCTGAAGATGCAGCACAGGCTTTTTCGCGCCTACCATCCGGACCGCTACCGCTCGCCGGTGCTGCACGGCGCCTGGTTTCCCGAAGATGCCGGCTTCAACCTGAGGGATAGCGGCCTCAACCTCTATCACCTGAAGATGATCGAGCCGAAACGGCGTTCGGCGCGTCGCGATCTCTACAATCATCTCGATCCGGACCGCCGGATGCAGCCGATCGGCTACGACTATCTGGCGGACGAGTCCGGAGCAGTCCTCGAGGCCGTGCCGGCGGGACGCGAGTATTTTCCGGTCCATTCCGACGATGGTGGGCTTTGGATGGCAGATCTATCGGTCAACGAGCAGGGCTGAAAGCCCTTGCGGAACCAGTTACCGGCACGCGGCTTTATCTACGGATAATTTCGCGGAGCAGGCATGTTGCAGCACTCAGATTTGTCCTCGACCCGTTCGGCGCGGGACGAGGAAACCCGGAGGAACGGCGCGCAGATCTTCGCCGAGAGTGCGTCGCTCAGCTATGTCAGCGATGCCGATCCCGGCATTCGCAGATTACGGAAAGGCAGTGGGTTCTCCTACGTCGGACCGAAAGACCGCGCGGTCGACGCCGCCACGCTTGCCCGCATCAAGGCGATCGTCATTCCGCCGGCCTGGACGGATGTTTGGATCTCGCCAGATCCGGACGGTCACATCCAAGCGACCGGCCGGGATCAGCGCGGCCGCAAGCAGTATCGCTACCATTCGCAATGGACCGAAGTGCGTGACGGCGCCAAATACTCCAGTCTCGTCGCCTTTGCCGAAGGTCTGCCCGCGCTGAGGCAGCATATCGATGCCGACCTGCGCCGGCATGGCCTGCCGCTGGAGCGGGTCGTCGCCTCGGTCGTCTGGCTGCTCGACAACACCATGATCCGCATCGGCAATGCGGCTTACGCGCGGGACAACAAGAGCTTCGGGCTGACCACGCTCCGTGACCGCCATGTCGAGATCACCGGATCCAGCCTGCGCTTTGCCTTCAAGGGCAAGTCCGGCAAGGAATGGAAGCTGAAGCTGGCCGATCGCCGCATCGCCAAGATCGTGCGCGGCGCGCAGGAACTGCCGGGCCAGAAATTGTTCCAGTATCTCGACGAGGAGGGCGGCCGGCGCCCGGTGCGCTCGGAGGACGTCAACCGCTACATCCGCGAGGCTTCCGGCGCCGATTTCAGTTCCAAACATTTTCGAACCTGGGGCGGCACCATCCATGCGGCGTCGCTGTTTGCCGAGACTGAACTGCCCGAGAGCAAGTCCGGGCAGAGGCGGGTGATCAACAGCGTCGTCGACAAGGTCGCCGAACGGCTCGGCAATACTCGCGCCGTATGCCGCAAATGCTACATCCATCCGCTGGTTTTCGAGGCCTGGTCCGAAGGCCGGCTGCTGGATGAGATGACCGTGGCCAACAAGCGGAAGCGGCTGATAGCAGGCCTCGACGAGGAAGAGACCCTGGTTCTGAGGTGGCTGCAGGCGCGCGGCGCCTGACGGGCGCGACGACATGCAGCCAAGCCTTTGATCGCTCGCCAAATTTTTTTATCGACCTAGTGTCGGGAAGGGTCCTAGTGTCGCGTCCTTTGATACGGAAAGGACCTGCCATGCTTTACGCCATCCTGTGCTACGCCTCCGAAGACGTCGTCTGCTCCTGGAGCAAGGAGCAGGACGACGAGGTGATGGCGAAGCTCCTCAACGTCCAGGACAAATACGCCAAGGCCGGGCGGCTCGGGCCGGTGGCGCGGCTGTTGCCGACGACCGCGGCGACGACTTTGCGCAAGGTCAAGGGCGAAGCGGTCGTGCTCGACGGCCCGTTCGCGGAGACCAAGGAGCAGTTCCTCGGTTTCTATACGCTCGAATGCAACGACCTCGACGAAGCCGTCGAGTTTGCCCGCGAGCTTTCCGAGGTCAATCCGAGCGGCGGCTCCTATGAGATCCGGCCGGTTTCGCTGTTCAATCCGACAAAGGTAGCCGTATGACCGAGCTTGCCTGGATAAGCACGGCGATCAGCAATGCCCGTCCGCAGGCGATGGGCGCGCTGCTGCGCTACTTCCGCGACCTCGATGCCGCGGAAGAGGCTTTCCAGGACGCATGCCTTCGGGCGCTGAAGAACTGGCCGAAGAACGGACCGCCGCGCGATCCGGCGGCCTGGCTGATCTTCGTCGGCCGCAACAGCGGCATCGATGCGGTGCGCAAGCGCGCCAAGCAGGCGCCGATGCCGGAAGAGGAGCACATCTCCGATCTGGATGATGCCGAGAGCGACATCGCCGAGCGGCTGGACGGCGCGCATTACCGCGACGACATCTTGCGGCTGCTGTTCATTTGCTGCCATCCGGACCTGCCGGCGACGCAGCAGATCGCGGTTGCGCTGCGTATCGTCTCCGGTCTTACCGTCAAGCAGATTGCGCGCGCCTTCCTGGTCGGCGAGAGCGCGATGGAGCAGCGCATCACCCGCGCCAAGGCGCGCATCGCCGATGCCGGCGTGCCGTTCGAGACGCCGGGCGCGGTCGAGCGTTCCGAACGGCTCGCGGCGGTCGCGGCGATGGTCTATCTGATCTTCAACGAGGGCTATTCGACCAACAGCGGCGAGGCGCCGGCCCGCGCGCCGCTCTGCGAGGAGGCGATCCGGCTTGCGCGCCTTCTGCTCAGGCTGTTCCAGGCCGAGCCGGAGATCATGGGGCTGACGGCGCTGCTTCTGCTGCAGCATGCACGCGCCCCGGCACGTTTCGACGCCAATGGCGAGATCATCTTGCTCGAGGACCAGGACCGGTCGCTGTGGAGCCGCAAGATGATCGACGAAGGCCTTGCGCTGGTTGATAAGGCGTTGCGCCACCGCAAGCCCGGTCCCTACCAGGTGCAGTCCGCGATCGCGGCACTGCATGCGCGGGCGGCGAAGCCCGAAGACACCGACTGGACCGAGATCGACCTGCTCTACGGCCTGCTCGAGCAGATGCAGCCGTCGCCGGTGGTGACGCTGAACCGCGCCGTCGCGGTCAGCAAAGTGCGCGGTCCCGAAGCGGCGCTCGCCATGATCGAGCCGCTGGAAGAAAGGCTTTCGGGCTATTTCCACTTCTTCGGCCTGCGCGGCGGCCTCTTGATGCAGCTCGGCCGCAACGAGGAGGCGCGCATCGCCTTCGACCGCGCCATCGCTTTGGCCAACACCGCGGCGGAAGCGGCGCATATCCGCATGCATATCGACCGGCTGATCAAAGAAAGCGCGCAGAAGTCCTCGATCCAGAAGGCGCATTGATATTCAGGTGAGGCCGGCCTGCAAATGGCAGTTTCCTGCGCTTCCGGTGCTCACGTACTTTAAGTACGCTCCGCTCCGGTTCTCGGAAATCGCCATTTTCGACACGGCCTGACCTGAATCTCAACACGCCTTGGCCCAGTTCTCGCCGTCTGGCCCAATTTCGCGGCTGGGCCTTGGACCATGCCGGGGTGGCGGTTTTTCCCTGAAACGAGTAATGCCACGCCATGAAAGCGCCCAGGCGTGCCCGACGGCACGTCCAAGAAATGGCGCATGGCTCCATTCCCACTCCATGAGAGGCGGGACCTGAAAGGGATAAAAATGACATTAGCGAAGGAAACGGCCGCACTTCTGGAGAAACTCGGAGTCGCCAAGGACGCGCTTGCCGGAGGCGACCTCATCGTGCGCAGCCCGGTGACGGGCGAAGAGATCGCGGCGCTGAAGCAGATCTCGGCCGCTGATGCCGGCAAGGCCATCGATGCCGCGCACAAGGCTTTCCAGGCCTGGCGGCTGGTGCCGGGCCCCAAGCGCGGCGAGCTGGTACGCCTGCTCGGCGAAGAATTGCGCGCACACAAGGACGAGCTCGGCCGGCTGGTGTCGATCGAGGTCGGCAAGATCCCGTCCGAGGGTCTGGGAGAAGTGCAGGAGATGATCGACATCTGCGATTTCGCGGTCGGCCTCTCCCGTCAGCTCTATGGCCTGACTATCGCCACCGAGCGTCCGGGACACCGCATGATGGAAACCTGGCATCCGCTCGGCGTCGTCGGCGTCATCTCGGCCTTCAATTTCCCGGTCGCGGTGTGGTCGTGGAATTCGGCGCTGGCCTTCGTCTGCGGCGATGCGGTGGTGTGGAAGCCGTCGGAAAAGACGCCGCTGACCGCGCTCGCCTGCGAGGCGATCTTCAAGCGCGCCGCCAAGCGTTTCGGCAAGGATGCACCGGAAGGCCTGCTGCAGGTGCTGATCGGCGACCGTGTCGCCGGCGAGGTGCTGGTCGACCATCCGAAGGTGCCGCTGGTTTCGGCCACCGGCTCGACCCGCATGGGCCGCGAAGTCGGCCCCAGGCTCGCCAAGCGTTTCGCCCGCGCCGTGCTGGAGCTCGGCGGCAACAATGCCGGCATAGTCACGCCCACCGCCGATCTCGACATGGCGCTGCGGGCGATCGCCTTCGGCGCCATGGGCACCGCCGGCCAGCGCTGCACGACGCTTCGCCGTCTGTTCGTCCATGACAGCGTCTATGACGCGCTGCTGCCACGGCTGAAGAAGGCCTATCAGAGCGTATCGGTCGGCAATCCGCTGGAAGGCAAGGCGCTGGTCGGTCCGCTGATCGACAAGGGTGCCTTCGACAACATGCAGAAGGCGTTGAAGGAGGCCGAGGCGCATGGCGGCAAGGTGACCGGCGGCGCGCGCTTCGAAAACGGCCATCCGGACGCCTATTACGTGCATCCGGCGCTGGTCGAGATGCCGAAGCAAGTGTCGCCGGTGACGGAAGAGACCTTCGCGCCGATCCTCTATGTGATGAAATATTCCGATTTCGACGAGGCGCTCGACCTGCACAACGCAGTCGGCGCCGGCCTGTCGTCGTCGATCTTCACCCGAGACCTGCAGGAATCGGAACGGTTCCTGGGTGTCGATGGCTCGGATTGCGGCATCGCCAACGTCAATATCGGCACCTCGGGCGCCGAGATCGGCGGCGCGTTCGGCGGCGAGAAAGAGACCGGCGGCGGCCGCGAGAGCGGCTCGGATGCGTGGAAGGCTTACATGCGCCGTGCCACCAACACGGTGAACTTCTCCAAGGCGCTGCCGCTCGCGCAGGGCGTGTCGTTCGATATCGATTGACACACGAAGGCGAAGGCGCCGCCGAAGCGGCGCCTTTCCGGGGTCACAAAGCCTTGCCGGTTGCCGGGTCGAAGAGACGAAGCGCATCGTCGTCGAAGGCAAAGCGGCATGAATCGCCCTTGGCGAGGCGGGTGCGCGGCGGCAATGTGGCCGTCAGCGGCTGCGTTCCGATCCGTGCGGTGGCGACAAGCTCGGGACCGGTCAGTTCGACAACCTCGATCTCCACCGGAAGCGAGCGTTCCGAGGCGGCGCCGCTGGCCACGCGGAGCGCCTCAGGCCTGACGCCCAGTATGATCTCGGCGCCGTCGCGGGCGGCATTTTTGAAGCGTTCCGGGACGGGCAGCCGGGCATCGGAACCGGCAACCGCGATTTCGCCGGCCCTGGCGGTCGCTTTCAACATGTTCATGGCGGGCGCGCCGACGAAGCCGGCGACATAGAGCGTCGCCGGATTGTCGTAGATCTCCTCCGGCGTGCCCAGCTGCTCGATGCGGCCGTCGCGCATGACGGCGATGCGGGTCGCCAGCGTCATCGCCTCGATCTGGTCGTGGGTGACGTAGACGACCGTGGTCTTGAGCATTTCGTGCAGGCGCTTCAGCTCGGTGCGCATTTCAAGCCGCAGCTTGGCGTCGAGGTTGGAAAGCGGCTCGTCGAACAGAAAGACCTGCGGCTTGCGCACGAGGGCACGCCCGATGGCGACGCGCTGGCGTTGTCCGCCGGAGAGCTGGCCGGGCTTGCGTTCAAGCAGGTTCTCGATCTGCAGCAGTCTTGCCGCCTCGTGCACGGCCTTGTCGCGCTCAGCCACCGGAACCTTGCGCATCTCCAGCCCGAAGCCGATGTTGCGATGGACAGTCAGGTTCGGATAGAGCGCGTAGGACTGGAAGACCATGGCGATGTCGCGGTTCTTCGGATGCACGCCGAGCACCGAACGGCCACCGATCAGCACGTCGCCGCTGGTGGCTTCGGCGAGGCCGGCGATGATGTTGAGAAGGGTCGACTTGCCGCAGCCCGACGATCCCAGCAGCACCAGGAACTCGCCGCTTTCCAGCGCGATGTTGATGCCTTTCAGCGTTTCGACGCTGCCGTAGTTCTTGCGGACATCGCGGATTTCAAGCGCGCTCATTGACGGCCTCCTCGAATGCAATCGGCTCGCCATAGTTGCGGGGCAAGGTGGAGATGGCGCGCGAGGCCACCTGGATGGCGGCGGACAGGCAACTCTCCAACTCTCGTTCGTATGCCAGTGAGGCCAGGAAGGCGGCGTTGAAGACGTCGCCGGCGCCGATCGTGTCGACGACCGGGACGCGCGGCGCCTGCATTTCAATCAGTTCGCCGTCGGCACCGATGGCGAGCGCCCCGTCCGGTCCGCGCTTGACCGCGACCATCGCTCCGCCCTTCATACCGTCGCGGATCTTGCGCGCTGCTTCCGCAGGATTTGCCAGGGCGGCCAGCGTCGTCGTCTCGACCTCGTTGAAGAGGGCCAGTTCGCAGCGCGACAGCCAGCCGCGAGCCGCCGCGCAGTTGGCCTCCGTCCAGCCTTCGATCGGCCAGCCGGTGTCGAGCGCGACGGATATCTCATGCGTCTCGGCCCAGTCGAAGAAGGCGTTATAGTCGCGGGTCAGGTCGTCTGTCAGGAACGAACCGCACAGCAGCGCATAGCCGCCGGCGAGCCTTTGGCCATCGAGTACGGAGAGAACGTCGCTCAAGCCGAAGCGGGGCAGGTGGCCGCGTGTGGTGAAGAAGGTGCGCTCGCCGTCGGGATGGGTCATGCCGACCGACAGCGTCGTGCCTTCGCGGTGGACCGGCCATTTCTGCGCCCGCGCGCCGAAAGCCTCGCTCAGCCAGCGGCCGAACTGGTCGTCGCCGATATTGGCCGCTATCTCGAAATCGATGCCCAGCGCCTGCCAGGCGAGCGCCGTGTTGCCGGCCTGGCCGCCGACGCGCAGGTCGTCATGGTCGACGACGGTCTCGGTGCCGGCCTTCGGCCAGGGCGCGACCGGGCCGACGATCAGGTCGACATTGACGTTGCCGATCACCGCAAGCGGCCGCATCATTCGCTCCGCGTGATCTTGGTGGTGCGCACGGGCGTGCCGGCATTGTCGACGCGGCTGTCGGCGAAGGCGATCATCAGACGCTGCGCCACCGGCAGCATGGCGAAGACCGCCGCTAGGCCCGTGGCGGGTTCGAAGGCCAAAGTGACCGCGCCCGTGACCGGTGGTTTGCCCGAGGCGTCGAACACGATCAGCGGCGCGCCGGTCTCGACCACCGAGTTGGCCATGGCGGTGACCAGCTCCGCGGTCGGGTCGTCGCCGCGGAAGAGCACGACGCCGATTTTCGGCCCGAGCATCTCCATCGGTCCGTGGCGCAGTTGGCCGCCTTCGAGCGAGAAGCAAGGCAGGCGCGACAGTTCGGTGAAGCCGAGCGCCAGCGCTTCGGCCACGCCCTGAAGCTTGCGGCCTGAGGTGACGATGGTCGCCACCGTGCCCAACGCCGCCAAGGCTGCATCGATCTCGACCGCTGCGGGCGCCTTTAGCGCCGCGAGCGCGGCGGCAGGGTCTTCGCCGAGTGCCGTGAGGATCGCAAGATGCAGCGCGAAGCTGACGGTCAGGCTGCGGGTCGCGGCAAAGGCAAGCTCGGTGCCGCCGGCGCCGACGAGGCAAGGCACCGTCCGGCCAAGGAAGGAACTAGCCTCCAAAGTCAGGCCGAACGTGTCGGTCCGCGAACTTGTCTCGGAAAACCAGCGCAGGACTTCGGCGCTTTCGCCGGATTGCGAGGTGACGATGACCGTCTTGCCTTCAAGCGGCAGCGGTTGCCCAAGCTGTTCCGACAGCGGCAGTGCGATCGCATCGATGCCTTTCGCGCGATAGAGCGGCTCGACGGCGCGGGCCACTGCGTGCGAGGCGCCCATGCCGAGCAGGACGAGTCTGCCGCTCCGCCTGATCGAGGCGGCTAGCTTGGCGGCGGCGTCCGTGTTGCTCTCGAAGGATGCAAGCGCATCCTGATGCTGGCGCGCCATCTCGCGATCGATCGCGACGAGGCCGGACGGGCGAGGTTTTTGAGCAGTCATCTTTATCCTTTCACGCCGCCGCTGGTGAGGCCCGAGATCAGCGCGCGTTGCATGACGAGGCCGATCAGCACCGGCGGCAAGGCCGCAAGCACGCCGGCAGTGGCGATTAGTCCGTAGTCGGAGACGCGGCCGCCGGCGAGATCGGCGATGGCGACGGTCAGCGTCTTTGCCCGCTGATCGGAGGTGAAGAGCAGGGCGTAGAAGAACTCGTCCCAGGCGAGCAGCACGGCAAACAGCGCCGATGTCGCCACCACCGGTGCCGCCAGCGGCAAGGTGATGATGCGCCAGGTCTGCAATAGGCCGGCGCCGTCGATCATGGCGGCGGCCTCGATCTCGCGCGGGATCGAATCGAAGCCCGATTTCATCAGCCAGGTGGTGAAGGGCGCGAGGATCGTCAGGTAGATCATCGCCAGGCCGAAGACGTTGTTGAGCAGGCCGAGATGGGAGAGGCCCATATAGAGCGGCACCGAGAGCGCGACCGGCGGCAGCATGTAGGTGGCGATGACCATCGACAGCGACCAGCCGACCGAAGGCGTGCGCGAGACCGCCCAACCGGCCGGCACGGCAAGCAGGATCGCGGCAAGCGTCGCCATGCCGGCGACTTCCAGGCTGTTGCGCAGCGATGCGGTGAAGGCGGCGCCGGCGCTGTTTTCGGCCGTCGACAGAAGCTGCGCGTAACGGGAGAAATCGGCCGCCTGCGGCCACCAGCGCAGCGGCTTGGCGGCGAGGTCGGCGGCCGGCGATATGCTCATGACGAAGAGCCAGGCGAGCGGCGCCAGGATGATGGCGGCAAGCAGGATCGCGCAGACATAGATGAAGGCGGTGAAGACGGGGCTCTGGCGTTCCATCAGGCAGCGCTCCCGGCGGTCTTTCGCACCAGCGCCGCATAGGCCACGGCCAGAACGGTGACGAGCAAGGTGACGATCAGCGCCAGCGAGGCGCCGGAGCCGGCGCGCTGGAAGGAGAAGGCCTCCTGATAGACGAGGATCGACAGCGAGCGCGTGCTGTTGGCCGGCCCGCCGCGCGTCATCACCCAGATGATGTCGAAGACCTTGAAGGCTTCGATGGTGCGCAGCACCAACGCCACCATCAGCGGGCCGGCGAGATAGGGCAGGATGACGAAGCGGAAGCGGTTGAACGGGCCGGCGCCGTCGACAAGTGCGGCGGCGGTGATGTCGCGCGGCACCGCCTGCAGGGCGGCGAGCGCGATCAGCGCCACCAGCGGAAAATTCTTCCAGCAGTCGGCGACGATCAGTGCAGCGAGAGCCGTTCCAGGCTCGCCCAGCCAGGAGCGGTAGTCGCCAATGATATGCAGTTGCGTGAGCGCCGCGTTCAGCGCGCCATATTCGGGATTGTAGATCAGCCGCCACAGAGTCGCGTTGACGACGGTGGGCAGCGCCCAGGGCAGGATCATCAGCCCGCGCAGGACGGCACGGCCGCGAAACTGCTGGTTCAAGAGCAGCGCCGCCAGCACGCCGAGCACCATCTCGGCGGCGACCGAGACGACGGCGAACCAGGTGGTGGTGACCAGCGTGCGGCTGAAATTCGAGCTGGTCAGCATGTTGGTGTAGTTGTCGAAGCCGACATAACTGCCCGCCGTGCCGACCAGCTGGGCATCGGTGAAGGAAAGCATGACGGTGTCGACCAATGGCCAGCCGATTACGGCGACCATGATCACCAAAAGCGGCAGCATCAGCAGCCACGCGCGAGTCGTCATCCAGGTGCCTGACATTAAGAGGCGCCTCTCTTCCTTCAACCAGATTCAGAAATAGCACGGGCGGCGCGAGGCCGCCCGTAGTCCAAGAGCAGGTTGCCTTAGAGGCCGCTGTTCTGCGCAGCCGACTTCAGCGCGTCTTCCGGCGCCGTCTGGCCGAGCAGCGATTCCTGGATGGCTTGCTGCAAGGCGGTCGACAGCTGCTGGTATTTCGGCGTGGTCGGCCGCGGATACATGGCGGCGAGGCCGAGCTTGGCGGTGGCGATCAGTTCTTCCTGGCCCTTGGTGACGGCCGGGTCGTCATAGGAAGAAGCCCAGATCGGCAGCGACAGCTTGGCATACTGGTTCTGCGTCGCCTGCGAGGTCATGAACTCGATGTATTTCCAGGCTTCGTCCGGATGCTTCGAGGCAGCCGTGATGCCGAGGCCCATCGAGCCGTTGACGGCCGATACCTCGCTGGTGCCGGCAACGCCAGGCGCCGGCACCACGCCGACCTTGCCGGCGACCTTCGAGTCCTTCGGGTCGTTGGCCATGTTGTACATATAGGTCCAGTTCAGCGCGAAGGCGGCATCGCCGTTCTCGAAGACCTTGCGGACGTCCTCTTCCAGGAATTCCTTGGAATTCGGGTTGGTCAGGCCGGACTTGTAGCTGTCGACCATGTATTTCAGCGCGGCCGCGCCGCCGCCGTTCTGGAAGTCCGGTTTGCCGTCCTTGAGGAAGTCGCCGCCATAGGCGCTGACCAGCGTGGTGTAGTCGCAGATCACGGCTTCGGCCTGTGCCCAGCTCCAGGCGATCGGCGTCTTCAGCAAGCCCTTGTCCTGGATGATCTTGGCCTGCTCGCCGAGCTCTTCCCAGGTCTTCGGCGGCGTCTTGATGCCGGCCTTCTCCAGGATTTCCTTGTTGTAGAACAGGTACTTGGTGTCGAGGATCCAAGGCATGCCATAATATTTGCCGTCATACTGGACCGTGGTCCAGGCGCCGGGCAGCACACCCTTCTTCATGTCGTCGGTGATCTTGGACGAGACGTCAATCAGCACCTTGTTGGTGGCGTATTCGGCCGGCCAGATGACGTCGAACAGCACGACGTCGTAGCCGCCGCCCGAGCCTTGCGCCAGCACGGTCTTGTCGTGCAGGCCCTCATAGGGAACGAATTCGAGATTGACCTTGATGTCCGGATTGGCCTTGGTGAAGGCTTCCGTCATGGAGCGCACGTCGGCCTCGCTGTAGGCGGCCTGGGCCATGAACAGCGCATTCAGCGTGGTCTCGGCGAAGGCGTGAGGGACAAGCAGTCCGCCCGCGAACACCGCGCCCAGAAGTGTCTTTCCGATCGATTTCAGCATTTGTCTTTCTCCCATTGTCGACAGCCACGAGTGGGCGGCAAAGCAAATGCCGCGTCCTCGAATTCGCATCGCGCGTGACCGGATCTGCCTGAGCGGTTGGCGGCGAAAAGCCCCGGGGACCTTGCCCTTCTTTTTATCGATGCCGCTCCGGCTTCACCATTAAGTCAATTCGCTTGACTTAATTAGTCGATCAATCCTTAAATGGAGTCAAGAGGGGAAAACGACAGTGCACGACGTCAGCCCGATCCGCGCCAAGAGCGGCACCAACCAGGAAGGCACCAGCGCGCATAACCGCCGCGTCATGATCGAGGCGCTGCGGCTCAACGGCGCGCTCTCGCGTGCCGACCTTTCGCGGGCGACGCAGCTCACCAAGCAAGCGGTTTCCAACATCATCGAGGATCTGGAGAGCGACGGCCTGGTCGTGGCGCTGGACGCGGTGCGCAAGGGTAGGGGGCAGCCCTTCACGCCCTACACGCTGGTTCCGCAAGGCGCCTTCGCCATCGGGCTGCAGATCGACCGGCATCTGGCGCGGGTGGTGGTCGTCGACCTGGTCGGCAATGTGGTGGCGCGTGCCGAAGCCAATCTGCCGCTCGACGAGCCGTCGCCGGGTGTCCAGACCATCCTCGGTCTCATCGCGCATACCAGGCGCGAGCTGGCAGGCATCTCCGCGCAGTCCGAGCGGCGGCTGGTGGGGCTCGGCGTCGCCATGCCGGGCCCGTTCGGCCTGAAAGAGTCCGACGACAAATGGATGATGCCCGCCTGGCAGCAATTCCCGCTGCTGGAGACGCTTACGGCCGGGACCGGGCTGAGTGTTGGGCTGCAGAACGATGCCGCCGCCTGCGCCACGGCCGAGCGCATCGTCGGCGCCGCGCACGGCGTCGATCACGCGGTCTGTCTCTATGTCGGGTACGGCATCGCCGCCGGGCTGATCCTCAATGGCGAACTCTACAATGGCGGCAACGGCAATGCTGGCGAGATCGGCAGGGCATTGCTGTCGCCGGCAGGCCCAGGTTCGACGCCGCTCGAGCACCGCGCCTCGCTCGCCTCGCTCTACCAGCATCTCGGCCTCAACCCCGCCGAGGAGCATCTTTATGAAAAGATGGGCGCCCTGGCTGCCGCCGAGGATCCGAAGGTGATGGGCTGGATCGAGGGCGCCGCGCAGGATCTGCGCTGGAGCGTGCATCTGATCGAAACGATCTTCGATCCGCAAACCGTCATCCTCACGAGCGGCGCGCCCGAGGCGTTGGCGCGCCGTCTGCTGCAGGCCATCCCTCCGCTGCTGCCGTCGATCGCCGATCGACCCGGGCGGCGATTGCCGCGGCTGCAACTCGGCATCACCGATCCTTGGGCGATCGCCGTCGGCGCCGCGGCCGAGCCGATCGGCCGCGCCTTCGACCCGCGCTTTTCGGCCATCCTGAAGGCGGGATAGTTTTGCCGGCTATGCCTGACTGGCGGCGAAGGCCGCGTCGATGATGGCGAGCTTGACCGCCTGCGCCGTGACGTATTCGCCGTAGAACGCGTTCGATATCCACATGACGGAATTGCCGCGCTGGCCGAGCCAGCCGACGCTGCCGAGCGCCTCGGCATCGCGCAGCTTGCGCGCAAGATGGGTGCGCGACAGCTTCAGCCATTTGGCGAAGTCGCCGACCGAGAGCACGCCGGTCGGGATACGCTCCTGGCCGGCCGTCGCGGGGTCGACACCGGAGATCAGCCAGTCCATCACCACGCCGCCATTGTTGAGCCAGGTGAACAGCGAAAACGTCTGTTGCGGCTCGCGCACCGGCACGGAGGAAATCAGGCCGTCGGCGATCAGCGGCTGCAACTTGGCCAGCATTTGCGGCTGCGTCTGAAAGGTTTCCAGCCGTTGTCCGCCGTCAAGTGCGTCAAGCGTGCTCAGATGGATATGGATCCAGCCGATCAACGGCTCCAAGGTCATGCCGGGCACTTGCAGCGGGCGAATGCGGCCGTCGTCGCCCGCCCGGCCGACCTCGACGAAATTGTAGTGCTGCATTTCCTTGATGAAGGCATGGGCAGTATTTCGGCTCGCCACCCGATGCTGAACGGTGATCTCGACGAAACGGGCTGCCGTCATCTCCTTCCGGTAGTCGCTGGGATCCCTGCGGAAATGCAGGGCAAGACCGATATGCGCCATCAGCCAGCGCTGCTGGGTGGCAAAGACCGAGGATGCTCGCGGGTTGCCTTGATAGGCGTGTTGCATGGCTCGCGTCTGTGCCTGGATGCATGCGCCCAGCGCGGAGTGACCCGCAATGTCTTCGAAGTTCAGCGCCATCCCCCCGGACCCCCGCCCAAGCCCCACGATACGGGGAAGCCGATAGCAGTTTCGTCCAGAGCTCGCCAGCGCAACCGGCGGTTTTTCGCAGCTACCACCGGAGTGGGTTGGTCAGCTTTGCGTGAAGGTCGACATGCAGGCCTCGAAGGCCTGATCGACGATCGCGAGCTTGGCCGCCTGGACCGCCATGTATTCGTCGAAGAAAGCCCTCGAAACCCACATCACGGAATGGCCGCGCTGGCCGACCCAGCCGATGCTGCCAAGCGCTTCCGCGTCATGGAGCTTGCGCGCCAGATGGGTGCGCGAGAGTTTCAGCCAATGCGCGAACTCGCCGACCGAAATGACGCTGGTCGGAATCCTGTCGAGATGGGCATCCTCCGGGTCGATGCCGGACATCAGCCAATCCATGACGATGCCGCCATTGTTTAGCCAGATAAACAGCGAGAAGGTCTTTTGTGGCTCCCGCACCGGTTCGGAGGAGAGCAGGCCATCCGCGATAAGCGGCTGCAGGGTGGGTAGCATCTCCGGGCGCTCGAGGAATGTCGCCAGCCGGCTGCCGCCGTCGATGCGATCCAGCGTTTTCAGATGCGCATGGATCCAACCGGTGAAGGTCTCGATGGTGGTCGCGGTCACTCGCATGGGGTGGGCGCGGCCGTCGCCTCGCGTCGAAAGATATTCAGCGATGTTGTAGTGCAGCATCTCCTTGACGAAGGCCTCCGCCGTGTTGCGGCTTGCCACCGAATTGCGGCGTACGATCTCGATGAAACGCGCCACCGTCATTTCGGTGCGGCGGTCATTGGGGTCGCGGCGGAAATGCATGGCAAGGCCGACATGGCCGAGAAGCCAACGCTGCTGGGTGGCGAAGACGGCAGCCAGCCGCGGGCTTGTCTCGTAGATATGGATGAGCGCGCGCGACTGTTCCTGCACACCGTGAAGCGTTGCGGGATGACGGGCGATCTCTTCGGCACTCAGCGGCATTTCCTGCGGCACTCCATGCGATTCCCAAGCAACGCCAATGAAGATTCCCAGTCTTCGCCGGCCATGTCCAGTTGCCTATTGGAACAACGTCCGAACCGGCAGTTCTCGCGTGGGCCTTTGCAGCCGGCAGGCGGCCGCCTATCCTGATGGCTTGAGTTATTTGTCCCCCACCCGAGTGAGACGATGCTGAGAACGATCCGGGCGCTGACCGCCGGCGAAATGGAAACACTCGTCGATTGGGCAGCAGACGAAGGCTGGAATCCAGGCATCGGCGACGCGGCTGTGTTCCGGGCGGCAGATTCGGACGGCTTCATCGGCGCCTTCGTCGATGGCGAACTGGTGGCTGGCATTTCGGCGGTCGCCTACGGTCCGGACTTCGGCTTCATCGGCCTCTATATCTGCCGGACGGAACGGCGCGGCGAGGGCCATGGCAAGGCGGTCTGGGATGCCGGCATGGCACGGCTCGGCAACCGCATCATCGGCCTGGACGGCGTTGCCGAGCAGCGGGCCAATTATCAGCGCATGGGTTTCGTGCCCGCCTATGAGACCGTTCGCTGCAGCGGTGGCCCCGCCGGGTTGTCCAGCGGCGGCGACATACGGCCCGTGACGGCCGCCGACATGGCGGGGATCCTTGCCTATGACCGCCGGTGCTTCGCGGCGCCGCGAAATTCATTCCTTCAGGAATGGCTGCGGCCGCCCCGGATCGCGCTTGTCTCCGCCGGCGCGGACGGCATTACCGGCTATGGCGTGGCGCGCCGGTGCCGGGAGGGTTTCAAGGTCGGGCCGCTGTTTGCTGAAGGGGCGGACCTGGCTCTGGCGCTGTTCGCGAGCCTTTCGGAGGCGGCCGGCGGCGAGACGTTGCATATAGACGTGCCGGCCAGCCAGGCCGGGTTCACCGCCACGCTTCAGGACGCCGGCATGGCTCCCGGCTTCGCCACCACCCGCATGTACAGGGGAGGCGTCCCCAACCTCGAAGTGTCCAGGGTTTTCGGCATCACGACGCTAGAATTGGGGTAATCGCAGATCGCTTCCTTGCATTGAATAGACACAGGTGTCCATTCGCGCTAAGGATGCGTTTGTCGATGACCTACCAATCACCTGTGATGCGGGCTTTGAGCGCATGACCAGACACTATTCGGCGCTTTCGCTGTTCAAGGAAGGGCTCGCCGGCCAGACCGGCTGGGAAAAGGCCTGGCGCTCTCCCGATCCGAAACCGCGCTATGACGCGATCATCATCGGTGGCGGTGGGCATGGGCTCGCAACCGCCTACTACCTGGCGAAGAACCATGGCATCACCAATGTCGCGCTGCTGGAGAAGGGCTGGATCGGCGGCGGCAACACCGGCCGCAACACCACAGTGGTGCGCTCGAACTATTTCTACCCGGAAAGTGCTGCGATCTACGGACTGGCGCACAGCCTCTACAAGACGCTGTCGAGCGACCTGAACTACAATGTGATGTTTTCCGCGCGCGGCGTGCTGACGCTCGCTCATAGCGAAGCGGCGATGGAGACCGCGGCGCGCTCCGTCAACGCCATCCAGGTCAACGGCATCGACTCGGAATTGTTCTCCGCCGAGGACGTGCGGCGCGTCGTGCCGATCTACAATTTCAGCGCGGGCGCCCGCTTCCCGGTCTATGGCGGCACCTGGCAGCCGAGCGGCGGCACCGCCCGGCACGATGCGGTCGCCTGGGGTTATGCTCGCGCCGCCAACCGTCTCGGCGTGGACATTATCCAGAATTGCGAAATCTCCGATTTTATCATCGAAGGCGGGCGCTGCCGCGGCGTCGTCACCTCGCGCGGCGAGATCCGCGCCGAGCGCACCGGCATGGCGGTCGCCGGCCACTCCTCGGTGCTGGCGGCGAAGGCAGGATTCCGGCTGCCGATCAATTCCTACGCCTTGCAAGCCTGCGTGTCCGAGCCGGTCAAGCCGATCCTCGACACGGTGGTGATCTCGCCGGACACCGGCGTCTATGTCAGCCAGTCGGACAAGGGCGAACTGGTGATCGGCGGCGCGCTCGACCGCATCCCGTCCTATGGCCAGCGCGGCAATCTGCCGGTGCTGGAAGGCGTCATCGCCGGCATGCTCGAAATGTACCCGGTCTTCGGCCAGCTGAAGATGATGCGGCAATGGGCGGGCATCGTCGATGTCGTCCCGGATTCCTCGCCGATCATCGGCGAATCGCCGCTGCCCGGCCTTTTCCTCAATTGCGGCTGGGGCACGGGCGGCTTCAAGGCGATCCCCGCCGGGGGCACGCTGCTTGCCCATCTGCTTGCCACCGGCAGGCACCACGACATCAGCCGGCCTTTCGATCTCGACCGCTTCGCCCGCGGCCGGCTGGTCGACGAGGCCGCCGGCTCGGGCATCGCGCATTGAAGGTCTAAAAAAGATGCAGCTCTTTCCCTGTCCGTTCTGCGGGCCGCGCGAAGAAAGTGAATTTCATTATGGCGGCGAGGCCGGCAATTTGCGGCCCGACGGCAGCGACGTCACGGCCGAGCGCTGGGCGGGCTATCTCCACATGCGCGACAATCCCAAGGGCGCGGCTCGAGAGATCTGGGTGCATCTGACCTGCGGCGAGTTCTTCGCGATGAGCCGCGACAGCGTCAACCACAAGGTGGCCGGGTCCTCGGTGCTCGGCGAAGCGGAGCACGAAGCATGAGCGCCTCGCGCCTTGCCACCGGCGGCAGCGATATCGACCGGGCGCGCGCGCTGAGCTTCACCTTCGACGGCCGGCGCGTCGAAGGTTTTGCCGGCGACACGATCGCTTCCGCCTTGCTGGCGAGCGGCCAGCCGATTGTCGGCCGCAGCTTCAAATATCACCGGCCGCGCGGCATCTGGGGCGCCGGCGTCGAGGAGCCCAACGCGCTCGTCGATGTCGAGGGTCCCGCCGGCCGCGTGCCGAATGCGCGGGCATCGACGGTGCCGGCCAGGGACGGCGCCGTCGTCAGGAGCGTCAACGCTTCGCCGACAGCGGTTGCCGACCGCAACGCGATCTTGGATCGCTTCGCCCGCTTCCTGCCCGCCGCCTTCTACTACAAGACCTTCATGTGGCCGGACTGGCATCTGTTCGAACCGCGCATTCGCGCCATGGCCGGGCTTGGCGTCGTCGACCGCGACTGGAAGCCGCGTTCGGTCGCGGACCAGATCAATCATCATTGCGATGTCCTGGTGGTCGGCGCTGGGCCGGCCGGCCTCGCCGCGGCGGCGGATGCGTCGGCGGCCGGCCATTCGGTGGTACTGGTCGATGAGCGGGCGCATCCGGGCGGATCGCTGCGCCACCGCGCCGGCGAAGTGGATGGTATGAACGGGGCCGCGTGGGCCGAGGCGATGGTCGCGAAGCTGAAGGGCGGCGACCAGCTCGTGCTGACCGATACCACTGCCTTCGGTCTCTACGATCACAATCTGGTTGCGCTCAACCAGCGGCACGGCGACGGCCGACCGGATACGCTCTGGCGCGTGCGGCCGCGCCGCATCGTGCTGGCGACGGGGGCAATCGAGCGGCCGGTTCCGTTCGCCAACAACGACCTTCCCGGCATCCTCTCGGCCGATGCCGCACTCGCCTATCTGCGCCGGCACGGCGTGCTTGTCGGCACTCGGATCGTGATTGCGACCAACAATGACAGCGCCTATGAGCCGGCCTCGGCGCTCGCCGCAGTCGGCGCCTCGGTGACGGTGGTCGACTGCCGGCGTGACGGGGTCGCGCCTGCGGCAAATGCTCGTGTTCTGGCGGGGCGCATGGTTACGGGGGCGCGCGGACGTAATGCGGTGGAAGGTGTCCTGCTGGACGACGGTACAGTGTTTGCCGCCGATTGCGTGCTGGTCTCGGGCGGCTGGACGCCCACCGTGCATCTGTTCTCGCAGGCAAAGGGCAAGCTTTCCTGGAGCGATCAGCTCGCGGCTTTCGTTCCAGGCGAGGGAGTGGATGGCATCGGCGTTGCCGGCGCCGTGGCCGGGACGATCTCGCTGTCCGAAACCTTGGCAAGCGGCGCTGCGGCGCTGGCTCAATTCGGCGGATCGGCACAGGCGCCGCGCAGCACGGGCGTGGAGGCAACGCTGGGCATCATCGGCCTGTGGCCGAAACCCAAAGCCAAGGGCCGGGTCTGGATCGACTACCAGAGCGACGTCACCGCGAAGGATGTCGAGCTCGCGGCGCGGGAGAATTTCGTCTCCGTCGAGCATTTGAAGCGCTACACGACGCTCGGCATGGCGACCGACCAGGGCAAGACCTCGAACCTGAACGGCCTGGCGCTGCTCGCCGACGTCACCGGGCGCGCCATACCAGAGGTCGGCACCACGACCTATCGACCGCCCTTCACGCCGGTGCCTTTCGCAAGCCTGGCAGGCGCGCGCCGGGGCAGCATGCATGCCCCGATCCGCCGGCTGCCGCTGGAGGCAAACCATCGCGCCGCGGGCGGCGTGTTCCAGGAATATGGCGGCTGGCTGCGGCCGGCTTACTACGGCAGCGGCGAAGCCGGCGGCGCAATCCAGGAGGCGGCGCGGCGCGCCCGGCAGTCGGTCGCGCTGTTCGACGGCTCGACGCTCGGCAAGATCGAAGTGATCGGTCCGCGCGCAGCCGAATTCGTCGACTTCATCTATTACAACACCATGTCGACCTTGAAGCCCGGCCATTGCCGCTATGGCTTCATGCTGTCGGAAAACGGCGTCGTCTTCGACGACGGCGTGCTGGTTCGCCTGGACGAGCGCCGCTTCATCGTCTCCTGCTCGTCGTCGCATGTCGCCGCCGTTCATGCCCGGCTGGAAGAGTGGCGGCAGGACCGGTTCGGCCGCGACGCGGTCTATATCCACAATGCCACCGCCCACTACGCCACCTTGACGGTGTCGGGCCCGAACGCGCGTGGGCTGATGGAGGCGCTCGATCTCGGTGTCGCCCTGGACGATGCCGGCCTGCCGCATATGGCTGTCGTCGCCGGCCACTTCGCCGGCAACGAGGTGCGCATCGCCAGGGTCTCCTTCACCGGCGACCGCAGCTATGAAATCTCCATCCGCGCCGATCGGGCCGAGGCGCTGTGGGCACGAATGCGGCAGGAAGGCCGCGCCTTCGATGCCGTGCTGCTCGGGCTGGAGTCGCTGATGATCCTGCGCGCCGAGAAGGGCTACATCGTCATCGGCAAGGATACCGACGGCAACACCATGCCGCATGATCTCGGCGTCGCCGGGCCGCGCAGCAAACGCGGCGGCGAATTCGTCGGCCGGCGCTCGCTCTTCACGGAAGCGGCGAACAGTCCATATCGCAATCAGCTTGTCGGCCTGGCCGTCCGCGAGGGCGAGGCACCGCTGGCAACCGGCGCGCATGGCGTGGAGAAAAGCGGCGGCCGGGTCAGAAGCGTAGGTTTCGTCACCTCCAGTTATCAAAGCCCGAGCCTGGGGCGTCCAGTTGCCCTGGCGCTCATCGAGCGCGGCGCCGCGCGGCACGGCGAAACCATCGATGTGCAGCATCTCGGCGTGGTGCGGCAGGCGACGATCGTCGCGCCCTGCGCCTTCGATCCGGAAGGGAGGCGGCTCAATGCGTAACCTTGCCGAAAAATGGCCGGCAGTGCCAGACTTCGCCACCGCGACGCTGAGCAGGGATGGCACCAGTGTGCACACGGTTGGTGGACTGAACCAACTCCTGGTCAGCGGCGACCTTGCGGCGTGGTCGAAGGCTTCGGCACTTGCGGGCGAAGGCGTGGGCGCCGGCGCACTTGCAAGCGGTGACAAATACATGGTGCGGATCGCGCGCGACCGCTTGGTGGTGGTTGGTGGGGTGCCATTTCCGATCCAGGCCGGCTGGCATGAGGCCGGGTTCGCGGTCTCGGTCATGGATGCCGGACTGCATGTTTTCGAGATCGAGGGGCCGGGCTTGGCCGGCCTGGTCGCCAGAGGCACCGCGCTCGATCCGGCCCAGACGAGCCGCTCGGCGGCGATCCTTTTCGCCGGCGTGAACGTGCTTTTCTACCGGTACGGCAATCGCAATCGGGCACGTCTCCACGTCGACCGGGGGCTAGCGCCCTATCTGTGGGAATGGTTCGAACAGTCCGCGGGATTGTAGGGCCGCCCCTTGAGGTCTATCTAGCCGGCGGTTCAATCTTGGTCGGGCCGGGATGCCATCTGATTCCAGTGCTGAAGACGTGATGCGGCGCGCCGGGCTGACCGGCAACACGAAAGTGACGCGCGAGGACTGGATGAGGCTCGCGCTGGAGACGCTGATCTCGGAGGGCGTCGAGGCGGTGCGCGTCCTGGCGCTCGGGCAGAAACTCAGCGTCTCGCGCTCCAGCTTCTACTGGTATTTCAAGAGCCGGCAGGACCTGCTCGACCAGCTCCTGGACCATTGGCGCAACAACAACACGCGTTTCATCGTCGAGCAGGCGGGGCGGCCGGCCGCGACGATCACGCAGGCGGTGCTTAACATCTTCGAATGCTGGCTCGATCAATCACTGTTCGATCCGCGGCTGGATTTCGCCGTGCGCGCCTGGTCGCGCCAATCCGCGAAAGTGCATCGCATCGTCAACGAGGAGGACGATGCGCGGGTCGATGCCATCCGGGCGATGTTCGCCCGGCACGGCTATGCGGACACGGAAGCATTCGTGCGGGCGCGCGTGCTCTATTTCACGCAGATCGGCTACTATTCGCTTCAGATCGTCGAGCCGATGAGCAACCGTCTCTTCCTGACGCCCTCCTACCTGCTCACGCATACGGGCCAGGAACCTCGCGCCGGCGAGGTGGAGGCCTTCGCCGAGAAGACGCTGCGGAAAAGCCGCCGCTAAAGCGCGTCGCGTTGAAACGGTGTCAGGCGACGCGCTTTAGGTCCTTGTTTTTTATGCATGTCGTTCTCCCAAAACCGAGGTCACTTTTGGGCGACATGGATTAGAACGACCGCCGACCATCCTGACATGAATGGGCGAACCGTCGTGCTACGGTGCCATCAGTCCGATGTGTCTCGAATGGCATGAAGAGGAGAATCCACCACGTCCAGGATCAACCGCCGCGCCTTGCTCTTGCGCTCCGGCAGCGCTGCCATCGTTTCAACGGTCGCGACGCCGGCTCTTGCCGGCCAGCCCTTAAGCCGGGATGAACAGCCGCCCGGCGATCTCGATGCGCTGATCGAGGCGCACAAGTCTGCCTATACGGCCTTCGGCACGGCCGTGCGCCAGATTGGCTGCAGCACAAGCGACCAAGCCAGCCGTGTGGAGGAAAGCGCGCTGCTCGCCATCTGCGCCTATCCCGCGACTGGCGAGCACGACCGCCTGGCCAAGGCCCGATATCTGTTGGAGATCGAAGCCCGCGGCGAGCTCGACCTGCCGGAGCACATGCAGGCTCTTCTCCGCTCGACGATGTGGAGAGGATAAGGTCCGCCGCGAGGCGATCGTGTCCATTCACCAAAGCGACATCGTCAAACGGCCGCCATTCACCCCGGAAAGATCGTGAAACCGCCGTCGACGCGGATGACCTGCCCGTTGATGAAGCGCGCGCGCGGACCGGCGAGGAAGGCCACCGCCTCGGCGATCTCTTCCGGCTCGGCATAGCGGTTCAGCGATTTCTTGCTCGAATCCATGCGGTTGGGATCGACCACGCGGGTCGCCTGGAACCGGGCCGTCTTGGTGGCGCCGGGGCTGACCGCATTGATGCGCACGCCGTCGTCGATCAACTCCTTGGCGAGGCAGCGCGTGTAATGCACGACCGCGGCCTTCAATGTCGAATAGACGACCTCGGGCGAGACGCCGAGATGTGCCGCCGCCGAGGCGATGTTGATGACGGAGCCGCCGCCGCGCTGCTTCATGGGCGGCACGAAGGCCTGGCAGACCAGCATCGTGCCGATCAGATTGTTTTCGGTCAGCACGCGGATGTCGTCCAGTTCGATGTCGAGGGCGTTGTTCGGGTTCGGCTTGCCGCCCTTGGCGCCGATGTCGCCGCCGGCGCAATTGACCAGCACATGCACGTCGCCGAGATCGGCCTCGATCTTGCGCTTCATCTCGGCCACCGCCTTCTGGTCGCCGATGTTGCCGGTCACCGAGGTGATCTTCGTGCCATGCCGCTTCAGGCGCTCGACGACTTCGGCCAGATTGGCGACCTCGCCATATTTGGCGGGTGCTGCTTCATCCATGTCGTGGATCGCGACATTGGCGCCGAGCTCCGCCAGGCGCTCGGCCATCACGCGACCAAGGCCTCGGCCGGAGCCGGTTACGAAGGCGGTCAATCCATCGAGTTCACGGGTCGTCATCGCATAGTCTCCATCAAACCAAGGTTGCGCATGTTGGCGGCGCTGCGCCGGATCATGTCGAGCTCATAGGAAACCAGGGAGGCGTCGTCCTGGCGTTCCCAAGGGGTGCGGTAGTCGGCGTCGTCGGGCAGCCGCTTGCGCTGCGCGGCCGCCAAGCAAGCGGCAAACTCGCGCGCCGTCTTTGGCGGATAGCCGTGCCACCAGTCGTCGCTGAGAAAGCGCACATGCCGCGCTTCCAACGCGCCCGGTTCGAGAACGGCGGTCATGCGATCATGGTGTTGGGCCAGGATCGCGAACAGCTCGGCGAACGGCACCGCACCATCGCCGATGGCGCAACGGATCAGCCGGTAGCCTTCGGCGGTGAATTGCACGCGGTAGTCCTTGAGGTGGACATGGCGAACATGAGGCGCGATCCGCCGCGTGAAATCGAGCGGCGCTTCGCCGACCGGAAAGGTGTTGCCAGTGTCGAAGGTGACGCCGACGCTTTCGCCGCCGAGGGCGCAGAAATCGATGAGTTCCTGGCTGGTGAAGTCCTGGTGGTTTTCGATCGCAAGAACATGGCCTTCGGCATTCGCGCGCGGACCCCATTCCTTCAGTCTCGCTCGAATGATGCCGCCGAACTCGCTCCATTTCTCGCCGGCGGCGTTGCGGTCGCCGCAGAGAACCGGCGTCAGCGCCGTCCGGATGATCTTGGCCTTGAGCAGGCGCGCGGCCCGACATGCCTGATCGAGCGGCTCACCGACCAGAAGGCCGCCGCTGACGACCGGTGTGATGCCAAGGCCGGCGAGCCTTTCGCGCAGCGCGATCACCGCGTCGTCGGAGAGCTCCGTCAGCCACGGCACCCAGATCTCCAGCACTCGCGCGCCGAGTTCGGTCGCGAGCGCGATGAAGCCTTCGAGCCCCGCCGGCTTCGGATTGGCGCGCGGCGTGCCGCGGGCCTGCAGGCCGAGATGATAGGTCAGGCCGTATGGGTTCAGGCCGACCTCGAGCATGAAGCGATCCTTCGGTTTTGTGTTCATCGGAGGCCGGCATCCACGGTGATCGACTGCTTGGTGATCATGCGGCTGTCGTCGGCGGCGAGGAACAGCACCATGCGCGCGATCTCCTCGCCCAATAGAACCCGGCGGATCAGTTGGCGCTGCACGACCTGGTCGACCGACGCATCCGTCTTGTACCAAAGCTCCCGTTGCCGGTCGGTCATGACGGCGCCCGGCTCGATGGCGTTGACGCGGATGTTGTCGGGGCCGAACGCTCGCGCCAGCGCGAATGTCAGCCCGACCACGCCGGCCTTGGCCGTCGCATAGGGCGCCATGTCGGCCGCACCGAAACGCCAGGCGATCGAGGAGAAATTGACGATCGACCCGAAGCCCAGTTCCTTCATGTGCGAATGCACGGCCTGGGCGGCAAAGAAGTGGTGCCTCAGGTTCACGTTCTGGGCGTGATCCCAATATTCCTGCGTCACCTCGGCGACCGGATGACGATTGTCGTCGGCGGCGTTGTTGACCAGCGCCGCGACAGGCCCGAGGCGCTCGCGCACCGCGCCGATCGCGGCCTGGAGAGCGGCAATGTCGGTCACGTCACAGCGCATGAACAGGGGCGCGTGCCGCGCCGTGGCGGCGAGTTCGCGCGCGAGTGCGGCGCCGGCATCCTGCTGCAGATCGAGAAACGCAACGCGCGCGCCATTGGCGGCGAAGGCGCGGACCGTGTCGGCGCCGATGCCCGACGCGCCGCCGGTGATCAGCACGACGCGGTCGGCCAGGCTCGGATAGGTGGCAAAGGACAAGGCGGAACTCTTTTCAGGTCAAGTGTTGGGTCGGATCAGCTGTTGGTGTCAGATCAGGCGTTGGGTTGTCGGGTCGAACAGACACGCACGCGCCATGTCGATGCCGAGCGTCACCGTCTCGCCCATGCGTGGCGTGCCGTCGGGATCGAAGCGGCCGGTGATCTCCTTGCCGCCCAGGCGCAGGACCGCCATGGTTTCCGCACCGGTCGGCTCGACCAGTTCGACCAGGGCATCGATTTGCGCGATACCCGGCTTGCGACGCTGAAGATCGGGATCGAACCGGTAGATGTGCTCCGGCCGGATGCCGAGCAAGAGCTGTCGCGGCGTATCGGACGGGAGCGTCTGGACGATCGGCAGGCTGGCCGTTTTGCCATCGGCGGTCTGCAGGGCGACCACGGGACGGCCGCCTTGCTCGCCGAGTTCGGCCGGCAAAAAATTCATCGCCGGCGAACCCATGAAGCCTGCGACGAACATATTGGCCGGACGGTTGTAGATCGCGGCCGGCTCATCGAATTGCTGCACCGCGCCCTGATGCATGACGGCGATGCGTGATGCCAGCGTCATCGCCTCGACCTGATCGTGGGTGACGTAGACCGTCGTCTTGCCGACGCGGTGATGCAGCTTCTTGATTTCGGTACGCATATCGACGCGCAGCTTGGCGTCGAGATTGGAGAGCGGCTCGTCGAACAGGAACAGTTTGGGATCGCGCACCAGCGCCCGGCCCATCGCGACGCGCTGGCGTTGGCCGCCCGAGAGCTGTCCGGGCTTGCGGCCAAGCAGCGGTTCGATCTGCAGCAGAGCCGCAACCCGTTTGACGGCCTCGTCCTGCTGCAGCTTCGGCACGCGGCGGCTTTCCATGCCGAAGGTGATGTTCTCACGCACCGTCATCGTCGGGTAGAGCGCATAGGACTGGAACACCATGGCGATGTCGCGGTCCTTCGGCGCAACCGAATTGACCAGCCGGCCGTCGATGCGGATCTCGCCGGAGGTCACGGTCTCCAGTCCGGCGATCATGGCAAGCAGGGTGGACTTACCGCAGCCGGACGGTCCGACCAGCGCGATGAATTCGCCGTTCTGCGCCTCGAGATCTATGCCCTTCAGCACCTCGACCGCGCCAAAACTCTTGCGCAGGGATCGGATGGTCAATGTCGACATGCGATGGCCTTCCTGCCGCACGCGGCGATCGGCGACATGAAATATACTTCGCTCACTTGATCGCCCCTTGCGTCAGGCCGCGCACGAAATACTTGCCGCCGAAGAGATAGATCAGCAGCGGCGGCAGCGCGCCGATCAGAACGGCGGCGCTCATGACATCGTAGGCGCGCACATTGGTGCCGCTTGCCGTCAGCGCGACGAGGGCGGCGGTGATGGGCTGTTGCTGGCCGGAGGTGAAGACGACACCGAACAGATATTCGTTCCAGATGCCGGTGAACTGCCAGATCACGGTAACGATCAGGATCGGCGAGGAGAGCGGCAGAATGATCTTGCGGAAGATGCGCCAGAAGCCCGCGCCGTCGATGCGAGCCGCTTTGATCAGATCGTCGGGAATGCTGACATAGTAGTTGCGGCAGAACAGGGTGGTGAACGAAATGCCCTGGATGACGTGGATGAGGATGAGCCCATAGGTCGAATTGCTGAGGCCCAGATTGCCGAGGATGAAGGCCCAGGGCATCAACGAAATCTGGCCCGGAATGAAGACGCCGAGCAGCATGCAGGTGAACAGCGCTTCCGAACCCCGAAAACGCCATTTCGACAGGATGTAGCCGTTCATCGCGCCGATCACCGTCGAGATGAATGTCGCCGGGATCGTCATTTTCAGGGAGTTGTAGAAGTTGCGCTGCATGCCCTCGCAGGTGCCGCCGATGCAATAGCTGCTCCAGGCCTGGCCCCAGGCTTCGAGGCGGAAGCTGCGCGGCAGCGAGATCAGCCCGTTGCGCGCGATCTCCTGCTGATCGCGGAACGAATTCAGCACCACGACCAGCAGCGGGATCAAATAGATAGCCGCAAAGACGACCAGCAGCCCATAGATGACCAGGCGGGTGAGGAAATGCCTGCGGGCCGCAACCGCAGCGGCGTGATGATCGAGCGACTGGTCGAGTGCGGTGTCAGCCATGGCCGGCTTCCTTGCGGCGGCGCCAGACAACCCAGAACGAATAGGGCAACAGCACCACGGCAACGGCGGCCAGCATCATGATGGCGGCGGCGGCACCTTCTGCGATCTGGCCGCGCTGGAACATCAGGTCATAGACATAGATGGCGGGGAAGGTGGTCGAAATCCCCGGGCCGCCCTTGGTGAGAGCCGCCACGAGGTCGAAGGTCTTGATGGCGAACTGGATCTGGATGACGGCGACCGCCAGGAAGATCGGCGCGATCGTCGGCAGAAGCACCTTGCGATAGATGCGGAAGGTCGATGCGCCGTCGATCTGCGCGGCCTTGACGAGGTCCTGGTCCACCGAACGCAGACCGGCCAGGAACAGCGCCATGGCAAAGCCGGAGGCCTGCCAGACACCGGTGATGATCACCGCATAGATCGCATAGTGCCGGTCGCTGGCGAGCGCGAAGCTGAAGCTCGTCCAGCCCAATCCGCGCACCATCGCCTGGATGCCGTCGGTCGGATTGTAGAGCCAGCTCCAGACCGTGCCGGTGACGATGAAGGAGACGGCCAGCGGGTAGAGGAAAATGGTGCGCCAGGCCGCTTCGCCGCGTACGCGCTGGTCGATCAGGATCGCCAGCAGCAGTCCCACGGCCATCGAGCCGACGATGTAGAAGCCGCTGAATAAAAAGAGGTTGTCGTAGGCGATGTTCCAGCGCCGGTTGGCCCACAGCGACGCGTAGTTGTCGAGGCCGACAAAGCCGTAGGTCGGCAGCAGCGAGGAATTCGAGAGCGAGATATAGAGCGTCCAGCCGGTGAACACGAAGACGTAGACGAAGCTCGCCACGAGCGAAGGGCCGAGCACCAGCAGGGGCACCGCGGAGCCCAGCCGCTCGCGCCAGGGGCGGGCGGGCGTTTGGGCCGATGGGATCAGCTGGTGATTTGACATTTGGCGCAAGGGGCTGGGAACGCGCGGAACCGGGATGGAGGATGGCCGGGCGCGAATGGAATCCGCGTCCGGCCGTTCCCGTCTATTTCTGCGCTTCTGCCGCGTCGGCCATCGCCTTGGCGCCGTCCTCGGCCGACATGTCGGGCGTCGCGACGAACTCGGTAATGGCGTCCATGATCGCGCCGCGCACCTTCTGCGGGACGGTCATGTTGTGCGCCATCGAGCGGACCAGCGTGCCTTCCTTGATCGAAGCCTGCAGATCTTTCTGCGAGAGCTGCTGGCAGGGATTGAAGCCCTTCGACAGGTCGATATCAAGGCGTGCTGGGATCGAGCCCTTGGCCTGGTTGAAGACCGTCTGGAAGTCGGGCGACAGGATCAGGGTGGCAAGCAGCTTCTGGCCGTCGATATAGTCCTGGTCCTTCTGCTTGAAGAAGACGACCGAGTCCGAGTTGAGGATGAAGCCGGGTTTGCCCCAGTCCGTCGGCGCCTGGGCGCAGACATAGTCGGTGCCTTCCTTGAAGCCGGCGGCGGTCAGGAGGCCGATCGTCCAGTCGCCCATGATGTGGAACGCCGCGTCGCCTTTGCCGACGAGCGCCGACATCGAATCCCAGTCGCGGCCGACCATGCCCGGATCCATGTATTTGGTCGTCATCAGGCGCATCTGCTG
This sequence comes from Mesorhizobium sp. CU3, assembly GCF_006442965.1. Taxonomy (GTDB): domain Bacteria; phylum Pseudomonadota; class Alphaproteobacteria; order Rhizobiales; family Rhizobiaceae; genus Mesorhizobium. Next base: position 130,247 of record NZ_VFWX01000009.1, on the reverse strand, counting down.
GAAGGCCTTGACCATGCCCGGGCTGCGCATGGCTTCGACATCGCCTTCGACGAAGGCCTTGCGATAGAGATCGATGTCCTGGCCGTAGAGCACGACCTCGAACACCGTCGAATCCGTCCAGTCGGCGGTCGAATGCGAGATGCAGATCTTGCCCGAGGCGACGATCTTGTCACAGGCCGCATTGAACTCGGCCCAGGTCTTGGGCATTTCCGTCACGCCGGCGGCCTGCATGACCTTCGGCGAGGCCCAGAGCCAGTTGATGCGGTGGATGTTCATGGGAGCGGCGACCCATTTGCCGGTCGGCTTCATCACCGGGAGCAATTCCGGCGCCACCACTTTCTCCCATCCTTCCGAGGCCGCCAGCTCGTCGAGATCGGCGGTCATGCCGGTTGCGTTCCACTCGGCGATTTCCGGGCCTTTAAGCTGCACTGCGGGCGGCGCATTGCCGGCAATCACGTCGGCGCGCAGCTTGGCCAGCGTGTTGGCCGTGTGGCCGGCGATCGAGGTCTGTTCCCATTTGCCGCCCTTGGCGGTGAACATCTCGCCGAGCTTGGCGATCGCCTGGGCGTCCGATCCGGTCGCCCATTGGTGGAGCAGGTTGGTCTTGGGCTCGGCAAAGGCTACCCCCGCGACAAGGGTGCACGCAACGGTGGCCGCCAAAGCGGTCATGACTGACTTCATCGTTTCACTCCCATATGGTGTTGCACGGTTCGTCTCGACCGCTTATGGCCGCGGTTTGAAGACGCTGCCGGCGAGATGCGTTGATCTCGAGTTTTTTCCAAAATGACATATTGGAGCTATCAGTCAACGATGTTTATGTTGGTTCATGACAAAACCTTCGCTTAGAACCTGGCTGATCGACAGACCGTCCGCGTCGCCGGAGAGCCTGATCGTGCGCTGCCTGAGCGAACGCGGCGCACTCTCCGCGTCGCAGATCACGCGCCACACCGGTCTGGCGCGGTCGACGGTGTCAACTGCGCTCAACGGCTTGAAAAAATCGGGGATGGTGATCGAAGCCCCGGCCAGCCGCGATGGCGTCAGAGCCATCGGCAGGCCGGCCGCGGCGGTGACGCTCAATCCGACAGCGGGCACCTGCGTCGGAATTCACCTGGCTCTTCAGCAGATAAGGCTGATCGTCGCCGATGTCTCGCATTCCGTCATTGCCGAACAAACTATTCCCATGCCTCTGGACTACCAGCCGCAACAGGCGGCCCAGATGGTCAAATCGGCAATTGCCCAATCCTACAAGGAAAACGGTCTGCGGGCGGCGGGGCTCCTGGGGGTTGGGGTCTCCGTCTCCGGCCCTGTCAGCCGCGACGGCGTGGTGCTGCGTGCGAGCATGGTTCCAACATGGGCCGGCGTCAACATACGAGATGTGTTCGGACCTGTCCTGGAACTGCCAATCTTCGCCGACAACGAGAGCAACTGCTCGGCCGTTGCGGAGATGATGTGGGGTGCGGCCGTCGGCCAAGACGATTTCGTGCTGTTCAAGATCGATCTGGGCGTCGGCGGGGCCATCGTCCAGGGTGGACGGCTGGTGACGGGCATCGCCGGCGGCGCCGGCGAATTCGGGCATATCAGCATCGATCCCGGCGGCGATCTTTGCCGGTGCGGCAATCGCGGATGCCTGGAACTCTATGCGAGTTTTGTACGGCCGCTGGAACAGATTTCGCGCATCGTGCGTCGCGAGGTCACCATGGACGATGTCATCGCCATGGCCGAGCAGGGCGATGTCAGGGCGTTGCGGATGATCGAGGATACCGCCGAGATCGCCGGCCGGGGGCTCGGCCTGATCGGCTCGGTGCTCAATCCGCCGCTCATCATCATCGGCGGTCAGATGGCCTTGGCGGGCGACATTCTGCTGACGCCGCTGATCGCGTCCTATGAACGCCATACGCTCATCAAGTCGCGCGATGTCGCTCCGGCCCTGCGCACGCGCATAATCGTCGGCAAGCACACCGAGAACGATGCCTTGCTGGGCGCCGTCGGCCTCGTGCTGAGACACCAGACGAAAGGTTTGTCGGTCGGCTGATCGCCTCATAGACGGGGCGGAACAGGTTTTCACCGACCGCGACGCTCGGATACTCAAGGCCGCGCGATGGCAGGTGGCTGCAACAAGGCGCACTGGGGCAAGCCAGCCGCGCTCGGCGCTTGGTCGACGGCTTCCTGCAAGAGAACGGCGTCATCTCGCGCAACATGGGCGACGCCATCGCCTTCTGTCCGCCGCTGATCATCACCGAGGCGCAGATCGACGCGCTGGTCGACGCCTTCGAGCGCTCGCTCGACGCGGCACTGCCACAGGTCTTGCGCTGATACCTCGGCAGCATGGTTTACGATGGCCAGTTCCGGCGGGGACTCGTCACCGCAGGAGGATGGACGAGTGGTTCTCGGCTAAATGCTGGGCAGCCATGACCCTGGCCCGTTCAAGAAAGCGACTCATTCCGGCCGCCATTCCCTCCTCGGCAATGCGGTCGGCGGCCCAACCGACATAGGTCAAGCTGCGAAGCACCATGAAGAGCGGCAGAAGATCAAGATCGGGTGGTGGCCTTACGCTCGCGTAACCCTCGATCAGGGCGTCCCGGAGACGCGGATAGTCGGCTTCCTCCTTGTTGGCCAGCAAAGTCGTCGCGAGGTCGAAGACGCGGTATCCGAAGCCGCAATCGTCGAAGTCGATGAAGCGAACCGAACCTTGGTGCAGCAGGATGTTCTCACGTACGAGATCGGCATGGATAAGGCCGCAATCGGCATCGCGCGCGATCAGCTCGAGACGAGCGAATTCGCGGATTGATTCGAACATGTCCCGGTCTTTTGCCGACAGGTTCGGTGCGTTCCAGAAAGGTCCCCACAAGGGAGCTTCACCGACTAGCCCGTCGAGATCCCAACTGGGGCGGCGAAAATCTGCAGGTTGCGTCCAGCGGTCTGAATGAAGATGCAACTCGGCCAATGTCCGTCCGATCGCATGAAACGTCTTTAGTCGTCGCGTGGCCCCCGTAAGCGTCAGCGGGACCGCCGCTTGGCCGCTCGGTAAATACGCAGCGCAGTTCAACTTCACACGGCGGTATTGCTATTCCAAAAGTGGAACATAATTCCAATTAACACCTCGCGACTCCATCGGCCACGCCGGTTGGGTCGGCTCACCAAAGCGACGGAGAGGATCATGGAGTGCAAGCCGAGATGACGGTTACTTGGGAACTCCGCGACAGGATCGCGGTGATCATCATCGCCAATCCTCCAGTCAATGCACTTGGAAAGGCCGTTCGCGAGAGGTTGGCGACGCTTGTCCATGATCTCGATGCCGATACTTCGATAGACGCCGTTGTTCTGGCCGGCGCTGGAAAGCTTTTCGTCGGTGGCGCCGACATTACCGAGTTCGATGGTCCGGTCGAGGCGCCTTTGCCCGAGTTGATCGCGGCGATCGAAGGGAGCGCCAAACCTTGGGTCGCTGCCATTCATGGCGTCGCGCTTGGCGGTGGATTAGAGCTTGCGCTGGGGTGCCGGTTTCGCGTTGCCGCGCCCGGCGCGACGCTTGGGCTGCCGGAGGTCAATCTCGGACTCATTCCAGGGGCAGGCGGCACCCAGCGCCTTCCACGGCTTATCGGTACCGAAACCGCCGTCGCCGTCGCCGTCGAAAAGCTCACACTAGATACGTTCAGGGCAATGAAAGTCGGCCTCGTGGACCGGGTCATCGATGGGCCGCTGGTAGACGGTGCTGTGAGCTTCGCAAAAGAAGCCCTTGCGCGGCCCCTTCCGCCACCGGCCTCGGCACGGAATGCTGCGGCGGTTGACTGGGATGCTGCCGATGCCCGCATCCGCAAGGCAGCAAAGGGCCTCTCGGCGCCTCCCGCCGCCTTGGCGGCTCTCCGCCACGGTATAGAGCACGGGTTCGCTGCGGGAATTGCCTTGGAACGCGAGACATTTCTGCGGCTCAGGGCGAGTGAGGAATCGGCCGCCCTGAGACACTTGTTTTTCGCCGAGCGCGCCGCGCCACGACCTGCGGATTTGCGTCAGGTCAGCCCAAAACCGATTGCAAAGGTCGGCGTCGTCGGTGGGGGGACAATGGGCAGCGGTATCGCCGCGGCGCTGCGCGGGGCGGGACTGGCCGTCACTTTGTCGGAACGCGATGAGGACGCGCTCGCGCGTGGCATGGCCACTCTCAGCGGCATCTTCGATGCGGCCGTGAAGCGCGGCCTGGTCTCCGTCGCGGAGACGACCGAGAGGTTTGCCGGTGTCGATGGCAAGGTAGGCCTCGAGAGTCTGAGAGATTGTGATCTGGTCATTGAAGCGGTGTTCGAGGATTTGGCCGTCAAGCAGGATGTTTTTGCCGAGCTTGGCCGAATCTGCCGCCCCGACGCTATCCTTGCGACCAACACGTCCTACATCGATCCGCGCGAAATCGCTCGGTCGCTGCAAAATCCTGGCCGCTTCCTCGGGCTCCATTTCTTCAGCCCCGCGCAGGTCATGAAACTGCTGGAAATCATACCGACGCCGGACACCACTCCCGAGACACTTGCGACAGCCTTCGATCTGGCCCGGCGGCTCGGCAAGGTGCCGGTGCGATCCGGTATCTGTGACGGCTTCATCGGCAACCGCATCCTGCGCCGCTATCGTGGCGAGGCCGAAATACTGGTCAGGCAAGGGCTTTCGGTCGCGGCCATCGACTCGGCCATGCGGGCGTTCGGTTTTGCCATGGGGCCGTTCGAAGTGCAGGACCTTTCCGGTCTGGACATCTCCTTCATGCAGCGCGAGGCGGCGCGAGCGCGCGGCGAGGAGGTTGCGATCCAACCGGGTGACCTGCTGGTCCGTGCCGGGCGAAAAGGCCAGAAGACCGGTGGCGGTTGGTACGATTACGTTGCCGGTGACCGAACTCCCAGACCCTCTGATACGGCCGCAAAGATCATCGCGCCCCTGGTGCAGGGTCAAGGCGACCTGGCCGCCGACAAGATAGCCGAACGTCTGGTAGGCGCCATGGCGGCGGAGGGCGAGGCGATTTTGGCGGAAGGCATAGCAGCTAGCCCCGCCGATATCGACCTGGTCGAGGTCCATGGCTACGGCTTTCCCCGGTCAAAAGGGGGACCAATGTTCCTTACGGCAAGAAAGGCTTCCAGCACATGAGCGCCTACCCGGATACGCAACTCTTCATCGACGGCAGATGGCGTCCGGCAGAGGGCGGGCGCACCCTCCCGGTGATCGACCCTGCCACCGGCCAGACCATCGGCCATGCCGCCCATGCCAGCTTGGCCGACCTGGACGAAGCGCTGCAGGCCGCGGAGCGAGGTTTTACGATCTGGCGCAATACCTCCGCCTTCGACCGCTCCCGGATCATGCGCAAGGCCGCCGACCTGCTTCGCCAGCGGGTCGACACCATCGCGGTGACGATGACCCAGGAAAATGGCAAGCCGCTCGCGCAGTCGCGCACCGAGACCCTGGCGGCCGCCGACATCATCGACTGGTTCGCTTCCGAGGCGCAGCGGACATACGGCCAGGTCATCCCAGCCCGAGCAGCCGACGTGTTGCAGGTCACCCCTGAAGCTGCCCGTCGGGCCGGTGGCGGCGTTCACACCATGGAACTTTCCCATCAATCAGGTCGTGCGAAAATTGTCCGCCGCGCTGGCAGCGGGATGCTCGATCATCGTCAAGGTGCCGTCGGAAACGCCTGCCTCGCCTGCGGCCCTGATCGCGGCCTTCGCCGACGCCGGCCTTCCGGCAGGCACCCTCAATCTGGTCAGCGGCGATTCCGCCACGATCTCGGCCCACCTCATTCCTCATCCGGTGATCCGCAAGATCAGCTTCACCGGCTCCACCCCGATCGGCAAGGAATTGGCCTCGCTTGCCGGCCTCCACATGAAACGCGCCACGATGGAGCTTGGCGGCCATGCGCCTGTCATCGTTGCCGAGGACGCGGATCTCGACGTGGCGCTGAAGACGATCGTCCCGCATAAGTATCGCAATGCCGGGCAGGTCTGCGTGTCACCAACCCGCTTCCTGGTGCAGAATGGCATCGCCGGCGAGTTCACCGAACGCTTCACCGAGGCTGCGTCGGCTATTCGCGTCGGCAACGGCCTCGATCCCGCCACCGAAATGGGGCCGCTCATCAATGCGCGCCGGGTCGCCGCCGTCGAGGAACTTGTCTAGGATGCGGTCGCGCAAGGCGCACGGCTGACAACCGGCGGGCATGGAATTGGCAATGAGGGGTATTTTTACGCCCCGACGGTGCTTGCCGACGTACCGCTCACCGCGCGCATTATGAACGAGGAGCCTTTCGGGCCTGTGGCCATCATCAACCGGTTTGGGTCGCTCGACGAGGCGATCGTCGAAGCAAACCGCCTGCCGTTCGGGCTCGCCGCCTATGCTTACTCGCGCGACAGCGCTACGGCGACCCGCCTCGGCGCCGAAGTCGAGACAGGCATGCTGGCGATCAATCATGTTGGCATCGCGCTGCCTGAAGTGCCGTTTGGCGGGATCAAGGATTCGGGCCATGGCACCGAAGGAGGCTCGGAAGCAATCGAAGCCTATCTCGAGACCCGCTTCGTCACCCGCAAAGGATAGATTTGCGAACCCGGCGGGCGTCGAGCCTGATCGGACCTTGCGAAGTGAGCGCCCGTCCTTTTGAGAGTGCTCTATTTGGGATGAAATGACTTGCGTCAGCGAATTCAGATCGCTGACGCACACCGACGTGGGTGGCTATGCCTCCAGGGACAGGATCGCCTTCGCCGCATCCTCTCCTGCTATCAAAGCGCCTTCCATGTAGCCCCTGTACTCTCGCGCCATGTGAACGCCAGCCCAATGGATGGGGCCGGTGGACGCGCGGATTTGACTGCCAAATGTCGAAATGACTCCGGGGACCATGAAGCGGCTCGACGCCCCCGCGGACCATTCCTCGTTCGCCCCGATCTGCTCGTGATACGCCTCCGGCTTGGCAGCCTCGGGACCGAGCGCGCGACTGGCCAGGCCAAGCACCCTGGATCTCCTGTCCTGCGGCGAAAGTTCGTCGATCCCTTGAGCGGCAACTCCGCCGAACAGCCCCGCTATGATTGGACGTTCGGTCGTTTCGTCACCCATGTCGTACAGCGAGGTCAGGGAGCCGTCCGTAGCAATCACGTTTCCGTTCAGATTCTTTTCTCGCCAGAACGGACGATCGTAGATCATCACCACCTTGGTGTAGCGTCCGCTCGGAAAGCGCTGATGCAGTTGACGGCGTATCGCGGGGAGAGGGGGATCGAACTGGATCTGAGACGCCATTGCCGGCGACACGGCGCAAACAAGATACCGGGCGGACGAGGTGCCGCGGTCAGTTGTGACCACGACGCGATTCTCGGACCACTCGACCTTGCGGACCGGGGAAGAAAGCTCGACATGTTCCAACTCCGCCATCATGCCTTCCGAGACGGCTGCCGAGCCTACCAGATGCGTGGACTGTCCACCCGTTTCGACGTCCGACATGAAGATTGGTCCGCCGCAATATTTGAGCTTGCACAGCGCTTCCAGCGCTGAAATCTGTTCGGCCCTGGCTCCATAGTAGGCGCTTGTCATGCGCATGAACCAGCCGTGGACAGCTTCGGACCTGGCGACCCGACCTGCCCAAGTTGCGAAGGTCATCGAATCGAGTTCAGTGGCGCGCGGGCTCTCCCACGGGTTCTGCGGGACGTCTTCGAAAGTCAGGTGGGCAGCAGCAACGCGTCGCTCTGGCGCGCGCCTTGGTTTTTTCGCCCGACCTTCTGCTACTGGACGAACCCTTGTCCGCCCTCGATAAGTCGCTGCGTGAACAACTTCAGACCGAACTGCAGCGCATCCATCGCGAGTTCGGCACGACTTTCGTATTCGTCACACACGATCAATCCGAGGCCCTCGCCCTGTCGAGCCGGATTGCCATATTCGATCACGGGCACCTTGAGCAAATAGGCACTCCGGAGGAGGTGTACACGCGCCCCTCGTCACGCTTCGTCGCTGAATTCCTGGGGCAGATCAATCTGTTTCCGCTGTCGGATGCCACTTCGGACGGCGTCACCACGACGGGCACGTTCGCGGGACGAGTCCTCAGAGTGCCCGGGTTAGCTGCCGGCGACGTCCTGCTCGGCGTCCGTCCGGAGCACATGCGGCTGGGCGACAGCGATCCGGGAATGGGTAATTCAGTGCCGGCAACGGTCACACAGGCGAGCTATCAGGGCGCAACCGTCCAACTCGGCCTGTCCACAGTCTCGGGCAATCTCGTTCGCCCGCTCTCCCTCACGATTTCCGCGAACTCCGACCAGGCACAATCCGTGCGGATCGGCGAAAGCGTGTGGCTGAGCTGGCGCACCGAAAGCGGCATGGCCCTGGAAGAGACGTCAAAGCCAACAAAGCGAAGGGGAGAGTAGCATGATTGAAGCGACGAGAAGTGACTGGCTGGACATACTCGAGCACCGCATGGCGCGTGGAGAGGTAGACCGGCGCGCGGTGTTGAAACTGATGGGAGCATTGGGCCTCACCGCGTCCGCCGGCGCCCTCAGCCCGGCGTGGGCGCAGCAAAAGACCTTCACGCTCGTTTCATGGGGTGGAGATGGCACGAAAGGGTTTGAGAAGGCCTTGGCCACGCCATTCGCCGCTGCGGCGGGGCTCGAAGTAAAGAGCGACGGCTCCGGCCCAAGCGAAGGCGCCGTCCAGGCGCAAGCCGAGAGCGGCAAGATCTCCTGGGATGTCATGGATCTCGAATACTTCTCATCGATCACGCTCGGGAAGAAGGGATATCTCGGCGAGATTGATTATTCGGTCGTCAACAAGGACAAGGTTGTGCAGGGCGGAACGCACAAGTGGGGCGTGGCTGTTGGCTACAACTCCTATGTCTTGGTCTATAATAAGGCCCAGTTCGGGGATAATCCGCCGAGAACCTGGGCGGACTTCTTCAATGTCGAGAAATTCCCGGGAAAACGCACCTTTCCAAAATGGATGGTCGGGATGCCGGAAGCGGCGCTGCTGGCAGACGGTGTGAAGCCCGAAAACCTGTATCCATTGGATCTCGATCGGGCCTTCGCGAAGATCAAGGCTCTGCTGCCGCATGTGGTGAGCGTGTGGAGTTCGGGTGCGGAGAGCCAGCAACTGATGCGCGACGGCGACGCGGCCATGGGCACCCTGTGGGGTACGCGCGCCATCATCGTCGACCGGGATACCAATCAGGATGTGACCTTCGATTTCAATGACGCCTTCTACGCGCCGGACGGTTGGGGGTACATGAAGAACAACCCGGCGGGCGCGGAAGCGGCAAACAAGTTCATTGCCTTCGCCCAAGATCCGGCCATCCAGATCGACATGCTTCGGCTGATCGGTTTTGGACCCGCCAATCCCGAGGCATCTGCGAAGGTTCCGGACGATCTGAAGCGGGTCAATTGTACCCAGCCGGAACACCTCGCCAAAATGCATCTCATCGACATGAACTGGTATGCGGACAACTACGGGCCAGCGCTCGACAAGTTTGTGGCGCTGGTAGCCAGTTAAGTACCGGCGGGGGGGGGGGGGGGGGGGGGGGGGGGCGGGCGTCGAGCTCGCCGCCTTCTTTTGTTGGAGGAGTGAGGCATGGTTCATCGCAGGGCCGTCGAGTGGCTGGTCTTCGTGGCTCCTCTGCCCTTGGCGATCATCGTGGCTTACGTCTTTCCGCTGCTTGGTGTGTTGAGGTGGAGCTTTACGGATCCGACCCGGGGCCTGCAGAACTACGATCGGATTATGGTCGATGACAACATCCACGCGATAGCGTGGCGGACTCTCGATCTCTGCCTCACAACGACGGTCGCCGCGGTTCTGATCGCCTACCTGCTCGCCTACCACTGGACGTTCGGGCCGCCCTGGCGGCGGCGTTTCGTTGAACTCTGCGTGCTCATACCGTTTTGGATATCGGTGCTGATCCGTGCGTTTGGCTGGCTGATCGTGCTGCGACCAAAAGGGCTGCTGAACGAGTGGCTTCTCGCGGGGGGATTAATCTCGGAGCCGCTCGCATTGGTCAGGAACGATCTCGGCGTCGTGATCGGAATGGTTCACTTCATGGTGCCGTTTGCGGTGTTCCCGATCTTGGCGGTCATGCGACAGATCGATCCACGGATCATGAGCGCGGCGCGCGGCCTTGGCGCGGGGCCCGTTCGACGCTTTCTTGAGATATTCCTGCCGCTGTCGCTCCCCGGCGTTATCGGGTCGGTATTCATCGTCTTCGTATTTACGCTCGGGTTCTTCATCACGCCTGCCATTCTCGGGGGAGGGAGAGTGGTGATGATTGCCGAATACATCTTCACCCAGATGTCGCAGACGGCGAAATGGGGCCTTGGCGCGGCATTGGCCGTTTCCTTGTTGCTTGTTGTCAGCATCATGATCGGCGCGCTTCTGAAATTGGTTCGCATCGAGCAGTTTGCGAGGTAGTCATGCGCGATCAACGACCAGGCATCCTCAGCACGGTTGCGGTCTACGCCGCCATGGTCTTTTTGGTCCTGCCATTGGTTGCCGTCATTCCCGTGTCCTTCACAAGCAAACGCTTCCTCTCAATGCCTGGGGGCCAGTGGTCGCTGCAGCACTACGGCGAGATGGTGTCCAATAGCGAATGGCTGCAAAGCATCCAGACCAGCCTGTTGATCGCGTTTCTGACGGCACTTGTTTCGACCGTACTCGCAACTCTCTTTTGCGTCGGTGTCTGGTACGTGCGATCGAGGTTAACCGGGGTTCTGCTGGGCCTTGTGCTGATGCCGATGGCCGTCCCGCCCATCATTTCCGCCCTGACGCTCTACTTCTTCGTCACAAGCGCCGACGTGTACGATACCTTGATCGGGGCCGTGATCGCGCACGTCGCGATGTCGGTGCCGTATGCCGTTGTTACCATAATGGTCTCGCTGTCCCAAATAGACCGGCGCATCGAGATGGCTGCTCGAAATCTCGGTGCCTCCGTCTGGCAAACGACGTTTTGGGTGATCCTGCCGAACATCAGATTTGGCGTGATCTCGGCCGCATTCTTGTCCTTTATCCTCTCTTGGGAGGAAATCTCGGTGACGCTGTTCGTTACGTCGGTCGATATCATCACGCTGCCGCGCAAGGTGTGGTCGGGGCTGCGCGACAATATCGACCCGGTCATAGCTTCTATATCCGTCGTACTCATCGCCGTTACCACTGTCGCTATAGTGCTCAAACTCGTCGCCGAGGCACGTCAATCCCTGCGCGAAGCATAAGCGTTTGATCGCTGGAGGTTGCCGCCATTGATGTGACCAGTTTCGCTGAAATGTTCGAGGTTGGCGCAGCGCCGCAAGGAATGGCGTCGATGACATCTTTCTCGAAGCAGCGCGACCGGTCAGGTATGCCCAGGTACGGCTCTCCACCGGCTTCAGCTGCGCTTGGCCCAGGTCGCCATGGCGCTCTTCCATCAGGTCAAACCACAAGGGCGCATGAAGCGGCCCGTCGCGACCGGAGCGATCGGGCTGCATCCTGCGGTGCTGGCAAGCTAGGAGGAACAACTGAACAGCTTCAGACAATGCTTGCCAGAGGCTTTGCTTCCGGCGATTCCGAAACTGCAGAGGCGATGCGTGACTTGGTCGAAACCGTGACAGTGTTTCGCGACCCGTCAAGGCTCGCAGGAGTCGAGGTGGAAATCGCCGGGCGTCACTCCTAGGCGAGAAAGCCTTCCCCAATGGCGTCAAAGCGTCGGGGGAATGATGGTAGCGGGAGACCGCTACATCGCGAAACCCACTATCGAAAAAGCACTCTTCTGCTATCGGCGACGCGCTGCATAGCGTGTAACGTCGCCGAAGATCGCTCGAAATTAGGTGGCATGGACCAAGTTCTCGATAGGCTAATGCTCCTCACCGCGCGCCCGAGGTTGACGCACCGACGAGCTCGCCTTCACGAAGCCCTAGGCTTTCGTTTGGCAGGCGCCTTTCGGGTCGGGATAGGTTGCGGTTTGCGTCCGAGCCCCGCCGCCTTCGCTAGCGTAGATCTTTGGGCCGCGTAGTTCGGCGCTACCATCGGGTAGTCTGGCTTCAATCCCCACTTTTCGCGGTATTCGTTCGGCGTGAGTCCGTAGTGAACCGCCAGATGACGTTTCAGCGATTTGAATTTCTTCCCGTCTTCAAGGCAGATGATGTAGTCCGGCGTTACCGACCTTTTCGGATTGACGGCGGGTTCCTGTTGAGACGGCTCGGGCACATTCGGCTGACTAAGGCCTGCAAGCGACGAATGGATCGACGCGATGAGGTCTGGCAGCCCGGCGACGGGCAGGGGGTTTTGGCTGACATAGGCAGAGACAATGTCTGCCGTCAGCCCGACCAGATCAGTTGTCACGGCTTCGATTTGATCACTCAAGTATTCGCTCCTAGTATGGGGTCAAATGCGCGTCGCCCATTTTCCGTATATCGCAATTTTGAGCGATACCGAGATAAATCTACAGCTGCTTCTTTCTCCCGTCAGGCCAAGCTCAGCTCAACGCTAGTTTGAGCGTGAGTTCCCAGCGGGTCCCAGTTCGCCGTCACAATGAGTGCAGACGGTTACCGTCTTCGCACTACGTTCGCCGGTTCAGTGTGTTTGCAATCCGGGAATTGATTGCACCCACGAAACTTCGATCCATCTTTGTTGCGCCGTTCCACCAATTGGCCGACGAGGCAGGCCGGACATTGGCTCAATTCGGCTCCCTCAACCGTCTCGAAGCGAACTTCATCGCCGGCGATCTCGCAAAGCTCCTGAATATAGCGGGATGGCTGACGGCGATTGGTAAGCATGTAGACGCCTCGGCTGGCACGCGTGAGCGCTACGTAGAATAGGCGTCGTTCTTCCGCGTAGGCGAAGGTCTCGGGTCGGGGAATGACCAAATTCAGCAGCTCATCGTCTTCGATGCGGCTTGGTACGCCGTAGTTACCCTCACTGACATCGAGCAGGACCGTATAGTCGGCCTCAAGGCCCTTTGCCCGGTGAAACGACAGCCCGGCCACCTCAATGTTGGCAAAGGACGGCGGCCGCCCTTCGAATGGATCGAGAACGTTGTAGCGCCACAGCACCAAAACCTTTAGTCTGTCGCGATTTTCGTCGCGCCACCGATTGGCGATGCCGCCCAGACCGGCATCAAGCCGTTCGAGCAGGCGCTGACAGGCCGCCGCAAAGTCCGGCTTGTCGCGCTTATCCTCAATGGGAATGACACGGATCGATCGCGGCACGGCCGGGCGCGTCGAGCGGACGGACTTCTTGATCTGTTCGGGATTGCGCTGGATGAACTTGGCGGCCGTTTCGGCAATGAGCTGGTTACAGCGATACGTCTGTTCCAGGCGCCCTTGCCAGCTGGTCCCGAAGTTCGCTTCGAAGCGTGTAAAGATCGTGATGTCCGATCCGGCAAAGCGATAGATCGACTGCCAGTCGTCTCCGACCGCGAACACCTTGCTGAACGCTTTCTGCTGTTTGAGCGCCTTGATCAGGTTGGCGCGCGGCTCGGAAATGTCCTGAAACTCATCGACGAGAATCAGAGAATAGGGGGTTCGATATCGGCCGGTCTCGACCAGCCGCACCGCATCCGCGATCATCGAATCGAAGTCGATCCGCCTGGCTTCATCGAGTTTTCGGGAATAACCCTGAGTGATCATCCAGATCACGCGCGCGAACAGCCTCGCACGCACCTTGTCGTGCAAGGTCTTGGCCCGTTCGAGCAGCATGTCGAGCGTGAGGTGGCTGGCGCGTATGTGCTTCAAGCAGGTGGATATCAGTTGGTGATAGTGCTTGATAATCACCGGATCGAGCGCCTTGGTGATTTCGGTGTATCTCCTGCGCTCGAAAGGTATGGATCGACGCGCCAGTTCGGATTCGAGCGTGCTGAGCAACGTCTCGTCGCTGGCCTGACCGGAGGTCGTCTCGAAGAAATCGATCTCATTGCGGCGATATGCCTGCCGCTTGTTCTCGGCGTGCTCGGCGTAGTCCGCAAACGGCGAGGTTCCGTCGGCATCGAGCGCGAAATGCTCATGCACAGTTTCGGACTGCGGATAGTAGAAATCCGGATGCAGATGGCGGACGCTACCACCGTCTTCCTCCACCGCAATTTGCCGTTCGTATTCGAACACGACCGAATGCAGCCACAGCCAGTTGGCGATCTTCTTCTCCTGCAACGACTTTACGATCACTTCCGACAGTGAACCGATCGTGGCGCTGCCCTTTCTAAGGGTGTCCGATACGTACCGCTGGTAGTCGGCCTCCCCGTCAAATACCTCTATCGGGATGTCGGCCTTGGGATGCACGACGAGAAGCTCGGCCCACATCCGGGCAAATTCCGGATCGCTCTCGACAAGGTTCTGGATTATCTCTTCGATGACCCTGGTTTCGCCAGCGGGATGATCCACCCAGTTGGCGAGCTGTGGTGGCCGGCCTTCGACCTCCTCAATGATTCCGCGCCCGAGAGCATGAAACGTCGTGACGCGGCACTCCAGGGCGTCCTCCGCGACCTGCAACTGAGCCGCGATCCTCGTCCTGAGTTCATCGGCTGCGTTTCTGTTGAAGGCCAGGAGCAGGATCTCGTCGGGCCGATAGAGTTGCTTCTCCAGGACGTAGGCGACCTTGCCGACCATCGTCGCGGATTTGCCGGATCCTGCCGAGGCCACCAGCAGGTTGTTGTCCTCCAGGCGGATACAAGCCTCGCGCTGCTGACCGGAAAACGAGCGCCGGTCGAGATCGTCAAAGAACGGCTGGAACTTGCTCAATTCCGAGCTGACGAAAGCCTCGTTGTAGGCATGGCGCACGCCCGGGTTCGTTATCATGGCGAACGAGGCCGGGAGGGAGGCTTTGAGCTCCGCCGGCATCAGACCCGGGTCGAGAAGCGGGTGAGAGAGGGCGGCCGCCGCAGCGCCGGGAACGCTCGCGATGGCCCTGCTGAGATCGCCTTGCGCCAGATACTGTCTGTTGCCTTCGGTGATCTGCCGGAGCCTGTCGTCGACGTCGCACAGGCGTTCCCCCTCGGTGGCGATCAGCCCAAAGAGATGAGTATTTATGAACGCACGAAGGTCCGCGGCCAGCTGTGTGGCCGCGTCACCCGATAGTGCCGACAGGGTGTCTGTCCGGTCGCGAGTTCGTATCTCGACTGTGTGCCACAAGAGGGCTTTGCTGGTGGAAATAGAGACGATGTCGAGGCAGCTAAGCTCAACTTCGCGATCTTGAGCCAGCCAGAAATGTCCCGAGCTTTTCGGGTCTAGGATCAGCTTCCATTTTCCCACTGGAAACATCCGCGCAAAGAAACCTGGGCGGTAGGTCCGGGAGCGGCCAGATAGCAATTTGGTCAAAGCCACGTTCAATACTCTCGGTAGGCAAGTGGTTCCGACGAGCCGATTATCATGAACTAATTGAGACGTTCCAAATGCCCGGAACTCATTTTGAGTAGGGCCTGGGTATTTTTCTCGGCAGTCGCTTTAGCGTGATCAGTTGATAATCGGGGCGTTTTTGCCACGCCCGTCGGCTTCAGTGCCTGCAAGCATGCCATCTCTTTGGTGATGGATGCGGATACCTTGAGCATGTCGTTTGGGATTTCGCGGCTAGCCTGAAGAGTAACGTACCAAAGCGGTCAACATGGCCAAGTTCGTCTGGATCGTCTCGAACGCGCTTGTGCGCCAGACGACAAAGGTTTGCTGCCAGGTTTGACCGAGCCCGAACCCGTCGGGCACGACACCGGCGAACCGCGTCGCGATAGCTACCCCGTTCTTTTCGTGACGAGCCCGCCGTGGAGATGTCGAAGCAATTGTGGTGAAGCCTGCTGCAGTGCGACCGTCAGCGCGGCCAGTTGGGCCGAGTCCTTGTCATCGAGCGTGCCGCCGCGCGTCTTGAGTACGAAGGCCATCCTTTACCTCCCGCCTGATACATCGCCGGCACTACTACACGTGCATGACGAACACTCGACAGCAATCTGCGTTTGCCCGCTATTTCATTTACAAGTTGGCCGATGCAATGCATCTCGTCATCTTGAGGCAGCAAACCGGTACTCGTATAGTTATGTCATTTCGTGCGCTACGTCAGGTCAGTCGGAGAGCCCGATTGCCGCGTTCGCAGTCCTCCATCATGACGAGAGTACCCTCAACGAGGATCGCCGATGCGCAAGCAGGATCTCAAGATACTGGCCCACCTCAATGCCACGCTGCGCGACTGGGCGGCCGCGCAGTCATGGGCCAGTTTGCGCCCGATCCAGACCAAGGTGATCGAGGAATTTGCCGGAAGCCCCGACCACGACCTTTTGGTTACCGCCCCGACCGCGACCGGCAAGACCGAGGCGGTCTTCCTGCCGCTCCTTTCCGAACTCATGGGCGAGGCATTACCGCACGGCTTCGAGGTGCTGTACATTTGCCCGCTCAAGACGCTCATCAACCAGCAGCATGATCGTCTCGCGGGGATGATCGGCGCCTCAAATCGCAAGGTGACCGCATGGCATGGTGAGGTCTCGCAGAGTACGAAACAGCGCGCGAGACGCTTGCCGAACGGCGTTCTCATCACGACGCCGGAATCGCTAGAAGCGATGTTCATCCGGCCCGGGGACGACCTCCGGAACCTGCTCTCTCCCTTGCGTGCCATCGTCATCGACGAGATCCATTCGTTCTTCGGCACCGCTCGCGGCATGCAGTTGCTTTCGATCATGTCGCGCATCGAGGGTCAGCTTGGACGCCGCATCCGCCGCATCGGCATTTCGGCAACGCTCGATCCCGACATCTTCCCGCAGGTTCGGCGGTTCCTTCGGGCGGACGATGCCGATGGGGTTATCATTGCCGCAGACGATACGTCGCTCACGCCCGTCAACTATCATGTCGAGGCCTTCTACCAACCCGAAGCGCGCGTTCTGCCCGATGGCGAACGAGAACCTACTGCGCTGGAGCAGATCGCGAAGGCTGCTGCCGACGATTTTCTTGGCCACGGCAAGAGCCTCATCTTTGCCAACTCCCGCGGCCTCGTCGAGTTCGTGGCGACCAACTTGAAGGAAGCTGCAGTACACGACCCCACACGAGGAGAGGTGTTTCCGCACCACGGCTCGCTCGAGCGCAAGCTTCGCACTAAGGCCGAAGCTGCGCTTCGTGACGAAACTCACGACAAGGTCGTCGTCGTATGCTCGCCGACCCTCGAATTGGGAATCGATATCGGTGCCATCGAGCAGGTCGGCCAGATCGATGCCGGACCCAGTGTTGCCTCACTTCGTCAACGCTTGGGCCGCTCCGGCCGGAAGTCGGGCAAGGTCAGTGCGCTGCGCATGTACATTCGCGAAACGGCACCTGGTACCGACCTCCACCCCATTGAGCGCCTTCACTTGCCGACGTTTCAGGCCGTCGCTCAGGTAGCACTGACGAGCGAACGGCGCTTCGAGCCACCTGCGGAAAACCTGCCCAATCTTTCGACGCTTATTCAGCAGTCGCTGTCAACAATCATCGGCAGCGCCGAGATCACCGTCTCCGCTCTCATCGAACAACTGATCACGCGCGGCGCGTTCAAGCATGTCGATCCCAAGCTGCTCGTTGCGGTCCTCGAAAGCCTTGAGAGCGAGGAGCTCGTTACGCTTACACACCGAGGTCGTGACACCCTTGTTCAGCTTGGTAGAACCATCGAGCGTCTGCGCAAGGGGCCGCAGCTTTATGCGGCCTTCCAGTCCGGCCCAACTTATGTCGTCCGCGCCGGCCCCAGCCAGCTCGGCACCATACCCGCCGGACATGGCATCCAAGCAGGGGAGCGCATACTCTTCGCCGGACGGCAGTGGATCGTCCAGAAAGTTCTCAGTTCACCGCCTACTATCATCGTCGCCCAGAGCACGGGCGGCAATGCACCGCGCTTTGCCGGTCCTCCAATCCCTCCCTCCCAGCAGATCGTTGCGCGGATGGAGCAGCTCTATCGTGACCGCGAAGGCTTGCCCACTGGCATCAACGTCCGTCTGGGAGCCCGCGCCAAGGCCTGCCTCGAAGAGGGCCGCACAGCCTTTCACGAGTTCGATCTTGCTCGACGCGCGATCCTGGATCGCGGCGAGGGTGCGATCCTATTCCCCTGGACCGGGCCGACTGCGCAGACGACGCTGATCGCAGCGCTCCGGTTCCTTGGACTTTCCGCATCATCGATCGGTACCGCCATCACCGTCGACAAAGCCGCCAATCTCGCCCGATACCTGGAGCAGATCGCCAGCTGGGACAGTGCGAAGCCTACCTTGCCGAACGTTTCCGAGCTGGCCCGGAACGTAAAGGATACGCGCATCGAGAAGTTCGACTACCTGCTCAGCCCGTACCTGCGCCGCGTTAGCTATGCCTCGCTGATGTTCGATGCCCCCGGCGCCGCGCGTGCGGCGCAGCGCCTTCTCGTCAACAGCTAGGGCGTCCCCACCGCCCTGGCCCTTTTCTTGCCCCCTCTCGCGACCTTTGGTGCTTTCACGGCTTTGGGTGTTCGCGGGGTCTTGTCCCCGAACACCAGGAAGCGGACGCCGATCCGCTCAAAGGTGATCTCGGTGTCTGCCAACAAAGACTTGAGGCGCAGCAGCAGCATCGCGCTGATGGAGCCCCCGGGATTTTTCTCCTGAGCACTTTCCGCGTCCGCGAGCGCCAGTTCATGGACGTGCGGCTGCAGCACGACTGCCGTCGGCTCGCGCAATGCGGGGTTCGAATCGAGGAAGGCTATTGCTTCATCGAGTGCCGTCTTCGAGTCCGACGGCGCTCCGTTCCGCCAGCAAGGCGGTCCCGGCTTGTCCGGCGCGATGGCCGCGACGCGGAGCCCCAACTCCTTGCTGAGTGCCACCGCGTCGAAGAATCTCACGTTCTTCTTGGCCTGACTGACGACTTGCTCATAGGGGGCGACGGCGATGAGCCGCCTTTCACTACCCGAGAACGCGCCCTTAGCGTGAACCAACCAGAGCCGACGGCGCCCGGGCTCTATGAGGATGAAGTCAGCGATCTCGCCGGCTGCATCGTCGCAGATCGCCAGCCAGTCTCCCTGCGGGTCGAACCAGGTGACCGCAGTTTGGACGACGAAGTCGAACAGCGAGTCCTCGCTACCGATCGCACCAAGCCCAGCCTTCGGCTTCTCCTTAGTGATATCGTAGAAGGCTGCCTTGTCGCCGAAGGACCACCAGCGCCAAGAGTCGAAGGGCACATCACGCCATTCCGGCTTGAACAGCCTTCCACTCTGGATCACTTGCCCGCTGGCGTACCAGACCGAGAGCCGGCGATCGATGTCGCGCTGCAGTTCATCGAATAGCACGACGCGGCGATCGTCGATTGGGACATGATAGGCCTCGGCGGCGACCTGAAACCCTATGCGATCATCACCGATCGGCACAGGTCGGACTGCGAGATCGAGCAGGTGCTCGTCGTCGAGGAAGACCGCCATCGCGAACTCGGCTCCAGGACCCTGCCGCGCAAGCTCGACCCGTCCCGACTCGAGCCAGCGCTCTTCGAGATCGCGTTCATGGTCTCCATATGCACTGACGCGCAAGGCTTCCTCGGCGGCGGCGCCAAGATAAACCTCGATTGGCTCCTGCGCTTCCGCCAACTCGGTGCTTGGACGCGACTGCGCGAGCAAGCGGTAGCCATGCTGACTCCGCCCTTCGTTGCCGACCACCGGCTGTCCTTCGGTGGCACGGATCCGGTTGAACAAGTCACCGAGGCTGCGGCGGAATCCCTCGAACGAGGCCGGCGGGGTCGTCCAAACCCGCCGCTCCTCGAAGACCAGCCCGACGCGTCGAGGCGGACGCCAATCCTCGCCATCAGCCAGGACTTCGGCGTCCGGCTGCTTTCCGTCAGCCATGAGGTCTGAGATGGCCCCGCTCGGATCAAATGTCTGGTCGCCGTACGAATCGATCGCATCGCGCAGGTCGCGGCCAAAGAATATCTTGCGGTCCGGCTTTAACGTCGTCGGCTGGTGAATGCCCTGCATCCAAAGTTGCTTGGCGGTACCTTTGATGAAGGTTCTTTCCAGCACGTCACGGTTCACCAGCTCGATCGGTGCACTCGCCGAGAAACTGTCACCGACTCGCCCATCGGCAAGCCACGATTGAAGGTTGCTCGCCGGCGCGTCTTCCGTAGCGTGGATGGCGGCGAGACCCTCCTGAACCGTGAACAGCGCGAGATGGTGAGTGCGGTTGAGGAGCAGCGGCTCGTCCGGGTCCTCCCCTGGCTCAGGGGCCTTGCGGTATCGGCGTAGCCAGGCAGGCGGTCGTTCGAGGAGATAGTGCGCTCCGGTGACGAGCCAGCCGTCCTCCTTCCAGGTCTTCATCACGGTGACGCCGCGGACCTCCTTGCGGGTAGCGCCTGTTGCGGGGTTAGTTGCAACTAGCCTCTCCCATCGACCAGCGACTGCCGCGACGATGGCCTCGGCCGTGGCGTCCGCCGCCAGCTTGTACGGAACGATCACAAGCTGTGGCTTTAGATCCTCGAGAGCTACCTCGCCTGCCATGCGCACCCCGCTATACCGCAGTCTCCGTTACCCTCTTCACAGTGCCCGAACGCTTACGGAAAGCAACCCGGCTCGACTATTACCAGCATCCGGAGGCGATCGACGCGGTCATCTTGCGCACTGACGAAGATTGGCAACACCCACCGCATTCGCCACTCCGAGACGTCGCAAGAGCCGCTCGAGACCACGGCACAGATCGACTATCTGTCCACGCGCCTGTTTGTTCTTCTCTATTTGATCTTGAAAGCGAGCAGCAACCGGGCGGCGTCACCGTTAGGCGCCTTGTCCGCAATTTGAGGAGCGCCTACGTCCACGGCCGATCAAGGGCACCGATATCGAGCGCTGACCGTTTTCGTGCCCGCAGATTGGCAAAGGCGCGTCGTTGCGGCGCGCATCGGCCGGGCGCTGGGTAATGACGTGGGCCCACCATCTGATCGCGAGGCATTTCTGATCTCTCTTGTGGGGCTCTACGGAAGCGAGATACGACAGCAGCCAGCACTGCACTGCTAACCGGGTCATAGACCAACAGATTTCGCCATACGCAACAGCAGGCCACGCAAGATTTCGCTGCCACCGTCGCAAACGTCGCGCGTCTGCGGCGCGGGGACTGGGCCATTCCTGTCGCCGGACTAGCAAGAACTCGGTGGAAAGCCGCTTCTTTATGCCAGTTCCGATTGCAAACTGCTGAAAAACGCATAAAGGTGCGGAATTCAGCGGAATGTGGTAGGATTTTGTCGAATCTAGCGGGTTTTGGCCTGTTGTACTGACCGTTTTGAGAGTCGCGATGGCGAGGTCGTCTGTGATCAAGAAGTTGAGGCTGGAGGCGGGCGCTTCCCAGAACCAACTGGCACGAAGAGCGAATTTGGACCGTGGGACAATCGCTTCCGCCGAGAATGGAGGAAGCCCGAGCGAACTCACACTCTCCAAGATCGCGAAGGCGCTATCCGATCTGCTCGGAAGGCCGGTGGATATCGATGAACTGACGTAGTCACAGCCTGGATGTATTGACGAGAGAAAGGGCATCCCATGACTCGCACCAGCCCAGAGGCCAAGCGAAAGGCGGCAGAGTTGCTCATGGCGCCGGACAGGCCAATTCGAAACATTGCTCATATGAAACGTGACAACAGCGCTCCCGATTACGATATCGAGGCAGTCAAGAAAGTGAGCAAAGAGACGGTGGGGAAGAGGGCCGAACGATATGTTCGGGTGATGAAAGCCCTTTCTTCGTCCAGCAAATAGACTTCCTTTCAATACCAAGAGGGGGGCCTATTCATGGACGAAGAGAAAGGGTATTTCAGGTACACACAAGAAGAGATACTTGAGTATCTTATCAGCTATTGGGATCTTGCTGAAGATTTCATCGAAGAAATTGTAAATAAAAAGTTCGTTGGCGACGAGATAAAGATCGTCGTTTCGCCGCGGCGGTTATACCTCGCTGTCGAGAGTGCCTATCAGGACATTGCCAGGTACAAGAATTATCACCAAACGGATCCTTTCCGAAAGAAGCTCGACTGCACAAAGCGGTGCGCTTTCCTTCTGAAGTGGATACCAAGATTAAAACCGATACAAGTTATACCTGATTCACCCAGCTTTACAGGTGTGAATGATCAAGGTTTTACGCAGCTTTCTGACAAGTCACATGATGATTTAGAGCTTCTGAATGAACTATTCGCACTTTATCTTTTTGAAATTAACCTGAGCGCTGAGATAAAGTTGGATGTTGGGATCAGCGAACAGAAGCTTCGGCAATTGGCATATGATCTATTGTACCGGGACATATCTCGAAACGGATGGATCGCCATCCTGCAGCTTTTCAAGGACTGCTGTCATCCGAAGTTCGTCAAAGGCGTGCCGTTTCTGACCAAGCTTTAGCAGGGCTGGCCACGCCGGTTCCAAGGGTCCAGTTCGTAGCCAGTGGATTGTGTCCGCAAGGCTTTGGCACGCGTCGTGCCGGGGTCAACTGGCCACGTAGGCCTCGACCCATGCTCGCGCCAGCCTCGAATAAGGCGACGACGCGTTGGTACGCGCGCGCAATTGCGAGCGGATTTCGCCAGTGAACTGGCGGATCTTTGCCAGTATGCGGCGGTCCGCCCTCAAATCATTTGCCAACTCCGCATCTTTGGCGCGGGGCCGCTGTGAGAGTTTGAGAGACCGCGCGTTTATTCTGTCGTCGAGCTCGACTGCGATCTCCTCCAGATCCAGGCTGAGCTCGAGCAGAAACTCCATATCGCGCAGCACCTTGGTGCGGTTCTGCACGAGTCCAAGTCGGTTCAATCCGTAAATCTGAATCGAAACCATGCCCATCGGGCTCACATTGGCGGCCTTGGCCGCCGTCGCCAATCCCTCCGGGTCCGCCATCGCCTCCGGGAGCGCAAGCGCCTCGCCAGGGCTGAGCGGCCGCGGATA
This sequence comes from Mesorhizobium sp. CU3, assembly GCF_006442965.1. Classification (GTDB taxonomy): domain Bacteria; phylum Pseudomonadota; class Alphaproteobacteria; order Rhizobiales; family Rhizobiaceae; genus Mesorhizobium. Next base: position 107,477 of record NZ_VFWX01000009.1, on the reverse strand, counting down.
TACGAGGCTCACGAGATGGGCCCTGTCGACGTGGAACGCGAGGTGTGCGTCCGGATCGTCAATAGTCGGGTCAATCAGCAAGCGACGTTCCGCAGACAAGTCGTCCGAGGGCTTCATGGCTCGAACGACACCGCCGATCAAGGGAAAGGCACACTCCTTGCCAGTGTTCAAGCTCTTTGATCGATCAAACTCACCGCTGTCGAGAAGCGTTGCCTTCCCGTTGCCCCTGGGGCTTGGTGTCTTCTGCTTACGGCGGCGATTGCAGTCGATGCAGCTCGGCAAAAGATTTGTCCATTCCATTGCGAGCCACCAATAGCCGGGGTGAGCGTCAGCATTCTCTACTTCCCCCTTCGGTCGAAAGTGCTCAACATCGACCGGTTGAGTGGCTCCGTAAAAGCTCTCGCAATAGGCACACTTGCCGTGGAACAGCTGCTCAAGCGCGGTCTTGACCGATGCTTGCTTGTACCTGGTGAAGTCGAACGCCTCATGCCTTCGAGGCCCGTTCATATGTTGGGTCACCAGCTCAAGCTCGGTCTTGCCGTCCGACGGACGTCGGCTGTGCAGATCGGGCGGCTCGCCGACTGCCGATCGGTCGACTTTCCTCATTGGAGGAGGCTCTGCAGAAAGTCTCTTACGGCGGCCTTCGCTCTGTCCCTCGCCATGCCGGTCGCCTTTTGATCCCTTTTGCGGCGCTGCTCCAGATACTCGGCGACTGCCTCCTGAATGACCTGGGTTATCTCCGTGCGTCCGTATGGCAGGGCTTGGGCAATCTCACGATTGAATTTCTCCAGCGCAACCTGCTCTTCGGTGTTGAGTGGCTCGCCGTTGCGCTGGCGAGCCAATGTGCGAGATATCGCCGAGAATGTTTCGTCCGTCCTCTGGTCGTCTGTCGAAAACAGCTGGAACAGGTTCGACGTCAGAAGCTGCTCGACGGTCATTTCCTCGATATTGCCAAAGTCGTGCACCTGCTCAACCGCTTCCGGCAACTGATCTTGACCGGGCTCGGAGAGGATCTGAAAGCGGTTCAGCATCATCACCTCCCCGTTCAACATGCCACGGACGCAAAGGGGGTCGTGCGATGTAAGGATAAAGGTGACCCGGGGCAGTGCGCGGCGCAGACCGGTGATGATGTTGAGCTTCCATCGCGGGTGAAGATGGGCTTCGACCTCATCTATGAGCACGATCGCATTCGAATGCCGCGCCGAACGTGCCTCTCTTGCGTCGCTGCCTTGCGCTCGTGCAGACGCCGGTCGACGCGAAGCTCCCACAGCCGCCATCAGACCCTGGAACACGTCGCACACCAGCGCCAGTATCGCGCGATACCCTGAGGAGGCCACCTCCAGCTGCTGTCGAACGATGTAACTCGTCCCGTTCGGCCTCTGCTTCCTGATATTGATGTAGCAGCGCTCGGAGCCGTCGTGCTCGTCGGGGCCGACCTCGATGTTCTGAAATTCTCCGTCGATTTGGATGATGTGACGGAGCGCGCTCACGACTTCATTGAGTGCTTGCGGCTGCGACTTGGCAAGGTTGATCAACCAGGCGGCGGGATTGGAAATGTGACGATCGTATCCGAACAGAGTATCCACATGGCGGATCGCCCCGCGTCGTTCCTTGCCGCCGAACAGTCGGTGCGCCCCGTAGGCGAAGACAAGCGGCAGTTCCTTTCCGGTCGTCGTAATGCCATTTTCGTTGATAGTGACGCCAAGTTCGCTCCCGCCGTGGAATGCCAGCACGATCTCGGACGCGCGAGGCCCTTGGTAGCCGGCCGGCGCACCCATGTACTGTGGCTTCAGGACAAGCATGCCCGGGTTCAGCTTGAGTCGCGATCGCGTTGCGGGAGCCAGACAGGCAAGCGCTATTGCCTCAAGGAGGCTACTTTTGCCAGCCGCATTCTCACCCAGGATAAGCAGGCATGGCGCCCCTGGCTCCTCGGTTGCCTCTGCAGGCATCAACGAAGCGCGGATGCGGGCCCTCTCCGGTAGCGCAATCCCGATGCTTTCCAGGGATTTAAAGTTTTTGATCCGCACCGAGCCCAAGCGAGGAAAATCAACGCGCGGCCGCGGATGCGGGAACGTCCTCGATCGTACGGCTTCCTTGGCTTTCGTGGCGCCCTTGGGGCTGAGCCGGCGGATTGCGCTCGCCAGCGCTATTGGGAAGTCGGGCCGCTCGGCGATCCAGATATCGAAAAGGCCTTGAATGTTTTGTGGGTCCAGCGACGGCGCCTCGTCATATCGTTCCGACAAGAACTGGGCCAGCTGGCGCAACACCAGGTATCGGGAGCCGCCAAACTCTGCTTGTTCCAACGGCGCACCGCCACCGACCGCAGATCCGTTTCGAAGAGCCTCTATTTGACTCTCGATAGCCTGCCGGCGTCTTACGACCAACGGGTGCCGGTTCAATGCAAAATGCGATATCGTGGCGGCGCCTCGGACATCGGAGGCCACCAAGTTCCCATCCTTGGCAATTTCAATTCCCGATTCAAGCAGGGCCGGCTCTCCTGGATAGAACAGAACGGCGGCTTCCCGATCTATCAGCCCAGGTTCATACAACAGTTGCTCCGGCTCCAACGCTGTCGGCGCATGCGCCCGCCGACCCTCGACAGGAAACAGTGCTTTCTGCGCCGGAAGGCAGTCGCTGCAAATTGGAAAGAAATTGTTCCAGTTGAGCGAAAGCCAGAGGTAACATGGCTTTTCATCGGGGGTCGCGCTTGGCTCGGCGTAGGCGGGAGGGCGGAACCGATATGGTTGGAGGGCAACGGATCGCTGTTCGCAAAAAGGGCACTTCCCGTATGCCAACACACTGAGCGCTTCGATCACATCAGGTTGGAACGGCTGTTTCCAGACTGCTGGCAAGTCAGTCTGAAGGCGTTCTTCCAAACTCCGTGCCAGATAGTCCATGATCGCGCGAAGCGAGCTGTCCAGAAAACTGATGTTGAACGAGCGTGGGGTCTGTCGACGTCTCGAGGCGTGGTCGAAGAATAGCACTGCCTGGTCCTGAATCTTCTGAGCCTTTTGCGACCAATCGATTAGGGACATCGGTCGCGTAGGGCACAAACTGCCATTCAACTGGATGTTCGTCCATCGAAACATTACCGCTGGACAGAGGGCTAATTGAGAGATGACCGGCCAACTTTGCTCGAGACCGGATGCAGTCAATGGAGCCAAACACCTCTCAGTATCTGCTTCTCGATCCGCAAGCTATGATTCTACAGCCTTTTTTCGTTCAGTGGCTTGCGGGGAGCGCTTATTTTCCTCGCCGGTGGCTCCCTTCGAAGCCCTTTGAAGAAAACCTTTCTCTGCAATCTTTGCGCTCCTTTCACAACGAAGATACATCACGCGCTGGAAATACATCACTGATTGTGCGATAGTCTTATTCTTACGATCGGCCATTTTTATCTGGTCCTGAAAAAATATACGCATCCTTTTTTAAAATTGGCAAGCAGCGATAACGGAGGGATCCATGAACGACGAATCTCCGCCCAAGCGGTCATGCGGAGCTATGATCGAATACCATCGGCTTCTGGAGCAGGATCCAGGATACCGATCCCGACTTGTCGAAATAGAGCAGGCGACGCAGCGTCGCGTCGCGCGGATGAGCGTGGATGCATTAAGGTCGGTGACAGTGCCCGTGGTTGTTCACGTGGTCTACAAGAAGGCGGCCGACAATATCAGCGATGCGCAGGTCACAAGTCAGATAGACGTCCTCAACGCGGATTACAGCGCCGCCAACACCGATCTGCCGAACGTGCCGGCGCCCTGGAAAAGCCTGGTGGGAAATGCGAAAATCAAGTTCAAGCTCGCCAAGGTCGACCCCGGCGGTGCCCAAACATCCGGGATCGTCCGGCAAAAGACGACCGTTGACGGGTTCGGCCAAGACGATTCGGTGAAGATGACCGCCAAAGGCGGTTCCGATGCCTGGGACACCACGCGGTATCTCAACATCTGGGTTTGCGACCTCCAAGGCGGCTTGCTCGGTTACGCTCAGTTCCCGGGAGGTCCGCCGGCCACTGACGGCGTGGTCATTCGCAACACTGCCTTTGGCACCGGTGGCGTCGCGGCGAAGCCCTTCAATCTCGGTCGGACAACAACGCATGAAGTGGGCCACTATCTCAACCTCAGGCACATTTGGGGTGATACGGAGGACTGCTCGGGGTCGGATCTGGTCGCCGACACGCCGCGGCAGCAATTGCCGAACTACAACGAGCCGACTTTCCCCCATGTCTCCTGCAACAACGGGCCGAACGGTGATATGTTCGTGAATTACATGGACTATGTCGACGACAAGGCTATGTTTATGTTCTCGGCTGGGCAGGTTGCCCGCATGAGGGCTACCTTGGCAGGGCCGCGCAAGGATTTGACGACAGGCGCAGCACAACTGACGTAATGGCGGATATCGATAGTACGACGCTGCAGCAGCAGTGGGTACACTCCCATGAGGAAGATGGCCCGGACCGCCTGGTCTTTCGGCCAGGTTCCTGGACGTTCCCACCCTCTCGCGGCCGTCGTTCATTCAGCCTGGGACCCGGTGGGCGCCTGCTTGCAAGCGGCCCCGGTCCTGATGACAGAACGACACAGATGATCGGCACTTGGCGTCTCCTGCCCGGCGGCATAATCGAGCTCGACCAGGCAGGAACGGCATCGCGGCTGAAGGTCTTGCGACTGGCGCCCGACAAGATGGAGATTGGCCGCTAAGTCGCGGTCTCCCACTCCACGTAGAGGTCGCGCTTGACCGTAAATCCCGCCGGTGGCGTGGCGACGTCGCTTCTTGCGAGCTTGGTCTTTTGATTGAGCGCCGCCATCAGCGGCCCACGCGGTATGCCCGGCCACTGGGTGACAGTCCCAGTCGATACGAACGCTGTGACGTTGCTACCAATCAGCGATTCGATCAATTCCTTTGGAGTGCCGTTGTGGCTGCCATGATGCGATACTTTGAGAATTGTCGTGCGGGCCAGCAGTTCGCGTACCTCCACCTGATCCATCGCTGCCTTCCAGGTGCCCCACTGAGCGTCGCCGGGAAACAGAAGGAATTGGTTGCCAGCTTCGATCATGATCATCAGGCTGGTGTTGTTGACGGCATTGTCGATAGCCGCCGCAAGAACGCTGAAGTCAGGATCTTCAGCGATTTTTTCGACCGCAATCCTATCCTCGTCGTTGAAGGTCGATCCTGGTGTCTGCTGGCGAAACAGCGCCTCGCCGATTTGCCAGATCTGTTCGCAGCCCGCACTTGCGTCGCTTTGCGCCGGCATCGCGTTCGACTGCGCAATATAGGCTGCGCCCGCTGGTGGATCCATATTGGCAATAACCTTTTCGTCGCGGCTTGGTCCCAGGATATGAAACTGAACGCCAGGCAGGCTCGTCAGCGCATAGGTTTGCAATGAAGGCGCAGCCGCGTTGTCGCCTGGCCGCGCCGGGAAAAAACGACGCGGCGGGTTGCCCGCAAAACCCCGGTGCAACGTCGCCATTGCCTGCTCGTTGGTCAGAGAGTTGAGCGCGAGCGCAAGCTGGGCATTCTTGATCGTCCGGGCCGAATTCCTGGCCAGCGGTGTCAAGTCCGCACTGACGCCAGGCGATATCGCCTGACTGAGCGCCATGGCAAAGGCCGATTGGCGATTGCGAATGCGTGTGGCATCGGGGTCCGCGGGATCCTCAGTCCATGGCATCCACACTTCCCCGACCTCCACCGTCCTCCAGATCGGGTTGTCGAAACCGCTCACATGATCCTTGTGACGGTGTGTACAGACCACGAGATCCAGTGCCGCCCTGTCGTTCGACGTGCAGGTTGCGACGACATCATCGGCGATCTTAGCTACCTGAGCCTTTGTCTTGCTGAGGCTGCCGCAATCAAACAGCACGCGCTTTGGCGTTTGTCCAAACCAGAATGTCAGCAAAAAGCAATCGCCGAAGCCGACCCGGTACATGCGTATTGAGATACGATCGACCATATCAATAGCCCCCGTGCAATCCGCGCAGGTTCATGCGGGCATCCATGCGCGCTTTCAGCTCGTCCGGTGACATATAGGGGAACAACGGGTCATGTGCGTCGAACTGTGCGATGAAGCTCTTTTGCCTCTCGAGACGCGCGATTGCTGCCCCGTTCGCCGGCTGTGGCAGTTCGGGATTCGGGAGCGGCTTTGCAATGGCGTAACGCACAGTGCCATCCACGCCGACAATGATCGTCGTGCCACCGCGCTTCTCGATCGGGATTCCCAGCAGAGCGTCCACCTCCGAGCTGCGATCGGTTTGCACGAACTGGGCGACGAGCTCGATCAGCAATCTGCCGCTGGAGGCCACGCGGAAGACTGCGTTGAAGCCCGATACCGCAATCTTAAGGTTGGGATTGAGAAGAAGCTGTAAAGCGTTGGCTTTTGCGTATGAACTGAGGGCCCAGGCCAGCCTCTTCGAAATTTCCGCTCCTTGCGGCGGCTGGACAGCCTCCTCGGCGTCTTCTTCCGGCGCGGAGAGACCGGGTCGGCTGGGGCGTGTGACTTCGGTTTCACGTGTCCGCTGCGAAAAGCGATCCGCTTCGACCCTGAGGAGTTTAGGCAGCAGATCCTGTAGGCTGTCGGTCAATGGCGGGAGATTTGTAACGGTTGGCCAGCGCAGCGACTCTTCGGCCAGCGATGTCACGCCTTCAGGATAGATGCCACGACGGCGGAACCCCTCGATCAGCGCCGAACGCTGCCCCCATGGATCATCGGGGTTCAGATCGAAATCAGCGGTCACCAACGCCCGCAGATAGTCTCCGAACGTTATGTCGACGGGAGGGAGATAGTCGAAGGCCCTGATGCACATATCGAGTTGACGTTGCGCGGTCCTGGAAGCCTCCTGGGCGACAAGCCTGGCAAGATCGGGCTGAAGGTCTCCCGCCGGCAACTCACCGCTTCCGCCAGTCGCAATCCGCACCAGATCACGAATCCTGGTTCGATACGTCTGGAAGAACCCATCAAAGACCGCGGCTACCAGGATGGCGCCACGGTCATGCACTTCTGTTGTTCCAGCAAGTGTCGCCGACGGATCACCGAGCGCCGAGCGCAAGGATCTTCCTCGGCCGGTGGCAAAACCGAACTGTTGCGCAAGCTCGATCAAAACAGTCGGTTGCTGCAAGTCGCCACGTCGCCGCTGTATCTCGCGGTCGACCAGATCCGGAAACGAAAAATGCTGGAACAGCGCGACGATGTCGGAAAAACCCTCGTGAAAGGCCAGTACGTCGGCATTCGTCGGCTCAAGGAAATAGCGCCTCAAACGGTCGACGATCGCATGCGTCATCTCGTGGGCGATGATGTCGTGGCTCAGACACGTATAGATCTTCTGTGCCGGAATGTTGGTGCCCGCATCGGCATCCGCGTTGAAATACCCAAACAGCACGGCGTGAAGCTTGCTGTCGTAAAACGCATTGCGACCCCTGAACGCATGCGGCAACAACCGCAGCCGCGTCCGTCTCGGTCCCCTGGCCAGATCTATGCGGCGGCCGAGGGCACGGTCAAAGTTCGATAGAGTTCGTGAGGCTACCGCATATACCATCTGCTGGTGAAAGCGAGGGTCGGCCTCCGACGGATCCAGGCCGCCCTGCATCAAAATGGCGGGGTCATCCAGGTTGACAGCATCGTAAAACGTCTTTGCGTTTCCATCATAGTCGACGACTTCAAGACGTTCACCGATCGGGCCCGCTTTCAGCTCTTCGTTCTCGACCGCGATGGTTATCTTTAGCGCTTCCTCGTAACCCTTCGTGGGATCGGTCGCATAAATCTTGAGTGGTCGTGTGGAAGGCCAGGCAATCGGCTGCATGATTGAAACTCCACATGAAGCTAAAGTGACAACCCAACGCTTTTCATCAATGTCAATTATTCCACCCGGGTCATGCCGTTTGAGGTTTGTCCGAGCCGGTCGATGTTTGAAATCGAGGGCTCCGGGGGAGCTAACGGAAACCTTCCGGGCGCAGACGGTTCGGAGCCCTGGCCGTTTGCCAGCAACAGCAGATCGTCCGCCATGGCCGCCGTTCCCCAGTGACTGCCTCTGCCAACGCGGACCGCGCGCAGGCCCGGCGCGAAGACGATCCACTCCAGGCGATGCTGGTTGACGGTTGCCGGACCGTACCCGACGCCTAGCTGAAGTGCCTCCGCGACAGGCGCAAAGGCATCCACCGTCCGCAGCAATTGGCAACCGGCGCCGAAGGGGACGGATCGATCACGTCCATAAGCCAGCAATCGCCCGGCCGTGTCGTAAGCTGGGTCGTAGGTGATACCTAACAGCCGCACTTGCTCCGCGCCGAAGCGTCCCGTCAGCGATCGAGCCAGTTCGCCGAGTTGGCTTACTGTGTGTGAGCACCGCAAAGGGTTCATGCACCTGGTATAGAAGAAGGCGAGGAGACCCGCGCCGTTACCCAGAACGTTTCCCAGCGTTCCTTGCAGACCATCCTGCGTCTCGATCGGCAAAGATCCGAGCCGCACCAGATCCGGCAATTGCGCGACCGCTTCCTCTGCAAGGTCCGGCCCGCAGCAGCAACTGGAATTCAGTGTCGGTGCCGGTGATCGGGCGCGTCCGGTCAGTTCATCGAGCGTGCGCGAAATCTCGCCAGAGGCGCTTACGCCGCCAGGGCCGGGTGGAAAGTTGACCAGATCCACCAGCCGGTCCCCGACACTCAGGCGCCGATGCGCGGCGGCGAGCAACGTCAGCCCGCCCGCAGGCGCTGTTCCTGCCTCTCGCAACACCATGGCTGCGGCCGCAAGTGAGATCGCGGAGCGGGCTGTTTCCAGATCAGCCATGGCGTAATCCACGATCCGGTCGGCGATGCCAACCTTTGCCGCTCGCACCATCACATGTGCACGCAGGTTCTCCGCTTCCGCCGAGCCGCGACCGCAATAGATGGAATGCCCCTCGCTCAGCATGGCGATCAGATCGTCCGGATTGAGCGGACCGTCCAGTGCGGGCAGCATCACTTGTCCTCGTCTGCAAGATTGCGAAGCCCCCGGTTTATCGTCGATCCGATATCGGTGCCGGCATCGGTGTCGAGCACGCTTCGGGCCGCGGCCTTGAATGCTCCAGGCCTCAGTGCCCGCAAGGCGATTGCGCCAGCCCGGCGCACCTGCGGATCCTCATTCGGGTCCCTTATCAGGCTTTCCAACCTGTCGGCTGCCTGCGGGTCGGATCCAAGCACCCTTGCCGCCTGTTCCCTCAGTTGCGGAGGATTGGTGCCATCCAGGATCTGATGCGCAAGTCGCGTGGCCGCACCATGGTCGTGGCGCGCAAGCATCTCCAGAGCGGCCGCGGGCGCCACCACGGCAGGCTCGGCTCCCTCAAGCCCTGCAATAAGCACACGACTGGCGATCTCGTCGCCGGCGTTGGAAAGATAGTCGATTGCGCTTCGGCGTAACGCGTCGGGCTCGTCCCGAGCTGGCGCGATTTCCTGAAGGGCGGCCACGAAAGCGGGCGAGAAAGGCGCAAACTTGACGACGTCGAAAGCGCCTGCCTGCAACTCGTAGAGGGCGCCGATGCGTTGTTCCTCGGCTGCTGCGTGATCGCGCAAAATCGTAAGTGCCGCGTCCCAGGCCTCCGGGCCATGCAACGTTCGCCCTGTGTCCAAGGACCTGCGGGTTGATGCATTCCTTGCATACCTTTGGAGCTCGGCTTCGACCTCGCGACGGTATTCCCGGATTTTCATGCGACTGCCTCCACCGTCTCGAGTTCAAACGGGACGTCATCATAACTGAAGCCAAGGCTTCGACCGCTGTAGATCCCATGGAAGTCGATCATGTCGCCAACACGGGGGCTAGGCGTCCCCGGCATGGTCGCGAAAGGTGACGGCGGGAACCCCGGCCTCGGTGGCACGAAGCTTGGCCTGGGCGGGTTCCTGTCCTGATTCCAGGGCCACATGGTGTCGCCGAGCCGATGACCGATATTGCCGCCGCCGTCCGGTCGCGTGGAGCCGAAGACGGAGTAGGAACTGGGATCGTCGGCGTTGCTGCGCCGGTTCAGCCACTGCCAGCGCGCCCAGAGCCGGTCGACATTGGTGTGCAACAGGAAAAACAGCGGATCCCTGGCAGCCGTCGGCACCGAGTTGATTGGTCCGTCGAAACGCACATGAGCTGCGCCGTGCGGCGAGGCCTCCATCTGGCGGAAGGCGGCATAGAGAGCGCCAGCGCCGCCAAGCGCGAATGTATCCTGTTCCGACAGGACCGCAGGTATCGACCCGCCCGGCAGCGTGGCCGGTGTGGTCGGCGGCTGTGTAGTGTCCCAGCGCGGGCGCCGCGAAATGCCAATCATACCGTCCGTGGTCCAGAACTCTAGCGGGTGGCCAGGTGGGAAAACGACGATATCGGGAGCGCCGGGTTCAGACGAGGGCGATCCAAGGAACTCCGCCGCGAAAATCGATGGGGCAGCCTCGTCGAAACGCCAATAGGGTAGGGCAACCGTCGGATCGATGGCTTGCAGGGATCGCTCCAGGTCGAGCACATAGGCACGATGCCACGGCAAAAACCCAGCTGCCCCGTGAGCCTCAAGCGACGACTCGCGTACATGCATATCGCGAAACGCGCGGAATGGCCCCGCGCCAGCGTCGTTGAGGGCAGCCAGCGCCTCCAGGAACCGGTCGCGTTCGGCAGGCGTCAGCTTGGTGGCATCCTTGCGAACGCGGACCATAGCGTTTCGGCTGCCAATGACTTCTCCCGCGTCAGTGACGGCTTCGATTGCTGCATCACCATAGTCGGTGCTGGGAGAAAGAAACGCCCCCGCTACCCAGATGGTCTGAGGACTGCCGTCCGAGGCAATTGGGAGGCTGAGCTCAGCATCATCAGACTGGGTGAATGATCGAGATAAGACCAGACGGCCGCCGCCATTTGATCCGGAGTTGCGAAGCTTGACGCGATGCGCCGGCACATTCCGATCCGCGTCTTCAAGCCGAACTGTTGCCTTGACCGGCGCCCATGTCAGAAAACACCGACCGCTACTATCGGCGCTCTCGATATCTATGATGGCCCGCATAGAATAAACCCCTCGTCAAGGGAAAAGTTGCACGGGACTGTATTCTTTAAGTATGAACACCACAGTAGCATATGTTGCTGGGTACAGGAACAACTTACTCCGTAAAATGACCATCCGCCCAGCGGCAATTCGTAAACTGGAAAGATTTATGGCAGCTCGCGCCAGCTTGGTTACGCCGTCCTCTCCTGGCAGGTTTCTCCGACTTCCCGAACTGTAGTCAGAGAGTGGTTCTGGCGCTTTTGAATGAGCCTGTACCGGGTCAATATCCCAACACGGATTGCAGTTCCTTGGCCGCATCACTAATTCTGCCGGGAGGCGAGTTCATCAACCCTGGAACCACCATGTTGCGCAGCATCTTGGTTTCCTGCTTGTTGATCAGCCATGCGTTACGGTCCAGGGCGAACGTAATGAGCATTCGTTCCAGGTATCGGATGTCGTGGTGCTTTGCCCGCGTTGGCCTGGAGAACGATGAAACGCCGGTTCGCGCGTAGAGATAAAGATATGGGCGGCCGCGCTTCCTGCTCGCAAGCACGCTGTTGAATTTGCGCACCTTGTCATCGGTGAGGCATTCCTGCCTGAAGGTTTGACGCTCGGCCTTTCCGACGTACCAGGGAACGGCTGCTCGCCCAGATTGAAGTGCAAACACGTAGCATCCGCATGCATCGGCGAGCCCCGGGATCTCGTCCTCGACCTCCGACCAGAAGACCGCCCGCTCGCGCTCCTCCAAAAAGAGGAAATTGTCGTCCGAGCGCGTAAGTTCAAACGGCCCATACGGACAGTATCGCATATTGATAGCCCCCCAAACAACCGCCAACGCCCCGTATCTATCCTGCCGATACTCGGCCGTCCAGTCCTGCAGCCGCGCTCTTCAGGTCGAGAAGGGCCTCATCGGGTGGTGTGGTCCCGGCCACGCTCCCTGCAGGTCGCTCCTTCTTCGTTTTCGGCGGATAGATTTCTGAAATGAGCGAATTGCACTTCAACCGATCTTTGCTACAATTTCTTTGAGTCTACGAGGGGTGTCAGCATTGCCGAAAAATATCGTTGTCTGTTGTGACGGCACAGGCAACGAGATCGGCGTTAACATGTCGAACGTGCTCAAGCTCTACAGGATGCTTGAGAAAAACGGGGGTCAGATCGTCTATTACGACCCCGGCGTTGGTACCCTGGGCCAAACCGCGACCTGGGGCCGGATCAGCCAGGATACAAGAGGTGTCCTGGGCCTAGCTACGGGATACGGCCTAGACAGCGACGTGCTTGAGGCATATCGCTTCCTGGCGACCCACTACGTCGAAGGTGACAGCATATTCCTCTTCGGCTTTAGCCGTGGCGCCTACAGTGTGCGGGTGCTCGCCGGGTTCATGTTCCTGCTGGGCCTCCTGCGACCTGATCAGCTGAATTATGTCGGATATGCCTTTGCCGCATACAAGCGCGCCGCCATGGACAACCAGGATCTCTCGGTGGCCTGGTATTTTCGCCGGATTGTCGGCGGGAGGGCCGTGCCTATTCGATTTGTTGGTGTGTGGGATACGGTTGCATCCGTTATCGTGCCGCGCCCGGATCGCTTCTATATCCCAAGCCTGCAGACGCTTCCCTATACACTCCAGAACCCCAGCGTCGAGACATTTCGCCAGGCGATCGCCATTGATGAATGCCGACGGATGTTTCGATTGCAGATCTGGAAGGAGGGTCAAGTGTATCAACCGGATCGTTTTGCGACGTCGGACCCTCCAAAACAGGATGCCACCGAGGTCTGGTTTGCCGGCTGTCATTCAGATGTTGGCGGCGGCTTCAGGGAAGAGGAGAGCGGCCTGTCGAAATTTCCGCTGCGATGGATGATCGATGAGGCCTGTTTAAGCGGGTTGAGGGCGAATGCGGTGATGGTCGATCACCTCGTCGATGGACAACCGACAAAAGGAGGCGAACACAGGTATGTAGCCCCCGACGTCGGCGCCCCTCTGCATCCGTCGGCAACCGGCGCCTGGCGTATTCTTGAGTGGCTACCCAAAAGCGAAAAGCGGCGCGAGTGGCCGGGGCGCCATTCAATTCTTGGTTTCTATCTGCCGCGCTACGAGCCGCGACTCATTCCAGAGGGTGCACGGATCCACCAGTCGGTCCTTGACCGCATGACCCTGGTGAAGACCTATCTGCCGCAAAATCTGCCCCACAGATACGAGATTGTGAAATGACGCCCGCAGTTCCTGTTCTTTCCGCGATGCCCGTTTCCAAGGAACAATGCGCACCTTACGTGTCCGTTTCCCTTTACAAGGGCCTGGGTGGGACCGCTGCGGCGCCGCAGGCGTTGCTTGCTGCCATTCGCGACGTCGCTAAAGAGTTCGCAGAACAAGGAAGTCTGACGTTCCCCGACACGGTGGGAACCATGACCGAAGCTGGCGGGACGACAATTGCCTGGACAACCTATGTCGAGGAACGCGCCCCCGGCTGGCTTGTCGCCGGAGACATCAGGGACCTCAACAATCATCTGATTGTAGTGGTCAAGCGCGATGCGCTTTATGCGCTGGCATTCTCGGACAACGGGCTCAGAAGCGCCATCGCAAAGAGGATCGCACGCGCATCGGGCGGCCCACTGTCGGTGATCACCCGCCTTGCGCCAATCGAGATCAACAAGGCGTTTGTCGAAAGCCGCGTCCGCACGCTTTGGCTCACCGGTACACATCGGCGAACCACCATCAAGCCAGACTCAAAAATCCTTTCCGGAACCGAGCTTGAATCGTCGCTCGATCCACTCGGGGATCAAAGCTATTTTTTCAGTTCCGTCCGAAGCACCGTCAAGTTGTCTGACGACCTCGGCAACACCGTTGTCGGCGCAAGCCCGAGCGCGGGCAGGATATGGATTGGTCCGACAAGGTCGTGGGACGAGTTCACGACCAGCGTCAACTTGGTTCTGCGCCGCGCCGCCAACTACATGCACGATGCCTCACGTTCTGAAACTCCTATTCCGGTTGTCGCCTCTCCCCTGACCAGCCTGGCGGGCGTCGAGCGGCCATACGATGTCGCCCTCATCGTACCTGAACAGGTTCATGACGGTGATGAAGACGCTACCGCAGATGGGTCCCGGTGGCTTCAGCAGTTCGGCGATGCGGCGCGGTTCGACGTAGCCGCGACCGCAGGAAGCCCGGACTTTGAGGCTGACGTGTATTGGGGGGATCAGAAGCTTGGCCGCCTGGCTTACGAATTCGAGCAGGGTCCGCGCGAAGTTCGAACGAGAATCCGTAAGTTGAGCGGCTTTGGCGGTGAAGAACGCGAAGCCGAGATCCTGAGAATCTGCCGAGATGCCGATAACGTCACGGTTTATTTTGATACCGGCTACACCTTCTCGCGCGGTCACGTCTACGAGATCAGGTTTCGAGATGCTCGCTTCACCGACTGGGAATGGGTTTCGATGGCGACCGACGATACCAAGTTCTGGCAGGAGAAGCCGTTGGATGGAAAGCGTTTCGCGGTTGAGACGACTGGCAATGCTGACGACAGGTCGCTGTTTGGTTTGATCGCAAGGCACTGGCCGAATTTGAAGGATCGGGGCAAGCAAACAGGCTGGCTTGTTTGCGACGATGGTGCCGGGGAATCGGCGGATTTTATCCATATCGACGATCAGGCCAATCCACCGCTGCTGACCCTCATTCACGCCAAGGGCAGCGGTTCCGAAAAGAAGGGTCGAGATATCTCGGTTTCGGACTACGAAGTGGTTGTCGGACAGGCTGTCAAGAATCTGCGCCACATCGACCGCGGCTTGCTGCTCGAAAAGCTCAGGGCAAACGCTGGCGGGGTCCTGAAAGACGCCGTTTGGCACAACGGAGTGCGGCAAAAAAATAGAGATGGCCTCCTAAAAATGCTTGGCCGCTTGGGTTCCAACCTGAGAACGAAAGTGGTCGTCCTGCAACCGCGTGTTCGTCAAGCACTGCTGGATCGCGTCCGCAAGAAAATGGACAAGGGCAACAGGACCGATGCCGATGTTCGCAGGGTGCAGCAACTCGATGCGCTCCTGTTGGGGGCGCGCGCGGACTGCTTTTCGCTGGGGGCGGAATTCGCCGTCATCGGCGACGGTGATGTCGGCCCCTGATTTGTTTGTCTGCCCGAAATGGCGTGCTCAGTTCATCGCCCCTCGAAAGTACCGCCGTGGCAAAGCCTATCTGCCCGGAATCCACGCACTGTGGGTGCGGCGCAATACGACCTACCAGCTGAATGATAGGTATCGCGGATTGCCAGCCATCGGCCGGCCTCGGTTGCTTCCTGCGCGGCACTTGCTGACGCCACGCATCTCGAACGCAGGTCCTTGGTCTCTACAGCGCATTCCGACAGTTGCTGAAGTCGGTTGCCGCCAATATCGGGCCTATGCTCGGCTCACCACATGTGTCGCGAGATCGACCGCGATGGGATCATACGCTTGGTTGCGCTCGCCATCCGCAAGTGGCCAGAACTCAAACTTCAAGTTGTTGGCCGAGGCCGTGACATACAAACAGCCATACGAGGCGAGCGCCGCGTCATAGGTGGTTCCAAAACCGTCGTCGACAGGCTGGCCGCTTGCCTCTGGAACTCTCTGCGGAGCAATACCTCCTGTTCCGATCACCAGATAGGGGATCTGCTTGCCGCCGATACGGCGCGTATAGCGTTGATAGTTGTGCGCGTGGCCGGACAGGAAAGCGTCCGGATAAAGGCCGACTTTCTGACAAATCAAATCGATGCTTTGGTTCATTTCGGAACTGCCTGAATGGCCGGCGGAACTGTAGGACGGATGATGGGTGGCGATGACGAGCGCTTTTTTGGCTTTGTCGATCGCGATCGAATTCAAGGTGGCCTCGAGCCAGTCGAGTTGAGAGGTATCCATCCCGCCATCCCCTTCCAGGAATCCCGGGTTCTCGAGGCAGTTCGAATAGAGGCCGATGATCCTCAGAAACGGTGTATCGAGCATCCAATAGACGCCGGGTTGCATCATCGACGCGGTAGATGCCGCTGGAAGCGGCTTGGTGCGGGACGGCAGCTGTTTCCGCGCAGAAATTCGCAAGAAACGCATTCAACGAAGGGTTGTCGGCGGCTGATTTGGTTTCGCCATCGTGATTGCCCGGAATGGCGAGGATTTTCCCAGGATAATGCCGGTAGGGTCGGTAAAATCGCTCGCCATAGTGATCTTGCTTGCCCGGCCCGTAGATAACGTCTCCCAAGTGGAAGAGAAAGCAGGGGTTCATGGATCCCGCCCCTGCCTTGTAGTCGGTCGCCATATCCTCGGCGACCCTTTCCGCCTCCTCTGCGTGGTTTACACCGCTGTCGCCCAGCGCATGGAACCGTATTTCACCGAGTTGCTCAACTTCGGCAACGCCGTCCGTTCCAATGATATCGACCAGATTGATGACACCGGCGCCTTTGACCTTGGGCACGGGACCCAGTTGCTCTTTGCTCCACTGCGTCATCCGCGTGAAACCACCGCTCGTCGGCCGACGGGCGGAAGGATCGGACGGAAGGTAGAAAGGGTGCGCGTATCGCTCGCGCGAGTATGAGGTCGAAGCGTTTAGGTTCTTGGGCTGAGCAACGGTCGGCTTTCGTGCCATGGTCTTCCTCCCCAGTTGTTTGATATTCCGGTCACCCCGCAGCTTCTCAGTCAGTCACGACCTGTCTCCAGTCAGCAAACGCTGCAATTCGAGCGTGAAAGTCCACTGCCTCCCGCCGTCCGCAGCAGCGAGGATCCATATGCTGTCGTAATCATCATCGCCCCACTGGTCGGGCGCGATATCGGATGACTGGACAATCTCGGCCGCCAGACGAGGGATGGATTCGTGCTGCCAACACACAAGAGTAGGAACGCTGTTACCGGCGATGACCGCGCCTGCAGCATCTTCCTGGCCTTTGGAATAGGTCGTCTCCGGCTCGATCTTAAGGCGCTCGGCAAGCGGCGTTATGGTCTGGGTTGGACGAAGGCTGCGGGTTCCGCTGCCGTCCTTTTTCATACCGTACGGCACAGGGTCGCACGGCACCGCGCATACCCCATCACGCCGCCCTTTTCGCCTATACGCGATGGACGAACCTCTACTCGCCACACAAGAGGATTCTCTGGGGCGACATCATTTCGGGCCGGGTCGGTTCGCAGTTCGGTCTGGACGTGGGAGGCCGAGAGCTATCCGGCATCAAAGAGTTCGCTGTTTTGCCGGAGAGGGATAAAGACGGAGACCCGGTACCGCGCACTCGAGTGCCATTCTTCAGTCACACGAAGTACTGGATGTTCCCGAGCAATTGGAAACCTGGAGGCGTGATACCGCATCACATCGCCACGCTCCGTCGCGCGCTGAACCTGAAATCCGGCTGACGAAATCCTAGCGCATGCTGTCGATGGTTCGGATCAGGTCGGCGACGTAAGCCCGCGCCAGCGCAGCGAATGGTTGGTCGTCGGCACAGTCCTGCTTGAGAAGTTCGATCTGGTTGAGGGCAGCGGCCTGATTTGCATGGGCTACGGCATCATCCGGTGCAGATGTCGCTTGATTAAGCAGTCGCACAACCTCGTTGCCGCGCCGTTTGAGGCTGCGCAGGTGGTACATCCTGTCCTCGGTTAGCCGCCTCCGATTAAGCCCAAATATTTCGATCGACGTCCGGCCGACGACGCTGCCGTTGCGCGGTCGAACCGTCGAAAGATCGCCATTCACCACCCATTCCAAATGTGCCATCGGATCGACGCTTGTTGGATCGAGCAGAAGTGGCTTTTCCGTTGCAACGTCACCTGTATGCAGCACCACCCATTTGGAGTCCTCGGTTGGAAACGCGTCGAGCTTTCCGACGAGGATTGTGACCCCAGCCTCGATCAGTGCCCGGGCTTGCGCTTCCGACATGCCGTCCTGGAAGATGATCTGATGGCGCGTCTGATTGCAGTGAGCGCATCCCAACACTAGGTTTTCCCATCTCATTCCGAGCCACCAGTAGCCTGGATGTGTGACACCAGCCTTCTCAGCGTCCGTTACCTTCCCCTTTGGTCGATAGTGTTCGACATCACCATCATAGGCACCTGCGATCCGGCTTTCGCAGTAGGCGCATTTGTTGTGGAAGAGATCGCGCAAAGCGTCACGGATGGTAGTGTTCTTGTAGGCGGTGAACGTGTTCTTTCCGCGCGGTGGCGCTCCGTGAGCAGCGATATGCTCGAGAATCTTCTTGCGCTCTCTTGACGCCGCGCTGTCCGGATTGGCGAGGTCAAGCGGGGGAGGCGGGTTTGCCGGACGCGATATCCGGATCATCCCTCTTGCTCCGCCTGGCCCGACTCACTTCCAAGGCGTCCGGCAACGCTCGCCTCATCTGATGCAGCGACAGCTGTCATTGCACCCAGTTGCGGTGTCGCGCGCAACACCTCAAGCGCACTGTCGATAATCAGGCGCCGCGTAGGGAAGACAGGCTTTTGCGGGGTCACCGCACTGTCAGTGACGACTTGCTTGAGCGCCTCTGCCACGGCTTGCTCCTGCAGCGTGTCGCCAATGACCATGTCGCGCTGCAGTTCCTCGCGGAGCCGCTTGAACTGTCGCTCTTCCTCCGGCTGATGGCTTCCAATACGCCCGGCCAGATTGTGATAGACCGCGAGCTTCGAATCAGTCTCTGGGTCGGTCGAACCCAACCCGAAAAATTCCGAGGTGAGGATCTGCTCGGCCCGCATGCCGCGGATGGCCGGGACGTCGAGCACACGCTCGATCTGATGATCCTTCTCGCGACGCCGCAACACGAACACCTCTCCGTCATGCATACCACGTAGGCACAACGGGTCGTGCGTGGTGACAATGAACTGTACTCGCGGAAAGGCCCGACGCAGCCGGCCCATGATCTGCATTTTCCAGCGCGGATGAAGGTGGGTTTCGATCTCGTCGATCAGAACGGTAGCGGCGGCGTATTCGAGGTTGTCGTAGTGCGCCATCAACTCGCGCATGATGTCTGTCGCCATCGCGATCACGGATTTGTACCCGACCGACATTTCTTCCAGGCGTACCCGACCGGCGGCCGTCTCGATGACGATCCGACCGTCTTCGCGTTGGAAGTAATCTTCAGGCCGCAGCATCAGGATCTCGCGCAAAGCGCGGGCGGCCGCGTCGAAGACGGATGGAGGGCACGTCAACAGCCAATCCGACGGATTGGGTATCGTCGCCATCGGGTCGAACAAAGATCGTACCCGGTAGGCCGGCGCGCGGTATCGACGTGTCGCCTTCCGGGGGAAGAAGCGGCGTGGACCGTAGGCCAGAACGATCTTGGACGGCCCGTGCGTCCCATCGAAGAGTTGCGCGGACCCAGGGCCGGAAAGCCTCGATCGAAAAGGGCTTGCTACGTAGCTGATGTCGATCTTGAGAGGCTCGGTTGAGACCACTTCCCATGCCTCGGGGTCGGGCCGATGGATCAGGCCCTGAGGAGAAATTTTGTCCTCGCGCAACAGCAGGTCCAGCTCGGCCGCTCCCTGTGCCCCCAGCAACGCGAGCGCTATCGCTTCCAGGACCGAGCTCTTGCCCGTTGCATTCTCGCCAAGAAGGATCATGCAAGGCGGCGCGTCCGAGGTCTCGGCCGAGATCTGCGGCAACTCTACGTTCAGTTCCCTTAGGCCCCTGAAGTTGGAGATCGCGACAGCGCCGATTGGCAGCCGTCCTGCTGGCATGTCATTCAGTCGAGTGACACGATGCTTGGAACGAGACGTTGCCGCTTGGATCTCGGGCGGCCATGCGGCATCCAGCGTGATCTTTGCATCGAGCAAGCTATTCAGCAGCGATTGCCTTTCCGCCGGCGGCATCGCAGCGATCAACGAAATAAAAGTCTGCAGGTCTCCTTCGTGAATGTCGCGTGCTGCCCGCAGCAGAGCGATGGTTGTGGCACCCGGATATGCGACATCCTTAACCACGACACGGGACCACAAGTGACTTGCGCCGGTCGCGCGTGCTGCGAGGCTTTCGGGATCGCTGCTCAGTCGGGCCAAAGCTTCCCCCACCGCTTTGCTTCGTGCAGAGGTCAGCTCTTCGCGATCGAGCGCCAGCATTTTGATTGTCGAGTGACCTTGAGGGGTCAACCCTGTGACCTTACCATCGGGCAGGAATTCTAGATGTGTCGCCGGGTCGTCGAAGCAAGGATCGAGCAGCAACGCATTCTCGTTCTCCCGAAGTTTCGCCACCGACTCCCCGAGGTAACCCCTTTCACCTTCGACGAAGAAGCGATTCTCCTTGTGGCGCTTGCACCGGTGGCAAGCCCACAACATGTTGTCCCAATCGTAAGTCAGCCAGGTATAGTAAAACTGGTCGGTCGTTCCGTCGGACGATTGGGCAAACTCAAGGGGCCGGTGTGGCTCAAGCGGCGCGAGGCCGCCGCCTTCAACTTGGCTCTCACAATATGCGCAACGCCCCTCGAAAAGGTCATTGAGGGATTCCTGCAGCTCTGATCGCTCCAAGAAAGCTCGGTTGGTGGGTGCTCGTCTCTGCGAAGACTGGCCCACGGAGGATGTCGCATAGTCGCGCAAATCCTGACGAAGCGATTCAGCCTCGGAGGACGAAAGAATTGCGGGGGGACTGATTGTACTCCGATCAACGAAGCGCATCTCGCTCTCCTCTACAGTACACTTACCATAACCGAGCGTCTTTCAGCATCGGAAACTACGTACATCACGTGCGCACAATGTGCCGAAGTGCATCGCGGCTCTGCAACGCGCAGCCACAATCGCACAGATGGGCATTTGTCCCGGATGGGCGAACTGAGGTAGGCAATCAACTTCCTGATCTGCGGCGCACTTCGACGCTAAAGGTAAGATCCGGCGCCGCAATTGAAAAATATCTGCGCGCGAGAAGGTGGCCCTTGCTTACTGGCTTGCGGAGGTATCTTTTGCTGATAGACTGAGACGGTTACTTCGGATTTTCAGCGCTAGGGAGAAGAGCATGCCGGACACGCCTTCGACAAAAATCTCGCTGATCGTCTCCCCCGATGCCGAGCCGACCATTAAGGTCCGTGCCGGCACCAAGGTGGAGCTCATCGAGCTCGACGCAGTCTACATCACGCCTGACACGCCGAAGATGGTTCTCGGTACCCTTTGTGGGTATTCCAGCACCTACTGTGTCGCGGTGGTTGAAGCCAAATGACGGGTGCCGGAGACGGCACCTATCTCCAGACATCACGCTACAATTTTTGCCTGCCGCTCGCCTCGGGGTTTCTGCTGTACAATGCCCGTACCGGCGCGTCGCTGCGTTATGCTTCAGATGCGCCGCGAGAGTTCCTGGATGCTTTATGCCGTTATCCTGCCAGAGTGGCGGCCGAGGACATCGCAGAGAGGACCAGAGATCGTTTGCAGCGTGGTGGGTTTCTCGTCGAAACGGGTTTCGACGAGCTTCTTGAGATCAGAGGCCAATACCTCCATGCGAAAATCGAGGCGCCGGTCATCGTCACGATCACAACGACCAATGATTGCAATCTGGGTTGCTTCTACTGCTTTCAGAAGCGTGATGCCTCCCAGCTGCAGAATGGGCGTATCGACCAGATTGTCGACCACATCCGGGCAATCTTCGCCCAATCGCACAAGCGCACGCTTCACGTCGACTGGTACGGCGGCGAGCCGATGCTTAACCGGGACTTTCTCGAGAAGGCATCAGTAGCAATTCAGGATGCATGTCATGAGCTGGACGTTTCCTACAGTGCGTCGATACTGACCAACGGGACGTTGTGGCCCGAGGATGCGCTGTCGTTTGTAAAGACTCACCATATCGAACGGCTGCAGATCACATTCGACGGAATGTCACGAAGCCATAACAAGACGCGTAGGCACAGAACGGTGTCACGGGAAAATGTTAACCAGTTCGATGCTGCGTGTGCGCTTGTCGATCAGCTCGCGCCTCATATCTCAGTCGATATCCGTTTCAACCTAAGTCGCCAGAACGCCGAGGAAGCTACCGAGTTTGCCGAATTGGGACTGGCCCGGGGTTGGTTTGCGCCTGAGAATAAGGCACAGCTGCAGCTCGCCAAGCTGACACCCTATTCCACTGAGGTCGATTTCCTGCGCAAGGTCGAATTCACGTTCGCCGAGTTTGAGGAAGTCCGTAACCGGGTCCGCCCCCACGTGCCGGATGGCAAGCTCGACAAAAGCGCGTCGCTCGACAGTTATCCGAGCCCGCGGGAATCGGTATGCGCAGCGATTGCGGAGGACTCGATCGTCATCGGTGCTGACGGCAACCTCTACAGTTGCGGTCTGCAGGTGACCGAACCGCACCGCAATGTCGGTCAGCTGGGTCGAGCGCATACCGAGAGCGCCCTCCACGAGCTTCAGTTCTGGGATGGCTTCGACCCGACGCGCGCGCCGAGCTGTTCGCGATGCAGCTTCCTGCCACTCTGCTGGGGCTCGTGTCCGAAGCTGCACATGGAGTGCGACACTGCGCAACTGGAGCAGCAGAGCGAATTCTGGCGGGTGATGCTTCCGCGCCGCTTAGCAGCTTCGCTTGACCTGTCGCTGGTTCCCGGTTTCGCCTTGACGGCCGTCGACCAATTCAGAGGTTAGACTGTATGGATAAGATCGGCAACGAAGACATGCGGCGCAGGGCCGTCGATCTGGTGATGATCGTCGAGCCGGAGGACGCGTTTGTCGTCGAGGAGGGTTTCGACGATATCGTCGATAACTGGCACAAGGCGCGCCCCCAGGACGAGGGGAAATTCATTGGCGGTGCCGAGGTCGCTTCCTTCGCGGCCCTTGTTATTCCTTTTCTGCTAGGCTTTTTCGGTAACGTCGCGAAGGATCAGGCCCAAAGAGCCAGTGGGGCTCTGCTCGACAAGGTTCTCGGCCGGACGGCGACCGAAGATGAGAGCACGCGCCTCAAGTCGGAAATCGAGCTGGCGATTGTCAAAAGCAAATTCTCGTCGGATCAGAAAGCTGTCCTGATCGCAGGGTTCGGCAATCTCTTCGCCAGGGTCCAGCCGTCCAAGTGAATGCGGGGCCTGCACATCCGGTTAAGCTTCTTGGCAGAGCAGGCCTATCAGAGCTGCCGGCAGCGATCGTCATAACTGTCCTAGCCGTACTGCAGTACTTTTTCCTGGCGCGGCTGTGGCAAGGCTATTTGCTGCGATACGCGGGCGACGTGATTGAGGACAATGTCGTTTTGACTTCGATTGTGCTGGGGCTGGGCGGTTCAGTTGTTCTTTCCGGCCTTTCCATCTGGCGATGGGCATCTACGACAAAGGCAAACCGCGCCCTGGAGAAGGATGCGACAGACGCGTCGTTCGATGGCATTCGGGCACTGCTCGCAAACGTCACCTCAAACAGCACGCTGAACGGGCCGCCAATGCTTCGCTACACCCCAAGGAATGCTTTGGCGCTCGAGTCACGACAAGACTGGCGGGGTTTCGACTCAGCCGTCGTGGTTGGACTTCAGCAGCGGAGCCAGGCGTCCGCAGACCCTGATCGGTTCGAGGCTCAACTGGGTCACGAAGTTTCGCATCTCGAGCTCAAGGGAACCGGCGTCGAAGTCTTCGTGCGACGTCTAGTGGCACTTCACTTCCTGATCCTGTCATGGCTCCTCTTTGTTTTCCTAATTGGGTTGGGCTTCATCGACCGTACCGGGCTGGGTTCGGCGGTTCCCAACTGGGGTTTCAACCCGGTGTTCGATAAGACAATCTACATCGGCTTATTTTCCCAGTTCATCGTCTTGGCCCTGAGTTCGGCGGTCGTCTTCACCTATCCGTATTTCTACGTTGTCCGGCGCGAGCACGCGCATGACCTGCGTGGCTCCCAACTCGCCCAATCCGCTGCTTTGGTGCGCCACTTCAAGGCGATGCCCGCGCGGCGCTCATGGGCGGATGGATGGATCAGTTTCTGGACCTTGCACCCCTCCGCCCGGGCGCGCTTGCGGGTTCTCGAGCAATCCGATGTGCTGCTTGTTTCAGCAATTCTCTATCCAGGGCTGGTAGCCGGTCTGCAGCCTCTCATCCTGTTGTTGACCGCCGGCTGGCGGACCTACTTGGAAATCGATGAAGAACTCTGGAACATCGGCCTGACCGCAATCTCGGGCCTTCTGCTTTATCTCGCGCTGAGCGCTGACTTCGTCCGATTCGGGCTTAGCCTGCTCATGCGCCGTCGAAGCGCGATCTGGTTTTTGCTGTATGCGGTCATCGCGGCAGCGGCCACCCAAGTCCCGCGTCTCGTGCTGGAATTTTCATCAGGCCTGCGCAGCGGCCGTACCGTTCGAGAAATTGTCGAGAGGGTCGTGGCCGGGCTTGCCACGGGTGGCGTGAACATCGTTATCGGGCTCACCCTCTTGTTGTGCGGCTTGGGCTATCTCACCGCGGCAGGCTTGGCCGCGTTCGGAACCGATAGGCCCCGATGGGCTACGATCTGGATGCAGGTTTTCGGCGGTATGATCGTCGTGTGCGCGTTCATCGTACTGAGCCTGCGCGAATTCTCACTCCAAGCACCTGTCCTGTTTGTGATCGGCGCCATATCGGTTGTCACCTTGGTGCCGCTGCTTCTGGCGCACTGCACAGCATGCCGTAGGTCCACCGCGCAAGGCCTCTGGCTATCGACGCGCTGCAAGTGTGGTCATGACCGCTTGCAGGAACTGCGAGAGATCCGCGTGTCTGCTATTCGCAAGTTCGACCGATAGTAGCCGACGGGTCGCCAGACCGATGACCTGCTGCGTCAATCGACGCTGCGTTTCGTGACGAATTGAAACCAGGAGCGCCATGGCGGTTCAAGCCATCTCTCTGGTCTGGCGCGGGCGTTCCCCTTTTCCGATACGCCGGCTGTCAAAACACCTGGTTTCGGGCGGACAATGCTGCGCACGACAGAGCGACCCGTAAGTGCCGTTTTGCGTTCGAAACAAGCTGAAAAGCGGTCTTACTGATTGCCGCGACTCGCAAACAATGTATTCTCATAGTCGATTCGGTTACTGGTCTGCGAAACAGCTTTACCGCGTCGTGCAATGTGACTAGCGTATGACGGTCCCGCGTGGCGGGGTAGCAGATTCTATCGCCCCTGGTTCCTCCGAGCGCCTCGCCAAGCAGTAGTGTGATGACAAATCTTGTGGATCGCCCGACTGCGGCTGGGCAAATTCCTGTCCATGTGTTGATTATCATTGTCGGTAAGTACTTCGAAAAATCTCTGAATCTTGGCGGAGCCTCCGAGTTCACGCAGGAACTGGTCGATTTTTGGAAGTCCAAACGCAGACACTATCCGGCAAACCAGTCATTGGCGACGATCGACGTGCTGGCATCTGACCCTGATGGTTCCACCTACATCACCGGCGACGGAACGGTGAAGGCGGTGGACTCGCCAAATTTTGCCAATGTTAGGCGCGTCATGCGCAAATGGGTCAAAACGATTGAGCAAACTGAGGGCGCGGTCGGTTTCTTGCACTGGATCGGGCACGGCAACGAAAGGAGCCGAGGCGGCGCAATGACAACATTGTGCTGCGAAGCTGATAACTCGGAAGATAGGCAGCCTGCCCTGAACTGGACGCGAACGCTAGGCTACATCAACGACCGCTTAAGGGACCGCTCCGTGTATTGCTTCCTAGATGCCTGTCGTACTCAAGGAGAAGAGCGCGAGTACTCCGGGATAGAGGATGGCGACTCTTATGATTTATGGGCGCCCGAACGTGCCTATGTGTTCACCTCGACCGAAATGAATTCCAGTACCTACTGGCTCCGTGACCCCAAGCCGCAGACGAGGAAAGCGGGGTGCGATAAGCAGGCGCTTGGCACGCGTGCTTTCATGGCTGCGCTGGATGGGTTCGGAGCAAGGTTTGAAGCCAGCAACCGGATGCCTATTACGGCGCCCGGCATCGTTGAAGCCGCGAAGCATCTTGTGAATCGCTGGAGCCGGCATCAGGGAATACCGGCTGGACGTCCCGAGGGCCCACGCAGCGCTGACGAGAGAGCAATTCTCTTCACCGAGCATGCGATGAGCGCCGTGGACGTCATAGCGCGCGGACGTCCCAGTTCAGCTCTCTGCCAAGCGAGACCTTCAGGTGTCACGCACACGTTCGATGCCGAGACAATGACAGCGCCCTACGAGTTCAGACTTGTCAGAAAACCGCACAGCTTCTCGTTCGACAACGGGGGCTGGGAAACCGAGCTGGACATTTTCCATCCCGTTGTTCGCCTCTACGAGGATGTCTTGAGCTAATGGCAGTCATTTCAAGAGAAGAAGTCGGCAGGGATGCATCCGGGGCACCCCCGCTGTTCGTCACCGCATATTCGAACAGTGGCGAGTGGATGCAGGCGCTCGTCGAGAACGGGAAAGACGCGCCGGAGTGGCTGAGGAACGCTCCTCAGGTTCGCATCCAAACGCCGGGCGGTCGGGCGTGGGATGGAAAGCTGCGAACGGGTAACGGAATATCTTTCTACGACGCGCTCATCAAACGCGTTGGTGGCAGATCAAGAGCGTGGGCATCGACCGTTTTCGACAATGCATCGTCTGTCCCTGAGGCGGTCAAAAGCATAAGCAAGCTCGAACTCTGGACCACCCATACAGACGATGCATCGGTGTCCAGTGGCCCGCTGTTTGTGCTGAACGAACCTGTCCCGCTTGATGGTGAGCAATCAAGCGTGGCAGTTGTCAGGCGGCTCGACAAGACAGTCGCTTATGTACCGAACGCCGATCGGTTCTACATCGATATTTTGCCGTCGCCGCTCGGGAGCGAAGCTGTTCCGCGCGCAATCGTCGACACGGATCTGCCGGGCGCATTCTGGGGCTTCATGGAGCACCAGGTATCGGCGGCAGGCAGGGTGGTCGCCGCCAGGTTGTTGGGCGAAATCGAGAGTGGCGATCTGCCTGAACTTCCGGCCGCCTGGATTGCGGCCTCCGCCCACGCCGTGCTGTCATTCAGCGAGTTTCTGCCGGTCTACGGTCCGCGCGTACTCGAGTTGCTGGGGTCGAGTAGGGTGCCTGAACCGGACGCCTCTCTCCTGGTCGTTTTGATCGAGCTGGCGTCGATAGCGCCCGGCAAAAAATCAAGCCTCATGGTCGATAACATTCTGAAGGCCGTCGCCGTGCTGGCGAAAGAGCGCGTCGTTTATGGAGAAACGCTCCGCTGGCTCGATCTTCGTTTTGACGCGTTGCGGCAAGTTGCACGGAGCTCTGCTTCAGATCCACAGGTAGACGATGATCTAGCGTCGGTAGCTGATTGGCTTGGCAAATCCTATATTGGCGGTCAGATCGCAACATATGCCGGCGAGGCCCCCATGGTGGGTAAAGGCTGGCACGACGCCTTGGCTCAAAAAAAAACTTCGCTGTTGAGCTGACCAATCACTTTAGCAGCCGTGTCGAGGCTCAACCTACAGCTGACCTGTCCGCTCCCGCTGCCAATGAAAACATCGGCCTGGTATCTGGTGACGATCGACAGGCCGCGAATACGCCACGGAAGGCGTTTGTCAAACCCCTCGAAGAAGCCGGATACTCAAGCTCAGGCAAGTCCTCGGCTCACAGGCAACGCAATAGGCCGACCGACACGCAACCGAACAGCATGCGCATCAGGGTGAAATGCTACGATCACCGGCCGATGGACCAAGTGCTGAGCGAGATCGCCGCGCTATCCATACGGACCGGCGCGCGCCCTGGTGGACGTATACCTCTACCGACCCGCATCGAGAGATTCACGGTCAATAGGTCGCCTCACGTCGACAAGAAGAGCCGCGAGCAGTTCGAGATGCGAACGCATAAGCGGATAATGTACATTCATGAACTAACGCCGGCAACGATCGACGCGCTCATGCTGTTCGATATCCATCCCATGGTCGACCTCAAAGTGAAATTATGAGCGATGCGCAGGTGTCGACAAGCCGGACCTCTATAACAGTTTTCAAGGTATTGGATGGCGACTGCATCTTCATCAGATGTTTAGGCGGCAAAGCCTCCTTCAACGTGTTGATCGATGGCGGTCGCCCGTCAAGCGCCAAGATCCTTCTGACGTTCATCGACAGCCTGCCGCAACAAGATCGGCACATCGACCTGTTTGTCGTCACGCATATCGACGCGGACCACATATCAGGCGCAATTTCAATCGCTCGAGACAGCAAGCTGAAAGACTTGGTTCGTGCCGTCTGGTTCAACGGCGCTCAACAGATTGTTGGAAGTCTGGCAAGCCTTCCGCTCTCTGTCACGCAAGGCGACGCCTTCTCTACGACCATACGAGACAACAACTGGCCCTGGAACAGCATCACAAACGGCACGGCGATTTATCGACGCGGCGACCGCAGCGCATTGAAGGTCAGCGAAGATCATGATGTGACCATCCGCGTGCTGGGACCATCGGTGGATGCGCTCCGCGCACTGGCAGCGATCTGGGCGGAACCGCGCGAGGACAACGGCGATCGTTCAACCAACGGCGCCGTCGCGATGGGCACCGATGCGGCGCTCAATATTCAGGCACTTGCAGGGGCGCAATATCACGCCGATCGCACCATTCCAAACGGTTCGAGCATCGCATTTCTTCTCGAGCATGGCGCAGCGCGCGTTCTCGTCTGCGCAGACTCCCATGCAGAGACGCTCGTAACAGCGATTGACGAGGAATTTGGAGGCGAACTTCAGGTTAGCGCCGCCACACTGCCGCATCACGGCTCAAAAAAGAATATGAGCTCCGATCTGGCAAAGCGCGTGTCGGCCCATACATGGATCATCTCGACTGAGGGCGGCGACAAGCACAGGTTTCCGAATGGCGAGTCAATCGCCCGCGTCCTCATGCACCGGAAGCCAGGAGCGCACGCGCGTTTGGTCTTCAACTCCTGTCACAAGGAAGCGTTGGTCTGGAATGACGAGCAGCAGAAGAACTGGCACGATTACTCTACACGATATTGCGACGACAGCGAGGACTGGATCACCATAGCTATTGGCGAACCGGAGGCGCCGACTGGCGCTTGAGGCCCTCGGTGTTATCGCAGCGTCACAATCTCGTGGGGGAGGGCGGCTGCGTGCGTTTTGCCTTGTGTGCCATCTCTGGCAAAAGGCATCTACAATTTCAGGGTAGCTTCCGCGATCGCCGCCCGTCGCGCCTACCATCGCCATCGCAGACAGGAAGGGAATGCGGGCCGCCTCGTCGCGATCGAGCCGTCTCGAAAGCATGACCTTCTTATCTGCTACGGGGAGCAACTCATGGCGAGGAGTTACGATGCCAGCCCGCTCGCTAAGCGCGACTTCAAATCCAGTCGCAAATAAAGAGGCTTTCGACCGGCGAGTACCGAAGCACCGGCGGAAGTATGCTGTCCCGGCTTCGTGCCGGCCCCTGGTCGCGCCAACTGGGCTACGTTCGACGTTCCGTCCGCTCTTCGAACCGTTCAGCATCGAACGCCAGTTTCCCCTTCGCATTCCATAGGTTGCGCGCATGCTCGCCTTCATCGCTCTGCAGCTTAGCGGAGATCCAAAGCAGCGCGCCGTAGACGGTAGCGCGATCGTCATTGCTGAGCTCGACGAGGCCTGCCTTGACGACGAGCCCGCCGAGTTCGATCAGGTGCCGGGTGCGCTTGCGGCGCTCGACCTGCCAGGTGCGCATGTCATTGCGAGCCAGAGCCGATTGGCGGCGATTGTGTACCGCCCGGTTGCGCTGGAGGGCTACGCCGGTTGCTCCCAGATGCCGGAGCAGTTCGCCGGGACCCGCTCTCGAAAAACGTCACCCCACGCTTAGCCCATGCCTCACGCTTTGCCGTGTCTTTTGTTTCGGCGATTGCGACCAGCGCGCCAGCCAGTTCGTCGGCGCTGAGTTGGTCGGCGCCGGTGGCGATCACCAGGTCACCGAGTTGCTGTACCTTTCGCGTCTTAAGCTCTCGCGCCTTGTCTTCCAACGCCTTCAGTTCGGCGTCGAAGTCCCGTTGCTTACGCATGTGCTGTCTCCATTGATTGTCGATGCGCCGATGATAGGGAAGCGCCTGCCGGAAGGCTTCAGGGTTGCCGGGACAGCCAGGGACGGGCTGGTCCATCCCGAGATTTTTTCGAGGGAGGGCGCGCTTATACGTCGTGCCGACGTGCGCTTTGACGTGCAAATGATCTGGTCGCGATGGCGATCTATCATCTTCACGTCAAGGTCATTGGCCGCAAGGCAGGCTCGAGCGTTGTGGCGGCGGCCGCCTACCGCTCGGCATCGCGGCTGCGCGATGAGCGCATTGATCGAAGCCACGACTTCTCAGCCAAGCGCGGTGTTGTCCATTCCGAGGTCGTGCTGCCGGAGAATGCGCCGGATGCCTGGAGCGACCGCGAACGGCTGTGGAACGACGTCGAGGCCTTCGAGGTGAGGAAGGATGCGCAGCTTGCCCGCGAGGTGGAGTTTGCTCTGCCGCGTGAACTCAGCCAGGCGCAAGGCATCGGCCTGGCGCGCGACTTCGTTCAGCGCGAGTTTGTAAGCCGAGGCATGGTCGCCGATCTGAATGTGCATTGGGACAGGGCAGAGGATGGCAGCCCCAAACCGCATGCCCATGTCATGCTCACCATGCGCTCAGTAGATGAGAATGGTTTCGGGGCGAAGGTTCGGGAGTGGAACGCTACCCAGATGGTCGAGCGCTGGCGTGAACGATGGGCCGAGCTTGCCAACGAACGCCTGGCCGAACTCGACATCGACGCCCGCATCGATCATCGCAGTCTGGAGACCCAGGGCATTGCACTAGAGCCGCAGACCCAGATTGGTGCGCCGGCCCAACGCATTGAGGGTAGTAGCCTTGACGCTGCCGGTCTTGAAGCAGATCGCGCCGAACTGCATCGCGAGATCGCTCGCAACAATGGCGCGCGCATCATTGCGGATCCATCCGTGGCGCTGGATGCCATCACGCATCAGCAATCGACTTTTACACGCCGCGACATTGCGAAGTTCGCGCATCGGCACAGCGACGGAATTGAGCAGTTCAACCAGGTGGTGGGCGTGATCGGCAACGCGCCCGATCTAGTCGAGCTCGGCAAGGACGGACGCGGCGAAGATCGCTTCACCACCCGGCAGATGATCGCGGCCGAACAGCGCCTGCATCGCGCGGCGGAACGCATGGTTGGACAAGAGCGTCATGCAGTTAGTGAACAGGATCGGGATGCTGCGCTGGCGCGTGCAACACTGCGCGGGTTTGTCCTCTCAGAGGAGCAGAGGGACGCACTGGATCACATCACTGACGGCCAGGGTCTTGCTGTCGTTGTCGGTTTTGCCGGAACAGGCAAGAGCGCCATGCTGGGCGTTGCGCGCCAGGCATGGGGAGCTGCGGGCTACGAGGTTCGAGGCGCGGCACTCTCAGGCATCGCGGTCGAGAATCTCGAAGGCGGATCAGGAATTGCTTCGCGCACCATCGCCAGTATGGAGCATAGCTGGGGACAGGGCCGTGACCTGCTCACCACGCGGGATGTCCTGGTGATCGATGAAGCAGGCATGGTCGGCACGCGCCAGTTGGAGCGCGTGCTCTCCCATGCGGCGGACGTCGGCGCGAAGGTCGTGCTGATCGGCGATCCGCAACAGTTGCAGGCGATCGAAGCGGGCGCTGCATTCCGTTCGATCCATGCACGCCATGGCGGTGTCGAAATCGGCCAGGTGCGCCGGCAGCGCGAGGACTGGCAACGTGAGGCCACGCGCGATCTTGCAACCGGCAGGATCGGCGCTGCGATCGGCGCCTATGACGCGAAAGGCATGGTGCACCAGGCTGCCTCGCGCGATGAGGCGCGCAGTGATCTGGTCGAACGCTGGGATCGAGACAGGCAGGCAGAGCCAGAGGCAAGCCGGATCATTCTCACCCACACGAACGACGAAGTGCGCGCGCTCAACAGGGCAGCGCGCGAGCGTATGAGCGCTGCTGGAGATCTCGGCGACGAGGTTCACGTGGATGTGGAACGCGGTGCAAGGACCTTCGCAAGCGGCGACCGGGTCATGTTCCTGCGCAACGAGCGGTCGCTCGGCGTCAAGAACGGCACGCTCGGTGTGATCGAAGAGGTCAGCACACAGAGCATGACGGTTCGAACCGACGACGGCAGGTCGGTGCGCTTCGATCTGAAAGACTATGCCCACATCGACCACGGCTATGCCGCGACCATCCACAAGGCTCAGGGCATGACCGTCGACCGGACCCATGTGCTGGCAACACCGGGCATGGATGCCCATGGCAGCTACGTTGCCCTGTCGCGGCATCGCGACGGAATGGAACTGCATTACGGCAGCGACGACTTCGTGACACGAGACCGGCTTGTCCGCACGCTGTCGCGCGACCGCGCGAAAGACATGGCGTCGGACTACGAGCAAGCCGATCCAGCTCAAAGCTATGCCGAGCGGCGCGGCATCACCTTCCGCGAGCGTGTGGTCGAGATCGTGCGCCGGATCGTTCCTGAGAAGCTCCGCGACAGGATCAGCGGGCTGCTCGACGGGTTGCGCTCGCCCGCAGACGCCGAGCCCGGACAAGACCGTGGGTATCAGCCGGGAAGGGAAGACGGTTTGGCGCAAAACGGCGATGCCGCGCCTGAGAGAGAAGCTTCCGCCAAGGGAGCGCAGCGCGAGGGGGATGCGCCGGTGGATCCGGAAGCGGCGTTGCGCAGCGCTCGCACGAAGGCGCTTGTGCGGCACGCGCGCGCGCTCAACTCGATTCTCAGCACTGGAAACGCGGAAGGGCAGGGCAGCCCCGAACAGATGCGCGAATTGAGAGATGCGCGCAACGCTTTCGAGGAGGTTCGGCCCTATGGCTGGCGCGATGCCGAAGCGGCCTATGTCAAGAACCCCGAGCTGGCGCGCGAAGCCGGAGCCGGTCGCGTCAACCGCATCGTGGGCGCGCTCCAGCTTGAAACAGAAATCCGCACCGATCCAGGCCGCCGCGCCGACCGTTTCGTGGAAGACTGGCAAAAGCTGAAAAGGACAAGCCAGCGCCAATACGAGGCCGGCGATATGTCCGGTTACAGGTCAACGCGCTCGGTCATGTCCGACATGGCCAAGAGTCTCGAGCGCGATCCGCAACTGGAATCGCTGCTTGCCAATCATAAGAAGGCGCTTGGCATCCAGGTCGAATCCGGCCGGCGCCTGGGTGTGGAACTCGCATTCAGCCACGGCATTGGCATCGGGCGTGGCATGGACATCTAACCCACCGATTTGCCGCCGTTCCAACGCCCCAGGTCGAGGAGATGCCGAATCCGATTGCACGCCAGCTTGGGTTGTCCTGTCTGGTTCCAGCAGATGCCAAATGTACTCAGCGAAAGGCGAGGCAGCCATGCCTGAACCGGATCGTATCATTCGCCTTAGGACCGTCCTAGCGCGGACCGGTCTGTCCCGCTCGACGATGTACCGCAAAATCGCCGAAGGCACGTTCCCAGCTCAGATCAAGATCAGCGTCAACGGGGCGGGATGGAGGGAATCCGATGTCAATCGGTGGATCGCTGACCCAGTTTTGTGGTGCGCCAGGTCGGACAGAACAATAGCGACTAATGGCAATCGATCGGCGGGTACATAGCTGCCATCAGCATAGGTTCACCTTTGTCAAATCCGGTGGCCGACGAACCCGCTGCTCGTGAGGGCGGGAGCGGTTGAGGTAGGGATCAAGAACCGGTCGTTGCGCCCGCGTTGAGCGGGTTCGGCAGCGGCAGAGCATCACGGGCTTCTTCATCAACGAGCCCGACCATGACCTATTCTGTTCTCGATGCACAATCAGTCCGCTGCGTCAGCGGCTGATCGACAAGATGAATATGCGGCGTTCTCGAGGGAGACCCGAGCTGGCTCGTAGCGACCGTGGTTGTCCGAACACAGCTAATACTCGCTGAAGATCTGGCGAGCGACCTCCGACGTGGTGCAGGCCACCGAAGGGTTTCGGCTTCGAACTCCACTACTTGGCTCCAATCAAAGAGAATATGTCACCCATTGGGCGGCGATCGTCACATTCGTGAATTCTAAAAATGTTTCTCAATACGTAACACATATTGCGCTTGGCCGATGGCCTGTGCTATCGGGGCTTGTCGCTAACGCGACTCAACAGGCCAACCCAGGAGGTTCTGATGGCCAAGACCACGTTGAACGTTACGGTCGTCTATCCGGCTGCTGGGCGGCCGTTCCACGACCACGATGCCAGCGCAACGGAGACGCTCTTGTCGCTCTGGAACCGCGTGCTCTCTGCATTCGGGCTTAAGGAAGGCGAGGAGAACGGAAACCAGGTTACTTACCCGTTGTTCAAAGGTAAGGACCGCCTGACGGACATGTCGGTCACGCTCGGCGCCATCGCCGGCAACGCCGGCGCCCTGTCGCTGCAGCTCAGCCAGCAGATCGTCCAGGGCTAATGTCCGAGCTCGCCAAACTGGCGCTTGACGAAGACTTCGAGGAAGCCGTCAAGGCGGCAGACTCGAACCGGTGGAGCCTTTTGAGGAAGGGTGACCTGGAAGTCTGGGTCACCCTTTCGCCGGAGGGTCATTCGACCGAGACATTCACGGCGCGACTGTTCTGGCTGACCTATCCTGGCGACCTTCCGCCTTCGGTGCGGTTTGTGGAGCCCGAGACCGGCCGATTGGGCGTGCAGACCGCATGGCCGACCGGTCCAGGATTTCGCCCGCCCAACGACATCTGCGCGAATTGGTGCAGCGAGGGATACGACACGCACCCGGAATGGCGCACCGACAGCGCGATCCGCTTGAAGATTCGGGGTAACGCGCTGCTGATGATCGTGCGGCTCCTGAAACAGGAACTTGATGTCAACTTCACCGGGAGGCATCGCCTATGATGACGGCACCTATTATTTGGCGACTACCCAAGGCCGCCATGACCGCGTCAATCAGCGAGATGGCGCGGGACGGGGCACGTGGTTGCGAGGGAGTTGCGCTTTGGTTGGGCCGCCGGTTTGCCGGCATCGTGACTGTCACGCATGTCGTGGCGTTGCGCGGGGCCGGCATCACCAGATGCCCTGATCGCCTATCCATATCTCCTGAGCTGCTGAACGAAGTCACGATGCTTGCCATCCGCGCAGGCGTGTATCTGGTCGGGCAAATTCACTCGCACCCCAGCACCTGGGTCGACTT
Organism: Mesorhizobium sp. CU3; assembly: GCF_006442965.1. Lineage (GTDB taxonomy): Bacteria > Pseudomonadota > Alphaproteobacteria > Rhizobiales > Rhizobiaceae > Mesorhizobium. The sequence goes on along the minus strand of NZ_VFWX01000009.1, from coordinate 72,587 downwards.
GTCGGAGGCGGACAAGCGCTACGGAATTCGCGTGCATGGCTTCCTTTCGGTGGTTGCTCCTGATTTTGCTCGTCGCCCGAACACCGCGCTTGCGGAGTGCGGCGTGCATATTTTCGACCGCGGCGCCTGGCGCCGCCTCGGCGCCATTGAACGGACGTGTCGTGTGATCGCCGCAACTGGAGACGTTTCCGTCGAGCAGGTGGGAGACATGTCATGATTGGTGACCTTCACCGCAGCCGGATCAATGCCACTGTCCGCGGTTTTTCGGGGATTGCGGCGCCGGCCGACAGGTTTACCGATCAGCGCGTTCTCCTGACCGGTGCACCTAAAGTTCTTGCCTCTCGCAACGGTGCCGAGATGATGCGGTCTGCCATGCTGCTTCTGATGCGCATGACTACAGACCTGACGGTGGCCATCCCCGCCGGTTTCGATGAGCTCGCGGAGGGTCTGGCCCAGGTCGCGCGGGACCAGGCGTGGGGGCGCGCGCCGGCATTCGCAGCCATGCCTGTGGCCGAAGAGGGTTATGCGGCAATCCTGTCGGCCGGGGGCAACGCGTCAGCAGCGTTGCCGTTGACGGTCATCACAAGCAACGGCTGGCTCGCTCGAGTTAGTTCGGGCTCAATCGGCGTCTCGCAGCTTTGCCACCAGTGGAATCCAGTCGGGGCGCTCGCTGCGGCCTCGCTTGGAGCGGGCGAGGTCTTCAAGCGGCTGCTGCGCCTGAAGCCCGAACACGGGCAGCTCCTCGATGGTATCAGCTTCTCGCTTTGGGATTACGGTTTGAGCAATGATCCCGGGCCTCATCTGCCGACCGAGATGGAGACGGACCTTCTCGTCGCCGGCGCCGGCGCAATTGGCAACGGTGTCGTTCATCTACTCTCGCAGTTGCCGTTGAAGGGAAGGCGACGGGTCCTGGACGTCCAAACGTACGGAGATGAGAACTGGGGCACCTGCCTGCGGCTGACGCCGACCGCTTCGGCGGCCAGCGAAGCGAAGGCCAGCTACCTGGCGACGATCTGGGGTCCGGGGGTGGAGCCGGTTGTCGGGAGGATCGAAGACGCCGAGGCGGACGCGAAGTGGCGGGCGCCAAAGGTCGTTCTCAGCGGGTTTGACAATGTCGATGCCCGGTACGCAGTCCAGGATTTGTGGCCGGACCTCGTGATCGACGGCGCCATTGGGCCCAGGCTCGAGTGCCAAGTCAGCGCTCATCCGTGGAGCGGTGAGATTGCCTGTCTTCGTTGCATCTTCGAATTGGAGCATGGGGAGCCGGCCGAGAATGTGCAACGTAGGCTCACCGGCCTCTCGGTCGCGGCACTTCGGCAGGCTAGCCGGGCCCTGTCTCGACAGGATGTCGCAGACGCCGAGCCCGAAAAGCGGAATTGGCTGATCGGCCAGATCGGCAAGCCGATTTGCTCGGTGTTCGAGGCAGCCCGGCAGTTTGCTGGTGGCGATGTAGCGGCGGGCTTTCGGCCATCGGTGCCTTTCGTCGCGACCATGAGCGCCAGCATGATGGTCACCGAACTGGTTCGTTACCTCATGACCGGCAATGTCGGGGTCGAGCCGCGCTTCTTCTTCAGTGTTCTCTGGGGGCCGCAACAGGGCGCCCATTACCCTGAGGACCGTCACGACGACTGCCAATGCAGCACGCGCGCCCACCTCATTGAGCGGGTCAGGGCAGGAAGGTGGTATTAACCCCGGCGGCAGACTTGTGGTTTGCCGCTCGCTGGTGTTTCCTGAAAGGAAACGATTCGGCGCGGTTTGGGCGGCGCAACTGTGGAGATCTCATTCTCTGATGCCCGATTGTGCATCGTCTTCAACAGCATCGATCGCCTCCGCGAGCGGTACGGGAAGGAGGTTGCTCAGTCGATTGCGGTGCGAATGGCGGTGCTGGCCGGCGCCCCTGCGCTGTCGCATGTCCCCCGAAAGCCTCCCATTGGCCTCAAGGTGGACGGACGATCTTTCACCGTCGACCTGCGCAACAACCATCGTCTCCGTTTTGAGCCAGCTACTCCAACAGTCCGGCGAAAGCTCGAAGCAGCGGATGTCACTGGCATCACCATCCTGGGAGTTGAACCTTGAAGCACCCGTCTTCGTTGCGTCGCCATGTCTGACATCAGGTATGGCTACCAGCCCAACTACGCTGCCCCGCCAGGGTCACTGATTGAAGAGCAACTGAGCGGCCTCGATATTTCGGCTCGAGAACTTGCCCGTCGTTGTGGCCGTTCGCCGAAACTCATCGCGGAGATCATCTCGGGGAAGGCTCCGATCGAACCCGAAACAGCACTTCAACTCGAACGTGTGCTGGAAACATCGGCCGCGATCTGGTTGGGGATGGAGGCCAACTATCGCCTATTCCTCGCTCGATCGAAGGAAGAAGTAAGTCTGGCAAAGCACATCAACTGGGCCAAGCAGTTCCCACTGGCCGAACTCTCGAAGCGAGGTCTGCTTTCGCTGGAGAAACAATCTGCTGCTCAGGTGCGTGAGCTGCTGCGGTTCTTCGGTTGCGGAAGCGTGGAGGCGTGCCAGGAACGCTTCGACGAACTTAGCGCCGTCGCCTACCGGCACTCCCCTTCCTTCGAAAGCGCAGAGGCATCGCTGCTGGCGTGGCTTCGTATCGGTGACCTGAGAGCCGAACAGATTGAAGCGGCGGACTTTGACAGGACTGCCTTTCTAGCAGCCCTCAAGGAGATCCGAGGACTCACAACCGAATCAATCGAAGTCTTTCTTCCGAAAGTGAAGCGACTCTGTGCATCGGCCGGCGTCGTATTCGTTCTTGAGCGCTCGTTGTCAAAGGTAGCCTTGAGCGGCGTCTCCCGTTGGTTGTCCCCCCGCCGAGCGTTAATCCAGCAGACGGCGCGCCATCTCTCGAACGACCATTTCTGGTTCACGTTCTTTCATGAGTGCGCTCATTTGCTTCTCCATAGTCGGAAGTCGATTTTTCTTGACGGGAAGGGACTTTCGAATGTTGCCGCGGAGCTGGAAGCGGAGGCAGACGACTGGGCATCTGAGTTCCTCGTTCCCGCTCTAGCGCTAACGCGATTTATAACAAGGTTCACCTACGACGAGGACGAAGTAGTGGAGTTTGCTGCTCGTCAAGGCATCGATCCAGGGATCGTTGTCGGACAACTTCAATACCGCAAGGTCTTGAGCTTCTCTCAGATGAACCACTTGAAGCAACGTTACGAGTGGGCGAAGTAGGTTCAGTTGGCGCAAAACGACCTATGCCTCTTAGCGCAGACGTTCCATTTCCGCCAGCTACTCTTATGTCCGCTTCAGGTCGGCGGCAATGTTAGGTACAACGATCGAGATGAGGCGCAAAGCCGCCGCTCGCTCAGAGCGGCGCGGTTTGAGACGCGCTCGCGCTCCTAATCTAATTGACCGCTCTTCGATTTACGAATGAGTGCTTCCGGCTCCATTCCGAACGCGTCGGTGATGCGTCCGGGAACCGCCACATTGGCCGAAAATGTCAAGCTCACTAAACGCTCTTCGATTTGTCGTCGGTCAGGGTCGCCGCAATCTGACACCGGGATGATTGCCGTTCGTGAATTCCACACCCTCTGCCTCAAGAACGGCACGGATTTTGTCCTGGGTTTCAGCAGATACCGCTGCGGCGCGCTCGCTGTCGCTCTCACAGCGTTTTACAGTGGGAATAGAAACGCTAGCGCGCTTGGCAAGCTCCGATTGTGATAGGCCGATCAAGGCTCGGGCTGCGCGCATTTGTGCTGCTGTCACCAATTTCTGTTTGATCCCTTTAGATCATTGCGCTATGATCCAAAGGTATCAGTGGATACCCTTGGCCTGTTGTCGGGGGTGCGGCTAGACGCAGTGTTGACGCACCATGCCTAGCCTGACCACGCCAAAGCTGTCTGGAGCTCGGATCATGGCTGATTCCGACAATACCACGACTTTGCCTTTCGTCATCGGTCGGCAAGGGGATAAGCAGAACGTTCCCGAACGGCAAGCAATTGACCCGGCTTCAGGCCTCTGGAGCGAGTGGCAAAAAGCTCGATATACCTCGTTGCTATTGTGTCGGGTGCAGCAGCGTTTGGAGGCACGAATGATGGCCAATACCGGAATTCCGGTATTGACCTCAGGCGAATCCGCGTCTTGGCGGGCGTCGGTGACCGCGTCGGAGGCGAGCGCCGAATATGCAGTGGCTCGCGAGGCAGAGGTGTTTGCCATGACCGAGGCACTCAAGTTTCAAGATGCTATCCCCAGTGTTGCTTCTCTGTCGCTCGCTGGGATCATCGCGAAGCTGGACATGATTGTTGGCGCCGACCGGGACATCGGCGATCCGACGGATTTCCCATGGCCGCACATTGCGTCCGTATTGCGCGACCTCAAGGCACTGGCGGGCGATCTGCCAGCCTATCGACCGGACCGCACCGCTACCCGTGCTGACGTGGAGAGATATTGGAACAAAGCCATCGAACTCGTGGCGGCGCTTTCGGAGGATTCCCAGCAGAATGCGCCTGTCTTGTGACCTTCTAGCAGCCGCCGTAGGCGCGGGCTCGCAGCCACGCAGCACCTCTGTCGTAGGGCATGATGCGAATCGGAACAGGTTGGAAAGTTCGGCGACGGCCCGCGGCGAGCTTCGTGAGATACGCACGGGCGAAATCACGTCGCCATATAGCCTCGTTAAGTTGACCCCTGTCCGATTTCTACGCTGCGGCTTGCCAATTGCACGATTGATGGTACGCGTCTCTTTCCTCGTCGCGGGTCATCGCGATGCTGGCCCTCGTGAAGCCGGCACCAGACACAGGCGAAGGTTCTTCCCTCACCGAAGCCGTCGCTGCGGTAGCGCCGGAAGAGCTTCGCAAAGCCATGCTTGAGTTCGTCGAAGCGCTTGCCATCGCGGATGCCAGGCGCGATCATCTCCTTGCTATCGGCTCATCGATTGACCGCACTTCCGCGATTGATTCGGATCACGCCCAGAAGGCTCCCAAGATATGACGCGAGCCGCTATCTATGCTCGTTTTTCGACCGAGCTTCAAAACGAAAAGTCCACTGAAGACCAAATTGCCCTTTGCCGCGCTTATGCAACTCGCAACGGTCTTGATGTGGTTGCCGTCTATGAGGATAAAGCGCGCTCCGGAGCGTCGCTGTTCGGTCGCGACGGGCTCCTGACTTTGCTGGAGGCGGCAGGCCAAAAAACGTTTGATGCGGTAGTCGTCGAAGCGCTTGACCGCCTTTCACGCGACATGGCGGATCTCGCGGGTCTTCATAAGCGGCTCTCTTTTCTCGGTATCGAAATCCAAGCAGTTCATGATGGTATCGCCGATGCGGTCCTCATCGGTATTCGTGGACTGGTCGGTCAAATGCAGAGGGAGGATGGCGCCAAGAAGGTGCGGAGGGGCATGGCTGGCGTTGTCCGTGATGGACGTCACGCTGGAGGCCGGGCCTATGGCTATCGACCCATCTTGGGTCGCCCTGGCGAACTTGAAGTCGTCGAACGGGAGGCAGAAGTTGTCCGGCGCATTTTTGACGCCTACTCTGCCGGTCGAACCCCACGAGACCTAGCTGGTGATCTCAACCGCGACGGGATAGCGCCGCCGCGAGGAACTCGCTGGAACGGCTCCACCATAAACGGAAATGCCCGACGCGGGGTGGGACTGCTCTTTAACGAGCTCTACGTCGGTCGGATCATTTGGAACAAGGTCCGAATGGTAAAGAACCCCGATACTGGCAAGCGCGTCTCCAGGCCAAATCCGAAGGACCAGTGGCAGACGAAAGAGGTTCCGCATCTTCGCATTGTCGATGACGAAGTTTGGCAGAACGCACAGGCACTCAAAGCCGGGAGGGTGAATGCATCCCCTCATTTCAAGCGTCGCCCGGCGCACCTGTTATCCGGCCTACTTCGCTGCGGCATCTGCGGATCGGGCATGTCGGTTCACGATCGCGACAAGACGGGCAAGACGCGTATCAGGTGCTCCGCCGTTCGTGAAAGCGGGAGCTGCTCCAACCGGCGCATTATTTACCTGCCCGAGATCGAGCGGGCAGTCCTCGATGGCATGCGCGAGCAGCTCAAAGCGCCGGACCTGATCGAGGCATACATCCGCAAATATAATCAGGAGCGCCGAGAATTGGCGGCACGGGCGAACTCGATGCGCTCAGCGCTCGAAGGCAAGCGCGATCGGGTAAAAGGCGAACTCCAGCGGACGATCGACCTTGTGATTAGGGGCGTGATTGCTGAAGAGGATGCCAAGCAGCGGATCGCAGAACTCAAGACACAGCTTTCTCTGATCGAGGGGCAATTCGGTGGTCTCGATGAGCCACCATCAACCGTGGCTCTCCACCCGGCTACCTTGCAGCGGTATGTCAAAACCGTCGATGATCTTTCAACCGCGTTGGCCGGCCACGCGACTGCTCCAGATGATCGTGGCCCGCTCATCCGAAATTTTCGGCAGCTTGTTCACAGCGTTACCGTGCACCCAAAACCTGCACGCGAAGGCTTCGAGATCGAGGTCAACGGCAAGCTTGCCGCCCTTATTGGCGGAGCAGCGTTCCCTACAGCACGGTATACTGGAAAGCCCACGGCAATAGGCGGCCGCTGTGATGCGGCCGTCGGACACGATAGTGGGTTTGAAGTGGTAGCGGGAGAGGGACTTGAACCCCCGACCCCAGGATTATGATTCCCGTGCTCTAACCAACTGAGCTACCCCGCCAGGGCGGCAAATGGCTCGAAATCCGTCCAGAATGGCTGGGTATTTCGAGGCGTTCGCCAAGGTCGCGCGGATATAAGGTTCAGAGTGCGAGCCTGTCAAGCGCGGATAAGGCCGAATGCGGCGGCATAATCTCATCCCGGAAAAAGCTTTGCCGGACAGATGATCGAGAGCGTGCCGCCGGGGTTGAGTTCGGTCGAGCACGTCGCTATGTCTCGGCCATGAATTTCTAGAGTTTTGAGCGAATGAAGCCGCGCATCGCCGTCCTCGGTTGCGGATACTGGGGCAGCAACCATATCCGCACCCTCAAGGCGCTTGGCGCGCTCGCTGCCGTTTCCGACGTTAATCGGGCTCGCGCCGAAGGTTTCGCCAGCGAGCAGGACTGTCTGGCGATCGAGCCGGACAAGCTCTTCGAGCGTGCCGACATAGACGCCATCGTCATGGCGCTGCCGCCGCAATTCCACGCCGATACCGCCGTGCGCGCCGTGACAAGCGGCAAGGACGTGCTGGTGGAAAAGCCGATCGCGCTGACCGTCACGGACGCCGAGCGCGCGGTGAAGGCGGCAAAGGACAATGGCCGCGTTTTCATGGTCGGCCATGTGCTGCGCTTCCATCCGGCCTTCGAGATGCTGAAGGCGCTGATCGACAATGGCGAGCTGGGCGAGGTGCGCTACATCCACTCGCACAGGCTCGGCCTCGGCAAGTTCCACACCGAAAACGACGCGCTGTGGGACCTTGCGCCGCACGATCTCTCGATGATCCTCGCCATCACCGGCACCGAGCCGATCGAGGTGCGCGGCGAGGGCGCGGCACTCCTCGACAATCTCAGCGACTTCGCGCATCTGCATATGCGCTTTCCCAACGGCCTGCGCAGCCATCTCTTCGCCTCGCGGCTCAACCCCTATCGCGAGCGGCGGCTGACTGTCGTCGGCACCAAGGCGATGGCCGTGTTCGACGATGTCGAGCCGTGGGAGCGCAAGCTTGCCGTCTACCGCCACGCGGTCTGGCAGGACAGCGGCCAGTGGGCCTTTACCGCCAACGAGCCTTCCTATGTGGCCGTCGGCGAGGGCATGCCGCTGACGCGGGAGCTCGCGCATTTCATGCAGTGCATCGAGACCCGCGCCGAGCCGCGCACCGACGGCGAGGAAGCGATCCGGGTGCTGCGCATCCTGACCGCCGGCTCGGTGATCCATACCGGCTCGCCCTCCTAAAGCGTTTCACCGTTTCACGGAAACGGCAAGCCGCTCACACTTTTCCTGGGATCGCTCCAAGGCAGCAGGCGGCTATTCGAAGAAGTTTCGATCCTATTCGGCGGGGATTTGCGCCGGCCTTGCGGCAAGCCTGGAGAGCATGGCTTCGGCCTCGGCGCCGCGCTCCGAGCGTTCGATGAAGCCGCCGCCGAAGACGCGCGCTTCGTTGCCGTCGTCGGAATAGAGCACGCAGGCCTGTCCGGGCGCTATGCCCGACTCGCCGTCGGCCAGCTCGACCGAGGTCACGCCGTTGCGGTGATTGAGCACCGCCGGGCGCGGCGGCCGGGTCGAGCGGACTTTTGCGAAGAGCTCGATGCCTCCGGCCGGAATGTCGGACAATGCGGCGTCGCCCAGCCAGTTCATGTTGCGCAAGAAGATCTTGTGCGTCTCCAGCGCCTCGCGCGGGCCGACGATGACGCGAGCGCGGTCGGCGTCGAGATGGACGACATAGAGCGGCTCGCCTGACGCGATGCCGATGCCGCGGCGCTGGCCGATCGTGTAGCGCAGGATGCCTTCGTGGCGGCCGAGCACGCGGCCGTCGATATGCACGATATCGCCCGGATTGGCGGCGGCCGGCTTCAGCCTGGCGATGATGTCGGAATACTTTCCCTGCGGCACGAAGCAGATGTCCTGGCTGTCCTGCTTGGCGGCGACGGTGAGCCCCATCTCCTCGGCGATCGCCCGCACTTCGGGCTTCGACAGGCCGCCGAGCGGGAAACGCAGATAGTCGATCTGCGCCTGGGTGGTGGCGAAGAGGAAATAGCTCTGGTCGCGGTCGGCGTCGACCGGACGGTAGAGCGAACGATGCGCGCCGTTAGCGCGCGAGCGGATGTAATGGCCGGTGGCGAGCGCGTCGGCGCCGAGATCCTGCGCGGTGGCCAAAAGATCGGCGAACTTGACCGTCTGGTTGCAGGACACGCAGGGGATCGGCGTTTCGCCGGCGACATAGCTCTCGGCGAAGGGATCGATGACCGCCTTGCGGAAGCGCTCCTCATAGTCGAGCACGTAGTGCGGGATGCCGAGCGTCTCGGAAACGCGGCGTGCGTCGTCGATGTCCTGGCCGGCGCAGCAGGAGCCGGCGCGATGGGTGGCCGCGCCATGGTCGTAAAGCTGCAGCGTGACGCCGACGACATCATAGCCTTCGCGCTTCAGTATGCCGGCGACCACCGACGAATCGACGCCGCCCGACATGGCGACGACGACGCGGGTGTTTTCGGGGCGTCCGGGAAGATCGAGGCTGTTCATGGTGCTCACTATGCGGCGCTCAATGCCAATGGCCGGAATATAGGTCAAGCGCCACGCGTGCGCCAGCTTGCGGCCCAAGACGATTTTATCGGCAAAATCAGGGCCGGTACGCGGTTGTTTCAAATTCTAAACGAAAGCCTAACCGGGCGTTCACGATCCTTACCTAGTGATTAGGGTTCGCTTAGGCAATTTTTAAAGCTGTGGCGCTACTGTGGCGGGGATTGGGTCTTTGAGTTTTTAGTAGAGAGTACGATGACCGATCTGGTTAGACCTAGAGTCAAGTATGTTATCGGGCCCGACGGCAGCCCGCTTACAATTGCCGATCTGCCGCCGACGAACACGCGGCGCTGGGTCATCCGGCGCAAGGCGGAGGTGGTCGCTGCGGTGCGCGGCGGCCTGCTCAGCCTGGAAGAAGCCTGCCAGCGCTACAAGCTTACCACCGAGGAATTCCTGTCCTGGCAGGCATCGATCGACGAATATGGTCTGGCCGGGCTGCGCACGACGCGGATCCAGCAATACCGGCACTAGGTTTCGACCGGTCACAAAGAAAGGGCGCGGATTCCGCGCCCTTTGGCTTTTTGACACGTGCTTCATTCAGATCGTCAACACGACCTTGCCGATCGGCCGGGTGGCGAGGAAGGCGTGAGCGGCGCCCGCCTGGTCCAGCGGAAAAGCTTTCGCCACGTGGACGGCGAGCTTCTTGGCATCGATAAGCCTGGCGATTTCCACCAGACCCTCGCGATCCGGCACCACCGACATGCGCTCGACGCGGATGTTGCGCTCCCCGGCCTTGGTCCTTGTCGCGTCATGGACGTTGAGCAGCGACACCAGCACGCCGCCGTCGCGAAGCACTTTCAGCGACTTGTCGGCATTGTCGCCGCCCATTGCGTCCAGCACCAAGTCGACATTGCGGACCTGTTCGGTGAAATCGCCTTTGGTGTAGTCGACGACCTCATCAGCGCCGATCGAGCGGACGTAATCGAGCTTGTCCGGGCTCGCGGTGGCGATGACCCAGGCGCCGCGCGCCTTGGCGATCTGCACCGCGAGATGGCCGACGCCGCCGGCGCCGGCATGGATCAGCACGCGTTGTCCCGATTGCAATTGGCCATGGCGCACGAGGCCCTGCCAGGCGGTCAGGCCGGCGAGCGGCAGGGCCGCGGCATGGGCATGGTCGATGGCGCCAGGCTTGGCCGCGATCTCATCCGCCGGCGTGGCGACGAGTTCGGCATAGGCGGCGGCCTGCTTGGGGAAGCGCGGCATGCCGAACACCTGATCGCCGACCTTGAGCGTGGTCACGCCGCTGCCCAGCGCCTCGACCGTGCCTGAAATGTCCCAGCCGAGGATGAAAGGCGGCTCGCCGATGAGAGGGAAATAGCCGGCGCGCACCGCGCCATCGACCGGGTTGATGCCTGCTGCCTTGACGCGGACCAGCACTTCGCCGGCCTTGGGCGAGGGGTCGGGCTGCTCGGCGACGAAGAGGACGTCGGGTTCGCCGACGGTATTCTGGGTAACGGCACGCATTGGATGTCTCCTGCTTGGTTGTTGCCGCTATCATTTGGATAGTAATAATCCCTTGTCCAGTATGCACCTTTCCGATATATAGGTACCTCATGGATAGTGAAGACAGCGGCTCCTTCGGTTACGATGCATTCCGACGCACATGCCCGTCGCATACGGTGCTCGAAATGCTGGCCAGCAAATGGGTCTATCTGACGGTCTGCGCGCTGCGCCGCGGCCGCCTTCGCAATGGCGAACTGGCCCGCAAGCTGGAAGGCATCACGCCAAAGATGCTGACGCAGACTTTGCGGGTGCTGGAGCGCGACGGCCTCGTGCGGCGCGAGGTCTATCCGGTCATCCCGCCGAAGGTGGAATATGAGTTGACGGAGCTCGGCCAGAACCTTGCGGGGCTGCTCACGCAGATCAGGTCGTGGGCGGAAGAGCATGCGCCCGACATCAAGGATGCCCGCGCCCGGGCGTCGGCAAGCCAGCAGGACGAAATGGCCATGCTGCCCTGACCGGGGCGGAGGCGATTTTGCCGATTCATTCAATGCAGGTCGCTCAGAACTATGCGGCGGTTCTGGACTAGGACATGCATCCGAAACAAAGACTGAGAAGCGACGCCGACCGCTTGCCGGCGAAGGGTGATCGTGTCCGGTCTTAGCCGATCATGGCGCTGCGGCCGCCGAGGTCGGTGTCGCGGATCTTGGTGTCGCGCGATTCCAGCATCTCAGCCTTGGACAGCTCCGCTTCAGCTTCGCCGAGTAATGATTCGGCGGTGCTTCGCTGCTGGGCGAGGTCGCTTTGTGAATTCCTGAGGTTGTCGCGGCGCAGGCGCGCCGCCTTGGCGAAGGTCGGATAGGCGAAATGGTTGATGTCGGTGATGCCGGCTTTTTTCTCTTCGGCGACGATCTGCGCCTCCAGTTCGACGGCCATGCGCTCGAACTCGGCGATCATCATGTCGAGCTGCAAGAGCTGGCGCCGCTTCTCATTCACCTGAAACTGCTTCAGCCGAACGAGGTTTTCACGTGACTTCATGACTCGGTACTCCGCAAACGCACACCTTGCATATCGTCCAATCCGCCCGGAACACCCAGGCGCCGCCCGTTTCCCCCGGCATTCGAAGGGCTATGGGAAACAAAGCCCTAAAGATTTTTGCCGGCGGTAACCATTCGTTTACGGGCATTGTTAATCATACGGGCGAGGACTTAAGGCCGGGTAAAAATTCCGGCTCTCGGTGAAAGCCCGGGCCAGCGAGTCCCTAGAGTCACTTAGGCTGGCTTATTAATGTGGTGCACTAGCGGTTTTGGTCTGTGATTCATTATTAGATTCAAGTGGGTGTAGAAAGGGGTTAAAAAATCTGGTATCGTGGACGACACGAAATTAGGATTTGTTAACCAGTCAGTGGCACCTTCTGTTCAGGCAATCACTGCTCCGGTCCCGGACGGGTCGTTGACATGGTCCGGCAGCAGAAAAGGGGAATGAAATGCGTGTTCTGCTGATTGAAGACGACAGTGCGACCGCACAGAGCATCGAATTGATGCTCAAATCGGAAAGCTTCAACGTCTACACCACCGATCTCGGTGAAGAAGGTGTCGACCTCGGCAAGCTCTACGATTACGACATCATCCTTCTGGACCTCAATCTCCCGGACATGTCGGGCTACGAAGTTCTGCGCACGCTGAGGCTTTCCAAGGTCAAGACGCCGATCCTGATCCTCTCCGGCATGGCTGGCATCGAGGACAAAGTGCGCGGCCTCGGCTTCGGCGCCGACGACTACATGACCAAGCCGTTCCACAAGGACGAGCTGGTGGCGCGCATCCACGCCATCGTGCGCCGTTCCAAGGGCCATGCCCAGTCGGTCATCACCACCGGCGACCTGGTGGTCAATCTCGACGCCAAGACGGTCGAGGTCGGCGGCCAGCGCGTGCACCTGACCGGCAAGGAATACCAGATGCTGGAGCTGCTTTCGCTGCGCAAGGGCACGACGCTCACCAAGGAAATGTTCCTCAACCACCTTTACGGCGGCATGGACGAGCCGGAACTGAAGATCATCGACGTCTTCATCTGCAAGCTGCGCAAGAAGCTCGACGCGGCGTCCGGCGGCCAGAACTACATCGAAACGGTCTGGGGCCGCGGCTATGTGCTGCGCGAGCCGGAAGACATCCGCGTCAGCGCCTGAACGATCCAAACGATTAAGCAAGCGAAAACCCGGCTCAGGCCGGGTTTTTTGTCTTTATAGACAGGGATTAAGCTTTTCGCTTATTCCGCGAAGCCGGGAAACGCGAATCAGGCGGCGAGTTTCAGGAATCGGAAACTCTCGAGCAACTGCGCGCGGTTGAAGGGCTTGAGCAGATAGCCTTGAGCGCCGGCGCGCTTGGCGCGCATGATCGCGGCGACGTCGACCTCGATCAACGACACCAGGATCTGCGGCTTGACCGGAGCTTCCATGGCGCGGATGCGGCGAATGAGGTCCACCGCCGGCATATCGGCAAGGCCACCGTCGATGACGATGACATCGGGCATGTCGGTGGCGCAGATATCGGCGGCTTCGAGCCCGCTGGCCGCCTCGGCCACCATCATGTCGAAACCGCCGAGAATGCGTTTGGCGACCTTCCTGATGACGCTCGAATCGTCGACGAACAGGCAGCGCTTCATGTCCGGATCCTCTTTGCCCTCTGCCGAACGGCACCTTCGGGTAAGCTCACGGCACCGTAAGCCAATCTGGTAAAGAAGCCGAAAAGCCGTTAGGTAAAATTTTTGCAAAGAACCGCGGCAGGCGCTTTTGCGGTCGCGCCGTCATCATGGCGACAATCGTCCAGATAGCTACGTCGGAACGCAGCCATAAATATCGGCGAGAAAAGATACTTCGCTTTTTCTTGGCTGTTGCCTTAGGCCGCCGACAGCACGATCTCTTCGGCGGTGGCGTGGATCGAGATGGTCATATTGGCCTCGCGCGCCAGGAGCAGCGTGTAATAGGGCTGCACCGAATGGGCGTCGATCGGCTCCTCCGGCTTGTGGCCGGAATGCAGTTCGAGGAATTTCGGCGGTACGCGCAGCATCGGGCCGGCGGCCGAGAGCGCAAAGCGCGGCTCGGTTTCGAGGTTTTCCAGCGTGACCACCAGCTTGCCGCCGCGCGGTATGGCCGCATTGGCGACGAGGATGAGGTTGAGCAGCAGCTTGACCTTGTTCTTGGGTAGAAGCGCGCGCGCGCCGTTCCACACCAGCTCCGGCTTCTCGTTCTTCAGGAAGGCGATGGCCACGGCCTCGGCGTCGCCGGTGTCGATCATCATGCCGGCTGAGCCGGCGGCGCCGAAAGCAATGCGGGCAAACTGCAGCCGCGCCGAGGCGTTCCTGGCGCTCTGGCGAATGAGCTTCATGGCGTCTTCGTCGGCGCCGCCCTCGTCGAGCAATTCGAGGCCGTTGTTGATCGCGCCGACGGGCGAAATGATGTCGTGGCAGACGCGGCTGCACAACAGCGCCGCGAGGTCGGGGGCGGAAAGGGTGAAGAGCTCGGCCATCAGCGAAATCCCTGCTTAGATCACATGTTCATGGCCGAACGACCGATTCGCGCCCTGCCCACACGAATCACGCTCTTTTCCAAGGCTTTCTGAATACACAGCGGTCGTGCGCGCATCAACAAATCCAAAATTGCCGGCGGTGAAAATACCGTGTTTGCGGGGGAAAGCGGCGTCTTGCCGGCATGCGCAGCCTTCGAACCGCCATCTTCGCGTGAGAGCTTAATGGTTGAAAAAGGATTACGGCATAGTTTGCCAGTGATTCGCCCAGAACGGCCGCCAAAGAGCCGCACGGGCGAGGGGCGTCGGCGAAAGTGCTCCCTGACGGAGATTGGAAGCATGTTTTCCCGATTCTACGACCGGACTTTTGTCCGCGTCCTCACAATGACCATCGCGCTTCTGGGGGCTTTTGCCCTATCGACCTCGGTGTCGCGGGCCCAGCAGTATACCGCTCAGGAAATCGTTGATTCCGGTCACAAATTCTTTGGCGAGACGTCCGGCGGCCTTGCTACGGTCGTCGAGAAGATCTTCGCCTCCTACGGCCTGCCCAATGGCTACCTGCTCGGCGAGGAGGGCTCCGGCGCGCTGATAGGCGGGCTGACCTATGGCGAGGGCACGCTCTACACCAAGAACGCCGGCGACCATAAGGTGTTCTGGCAGGGACCCTCGCTCGGCTGGGATTTCGGCGGCGAGGGCTCGCGCGTCATGATGCTGGTCTATAATCTCGACGACATCAGCAGCCTCTACAACCGCTTCGGCGGGGTTGCCGGCTCCGCTTATGTCATTGCCGGCGTCGGCTTCAACGTGCTGCAGGCCAACAGAGTGCTGCTGGTTCCGATCCGCACCGGCGTCGGCGCCCGGCTCGGCGTCAATCTCGGCTATCTCAAGCTGACCGAACGCCCGACCTGGAATCCGTTCTGAGTGAGGTTTCACTCCCTAATAATCGCTCGGATAACGCTGATCGCGCCGCGGCATGTACTTGCCGCGGCGTTGAATTTCCGCCATGCCAAAGGTGCACAATCGCGCGATTGCCGCCCATTTAGTGGATAGCACGCCTTGGTCCAGTCGGTCCTGTTCTTCGCCCTCGGTTTCCTTTGCGCCGTCTTTCTGGTGTCGCTGATCGCGCCGGCGGTGTGGCGGCGGGCCGTCGTCCTGACGCGCAGGCGGCTCGAGGCGTCGCTGCCGCTGACACAAGCCGAGATCCAGGCCGACAAGGACCGGGTGCGGGCGGAGTACGCCATGACGACGCGCAAGCTCGAGATCATGGTGAAGAGCCTGCAGCAAAAGACCGCGGAGCAGCTGGTCGAGATCGGCCGCGGGCGCGAGGCGCTGAAAGGGCTTGCTGTCGAAAGGAAGGACAAGGACCAGGCGCTTTCCGATCTGCAGGCCAAGACTGCCGAGCTCGGGCAGCGTGAGGAGGATCTGCAACAGCTGTCGGAAAAGCTGGCGCAAACGGAGCGCACGTTGGAGAAGCGCGCGCTGGAGCTGCAGAAGCTCGAGCAGATGTATGACGATGCCAGCTTCTCCTCCTCGAACCGCCAGATCGAACTGGTGGCGCGCGAATCGGAACTGGACAAGCTCGCCAACGACATCGCGGTGCTGCGCAGCCAGCGCAAGGAAGCGGACAGGCGCAACCAGGAGGCCGCGTCGGAAGGCAAGGCCGCGCGCGAGGCGTTGAAGGCGGAGAAGAAGAAATCCGCCGACCTCGACAAGAAGGTCGAACGGCTGCTCGCCACGCTTGCCGACCGCGAGGAAAAGCTCGACCGGCGCGAGAAAGAGCTCGCCCAGGCCAAGGAGCGGTCGAAGGCCGTCGCTGAGAACGGCGTGGCGCGGCCGGCCGTCGGGACGGCCGGTGACGATCTCGACAAGGCGATCGCCAAGCTCGAGGACGACCGCGGGCGGCTGGAAACCAGGCTGACGGCGCTGGCGCGCGAGAACAAGCGGCTGAAGACCGGCCTCGCCACCGTCGAGACGGCAAATCCTGATCAGGCAGGCGATGCGCGTCCTGCCGGCGCCGGACTGCGGGAGCAGATGAACGAGTTGGCGGCTGAGGTCGTCAATTTGACCATGAAGCTCGAAGGGCCGGATTCACCCATCGCCAAAGCCCTGGCCGCCGACGGGCAGCGAGGCGCAGGGCGCGGCATCAGCCTTGCCGACCGGGTGAGGGCATTGCAGAAGACCGGCTCGACCAACTGAGGTGTGCTGATATTCAGGCAAGGCCGGCCTGCAAATGGCGGCTTCCTGCGCTTCCGGTGCTCGCGTACAGAAAGTACGCTTCGCTCGGGTTCTCGGAAACCACCCAGTTTGGTCGCTTCGCGCCCGTCTTCGACTCCGTCTCGGCCTCAAAGCGCATCGCAGCCATTCGGCCTTGAGGTTGTTACTCTACAGCTTGGAAAAATGATGCAGCGCGATGGCCGATGCGGCGGCGACGTTCAGGCTGTCAAAGCCTTGCGCCATGCCGATCCGCACCGTGCTGAGCCGGGTGAGCAGGTGCTGTGGCAATCCTTCGCCTTCGGTGCCGAGATAAAGCGCCAGCCGCGCTACACGGTCAGCATCGCGGATGTCGGTCGTTCCGCTGGGCGAGAGCGCGTACTGGCTGAAGCCAAGCCGATCGAGCGTCGTTGTGAAGGCTGCGGTATCGTCGAAAGACGCGAACGGAACCTTCAGCGCCGCCCCGACCGAAACGCGGATCGCCTTGCGGTAGAGCGGATCGCAGCAGGTCCGGTCGAGCAGCAAAGCGTCGGCGCCGAAGGCGGCTGCGTTGCGGAAGATCGCGCCCATATTGTCGTGGTTGGAGATGCCGACCGGAACGACCACCAGCGCGCGCTCGGGCAAGCTTTCCAGCAAGGCTTCGGCTGATATCGCATCGCCTCGCGCCCCGATCGCCAGGACGCCGCGGTGCATATGGAAGCCGGCGATGCGGTCCATTACATCGCCGCTGGCGACATAGACGGGAAAATCGGGCGGCGCCTTGCGCAGGACCGGTTCCAGGCCGGCCAGCCTGTTTTCGAGAATGAGCGCCGACAGAGCCGCGAAGCGCCCACTCGACAGCAAAAGGTCGAGCACCACCTTGCCTTCGGCGACGAAGCGGCCATGCCGGCCGACTAGGTCGCGCTCGCGTATGTCGAGATAGGCGCCGACGCGCGGATCTTGCGGATCGTCGATATGGATGAGGTTCATGCATTCCCTGCCCGGATCAGGATGACGGTTCGTTGAATCGCCATCCGGATCCGACTTTTCGTTGGAGCATGATCTTTTCCGAAAACCGGTTCCCCACTTTTTGCGTTCGCTGACCTTCGGTTCGAGATCATGCTCGAGAAAATCGTCAGCGAGGTAATGAGCGGCGAGGGGCCAGGGTCAAGTCCCGGCGCGGCGCAACCTGTAGGCCATCTGCGAAAGGTCGCCGTCGCCGAAAATGCCTTCCAGCATGCGCAGCAACTCGCGCACCGCATCTGATTTGCACGAGTAGTAGATCATCTGGCGGTCGCGGCGGGTGTCGACGAGATCGAGCGCCCTGAGCTTGGCCAGGTGCTGCGACAGGGCGGACTGACTGAGCTGCACCTTCTCGGCGATGGCGCCGACCGACATTTCCTCATCGATCAAATGGGCTACGATCAGCAGCCGCTTCTCATTGCCCATGATCGTCAGGAACGCGGCAGCGGATTCGGCATTGGCGATGAGTTTGTTCGAGATCATAGATCCCCCATGGGTCCTTGCTCATCCAGCCGCCAGGGGGCAATGGCGTGCGAGGTGCACAAATATTCAGGTATCGAGTTGCGCTGCTGAATCAGCGTTGCAACGAAGGTAGATCATTTTATCTAAATCTCAAGAGTTGCTTTCGCCGCAGCTCGATCAACTATCGCGGTTGCTCGGCCGCACGCCCCGCCTTCGCCATCTCGACCAGCACGGGGCGCAAGTCGCGTGCGGTGCTGAGAGGCCGCGGGAAGAAGACCCTGCAGACCGTGTCGGAGGCGGCAAGGTCCATGCCATCGGCGTCGAAACCGGTAGCGATCCAGCCATCGCCCTCCGCGCCGCCGAAATGCCGGGCGTAAATGGCAAGCGCGTCCCGATGGTCGGCATTCATGTGGTCGAGCGCCGGCTGCTCGCCGGTGGCCAGTTCGTCGACAATGGAGCCACTGGTGAGGAGATCGGCGCGATTGAGGAGATAGGCCTTGCCGAAGCCGCCGTTCAGGCTGGCGCGCTCAGGCTGGAGCCGGAAGAACGAAAAATCGCCGAGGCCGGCATAGAGCTTCGCCTTCGGGTTGCGGTTGAGGTAGCGCCGTTCGGCCTGTGCAAGATTCTGCGAGCCGCGCTCCAGCCGCAGTGCCCGGCAGGCCAGGCTGATGCGAGGATGGGCGAGCGCATCGCCCTTGCCGGGCTCGCCGAGCAGCAGCGAACAGCGCGGATCGGCGAGCAGCGCGCCGGTATGGGCAGACAGCATCGAGATCAGGATCAGCGGCGCGCCGTCGATGTCGGTGGCGACGCCGACTCGGCTTGCCAGCGGCGCGCCAGTGCCGGGCTCGATCACCGCGAGCGCGCCGAAGCGCGCCGAACGGACCAGCGTTTTTGCCTGCCTGATCGCCGCAGCGTCGGTCTCGCGGATAATTTCCTTCTTCGTCTCGCTCACAGGCTCACCCAAATAAGTTGATCTTCATACTCCGGTTATTGGCCGAGGACGCCTGAACTGGCAAGAGCCGCGATTTCCTGTTCGCCGATGCCGAAGCGGGCCAGGATGGCTGCCGTTTGGCGGTCGGCAGCGCTTGGCGTCGCCGCAGGTGTTCTCTGGCTCTGCGAGAAGCGTGGCGCGGGCGCCGGCCGCTCGAGCAGGCCGGAACCGACAAAGCTCTGCCTAGCGCGATTGTGAGGGTGGTCCCTCGCTTCGGTTAGCGAAAGCACGGGAGCGACGCAGGCATCGGTTGCGGCGAAAAGCTCCTCCCATTCGTCGCGCGTTTTTTCGCGAACACATGCGGCGATCGCCGTTCGCATAGCCGGCCATGATGTCCGGTCATACTGGCAATCGACAAACCGCTGGTCGAGTGGCAGCAGCCTGGCGAATTCGGCGAAGAAGCGCGGTTCGAGACAGCCGACGGCAATGTGCCTGCCGTCAGCGGTCTCATAGGTGTCGTAGAAGGGCGCGCCGGAATCGAGCAGGTTCTGGCCTTGCCTGTCGCTCCAAAGCCCGGCCGCCATGAATGCATGGATGGGCGCCGCGAGCATCGAGGCGCCTTCGATCATCGAGGCGTCGATAACCTGGCCCTTGCCGCTGCGTGAACGCTGGAACAGGGCGGCGAGCACGCCGGCGATCAGCATCATGGCGCCTCCGCCCTGATCTGCGACCAAATTGAGCGGCGGCACGGGCGGCGAACCTTTCCGGCCGATCGCGTGCAGAAGGCCGGCATAGGCGAGATAGGTGATGTCGTGGCCGGCGCGGCCTGACAACGGGCCGTCCTGGCCGAAGCCGGTCAGGCGCCCATAGATCAGCGCCGGGTTGCGCCGAAGAACTATATCAGGCCCGATGCCGAGCCGTTCCATGACGCCGGGGCGGAAGCCCTCGACAAGGAGGTCGGCCTTTTCGGCAAGGCGCAGCAACAATTCCGCGCCCTCCGGGCGCTTCAGGTCGAGCTTCAGGATGGAGCGGCCATGGCGGTCGAGGTCGTATTCTTGCGGCAGGGCGAGCAGCGGCTGGCCAGCGTCAGCCCGTTCGATCCGTAGCACCTCGGCGCCCATTTCGGACAGCATCAACGCCGCCAGCGGCACCGGGCCGAGCCCCGCCATCTCGATCACCGTCAGGCCGGCAAGCGGGCCGGTCTTTTCGGCTGCGGCAGGGCCGGTGCTCATGAAAAACTATTTCGGCGCCATGCGGATGGCGCCGTCGAGGCGGATGGTCTCGCCGTTCAGCATCTGGTTCTCGACGATATGAAGCGCAAGTGCTGCATATTCGGAAGGCTCGCCGAGGCGCGGCGGAAAGGGCACCGCGGCGCCCAGCGAATCCTGCACCTCCTGCGGCATGCCGGCCATCATCGGCGTCTTGAAGATGCCGGGCGCGATGGTGCAGACGCGGATGCCGGAGCGGGCGAGGTCGCGCGCCACCGGCAGCGTCATGCCGACGACGCCGCCCTTGGATGCGGAGTAGGCGGCCTGGCCGATCTGGCCGTCATAGGCGGCGACCGAAGCGGTGTTGACGATGACGCCGCGCTCGCCGCCGGAGAGCGGCTCAAGCTTTGCCGCGCGGTCGGCGACGAGACGGATCATGTTGAAGGTGCCGATCAGGTTGATCTCGATCACCTTGCGGTACTGGTCGAGCGGGTGCGGGCCATCCTTGCCGATTGTCTTCACGCCGATGGCGATGCCGGCGCAATTGACGAGGATGCGCGGTTCGCCAAGCTTTTCAGCCACTTGCGTGATCGCGGCGGCGGCGCTGTCGCCGCTTGAGACATCGCATTGGACGGCAATGCCGCCAATGTCCGCCGCGACCTTCGCCGCGCGCTCGACACCGACGTCGAGGATGGCGACACGGGCACCCTTGGCGGCAAGCGCGCGCGCCGTCGCCTCGCCGAGACCCGATCCGCCGCCGGTGACGATTGCGATCTGGCCGTTCGGGTCCATGCAAGCCTCCCAGGATTTCTGATGATGCTACGAAGCCCGCAAAGGAGGCGCAACCATGCCCGGATCGATCGAGGCTTGCGCGCCGGCGGCCGACCGTGCCGGCGCAGGCACGAGTTCCGCAACCCGCGCCGTATTGGCGTGGCAGACATCGCCGACGAAGCGGGCGACGGCGCCCGGCTTGATCTCGTGATGCAGCAGCCGGTCGAGGTCGACCGGGCGCGGCATGGTGATCTGGCCGCGCGGGAAGCGCTTGAAGCCGAGCGGACCGTAATAGGGCTCGTCGCCGACCAGGATTACGGCCGGTGCGCCGGCTTTCTTCGCGGCGTCCAGGGCGATCGCGACCAGTTTTCTGCCGATGCCGAGATTCTTGAAGGCGGGGCGCACCGCGAGCGGGCCTAGCATCATAGCGCGGCCGGCGCCGGCGGCGACGCGCGTCATGCGCACGGAAGCGATCACCGCGCCGTCCTTGACGGCGACGAAGGACATCGAGCGGTCGTGTCCGCCCGACTCGCGGATCTTGTAGGCGGCAAGCACGAAGCGGCCGGGGCCGAAGGCCTCGTCGTTGATGGCTTCGATTTCGGCATCATGCGCCGGGGTTTCCGGCAGGTATTTCACGTCGGCAAGGCTCATGGTCTTTGCGTTCCGGTATGCGAGGAAGGTTTGCTGCAAAAGCGGCAGCGTTCGCCAGTCAGCGCTTCAAGCGCGGGCGCCCTTTCGTCGTCGGTCGAACCGGATCGAGGCAAAGTCGAACATGGGCGCCTCCGCTAGCATCAATTTTGTGCCGCTGCAATCGGCGCTTTTCGTCTTTCTTTTCGCCACTTGACGAACTGTTCAGTGGCTGAGGGCTTCGCTTGACCGGTCTTGCGTCTAGATATTGCGCAACCGCAGGGAGATTTTCACATGGGATTGCTGGTCGAAGGCAAATGGCAGGATCGCGCGCCGAAAACCGACAGCGGCGGCCGCTTCGTGCGCACAGAGTCGCAGTGGCGGGACTGGATCACTTGCGACGGCGCGCCGGCCGAAGGCCGCCAGCGCGGCTTCAAGGCGGAGCCCGGCCGCTACCATCTCTATGTTTCGCTGGCCTGTCCCTGGGCGCATCGCACGCTCATCTTCCGTGCCTTGAAGAGGCTGGAAAATGTCATCTCGGTCTCCATCGTCCATCACTTCATGGGCGAGAACGGCTGGACCTTCAAAGCCGAGGACGGCGCCACCGGCGATACGCTCTACGGCCTCGATTTCCTGCACCAGATCTACAGCAAGGCCGATCCTTGCTATTCGGGCCGAGTGACGGTGCCGGTGCTGTGGGACAAGCAGGAACAGACGATCGTCAACAACGAATCCTCCGAGATCATCCGGATGCTCAATTCCGCCTTCGACGAATGGGGCGATGCGAGCCTGGATTTTTATCCCGCCGCGCAGCGCGCCGAGATTGATCGCATCAACGCGCTGGTCTATCCGGCGATCAACAACGGCGTCTACCGCACCGGTTTCGCCACCACGCAGACGGCTTACGAGGAGGCGTTCGGCGAGTTGTTCTCGGCGCTGGATATGGTGGAGGAGCGGCTATCGAAGCAACGCTATCTCATCGGCGAGCGCATCACCGAAGCCGACTGGCGGCTGTTCACGACATTGGTGCGCTTCGATCCGGTCTATGTCGGCCACTTCAAATGCAATCTGCGCCGCATCGCCGACTATCCGAACCTGTCGAACTATTTGCGCGACCTCTATCAGGTATCAGGCGTGGCCGGCACGGTGAACCTGCACCACATCAAGGCGCATTATTACGGCAGCCACAGATCGATCAATCCGACAGGGATCGTGCCGGTCGGGCCGGAACTCGACTATGCGGCTCCGCACGATCGGGGGCGGCTCAGGAGGGCGGCGTAGCTACCAATAGCCGGAAGGCGGCGCACCGCCGAAAATCTCTGCAATCCGCCGCAACGTCGCCGGCGTCGTGCCCTCGGGCAGACGGTCGAGCGGAAAGAAACCCGCCTCGGCGATTTCATGATCGGGCAGCTTAGGCGCGCTCTGGCTGAAGGCCTCGATCATGTAGAAGCCTACATGGTCGCGATTGCTGGAACGGCGGTTGAAATGCACCGACTTCAGCACCGGCGGCGCGGCCAGCGCAATGTTGCCTTCCTCGATCAATTCACGCGCCAGGGCTTCCTCGAAAGTCTCACCGGCCTCGACGCCGCCGCCCGGCAACTGCCAGCCCGGCACATAGGTGTGGCGGATGAGGAAGACGGCATTGGCGGCGCGGTCAAAGACCAGGCCGCGCACGCCGATCGTCATCGGCCGGCGCAACAGGAAGAACAGATGGAACAGCCTCGCCCGCAGGCCCGGCCAACCGGTCTGGCGAAACGCTTCTTCAGGATCGGCCGCGTCGCTCATCCAATCAGCGCCGGGCGAACAGCAAAGGGTGAGTGGAAAGCCCGCGCGGCGTCGCTTAAGAAGGAGGTATGTTCAGGCTCGCGCATATTTCCGATGCTCATCTGGGGCCATTGCCCGATGTAACCTATCGCGACCTCGCGTCCAAGCGTGTGCTGGGCTACGTCAACTGGCAGCGCAACCGCCGCCGCCACATGCATGACGCGGTCATCGACAGCATCGTCGCCGACATCAAGGCGAATGCGCCGGACCATCTCGCCGTCACCGGCGATCTCGTCAACCTGGCGCTCGACGGCGAGATCGAGATGGCCAAGCACTGGCTGGAGACGCTTGGATCGCCGCATGACGTGTCGGTGGTGCCGGGCAATCACGACGCCTATGTGCCGGGCGCCTTCGACAAGGTCTGCCGCGCATGGGCGCCATGGATGACCGGCGACGGTATCAACAGCCCGGTCGACCGTAACTCTTTCCCCTATCTGCGGGTGCGCGGCAACGTCGCGCTGATCGGCGTCACCACGGCGCGCGCCACCGCGCCCTTCATGGCCAACGGCTTCTTCATGGAAGGCCAGGCCGAACGGCTCGGCAAGACGCTCGACGAGACGGCGAAGCAGGGCTTGTTTCGCGCCATCATGATCCACCATCCGCCGGTGCGCGGCGCTGTATCACAGCACAAGAGGCTGTTCGGCATTTCCCGCTTCCACAAGGTCATCCGCCGCCACGGCGCGGAGCTTGTGCTGCACGGCCACTCGCATCTGCCGTCGTTGTTCACCATCGGCCCGCGCAGCGCCAAGGTGCCGGTGGTGGGTGTGGCGGCCGCTGGCCAGGCGCCCGGCGGCAAGCACCCGGCGGCGCAGTACAATCTGGTCGAGATCGACGGCGAAAAGGGCAATTGGCAGATCCGCCTGACAAGGCGCGGCCTGACCGGGCCGGCGCTGCCGCCGTCGGACCTGCAAGTGATCGAGCTCAGCGCCGGTAAGGCGACGCCCCGAGAGGTGAGACAGTTCGCCGTTTAAGGGAAACGGCGAACTCTCCCACCTCCTTGTTTTGACGCAATTCCGAACGGAAAACCGTCAACACTTTTCCTGGAATTGCTTTGGTCAGAAGCTGATCTTCATCTGGGCGATGCGGTCCCAGAACAGCGCCAGCGACACCGCCAGGCCGACCAAGGCGCCGGCGGCGATCAGGCCGATGCCGGCGAAGAATGTGGTCCAGCCGTTGCGGCGGGTTTCGGATTGGATCGGCGGCTCGGCCTCCTCGACCGCGGGGCGGTGCAGGCCCGGCATGGCGCTCTCCATGCCGCCCTCCATCATGCGTTGCCGCTCGACGACGCGCTCGGCAACATAGCGCGTCACCGTATCGGCGACGGCCTTCATGTCGCTGGATTCGGCTAACACGACGCGACCGATGCGAGTGTCCTTGAGGAAACGGTAGGTACGGCGGTCGCGGCCCATGGCAACATGGCTCACCGAGTCGATCCATAACCTAGGCTGGAGGCCCGACGAAACGGCGAAGTCGAAACTGTCCATATCCGCGGGCACGTCGGCGAAAACCGGCGCGAGCTCGGTGGCCAGGAGATCGAGACGCATGCGGTGCGCGTCGCGCATCTCCACGATCACGTCGTCGCGGTCGGCAAAGGCATTCTTGACGTCGCGGATTGCGTCCGAAAGCTTCCGCGACGGCTCGATCGGGGTGATTTTGTCGCCCATGTCCTTCATGGCGGCTGCCTCGCTGTTGGTTAACAGCGGGTTAACATAGTCGCCGGCAAAATGCACCCGATGATAGGATCAGCTTGCCGCCGCGCCGAACGCCACACGCTGGCGCCTGCGGCGGCGGCGCGTGTTGCGCCGCACGATCTCGGCGATCAGGTCGGGCGCCTCCTCGACCAACATGTGACCGGCGCCCCACACATGATGCAGATGGAAATGCGCCGGCAGGCTTTCCGCCTGGTCGACCGGCAGCAGCGGATCCTCCGTTCCCCAGACCACCATCACCGGCATATCCAAGCTCTCCAGTCGCTCTGCTGGAATGACGCCCTGTTGGTCATCCTTGGTCATTGCTTCCGCCATATCGACCAGTATCTGCAGTTGGCCCGGTTGCTTGCGCATGCGGCTCAGCGCGTCGACCACATGGTCGGGCGGCATGCTTTGCGGGCCCGACATGGCGGCCAGGCAGGCGCGGATTGCTCTCTTGCCGGTCGCGGCGGCATAGCGGCGCAGCAGTGCCGCGTTGATTTCCGGGCCGAAGCCGCCGGGCGCCAACAAGGTCAGCGAGGCGACCCTGCCGGGATCGGCAAGCGCCATCAGTGTCGCGACGGCGCCACCCATGGAATGGCCGACGAGGTGGACCTTGCCGAGGCCGCGGGCGGCAAGATCGGCGAGGATGGCCCGCGCCGACGGCTTGGCGCCGCCCATGCCTTCGCATTCCCGGGACTGGCCATGGCCCGGCAAGTCATAGGCCAATATCCTCAGGCTTGATCCGAGCGATGCAGCCACGTCGCGCCAGATGGCCTGGCAGGAACCGAAGCCATGCAGAAGCACGATCGTTTTTGGGCCGGCGCCGCATTCGGCGGCATGAGGGGGTGAAATCATCAAACGAGGATAACGAGGCAAGAGGGTCAGCAATTGCGAATTGTGGCTGAATTGCTCGCCGGCCAGATCGATAGCCAGTAAAATTTTCGCGATTGCCGCGTGCAAATCTCTATAGATACGAACACAGCTCAACAACCTCCGGCCTATACTGGCAGTCGACGCCACTAGAGCAGCATGTAGAGCAGCCTGTCCGGTCCGATTCCCGACGATGTAACTTGTTCGTGATGGTTAGCTGGGGTTGCCTATACCAGCGTCGCGCAAAGACTGGACCAGTCGCTCGGTGAGGTCGGCAGGGTATTTGCGGTCGACGAATGTGGCGCGTGGGTCGGCAGCGAATTTTGGGAACTCGACGACAAGTTCGTTGGCCAGTTCGCCGGCCAGCTTGTCGCGGCCGGAAATCCTGGCGCCGATCAGGCGCGCCGCCAGATAGTGCGACTTGGAAGCCGTCGTGCGCAGCGATTCGCTGGCAATCGCGGCCTTCTTCATGTCGCCCTGCATGAAGGCTCCGACAAACAGGCCGTAATCCCACCAGGTCGGATGGCCGCTGAAGGCTTCGACGGCGTGGTCCAGGATCGGCGTGCCTTCATCATATTTGCCGGCGAAGATCAGGCCGTAGCCATAGGCGGCGGCCATGCCAAGATCATACGGGTTGAGCTCATAGGCCTTGCGCATCCAACGGATCGCCTCGTCGGTGTTGCCCAGGCGGCTGTTGAGATAGCCATAGGCGCGATGCGCATGCGGGCTCATCGGTCCCATCTGCACAGCGCGGTGGGCGAGCGACATAGCTTTCTCGATCGTCGCGTCAGGCGGGTAGGCATAGTGGCTGTTGACGGCCTCCAGATGAAGCGAAGCCAGTTCCGCATAGACGAGCGATGATTTGGTGCCGTCATTGGCCAGCTTCTCGAGGCAGCGATACGCGGCCTCGTGCGTCTTGGCGCCCATGTCGAGATAGTAGCGGTCGTCTAGCACCAGGCATCCGATCTGGCTGGTCCGAACGGCGCTCTGGTCAATGTAGCTATAGATTGCGCCGGAAGCAGGAACGGTCGAAGTCAGCAGGCTGGCGATGTTACCTTCGACAACCCCCGGGAGGCTTTCGGCCGATGTCAGATTGCGCGACAAAAGAACCCGTCCGGTCGCAACGCTCTGCAGTTCGACCGTGACGTCGCCGGCGGCAGGCCCTGCAACGACATCGAAGACGAAACTGACCGGGTCGGCGGACTGATCGCGGGTTGCATCGGCATCGCGACCGATGAAGTCGATGGTGTCGAAACCGGCAAGGCCGGCGCGCAGCGATGCTGCGACACGGGCCGCCTCCGCGCTGTCGGCCTTCACGCCGATATAGATCAAAGGCAGGGAATCGAAGACCGGCTGGGTAGCGCCGCCAGCCGTGCCCGCCGTGTCGAACGGTGCGGCTGCGTCACCGCCGCCGAGGAAGGCGTTGCCCTGGCGCGCGATGAGCACGCCGAGCATCACGATCACCAGCGCCATGGTGGCCCAGAAGAAGCGCAACTGCCTCGTCAGGGACGGTGCGGGCGCCGCCGCCGTCTTCAGCGGCGCGGGTTCCGACGGCGAAGCGGTTTCTTGAGCCGCGTTCTGGACCAAGGCTTCGGCGGTTGTGTTCGTGTGCAGCGCGACATTGCCTGAGGCTGATCTCTCACGGGGCAACCGAATTGAATTCAGCTCATAAGAGGGAACATAGCCCCCGCGCGGGATCGCGATGCGCACCGGCTCGGCGACGCCTTCATTGGCGAAGTACTGCTCCAGAAGTTCGCGCAGCCGTCCTGCCTGGACCCTGACAACGGCATCGGTGGAGGCGTCGAAATCGCCGTCCTTGCCGAACACGTCCATGGCGATGGAAAGGCCCTTCAGCCTGTCGGCCTCGCCGGCCTGCTCGCGTTCGACAAGATAGCGTAAAAGCCGGCGAGCGCGTTCGGAGCGTCCGAACGTTTCGCTGGCAAGCAGTCGCTCCAATGTCTCGCGCACTGCGGGGGCGGCAGGCGGGGCAGGCTCCAAGTGTCGATCCTTCCGAACGGCACAGGTTAGGACGCGATCATATAGCGCTCGCGCCGGCGCACAAGGATGCTTGTGTTATGCGATCGCGTAAGCCACGGGAAATTCCCCCGCCGGTTAACGAACGACAGGGAAATTGCATCAGTTTTGTCGCACGGCGCGCCTTGCGGGAGCGCCGTAGTCGAGGGCCCGACCGGTCAGCCGGCCTTGCGGTCGAGGATACGGTTGGCGGCCGAGACGACGGCTTCCAGCGAAGCCGCAACGATGTTGGTGTTGATGCCGGCGCCGAACAGCTTGCCGCCCGGATGTTCCATCTCGACATAGGAGATCGCCGAGGCGTTCGAGCCGCGCTGCAGGGAATGCTCGGAATAGTCGAGCACCGACATTTCGACGCCGACATGGCGCGAAAGCGCGTCGACGAAGCCGTCGATCGGGCCGGTGCCGGAACCGGTGATGGTGACTTCCTTGCCGTTGTCGACGATCTCCGCCTCCACGACGCGCCGGCCCTTCACCTCGGTGTCGGGGAAGGTGCGGTGGTCGAGGAACTTCAGCCGCGCGCCGGGTTGGTCGACATAAGCCTCCAGGAATTGCTCATGGATGCGCTTTGCCGGCACTTCCTTGCCTTCCGCATCTGTGATCGCCTGGATCGCCTGGCTGAACTCGATCTGCAGGTTGCGAGGCAGGTTGAGGCCGTAATCGGCCTGCAGCACGTAGGCGATGCCGCCTTTGCCCGACTGCGAGTTGATGCGGATGATCGCCTCATAGGTGCGGCCGACATCGGCCGGATCGATCGGCAGATAAGGCACTTCCCAGATCGGCGTGTTGGCCTTCTTCAGCGCCTTCATGCCCTTGTTGATGGCGTCCTGATGCGAGCCGGAGAAAGCCGTGTAGACCAGCTCGCCGACATAAGGGTGGCGCTCCGGGATCTTCAGCTGGTTCGAGTACTCGTAGACGTCCTTCATCCGGTTGATGTCGGAACAGTCGAGCTGCGGATCGACCCCTTGCGTGAACATGTTGAGCGCCAGCGTGACGATGTCGACATTGCCGGTGCGCTCGCCATTGCCGAACAGCGTGCCTTCGACGCGGTCGGCGCCGGCCATCAGGCCGAGCTCGGTCGTGGCGATGCCGGTGCCGCGGTCATTGTGCGGATGCAGCGAGATGATCAGGTTCTCGCGGTTGTCGAGGTTGCGGCACATCCACTCGATGCGGTCGGCATAGATGTTGGGCGTCGACATCTCGACCGTCGAGGGCAGGTTGACGATCAGCTTGTTTTCGGGAGTCGGCTTCACGATCTCGGTGACGGCGTTGCAGATCTCCAGCGCGACGTCGAGCTCGGTGCCGGTGAAGCTTTCCGGCGAATATTCGAAGCGGTAGCCGCCGCCGGCCTTGGCCGCCATGTCGGTTATCATCTTGGCGGCGTCGGTGGCGATGCGCTTGATGCCGGCGACGTCCTTTTCGAAGACGACGCGGCGCTGCAATTCGCTGGTCGAATTGTAGAAATGCACGATCGGGCGATGCGCGCCGTTGAGCGCCTCGAAGGTGCGCGTGATCAGTTCCGGCCGGCACTGCACCAGCACCTGCAGCGACACGTCGCGCGGCACGCCGCCTTCCTCGATGCACCAGCGGGCGAAGTCGAAGTCGGTCTGCGAGGCCGAGGGGAAGCCGATCTCGATCTCCTTGAAGCCCATGTCGAGCAACAGCGCGAACATGCGCGCCTTGCGCTCATGGCCCATCGGGTCGATCAGCGCCTGGTTGCCGTCGCGCAGGTCGACCGAGCACCAGATCGGCGCCTTGTCGATGACCTTGTTCGGCCAAGTGCGGTCGATGAGGCCGACGGTGGGGTAGGGCTGGTACTTGCGGGCTGCCTCCGGCATGTGGCCGGCCGCGCGGTTCGCGGCTTCAGCCTCGCCGGCGCGGATTTGTTCTCTTGCGTTCATCGTCATTTCTCCGGGCGGCTCGCATGCCCGCCTTGGGCGGATTGTTGGCGAGCGTCGCCTTTACCAGAATTTCGTTCGCTTGATTATGACTTTGCCAAGGAGCGTGCGCCTGAAGGGCGGGTACCGACCGCCGGGCGCTCCTTCAGCGAACCCGGCGATCGCCGATAAGGCCGAGAAGAAGCAGGGTCGAAGCGAGCGCGCGCGCGGTCTCGCCGGCAAAGCCGGTGCGAGCGGAAGCGACGGTGCGGACGCGCGTTGTCATGACGGCTCTCTTACAGGAGCGGCCCGGCGGAGGCAAGCGCGGCGGATAGCTGACGACAATCCACCTCACGCCAGCCTGACGCGGATGGACTTCCCCGCGCCTCGCAAATGCGCCAGACTTGGCTACCGATGAGAGACACCGGGAGGGGGTCATCCATGAATTTCGTGTTCTTCTCGCCGCATTTTCCGGCGAATGGCGCCGAGTTCTGCGACCGGCTGAAGAAGGCAGGCGCCACCGTGCTCGGCATCGGCGATGCGCCTTATGAGAGCCTGGGCGGCAAGCTGAAGGCGTCGCTCTCCGAATATTACCGGGTCGCCGACATGGAGAATTACGACCTGGTGTTCCGCGCGATGGGGCACTTCATCCACAAATGGGGCCGCATCGACCGCTTCGAGTCGCTCAACGAGCACTGGCTGGAGCTCGAGGCCAACATCCGCACCGACTTCAACATCTTCGGCACCAAGCTCGATTTCGTAAAGAATTTGAAGCGCAAAAGCCGCATGCGCGCCTTCTTCCGCAAAAGCGGCGTAGAGACCATTCCGCAGCGCAAATGCTCCGATCGCGCAGGTGCCATGACCTTCATCCGCCGGGTCGGCTATCCGGTGGTGGTGAAGCCGGATCAGGGCTCCGGCGCCTCCAACACCTTCAAGATCTCCAACGCCAAAGAGCTCGATCAGTTCTTCCGCGAGAAGCCGGAGGACGTGACCTTCGTCATGGAGCAGTTCATCGAGGGGCTGGTGGTGACCTTCGACGGGCTGGTCAACCGCGACGGCGAGGTGGTGCTGGCGGCCAGCCACCGCTACGACCAGAGCATCATGGATGCGGTCAACAAGGACCGCCATATGAGCTACACCTGCTTTCCCGAGATCACCCCGGCGGTCGAAGAGGCGGGCCGGAAAATCCTGAAGGCGTTCGACGTGCGCGAGCGGTTCTTCCACATCGAGCTGTTCGAAACCAAGGACAATCGCATCATCGCGCTCGAAGTCAACATGCGCCCGCCCGGCGCCTGGATGACCGATGCTATCAACTACACATTCGACATCGACGTGTACGCCGCCTGGGCCGACATGGTGGTCAAGGATGCCGCGGGTGGCCCGTACAAGGGCAAGTATTTCACCGCCTATGCCAGCCGCAAACGCCACATCGGCTATTTGCACAGCCATGCGGACGTGCTAGCCGCCCACGGCGACAAGATCGTGCATCATCAGGCCATCGAAGAGGTTTTCAGTCGCGCCATGGGCAATTACGCCTACCAGATGCGTTCGAAGGATGCGAAAGCGCTGCGCCAGGCGGTCAACTACATCCACGCGGAAAAGGCCTGAGCGATGGACATCTCCTATCACAAGGCCCATGCCCGCAACCTCGGCCGCGACATGGAATACAAGCGCTACGGCCATGCCGGCCGCCCGGTGGTGGTCTTCCCGACCTCACAGGGGCGGTTCTACCAGTTCGAGGATTCCGGCGGGGTCGCAGCGCTTGCCGACTTCATCGACACCGGCCGCATCCAACTGTTCACGCTGGACGGCATCGATTCGGAATCCTTCTTCAACAAGCATGCCGATGCCGCGCACCGCATCGCGCGGCACGAGGCCTATTTCCGCTATGTGCGCGAGGAGGCGCTGCCGGAATTGCAGGCGGTCGCCGCCAAATCCAATGGCGGCCGCGCCTTGAAGCCGCTGTTCAGCGGCTGCTCGATGGGCGGCTATCATTCGTCGAACTTCGTCTTCCGCTTCCCGGATCTGGCCAGCGGCGTTATCTCGCTGTCCGGCGTCTATTCGGCCCGCGACTTCTTCGGCCGCGAGCTCGAAGGCAGCATCTTCTACAATTCGCCGCTCAACTATCTGCCGGGCATCGTCGACCAGAAGCTGCTCGGACGTCTCAGGGCGCTGCGCCTGATCTTCTGCTGCGGCCAGGGTGCCTGGGAAGAGCGCATGCTCACCGAAACCCGCGAGCTTGAACAGGTGCTGCGCGACAAGTCGATCCCCGCCTGGGTCGACTATTGGGGCGGCGATGTCAGCCATGACTGGCCGTGGTGGCACAAGCAGCTGGTCTATTTCTTCGGCCGCTGGCTGGATGATGATCTGATGCACCGGCTCGATTGAAATCGCACGCCGGCTCGGGCGCCGTGGCGCGCCGGGCAACGAGGAGGGGCGGCGAAGAGTGACCGGATTTCAGTAGGTGGTGCGTCCGCCCGAAAGGTCGAAGGTCGCACCGGTGGTGAAGGAATTCTCGTCCGACAGCATGAAGGCGATCATGGCGGCGGCTTCCTCGACCTCGACAAAGCGGCCGCGCGGCACCTTGCCCAACATGTAGGCGACCTGGGCTTCGGTGAGCTGCTCCAGGATGCGGGTGCGGGCCGGCGAAGGCGTCAGCGCGTTGACGGCGATGTCGTGGCCTGCAAGCTCCTTGCCGAGCGACTTAGTCAAGGCGAGAACACCGGCCTTGGCGGCGGAATAAGCGGCGGCATTGGGGTTGCCTTCCTTGCCGGCCACCGAGGAGATGTTGACGATGCGGCCGTAATTGCGGGCGATCATGCCGGGCACCAGGCGCTTGCAGCAATAGAAGACGCCGTTGAGGTCGATGTCGATGATCTGACGCCAGGCGGCGGGGTCATAGTCGACGACGGTCGCCGCGGGTCCGGCAATGCCGGCATTGTTGACGAGGAGATCGACCTGCCCGAACGCCCGTTCGGTCTCGGACGCCGCATGGTTCACCGCCTCGATTTGCGACTGGTCGCAAAGAAAAGCCTCCAGGCGTCCGAGCGAGGCGAGCTCGGTAACCGCGTTCTTCATCGCCGCCTGGTCGATGTCCCATATCGCGACGCCGACGCCGGAAGACAGCAGGCGGCGCGCGACCGCAAGGCCGATGCCTTGCGCGCCGCCCGTCACCACGGCGACGCGGCCGGAAAGATCGACGGCATTCACACGACGGCTCATGGGCATTTCTCCTCCGCTTCTCTTATGTTGCCTTGGATATCGCGGATCAGGTCCTGAGGTTTCGCGCCACCAGCCTGGCTACGCTTGGCCCAATGAGCAGCACGACCAGGAAACGCGCCGACTGCAGCGCCATGATGAAGGAGATGTCGACGTCCTGCGCGGCGGCGGAGATGATAGCGACGCTGTCCATGCCGCCCGGGCTGGTCGCCAGATAGGCGGTCAGCGGGTCGATGCCGAGCATGTGGCTGATGACGAAAGCCATGCCGCCGCAAAAGGCGATCAGCGCCACGATCGAGCCGATGATCTGCGGCAGGGCGCGCGCCGCGTGGCGCAGGATCGGCCGGGTGAAGTTCAGCCCGATCGACCAGCCCACCATGGCGTAGCTGATCGCCAGCAGCCAGGGCGGCAACTGCATCGGCACGCCGAGGCCGAGATGGATGACCGCACCGAAGATGAAGCTGCCGAGAAAGAACGGCGAGGGCAGTCTGCAAAGCTTACCCAACAGGCCGCCGACGATGGCAATGCCGACGGTGGCTGCAAACGCCGGCGGATCGATCGGCGGAAACCAGACGATCGGCGGCACCTCGACGCCGGATGTGTCGACCCACATCTTGGCGACGAGCGCGGCCGTCATCGAGACGAAGATGACGCGCAGATACTGCATGAAGGCGACCAGGCGCTGGTCGGCGCCGAAGGCGCCCGCCATCAGCACCATGGCGGTGGCGGCACCCGGCGTGGAGCCCCAGACCGCAGTGGTGCCCGGCAGGATGCGCCAGCGGCTGATCAGCCAGCCAAGAAGACTGGAGGCGGCGACAGTGGCGACGACGACGCCGAGGAAGAGCGGCCATTCGGCGTAGAAGACCGGAAAGATATCGACCGAGATCGAGCTTGCGACCAGGCAGCCGACGATCGCCTGCGACGCGCCGAACAGCAGACGGGGCACGCGCACGCTGGCTCCGTTGGTGCCGGCAAGGATCGCCGCCAGCATCGGCCCGATGAGCAGCGCCGCCGGCAGGGCGGCAAGCTCCAGCGCGCCGGCGAAGAGCAGCGAGACCACCAACAGCACCAGCCATTGCCGCGGCTGACGCCAGCGGGCCATGCGCTCAACCGGCGCCTGATCCTGGGATGGTTGTTCCGGTGAGGAATCCATCTTTTGGTCTTAGACCCGGAGCTAGGAAATGCGAACCCCGATGCGTTGGAAAACGGATGTTCGCGTGCATCGTTGTTGAGAGACCGCCCTTATGCCTTGCCATCGAACAGTCGCTCGATCGCATCGCCGCTCATGTGATCGAAATCGTCGGGAACAGAGAACTGCCCGGCCATGAAGCCAATCCGCTGCACCTGCGTCGAGGCAGGCTGCTCTATCGGTATGACCTTGACCAAAGGCTTGCCGGCCTTGGCGATAACGAAAGGCTCACCTTTGGCTGCTTGATCGACAAGGCGCGAGAAGTGGATTTTCGCGTCGTGAATGTCGACAACTCGGGTCAAGGTTACTCCTGACCGACCTCGCGGAGGTCCGTACTAAGCGTTTATTCAGCCGGCTTCGTTTCAGGCAGTCCAAACCCGCCGACCGGCCTTGTCTCGACCTGGAATTCGAAGCCGGCGATGAAGGGGCGGGCCTTGGCGATCGCCGCCTGGACTTCAGGCAATTGCAGCGAGGCCTTGTGGCTGGCCTGGTCATCCCACACTTCGGTTACCCAGATCGCGTCGGCGTCGACCGGATCGGTGGCGATGATGTAGCTCAGGCAGCCGGGGAGAGCACCGGTGCTTTCGCGAAGTACGTCCATGACCGCATCGCGCTGGCCGCGCGCCGCCCGCATCTTGCCGATCAGTCCGTACATGCCCTTGCTCTCCCTCCAGGTTGCACGCGACGTCCAGTATGCAATCGGCGGCTCACGGCATCAACTGGCCGCCATTGACCTCGATCACCTGGCCGATGATGTAGCCGCTCAACAGGTCCGACGACAGGAACAGATAGGCTCCGACGCAATCTTCGGCGGTGCCTGCGCGGCCCTGGGGGATGGTCGAGACCATTGCCTTGATCTGCTCGGCGGTGGAGTAGCGCTCGTGGAACGGCGTCAGGATAGTGCCGGGCGCGACGGCGTTGACGCGGATGCCGAAGCCGATCAGCTCCTTGGCCATGCCACGCGTCACGTTGGAGACGAAGGCCTTGGAGGAGCCGTAGAGGCCGGCGCCGCCGCCGGCGCCGTTGCGGGCGGCGATCGACGTGGTGTTGATGATGAAGCCGCCCTGGCGCTTCAGCCACGGGATCGCTTTGCGCGAAGCGGTCAGCACCGAGCGCGCGTTGAGGTCCATCACCGCATCGTACTGCGCCTCGTCCTGGTCGGCATAGGCGATGCGGCCGAGCATGCCGCCGGCATTGTTGACCAGGCCGTCGAGCCGGCCGAAATGCTTTGCGCTCTGCTCGACGACGCGCTCGACATCGGCGGCGACCGAAAAGTCGCCCTGGGCCAGAAACACCTCGCCGCCATCGTCGCGGATCGTCTTGGCTATGTTCTCAGCAGCTTCGCGGCTCGAATTATAGTGCAGCGCGACGCGGCATTTCTGCTTCGCGTAGGCGCTGGCGAGCGCGGCGCCGATGCCGGTCGAAGCGCCGGTGACAAGCACCACCTTGCCGGCAAGGTCTGGAATGGCGAGTGTCGTCATGGGGACGGGCCTCCGGAATGTCCTGTATTTTCGTAGGCCATTGCCGGCCTGGCGTTCAAGTCCGCGCGCAATCAGGGTCGAAGATAGACATAGCCCTGGCTCTGCAACTCCGCGAGCTTCACGACGCCGCCCTTGTCGGCAAGCTGGAAGCCGATCAGCAGGTCGGTCAGCGTGATGTCCATACCGCGCAGGGTGTTGCCGCAAGCTTGTGGAACCAGCCCCTGCTGGACGAGGCCGGCGAAGCGGCTCGACGTTGCGCCGGACGCGCCCTTGGCCTTGAAGGCCGAAAGGGCCGGACCATGCACGACCAGCACGATGTCGACATTGCCGCCGGTGCCCTCATAGTGGTTCTTGATGTTGCCGAGGACGAAATTGACCTTGTCGGCATCGCTGAGGTGATAGGCGACCTTAAGCTTGCCCCCGGCCGTGGCGGCGTTCGCACGGCTGAGGCCGAAAAGGCCGGCGGCGCCGGCCAGGCCGGCTCGAAACATGTCACGGCGCAGCATCGCGTTCTCCCTCGCTTCGCCCGCTCGCGCAATTTTGCGTGGCCCAAGGCGCGCTCCTAGACTAGCATAACGCCGTCCTGTCGGCGGGAGGAGGATCATTATGGCATCGAGGACCCTGGCGGGCCTGGCGTTTGGCGTTGGCCTTTTCGCTCTTGCAGGCGCTGCGCGCGCCGAACAGCCGCCCAATCTCCCCGAACTCAGCCCGACCGGTGCCGATGTCTGCTTCGGCCGCGTCTACGACGCGGCGCATCTGAAGGCGCATCAGCACCAGAAGGTGGCGCGCATCTTCTTCTTCTACGGCCACGATCCGGTCAGCCGCCCGAACGAAGAACCTCCCGCCAACCAAGATACTTCCTATAACGGCTTCCTCACCACCACGGTGCGCGGCGCCAAGAAGCCGGAATGGGCGAGCAGTTGGTGCCACAAGAGCGATCCGAGCGACCCTTCGAGCGGCATAGGCTGCGGCATGGATTGCGACCGCTCGCTTGCCTCTCTGAAAGTCGACGACAAGGGCAAGCTTCTGCTCTCCGGCCTGTCGCCGGACGTTTTTCTCGACCCCGACGCGTCGGAGTCGATGAGCAAGGCGGAGTACGCCAGGCAGCAGCTCGGCTCAGAGGACGATAATTTCAAGCTCGATCCGATGCCGGCCGACGCCTGCAAGGCGGAGTTTTCGCGCATCGATCCGATCGACCCGGCGCTCGGCGACCCGCTGCGCGTGCGGCTGAAGCCCGACCAGCCCTTCTGCTACGGCCGCGATTATGACGACGCGCATCTGAAGTCGCATCCCAACCAGATGACGCGGTCGATCCGCATCTTTCGCGGTCCGGTCGAGCTTGCCTCCTTCGCCGCCGGCGGCGACAAGGCGAACTGGCCGGATGGCGCCGACATAGCCGTTTCGGTGACGACGAGGCAAAAGGGCGCCAAGGTCACGCAGACCTATTCCTGCCAGGGCGAGGCCGACCAGTGGCGCTGCTCGGCAAGCTCGAAGATGAGCGATTTCTCCTGCGACATCTCGCAGAAGGAGATTTTCCTCAAGCGCGGCCCGAACGGCACGATGATGGTCGCCAACCCCAACAGTGCGGTGGCGGTCGTCGATCTGTGCTCGAAAGCGGCGGACGGCAAGACCAGGTCCGACGACAAGGTCTATCGGCTGCAGCCAATGCCGCAGTCGGCTTGTGCTCCATGAGGTCGCCAATGGTCGAAGAAACGCTTTCACAGGACTGGCAGTGGCTCGACCAAGTGATCGGGCCGCTCGACGACGATTTCGTCGAAGCTGCGCTGGAGCAGTCGGCGGAACAGATACGCCCGGCTCTCGACGACATCTTCTATTGATCGCTTGTCGAAAGCCTAAGACCTGGTGACCGTCAAGCGAAAGGCACCGCGGTCGTGCCTTTCGGCAGCTTGGCCTCGTCGTCCGGCTCGACATGGATGGTGACGCGCACCGAGGGGATTTCGGCTTTCAGCGCGTCCTCGATGCGGTCGCAGATGACGTGGCTGGCGCCGACCGTCATGTCGGCGTCGACGACCAGATGGAACTCGATGAAGGTGGCGCGACCGGCGATGCGCGTCTTCAGGTCATGCACCTCCAGCGCGCCCTTGGAATTCGCCGAGATGATGTCGCGGATCTGCAGGTGTTCCTGATTGTCGACGGCGCGGTCCATCAGCCCGTTCATCGACGAGCCGATGACGTGCCAGCCCTGCCACAGGATGTTCAGCGCGACGATAACCGCAAGCGCCGGATCGAGAATCTGCCAGCCGGTAAGCACGGCGCCGACAAGGCCGCCGAGCACGCCGACGGACGTCACGACATCGGTCATGATGTGCTGGCCGTCGGCGGTCAGGGCTGGCGACTTCGCGTTCTGCCCGGCGCGGATCAACATCCAGGCCCAGATCGCGTTGATCACGGTCGCGACACCGTTGACGGCAAGGCCCTGCCAGGGCTGTTCCAGCGGCGCCGGCTGCTGCCAGGATCGCCAGACCTCGTTGATGATCAGCAGAGCCGCGACGACGATCAGCACGCCTTCCAGGACGGCCGAGAAGTATTCGGCCTTGTGATGGCCGAACGGATGGTCCTGGTCCGCGGGCTTGTAGCTGACCTGGATGGCCCAGAAAGCCGCGATCGAAGCGATGACGTTGACGATCGATTCCGCTGCGTCCGAATAAAGGGCGACAGACCCGGTGATGTACCAGGCGATAACCTTGAGGGCCAGCACGACGCAGGCGACGACGATCGACCAGAACGCAAGGCTGGCGACCTTTTGTCTTGTCGCCTCCCTGACTTCCGCCGTGGTCATCGTCATCGTCGCAGCCATCCCGCCAAGCCGCGCTAGGCGGCCTTCTCCTTCGCCTTGCGCGGCAGGTGCGCGACGATGTTCTCGATGATGCGCATGCCGGCATTGTGGCCGAGCGTCATGATCGATTCCGGGTGGAACTGCACCGCGGCGATCGGCTCCTTGCGGTGTTCGAAGGCCATGATGACGCCGTCCTCGGTCTCGGCGGTGACCACGAAACCGTCGGGCAGGCGCACCGGATCGGCGAAGATCGAGTGGTAGCGGCCGACGGTCACTTCCTTGGGCAGGCCGGAGAAGATGATGCCGGGCTTGGAGACGCGGATGCGCGAGGGCTTGCCGTGCATCGGGATGTGCAATTGCCTGAGCTCGCCGCCATAGGCTTCGGCCAGCGCCTGCAGGCCGAGGCAGACGCCGAAGATCGGAAGGTCGCGGGCGCGCGCCTTCTTGATGGTGGCGGCGCAGTCGAAATCCTTCGGCGTGCCGGGGCCGGGCGACAGCACGACGAGATCGGGCTTCAGCCGCTCGAAGACTTCCTCCGGCACCGGCGTGCGGACGGTGGAGACGTTGGCGCCGGTCTGGCGGAAGTAGTTGGCCAGCGTGTGGACGAAGGAATCCTCGTGGTCGACGAGCAGGATGTTGACGCCGTCGCCGACGCGCGCGGTGGTGCGCTCGGTTCCGGTGGCGTTGCCGGTCTTGGCGTCGCGGATGGCGGAGAGCATGGCGGATGCCTTCAGTTCGGTTTCGGCCTCTTCTTCCTCGGGAATGCTGTCGAAGAGCAGCGTGGCGCCGGCGCGCACCTCGGCGATGCCGTCCTTGATGCGGATGGTGCGCAAGGTCAGCCCGGTGTTCATGTCGCCGTTGAAATTGACCATGCCGATCGCGCCGCCATACCAGGCGCGCGGGCTCTTCTCGTTCTGCTCGATGAAGCGCATGGCCCACAGCTTCGGCGCGCCGGTGACGGTGACGGCCCAGGCGTGCGACAGGAACGCATCGAAGGCGTCCATGCCTTCGCGCAGCCGCCCCTCGATGTGGTCGACGGTGTGGATCAGGCGCGAATACATCTCGATCTGGCGGCGGCCGATGACGCGCACGGAGCCCGGTTCGCAGACGCGCGACTTGTCGTTGCGGTCGACGTCCGAGCACATGGTGAGCTCGGACTCGTCCTTCTTGGAATTGAGCAGCTTGAGGATCTGCTCGCTATCGGAGATGGCGTCGTCGCCGCGCTTGATGGTGCCCGAGATCGGGCAGGTCTCGACGCGCCGGCCGTTGACGCGCACGAACATCTCCGGCGAGGCGCCGATCAGATACTCGTTCTCGCCGAGATTGATGAAGAAGGAATAGGGCGACGGGTTGATCGACTTCAGCTTGCGAGAGATGTCGGAGGGCTGGGTCTCGCAGCGCTCGTAGAACATCTGTCCAGGCACGACCTCGAACAGGTCGCCGCGCTTGAAGCTCTCCATGGCGCGCCGCACCAGGTTGGCGTATTCGCCGGGCTCATGGTCGCCGCGCGGCGGGATGCGGTCGGCGGTCCTGAACGGCTCGGCATGGGCGTCGCGCGGCAGGCCTTCGGTCGAGAAGCCTTCACCGGAATAGTCGTAGCGGTCGGTCCATGCCTTGGTCGAATAATGGTCGACGACCAGGATCTCGTCGGGCAGGAACAGCACCAGGTCGCGCTGGCTCTCTCTGCGCTCCAGCTTGTAGTCGACCGGGTCGAACTGGAAGGCGAGGTCGTAGCCGAAGGCGCCGTAGAGGCCGAGATTGGCGTCTTCCGCGGTCTTGAACAAAGCGGTGATGGCGCGCAGCACGGTGAACACCGACGGAACGCGGCTGCGCTCTTCCTCGGTGAAGACGCGGCCCGGCTTGGCGACGTCGAGGCGGATCAGCGTCTTCGAGGTCTCGGCGATAGTGACCTCATCAAGAGCGGCCAGCGTCTTGCCGATCACCGGCAGCAGCGCCTCGCCGCGCTTGTTCAGCGCCTCGATGCGCATCGCGCGGCCGCGCGCGGAGATCACCAGCGGCGGATCGATGATGGCCGTATCCCAGCGCGTGTAGCGTCCCGGATATTCGTAATTGGAGGAAAACACCGCGCCGCGGCGCGAATTCAGGCCGTCGACATAGGCATCGATCGCGCCTTCATAGGGTCTGTCGTGGCGTTCGCGGGTGATCGTCACGCCGCCGGCGGTGACGAAGCGCTCGGCCCCGTTGTCCAGAACTGTCGTCGTCATTGCCGTCTCCATCAGCGTTTTGGGCAACGGACCCGGGAATGGCTTTAAAAAACAAATGGCCGCCCGGACATTCCGTTGCGGCCACCCTCTACTTTCACGCGCACGCGTTCGAATAGGCCGCTGTCAGCGAGCCCACCACCAAATGGTCTTGTTCGAACGCATGTTCATGGCCGACTCCCATAGCGGCGAATGGAGGCCCGTGCAACCGGATTTCACGCGCATGGTGAAGCGACCGAGGCCTCAATCCTCCAGCGTGCCCGACCTTGCGTCGCCGCTGCGCTTGTCGCCGGCCAGCTTCAAAAGGTCCTCGCCGGCGCGGATGATGCGGCGCGAGCGGCGGGTCAGGATGAAGCCGGACTGCGGCGCGAACACCTCCGTGCGGCCGCCGGCCTCGCCTGGCGCATGCACAATGGTCGCCAGCCTGTCGCCCTTGGCGACGCGATCGCCGGGCTTGACGTCGTAAAGGATCGCGCCGGCTTTGGGTGAAGGCATCATGTCGATGTTTTCCAGCGGCACGACAGGACCGGCAAATTTCTCGAACTTCGGGATAGACGAGTCCTGAACGACGCCGCGCGTCACCAGCAGGCGATAGAGGCCGGCGGCATCGGAGGCGGCATAAGCTCCGTTGACGTCGAGCATGCCGCGATATTCGACCGTTGTGACAGCGCGGCGCTCGAAACGCGCGACGCTGGCCGGCACGTTTTGATAGGGCATGATCGAGGCGCCTTCGAAGGTGCCGTCGGTGTCTTCGCTCCACAGCACGACCGCATCGATGCCCATGGCCGCCGCGCAGTCGGCCATATGCGGCCACAGGCTGGTGTGGATGTAGAGGTAGGGCAGGCCTTCATCGTCGCAATGCAGGTCGAGTACGATGTCGCGGCCGAGCGAAAGCTGGACCAGCCGCGTCTTCAGCCGCTGGTCGGCGCCGCCAAGGCTGGTGTCGGGCAAGAGCCTTGCGTCGGGCGCCGCGAGCAGCGGAAAGCCGCGGTTGAAGTTTACCCTCGTGCCGAGGTGGAAACGACCCTGATGCTCGCCGAAATGATACTGCGACCGGCCGATCGGGTTGGCCCAGGGGACAATGGTGATGGCGCCCCTGATGCGCTTTTCCGCTTCCGCCTTGGCCAGCATCGGCATCAGCGCGTCGATGGCCACGACGCCCGGCAATTCGCCGGCATGAAGGGCTGCCTGCAGATAGGCCGAGGGTGCCGCCTTGTCCGTACCGTCGAAACGGAACACCGGAAATTCGTAAGCGGTGCCGTCGCTGTCGCCGGCGATGCGCTCGATGGTCTTTTGCATGGACGCCTCCGAAGGAAGAGGGTCCACCCATGCCTTGTTGCAGTGGGGCTGTCGAGTGGTCCAGCCGGGCGGACTGTCGGGGCAGGGCAACTGCGGCGAAGCCGCCGAACCTGGTTACGGCGAAGACGCCGAACTGGCTACGGGCGAAGTCGCCGAGCCTTATTCGGCCGGCTGCGCCTGCACCACCGCACGGCGGTCGAGCGCCTGCGACAACACCGCGACCGTGACGGCCAGGACCGCCAGGGCGGCGCCGACCAGCGGCAGGTTGGCGTAGGAGACGCCCCAGGAGATGGCGAGGCCGCCGATCCAGGCGCCGCTGGCATTGCCGACATTGAAGGCGCCCTGGTTGAGCGTCGCGGCAAGGTTGGGACCCTCGGCCGCCGCCTCGACGACGCGGATCTGCAGCGGCGGCACGACGATGAAGATCAGCATGCCCCACAGAAAAACGATGGCGATGGCTACGCTCGCCGTCGAGCCGAGCTCGGTGAAGACGACGAAGAGCAAGGCCATGGCGGAGAGCGTGGCGATCACCGTCGGCATCAGCTTCCAGTCGGCCAACCTGCCACCGATGATGTTGCCGATGGTCATGCCGGCGCCGAAGAGCAGCAGCACCCAGGTGACGGTCGAAGTCGACAGGCCGGAGACGTCGGTAAGATAGGGCTTGATGTAGGTGAAGACGGCGAACAGGCTGGCGGAGGCGAGCGAGGCGATCAGCATGGCCAGCCAGACCTGCAGCTTGCCGAGTACGCGCAACTCGCCGCGCAGGCCG
The DNA here is from genome assembly GCF_006442965.1 of Mesorhizobium sp. CU3. Taxonomy (GTDB): domain Bacteria; phylum Pseudomonadota; class Alphaproteobacteria; order Rhizobiales; family Rhizobiaceae; genus Mesorhizobium. Next base: position 29,937 of record NZ_VFWX01000009.1, on the reverse strand, counting down.
CCGCCGCTGGGTTCGGTGACATCCGACGGTACCAGCCAGGCGATGGCGGCGACCGAGATCAGGCCGATGCCGACGACGGCCAGGAAAGTAGCGCGCCAGCCAAAGGCCTCGCCGAGCGCGGTGCCGGCGGGAACGCCCAGAATGTTGGAGAGCGTCAGGCCGGCAAACATCAGCGCCATCGCGCTGGCGCGCTTGTTGCGCGGCACCAGGCTGGCGGCAACGACCGAGCCGATGCCGAAGAAAGCCCCGTGCCCCAGGGCGGTGAAGACACGCGCGGCCATCAGCGTCCAGTAATCGGGAGCGATGGCGCAGAACAGATTGCCGATGACGAATGAAGCCGTAAGCCCGACCAGCACCGGCTTGCGCGGCAGATGCGCGGTAGCCATGGCGACGATCGGCGCGCCAAAGACGACGCCCAGCGCATAGCCGGTGACCAAAAGCCCGGCCGACGGGATCGAGACGCCGAGGTCGGCGGCGACCTCCGGCAGCAGGCCCATGATGACGAATTCGGTGGTGCCGATGCAGAAGGATGCAATGGCGAGCGCTAGGATCGGCAGCGGCATGGAATGTCCGGAATGAATCGGTTCAAACCCGAGACTGACTTTAGTCGGGCCAGGCGCACAAGCGTCATTGTTGCAACGCAGCAATGCAGAAAGACGAGAGCGGCTACCAATGGGCCGGCACATCAGGCCAGCGGTTTGAGCTCCTGGGCGATGGTCGGCAACAGTTCCGAGACGTTGGGATGGATATGCATCGCCCGCGCCAGCGTGTCGACCGGGGCCTTGGCGTACATCAGGTCGAGCACGCAGTGCACGGCTTCGTCGCCGCCGGGACCGAGCACGGCACAGCCAAGGATTTCCCTAGTGTCGGCATCGACCAGGATCTTCATGAAACCTTGCGTCTCGCCCTTTTCGACGGCGCGGCCGACGCGGGTCATCGGCCGCTGGCCGACCAGCGCGCGGCGGCCCGATTTCTTCACCGCGGCCTCGGTCATGCCGCAGCGGCCGAGCGGCGGGTCGATGTAGAGCGCATAGGCCTCGATGCGGTCGCTCACCTTGCGCGGATCGTTGTCGAGCAGATTGGCGGCGACGATCTCGTAGTCGTTGTAGGAGGTGTGGGTGAAGGCTCCCTTGCCGTTGCAATCGCCCATCGCCCAGATGCCGGGCACGCTGGTGCGCAACTGGTCGTCGACTGTGACGAAGCCGCGCTGGTCGACCGCGACGCCGGCCTTGTCCAAGCCGAGATCGTCGGTGTTGGGCGTGCGGCCAAGCGCCAGAAGCACATGCGAGCCGACCGCTGGCGGCTTGCCGGCGGAAAAAGTGACGGCAATCTCGTTGCCCGTCCTGGCGAAGGATATGTCGTCGGCGCCGAGATGGACGGCGATGCCCTCGTTTTCGAGGATGGACAGGATGACCGCCGAGGTTTCCTCGTCCTCGCGGCCGGTCAGCCGCGGCGCGCGCTCGATGACCGTCACCTGCGACCCGAAGCGGCGGAACATCTGCGCGAATTCGAGCGAGATGTAGCTGCCGCCGACGACGATCAGGTGGTCGGGCAGGACATCAAGGTCCATCATCGAGGAATTGGTGAGATAGGGGATATCGCTGATACCGGGCAGGTCGGGCACCGAGGCGCGGCCGCCGGTGTTGAGGAAGATCTTTGGCGCCGTCAGCAATTCGTCGCCGACACGCACGGTGTTGGCGGATTCGAAGCGCGCATGGCCACGGTAGAGCGTGCATTTCTCCATGCCCGCGATCCAGGTCTCCAACCCTGTGCGGGAGGCGCCTGATACCTTGTCCTTGCGCGTCTTGATCGCCTTGTAGTCGACGCCGACGGGACCGCCGAGCGTCACGCCATAGTCGGCGGCGCGGCGGGCGAGATGGGCGGCATAGGCGCTCGCCACCATCGTCTTGGTCGGGATGCAGCCGGTGTTGACGCAGGTGCCGCCGACGAGCTTGCGCTCGATCAGCGCCACGCTCATGCCGGCCGCGTTGAGCCGACCGGCGAGCGGCGTGCCGGCCTGGCCGGCGCCGATGACGATGGCGTCGAAGCTTCTGGCCGTCATGCGACGGCCGCCACGATCAGCAGACCGCCGATGATCGCGACCGCGTCCTCGATGAAGGCGGCCGGCGGATCCTTGCCGAAGGCTGCGGCCAGCCGGCCGCGCACTTCGGCGCCGCCCAGCGTGCCGATGACGGCGCCGATGACGCCGGCGATCAGGCCGCCGATGGTGGCGCCGCCGGTCGCGCCGATCACCGCGCCGGTGAAGGCGCCCATGACGATACGGGCGCCGAACTGCTGCGGCACCTTGCGGCTCGGCGTCGACGGCAACTGGTCGGTGACGAGCTCGACGATGGCCAGGATGGTGAAGATGCCGACCGCAATCCAATGGCCCATGAAACTGGCCCAGGTACCTGCGACCGGAAGCCAGCCGAGATAAGAACCCCAGGCGACGGCGGCGGGCGCGGTCATGGCGCGCAGGCCGGCAATAACGCCGATAAGCAAGGCAAGCAGGTAAAGCATGATCGACCCCCTCAAAAATCGGAACCTCGCTCGGTCCGAGCAAGGCAGGCTAGCATAGGCAAGCCGTTTGGCCACGGGCTTTCGGAGTCAAAGGCAAGAAGCATGATGTCATCCGAAAACCGCTTCACACTTTTCGGCATCATGCTCAGGAATGAATTATGCTTTGGAATCAGAGAACGCGGGAGGCGCGCCATGATAACAAGTGAACGAGCGAAGATGGCGTCGGGCGAATGGTATACTTGCATCGACGATGAACTGGAGGCGCTGCGCGTCACTGCGCGCGATGCGTTGTTCGAGCACAACAGCCTGCCGCCGCGGCAGCGCGGCAATCTTGGCCCGGCTTTGCGGGCGCTGCTCGGCGGCGTGGGCGAGGGTGCGCGCATCGAGGCGCCGTTCCATTGCGCCTATGGTTTCAACCTTTTCCTCGGCGAGGCGGCCTTTCTCAATGCCGGCTGTACCATCCTCGACACTGCGCCCGTGCGCATCGGCAAGCAAACGCTGCTCGGTCCCAATGTGCAGATCTATTGCGCCGAGCATCATCGCGAAGCCGCCGGGCGGCAAGCCGGGCTGGAGGTCGCCAGGCCGGTGACGATCGGCGACAATGCCTGGATCGGCGGCAGTGCTGTCATCCTTGCCGGCGTTACGATCGGCGATGGCGCCATCGTCGGCGCCGGCAGTGTGGTGACGCGGGATGTTGCTGCGAATACGACGGTGGTCGGCAATCCGGCGCGGGCGGTCACGCGCCGCTGAGCGCTTCCGACAGCTGGGCGGTTCTGGAAAATTCGCGCCGGTACTGCATCGGCGAGGTCCGGAGCCGTGCGGCGAAATGCTGGCGCAGCGAGGTGGCGCTGCCGAAGCCAGCCTCGAAAGCGACTTGATCCATAGACTTGTCCGTTCGCTCCAAAAGCCTTTGCGCCAGCGTCACGCGCTGGTCGGCCAGCCAGTCGCCGAAACTGGTGCCGGTGGTTTTCTGGAAGCGGCGCGTGAAGGTGCGGCGGGTGAGACCGGCCGTGTCAGCGACGCTGTCGAGACTGTGGGCATCGTTGAGCGTTGCTCGCACCTGGTCGAGCGCGTGCGCGAACCGGTCGGCATTCGGCGTCGGCGCCACAGGGCGCTCGATGAACTGCGCCTGGCCGCCTTGGCGGTGCGGTGAAAGCACCACATGGCGGGCGAGCCGAAGTGCTGCCTCGGCGCCATAGCGGGCGCGCACGATGTGCAGGCAGCAATCCAGTCCGGCGGCGACGCCGGCGGAGGTGATGATTTCGCCGTCATCGATGTAGAGCACGTCCGCATCGATCGCGATGTCGGGGTGAAGCGCCTGCAACCGGTCGGTATAGGCCCAATGCGTCGTCGCCTTGCGCCCGGCGAGCAGCCCGGCGCCGGCAATGGCGAAGGTGCCGAGACACAGGCCGACGATCAGCGCGCCGCGCCGATGAGCGCGTTGCAGCGCGTCGTTGAAAGGCCCTGCAAGGGGCGCCTCGAGATCCTTCCAGCTTGGAATGATGACGATGTCGGCATCATCGAGCGCCGAGAGGCCGTAAGGCACCACGATGCTCAATCCTGCATCCGTATGGAGCGTGCCTTGCTCCGTAGCGCAGACGCGGAAGTCGAAACGCGGCAGGCCGAGCTTGGTACGGTCGGCGCCGAACACAAGGCAAGGCACGGAAAGGTGGAATGGGCTGATGCCGTCGAAAGCGACGGTGACGATGATCGGGGTTTTCACGACGGCATCTTTCAATCGGATGCGCAATTGTCCCAATTCTTTCGAACGATGTCAATCGGGCCACTTTCTATCGATTGGGGAGCGGCCTAGCCTGCTCCCATCAACGCTAGCCGAAAGGAACCGACCCATGTCGAACCCCGCCCATCAGCCGCGCCGCGCGCTTGTCGTCGTCGATGTCCAGAACGATTACGACGGCGGCAATCTCGCCATCCAGCATCCGCCTTTCGGCGAGAGCGTCGCCAATGTGGCGCGGGCCATGGACGCCGCCGCGGCCGCCGAGATCAAGATCGTCGTCGTCAAGCAGATGGCGCCCGAGACCTCGCCGATCTTCGCCAAAGGCAGCCATGGCGGCGAACTGCACCCCGAGATCGCCAGGCGCGGACGCGACCACTATGTCGAAAAGGCGCTGCCGTCGGCCTTCACAGGCACCGATCTCGAGGAATGGCTGCGCGCCAATTCCATCGATACGATCGCGGTCGTCGGCTACATGACGCATAATTGCGACCTGTCGACCATCATCCATGCCGTGCATATGGGCTTCGCGGTCGAGTTCCTGTCGGATGCCTCGGGCTCGGTGCCTTACGCCAACAGCGCGGGCTATGCGTCGGCGCAAGACATCCACCGCGTGGTGAGCGTGGTGCTGCAGTCGCGCTTCGCCGCAGTGCTTAAGACCACGGAATGGATCGATTGCCTGAAGACCGGCGCAATGCCGGAACGCGATACGATCTATGCGTCGAACCAGCGGGCGCTGAAGCGTAATGCGGCATGAATAGTGTCGAAATGGCAAAAGCGCCGCTGCGACGCGGCGTCTTTTTGCTTTGGCGCGCAATACAATGCGTGAGCGCGTGACATATTTCACAGAACTCATTGAGGCTATTCTAAAAAGTAGATTTGAAGTCGAGGAGCTCGATCGGCAGGTGACCGGGGGCTGAATTGAAAGCGCGCGCAGTAAGAACGGCAATGGTTTTGGCACTGGCCATCGGTGCCGCGCTGCTGCCTCGGCCCGCATTCGCGCAGGTGCCCCCGCATGGTCCGGGCACGATATGCTTTACGCAATTCTTCTGGTGCTGGGCGCAGCCGCCCGGGCCGCCCGGCTATCCCTGCGGCTGCCCATCCGCCAACGGCTACGTACCTGGCGTATTGGGTTGACGAGCGAGGGAGGCTGCGTTCCATGACCGTGCCCGCCGATCCCCTCGTGTCCGGCCTGATCGCCGATGCCAAGCTGGTGGCGGCCTATGGTCGCTATGGAGTGTTCAAGGACAATTCCCTTTTCGTGGCCATCGGTAACGCCGAACACGTCGGCAACACGGCTGCAGATCAAACCGCGGTCGCAGATTTGCAAAAAGCCCTGAACGATTGTTCCAGCGTGGTACCGTTTACGACGCTGGTCGCTCTCCGTGACGGCTGGTCCCCCGGCGACATGTCGTTCAAAACCCGGATGGCGACATACGTCATGGTACTTGTCTCGATTGTGCTGATGATTGTAACGGCGACCCTCACCTATCAATACAATGTTGGCACGGCTCTGAGATCGGAGCTCGATCAATTGGACAACACCGACTTTGCGGGCCGGTTCAGTCAATCGGTCAGACAGGTCTGGGCCACTCAAAAACAACTTCAGAAAGCTTTGTCCAACGGAACGTCGACAACGGACTTTAGCTTGATGAAGGACTCCTACTATCAAGCGCAGGATAGCCTTCATTCGCTGAATCAGAAATTTGTGGAACTATGGGCTAATTCCCAACGGTTCATAAACGAGGACGCGAAGTTTCCTCTTTGGGGGATGAAAGACGTTTACTGCGGCCTGTTCGCCTCAAAAGAGTCCGACAAGAAGCCGACGGCAAACAGCGATTTCTACAATACGGACCAGGAGAACACAGATCGAATCTGTGCCGTCGGTATTTCCTCGACCCAGCAGGCTCCGCCCGTCGAAAGCAACGATCCACCAACAGATGTGGCGTCCGACGACGTGAACTATGACTACAAGGAAGCGACGCGGTTCCTGCAACAGGCCGGCGTGATTACCCTCACGCCGGAATCCATTCCGGCGATGACCGCTCAGATCAGGGGGATCAGTTCGGTTCTCAGTCCCTATGCCCTATGGATATTGCCGGCACTCTATGGGGCAATGGGGGCGATCATGTTCCAGATGCGGATGATCCTCAATCCGCTGCTGCCGAATCCGCCTCTGGCGCGATTGATACACAGGATAGCGCTAGGCGCCCTGGCCGGCATGGTACTGGCATGGTTCTTTGCGCCGGGCACCAAGCTGGGAGACGAAGTCTCGGGGATCGGCTTTAGCCTGTTCACCTTCGCTTTTCTGTTCGGCTTCAGCCTGGATATCTTCTTCACCACACTCGACCAATTCGTCGGCATGTCGGTCGCGGGTATCAAGAAGTTCGGATCCTCTACGGTGGCGTGAGGAATTCGAACAAAAAAAGGGCGCCGCGACACCGCGGCGCCCTTTTTCATTGGCTTCCGAAGAATCTTAGAACAGGCCCTCGATCTGGCCGGCTTCGTTCAAGAAGATCTTTTCCGAGGACGGTGCCTTGGGCAGGCCCGGCATGGTCATGACCTCGCCGCAGATGATGACGACGAAACCGGCGCCGGCCGAGAGCCTGACCTCGCGCACCGGCACGGTGTGGCCGGTCGGCGCGCCGCGCAGGTTCGGGTCGGTCGAGAAGGAGTACTGGGTCTTGGCCATGCAGACCGGAAGGTTGCCGTAGCCGGCCTGTTCCCAGGCATGCAACTGGTCGCGGATCGACTTGTCGGCGATCGCCTCGTCGCCGCGGTAGATGCGCTTGACGATGGTGTTGACCTTCTCGAACAGCGGCATCTCGTCGGGATAGAGCGGCGAGAACTGCGAGGCGCCGGATTCGGCGATTTCGACCACCTTCTTGGCCAGGTCCTCGATGCCGGCCGAGCCCTGCGCCCAGTGCTTGCACAGGATCGCCTCGGCGCCCTGTGCCTTGACGAAGTCCTTCATCGCCTGGATCTCGGTCTCGGTGTCGGTGGTGAAGTGGTTGATCGCCACCACCGCCGGCACGCCGAACTGCTTCACGTTCTCGATGTGGCGGCCGAGATTGAGGCAGCCCTTCTTGACCGCCTCGATGTTTTCCTTGCCGAGGTCTTCCTTTTTGACGCCGCCATTCATCTTCATGGCGCGCACGGTGGCGACGATGACGGCGGCCGCCGGCTTCAGGCCCGCCTTGCGGCACTTGATGTCGAAGAATTTCTCGGCGCCCAGATCGGCGCCGAAGCCGGCTTCGGTCACGACATAGTCGGCGAGCTTCAGCGCCGTGGTGGTGGCGACGACCGAGTTGCAGCCATGCGCGATGTTGGCGAACGGGCCGCCATGCACGAAGGCCGGGTTGTTCTCCAGCGTCTGCACAAGGTTGGGCTGCATGGCGTCCTTCAAAAGCACCGCCATGGCACCGTCGGCCTTGAGGTCGCGGGCATAGACCGGCGACTTGTCGCGACGATAGGCGACGATGATGTCGCCGAGGCGCTTTTCCAGGTCCTTCAGGTCGGTGGCGAGGCACAGGATCGCCATGACTTCAGAGGCCACGGTGATGTCGAAGCCGGCTTCGCGCGGGTAACCGTTGGCGACGCCACCGAGCGAGCAGATGATCTCGCGCAGTGCACGGTCGTTCATGTCCATGACGCGGCGCCAGGCGACGCGGCGGGTGTCGATGCCGAGCTCGTTGCCCCAGTAGATATGGTTGTCGATCAGCGCCGAAAGCAGATTGTGCGCGGTGGTGATGGCGTGGAAGTCGCCGGTGAAGTGGAGGTTCATGTCCTCCATCGGCACCACCTGCGCGTAGCCGCCGCCGGCGGCGCCGCCCTTGACGCCGAAATTCGGGCCGAGCGAGGCTTCACGGATGCAGACGATCGCCTTCTTGCCGATGCGGTTCAAGCCATCGCCGAGGCCGACGGTGGTGGTGGTCTTGCCTTCGCCGGCCGGCGTCGGGTTGATGGCGGTGACCAGGATCAGCTTGCCGTCCTTGTTGCCCTTGACCGACTTGATGAACTCGGCCGAGATCTTCGCCTTGTCGTGGCCGTAAGGCAAAAGATGCTCGGTCGGAATGCCGATCTTGGCACCGATCTCCTGGATCTGTTTTTTCTTGGCGGCGCGCGCGATCTCGATGTCGGACTTCACTTCGGCCATGACGGCGTTCCTCTGGATTGGACGGTGGACGGTTTGATCACTGGTGCATGTTCGAGACGCCGGGCCGGCGCTGGGGATGTTCTATCCCTGTCGCAGTCGAGGCGTCAACTTTCATGCAACTATGTTTCCTGCTAAGAAAAATACTGCTGTTCCCGGTTCGACCCTCTTCGGGTCCTGAGCGCCCCCGGTCGTTGCGGCGTATAGAAGCCAGAGCGGAAGCGGCTCCGCCGTCTCAAAACAGCCGCCTAATGCGCGAAAAGCGACAGGGGCGAGGGCGCAAATCCGCCATCGCCCGGACCGACGGATCCCGACCTTATTGCGTCAGAACGTTGCTGATCTCGACCATGTTGGAACGCACCCTGAGGATATAGAAGCCCATGGTCGTCAGATGCGTCGGCAACAGCCAGCCGTCCTCGCGGCCATTGGCGATGATGAAGGGCTGGATGCGCAGCGCCGAGACGAATTGCGAATCCATCGTGTCCCACAGGCTCTGCAGGTGCTTTTCCTTGATCACGTCCTCGAAGTCGGCCTGGGCGCCCTTCATCAGGCCGTAATAGCCATAGAGCTGGCCATAGGCGAACCAGAAGCGGTCGTCGGCGCGGAAGTCGAACCAGCCGTTGTTGTGGTTCTCGGCGCGCTCCTTCAGGATCGCCGAGGTCGAGCCGATGTCCGAGGCGATGCGGTCGATATACTGTTTGAGATTGTCGGCGCGGGCGTCGAAGGTCGCCTGGCAGGTGGCGAGCCGCGCATTGAAGGAGCGCAGCTTGCTAACCGCGTCGCGGTAGTAGCTCGGCGTCGGCGTCTTGGGGCCGAACGGATTGAGGCCGAAATACCAGGTGTATTCGTCGAACTGCAGATTGCCGCGCGCGTCCTGCAGGTCGGCGTCGATCTGCGAGGTGGTGCGCACGCGGCCGAGATTGTCGGCAAGCTCGGTCGCCGTACGCCGCACCGCCTGGTTGATGCCGCGCTGGAACGAGGCCTTGTTGTCCATCCAGGGCGTGTCGTCCCAGTTGATGCCGAACAGGCCGAGCTTGTAGAGGATCATCGACGAGATCCAGGCATTCTGGTTGACGTTGAAGTCGGTCAGGTCGGCCGCCACTTGCGCGATCGCCGAGTTGCCGCAGGTCTTTGCCGTATCGGTACCGGTGCCGGCGGCCACCTGTTCACCCGCCGAGACGTTGCGCTTCTCGAAAGTGTATTTGTCGGGATAGTTCGGGTCGAAATTGTTCCACCATTGCGTGGCGTAGAAGAAATTGGCGTAGAGGCCGATCAGCACCAGCAGGGCCAGCCCGACCACCGCTTTCAGGATCCAGCCACGCTGGCCGTACCAGCGGGCGACCCACATGAACGGCCACAGGATGATGCCGATGAGAAAGCCGATGCCGCGGCCTACCCCTTGGAAAATCTGGGTGAAGAAGTTCACGATCGGATCAAGCATGGCTGTGGCACCCCGTTAGAGCAGTTCACCGTTTCAAGGGAAACGGCGATCTGCCCTAACCCTTTGTTTTGGCGCAATTCCGGGCGGAAAACCGCCCACACTTTTCCTGGAATTGCTCTAGTCAGTCAAGCCGTAAAGGCGCGTGCGAAACGCAACCTTGTCTTTCAAATATGTGGTTTTCAGCACGTCCACAACATGCGCGCGCCAGGCATCGCTGAAGCCGTCATAGTCCTTGTAGAAACCGGGCTTGTTGAAGACGTAGCGCGAGACGAAATCCTGCGGCACGAAATCCGAGATCAGCTGGTTGGTCAGCCAGGCGTCGGGATGATCGGGCTTGGCGCGAACCACCAGGAAGCGCTGGCGCGGCGGCACATCCTCGATCTTGAGATGGCCGAGTTGGGCGATCTCGCGCTTGGCGGCGTTGAGGAACGGGAAATTGCCGTCGCTGGCGATCAGGTCGGCATGGCCGTGGATCCAGGTCTGCAGCCAGACCTTGTCGACGTCGGTCAGGTTGCGGTTGGGCTCTGCGTCGCGGATCAGCGATCGCACCACCATCTCGGCGCGGTGCTCAAGATAGCCGGAAGCCTCGATCCAGGAGGCGCGCGGCAGGTCGAGGCGGCCGGTGGCTGCCAGGAAGCGGAACACCTTGTCGGCGTCGTTGATCGACAGATAGCTGACCTGCCAGGGCCGCGAACGGCGGAAGCCGGGCGTCGACGGATCGCCGATCACCGTCGTCATATCGGGATCGACGAAGACATAGAGCCCGCCGAAATGACTGGTCCAGTAGGCGTTGTGGCGGAAGATCACCTGGTCGGGCACCAGGGCGTTCTCGCGGATGTCGCCGCAGACCTTGGCGAGATCGACCATGCGCTGAAGCATGGCGTTGTCGCGCCAGGCGTCCGGCTCCTGCTTAAGCCGGTCGACCAGCTTGCCGAGTTCGGCCGCCTTGCCTAGCACATCCTCGGCCGACAGCACCTTGAACTCGACCTGGTTGATCGACAAAAGGTCCTCGATGTCGTTGACCTTGGGAACCGCATCCTCGATCTCGCCGTAGATCACGTCCTTGATGGTCAGCGCGTCGATAGCGCGCTGGTTCTTGGACATGAACTCGAACATCAGCTGCGAGGTGTTGGAGAAAGCGGTGTGCACCACCGGCAGGTCGATCTGCGACGGCGTCAGGATGATGAAGCGGCGGTTGACCTCGTTGGGATCGAGATAGTCGTAGTCGCCGCATTCCTCGGCGATCTCGGGCGAAAAGCCGGTGCGGTCGATCTGGAAGGTTGCGAGTTTCGTCGGTTCGAGACCAAAGGCGACGAGCGCCTTGTTGTAGCGCTGGATGAGATGCGGCTCGTCGACCGTGAGCAAACGGCCGTAGATCAGCTCGTTGTCGCGCAGCAGGTCGGGTTTCTTAGCGGGGCGGGTCATCTATACCTTCTCCCCGTTCACGGGGAGAAGGTGCCCGAAGGGCGGATGAGGGGCGGCGCCTTTCCTTCTCCCCTTGTGGGAGAAGGTGGATCGGCGCGTCAGCGCCGAGACGGATGAGGGGTGTTCCAGCGAAGTGAGACGCTGGCATTCCCTGGAACACCCCTCATCCGTCGCCTTCGGCGACACCTTCTCCCACAAGGGGAGAAGGGGGCGTCGGCGCGCTTCAAGCATTCCAAATCCCCTTCTTCTTCATCTCCTCCATCTCGCGCGCCGCCCGTTCGCGCAGCCTTGCATCGCGCAGTAGCTTCTCCACCGCCGCGTCGTCGGACTTGTCGGAATAGCGGAATTCTGAATCGGCGTAGCGGTTGATCTCCTGCAGGACCATGTCCATCGAGAACGGCCCGCGCAACTCCTCGATCATCGCCTTCTTGTCGTCATAGCTCTTGTGCATGAAGGCTTCCGGCTTCTCGAACCACTCGTCGGGAAGCTCGATGTCCATGGCGCGCATCTTGATGGCGTCGGTGACGTTCTTGATGGCGCGGCCGGTGAAGCGCGGCTCGGCGTCCTTGATCATGTGCAGGTAGGTGCCGATATCGGCGAGCGTCTTCGGCGCGCCGTTCTCCTTCATGTAGCGCTCATAGACCTTCATCAGCCCGTCTTCCTGCGGCTTCTCGTGCTCCTCATAGGCCTCTTCCACGGCACGCTGGATCTCCTGCGCGGCGTAGAGCTCGTGCTTGCCCAGCGGGATCTCGTGGTTCTTGCCGGCTAGCAGCACGAAGATGTCGATATAGTCGTCGCGGGTCTGCGGGCCGTCGACCAGCCAGCGCGCGCCGGCGCGCTGGCGCAGCGCGTCGTCGACATTTTCGGGATAGTTGGAGAACATGCCGAAGGAGCAGTTGCCGCGCACCACGGTGCCGGCGCCGGCGAAGGCGTCCATCAGCACGCCGGTGATCTCCTGCTGGCCGGCGGAGGCGCGGTCGTCGGAACGGCGCGCCGCCACCTGGTCGATGTCGTCGATGGTGCCGAAGCCGATGACGCGCGGGTTGAGCACGTTGTTGATGAACTGGCGGCAGTTCTGGCCGGATTTGCCCTGGTAGGACGAGATCTGGTCGACGCCGAAATTCTCATAGGCGAAGGGATAGGAGGCGACCTGGCAATAGCCGTTGACCAGGCCGGCGATCATCTGGATCAGCGTCGTCTTGCCGGTGCCAGGCGCGCCGTCGCCAATGAAGGTGAACAGGAAGCCGCCGAGCTCGACGAAGGGGTTCAGCTCGCGCTCGAAATCATAGGCCATCAGCATCTTCGCCAGCTTGACCGACTGATATTTGGCGATGTGGTTGCCGACGACCTCTTCCGGCTTCTTGAACGTCATCACCAGCGGCTTGGAGCGCTTGCCGGGCGCGACGTCGAAGCCATCGAGTGTGAAGTCGTCGACATCGATGCGGATATGCGCGTTCTCGAACGGGCCGATGCCGTCGAAGCGGCCTTTTCGCGCTAAAAGCCCGTCGATGGCGACACGAGCGAAGGCCCGTGCCCGTGTCGTCAGGTCGGTATCGTCCTTCGAGCCGGCGATCGCCTTGTCGAGACCAGCGACGATCGACTTCACCGCGTCCTGCGGGGTGTCGAACAGGAAGTCGGGCTCGGGGATGTCGTTCGGCGCCTCGCCGTCGCTGTCGACCAACTGGAAGAGGTAAGAGGCGAGACTGAAGGCCGAAACGTAAGCCGAGGCCGACAGAAGCTTCTTGAAGGTCGCCGCCTCATCGCCTTCGAGCGGAGCGCGGGCATTCTTCGCCTGTAGGCTTTCCAGGTCTGAGCCTTCGGCGAAAACATCGGAAATGGCGAGCGCAATCGCCAGGCCGCGGCGGGCGCGGTAGAGCAGCGTGTGCTGCGCAATCGTCATCAACTGGTCGTCGGGGTGGATGGCGGCGACCGTCTTCGTCAGCTCGACCTCGCGCGTGCGGCGCACCGAGCCGACCGAGACGGTCGAGACGAAGCGGCGGTTGGTGCCGGCGAGCGCGGTGCCGGATTCGCGCGCCGGATCCTCCAGCACGACGATGCGGGTGATGAAACTCTGCGCGATCGCGCGGTGTTTTTCGATTGCCGCTTCCGAAATCGTGGTCAGCCCGGTGTCCATCATCAACTCCTCATCGGAATTATCGTGCCGGCGCCGGCGGACGGATCCCGAGCTTGACGGGCGGCATCGAGATACAGGTCCAGCGTCTGGTCCAGCCTTTCGAAAAGCAGCTTGTCGAAGGCGACATGACCGCCGCCGCGCTGGTCGATTTCAAGTGCGGCGATGTAAGCGGGGCGATCTTCGGGGCGGATCGCTACCGGCGGATAGCCGGCGCGCGCCAGCACGAGATTCATCAACAGCCGCGCCGTGCGGCCATTGCCGTCGTTGAAGGGGTGAATGCCGACGAGCCGCCGATGCGCCTCGAAGGCGGTCTGCGGCGTGCTGCGTGCCGCGGCAAGCCAGCGGCCGAACGTCTCCATAAGAGCTGGAACCTCCGCCGGCGTCGGGAAATTGTGAACGCCGGCGTCGGTGTTCACATAGCGGGCGACGTCGGCATAGCGACCGGCGATCTCCGACTTGGAATTCGCGACGACCAGATGATGCAGGTTGCGGATGTCGGCCTCGAGTATCGGCGCATCGCGCTGCGCGGCGATTTCCAGCACCCAGTTCAGAGCCCGCGCGTGATCGACCGCTTCGAGGTGGTCCTTGAGGGGCTTGCCGCTGATCGTGATGCCTTTCTCAAGCACTAGGGCGGTCTCACCCGCGGTCAGCGTGTTGCCCTCGATCGCGTTCGACGTATAGGTGATGTCGATCCGCTGGGTGTGCTCAAGGCTGTCCAGGGCGCCCGGGCGAACTTTCTTCCTTAAAGCGTCAAGCTCTCTTTTCTTGGCAAGAACTCTGCCTGCTGGGGTCATTTCCGCACCTCGCGCGCGCGCCGCGCCTTTGGCCGCGCAAGCATCTCATACATCGCTGATGACCTGCCCGTTGGACAGGATGTGGACCTTGTAGCCGGAAAAGATCTTCTGCGCCTCGCCAGCGGCATAGAGCGCCTGATAGGCCTCGTGTGGGATCAGCGCGTGGTTCTCGTAGCTCGACACGCCCTGGCGGGCGGCTTCGAGATCGTCGGTGTTGATGAAGAATTCCTGCGTCGTCTTCTCGCTGGAGAACAGCCCTTTGCGTCCAGGCTTCTCGCTCTTAGAGAAGACCTCCTGGATGGTCCAGGTGAGCAGCCAGGCGTTCTCCGGCTTGCGCACCTTGGCCAGTACCTCGGTCACCGTCGAATTGTTGTCGGTGATGCCGGCCGAATAGAACGGGCCGAGCACGACGCGCCGCAGTTGCTTGGGATGCAGCGGTTCGAAATCCTTGTCGAGATTGACCGCGATGGTCGCCGGCGACAGCGTGTAGGCCGAATTCTTCTCAGTGAAATCGTCGAAGCGATGGGCAAGCTCGGGGTTGAGCAGGCCGTCGACGGGAAGCGGGATATCGACGCGCTCGTTCAGCTTGCCGGTGCCGTTGTCGACAAGCTGGCGCACCATGCTCTCCGAGGAGTCCTCCACCGTCACCATATAGACCAGCGGCAGGTTCGCGCTGCCGTCGAACGCGGCCCAATGGACGAGATAATAGGGCCGCAAGGTCTTCGGATTTACCGAGACCTTTGCCGTTTGCGCCAGCGTGAACGGGCCAAAGGTCGCCTCGCTCTTGACGTCCTCCAGGTAGAGGCGTTCGGCCATCGATCGCTGGAGCGCCTCGGGAAACTCCTTATGGCGCAGGATGAAATCGGCCATCTCCTCGCGCAATTCGCCGGCCGGCGGGATGTTGGCCAGCCGGGCGTCCGCCTGCTGGCGATCGTTTTCCAGCTCGAGTAGGTTTTGGAAGACGGGATAGCCGCTGTCGGCGCGCGAGATGCGGAAGGTGTCCATGAAGCCCAGCCGGTTGCGCCAGCAGCCGAAGGACTTGTCGAGACGGGCGATATATTCGGCGACGATCTTGGCGACGATGCCATGCCGGTAGAGCGGCGAGCGGTCGTCGCGCATGAACACTTCCAGGCCGCTCAGCGCCGCCGTGATGGCGGAGAAATAGCGCGCCGCCGCGTCGTTCTCAGGTGTCATGAGGCTGCCGTTCGAATGAAGTCGCCCACGCCGCCTAGGACTGCACGTAATTGGCGGAATTGTGCTTCTTCATAACGTCGTCGAAGCGGCGGGCGAAGGCGTCGTCGGCGAGCTTCTTTCGGCGCTGGATGTCGGCCGAGGCCACCATGTTCTTCTCATGCATTTCGAGCAGGTCGCCTATGTGCTTCTGCGAAGCGGCTCCGATGCCGGCCATCGTCTCCTCGGCGGTGGTGTCGACCTGGCTGCCCAGCGTGTTGATCTTGTGGGCGACGTCCTGCTGCGCGGCGGTCTTTAGCGAGTCTTCCAGGGCCTTGTAGAGGACGATGCGCTGCTCGGTGTCGATGGTCAGCTTGTTGATCAGCGTCGACTGGGCAGCGATCTGGTTGTTGAGCGAATCGACGAAGGTCTGGAACATCGAGGTGTAGCGTTCAAGCGTCTGGCTTTCGGCAAGCAGCTCCTGTTCCTTGGCTTGCTTCTCATTGTATTCGGTCGCCATCTTCGAGCGCTCGCCTTCGAGTTCGGTGCGCTCCTTCTGCGTCGTGGAGGCGGCGATCTTGTTCTCGATGTCGAGCAATTGCGGGTTCAATTCCTCGATGCGCTTCTGCACGGCCTCGAGGTTCGACATCGTCACCTTACGGCGCTCGATGACCTGCGACAGGCCGGTCTCGGAGGTCTTGTAGCGCTGGTCGAGGATCTGCTTCTGGGCTTTGAGGATGCCGACGATGGTGTCGGACTTCGCAAGCAGTTCCTGCAGATTGCCGGCTAAAGACATGTTGCGGACGCGGTCGGTGCGCATGCGCTGCTTGCGCTGCGACGAAAACACGCCGACGAAGTTCTCCCAGCCGGTGTAGTTCTTCATGCTCTCGAATTCGGCACCGAAGACGTTGGTCGCGTCCTCTAGCCCGATGATCAGGTCGGCGATGTTGCCTTCCATGACCTTCTGCTGCTTGAGCACATCCTCGATGCGGGCGTTTTCGATGTCGAAATTGGCGTCGCCGATCTTCTTGTCGGCCTGAGCAAGCGTGTCGAGCACGGTGCTGGACTGCTCGATCTTGGTGCGCATGTCCTGCACGACCTGCTTGGTCTTGGCAATTTCGGCATCGAAATTCTGCAATGTCGCCATTGGGGCCTCCCGCTTCGGCATCCGTTTCCGTGTCGTGGCGGCGAATATATGTGGGGCTTCAAGGGATTGAAAGACGCAAGACAAGGAGAGCCATCAAAACAAAAGAATTGGCCAGGTCCTTGAAAGACAAGGCAAGCATGCGTAAGGCAGCCAGTAGCGCGCACCGTCGTCGAAGAGCTTTAGCCGGTATGCGTTAAGCTCTTGTTTTTACGAACGACAACGAAACGGTGCCGGCAAATCTCTTCTCGGCGGCAATGCCGGTATCGCCGGCGTCGATCAAGGCTTGGGATCAGCCTTGAGATAGGCAATCACATTGGCGATGTCGTCATCGCTTGTCAGCCCGGTGAAGGCCATCCTGTTGCCGGGAACCTTCAGCTTGGGAGCCTTGAGATATTCGGCCAAGTTGGCCTCGTCCCAGACGAGACCGGCGGCGCCTGCAGCCTTCATGGCTTGCGAGTAGTGACTCTCAAAACTCTCCGCCGAACCGGCCTTGCGCCCGACGATGCCCATCAGATGCGGCCCGACCTTGTCGCGATCGGTCGCGGCTTCGTGGCAGGCGATGCAGCGGTTGAAGACTTTCTTGCCTAAGGCCGCGTCGCCGGCGGCGTGCGCGGCGAGGCAGCCGGCAAGCAAGAACATGGCGGTATGCGAAATGGCTCGAAACATGGCTGACCCCGAGGAGTTCTGGCTGACGACCTTATTAGGGCGAGGCCTTAACAAACGCCACACCCTGGTCCCGGCTCGATCTTAGCGGTTCAGGCTTGCTGCGCCAGGTCGCGGCGCAGGAAATCGTGCAGACGATCGACCGCCGGCGTCGTCGACAGCAGATTGCGCAGGATGCCGATCTCGAGGTCCGGCAAGGCCGGGAGCCCTTCATGGGCGCCGACGATGCGCAGCGAAGGCGGCACGCTTCGCTGCGCCAGGCCGGCGACCGCGAGCCCGGCCTGGACGACTGCGATCAGCCCGAGCAGCGAGGCGCTGGAATAGGTGCAGCGGTAGGATCGGTCGGCATCGCCGAGCGCCTCAAGGACATTCATCCGTGCCGCGCAACCGGGTTCGAACAATGCGACGGGCAACGGATCGGCCTGCCAGGCGACGTGGTTGGGCGAGGCGACCCAGACGAAGCGCTCCAGCCTGATCACGTCGAGCGGCTGATCCGGCAAACGGGTGACGATCGCGAGGTCGAGCCGCCCCTCCGCTAGAGTTTTCACTAGCGCGGTCGATTGCTCGCAGACGAGCTCGACCGTGACCAGCGGGTGGTCCTCGGCAAAACGCGACAGCACCGGCGGCAGCAGGAAGGCGGCGTAATCGTCCGGCACGCCAAGGCGCACACTGCCTGTTTCCTTCGGTCGGGTGACGCTCGCCCACGCCTCGTCCGACAGTTTCAGCAGCCGGCGCGCATAGATCAAGAAGTCCTCGCCGATCGCGTTGGGCGTAACCGTTCTCGGCCCACGCACCAGAAGCTGGTTGCCGACCATATCCTCCAGCCTCTGCATCTGCATGCTGACCGCCGACTGGCTACGGCCGACGCGCGGTGCTGCATTGGAAAGGCTGCCGCTTTCGACGACGGCGACGAAGGTTTTCAAAAGGTTGAGATCGAGCGGAGAGGCCATGGTGCTATCAACATATCGAATAGATCTTCACAAATCTATTCGCTTGATTGGAAACGTTTCGGCTGGCCAGATGGATTTCGACCTGTTGGAGAGCCGCAATGAGGGACATATCCACAGCCCGCTTCCCCGCCTCGAGCCTCGCACTGGCGATGGTGATTGCCGGCACGGTCGGGGCCTTCGTGACGGAGTCCGGACAACATCCCGTCACCGTCGTCTTCTGGCGATGCGTGTTCGGCTCGCTGTTCCTGGCGGCATGGTGCCTGTTGCGCGGCTACCTGCCGGATCGCACGCTGTCCGTATCCCGGCTTCTTCTCGCGGCACTCGGCGGCGTCTGCATGGTGCTGAGCTGGACGGCCTTCTTCGCCGGGTTTGCCATGACGTCCATCGCAACGACGACGATCGTCTACCATGTGCAGCCGTTCTTCGTGGTGCTGATAGGCGTTGTCTTCCTCAAGGAGCGCATCTCGCTAGACCAGATCCTGTGGATGCTCGGCGCGTTCCTCGGCGTCGTGCTGGCCAGCGGCCTAGTCGTCACGCATGGCCATGTCGACGCGCATTGGGCATTGGGTATCGCGCTGACGCTCGGCGCCGCCATGCTTTACGCGGCGGCGACGATCCTCGCCAAGGGCCTCGGACAACAGCGCGCGGAGATCACCGTGCTTTGCCAGACTCTGGTCGGGGTCGTGCTGCTCGCCCCGTTCGCCGATATCGGTCATCCCATCGCGCCGGCGTCATGGGGCTGGCTGGCCGGCATCGGCGTCCTGCATACCGGCATCGCCTATGTGCTGATGAATTCCGCCTTTCCGCGCCTGACGACGCCGGTGATCGGCGTCATCACCTTCATCTACCCGGTCGTCGCCATCATCATCGACTGGGCTTTGTACGCGCATCCGCTGCGGCCCGCGCAGGCTGCCGGCATGGCGCTGATCGCGCTGGCGACGCTCGGGGTGCGGCTTGGCTGGCGGTTTCCTGTGCGGCGTGTCTCCGCTGCTTGAAGTGTCTGGGCCGCCTGAAGCCGCTCAACCGCTCACAAAGCCGATGAAGTCGTCGGGTGCGGCGCGGCCCATCTCCTCTTCCCAATGGCGGCGGCAGAGCGAGACATAGACGTCCTTGCCGATCGCCACCTGCTCGCCCTGTTTCGCCACCTTGCCGTCGGGACCCAGGCGCACCACCATCGTCGCCTTGCGGCCGCAGCGACAGATGGTGCGCACCTCGCGCAGGTCATCGGCGATGGCGAGCAGCGCGCGCGAGCCGGAAAACAGATTGCCCTGGAAGTCGGTGCGCAGGCCGTAGCACATCACCGGAATGCCTAGACGGTCGGCGATGCGCGCCAGTTGCCAGACCTGCTCCTCCTCGAGGAACTGCGCCTCATCGACGAAAATGCAATGCACCGCTGCGCGCTCGTGATGCTCGGCAACCCTGGCGAAGAGGTCGTCGCCATCGCGGAACATCTCGGCCTCGGTCTCGAGGCCGATGCGCGACGAGATCAGCCCTGTGTCGCCTTTGCGGTAATGGCCGGCGACGAACAGCATCGTCGACATGCCGCGTTCGCGATAGTTGTAGGACGCCTGCAACAGCATGGTCGTCTTGCCGGCGTTCATCGTCGCATAGTGGAAGTAAAGCTTGGCCATGCTGTCCTTCTAAGCCCACATGCCGGCGTGCGGGGAGGGGCCGGAGGCTCCGTCCACCAAAAACTCCCTGCCCTGGCAAAACTCGATGTCGTTCAAAAACCCGTCATGTCGCTTAATGGCCAGCGCGCGCCGTTCATCGTGACGTTGCCCCGCTTGAAACAACATCAAAATGGTGTTTGGCTGACGAAACAAGGCGGGCGCAAGAACCGTAGCTTCGCATCGCCTGGCAATTGCAATGGGAGAAAGTTTATGTCGCGTATGAAATCCATCGTCGCCGGCCTCGGCCTGGCGGCGCTAATGACCACGACCGCCGCTTACGCCGGCGATCCGGCGAGCTGCAAGGCTGTCCGGCTCTCGGATGTCGGCTGGACCGACATCCAGGCGACCACGGGTCTGGCCTCGGTGCTGCTCACCGCCCTCGGCTACGAGCCGCAGACGATCCAGCTTTCGGTGCCGGTGACCATGGCCTCGCTGAAGAACAAGGACCTCGACGTCTTCCTCGGCAACTGGATGCCGTCGATGACCAACGACATCAAGGACTACACCGCCGACGGTTCGGTCGAGACGATCAGCACCAACCTGACCGGTGCCGGCTACGGCATCGTGGTGCCGACCTATGTCGCGGACGCCGGCGTCAAGTCGCTGACCGATCTTGGCAAGTTCAAGGATAAGTTCAACGGCAAGATCTACGGCATCGAGGCCGGCAATGACGGCAACCGTATCATCCTCGACATGATCAAGAACCCGAAGGACAATCTGGAAGGCTTCGAACTGGTCGAGTCGTCGGAAGCCGGCATGCTGACCCAGGCCGAGCAGTCGATGAAGAACAACGAGTGGATCGCCTTCCTCGGCTGGACGCCGCATCCGGTGATGGGCGCGATGAAGATCACCTATCTCGACGGCATGGGCGACAGCGGTTTCGGCGCCGCCACCGTCTACACCAATGTGCGCAAGGGCTACACCACCGAGTGTCCGAACGCCGGCAAGTTCATCGCCAACCTGAAGTTCAACCTCGACATGGAAGGCGAGATGATGGACGCCATCCTCAAGGGCGGCGACGCCCAGACGGTGGCAAAAGACTGGCTGAAGAAGCATCCCGACGCCGTTGCGCCGTGGATCGCCGGCGTGACCACCTTCGATGGCGGCGACGCGGCGGCGGCCGTCAAGACCGCGCTCGGGAGCTGAGCCGGCTTTGAGTCCGGAATGATCATCCGGAAGAGGGCAGCCAGTAGAAAAGGCTGCCCTTTTTCATATCCTGTGAGAAGATGACCGTGCGGCAAGCGCGGCGAGAGCAATTCCAGGAAAAGTGTTGGCGGTTTTCCGTCCGGAATTGCGTAAAAACAAAGAGATAGAGCGGTCCGCCGTTTCCATCAAACGGTGAAACGCTCTGGCATAAGAGGGGAAGATGGATCCGATTTCGAAACTGCTGACCGACTACAAGATTCCCATCGGGCCATGGGGCAAGGCGTTCTTCGGCTTCCTCACGGACAATTTCGACACCATCTTCCGGGCGTTTTCCAACGGCCTCAATTTCATCCTAAACGGGCTGGTCGATCTGTTTTTGATGGTGCCGCCGGTGCTTCTGGCACTGATCATCGCCATCGTCGCCTGGCTGCTGCAGCGCTCGCGGCCGCTCGCCATCGGCGTCTTCCTCGGCCTGATCTTCATCATCAACCAGAACCTGTGGAAGCAGACGGTGCAGACCCTGGTTCTGGTGGTCGCCGCGGCGGCGGCGGCCATGGCCATCGGCGTGCCGCTCGGCATCTGGGCCGCGCACAAGCCGAAGGTCTACCGCGTCATGCTGCCGGTGCTCGACCTGATGCAGACGCTGCCGACCTTCGTCTACCTGATCCCGGTGCTCACCCTGTTCGGTCTCGGCAACGCACCCGGCCTGATCGTCACCATCATCTTCGTCATCCCGACGGCCGTGCGGCTCACCCATCTCGGCGTGGTTTCGGTTCCCAAGGCGATCATCGAGGCCGGCGAGGCGTTCGGCGCCACCAAGCGCCAGCTTCTGTGGAAGGTGGAACTGCCCTCGGCGCTGCCCACCATCATGGCGGGGCTGACGCAATCGATCATGCTGTCCCTGTCGATGGTGGTGTTCGCGGCGCTGATCGGCGCCGGCGGCCTCGGCACGGAAATCAACCGCGCGCTGGGTTCGCGCCGCATCGATCTCGGTCTTGAGGCGGGCCTCGCCATCGTCGTGCTCGCCATCGTGCTCGACCGGATGACGCGCATCGGCGTGGGAGGCAAGAAATGACCGTCGCGGTTGACTTCAAGAACGTCGATATCGTTTTCGGCTCCGACCAGGCCGGTTCGCTGGCACTGATCGACAAGGGCGCGAGCCGCGCCGAAATCCTCGAAAAGACCGGCAACGTGCTTGGGTGCGCCGGCGCCAGCCTGACCGTGCATGAGGGCGAGATCTCGGTGCTGATGGGCCTGTCGGGCTCCGGCAAGTCGACACTGCTTCGCGCCGTCAACCGGCTCAATGTGGTGTCGCGCGGCCAGGTGCTGGTCAAGGACGGCGACCGCACGGTCGATGTCGTCACCTGCGACGAGGCGACCTTGCGGCGGCTGCGCCAGAAGCAGGTGGCGATGGTGTTCCAGCAGTTCGGCCTGTTGCCGTGGCGCACCGTCGAGGAAAATGTTGGCTTCGGCCTCGAGCTTGCCGGCGTCCCGGACGCGGAGCGCAAGGAGCGCGTGCACCGGCAGCTCAAACTGGTCAATCTCGACCAATGGTCGAAGAAATACGCGCATGAGCTTTCCGGCGGCATGCAGCAGCGCGTCGGTCTCGCCCGCGCCTTCGCCACCGAGGCGCCGATCCTGTTGATGGACGAGCCGTTCTCGGCGCTCGATCCGCTGATCCGCACCAAGCTGCAGGACGAACTCTTGCAGCTGCAGGCGGAGCTTAAGAAGACCATCATCTTCGTCAGCCACGACCTCGAGGAAGCGCTCAAGATCGGCAGCCACATCACCATCATGGAAGGCGGCCGCATCGTCCAGACCGGCGCGCCGGAGGACATCGTTCTGAGGCCCGCCAACGACTATGTCCGCGACTTCATCGCCAATGTGAATCCGCTGTCGGTGCTGACGGCCTGGAACGTGATGCGCGACCGCCGCGACCTGGAGCAGGGCGAGGACGGTTGGGTATGGCTCGACCGGCGCAAGACGACGCGCTTCAAGATCGACGAGCACGGGCTGGTGGCGGCGGCCGAGCGCGACGGCAAGCCGGCGGTGTGGGTGTCCTGCGCCGATGTCGAGGGCCAGCCGGAAGAAGGCGCCCAGGTGTTCTGGGCAAATCCCGGCACGCCGCTGAAGACGGTGATGCTCGCCATGCACCGCTCGCAGACGGCGCCGGTGGCGCTGTTCGACGAAGGCTCCCGCTTCGTCGGCGCGATCGGCATTCGCGATGTGCTGAGCGCGGTGCTGAGGCGGTAGGGCCTCTCACAGGCGCCCGGACCTCGGTCTGGGCGCGGTCCCTGCGGCTTGTATTTCGCTCCCGTCAGGCGCAGAATCCACCTGTTGCGTGCCCATGCGCTAAGGGGTGATGCCGACGCCGCGCACAAGGGTTCCAGGCGCGCTTGCGCTGTCGATTTTCGTCACCGTCCCGCTTGGAAGCGGCACGGCGTTTTCCCAAAGCTTTGTTATCGGGAATGGTGTCACCGCCGGCCAGCAGACGATGACGGGAGCGGGCGACACCGGCACCGTCAGCCAGACAGGAGCGATCGAAACATTCGGCGCCGGCGTCGATGCCGTGCGGATGCTCGGCTCGACCCAGAAGCTCACCAATTACGGGCTGATCGAAACGTTGGGCGGCGGCGCCGTCAACGCGCATTCGCAAGGTGCCAACGCCAGCATCCTGAACGACGGAGGCATCCTGGCCATTGGCGACGGCTCCATCGCAATACTGTCTGAAGGCGACAATGCGCGCATCGTGAACAACGGCACGATCGAAGCCCTTGGCGTCGCCACATACGGGATCATCAGCGATGCCGCGGGCGGGCGTGTCGACAACCACGGCTTCATCGGTGTTTCCGGCACGGCCGCGGCAGGCATAATCGGCGATGGGCCTGACCTTGTGGTCGTCAACAGCGGCTCGATCGAGGCCTACGGCGTCGCCGCCGGGGGGATCCTCTGGCAGAACAACGGTCTTCGGCTCGACAATTCCGGGTCGATCACAGTGTCGGGGCTGGCTTCCATCGGCATCGGCGCCGGTGGCAACGACATCGCAATTGCCAACGGCGGCACGGTCGACGTCTTCGGTACGGCCTCGACCGGCATAGCTACACTGTTCGGCAACGCAGCGATCACCAATTCCGGTTCGGTCATCGTCGAGGGTGTCGGTGGCGTGGGCATTGCCGCCCAGGGCAGCAACTCCGCCATCACCAATTCCGGTCGCGTCTTCAGCGACCAGAGTGTCGCCATCTATTTCGGCGCACCCGACGCGACGCTCAACCTTTTGGGCGGGACGGCTATACAGGGGCCGATCGTCTTTTCCGGCGGCGGTAACACCGTGACCTTCGGCCCCGCGCTGAATGCCGTCATGAGTTTTTCAGGGAGCGGGCTACCGCAAACCATCCTGACCGGCGGCCGGCCGTTCGTGACCAGCGGCGACAGCGTGGCGGTGGGGGATATCACCGGATTTGCGAGCAGCGCACCGCTGGTCGAAGACCTTGTCGGCGGCATAGCCGGTGCCGCCGAGGCGCGTATGGGCGCAGCGAGCGACGACTTGGCCGCGCCGCGTAATGGACTAGACGCCTGGATCTCGACATTTGGCGGGATACGCTCCCAAGGCGGCTCCGGCGCAGTGGCGGGATTCAGCCAGGCGCTGGGCGGCATCGTCGCCGGCGCCGAGAGGCGCTCGGGCGACGGCTTCCTGGGCGGCGTGTTTCTCGGAGGCGCCGTCGGATCGACCGAAGTCGACGACGACGCGCAGGAGATCGTCCACCGCAGTGTGTTTGCGGGCGGCTATCTCGGCTATGACGGCGGAGCCCGTTTCGCCGACGCGACGTTCATTGCCGGCGTCCTACAGGAGCGCAGCCGCCGCTACGTCGCGAACAATCAGGTGCTTGGCGGCATCGAGACGGCGCGAGCCGATTTCAACGGCGTCTTCCTCAGCCCGTCGGTGACGCTAGGCATAAGGCTGCCGGTCGCGGCGGGCACGCTGATACCCAGCGTGCGATTGCGCTACGCGGGGCTCTTCATCGATAGCTACGAGGAGACCGGTTCCGCCGGTGATCTTTCGGTTTCGCGGCGCGGCGTCAACGTCTTCGAGGCGCGTGGCCAGCTTGCGCTGGCCCTGACGCCCGTCAGCACGCGGGGCCAGACCTGGCAGACCACACTGCGAGCAGGGATCGACGCAATCGCCCAAGACAGCGACGACGTGTCCGCGACGCTGCTTGGCCAAGACATCTCTTTTGCCGCCGGCGGCAAGAAAATGGTGCTGCGCGGCTTTGCAGGGGCGGACGTCGCGGCCGAGGTGGGGCAAGGCATGACCCTCAATGCCGGCTTCGAGGCCGGCTACGGAAGCGACGATGCCTTCACCGTCCGGGGTGAGGCCCGTCTCAGCAAGGCTTTCTGAGGCACCTGGCAATCTCGGTTCCAGCACATATTTTTCGAAATCCATTCCGATTCCGACCAGAGGTGCGGTAGGATATTGCTCCGCAGGGGGATGCGGTAGGATATTGCCGCCGCGCGGATGTCGCTCGGCGGTGCAAAAATGCAGCGGGGTACATCGCGAATGATCTTCCGTCAGCTCTTCGATTCCGTGTCGGGCACCTATTCCTACCTGCTCGCCAGCCGGCGCGGCGGCGAGGCGCTGATCATCGATCCGGTGCTGGAGAAGGTCGAGCGCTATTTGCAACTGGTCAACGAGCTCGATCTCAGGCTGGTCAAGGCGGTCGACACACACCTTCATGCCGATCACATCACCGGCCTCGGCGCGCTTCGCGACAAGACGCACTGCGTGACCGTCATGGGCGAGCAGACCAAGGCTGACGTGGTCTCTATGCGGCTTGCCGACGGCGACAAGCTCGCCATCGAGGGGCTGGCGCTCGACGTTATCTATACGCCCGGCCATACCGACGATTCCTACAGCTTCATCCTGCCGGACCGGGTCTTTACCGGCGACACGCTGCTCATCCGCGGCACCGGCCGCACCGACTTCCAGAACGGCGATCCGCGCCAGCAATATGAATCGATCTTCGGCCGGCTGCTGAAACTGCCTGACGAGACGATGATCTTCCCGGCGCATGACTATAAGGGCGAGACCGTCTCGACGATCGGCGAGGAGAAAGCCTTCAACCCGCGCCTGCAGGTGAAGTCGGTCGACGAATATGTGAACATCATGAACAATCTGAACCTGTCCAACCCGAAAATGATGGACGTGGCGGTGCCGGCCAACATGAAGGTCGGGCTGCATCAGGAAGACATCGCGTCGCGTGGCTGGGCGGTGAGCGCCGAACAGGCGCAAGCGCTGGTCGGGCGGCCGGACGTGGCGCTGATCGATCTGCGCGAGCAGTCCGAGCGCGAGCGCCACGGCATCATCCCCGGCGCGATCCATCTGCCCTATGGGCGGCTGCAGGAGAACATCATGGCCGGCGGCATGCTGCATGAGCTGGCCAAGTCGACGGCCAAGCAGTTGCTGTTCTACTGCGCCTTCGGCGAGCGTTCGGCGATGGCGGTCCAGGCGGCGCAGGATGTCGGCATTTCCAGCGCCCGCCACATCCAGGGCGGCATCGACGCCTGGCGCAAGGCCAGCGGGCCGCTGATGCATTGAAGCCCTGTGAGGATCAATTCAATCCGATCAGCTTCGCGCCGTTGCGGAACATGGCTTCGCCATCCTTGTCGAAGCGGAAGGTGGCGATGAAATCGTCGGCGCGGTAGTCCGGCCAGGTGTTGCGGATCCTGGCGGCGTAGTTGCGCGCCTCGTCCGGCCGGCCGGCGAGCGCCAGGCAATGCGCCACGATCGCCAGGATGATGACATGGGAATTGGGCCGCGCCGCCGCCTTGAGCGCCCACTCGGCGGCTGCGTCGAATTCGCCGAGCCTCGCATGCGCCATGGCGCGCGCGCCCATCATGCCGAACAAGAGCGGATCGAAGGGGCTGAGATGGCGCGAATGATCGGACGAGCCGATCGCGGAGCGCGGGTCGCCCGACTGCGACTGCACGAAGGACAGCGCGTAGTGGCCGAGCGCGAAATTCGGGCTGAGGTCGACGGCCTTCGACAATTCCAGCAACGACCCGTCCTGCTCGCCGCGCAGCCACAGCGCGCGGCCCATCGCCCAGTGGGCGGCGGGATTGCGGTCGTCGACCAGCAGGCTCTGGCCGGCGGTTTCGAAGGCAAGACCGGTCTCGTGGTCGCGGTCGCCCCAGCGCTGGAAGGCGTTCTGCCAATGGGTGAAGGAGAGACCGGCATAGGCGCGGGCGAATGTCGGGTCGAGCTTCAACGCATCGTTGAAGAACTGCTGCGCCAATTCGTTCTCCTGGCGGGTGAAGCGGTACATGTGCCAGAGGCCGCGATGGTAGGCCTCCCAGGCGTTGAGCGAGTTGGGCGCTTTCAGCATGGCGCGGTTGCGCTCGACCGTGGTGATCTCGGCAGCGATCGAGGAGACGATGCTATTGCCGATATCCTCGATGACGACGAAGATCTCGTCCGGCTTGTGCTCGAAGGTCTCGGCCCAGACGATCCTTGCCGTGCGCACCTCGACGAGCTCGACCGAGACGATGACGCGGCCGAGAAAGCTGCGCACCGAACCCGTCGCCACATAGTCGACATGCAGCCTGCGCCCGGCGTCTTCCGGCGCGATGTCTTTTTCAGACAGCGCGAAGACCGAGCCTCGGGCGATGACGAAGAAATCGCGCAGCTTGGCAAGCCGCGTGATGATGTCGTGGGTGAGGCCGTCGGCCAGCCCGCCGCGCGCCCCACCGGTGCTTGCGATCTCAACGAAAGGCATCACCGCCAGCGAGGCGCGGCGGGTCGCGGCCGGTTCGGATTCGGCCGGGACGATCGGGAACTGGGGCGCCGCGGAGCTTGCCGGTGACGGCGCGATGCTTGCGCTGGAGTGGCGGGCTTTTATCTCCTGCCAGGCGTCGCGCAACGGAGCGAACTCCAACTCCTCCGCGTGGAAAAGTTCGGCCGAGGCCGCAAGATGTTCCTCGCCGGCGCCGATCTGTCCGCGCCGCGCCAGGTTTTCCAGCAGCGCTACATGCGCCCGCCCATCGAAGGGGGCTAGCTCCAGCCATTTGTCGATATAGGCGGCAGCCTCCTCGGCTTCCGGCGGCAACAGGCCGATGATGTGCTCCAGAACGGCAACGTGGCATGACGAGAAACGGCGGCGCTGCGCCGTCAGCCAATTGGTGAAGACCGGGCTGCGGTCGAGTTCCAGCCCGTCGAGGAAGTCGCCAGCAAAGAGTTCGGCGAGTGCCCGCAACTGCCCGATGTCCAGCGTGTCGATGCCTTCCGCCACCGCGGCGGCGGCCTCGACGGCGTCGACGCTCATGTCGGCAAGGCGCAGCGCCACGGTGTCGCTGTCGGTGACGACCCGATGCACGCCCGAGCCGTCGAGCGCTCCGCGAAGCTTGCTCAGGCACCAGCGGAGTTCGCCGCGCGGGTCGTTGGGCACATCCCACAAAAGTTCGCACAGGCGGCTGCGGCTGACCGGATGCGGCGCCAGCGCCAGATAGGCGAGCAGGGCACGCAGCTTGCGTGAGGAAGGCAATTTAACGGGCGTGCCGTCACGGACGATCGCCAGCTTGCCGAGCAGCCGCACGGAAAGAGTGCCTGCGGCGTCGTCCAGGCGCGATCGGGTGGATTCCACGTATGTTTCCACGCTTTCTCCAACGCTCACCAGTTGGTCCATAATCTATCACCAAATGCGACAGGAGGCAGCCGGCAGCCCCATTCCATGCCGGAACGCCGCCGTTGCCGCGTTTGCGGCAGGTCGAGCAAACCCTAATGCGGCCAAGTGTCGAAACCGCGCCGCCAAAACTGCCGGTTTGTAACCGGTACGTGAGGACATTGAGGAGAAAGCCATGTTGCATCAGTTGAAAATCAGAACCACGGCCGGACGCGGCCGCCTTTTCGACAGCATTCTGGACACGGTCGGCGACACGCCGGTGATCCGCATCAACAATCTCGGCCCGGCCCATGCGACGATCTATGTGAAGGCCGAATTCTTCAATCCAGCTGCCTCGGTGAAGGATCGGCTGGCGCTCAACATCATCGAGGAGGGCGAGCGCAGCGGCAAATTGAAGCCCGGCCAGACGGTGGTCGAGGCGACCAGCGGCAATACCGGCATCGGGCTTGCCATGGTCTGCGCGCAAAAAGGCTATCCGCTGGTGGTGACGATGGCCGACAGCTTTTCCATCGAGCGCCGCAAGCTGATGCGCATGCTCGGCGCCAAGGTGGTGCTGACGCCGCGCGCCCAGAAGGGTTTCGGCATGTACAAGAAGGCGGTCGAACTCGCCGAGGCGAATGGCTGGTTCCTGGCGCGCCAGTTCGAGACGGAAGCCAATGCCGCAATTCACGAGGCGACCACGGCGCGCGAGATCATCAATGATTTCGCCGGGTCGCGTCTCGACTATCTGGTTACCGGCTACGGCACGGGCGGCACGGTCGCCGGCGTCGGCCGCGTGCTGCGGCGCGAACGGCCGGAGGTCAAAATCGTGCTCGCCGAGCCGGCGAACGCGCAGCTTATCGGCAGCGGCAAGGTTCAGGAACGCGGCGCCGGCGGCGCGCCGGCCGCCAGCCATCCGGCCTTCGAGCCGCATCCGATCCAGGGCTGGACGCCGGACTTCATCCCCAATGTGCTGCAGGAGGCGATCGACAAGCGCTACTACGACGAGGTCAGGCCGATCCCCGGTCCTGAAGGCATCAAATGGGCGAAGGCGCTGGCACAGCAGGAAGGCATCTTCACCGGCATTTCCGGCGGTGCCACCTTCGCGGTGGCGCGGCAGATCGCCGGTACGGCGCCGGCCGGCGCTGTGATCCTGTGCATGCTGCCCGACACCGGCGAACGCTACATGTCGACGCCGCTGTTCGACGGCATCGAGGCGGAAATGGACGCTGACGAACAGGCGCTGTCGCGCTCGACGCCGAGCTGCCAGTTCGAAGCTTGAGGAAAAAATCGCGGCGCCGCCCGTGCCTGGGGGGGTGGCGTTTTGGGGCTGGCGG
>NZ_VFWX01000074.1 GCF_006442965.1 Mesorhizobium sp. CU3 | reverse complement strand
TTACCAGGTCGTGCGGCATGGCCGTCGACATTTCCTGGTAGACCGACATCTTTTCCTTGATCGCGCGCTCCATGCGCACGAGGCCGATGCGGAACTGGTTTTCGAGCAGTTCGCCTACCGCGCGGACGCGGCGGTTGCCGAGGTGATCGATATCGTCGACCGCGCCGTGTCCTTTGCGGAGTTTCAGCAGGTAACGTATCGTGTTGTGGAAGTCTTCCGGATGCAGGATGCGCGGATCGTAGAC
>NZ_VFWX01000073.1 GCF_006442965.1 Mesorhizobium sp. CU3 | reverse complement strand
TCACCAGCCGTGACCCGGGGTTGGCGCCACGGGATTACCTGGCACATTCCGGCGGCATCCTGCGGGACATGACCATTCATGACTTCGACATGGCGCGGCACCTGCTGGGTGAAGAGCCCATCGAAGTCAGCGCGATAGCCAGCCGTCTGGTAGACCCGAGCCTGGCGCAGATTGACGACTTCGACAGCGTGATGGTGCTACTGCGCACCGCATCCGGGAAACAGTGCCATATCAACTGCTGTCGGG
>NZ_VFWX01000072.1 GCF_006442965.1 Mesorhizobium sp. CU3 | reverse complement strand
AGAAAGACCCGATCATCGACTCCATGAAGTCGGCGCTGACCAAGCGTGTCCTCGACATGCTGGAAAAGCTGGCGAAGAACGAGCCTGAGCAATACAAGGGCTTCTGGAAAAACTTCGGTCAGGTCATGAAAGAAGGCCCGGCAGAAGATTTCGCCAACAAGGAAAAAATCGCCGGCCTGCTGCGTTTCGCATCGACCCACGGTGACGACGGTGAGCAGACCGTTTCCCTGGCCGACTACCTGGCTC
>NZ_VFWX01000071.1 GCF_006442965.1 Mesorhizobium sp. CU3 | reverse complement strand
CGCACTACCGGATGCCATAAAAAATCAGTTAGACATCATTGGGGATCAAGAGCATGAAGATTTATTTATGGGCCTTTTGAAACAATACTATTTTGATCAGGAGATGCATTTGGATACAAAAGCTGCTCTACCTACGATTGGAATGTCAGATTCATTGCCTAAATTGATTATCCATGGAACAGCAGATGATGTAGTACCTGTGTCTAACGCGCAAAAATTATATGAGTTATCAGGAGGGTATAAAGA
>NZ_VFWX01000070.1 GCF_006442965.1 Mesorhizobium sp. CU3 | reverse complement strand
ATTCCGCCGGGTAGTCGAGCACCAGCATCGCCGCATCCGCTTCGGTGCGCAGTGCCGTATCGAGCATGGTATTGAGGGCTTCGCTGTTGCCCCAGATGGCCGTGGTGAAATCCAGCGGGTTGACCAGGTTGGCGTAGCTCGGCAGTACCTGCGCCAGTTCCGAACGCTGGCCCTCATCGAGTTTGGGCAGGCTTAAATCGTTGCGCTCGGCGTAGTCGGCAATCAACCCGGCATCACCACCGGAAC
>NZ_VFWX01000069.1 GCF_006442965.1 Mesorhizobium sp. CU3 | reverse complement strand
CATCAGGTCCGGGTTGATGAAGGCCAGCCACGGGCTGTGCGAGTCGGCCACGCCCTGGTTGTTGGCGGCGGCGAAGCCGGGATTGTCCGGATTGCCGACGAAGCGCACGCGTGGATCGTGGCTGGCATGCCGCTGCACGATGTCCAGGGTGCCATCCAGCGAACCATTGTCGATCACCCGGATCTCGGCCACATCCTGCGCCTGGCGCAGGCGCGAGAGGCAGGCATCGATGGTGCTCCCACTCTGGTA
>NZ_VFWX01000008.1 GCF_006442965.1 Mesorhizobium sp. CU3 | reverse complement strand
CCCCCCCCCCCCCCCCCCCCCCCCCCCCCCCACTTCTCTTCATCAGGGGAGGTAAACCTTACATCGGGCCCTTGTCTCCCGGCTTGCCGGGCAGTTCCTCGGGGAAGAGCTCATATTTGGCCTGCTTGTCCGCCTTTACGAACACGCGCTCGCGGATGATCGAATCCTCGGCCCAGTTGAACATGAAGATCGGCGTGCCCTGCGGGATGTTGGAGAAGCGCTTGTTGATGATGAGCGCTCCCGGATATTCCGTCAGCCCGACATTGTAGACGTTTTCCGTCGAGATCTTCTGGAATTTCCGCATCAGCTCGGCGCGTTGGTCGTTATCCTGCGTCGAGACGAATTTGTTGACGATGTCGACGAGGTCCTTCTCGAACGGCATCAGGTCGACCTCGCCGCTTTCCGGCGCGCGATGGTTCCAGCTGGTCTTCGGCCCGACCGGAGCGAGCTGCTCGGTGTTCTGCACCACGGAGGTGAGCTCCTGGTCGTTGCGCCGGATCAGCCAGTCGAAGCGGCCGGAATACTGGATCGCGTCGCGCTGCGTGCCGTTGACCCCGTTGAGCACCACCCGCAAGCCCAGCTTTTCCATCTGCGCGACCACGCCCTCGGCAAGGCTCTTGTCGGTGGTGTAGTCGTTGTTGACCAGCATGACGATCTCGACATCCTTGCCGCCGGCGGTGCCAGCCGGGAAGTTCACGATGCCGTCCCCGTCCGTGTCCTTGAGGCCCGCTTTGGCAAGCAAAGCCTTGGCGCCCTCGATGTCGAACGGATAGTAGACCGTCGATTTGCGGTCATAGAAGCTGGTGCCCGACGAGAAGCCGCCGGGATAGATGGCGGTGAACGGACCCTTGACGAGGGAGTCGCCCAGCGCCTTGCGGTCGAGCGCCATGGTGACGGCCTTACGGAAGTCCTCGTTGCGGTTCAACTCGCGCACCGCCTGGCTGCGCTCGTCCGGATTGCCCCAGCCATTGGCGGAGAAATTCATGCGCAGATTGTAGCCGATCAGGCGTGGCCCGAAGGCAAGCCTGGCCGGCGCGTTCTTGTCCGCCGCGCGCTTCAGCGACGCGACGAAATTTTCCGGCTGCTCTAGGTTGGAGAAGTCGCCCGAGCCCGCCACCGCCTGCACGTCGCGGTCGGCCCAGGTCGAGAGCTTGTATTGCAGCTCGTTGAGATAGGGCAGTTGGTTGCCCTTCTCGTCGACCTTCCAATAGTAGGGGTTGCGGCGCATGACGATGATGTCGTCGGCCCGGTACTCGACCGGCACCCAGGCGCCCATCACCGGCATGTTCATGAACTCCGGCGGGAAGGCGTTCTTGAACTGGTCGTAGGTGTTCTTCGAATATTTCGGATGCTGCGGCTTCAAGATGTGCGAGGGGCCGGGGCAGAAGGTGCCGTAGGCCATGGCGTAGAGATACTGCCGCGGGAACGCGTCCTTGAAGGTCCATTCGACCGTGTAGTCGTCGATCTTCTTCAGCGTCGTGCCGACGCCGAAGGTCTCGGGCGTCGCGCCGTTGAGCGGCGACACGTTCGGATCGACCACCTCGTCGTCCCAGTAGAACATCACGTCGTCGGCGTTGAAGGCAACGCCGTCGGACCATTTGGCGCCTTCGATCAGGTGCATGGTCAGCTTGTGGCCGTCCTTCGACCACTCCCAGCTCTTGGCAAGGTTGGGCAGCGGCTCTGTGTCCTTGGCCTCGACCTGGAACAGCGGCGCGGTGCGCGTCAGGCATTCGGAAAGGCCGATGTCGATGCCGCCCCAGCCTTGCGTCTGGCCGGCGCCGTAGTTCCAGCCTTCCGGCCGGCCGCCGATGACATGGCGCATCGTGTCGCCATAGACGCCGATGCCGTCCGGCATGTTGCCGGTCTTGAACACCAGAGGCTCCTTCGGCAACCGGTCCTTGACCGGCGGCAGCTTGCCGGCCTTGACGTATTTTTCCGTCACCCAGTCCGGCTCGTGATATTCGGGCAGCGCCTTGAACTCCAGGATGGAGTCGCGCGCCACGAACTTGATCTTGCCTTCGGCCGGGAACGTCGCCGGCTCGGGCGGGATCGTCGCTTCGGACGCGAAGGCGTTGAGCGCATGCGCCGAGACGCCGAGCATCAGCCCGGCGGCAATGCCAGCCTTAAGAAAATTCCTCATAGTTCTCCTCCCAGATGATTGGACGTCTGCTGCTGCCCGCCTCTTGTTCCAGATGGCTGATCCGACGGATGTGCCTCCCTGCAGTCCGCCTGCTTGTCTCGGATATCAGCCGGCCTGTTTCAGTGCCGCCTTTTCGGCGCGCAATTCCTCGATCGAGCGCACGCTGCGGCGCGCCGCGCCCGCCCATTCGCGGGTCTTGACCTTGGATTTCGACAGCCGCTCTTTCGCCGCTGGAACAGCGCCGGCATATTGCGGCAGCCATTGAGCCTGGGCGACGACCATCTCGTCCACCATCTGCCAGACTTCCTCCGGCGTCGACACGGCGCCCACCAGCGGGTCATGCAGCACGGCGAGCTTCAAGAGATCGATGTCGCCGGAAATTGCCGCATGCACCGACATGCGCTGGACATTGATGGAGGACATGCAGGTGGCCGCGCAGGCTTCGGGCAGTGTGATGCCGGCCGCCATGTTGATGCCGAAGCGATCGACGAAGCCGGGCGATTCGATGATGGCGTCCTGCGGCAGATTGGTGATCACGCCATTGTTCTTGACGTTGAAGTGGCCGCGATAGACCCGGTTGGTCTCCAGCGCCTCGAGGATGTGGCTGGCATGCTCGTTGGAGCGCTTGGCCGGATCGATCGGCTTCGACGCCGCTTCGAGGAATTGCGGATACTCCGTCTCGAACCAGTTGCGGGTCTCCGTCGAGTAGCGCAGATAGCCGCCGGTCTCGCCATGGATCCAGTCCGACATGTCGATCCAGCGCGTGATCTCCTCGGGGCGCTTGCGGTACCAGGGCAGATATTCCGACAGATGCCCGTTGCTTTCGGTCGAATAGACGCCGAAGCGCTTCAGCACGTCGATGCGCAGCTTCTCCTGCTTCGAATAGACCGGATGCGCCTCGAAGGCGGCGATGAGCTCGTCCTTGCCGATCGCTCGCCCGTTCAGCTTGAGCTCGATGAACCAGGTCTGATGGTTGATGCCGGAGCAGACATAGTCGAGTTCCTTCGGCGACTTTGCGCCAAGCACCTCGGCGATCTGTTCGGCGCCGTGCTGGACGCCGTGGCAGAGCCCGACCGTGTCGACCTTGCCGTATTCGATTGCCGCCCAGGTGTTCATCGCCATCGGGTTAGCATAGTTGAGGAATTTCGCGTTGGGGTCGGCGACCTCGCGTATGTCTTTGCAGAAGTCGAGGATCACCGGGATGTTGCGCTGGCCGTAGAGGATGCCGCCGGCGCAGATCGTATCGCCGACGCATTGGTCGATGCCGTATTTCAGCGGGATGCGGATGTCGTCGGCATAGGCTTCCAGCCCGCCGACGCGCACGCAGCTGATGATGTAGCGCGCGCCCTCCAGCGCCTCGCGGCGGTTGGTGGTCGCCGTCACTTTCGTCGGCAATTTGTTGGCCTCGACGATCCGGTCGAGGATCGCTTTGATCATCGCCAGATTGTGCTCGCTGAGGTCGGTCAGCGCGAATTCGATGTCTCTGAATTCCGGCACGCACAATATGTCGGTGAACAGCTTCTTGGTGAATCCGACGCTGCCGGCGCCGATAATAGCGATTTTGAAGCTCATCACCTTCACCTCGATCCAACTGAATGCTAGGCAAGGAGCAACAGGGGAGGATTTGGCCGCGCGCCATCGCGCGCATGCCAATCAAAGCCGGGAAATCCGGCCTTTTCTCCTCCCGCCCGCTCCTCGACCGCGGGTCTTTCGCGTTCTGAGAAGCTGGATTATGCCGTTATTGGCGGGCGCCGCCAGAGAAGGATTATGCTTTCGAGGGTAATTTTGTGCTACGCGATCTGATCACCAACGGGCAGGTGATGCGTACGGTCTCGCTGCCGCGCGGCCGCCAGCGCCTGCATGCCATGCCGACCAGCACCGGCTATGAGGTGCGCGAGGACGAGATCTACGATTGGGATGGGCGAAAGCGCGGCCAGACGCCCTTCACCGTGCTCCAGCACACGATCAGCGGCAACGGCGAACTGCGCTACGAAAACCGCAACTATCGCCTGCAGGCCAACGACACGCTTCTGGTGCTGGTGCCGCACAATCATCGCTATTGGCTGAGGCAGGGCGACCGCTGGGAGTATTTCTGGATTTCGATGAACGGCGAGGAAGCGCTGCGCATCCACAAATCCATCCTGAGCGTCTCCGGACCTGTATTGCGCCTGCAGCGGACGACCATCGATCACCTCGCCGATTGCAGCCTGCGGCTGATAAAGGGCGCGGCTTCGCCCGGGATGGCCTCGGCGATCGCCTATGAGGCGGCGATGGCGCTTTACGACGACGTCTTCGGCTCGCATGCTTTCGCCGAGAAGCTGAGCGCCATGCAGCCGGTCATCGACCACATCAACGCCAATCTCGACAAGCCGCTGCCGGTGTCGGAGCTGGTCGAGATCAGCGGCCTCAGCCGGGCGCACTTCTCGCGCTGCTTCGCCGAGAGCGAAGGCTTGCCGCCGGCCGAGTTCGTGCTCCAGCAGCGCCTGCAGCGCGCCGCCAAGCTGCTGACCAAGGCCGATTTCCTGCCGGTCAAGGAGGTGGCCGTGCTCTGCGGTTTCGAAGAGGCGAACTATTTCTCGAAGGTCTTTCGCCGCTTCTACGGCATCACCCCGACGCAGTTCCGCACCACCGGCATGTATGCCAGCCTCGGCAGCCTTCGCTGACGGCTAATGCATGTCGCCAAGAAGTGTGCAGCGGTTCTGGGACAACGACATGCATCAAAACAAAGGCCTACTGCCTGCGGTGGTCCAGTGCCGTCGAAGCGGTGTTGACCGGGTCGGCCGCCGCGAAGGCCTCGTCGATCTGCTCGGGCGTGCGCTGCTCGGTCCGCTTCCAGGCGACATATTGCACGATGCCGAAGCTCGGCCGCTGCGGCACCGTCTTCACCACCGGCATCCGGAACCCGTCGCGGAACTTGTCCCAGCGCGCGCCGAGCACCGCGACCATCTCCTCGACGGTCGGCGGCGTCGCCACATCGGCATAGGTGATGGTGACCTTGCCGGCCAGCGCCGCCTGGCGCGACAGCGGCACCGGGATCGAGGCGAGATAGTCGGTCGGCACGTCGATCAACCCGCCGAACGCCCACTGCTTACGCAACTCATCGCCGCTCATCGGCGCGACGGAAACATCGATGTCGTTGGGCGTGCCCGGCACCCGATATGGGCAGCGGAGGCGGCCGCAATTGGCTTGCGCCGAAAACTGCCAGAGCGAATAGCCCTGCCAATTGCCCATCGGGAAATGCACGTCGATGTCCGGCTTGTAGCGCGCATACCAGAGCGGCAGCCGCGACAACAGACGATAGGTGTAGCGGTTGTCGGCGATGTACTGCGCCGTCTTGCCGTTGACGTAGAGCACCGGGAAGCGGCCGAGGCGGCGATGCACCTGGCGCACGAATTCTTCGGCGTCCTCCAGCGACATCCATTGCGCCGGGTCGATGCCTTCGATGTCGAGCGCGATGAGATCGTCCGGCGAGGGGTCGGCGAAATCGATGAAATTGTTGGCCTGCTCGAGCGGGTTGCCCGGGCGGGCAAGGTGATAGGCGCCCCATTTCAGGCCGAGCGCCTTGGCCACCACCTTGCGCGTCTGGAACAATTCGCGCGTCACCGCATAGCGCTTCCACAGCGCCTTGCAGAGTTTG
This sequence comes from Mesorhizobium sp. CU3, assembly GCF_006442965.1. GTDB lineage: Bacteria > Pseudomonadota > Alphaproteobacteria > Rhizobiales > Rhizobiaceae > Mesorhizobium. Next base: position 282,561 of record NZ_VFWX01000008.1, on the reverse strand, counting down.
ACGTCGGTGTCGCCGCCGAAACAGAAATAGGGCGGCGGCAACCCGTCCGAGGCCTTGTTGATGAAGCCGACGATGCGCTTGTCGGTGACAAGCTGCTGCCAGTCGATGGAATTGTATTCATAGGCGTCGATGACCAGTGCGCGGTCGGCATTCTTCCAGGGCTCGGAGAAATCCGAGGCCTGTGCCGCCGTGCCCAGCGCAACCGCCGCCGCGAGAAGCGCCAGGCGGCGAAGAGGGCGCGCCGGCTTTTTCAATCAGGGTGTCCCCACTGACCAGGGAACGATCCTGAACCGCTATGGTTAAGGAATTGCTTCGGGACGCGGGTCGATCATGGCTCAAGTGCGTTGGGTGGTATGGGGTAGGCCTCCGCGCCTGGCACGACCGGCGCTACGAAGCCTTCCTGGCACTGCGGACGGTGGGCCGCAGCAGACGATGAGCAATCGGTAACGAGTCAGCGTTGGAACAGCGATGGGACCTCGAATGGATCGGGCGCCGGTTCCTGCGGTAGCGTGCCTTCGGCGCTGCGCTTCTTGTGATGGGCAAGCGAGCATCGCGGCGAGCACAACAGGCCGCGGTCGCTCCAATAGGCCGGACCCTGTTCGATCTCTCCGTGATAATAGTTGAAGCCCGGCGCCCGATAGGGCAGCCCGCATTCGATACAGCGATAGGCGTCGGGTCTGGCAAGCATGAGCGTTCCGGTTCGCTTGGTCCGCAGTCACCGGATCATACCAGCCGGGTGGAATTCATCGTAGACATTTTGAGCGGCAGTTGCAGCCTTGAAAGGTGGCCGCCGCCCCTCAGCTTCGTCATCCACGGGCGGAGCGAGGAGCGTAGCGACGCAGCGCAGACCCGAGGATCCATTCCGTGACTTCAAAGCGCCGCTACGGTCCAGAATTCTGCTCCGCTGCACTCTACGGCCAAGGTAACGGCATGGATCCTCGGGTCTGCGCGTCCGCTTCGCTCCCGCTCCGCCCGTGGATGACGAAGTTTAGGCGCTTCGGCTAATCTCCAAAGTCGGCGAGCCACTTGGTTTGGGTCAAAGCGTCGCGAACCTTCGTGATTGGCCGGAGCGCCTGACGCGCGCTAATGCAAAAATCCGCGTGACAAAGTTTGACGTTTACGTAAAAAGAAAGTGCGAGGCCCGCCCAAAGCGTGGTGGCCTCGCTTCGGCCACGCGCCTAGGCTGGCCGGAACAGAGGAGGAAACATGTATCGCGCACCGGTCGAGGATATCGCTTTCACGTTGAAGCACGTCGCGGGGCTGAAGCCGGCGCTCGATTCCGGCGCCTTCGGCGATCTCGGCGAGGACCTAGTCGACGCGATCCTGGCCGAAGCCGGACGTTTCGCCACCGAGGAGGTGGCTCCGCTCCAGAAGATCGGCGACGAGCGTGGCGCGGTGCTGAAGGACGCGGCCGTCACGATGCCGCCCGGTTGGAAGGAGCTTTACCGGCGCTGGATCGAAGGCGGCTGGAATGCGCTGTCGGGACCGGAGGAATATGGCGGCCAGGGTCTGCCGACCATGCTCGGTGTCGCCGCGCTCGAAATGTGGAACTCCGCCGCCATGGCTTTCGGCATCGGCCCGACGCTGACCATCGGCGCGGTGGAAGCGCTCGACAAGCATGCCTCGGAGGAACTCAAGGCCAAGTATCTGGCCAAGCTCGTTTCCGGCGAGTGGATGAGCACGATGAACCTGACCGAGTCGCAGGCGGGCTCCGACCTCGCGGCCTTGCGCAGCCGCGCCGAGCCGGTCGGCGACGGCACCTACCGCATCTTCGGCCAGAAGATTTTCATCACCTATGGCGAGCACAATTTCACCGACAACATCGTGCATCTGGTGCTGGCCAGGCTGCCCGACGCGCCGGCCGGCACGCGCGGCATCTCGCTGTTTTTGGTGCCAAAATTCTTCGTCAATGACGACGGCTCGCTCGGCGCCCGCAACGACGTCTTCTGTTCGGGCCTGGAGCACAAGCTCGGCATCCACGCCTCGCCGACCTGCACGATGATCTATGGCGACGGTTTTCAAGGTGCCGCGCCCGGGGCCATCGGCTGGCTGATCGGCGAGGAGAACAAGGGCCTGGCCTGCATGTTCACCATGATGAACAACGCCCGGCTTTGCGTCGGCATGCAGGGCGTGGCGGTGGCCGAGGCCGCCACGCAAAAGGCGATCGCCTACGCCAATGAGCGCCGCCAGGGTAAGGCGTCCGGCTATTCCGGTTCCGGCATGGCGCCGATCGTCCATCACCCGGACGTGCAGCGCAATCTCTTGACCATGAAGGCTCTGACGCAAATCGCGCGCTCGATCAGCTATGCCTGCGCCCATGCGCTCGACCGCGCCCGCCTCGGCGAGGGCGAGGCGCGCGCCAGATGGCACGACCGCGCAAGCCTGCTGACGCCGCTCGCAAAAGCCTTCTCGACCGATGTCGGCGTAGAGGTCGCTTCGCTCGGCGTCCAGGTGCATGGCGGCATGGGCTTCATCGAGGAGACCGGTGCGGCGGCGCTTTACCGCGACGCCCGCATCGCGCCGATCTATGAAGGCACCAATGGCATCCAGGCGATCGATCTCGTGGCGCGAAAACTGCCACTCGGCGGCGGCGAGCATGTGCATGGCTACATCGGCGAGTTGAAGGCGATGGCCGATGCGGTGCGCACCTCCAATATCGACGGTTTCGGCCGCACCGCCGATAATCTCGACCGCGCGTTGGCCGATCTCGATGAGGCGACGCGTTTCCTGCAGAAGCTCACGGCCGACGGCAAGGCCGACGCCGCGATGGCCGGCGCCACGCCCTATCTGCGCCTGATCTCGCTTGCCGCCGGCGGCGCCTATCTGGCGCAGGGCGGGTTGGCCGATCGCAGCCGCATCGCGCTTTGCCGTTTCTTTGCGGAAAACCTGCTCGGCGAAACGCGCGCGCTGAAGGAGCGCGTCATCGACGGCGCCGAAAGTCTCGCCGCCGCCGGCAAGGCGCTGATTTCAGCCTGACCTTCACAAGGGAAAAATCGTGACCGACCATATCCTCATCGAGCGCCGGGGCGCCGTGCAGATCATCCGGATGAACAGGCCGGACAAGAAGAACGCGCTGACCCGCGCCATGTACGCGAAAATGTCGGCCGCGCTTGCCGAGGGGGACGCCGATCCGGCGGTGCGCGTTCACGTATTCCTCGGCGTTCCCGGCGCCTTTTCTTCCGGCAACGACCTCGCCGATTTCCTGGTCATCGCCACCGGCGGCGAAGGTGGCAACGAGGTCTGGGATTTCCTGATGGCCCTGGCCAAATCGCAAAAGCCAATGGTGTCCGGCGTCGACGGCATTGCCGTCGGCATCGGCACCACGCTCAACCTGCATTGCGACCTAACCTTTGCAACGCCGCGCACGCTCTTCCGCACGCCCTTCGTCGATCTCGGCCTGGTGCCGGAGGCCGGCTCCAGCCTGATCGCCCCGCAACTCCTGGGACGCCAGGGCGCCTTCGCACTGCTCGGCCTTGGCGAAGGCTTTTCGGCCGAGCGCGCCAAGGCTGCTGGGCTGATCTACGAGGTGGTCGCGGAAGACGCGCTGGAAAGCGCGGTGATGGCGGCCGCCGACGACATCGCCGCCAAGCCGCCGCAGGCGCTGAAGATCGCGCGCGACCTGATGCGCGAGCCCCGCGAGGAACTGGTCGCGCGCATCAAGGTCGAAAGCGAGCATTTCCGCGAGCGCCTGACCTCCGCCGAAGCACGCGCCGCGCTCACCGCCTTCATGACCAGGAAGAAGGGCTGACCGTCAGGGATAAAGCCGCTCTTTGTCCCAGCCGCCGGCGGCATTGCGCGAAAAGACCAGGCGGTCATGCAGCCGGAACGGCCGGTCGTGCCAGAACTCGATCGCCTGCGGCAGGATGCGGAAGCCCGACCAGTGCTTTGGCCGCGGGATCTCGCCGATGGCGTAGCGCGCCGTGTATTCGGCCACCGCCTTCTCCAGCGCGAAGCGGCTTTCCAGCGGCCGCGACTGTTTCGAGGCCCAGGCGCCGATGCGGCTGCCGCGCGGCCTTGTCGCGTAATAGGCGTCGGCCTCGGCGTCGGTCACGATTTCGACAGGACCGCGTATGCGCACCTGGCGGCGCAGTGATTTCCAGTGGAAGCACATCGCCGCCTTCATGCTGCCAAGAATTTCGCGGCCCTTGGCGCTCTCGAAATTCGTGTAGAAGACAAATCCCCTCTCGTCGAACCCCTTGAGCAGCACCATCCGCACATCAGGCATGCCGTCGGCATCGACGGTCGCCAGGGCGACGCCGTTGGCGTCGTTGATCTCGCTTTTGGTGGCATCTTCCAGCCATTCGGCAAAGAGCTTGAACGGCTCTGCCGCCTCGGTGAAGTCACCTGTTGTTAACTCAGTTTCGGTCATAGTTATTCGAATTTTTACCGTTGCGGGAGGAGTTTGCCTGTTGTCGCGCATCATGCAAGCTTTTGACAGCGGGCAACGGAGCGTTATCGCTTCGGCCAGTGTCAAGGCTGTGGTCGTGGCACTGGCTTTGCCGCTCGCGGCCTGCGGCGCCGGCGGTTTCAGCCTGGAGAAGGCCGAGGTCGACCGTTCGATCATCACTTCCAGCACCCCGTCCGCGCCCGCTGCCCCGGCTCTCAGCGACAAGGATTCCGACCAGACCACCATCGGCAACGCCGTCTCTTCCGCCGACATCAAGGAGCTTGGCGGTCAGTCGGTGCCATGGGCCAATTCCGGCACCGGCTCGCGCGGCGCCATCACCGAGCTGGTCGAACTGAAAGACACCGGCCTGACCTGCCGCCGCTTCACCGCCACGCGCGAAAGCTTCGATGGTGTCGCGCTCTACAGGGGCGAGCTGTGCATGGCCGAAGCCGGCGGCTGGCATATGCAGGAATTCAAGGCGCTCTGATTTTGGGCGCTCTGACTGGGGCACTCCGATTTTCGTGCGCCAATCCCTCTTGCGCCACTGGAATTTCTTCCTATGCGAGCGCATATAGGGGGCGACCCATGAATTCATTCTCTTTTGCAGGCAGGAAGCATGCGCGACCCCTATGAGGTGCTGGGCGTTGCAAAGAACGCATCGGCCAAGGACATAAAATCGGCCTACCGCAAGCTCGCCAAGAAGCATCATCCGGACCAGAACCCGAATGATCCCAAGGCGAAGGACCGTTTTGCCGCCGTCAACCAGGCTTACGAGGTCGTCGGCGACGAAAAGACGCGCGGCGCCTTCGACCGCGGCGAGATCGACGCCGACGGCAAGCCGAAATTCCAGGGCTTTGAGGGTGCAGCCGGCGGCGATCCGTTTGCCGGGTTCCGCCGTCAGCAAGGCCCCGGCGCCTCGCATTTCGAATTCCGCTCGGGGCGTCCCGGCGGCGATCCGTTCGACGGCAACAGCGACATTTTCAGCCAGATCTTCGGCGATGCCTTTTCCGGCGCGCGCGGCGGCGGCAGGGGCGGCGACCGCCGCCAGCCCGCCCAGGCAGCCGATTTGAACGTCACGCTCGACGTCTCCATCGAGGAGGTGGCCGCCGCCGACAAGGTGACGGCGATGTTCCCCGACGGCCGCAAGGTCGCGGTCAAGCTGCCCGCCTATGTCGAGGACGGCCAGACCATCCGGCTCAAGGGTCAGGGCGAGCAGGGGCCGGGCCAGCCGGGCGATGCGCTGGTCAAGATCCACATCCGCCGCCATCCGCGCTACCGCATCGAAGGCCGCGACCTGCATGTCGATCTTCCGGTCGATTTGGCCGACGCGGTGCTCGGCGCCAAGGTGGCTGTCGAGACGCCGACCGGCAAGCTGGCGGTCAACGTGCCGGCATGGTCGAGCTCTGACAAGGTGCTGCGCCTCAAGGGCCGGGGCCTGCCGGAAAAAGCCGGCGGCCAGGGCGATCTCTACGTCCATGTGCGGCTGATGCTGCCGGAAGGCGGCGATGCGGAGCTTGAAGCCCTGATGCGCCGCCAAAAAGGCTGATCGGGTCTGTTTTCTCTTCCCGGCAGTCCGTTTTGAAAGCTTGAAGGGGCTTTGTGCCTGTGCGATAGGGCTCTCCACGAAGCATTCTATTCTTGCGGAGAGCTTGCACATGGCGGGTGGACAGGGCCTGATGGCCGGTAAGCGGGGCCTCATCCTCGGCGTCGCGAACAATCGGTCGATCGCTTTCGGCATCGCCAAGGCTTGCGTCGATCACGGCGCCGAAATCGCGCTGACCTATCAGGGCGAGGCGTTCAAGAAGCGCGTCGAGCCGCTGGCAGCCGAGCTCAACGCGCATGTCGCCGGCCATTGCGACGTCACCGATCCGGAAAGCCTCGACGCCGTCTTTGCCGACATTGCCAAGCACTGGGGCAAGCTCGACTTCCTCGTCCATGCCATCGCCTTCTCCGACAAGGACGAGCTCACCGGCCGCTATGTCGAGACGACGCGCGACAATTTCCTGCGCACCATGGACATCTCCGTCTATTCCTTCACCACCATCGCCAAGCGCGCCGAGCCGCTGATGACCGATGGCGGCTCGCTGTTGACGCTGACCTATTACGGCGCCGAGAAGGTGATGCCCCATTACAACGTCATGGGCGTCGCCAAGGCGGCACTGGAGGCCAGTGTGCGCTATCTGGCCGTCGACCTTGGCGCCAAGAAGATCCGCGTCAATGCGATCTCAGCCGGTCCGATCAAGACGCTCGCCGCCTCCGGCATCGGCGACTTCCGCTACATTTTGAAGTGGAACGAGTACAATTCGCCGCTGAAGCAGACGGTGACGCAGGAAGAGGTCGGCGATTCCGGCGTCTACTTCCTGTCGGACCTGTCGCGCGGCGTCACCGGCGAAGTCCACCATGTCGATTCCGGCTACCATGTTGTCGGCATGAAGGCGGTCGACGCGCCGGACATCTCGACCGTCAAGGACTGATCCGCTCTCCGCCTATCTCTCCGTCCAGGCCCTCCGGAAGACCTGATGTATCCGCTCGTCTACATCGCGCGCCACGGCCAGACTGCGTGGAATGCCGAGCACCGCCTGCAGGGCCAGGCCGACACGGACATCAATGCGCGCGGCCGCGACCAGGCGGCCCACAACGGCCGGCAACTGGCCGCGCTGATCGGCAAAGGCGCGGATTTCGATTTTGTCGCAAGCCCGATGCGCCGCACGCGCGAGACGATGGAATTGATGCGCGCAGCGATGGGGCTTGATCCGCTCGCCTACCGCACCGATCCGCGCCTGGTGGAATTGAGCTTCGGCGACTGGCAGGGCCACACCTTCGCCGAGCTCGAAGAGCGTGTCCCGGGTTCGACCGACGGCCGCCGCGCCGCCAAATGGGATTTCCAGCCGCCCGGCGAGGGCGCCGAAAGCTATGAGATGCTGCTCGAGCGGGTAAAGCCCTGGTTCGACGCGCTGCGTCAGCCCACGGTCTGCGTCACCCATGGCGGCGTCATCCGCTGCTTCTTCCGCTTCGTCGCCGGCCTATCCAAGCGCGAAGCGGCCGGCCTCGAGGTCCCGCAGAACCGGCTGCTGCGGCTGGAGGGCCGGAGTCTGCATTGGTTGTAAAGAACGCGGCGTGGCGAATTCAGGTCAGGCCGAGTCGGAGTCGAAGACGGGCGCGAAGCGACCAAACTGGGTGGGCTCCGAGAACCGGAGCGGAGCGTACTTTTCGTACGTGAGCACCGGAAGCGCAGGAAGCCGCCATTTGCAGGCCGGCCTCACCTGAATTTAGTTCTGGTCGCTGTCGGGCAACTGCATATCCGTCACGACATTCTCGCCATTGCTGACGTCATAGGCGATGACGATGTCCATGCCGGGCTTGAGCGAGTCGATATCGGTCTCGGCGTTGAGCTTATAGGACTTGCCGTCGTCGAGCGTCAGCGTCAGCGTGTCCTTGTCGATCTTCTTGATCAGGCCTTCGGTCTGGCCGGCGAATGCGGCGGCGGTGGAAATCAAAAGCATGGCGCAGGCGGCGCCAATCAGGGTACGCATCGTCGTCCTCTTTGGTCATTGCGCCGGCTGGTTTGCGGCGGGTCCTCAACGGCGGATGGGAAGAGAGCAGAAACCAACCGAATGTGTCAAAACTAAAACCGCCACATCACGCTTTGATCCACCGGAACAGCGTTTGACCGCTGTGGAAAACGCCAATAGAAGCACGCGTGCAGCGCCGCGAACCCTTTTGGCGAGCAACGGACGCTGCACCACATAAGGTTGCCGGCTTTGCCGCCGGGCAGGGCGCGTTTCATGTCTCATAACACCTTCGGCCATCTCTTCCGCGTCACCACCTGGGGTGAAAGCCATGGCGCAGCGCTCGGCTGCGTTGTGGATGGCTGCCCGCCCGGCATCCGCTTCAAGCGCGAGGATATCCAGGCCGAGCTGGACCGGCGCCGCCCCGGGCAGTCGCGTTTTGTCACCCAGCGCCGCGAGCCGGACGAGGTCAAGATCCTGTCGGGCTTCATCCTCGACGAGGACGGCGAGACGATGATCACCACCGGCACGCCGGTTTCGATGATGATCGAGAATGTCGACCAGCGTTCGAAGGACTATGGCGAGATCGCCCGCCAGTATCGTCCCGGCCATGCCGACTACACCTACGACATCAAATACGGCGTGCGCGATTATCGCGGCGGCGGCCGCTCCTCGGCGCGCGAGACTGCGGCCAGAGTGGCGGCAGGTGCCTTGGCGCGTAAGGTCGTGCCGGGCATGGTGGTGCGCGGCGCCCTGGTCGCGATGGGCGAGAAGTCGATCGATCGCGCCAACTGGAGCTGGAATTTCGTCGGCGACGCCGAAAACCCGTTCTTCACGCCGGATCCGGCCTCGGTCCCGATCTTCACCCAGTATCTCGACGGCATCCGCAAGGCCGGCTCTTCGGTCGGCGCCGTGATCGAGATCGTCGCCGACGGCGTGCCGCCGGGCCTCGGCGCCCCGATCTATGCCAAGCTCGACCAGGACATCGCGTCGGGGCTGATGTCGATCAACGCCGTCAAGGGCGTCGAGATCGGCAATGGTTTCGAGGCCGCGCGCATCACCGGCGAACAGAATGCCGACGAGATGCGCATCGGCAACGACGGCAAGCCGGTGTTCTTGTCCAACTATGCCGGCGGCATCCTTGGCGGCATCTCGACCGGACAGCCGATCATTGCCCGCTTCGCCGTCAAGCCGACCTCCTCGATCCTGACCCCGCGCCAGTCGATCGACAAGGACGGCAAGGATGTCGAGGTGATGACCAAGGGCCGTCATGACCCCTGCGTCGGCATCCGCGCCGTGCCGATCGGCGAAGCCATGGTTGCCTGCGCGATCGCCGATCATTATCTGCGGCATAGAGGACAGACGGGGAAGTAGGGGAGTAGGGGAGTAGGGGAGTAGGGGAGTATGTTACCCCGACTGCCAACACAGCCAAAATTTTCCTTTTCCCTACTCCCATACTCCCTTATTCCCCTACTCCCCTAGCGAGCTAGCGAGCGTCCGATGCCTTACGACCAGAAGAAAATCGTCGAAGCGATCCGCGCCTTCGAGCGCGGCGAGATCGTCGTCGTCATGGATGATGACGGGCGCGAGAACGAGGGCGACCTGATCGTCGCCGCCGTCCACTGTACGCCGGAAAAGATGGCTTTCATCGTCCGCAACACGTCGGGCATCGTCTGCACGCCGATGCCGCGCGAGGAGGCTAGGCGCCTGAACCTGGCACCCATGGTGGCGGACAATGATTCCGCCCATACCACCGCCTTCACGGTCAGCGTTGATTTCAAGCACGGCACCACCACCGGCATCTCGGCGGACGATCGCACGCTCACCGTGCGCAACCTCGCCAATGGTAATGTCGGCGCCTCCGATTTCGTGCGCCCCGGCCACATCTTCCCGCTGATCGCGCGCGAGGGCGGCGTCCTGATGCGCTCCGGCCACACGGAAGCCGCTGTCGACCTCTGCAAGCTCGCCGGCCTGCCGCCGATCGGCGTCATTTCCGAGCTGGTCAATGACGACGGTACCGTCAAGCGCGGGCCTGAAGTCCAAGCTTTCGCCGAGCAGCATGGCCTGAAGCAGGTATCGGTCGCCGATCTCATCGCCTACCGCCAACGCAAGGAAACGCTGGTCGAGCGTGTCGCTTGCTCCGACATCAACACGCTTGGCGGCAAGGCGCAGGTCTTCACCTACACGCTGCCCTGGGATTCCATGCACCACGTCGCGGTCGTCTTCGGCGACATCCGCGACGGCGAGGAGGTGCCGGTGCGCCTGCATTCGGAGGATGTCGTCACCGACGTCTTCGGCACCAGCCATCGGCTCGACGCCATCATGAAGGCAATGGGCGAGCGCAGGCGCGGCGTCATCGTCTATCTGCGCGAAGGCTCCGTCGGCGTCGCCCATCAGGAGCGCAAGCGTCCGCAGAGCGGTGACCGCGAGGACCACGAGGAAGCGCGCCGCCGCGAGAACGAGTGGCGCGAGATCGGCCTCGGCGCCCAGATCCTCAAGGACCTCGGCATTTCCTCGATCAACCTGATCGCCTCGCGCGAGCGCCACTATGTCGGCCTCGAAGGCTTCGGCATCCACATCGCCAAGACCGAGATTCTCTGACACTTCGCGCGGCGGGCTTTGCAATGGCGGCGTCACTGCCCTTGAGCCAGCGCAGCGCGCGATTGCTGTTGCGGCGACCGAAGCAAGTCGATCTCGATTTCGTGGTAGACCTCTTTTCGCGGCCCGAGCTCGTGGCGCATCGCCCCGATCCGACACCGGACACGTCGCAGCAGAGCGCCGCGCGGCTTGCCCGCGACATCGACCACTGGAACAGGCGCGGCTTTGGCCGCTGGGCGGTCGAGGCGGAGGGCAGGCTGGTCGGATTCGGCGGCATCACCGTCTCGAACGACTTCGACGGCCTGAACCTTTCCTACCATCTCCATCCCGATAACTGGGGCCAAGGCTATGCCAGCGAACTGGTCCTGGAGGCGTTGCGTACGGCATTCCTGACCTTGGAGGCGGAGCGTGTGATCGCCTTGGCGCGACCGGCCAATCCGGCCTCGCGCCGCGTGCTGGAGAAATGCGGCTTCGCCTTCGACAGGGAGGTCATGCTGCACGGCGCGCCGACGGGGCTCTTCATCATCACGGCGGCGAGCTATTCGGGGCGACGGCCGGCCTGACGCCATGCCGGCCGTGGGGGTTACTCCGCCGGCACCACCGCCTCACCCTTGTCCACGTCGCAATCGTCCGTCGCCAGCCTGCATTGCCCGGCGAGAACCGTGGCGAAAGCGATCGCGCCTGCCGCCACCGAGACCCAGAACCCATTCTGCGGCCCGAAAGTGTCGACCATCCAGCCGGCGGCGAAGGAGCCCAGCGCCATGCCGATGCCGATGCCGGTCGTCACCCAGGTGACGCCTTCGGTGAGCATTGCCGCCGGCACGTGCCGCTCGATCAGCCCGAAGGCGGTGATGAAGGTCGGCGAGATCGCCACGCCGCTGACGAAAACAGCAAGCGCCAGGGCCGGCACCGTGTCGGCAAAGAGCAGTGGCAGCGTGGTGAGCGCGACGACGCCGACAGCGACGGCCAACTGCCGCTGCAGCGCCGCCTTGAGACTGAGCGCGCCGATGATGATGCCGACCACGAAGGACCCCAGCGCATAGACGCCGATGACAAGGCTCGCGGCTTCGGGCTGACCGAGCGCCTTGGTGATAGCGACGGTGGTGACTTCCGTGGTGGCGAAGGTCGCGCCGACGAAGATGAGCGCGAAGGTGATGATCTGCACCGGGCGCAGGCGGATCGCCGAACCGGCCACGCCATGCTCCGCCGGCCGGACAGGAGGCTCGGACGAGCGCTGCAGCAGGAAGGCCGCCACGCCAAGCGCCAGAAGCAGTGTGCTGACCACCATGCCGGCTTCAGGGAAGAGTGCTGCGCTCAAGCCCACCGACAGCGAGGCTCCGGCGACATAGACCAGTTCGTCCGCGGCGGATTCGAAGGCGAAGGCGGTGTTGAGCTCAGGCCGATCGCGAAAAATCTCGGTCCAGCGTGCTCTCACCAGCGCCGGAATGCTCGGCATGGCGGCGGCAAGCAGCGCCGACAGGAACAAGCTCCAGACCGGCCAGTGCTGGTTGGCCGCCACGACCAGCACTGCGAAGGCAAGCACCGAGATAAGCGTCGTCGGAAACGCGATCGCGGTCTGGCCGCGCTGGTCCACCCATCGCGATATCTGCGGTGACAGAAACGCATTAACCAGCGCGTAGGTCGCCGAGACGGCACCCGCCAGCCAATATTCGCCATGTGTCTGCGACAGCATGGCCACGATGCCGATCGGCGCCATGGCGATGGGCAGCCGCGCGATGAAGGCCGCCGCGGCGAAGCCTTTGGTGCCGGGAACCCGGAAGATGTCCGAATAGGGATTTCGCATGGTCCTGCTCCTCGACAAGGGTGCATAGCACAATTACATACGGGGCGTATGAATTTCAGGTAGTTCATACGCCCCGTATGTCAATTGGCATACGTTGCGTATGTGAATAGGGCCAGCGCATGCACAGACCGCGCAAGGAGATGATCGCCGAGACCCGTGCCAAGCTGATCGCGGCGGCGCGCCAGGCCTTCGGCACGATCGGCTATGCCGAGGCCTCGATGGACGATTTCACCGCGTCGGCCGGTCTCACGCGCGGCGCGCTCTACCATCATTTCGGCGACAAGAAGGGCCTGCTGCAGGCGGTGATCGCCGAGATCGATGGCGAAATGGCCGCGCGCGTCAACGAGGTGGCGTCGAAGGCGCCGACCCGCTGGCAGCATTTCGTCGACGAATGCACCACCTATATCGAGATGGCGCTGGAGCCGGAAATCCAGCGCATCATGTTCCGCGACGGCCCGGCGGTGCTGGGCGACCCGGCGCAATGGCAAAACGCCAACGCCTGCGTCGCCTCGATGACCGATCACCTGACAGCGCTGCAGGAGGAGGGGGTGGTCGTTGCCGATCTCGATCCGGAGACGGCGGCCCGGCTGATCAACGGCGCCAGCAGCCAGGCTTCGCAGCGCATCGCCAACGCCAAGGATCCGGCGGCGACGTCGAAAAAGGCCATTGCGGCCTTCAAGCAACTGCTGGAGGGTCTGCTTAAGAAGACCTGACCACACGCCAATGAACCCGACCGTCGGGCTTGTGCACCGGTTTTGCGCGGCGCACGCCGTGGCCGCAATTGACTTTCGCGGCCTTGGGCGCATCTTCTCCCGCCAACTCTAGGGGTGTGGAGAGTCGGGGCCATGTGGGACTTCAGCATCGGCAGGTCGGTGTCCATCATGATGCGGACATGGCCGTTCATCGTCTTTCGCATGATCGTCTATTTCGGCATCACGGTCGCCTACATCATGGCGACCGGCACGGGCGCCAGCGTCGGCTACGGCGTCGGTCATATCTCCACCGATCCTGACGGGCCGACATCCTTTGCCTTGTGGGGCGGCGTTGTCGGCTTCGGCATCGTCTCGATCGCCGTCTACTGGATCCGCGAATACATCCTCTATGTGCTGAAGGCCGGCCACATCGCCGTCATGGTGCATCTGATCGACGGCCGCGACGTTCCGGACGGCCAGGGCCAGATCGCCTATGCCAAGCAAGTGGTGACCCAGCGCTTCGCCGAGGCCAACATCCTTTTCGTCGTCGACCAACTGGTCAAGGGCGCCATCCGCGCCATCACCGGCCTGATCGGCGGCATCGCCGCCTTCCTGCCCATTCCGGGCCTGAGCGGCCTGGTTAGCTTCATCAACACGGTGATCCGCCTGTCGCTGACCTATGTTGACGAGATCATCCTCGGCTACAACATCCGCATCAATTCGAACTCGCCCTTCGAGACGGCGCGGCAAGGCGTCGTGCTCTACGCGCAGAATGGCAAGCACATGGTCAAGAACGCCGTCTGGCTGGCGGTGATCATGTGGGTCGTGTCCTTCGTCATCTTTCTGTTGATGCTAGCGCCCGCGGCAGCGATCCTGTGGGTCATGCCCGGACAGCTCGCCGGCTGGGCCTTTGTGCTGGCCATCGTCTTTGCCTGGGCCTTCAAGGCTGCCTTCATCGAGCCCTTCGCCATCGCCTCGCTCATGCAGGTCTATTTCGACGCCATCGAAGGCCAGGTGCCCAACCCGGAATGGGACAGCCGCCTGGCCGAGGCGTCGTCGAAATTCCGGGAGTTGCGCGACAAGGCGCTTGCCTCCTTCGGCGGCAACTCGCGCTGGGACGCGCCCCGGGCGGCTTGATCAGCTTCTCGTCGCGTTTTCGCCGCCAAGCCTTTCGATCGCCGACTTGAGCGTCGCCTCGCCGGCGCCGCGAAAGGTCTCGCTCATCACCAACTCGGGCAGCGGCAGGCGCTTGCCCCAGCCATGCGCTTCCAGGTCCGGCTTCGGCGCAAACTCCGAGACCCGGCCGACGCAGAGATAGGCGATTGGCGTGACATGTTCGGGGATCGACAAGAGCCGCTTCAGCGCCTCGGTTTCGATGATGCTGACCCAGCCGACGCCGACGCCCTCGGCTCGTGCCGCCAGCCAGAAATTCTGCACGGCGCAGACGGTGCTGTAGAGGTCCATTTCCGGATTGTGCCAGCGCCCGAGCGGCGAGTCTTTCGAGCGCTGCCGGTCGCAGGTGATGCAAAGATTGAGCGCGCTTTCGCAGATGCCTTCGAGCTTCAGCTTACTGTAAAGCGCCTGCCGCTCAGCCTCGATGGCCGGCAGTTCCTTTTCGCGCGCGGCGAGGAACAGGTCGCGCACCTGCCGCCGCCGTTCCGCGTCGCGGATGACGATGAAATTCCACGGCTGCATGTAGCCGACCGACGGCGCGTGGTGGGCGGCGGTGAGCAGCCGCGCCAGAACGCAATCGTCGAGATCGTCGGGAGTAAAATGGCTGCGCACGTCGCGCCGGGTGAACATCGCCCGGTAGACGGCGTCGCGCGCCAATTGGTCAAAGTCATCGCCGCCGACGGCGAGCGCCTGTGCTTGCATCGCTTTTCCCCTGCGATAAGCAATCCTGCGCCTGACCAAGCGCAAGACCATGTCTGCCGGGCCGGTCTTCTGGCTCGGGATCGACCCGCCTCCGGCGCCTTCCCGTCTTTCGACAGTGGCTTTGCCGGCGCGGTCCCCCTTACAGCGTTGGGCACGCCACGGAATAAAACCGTGTTCCCGATTCTCCCGCGTCGCGGGCACCAGGCAGCGACGCGACCTTACCGCGAAGCGCGGGCCGCGCCAATGGCGCGGGCGACATGGCCTGACGCAATTTTCCCCAGCCATTCCGTTTCCAAACATGGTCATTGCGGCCACAGGTGCCTAGATTAGGCGCCATGACAACCCGTCTCTACACGCACCCGATCTTCCTGGAACACGTCACGCCGCCCGGCCATCCTGAAAGGCCCGACCGTCTGCGCGCCATCGAACGCGTGCTCGACGACGAGGCTTTTTCGGCGCTCGACCGCGTCAAGGCGCCGGAGGGCGATGAGGCAACGATTCTCTATGCGCATCCCGAGGATCACGTCGAGCGCGTTCGCGCGGCGATCCCGGAGAGCGGCATCGCCTTGATCGACGCCGACACCAGCGCCAGCCCGAAGAGCTGGCAGGCCGTGGTGACGGCGATCGGCGCCGCCAATGCGGCGGTCGACGACGTCTTCGAGGGCCGCGCCGCCAACGTCTTCGTCGCCGCCCGTCCGCCGGGCCATCATGCCGAAAAGACCACGGCGATGGGCTTTTGCCTGTTCAACACGGCGGCCATCGCCGCCCGCTACGCGCAGAAGAAGCATCAGGCCGAGCGCGTCGCCATCGTCGACTGGGACGTCCATCACGGCAACGGCACGCAGGACATCTTCTGGGACGATCCGTCGGTGCTCTATTGCTCGACGCACCAGATGCCGCTCTATCCGGGCACCGGGGCCAAAAGCGAGACCGGCGCCGGCAACATCGTCAACGCGCCGCTGGCGCCGCGCACCGGCAGCGACCTGTTCCGCGACGCCTTTCTGTCGCGCGTGCTGCCTTCGATCGACGCCTTCGCGCCCGACTTGATCATTATTTCCGCCGGTTTCGACGCGCATCATCGCGACCCGCTGGCCGAGATCAACCTGACCGAGGATGATTTCGACTGGGCGACCGGGCAATTGATGGAGCGCGCCGGCCGCCATAGCGGCAATCGGCTCGTCAGCCTGCTGGAAGGCGGCTACGATCTGCAGGGACTGGCATTTTCAGTCGCCGCCCATGTCGGGCGGCTGATGAAGGGATAAGTGATGGCAGTGGAAGGCAATGAGGACGTCAAGGCGATGAGCTTCGAGCAGGCGCTCGACGCGCTGGAGAAGATCGTCGATGATCTGGAGCGCGGCGACGTCCCGCTCGACCAGTCGATCAGGATCTATGAGCGCGGCGAGGCGCTGAAGGCGCATTGCGACCGGCTCTTGAAGGCGGCCGAGGACAAGGTCGAGAAGATCAGGTTGTCGCGCGACGGCAAGCCGGTAGGAACGGAGCCGCTCGACGCGGAATAGTTGAAAGACGGTGAGGCAAAGCTAGCAAGGTAAGGAGTTCAAGCCATGTGCCGCAACATCAAGACCCTGGCCAATTTCGAACCGCCGGCAACCAATGACGAGGTGCATGACGCGGCGCTTCAGTTCGTGCGCAAGCTGAGCGGGTCGACCAAACCCTCAAAGCGCAACGAGCACGCCTTCCATCACGCCGTCGAAGCGATCGCCGCCATCGCGCGCGAATTGATCGACTCGCTCGAGACCAACCAGGAGCCGCGCAACCGCGAGGAAGAGGCGGCCAAGGCAAAAGCCAGGTCGGCGCTGCGTTTCGCTTGAGGGCCTGGCCATGAGCTTCTTTCCGGGAAACGATCCTGAGCCCGGCGACGCCTTCGCCTGCGACCAGATCGAACTGATGGTCGTGCCCAACGCCAAGGACATTGGCGGCTTCGAGGTGCGCCGCGCTCTGCCGACGGCAAAACGCCGACTGGTCGGGCCGTTCATCTTCTTCGACCGCATGGGCCCGGCCATCCTGCGCGCCGGCACCGCGCTCGACGTGCGCCCGCACCCGCATATCGGGCTTTCCACCGTCACCTATCTGTTCGACGGCAAGATCAGGCACCGCGATTCCCTCGGCACCGAAATGGTGATCGCGCCAGGCGACGTGAATTTGATGACCGCCGGCCGCGGCATCGTCCATTCCGAGCGCACGCCGGAAGAGTTGCGCGGCGCGCCGATGTCGATCTCCGGCCTGCAGACCTGGCTGGCGCTGCCGGACGGCAAGGAGGAAGTCGCGCCGATCTTCGAGAACACCGCGATGATCCGCCTGCCCGAGATCGATGCCGAAGGCATCAAAGGCCGGGTGGTCATCGGCGAATTCTCAGGCCTGCGCTCGCCGGTCGCGACGGCGTCGGAGACGCTCTACGCCGATCTCAGCCTGGCGGCCGGCGCCAGCGTCCAAATCCCCGCCGATGCCGAGGAACGCGCCATCTACACGCTCCAAGGTGAGGTTTCTATCGCCGGCGACCGCTTCCCGGCCGAGCGGCTTCTTGTGTTCAAGCCGGGCGAGGAGATCGTCGTCTCGTCCGAACGCGGCGCGCATTTCATGCTGTTCGGCGGCGCCTCGCTGGGCTCCAAGCGGTACATCTGGTGGAATTTCGTCTCCTCCTCGAAAGAACGCATCGAGCAGGCCAAGCAGGAATGGAAGACAGGGCGCTTCGATATCGTTCCTGGTGATGAGGAAGAGTTCATTCCGCTGCCGGAAAGCTAAGGTTTGCCGTGTATCCGCGTCACTGACGCGCATTTACATTCGCCCGCTAGCGGCCTATGCCGCGCATGATTATGGCGCAATTTTCTGGTAGCGCCGTGTTTGATCAATTGAAGCAGGACGCGCCCGAGTGAAGCCAGACACGCCGCTGCTCGACAAGGTCCGCATCCCGGCGGACTTGCGAACGCTTGACGAGAGCGAGCTCCCGCAGCTCGCCGCCGAGCTGCGCGCCGAGCTGATCGACGCGGTGTCGCAGACCGGCGGCCACCTCGGCGCCGGCCTCGGCGTCGTCGAGCTGACGGTCGCGCTGCACTATGTCTTCAACACGCCGGATGACCGGCTGATCTGGGATGTCGGCCACCAGGCCTATCCGCACAAGATCCTGACCGGGCGCCGCGACCGCATCCGCACGCTGCGCCAGGAAGGCGGCCTGTCCGGCTTCACCCGGCGGGCCGAGAGCGAATACGACCCGTTTGGCGCAGCGCACTCCTCGACCTCGATTTCGGCCGGACTCGGCATGGCCATGGCGCGCGACCTGTCGGGCGGCCGCAACAATGTCATTTCCGTCATCGGCGACGGCTCGATGTCGGCCGGCATGGCCTTCGAGGCCTTGAACAATGCGGGTGCGCTGGATGCCCGCCTCATCGTCATCCTCAACGACAACGACATGTCGATCGCGCCGCCGACCGGCGCGATGAGCGCTTATCTGGCCAGGCTGGCGTCAGGCAAGGCCTATCTCGGCCTGCGCGATTTCGGCAAGAAGCTGACCTCCTATCTCGGCAAGCGCGCCGACCGCGCCATCACCCGCGCCGTCGAGCATGCGCGCGGCTACGTCACCGGCGGCACGCTGTTCGAGGAGCTCGGCTTCTATCATATCGGCCCGATCGACGGGCACAATCTCGAGCACCTGATCCCGGTCTTGAAGAACGTCCGCGACAATGGCGACGGCCCGGTGCTCATCCATGTCGTGACCCAGAAGGGCAAGGGCTATGCGCCGGCGGAAGCCGCCGCCGACAAATATCACGGCGTCAACAAGTTCGACGTCATCACCGGCGCGCAGGCCAAGGCGCCGGCCAATGCGCCGGCCTACACCAAGGTTTTCGCCGAAAGCCTGATCCAGGAAGCGCGCGACGACGAGCGCATCGTCGCCATCACCGCCGCCATGCCGACCGGCACCGGCCTCGACCTGTTCGGCGAGGTGTTTCCGTCCCGCACCTTCGATGTCGGTATCGCCGAGCAGCATGCGGTGACATTCGCCGCCGGGCTGGCCACCGAAGGCTACAAGCCTTTTGCCGCCATCTACTCGACCTTCCTGCAGCGCGCCTACGACCAGGTCGTCCATGACGTGGCGATCCAGAAATTGCCGGTGCGCTTTCCCATCGACCGCGCCGGCTTCGTCGGCGCCGACGGCGCCACCCATTGCGGCGCCTTCGACACCACCTTCCTCACGACGCTGCCGGGCTTCGTTGTCATGGCCGCCGCCGACGAGGCGGAACTTCGCCACATGGTGCGGACCGCGGCATCCTATGATGACGGCCCGATCGCCTTCCGCTATCCACGCGGCAACGGCGTCGGCGTCGACATGCCGGAACGCGGCGAGGTGCTCGACATCGGCAAGGGCCGCATCCTGAAGGAGGGCACCAAAGTAGCGCTGCTGTCCTTCGGCACGCGGCTGCAGGATTGCCTGGTGGCAGCCGAGGAACTCGGCGCCGCCGGCCTCTCCACCTCTGTCGCCGATGCGCGTTTCGCCAAGCCGTTGGACGAGGATCTCATCCGTCGGCTCGCACGCTCGCATGAAGTGCTGGTGACGGTGGAAGAGGGCGCCATCGGCGGCTTCGCCAGCCAGGTGTTGCATTTCCTCGCTCATGAAGGCCTGCTCGAAAGCGGCCTCAAGGTGCGTCCGCTGGTGCTGCCGGACGTCTTCACCGACCATGCCAAGCCCGAGAAGATGTACGCGGATGCCGGCCTGGATTCGGCCGGCATCGTGCATACGGTCTTTGCCGCGCTCGGGCGAGGCGTCCAGGCGCAGCGCGCCTGAATCAAGTTCTTAACTGTTTAAATTGCTTTGCCGGCTTTTGCTGGTAAGCTTCTGTTAACGCTTTCGTTTGTTGGTTTGCTTACCTTGTCCCTTGGTCGTTTTTCAACGGCGCCCTGCTAGGTTTCGACCAAGGCAGGGGCTAAAACCAATGAAATCGTTTCTGTGCGGCATGGCCCTCTTGGCGGCCAGCGTTGCGCCGGCGGCAGCCGAAATGCGCTATGACCGCAACCTCGAAAAGGCGGTGACGGATATCGTCGCCGCCAAGATGGGCGCCATCCGTGGCGGCTTTTCCTACAAGCAGGTGCCGCAACTGGTGGTGATCCCCGAAGTCGCACCGGCCGCGCCCGCTCCGGTTGAGCCGCGCAAGCAGGCCGCCAACAATGACGGCTTGATGCCGGCCGTGGAGCGCCGCGTCTCGCGGATCGTGTTCTAGAACCACATATCGCGCACGCAGCGCCCATCGCGCGGCAAATCGTCGAAACTGTCGAGGCCATCGAAATGGTCGATCGGCAGGTCGGCGACGGCCTCGGGCGGCGCCAGCCTGACATTGACGGCAATGCGCGTGCGGCCGCTCTTGCCCTGGCGCAGGCCGCGCCAGGCGAGCACGCAGGCGCAGGTCGGACAAAACAGGATCTCCAGCGCGGGATCGGCCTTCTCGGCGCGGGTGTAGGAACTGACCGGCCCGAAAACCTGGATGCGCTCGTCGACATAGTCGTAGGCCCAAAGCGTGCCGTAGCGGCGGCAGAGCGTGCAGTTGCAGGCCGTGATCGGGCCGGGGTCGCCTTCCAGCGTCCAATGGGCTTTTCCGCAATGGCAGGTTCCCTTCAGCATCGGTCCTCCATTCGCTTGCCGCCTTGCCGGCATTGTGCAGGAGAGCCATGGCGGTGGGCAAGCGCCAACAGCCTTGCCTTCGCGCCCGGCATTCGCCAATGAAGGCCGATGAGTTCCCCTTTGCCAGCCAGCCAGCGCCAGCGGCTCGACGAACTGCTCGTCGGGCGCGGCCTGTTCGCCAGCCGCTCGCGCGCCCGCGACGCGGTCGAGCGCGGCACGGTGAGCGTCGACGGCTCGGTTGCCCGCAAGCCCGGCCAACCTGTCGCGGCAGACTGCGTGGTCGCGATCGACGACCCGGCACAGGCCTATGTCTCGCGCGCGGCGCTGAAGCTGATCGCCGGCCTCGACCGTTTCGGCTTTGATCCGTCGGGCAGCGAAGCGCTCGACATCGGCGCCTCGACCGGCGGCTTCACCCAGGTGCTGCTCGAACGCGGTGCCGCCCATGTCTTGGCGATCGATGTCGGCCATGGCCAGATGCATCCTGACATTGCCGGCGACCCGCGCGTGAGTCTGGTCGAGGGGCTGAACGCCCGCGACCTGACCATCGCCGATCTCGGTGGCCGCGCGTCGGATTTCCTGGTCTGCGACGTCTCCTTCATCTCGCTGAAGCTGGCGCTGCCGCCGGCATTGGAGCTGGTGGGCGAGGGCGCCAGGGCAATCCTGCTCGTCAAGCCGCAATTCGAGGCCGGGCGCGAAGCGATCGGCAAGGGCGGCCTGCTCAAGGATCCGGCCGATGCCGAACGCGTCGCTGCCGAACTGCGCTACTGGCTGGCCTCCATTCCCGGCTGGCGTGTGCTCGGTCTGCACCCGTCGCCGATCGAAGGCGGCGACGGCAACCGCGAATTCCTGCTTGCCGCGATCAAGGACGCAGGATCGCGATGAGTACGCGCTTCACCATCGCCAGGCTTGGTTCGCAGGGCGACGGCATCGCCGTTGCGGAAGGCGGCGAAGTCTTCATCCCCTTCACGCTGCCGGGCGAAACGGTCACCGCCGCACGCCAGAAGGACCGTGCGACCTTGATGTCGGTGCTGGAAGCCTCGCCGCTCAGGATCGATCCGGCCTGCCGCCATTTCAGCGAATGCGGCGGCTGCGCGCTGCAGCACTACGAGGCCGATGCCTACCGGCAGTGGAAGCGCGAGCGCGTCGTGCAGGCGTTGAAGGGCAAGGGCATCGCTTGCGAGGTCGGCGCGCTGGTGCCGTGCGAACCGCACAGCCGCCGCCGCGTCACCTTCAGCGCCAGGCGCACCGAGGCCGGCATGCTACTCGGCTTCGTTCGCGCGCTGTCTTCGGAAATCATTGCGATCGAGGAATGCCCGATCTCGTTGCCGGCGATCGTTGCGTTGCTTGATCGCTTGCGCAGGCTGGCCGACCTGGTCTGCGCGACGCCAAAGGCCTTCCACATGACGGTGACGGCCACCGCGTCCGGCCTCGACGTCGCCGTCCATGACGTCGGCAAGCTCGGCGACAACCAGCGCCGCATCGCCTCCAACTTCGTCATGGCAGAGGGATTTGCGCGGCTTTCCGTCGACGGCGAGATCATCGTCGAGCCGAAAAAGCCGGTGGTGCAGTTCGGATCGGTCGCCGTGGCCGTGCCGCCCGGCGCCTTCCTGCAGGCGACCGAGGCCGCCGAGCAGACGATGGCCGGCCTGGTCGGCCACCATCTGTCGCGGGCCAAGAAGGTGGCCGACCTGTTCGCCGGTTGCGGCAGCTTCGCGCTGAGACTGGCGGTAAAGTCGGAAGTCCACGCCGTTGAAGGCGATGCGCCGGCGCTCGCCGCGCTCGACCGCGCCTTCCGCTTCGCCAGCGGCCTGAAACGCGTGACCAGCGAGCGCCGCGACCTGTTCCGCCGGCCGCTGACCTTCAAGGAGTTGAACGCCTTCGACGGCATCGTCTTCGACCCGCCGCGCGCCGGCGCAGAGGACCAGTCGAAGCAGATCGCGCGCTCCGAGGTGCCGCTGGTCGCGGCCGTTTCCTGCAATCCGGTGACATTGGCGAGGGACCTGCGCATCCTGCTCGACGGCGGCTACCAACTGAAGAGCGTCACGCCGATCGACCAGTTCCTGTGGTCTGCGCATGTCGAGGCGGTCGCGCTGCTGGAGAAGCCGAAGCGCCGCCGCTAGAGCATGATGCCGAACCGGAGTCAGATCAGGATGGCGATCTAACGAAACGTCATGATCTGTTCACGCACCCGGCGGAAATCATCACTTTTCCTTGAGACCACCGGTTCCGCGCGTCCTGGCCGGGAACGCGCCTGAATCGCGCCGCAAAGCCGCCCTTTTGCACGCCCCTAGTCCGCCCGGCTGGCATTGCTCCAGCGTCGTTTGCCTTGACAGATGGGAAGTCTCAGATGCGGACGCTACAAAAACTCCTCGGTTTGTCTATTCTCTTTGTGCTTGTCGCCGGTTCGGCGACAGGCGCGATGGCGCAGGGCGAAAAACGCCTCGCCTTCGTCATCGGCAATGCCGCCTATGCTTCCGGCGCGCTGGCCACGTCCGCCAACGATGCCGGCCTGATCGCGCAGACCTTGCAGGCGGCGGGCTTCGATGTCGTCGGCGCGCGCGACGTCGATCAGGAATCGCTGCGCGGCGCTTACCGCGATTTCCTTGCCAAGGTCTCGGCCGCCGGTCCCGACGCCGTCGTCTTCGTCTATCTTGCAGGCCACGGCGCCCAGTTTGAGGGCGCCAACTACTTCCTGCCGGTCGATGCCAAGATCGCCAATCCGGCCGACGTGCCGCTGCAGGCGGTAAGGGTCTCCGACCTGACCAGCCCGCTCGCCGCGCTGCCGAACAAGGTCAACATCGTCGTGCTCGATGCGGCGCGGCCGAACGACTTTCCGCAGTCGAGCCAGCCGCTGGCCGGTGGCCTGGCGCTGGTCGATCCCGACCCGAACATGCTGATCGCCTTCAATGCCGCGCCGGGAACGGCGGCGCCTGAGGGCAAAGGCCCCTATGGCGCCTATGCGCAGGCTCTGGCCGAGATGATCCGCGACGGCGGCCTGTCGCTCGACGATCTGTTCGACCGCACAAGATTGCGCGTCAACGAGGCGACGCAAGGCGCCGAAGTGCCGTGGGATGCTTCCAAGATCACGACGCCCTTCGTCTTCTTCGATCGTTCTGCCGATGCTCCGCCGCCTAAAGTATCCGAGGCGCAGGCCGTTGCCGACCGTACCAGGGAAATCCGCGACTTCGACGCGCATGATGCCTATATGGCGGCGCTCGATCGCGACACGCTGCGCGGCTATGAGGATTTCCTCGTCGCCTATCCGCACGACCCGATGGACAAGCGCGTGCGCGCCATCATCGCGGCGCGGCGCGAGGCGATCACCTGGCGCCAGACCTGGCTGCGCGACACGCCCGAGGCTTATTGGTCCTATCTCGACCGCTATCCGCACGGGCCGCATGCCTGGGATGCGCGCCGCCGCCTCGAACATTTCGAGGCAGCACTCGAGCCGCCGCCGAGCTTCGCCATGATCGCCTATGACGTGCCGCCGCCGCCGCCGGAGGAGATCGTCTATGTCGACCGTCCGGTGCTCTATTTCGACGATCCCGACTATGATTTTGCGCCGCCGCCGCCGGTCGCGGTGGTGTTCCTGCCGCCGCCTCCGCCGGGATTCGTTGTGCTGGCGCCACCGCCACCGCCAGTCGGCATCTTCGTGCTGCCGACGCCCGTCTTCGTGCCGCTGGCGCGCTGGATCAACCCGCCGCATGACATCGTGCCGCCGCCGGACAACATCATCTTCAACAACATCCACAACACGACCGTCATCAACAACACCACGATCAACGAGAACCAGGGCGGCGGCCTGACCACCGGCCAGAAGCTGACCGCCGGTGCGGTCGGGGTGGGCGCAGCCGCTTTGGCTGCCAAGGTGGCGCTGCCGCCGCTGCTGCAGAAGCGGGCGGTACTCCAGCAGGGCAAGCAGCCCGGCCTGGCAACGCCGCTGTCGAAGACGCTTGCGACCGAGCATGCTCTGCCCGGCGCCGACGGCAAGACGCTGCCGCTGGTCAACGGCAAGATGCTGCCCTTGGTCAACGGCAAGCCGGCGGTGGCTGACAGCCACCTGAAGACGCTTGGCAAGCAGGGCGAGATCGTCACCGGACAAGGCGGCCAGCAAGGCAAGGACAAGCTCCACAGGCTGCCCACCGTCAATGGCGCGCCGGCCGCGAACGGAACGGCCGGCCAGGACAAGCTCGGCAAGAACACGACGGTTCTGTCGGATCAGAACGGCGGCAAGCCGAAGAAGCTGACGCGCAAGGATCTGGCCGCCGGCCAGGTCGGTGTCCCGAACGGCCAGGGCGCCGGCCCTGGCAATGGCGGCGACAGGGGCAAGAAGCTCCGCAAGCTGACGAACACCGGCGGTGACTCCGCCGCCGTCCATGTCCAGCACGACATCAAGCTCGACAAGCCGAAGATGCAGGTCCTGTCCAGGCAGGACCGACCGCAGTTCCACGCGCAGCCGAAGCCTCATCCGCAGGAGCGGCGTCTGCCGCAAATGGCCAGGCAGTCGGTCAAGAAGCCCGTCTGCGGACATCCGGGCGAGCCGCCGTGTAAGCGATAGGCTGTCGCGGAAACGGGTTCTGGGGAGGGCGATCGCATAGGGCGCTCCCCCACTCCCGCGGCTTGATTGCCAGGTGGTTCCCTCAATCCGTCGCTGCTTCGCAGCGCCACCTTTCCCCCTCCGGAGGGAAAGGAAGGGAGCTTTGCTGGTTGGGCGTTGACGGCAAAAGCTTGGCGCCTTTCCTCTACCCCATCGATCGGGGGAGAGGTGGCTCGGCGCGAAGCGCCGAGACGGAGTGGGGGTCGACTAGCGCCCACGAGGGGGCAATCAATCGGCCCAAAATGTCACAAACTATGGGTCGTGCAGCCTATGAGTTCGGCAGCCGCTTTGCCGTCCCGCCGCGCTGGTTGATCGACACCCAGGTGTTGGGGTTCTGCTGCGATTGGCGTTTGACGAAGTAATAACCGGTGGCGTTCCAGGGCCTGACCTCGTCGACGAGATTGTCCAGGATCATATCGCCCTTGTCAGTCTTCACCGTCAGGATGGTGTGGCCTTCGCCATCGAGGTCGCGCACCACTGTCATCAGCAGCGCTTGACGCGGAAAGCCAGCTTCCAGCAGAAGCTTGCGCTTGTAGAGCGCATAGATCTTGCAGTCGCCCTTGCCGTCCGTCGGATAGTCCCAGTGGTCGACCATCGTGCCCCAGTGGTCGAAATTGCTGACCGGCTTGATGGAGCGGTTTGCCTTAAGGTTGATGCGTCGCATCGTGCTTAGTTTCTGTGCCGTCAGCTTGACGCTCGTCGCCGGCAGTGCCGGCACTTTGCATTCCTTCGGGTGGCGATGGCAGAAGTCGAGCCAGCCATAGGGGACGCTGGTGCTGCCCCCGACCGCGGCGGAATCAGCCGTTTGTGACGATGTTCGCTTGAACCATGTCGACTGCGCCGCCGCTGCCGGACCGGCTTGCAACGAGATCGCACCAACGAAACCAACGAGGAAAGACGAAGTCAGGACGCCAGGCAAACGCCGCATTGCCAACACCACCGCATCGAAGGGACCGGCTCGGATATAAGACGAAAACCGCAGTCCCGGCCATTGAACAATTAATAATGTCCTAACATGATTGTGTTCACTTCAAGGTGCCGGCAAGGCGACCAACCTAAAAATTTCGGCGTCAGCCCTTGCCTGAAAGGATGCGCTCCACGAAGGCCGGCACGACCTGCGTTGCCGGACCTTCCAGTTGTTCGTCGAAACGCGAGGCCCAGCCGGCGCATTTGAGGTTGAGCTCCACCGTCAGGGCGCCGGCAGTGCGCGCTTCTTCCACAAACCCTGCCGCCGGATAGACGCTGCCGCTGGTTCCGATCGCCGCAAACAGGTCGCAGCCGCCCAGCGCCTCGCCGATCTCTTCCATGCGATAGGGCATCTCGCCGAACCACACGACATCCGGGCGCAGCCTTCCCGCTGCGCCGCAGCCCGGGCATTTCGATTGAGCCGCGATATCGTCCTTCCATGGATGGCTTTCGCCACAGGCCAGGCAAAGCGCACGGCCGAGTTCGCCATGCATGTGGATCAGTTTTCGCGAGCCGGCGCGCTCATGCAGGTCATCGATGTTCTGGGTGACGACAAGCACGTCGTCCGGGAAGGCCTGCTCGAGTCTGGCCAGCGCCTCATGCGCGGCATTCGGCTCGACGCTGCCGATCTGCCGCCGACGCATATTGTAGAAATCCTGAACCTTGGCGGGGTTGCGCGCGAAGCCCTGCGGCGTCGCAACTTCTTCAAGGTCGAAATTGGCCCAGACGCCGTTCGGGTCTCGAAACGTTGCAACGCCCGATTCCGCCGAGATGCCGGCGCCCGTCAGGATGACGATCTTGGGTTTGGACATGGCGGGCTCACCGGGACGTCGTTCGGAGCGCGATGATTTACCAGAACGACGCTGGTCCTCAAACCCTGGTCCCGCCCACCGTCATCCGGTTCATCCTCAGATGCGGCTGGCCGACGCCGACCGGCACGCCCTGTCCGGCCTTGCCGCACATGCCGATGCCGTTGTCGAGCTTCATGTCGTTGCCGATCATCGACACCCGGTGCATGGCGTCCGGGCCGTTGCCGATCAGCATCGCGCCCTTGATCGGCTGCGTCACCTTGCCGTTCTCGATCATATAGGCCTCGGTGCAGCCGAACACGAACTTGCCGGAGGTGATGTCGACCTGGCCGCCGCCGAAGGAAACGGCATAGATGCCGTTCTTGACCGAGGCGATGATCTCCTCCGGCTCCATGTCGCCGGCGGTCATGTAGGTGTTGGTCATGCGCGGCATCGGCTGGTGCGCATAGCCTTCGCGGCGGCCGTTGCCGGTCGCCTTCATGCCCATCAGCCGGGCGTTCTGGCGGTCCTGCATGTAACCGACCAGCTTGCCGTCCTCGATCAGCACGTTGCGCGCCGAGGGTGTGCCTTCGTCGTCGACTGTGAGCGAACCGCGCCGCTCGGGAATGGTGCCGTCATCGACCACGGTGACGCCCTTGGCCGCGACCTGCTGGCCCATCAGGCCGGCGAAGGCCGACGTCTTCTTGCGGTTGAAATCGCCTTCCAGCCCATGGCCGACGGCTTCATGCAGCATGACGCCCGGCCAGCCGCTGGACAGCACGATGTCGAAGGTGCCGGCCGGCGCCGGAACGGCTTCGAGGTTGACCAGCGCCTGCCTGAGCGCCTCGCTCGCCGCATGCTTCCAGCTTTCCTCGCTGACGAACTCGCCGAAACTCTTGCGGCCGCCCATGCCGTAGGAACCGCTCTCCTGCCGGTCGCCGTCGCCGACCACGACGGCGACATTGATCCTGACCAGCGGGCGGATGTCGCGCACGATCTGGCCGTCGCCGCGCAAGATCTCGACATGCTGCCAGGAGGCGGCGAGCGAGGCCGTCACCTGGCGCACGCGCGGATCCTCCGCCCGCAGCCAGCCGTCGATCTCCTGCAGCAGCTTGGCCTTGGCCTCGAAGGACGGCGAGGGGATCGGGTTCTCGTCGCCATAAAGGTGGCGGTTGGTGCGGGCAGGGGCCGCGGCGAGCGTGCCGGAATAGCCGCCCTTGACCGCCGAGACCGCGTCGGCCGCGCGCAGCAGCGAGGCTTCGGACAGGTCGCTCGAATGCGCGTAGCCGCTGGCCTCGCCGGCGACGGCGCGCAGGCCGAAACCCTGGTCGGTGCTGAAATTGGCCGTCTTCAGTCGGCCATTGTCGAAC
Source organism: Mesorhizobium sp. CU3 (assembly GCF_006442965.1). Classification (GTDB taxonomy): domain Bacteria; phylum Pseudomonadota; class Alphaproteobacteria; order Rhizobiales; family Rhizobiaceae; genus Mesorhizobium. The sequence goes on along the minus strand of NZ_VFWX01000008.1, from coordinate 254,349 downwards.
ATCAGCGCTTCGCTCTCGCTGTATTCGACGAACAGTTCGCCGTCGTCGGCGCCCTTGATGGTGTCGGCGACGATCTCTTTGACGCGATCGTCGGAAATATCGAATTGGCCGATCAGGCTGTTCATGGCGGGTCCACTCGTGGAAACAAATCGTTGTCAAGGGATGTAGGCGCGAAGCAGCGCCGAGACAATCGCTGATGGACGCCCTGCCGGCGAATGCCGGCATGCCGCCATCACCAGGTCGGCGAATGCCGGCTTTCCGCGATCACTTGTCGTTCAGGAAATCCTTGATGTTGCCCGCCATCGAGTCCCAGTTGGAGAACTGCTCCTCCAGATTGGCCCTGGTGATGCCGCCGGCGAAGCTGACATCCATCTTGAAGTTCGAGCCGTCGCCGGAATAGGCCTTCACCCAGCGATATTTGCTGTTCCAGGCATTGGCCTGTTCGGCGGTGAGCGGATCGGTGTAACCGGTCGAGAATTGCAGCGACTGGCAGTTCTCGTGGTTTTCGCAGCCATAGAAATAGATCACGTATTTGACGCCCTCGACCCGCCCGGAAATCATCGGATCGCCATTGTCGTCCTTGTCCATCCTGGCCGAGCCGAACCCCTTGGCGATATCGAGGATTGCCGCCGGGTCGGGCTGCTGGAGAATTTCGCTATCTTCGGCCCGGGCAAGCGAAACCATACCGGCCAGCGTCAGACCGGCGATGAAGGCGGATAAAGTCGCGCGCATCGAACCTCCTCGTCCCCAGACGCGCACTTGGCGCCGGACCTCGAGTGTTAAGGAACGGCGGCGGCGCATGGGCCAGGAAGATCAAGGTAGGGCGGCGAAGCCGTCCGCAAAGCCCTTGAGGTCGACGGGGATGCCGATGCCTTCCTCAGGCGTCTGGAAGACGATGAAGGTGGCCGAGGTGCCGCTCTTCAGCGTGTCGAGCAGCGGCTTTTCGAGGATCACCTCGGCATAGCAGCCGTCCTGGAAGCAGCGCACGAAATAGGCGCGGCCGATATCCTTGCCGTCGACATTGAGGCCAAGCCCGTTGGGCAACAAAACGCCGAGCGGCGCCAGCACGCGCAGGATCTCGGCCTTGTTGTCGGCGGTGCGCAGCACCACCACCGAAAGCCCCATCTCCGGGCGGTCCTCGGCGACGACGTTCTGCATCATCACGCATTGTTCGGAGGTCGCGCCCGCCGGCGTGTCGCAGATGATCGACCAGGCGCCATGCGTCGACTTCACCGTGCCGCTGGGCGGCGTGGCGTTGTTCGGCGGGGCGGCGGCGCCGACGGCTATGCCGCCGCCGAGCAAGGCGATGGCAAGGACCGCCTTCGCCAGGGTTCTCGAAAGCCAGGAAGTCATAACGGCTCCATTAGCGAATCACGGCACTTTAAGCTGCGCCCGGGCCAAGTAAAGGACGAGACCGTCGCCGGGCCGCCCCGATACCGGCAATTCCGCGCTTTTCCTAAGTAAATTCGCCCGAATTGCGACCATCCGTCATGTCGCATCGCTACGGCTCGGGACGGCCTTTCGGCTGCGCGCAAAAATGCCGCACGGTTTCGTCCGCTCCTTCCTTGCGGAGGGAAATAGAGTATGGTTTGAACCAGCCTAGGGACAGACCGGGATTCCCAATCCTGGCATCGTCCTTTATTGGTGCGACCAGGGTCGCGGGAAGTGGGAGACGAGAGGGCGATGAGGAAATTCCTGGCAAGCGCGAAATTCTTGGCAGGTACGGCCGCTTCGGCCGTGCTCTTCTCCGGCGTTGCGGCCCACGCCGACCAGCCGCGCCCATGGGAGATGACCTTCCAGGCGCCGGCGACCGACATGATGCGGCAGATCGAGCGGTTCGGGAACTACACCATGTGGTTCATCGTCCCGATCACCATCCTGGTGCTGGTGCTGCTTGCCATTTGCGTCCTGCGCTTCCGCGCCAGCGTCAACCCGGTGCCGTCCAAGACCAGCCACAATACGCTGATCGAAGTGATCTGGACCGTTGGTCCGGTGCTTGTGCTGCTTTTGATCGCCATCCCGTCCTTCCAGCTGCTTACCGCGCAGTACACGCCGCCGGAAGAAGCCAAGCTCACCGTCAAGGCGACCGGCAACCAGTGGAACTGGGACTACGAGTACCAGGTCGACAAGACCTTCTCCTTCAATTCGGCGATCCTCCAGGACGCCGACCGCGCCAAGGCCGGCAAGGAAGACCGCAACCTCTACCCACGCCTGCTCGCGGTCGACAATGAACTGGTCGTGCCGGTCAACACCATGACTCGCGTGCTGGTTACGGCGACCGACGTGATCCATTCGTTTGCCATGCCGTCCTTCGGCTTCAAGATCGACGCCGTGCCGGGCCGCACCAACGAGACCTGGTTCAAGGCGGAGAAGGAAGGCCTCTTCTACGGTCAGTGCTCGCAGCTCTGCGGCAAGGACCATGCCTTCATGCCGATCGCGATCCGGGTCGTCTCCGATGCGCAATTCAAGACCTGGCTGGAGACGGCCAAGACCGACGTGCCCGGTGCCAACAAGGCGCTGATGGCCGAGATCGACGGTACCAACAAGGTAGCGGCCGCCGGCAACTGATGCCGCGGGTTAGCAAGAATTAGGGAACGGAGCGGAACATGGCAGAGGCTGCAGCTCACGACGATCACGACCACAAGCCCTATCATGGCTGGGTCCGGTGGGTGTACTCCACCAACCACAAGGACATCGGCACGCTCTATCTGATCTTCGCGATCTGCGCCGGCATCATCGGCGGCGCGCTTTCGGTCGTCATCCGCATGGAGCTGCAGGAGCCGGGCATCCAGATCTTCAGCGGTCTCGCGCAGATGGTCTACGGCATGAACGGCGACGCCGCCATCGACGGCGGCAAGAGCATGTACAATGCCTTCGGCACGGCGCATGCGCTGATCATGATCTTCTTCATGGTCATGCCGGCGCTCATCGGCGGTTTCGCCAACTGGATGGTCCCGATCATGATCGGCGCGCCGGACATGGCCTTCCCGCGCATGAACAACATCTCCTTCTGGCTCCTGCCGCCGGCCTTCATCCTGCTGCTCGCCTCGATGTTCATGCCGAGCGCGCCCGGCGCCTATGGCGTCGGCGGCGGCTGGACGATCTATCCGCCGCTCTCGACATCCGGCCAGCCTGGCCCCGCCATGGACCTGGCGATCCTGTCGATCCACATCGCAGGCGCCTCGTCGATCCTCGGCGCCATCAACTTCATCACCACCATCTTCAATATGCGCGCACCGGGCATGACGCTGCACAAGATGCCGCTGTTTGCCTGGTCGGTGCTGGTCACCGCCTTCCTGCTGCTGCTCTCGCTGCCGGTTCTTGCCGGCGCCATCACCATGCTGCTCACCGACCGCAATTTCGGCACCTCCTTCTTCGTGCCGGACAATGGCGGCGACCCGCTGCTGTTCCAGCACCTGTTCTGGTTCTTCGGTCACCCTGAAGTGTACATCCTGATCCTGCCGGGCTTCGGCATCATCAGCCACATCGTCTCGACCTTCTCGAAGAAGCCGGTCTTCGGCTATCTCGGCATGGCCTACGCCATGGTCGCGATCGGCGCCGTCGGCTTCATCGTCTGGGCGCACCACATGTACACGACCGGCCTGTCGCTCGACACGCAGCGCTACTTCGTGTTCGCCACGATGGTCATCGCGGTGCCGACCGGCGTGAAGATCTTCTCCTGGATCGCCACCATGTGGGGCGGTTCGATCTCCTTCAAGCCGCCGATGCTGTGGGCGCTGGGCTTCATCTTCCTGTTCACCATCGGTGGCGTCACCGGCGTCCAGCTCGCCAATGCCGGCCTCGATCGCTCGCTGCACGACACCTATTTCGTCATCGCGCACTTCCACTACGTGCTGTCGCTGGGCGCGGTGTTCGCGATCTTCGCCGGCTGGTACTACTGGTTCCCGAAAATGACCGGCTACATGTATTCGCCGGTCATCGCCAACACCCACTTCTGGGTCACCTTCGTCGGCGTCAACCTGATCTTCTTCCCGCAGCATTTCCTCGGCCTCGCCGGCATGCCGCGCCGCACGGTCGACTATCCCGACGCGTTCGCGGGCTGGAACTATGTGTCGTCGATCGGTTCCTACATCTCCGCGGTCGGCGTCATGATCTTCCTCTACGGCGTCTTCGAGGCCTTCCAGAAGAAGCGGGTGGCCGGCGCCAATCCGTGGGGCGAGGGCGCCACGACGCTGGAATGGCAGCTGCCTTCGCCGCCGCCGTTCCACCAGTGGGAACAGCTGCCGAAGATCAAATAGGCGACTGCCTGAACTACGGGACCGCCGGCCTGCCGGCGGTCTTGGCCAACGGAATAATGGACGTTAAGTACGCATGGCCCTTGCCGACGACAGATTGATGGAGGACGCGGGCTTTCGCATCTCGGAAGCGACCGCGGGCGATTTCTTTGCCCTGCTGAAGCCACGCGTCATGTCGCTGGTCGTCTTCACCGCCTTTGTCGGCCTGGTCGCGGCGCCCGTCGCCATCAACCCGCTGATCGCGGTCGTCGCGATTTTGGCGATCGCCATCGGCGCCGGCGCCTCGGGCGCGCTCAACATGTGGTACGACGCCGACATCGACGCGGTGATGACCAGGACCGCCAGCCGCCCCGTGCCGGCCGGTCGCGTCTCGCCGGGCGAAGCGCTGGGCTTCGGCCTTGTACTGTCGGCGCTGTCGGTGATGACGCTGGGCGTACTGGTCAACTGGCTGTCGGCATCGCTGCTTGCCTTCACAATCTTCTTCTACGCCGTCATCTACACGATGTGGCTGAAGCGCTGGACGCCGCAGAACATCGTCATCGGCGGCGCCGCCGGCGCCATCCCGCCGGTGATCGGCTGGGCCGCGGCGACCGGATCGGTCAGCCTCGAAAGCGTCATCCTGTTCCTGATCATCTTCCTGTGGACGCCGCCGCATTTCTGGGCGCTCGCTTTGTTCAAGTCTGATGATTATGCCCGCGCCGGCATCCCTATGATGCCGAACGTCGCCGGAGAGGCCTCGACGCGCCGGCAGATTTTCGCCTATGCGCTGATCCTGGCGCCCATCGGCGTGCTGCCTTGGGCGCTCGGCTACACCACGGTCGGCTATGGCGCGGTTTCCGCCCTGCTCGGTCTTGGCTTCGTCTGGTACGCGTGGAAGGTGCTGCGCATGCGCGACGACGATCGCGCGATGAAGCCGGCCAAGGCGCTGTTTGCCTATTCGCTGCTCTATCTCTTCGCCATTTTCGCCGCCTATCTCGTCGACAGCGTGGTCGGGCGCGCCCTGATGATGGGGGGTGCATGATCGTGGCCGACAAGAAGCTCGAACTGGTGACGCTGACGGAACGCCAGCAGAAGGCGCGCCGCAACCGCTCCATCGCCATCGGCGTGGCGCTGGCGGTGCTTGTCGCCATCTTCTATGCCGTCACCATCGTGCGCTTCGGCCACCATGGCAACAGCATCACCGGCTCCGGCCTGCTGGGAGGCGGCTGATGAGCGGCAAGACGAGCACGCCCCGCAAGGTCAACAACGGCATCGTCGCCGCCGTCTGTCTGGCCTTTTTCACCGGCATGGTCGGCATGGCCTATGCCGCGGTGCCGCTCTACAAGATGTTTTGCCAGGTGACCGGCTATGGCGGCACCACGCAACGCGCCGAAAGGCAATATGCCGGCCGCGTGCTCGACCGCGAACTCACCATCCGCTTCGACGCCAACACCAACGGCATCCCGTGGCAGTTCGAGCCGGTTGCCCGCTCGGTCACGATCAAGATCGGCGCAACGGCGCAGGCGCATTACAGCGCCACCAACAAGTTCGATACGCCGATCACCGGCCGCGCCTCGTTCAACGTGCAGCCCGAGATGGCCGGCGCCTATTTCAACAAGGTGGAGTGCTTCTGCTTCACCGACACGACGCTGAAGCCCGGCGAGACGCTGGACATGCCGGTCGTCTTCTACGTCGATCCCGACATCGTCAACGTCCCGGAACTCAAGGACTTGAAGACCATCACCCTGTCCTACACGATGTTCCCGGTCGAAAAGAAACAGCCGGTGGCCTCGTCCGCGCCCGCCGCCGGCGGCACCAACAAAATTTCCAATTCCGAAGCAAGCCTCGGGGGTTGATATGGCAGACGCGCACGCAAAACCACAACACGACTACCATCTCGTCAACCCGAGCCCCTGGCCGTTCCTGGGCTCGATCGGCGCTCTGGTCATGGCCATCGGCGGCGTCGCCTTGATGCAGTATCTGAAGGCCGGCAACTTCCCGATCTTCGGCCACAACATCGCCAATCCGTGGCTGTTCTTCATCGGCCTGATCATCGTGCTCTATACGATGTTCGCCTGGTGGTCGGACACCATCAAGGAAGCGCATGAGGGGCACCACACGCGCGTCGTGTCGCTGCACCTGCGCTACGGCATGATCATGTTCATCGCCTCCGAGGTGATGTTCTTCGTCGCCTGGTTCTGGGCCTATTTCGACGCCAGCCTGTTCCCTAGCGAGCAGATCCAGTATGCCCGCACCGCCTTCACCGGCGGCGTCTGGCCGCCGAAGGGTCTCGAGGTCCTCGACCCCTTCCACCTACCGCTCTACAACACCATCATCCTGCTTCTGTCGGGCACGACGGTGACCTGGGCGCACCATGCGCTGCTTCACGGCGACCGCAAGGGCCTGATCAACGGCCTGGTGCTGACCGTCGGCCTCGGCATGCTCTTCACCATGGTGCAGGCCTACGAATACATGCACGCGCCGTTCGGCTTCAAGGATTCCATTTACGGCGCCACCTTCTTCATGGCGACAGGCTTCCACGGCTTCCACGTCATCATCGGCACCATCTTCCTGCTGGTCTGCCTGGTGCGCGCCTGGAAGGGCGACTTCACCCCGAAGCAGCATTTCGGCTTCGAGGCGGCGGCCTGGTACTGGCACTTCGTCGACGTGGTCTGGCTGTTCCTGTTCAGCGCCATCTATGTCTGGGGCTCGACCGGCGCGCTGATCGAGGGCCACTGATAAACCGGGAAAGCGCGCAGCGGTTTTTCCGGAGTTTGCTTTCAGCATTTTTTCAGGAGTTTCGAAGGCGGCCGCAGCGACGCGCGCCGCCTTCTTCTTTTGGGCGCAATGGCTGGCCATCGCTGAAGCAATTCCAGGAAAAGTGTGAAGCGGTTTTCCGTCCGGAATTGCGTAAAAAGGAGATAGAGCGGTTCGCCGTTTCCGTGAAACGGCGAACCGCTCAAACCAATGTGGGCGAAAATTTCCCTGACCATCTGCGCGTATCTGATCGCGACGGTCCCGCTGCTCGAACGCAATGGGCCGCCTCGGCAGAAGGTCGACCTGGTGCGGGTCGAGAAGTCGCAACGGCAGCTGCAACTGATCGGCGCAGGCAAGATCCTGCGCAGCTACGGCATCGCGCTCGGCGGCGCCCCGATCGGTCATAAACAACAGGAAGGCGACGAGCGAACGCCGGAAGGGCGCTATGTGCTCGACTGGCGCAATCCCAACAGCGTCGCGCACCGGTCGATCCATATCTCCTATCCAAACGCCGATGACATCGCGGCGGCAAAGTCGCGCGGCGTCCATCCCGGCGGCTTTATCATGATCCATGGCCAGCCGAACGGTTTCGGCTGGATGGGCCGGCTGCTTCAATTGGTCGACTGGACCGACGGCTGCGTTGCGGTTACGGATTCCGACATGGATGAAATCTGGACAATGGTGGCCGACGGCACACCGATCGAGATTGTGAGATGAGCGACGACAAGGCGATCTGGCCACCCATCGACCCGATCTCGGCCGGCCTGCACGGACGCTGCCCGCGCTGCGGCGAGGGCAAGCTGTTCTCCGGGTTCCTCACCGTCGGCAAGCGTTGCTACAATTGCGGTCTCGACTATTCCTTCGCCGATGCCGGCGACGGCCCTGCGGTCTTCGTCATCCTGATCATCGGCTTCATCGTCGTCGGCTTGGCACTGTGGATGGAAGTCGCGCTCAGCCCGCCGCTCTGGCTGCATTTCCTCATCTGGCTGCCGCTGGCGCTGGTACTTTGCCTGACGGCGCTGCGTCTGATCAAGGGCGTGCTGATCACCTTGCAATATTCCAAGAAAGCCGCCGAAGGCAGGCTGGACACCGGCCAATGAGCGATACGATCGTTGCAGGCGCAGGCCGTTCGCGGCCGCGCTCGGCCTTGCTGCTTGGCCTTGGCTTGGTGCTGTTCGCCATCCTGCTCGGGCTCGGCACCTGGCAGGTGCAGCGCCTGCATTGGAAGGAAGACCTGCTCGCGACCATCGACAAGCGCACGCATGCCGCGCCGCTGCCGCTCGCCGATATCGAGAAGGAGTTCGCCGCCTCGCACGATGTCGAATACATGCCGGTGACGGTGACCGGCACCTTCCTGCATCAGGGCGAACGGCATTTCTTTTCGACCTGGGAAGGCGACAGCGGCTTCAACGTCTACACGCCGCTGAAGCTCGATGACGGCCGCTTCGTGCTCGTCAATCGTGGCTTTGTCCCCTACGACCTCAAGGATCCGGCCAAGCGTCCGAAGGGCGAGGTCGCCGGCCAGGTGACGGTGACCGGTCTCGCGCGTAACCCGCTGCCGGCAAAGCCGTCAATGATGCTGCCCGACAACGACGTCGCAAAGAACATCTTCTTCTGGAAGGACCGCGATGTCATGGCGGCGACTGCCGGCCTGCCGGCAGGCTTCTTGCTGGTGCCGTTCTTCATCGATGCCGACAAGACGCCCAATCCCGGCGGCCTGCCGGTCGGCGGCGTCACCATCATCGACCTGCCCAACAACCATCTGCAATATGCGGTGACCTGGTATGGGCTGGCGGCGGCCCTTGCCGCGGTGCTTATCCTAAGGCTTCGCCGTCCGGCGAAACAAGCGTGAGGCCCGCTGCTCTTGACAGGGCAGGGGTGCGCACCTCATTTCGCCACAGGATTTTCCACTGAACCGGCCCGCATTTGATGACTGAGAAAAAGCCACCGCTGACAATCCGGCTCTGCCAGCCGCGCGGCTTCTGCGCCGGCGTCGACCGCGCCATCCAGATCGTCGTGCTGGCGCTGAAGAAATACGGCGCGCCGGTCTATGTCCGCCACGAGATCGTGCACAACCGGTATGTTGTCGAGGGCCTGCAGAGCCTGGGCGCCGTGTTCATCGAGGAACTCTCCGAGATCCCGCCGGAGCATCGGCAAAGCCCTGTCGTGTTTTCCGCTCATGGCGTGCCGAAATCGGTGCCGGCGGATGCCCAGGCGCGTGAGCTTTTCTATCTCGACGCCACCTGTCCGCTGGTGTCGAAAGTGCACAAGCAGGCCATGCGCCACCAGCGGCTCGGCCGCCATGTGCTCTTGATCGGCCATGCCGGTCATCCCGAGGTGATCGGCACCATGGGGCAGTTGCCGGAAGGCGCCGTCACCCTGGTCGAGACCGAGGCGGATGCGGCGAAGCTCGAGCCGGCCGATCCCAAGGCGCTTGGCTTCGTCACCCAGACCACGCTGTCGGTGGAGGATACGGCCGGCATCATCCGCGCGCTGCAGGAGCGTTTTCCCGCTATGCAGGCGCCGGCGGCCGAATCGATCTGCTACGCAACCACCAACCGCCAGGAAGCGGTGAAGGAAACGGCGGCCGGCGCCGACCTTTTCCTCATCGTCGGCGCGCCCAATTCCTCGAATTCGCGCCGCCTTGTCGAAGTGGCGGAGCGCGCGGGCGCCGCGATGTCGCTTCTCGTGCAGCGGGCCGCGGAAATTCCGTGGGATGAGATCGGCGGGATTTCGACGCTTGGCCTGTCGGCCGGCGCCTCGGCGCCGGAGATCATCGTCGACGAGATCATCGACGCCTTCCGGCAGCGCTTCGACGTCACCATCGACCTGGCCATCACGGCCACCGAGACGGAGGATTTTCCGGTGATGCGGGTGCTGCGCGATGTCGAACTGACGGCGGCCGACATGGCCTTCGTCAACGGAGCCGCGTGAGCCCGCATGGCCGTCTATACCGACGTCAACGAGAACGAACTCAGCGCGTTCCTGAAGGCCTATCCGGTCGGCGAGCTCCTGTCCTACAAGGGCATCGCCGAAGGCACCGAGAATTCCAATTTCCTCGTCCATGCCTCGACCGGCTCCTACATCCTCACGCTCTACGAGAAGCGGGTCGACAAGGCCGATCTGCCTTTCTTTCTCGGCTTGATGGGCCATCTGGCGCGAAAGGGGATTTCCTGCCCGCTGCCGGTCACCGCGCATGACGGCGCCGTCATCGGCACGCTTGCCGGGCGGCCCGCCGTCATCATCACCTTCCTCGAAGGCCTGTCGCTGAGGCGCCCGACCGCCGCGCATTGCGGCGAGGTCGGCAAGGCGCTGGCCGAGCTCCATCTCGCCGGCCGGGATTTTGCGATGCAGCGCCCGAATGCGTTGGCCATCGACGGCTGGCGAAAGCTGTGGGACGCCGCTCGTGCTCGCGCCGACGAGGTCGAGCCGGGACTTGCGGCCGAGGTCGATGCCGATTTCGCCGACTTCGAGCGCAACTGGCCCGCCGGCCTGCCGCAAGGCATCATCCATGCTGATCTGTTCCCGGACAATGTCTTCTTCCTTGGCGAGAAGCTGTCGGGGCTGATCGACTTCTATTTCGCCTGCGACGATCTCTACGCCTATGACGTCGCCACCTGCCTCAACGCCTGGTGCTTCGAGAAGGATTTTTCCTTCAATTTGACCAAGGGCGCGGCGCTGCTCGCCGGCTACCAGTCGGTGCGGCCGCTCTCGGATGACGAGAAGGCGGCGCTGCCGATGCTGGCGCGCGGCTCGGCGCTGCGCTTCATGCTGACCAGGCTCTATGACTGGCTGACCATTCCCGACGGTGGGCTGGTGATGAAGCGCGATCCGACGGAATATATCCGCCGCATGCGCTTCCACCGTGCCATCCGATCGCCATCCGAATACGGGCTCAAATGAACAAGCAGGTTGAAATCTTCACCGACGGCGCCTGCTCCGGCAATCCCGGGCCGGGCGGCTGGGGCGCCATATTGCGCTTCAACGGCAAGACCAAGGAATTGTCGGGCGGCGAGGCCGAGACGACCAACAACCGCATGGAACTGCTGGCCGCCATCACCGCGCTCAACGCGCTGAAGGAGCCTTGCACCGTCGAGCTGCACACCGACAGCAAATACGTCATGGACGGCATTTCCAAATGGATCCATGGCTGGAAGAAAAATGGCTGGAAGACCGCCGACAAGAAGCCGGTGAAGAACGGCGAGCTGTGGCAGGCGCTGGACGAGGCCAACCGCCGTCACAAGGTCACCTGGAATTGGGTCAAGGGCCATGCCGGCCATCCCGAGAACGAACGCGCCGACGAGCTCGCGCGCGAGGGCATGGCGCCGTTCAAGAAAGGGTCGGCTGTCTCGACGACACCGAAGCCGGCAGCGGCGCCAAAGCCGGCCGCCCCGGCAAAGCAGCCGGCAACCCCGAGGCCACGGCGCTCGACCCAGAGCTATTGATTTCGGTGGACGTGTCCGCGCTCTGACCGGAGAAGCACGTCGTGCCGATCGCCTACTACATCACGCATCCGCAGGTCCGCATCGATTCCGACATTCCGGTGCCGGAATGGGGACTGTCCGACATCGGCCAAGCGAGGGCCGTCGCCATGCTCGACCAGCCTTGGGTCGGCTCGATAAGGCACATCGTCTCGTCCGCTGAGCGCAAGGCGATCGAAACCGCGGAAGTCCTGGCGGGACATCTTCATCTCGACGTCGAGGTGAGACAGCGGATGCATGAGAACGATCGCTCGGCGACCGGCTTCCTGCCACCCCCGGAATTCGAAGCGGTCGCCGACCAGTTCTTCGCCAGGCCGCGGGAAAGCATCCGAGGTTGGGAACGCGCCATCGATGCGCAGGACCGGATCGTCAGCGAGGTCGAAACCGCGCTTGCGACCAATAAAGCCGACATCGCTTTCGTTGGCCATGGCGGCGTCGGAACGCTGCTGCTGCTCCATCTCAGCGAGCGGGAAATCAGCCGCGAGGCGGATCAGCCGGCGGGCGGCGGCAATTATTTTGCTTGGGATACCGGCTCGCGCCGCGTTCTTCACAAATGGCGGCCGATAGATGTCCGGCCACCAGACGGCAATTGACGTTCACCGGATCAGCAGCGCCGTCGAGAACATTCCGAAGGCGAACACCGTGTGCGCCACGAGGTTGAGCGCGCGCACCTTCGTCGGATTGGGCGTTTTGGACGCCGCCCAGCCGGCGCCCATGCCTGGCGCCAGCAGAAACCAGCCGGCGCCGACCGTGACGATGCCGAGGATGAAAGCCGGCAGGAAGGTCGGGTTGGCTAGCCAGTCCGCGCCGGCGAGCACGACCAGGATCACGCCGTAAAGGATGCCGACCAGGTAGTGAAAGACCCAGCCGAGCGCCTTCTCATGCGCATAGGGCGCGGCCTTGCCGATATCGTCGTGGAACACCCTTTGCGGCAGATGCCGGACCCAGCGTCCGACCATGCCCCAATTGGGCAAGGGTTGGCCGATCGCCTTGTTGAGGATGATCGCCCAGATATCCATGAGCACGGTGGCGCCGATGCCGATCGCCACCCCTCGCCAGAGGATGTCGAGCATCATGGCATGATCCCGAAAAGTGGGAACCGGTTTTCGGACAAGATCATGCCCCAACAAAGAATGAGATCAGGATGGCGGGTCAACGAAGCGTCATCCTTATCTAGAGCTGCTCGAGGATCTTGGCCGCGCCGCTTTCGTCGACACCCGGCTTGGTCTCGACGTTGATCGCGGTGACCTTGCCGTCGTCGACGATCATCGAAAACCGCTTCGAGCGCAGGCCCATGCCGGCGGTGGAAAGATCGTTGTCGAGGCCGACCGACTTGGCGAAATCGGCGCTGCCGTCGGCGAGGTAGAGGATCTTGCCTTCGCCGCCGGTGAAGCGCGCCCAGGCGCCCATCACATGCACGTCGTTGACCGAGACGACGGCGATCGTGTCGACGCCGCGCGCCAGGATGGCGTCATGATTTTCGAGATAACCCGGCAAATGGTTGTTGGAGCAGGTTGGCGTGAAGGCGCCGGGGACGCCGAACAGCACCACCTTCTTGCCGGCGAAAATCTCGTCTCCCGTGATCGGCTTGGCGCCGTCCGCGGTCATGATCTTGAAAGTCGCGCCGGGCAGTTTTTCGCCAACCGAAATCGTCATGGGAAGCCTCGCTGGGGGGATGGATGGGAAGGATCGATGCCTTCGATATCGGACTGAGCGGCCGCCAGCAACCTCTGAGCATCGTTCCAGAAGCGCGTCGGTCGGAATTTTCGGCCCAAGGTCGCCTGGATCAAGGGAAAGGCAAGAGCCCGTCCACCGAACCTTCCGCGCTGGTCAGCGTATAATAGAGTCCGCCATCCGTGGGCGTCGCCGCCGGCCGGTCTAGGATCGGCACGGTGAACACCAGCTTGCCGTCCTTCTCGCTGCGCACCGGCGCGCCGAACATGTAGTCGCGCTCGCCGGCGATGAAGAAGTCGACGGCTTCCGGATCGCCCGGCGACTGCGCCTGGACGACCAGCGTCTCGTGGTCGCCGGGCAGCATGCTGACGCTGAAATCCGGCCGCGACGGCTCGGGCAGCATGGCTTGCGCCGTCTTCACCACCGCCGCGTCTTCCGCATTGTCCGGGTCGGAGGCCGGGTCGACGCTGAGCCGCGTCTGCACCGGAATGCAGATCGTCTGGCAAATGCCGAGGAAGATGTTGGCGTCGATCGTCGCCGGCTGGCCGGGCGCGGCAAGCGTGAAGGTCACCGGAAGCGAGACCGGTCGGTCATAGCCCGCCCATTTGCCGTAGCCGTCGTCATGCCGCTGCGGCGGCGGGAACATCAAACGCACATCGGCGATGTTCGTGCTGCCCGATATGTCGAGCTGCGGCGGCACCCCGGCATCGCCAGGATCGCGCCAATAGGTCTTCCAGCCGGGTTTCAACGCGATGTCGAGCACGCCGTGGATCTTGCCGGATTCATCCGGTTTTCCGGCGGTCACCAGCCGCACCTTGCCGCCTTCCGAATTGTACCAGATCGAGGACGAAGCCTCCGCCGGCACACCAGTCGCCCATCCGAGAACGACGCCGAGAGCAAGGATCTTCACGTATCGCATGGCGGTGATTTGACCGTCCGTTCTTGGCCGCGCAATGTCTTCATCGTGCCGCCCGTATCATATTTGCGTGACATAGGCCAAAGGCACCATCTTTTCGGCGCTGCGGAAACGGGTTACGCTCTCATTTATGGACTTGCTGCGCAACAAGAAGGCGGCCGCCGGACGCGGCTTCCTCGACGACCAGTTCCTGATTGCCATGCCCGGCATGAAGGACGACCGCTTCGCGCGCTCCGTCATCTACATCTGCGCCCACAGCGACGAGGGCGCGATGGGCCTCATCATCAACCAGACCCAGCAGATGCTGTTTCCGGACCTGCTTGTGCAACTCGGCATCATGAACGAGCAGGAAGCGATCCGCCTGCCGGCGCATACGCGCGATTTCGTCGTGCGCAATGGCGGACCGGTCGACCGCAGCCGCGGCTTCGTGCTGCATTCCGGCGACTACCGTGTGGAATCCTCGCTCAACGTCTCCGACGACATCTGCCTGACCGCCACGGTCGACATATTGCGCGCCATCTCGACAGGGCGCGGGCCGCGCCACGCGCTGATGGCGCTCGGCTATTCCGGCTGGGGCGCCGGCCAGCTCGAAACCGAGATCGCCGAGAATGGCTGGCTGACCTGCCCGGCGACGCCCGAACTCTTGTTCGACACCGACATCGAGCGCAAATACGACCGCATCCTCGCCTCGATCGGCATCGACCTCGCGCATCTGAGCGCAGCGGCGGGGCACGCTTAAGCGCCTACGTCATCCTTCGAGGTTGGCCGAAGCCCCTCGAACTTCGTCATCCTAGGGCGGAGCAAGGAGCGTAGCGACGCGCGCAGACCCTAGGATCCATGCCGTTCCATCGACCATAGAGTGCAACGGTGCAGAATTCTGCACCGTTTTCAACGCTTTAACGTCGCGGCATGGATCCTCGGGTCAAGCCCGAGGATGACGACCGTGATGGGTGCCACGGCCAATCGCAAAGGGCTCTGTTGCTCCACCAGAACGACAGGTTGCACCAGGCATTCCTGACCTAAGCCTGCGTCAGCGGATACTGCTCCCTCAGCGTCTTCAGCACCTGATCGCCGGGCATCGGCGCGCCGAACATGAAGCTCTGCACATATTCGCAGCCCATCTGGCGCAGTTCCAGCGCGTCGCTTTCGTCGGAGATGCCTTCGGCGACCACGGACAAGCCCAGCTCATGCGCCATGTTGACCATGGATTTGAGCAGCACGGCGCGCTTCGGCGTCGCGTCGTCGACAAAACTCTTGTCGATCTTGATCGTGTCGAAGGGGAAGCGCGTCAGGTAGGATAGCGACGAATAGCCGGTACCGAAATCGTCGAGCGAGAGCCCGATGCCGAGCTGCTTGAGCTTGGTCAGCACATGCGCGGTCTGCTCGGGATTGTCCATGACCAGGGATTCGGTGAGCTCCAGCCTGAAGCAGCGCGGCTTCAGATTGGCGCGCGCGATGACCGAGCGCACGTCGCTGACCAGGTCGCGGCGGATCAACTGCCGGCTGGAAAGATTGACCGAGACCGACAGCGGCGCATCGCCGATCTGCTTTTGCCAGGTGGCGAGATCCTCGGCCGCCTGCTGCATGGCGAACAGGCCGAGTTGCACGATCAGCCCGCAATTTTCCGCCACCGGGATGAAATCGCCCGGCGGGATCATGCCGCGCCTGGGGTGGTCCCAACGCAACAGGGCCTCGAAGCCGGCGACGGTGCCGTCCTCCAGCCGCACGATCGGCTGGTAGGCCAGCGTGAACTCGCGTCGCTCGATGGCGCGGCGAAGGTCGGATTCGAATTGCAGCCGGTCGGTGCCGACGGTGCGGAAGGCCGGCCGGAACGGCTCGATGCGGTCGCCGCCGAAGCGCTTGGCCTGGTGCATGGCAAGCTCGGCGTCCTTGACCATGTCCTCTGCCGAGCTCTGCGCCGTCGTCCAGGTGATCAGGCCGATCGAGGCGGTCAGCACGATCTCGCGCTTGGCGAAGGTGATCGGATTGTTGATCGCATGCTTGATGGCATCGGCCATGGCGGCGATGCGGGCGGGGTCCTGTTCGGAGAGCAGCATCAGCGCGAACTGGTCGCCGGCAAAGCGCGACAGCGAATCCTTGGGTTTCAGGAGCCGATGCAGGCGCCGCGCGACAGTGAGCAGGATGGTATCGCCGGCCGAGATGCCGAGCCCGTCATTGACCTGCTTGAAGCGGTCGATGTCGATGATGAAGACGGTCGGACGCACCTTGTCCTCGGTGCGGGCGATCGAGATGATCGCCTCCAGCCGGTTCATGAACAATTCGCGGTTCGGCAGGCCGGTCAGGTTGTCGTGCACGGCGTCGTGCAGCAGCCTTTCCTCGGATTTTTTCTGCTCGGTGACGTCGACCATTGTGCCGACGCAGCGGATCACCTCGCCGTCGGAGCCGATCACCGGGCGGGCGCGCAGCGAGAACCAGTGATAATGGCCATCCGCGCCGCGCAGGCGGAAATTCTGCGAGACCTTGCCGCGCCGGTGTTCGAGCACCACGTCGAGCGTGGTGCGGAAGGTGTCGCGGTCGTCGGCATGCAGCACCGGCAGCCAGTTGCGGGCGGCCCCCCCCAGGCTGTTGGGCGCGAGACCAAGCTGCAGGCTGATGTCGGGCTTGGTCACCACGCGGTCGCGCAGCACGTCCCAGTCCCAGACGATGTCGCCCGAGCCGGCAACGGCCAGCGCCTGGCGCTCGAGGTCTGAGAACAGGCCCTGATGCGCCCCGCCGCCGGCAAAGGCATGCTGCATGACGGTGAAGCCGATCAAAAGGATGATCAGGATCAACCCGCCGCCCAGTGCCGGCTGCGCGATGTCGTTGTCGAGCATGCCGGTAATCGCCATCCACGACCCGCATAGCCATAGGAGCACCATCACCCAGCTCGGCACCAGCATGATGGCGCGGTCATAGCCACGGATGCCGAGGAAGATGATCAGCCCGAGGCCGGTCAGCGCGGTGGCGGCAAACGAGATGCGGGCGATGCCGGCGGCGACCGCCGGATCGACGATGGCGACGCCCGCGATCAGCAGCAGACCGAGGATCCAGACCAGCGCGCCATAGCTGAAATGGCCGTGCCAGCGGTTGAGGTTGAGATAGGCGAACAGGAAGACGACGAAGGTGCCGGCAAGCGCGACTTCCGTACCCGCCCGCCATATCTGCTCGTTGCCGGGCGATATCTCGATGACCTTGTTGAGGAAACCGAAATCGACGCAGATATAGGCCAGCACCGCCCAGGCGAGCGCTGCCGTGGCCGGGAACATCGAGGTGCCCTTGACCACGAACAGAATGGTCAAAAACAGCGCCAGAAGCCCGGCGATGCCGATGACGATGCCGCGGAACAGCGTGTAGGAATTGACCGAGTCCTTGTAGGAATCCGGCTCCCACAGATAGACCTGCGGCAGCTTCGGCGAAGCGAGCTCGGCAATGAAGGTCACCACAGTGCCGGGGTTCAGCGTCACCCGGAAGACGTCGGCGTCGGGGCTGCTCTGGCGATCGAGCGCGAAACCTTCGCTGGGCGTGATCGCCACGATGCGGGTCGAACCGAGGTCGGGCCAGAAGATGCCGGAATTCACCAGTCGGAAATGCGGCGCCACGATCAGCCGGTCGAGCTGCTGGTCTGTGGTGTTGGCTAGCGCAAAGACGGCCCAGTCCCCGCTCGAGCGCGCGTCATTGGCCTCGACCTCGATGCGCCGCACGATGCCGTCCGGGCCGGGCGCTGTCGAAACCTGGAAATTGTCGCCCTGGTTCCGGTAGATCTCGACGGCGCGCGACAGGTCGAGCGCCTTGTCGTCGCGCGCGATCTTGATCGGCTCGACGGCCAATGCCGGCACGGCAGCGGAAAAACTGATGATGACCGCCAGGATAAGGGCGAACAGCGACGCGAATCGCGAGAAATTCGTCACATTCAGCCCTTCGTTCCATCGCCCGGCGGATCGTCCGCGATCCGGGCGTAGAGGTAGTGATCCTGCCAGACGCCGTTGATCCTGAGATAGGATCGCAGCAGTCCTTCGCGCCGGAATCCGGCTTTTTCAAGCACGCGGATCGATCGGGCGTTGTCGGGAATACAGGCAGCTTCGATCCGGTGCAACCTGAGCGTATCGAAGGCGAAGCGCGACACCAGCCTGACGGCGTCGGTCATCAGGCCGCGGCCGCCGAAACGCTCGCCGATCCAGTAGCCGACATGGCCGCTTTGCGCGACGCCGTGGCGGATGTTGCCGAGCGTGATGCCGCCGGCCAGCTTGCCGCTCGATTTCTCGAAGATGAAGAAGGCGATCGCCGTGCCTTGCGCATAGTCCTCGCGGTAGCGGCTGATGCGCAGCCGCCAGGCGGTGCGGTCGAGCTCGTCCGGCTGCCAGCGCGGCTCCCAGGGTTCCAAGAAGGCGCGGCTTTCGCCCCGTACGGTGGACCACTCGCGGTAGTCGTTGGTGAAGGGCACGCGCAGTGTGACCTTGTCGCCCTTCAGCGCCGGCAGGTCGCGGCGAAAGAAAGGGAGCGCGAACACGGCTCTTAGAACTGAGGTCAGACGGCTAGCCGGCGGGCCGTCGTCTGCGGACCCGCAAGCGATTCGAGGATTGCCTCGTAGGGCGCAAGCGTGCCCACGGGGCCGACCGCGGTGAGCGTCGGCTTGGTCGAGAACAGCCGCGACGACAAATCGGTGAGCCGCTCGACGGTCAGCGCCGAAAGCCGCTCCATCAATTCCTCCTTGGCGATCGGCCGCCCGAACAAAAGCAGCTGCCGCGCGATCTGCGAGGCGCGGCTGGCCGGGCTTTCGGCCGACATGATGAGGCCCGCGCGATACTGCGCGCGCGCCCGGTCGAGCTCTTCCTGCTCGATGCTTTCGCCGGCCTTTTGCAATTCGTCGATGATCACCGGCACCAGCTTGGCGATGTCGCTCTGCCCGGTCGCGGCATGCACGCCGAAAATGCCGGTGTCGGAAAAGCCCCAGTGGAAGGCGTAGACCGAGTAGCAGAGGCCGCGCTTCTCGCGCACTTCCTGGAAAAGCCTGGAGGACATGCCGCCGCCTAAAATCATCGACAGCACCTGTGAGGCGTAGAAGTCGCGCACGTGATAGGCGCGGCCCTCGAAGCCGAGCACGATCTGCGCATCCATCAGGTCCCGATCCTCGCGGAAATCGCCACCGACATATTGCGCATATTGCGGAATGTTGCTTTCGGCCTTGGCGCGGAAGCCGCCGAGCCGTTTCTCGACCTCGCGCACGAAAGCGTCGTGTTTGACGTCCCCGGCGGCCACGACCACCATGCGGTCGGCGCTGTATTGCCGCTCGATGAAGTCGTGCAACTGCTTGGAGGTGAAGGATTTGACCGTTTCCGGCGTGCCGAGGATCGAGCGGCCGATGGTCTGGTGGCGGAAGGCGGTTTCGGTGAAGCGGTCGAAGACGATGTCGTCGGGCGTGTCGTGCGCGGCGCCGATCTCCTGCAGGATCACATGCTGCTCGCGCTCCAGCTCTTCCGGGTCGAATTCCGATTCCTGCAGGATGTCGGACAGGATATCGACGGCCAGCGGCACATCGTCCGAAAGCACCCTGGCATAGTAGGAGGTGGTCTCGACGCTGGTGGCGGCGTTGATCTCGCCGCCGACATTCTCGATTTCCGAAGCAATTTGAAAAGCGCTGCGGCGCTTGGTGCCCTTGAACGCCATGTGCTCGAGCAGATGGGCCATGCCATGCTCTTCATCGCGTTCATTGCGGGCGCCGGATTTGACCCAGGCGCCCATGGCAACCGATTCGATGCTTGGAAGGGTTTCGGTGGCGACTGTCAGGCCGTTCGACAGACGGCTTACCTCAACACCCATATGGCAAGTACTCCCTAGCGCGCCGCCCGCGTGTGGCGGTTCGCGTAATCTTCCACCATTTTCAAGTCGGAGGGAAGTATCGTGTATTTTTCGTCGGCTGTCATCAAGCCGTCGAGCCAGGCGGGAAGCGCCGGATTGACGCCGCTGGCGGCCTCGACGGCGGCCGGGAATTTCGCCGGATGCGCGGTACCGAGCACCACCATCGGCACCGCGCTGTCGGTTTGCGCTGCGGCGACATGCACGGCGGCGGCGGTGTGCGGATCAAGCAGGTAGCTGCTCTTTTCGAGCGTCGAGCGGATGGTGGCGGCGACCTCGTCGACACCGGCGCGGCCGGCATCGAACTCGGCGCGGATGCGTGCTAGCTCGCCCGCCTCGATGGTGAAGGCGCCGGATTGCTTCAGCCCGTTCATGTAGCGCCGGACCGTCGCCGCATCGCGCCCCGCCGCCTCGAACAGCAGGCGTTCGAAGTTCGACGACACCTGGATGTCCATCGACGGCGAGGTCGTCGCGAACACGCCCTTGGTGCGGTATTCGCCGCTCGAAAGCGTGCGCGCCAGGATGTCGTTGTCGTTGGTGGCGATGATCAGCCGCTCGATCGGCAATCCCATGCGCTTGGCAGCATAACCGGCGAAAATGTCACCGAAATTGCCGGTCGGCACCGTGAACGACACCGGCCGGTCCGGCGCGCCGAGCGACACGGCGGACGAGAAATAATAGACGATCTGGGCCATGATGCGGGCCCAGTTGATCGAATTGACGCCCGACAGCGAGACCCGGTCGCGAAAACCGTGGTCGTTGAACATGTCTTTCACTAGGCCCTGGCAGTCGTCGAAATTGCCTTCGATCGACAGCGCATGGACATTGGCAGCCTTGGAGGTGGTCATCTGCCGCTGCTGCACCGGCGAGACCTTGCCGTGCGGGAAGAGGATGAAGATGTCGGTGCGGTCGCGGCCGGCGAAGGCGTCGATCGCCGCGCCCCCGGTGTCGCCGGAGGTTGCGCCGACGATGGTGGCGCGCTGGCCCCGTTCGGCAAGCACATGATCCATCAGCCGGGCCAGCAATTGCATCGCCACGTCCTTGAAGGCGAGCGTCGGGCCGTGGAACAGCTCCAGCACGAAGCTGTTCTTGCCGGTCTGCACCAGCGGGCAGACGGCTTCGTGCCGGAACGTCGCATAGGCCTCGCGCACCAGCCGCTCGAAGACGGGCGCTGAAATCTCGCCGCCGAGAAACGGCGTCAAGACGCGGATCGCCAGCTCCGGATAGGCAAGGCCGCGCATGGCGCGGATGTCGGCGGCGGGGAATTGCGGCCATTCGCCGGGCACATAAAGCCCGCCATCGCGCGCCAGCCCGGCCATCACCGCGTCGGAAAATCCAAGCACGGGCGCATCCCCGCGGGTACTCACATATTGCATCGTAAAGGGCCCATTGCTGCCGTTCGCGTCATCCACGGCAATTGGTTAATTTTCCGAGCCGGCTCAGTCGCATTTTTGCCGCGCGGTTGCTATACGTCACCGGCTTTGTGAGAGGGAAGTGCAGTTTCATGGCGTTTTATTCGGTCAACCGTCGTCTTGTCGCGGGTCTGGCGCTCAGTGGCTTTATGCTTGCCGCCGCCGGCTGCCAATCCGGCGACAATGGCATACTGAACCTCGGCATCGGCAAGAAGCCCGATCCGACAGCACCGATACCGCCGCAGGACCCGAAGGTGCTGGCCAGCCAGTTGCGCGCCTACTGCCCCAAGGTGACGCTGCGCGACGGCACCGCCTTCTTCAACACCTATGCCAAGGGCGCGACCGCGAAACCCAAGAAGAAAAAGGGCGACGCCGCGGCCGAAGCCGAGGCCCAGGCAGCCGCGGCTGCCGCGCAGGCCGGGCCTAACGGCCAGCCCGTCGATCCTAATCACGATCCGTCCAAGATCATCTATCAAGCCTCGATTACCGACATGACGCGCGACTGCACGCATGCCGACGGCCAGCTGTCGATGAAGATCGCGGTTGCCGGCAAGGTCGTGCCAGGCCCGATGTTCGCCCCCGGCACCGTCACCATGCCGATCCGCATCGCCGTCCAGCATGGCAATGACGTGCTTTATTCGCAGTTGCATCAGTACCAGGTGCAGGTGACCGACCCCTCGGCCGCTACTCAGTTCGTCTTCACCGACACCAATGTCGTCGTGCCGGAGCCGACCGCGCGCGACTACCAGGCCTATGCCGGCTATGACGAGAATACGCCGGCGCCGGCCGACAAGTCGAAGGGCAAGAGGAAGAAGCGCGCTCCGGCGACGAACTGACGCCGTCTTGGCGCCTGGCTCAGGCGTCTTCAGACCACTCCGACAGCGCCGCGATCGTGCTGTTCAGTTCCGCCCAGCGGCGGATGACGGTCTCGGCGCCGGCTTCGGTCAGCGTGTCGGCGTGGCCGGGATAGCTGTGCGCGGCGCCGGTGAACCCGATGACGCGCATGCCGGCCGCCCTGGCGCCGGTGACGCCGTGCACGGAATCCTCGATGACGAATGTGTCCTTCGGTTTGGCGCCGAGCTTTTCGGCGGCATAAAGGAACACGTCCGGTGCCGGCTTGGGCTTTTTGCTCGGAATGTCGAGGCCTGAATAGATGTGGCCGGCGAAGAAGGGCAGAAGCCGCACTTTCTCCAGCATGAACTCGACCCGTTCCCTGGGGGAATTGGAACAGACGGCGCGCGGCGCGGTGACGGCGGCCACCGCCTCGCGCGCGCCGTCAATGATGCGCACGTCGGCGCGCAGCTTGCGCTCGACCAACTCTTCCGCGCGGTCGATCAGCGAAGCCTGGAACGGGATCTGCGACTTCTCCTCGATCCGCATCAATATGTCCTTGAAGGTCAGCCCGGCATAGGTCTCGGCAATCTCCTCGGCCGAGATTTCATAACCGGCCAGAGTGATCAGCTCAGCCTCGATGCGCGCGGCGATGATTTCGGAATCGACGAGCACGCCGTCGCAATCGAAAATGACAAGATCTGGCTGGGGCATAGCTATCCGGGGTCGTTTGGGGGAAGGCCTGACGGCTCAAGCGGCGCGGCATACACCAATGGGCCGGTCCGCGCAAACCGAGTAAGCTCAACGGCAAGCCTTCACCGAATGTTTACGCTGATCGGTAACCATAACAGCCAGTAAAACTGTAACGCGTTCCTTTGGGTGTTTTGATGTCTGCCATGCGTCTTGTCGACGAGCTTTCCCACGCTCCCCAGCGGGCCGAATGGCTGGACACCATCCTGAAGGGCGACTGCGTCGCCGCACTCGACCGGCTGCCGGAAAAGTCGATCGACGTCATCTTCGCCGACCCGCCCTACAATCTGCAGCTCGACGGCGATCTGCACCGGCCTGACCAGTCCAAAGTCGACGCCGTCGACAATGACTGGGATCAGTTCGAAAGTTTCGAGGCCTATGACGCCTTCACCCGCGCCTGGCTGCTCGCCGCGCGCCGCGTCCTGAAACCGAACGGCACGATCTGGGTCATCGGCTCCTACCACAACATCTTTCGCGTTGGCGCCCGCATGCAGGACCTTGGCTTCTGGATCCTCAACGACGTCGTCTGGCGCAAGACCAACCCGATGCCGAATTTCCGCGGCCGCCGCTTCCAGAACGCGCATGAGACGATGATCTGGGCCTCGCGCGACCAGAAGGCCAAGGGCTACACGTTCAACTATGAAGCGCTGAAGGCCTCGAACGACGATCTGCAGATGCGCTCCGACTGGCTGTTCCCGATCTGCACCGGCGGCGAGCGCCTGAAGGACGAGAACGGCAACAAGCTGCATCCGACGCAGAAGCCGGAAGCGCTGCTCGCCCGCATCATGATGGCCTCGACCAAGCCGGGCGATGTCGTGCTCGATCCCTTCTTCGGCTCAGGCACCACGGGCGCCGTCGCCAAGCGCCTCGGCCGCCATTTCGTCGGCATCGAGCGCGAGCAAGGCTATATCGACGCCGCCAACGAGCGCATCGCCGCCGTGCGGCCGCTGGAGGACGCCGACCTCACTGTCCTGTCAGGCAAGCGCGCCGAGCCGCGCGTCGCCTTCATCAGCCTGATCGACACCGGCCTGATGCAGCCTGGCGCCACGCTCTACGACGCCAAGAAGCGCTGGGCGGCAAAAGTGCGCGCCGACGGGACGCTGGCGATCGGCGACAGCGCCGGCTCGATCCACAAGATCGGCGCCGAGGTGCAGGGGCTGGATGCCTGCAACGGTTGGACCTTCTGGCACTATGAGCGCTCAGGTGGCCTCACCCCGATCGACGAATTGCGGCGCATCGCCCGGTTGGGGATGGAGCGGGCAGGGGCCTGAGCCGTAGACTGCCGTTGAATCAGAGCTTCAACGGATCGTCGCAAGCGATTCAGTTCAGGCCGCAATCCCGAACCGCTCAAGGTCCGCTTTAAGCGTCTTGGCATCGGTGAACAGCACGGCCTGCCAGCCGGCGGCCTTGGCGCCGTCGACATTCTTCTGGCTGTCGTCGATGAACAGCGTAGCTGACGGATCGAGGCCGAATGCCGCGACATGATGGTCGTAGATGGCGCGGTCGGGCTTGATCTGGCGGATGTCGGCCGACACAGTCACGCCGCGCGGCCGGTTGAGAAAGTCGAAACGCTGCCTCGCCTCGGCAAGCGTGTCGGCAGCGAAGTTGGTCAGCATGGTCACGTCGTGGCCGCCCTCGATAAGGCCGAGCATGATGGCGACGCTGTCTTCATAAGCGTGCGGCACCATCTCGTGCCAGTGGCGGCGGAAATTACGGATGTTTTCCGCATGGTCCGGATGCGCGGCGATCAGCAGCGCTTCCGCCTCCTGCCACGTCCGGCCACGGTCCTGCTCGATGTTCCAGTCATGCGTGCAGACATTGTCGAAGAACCATTTGCGCTCTTCGGCATCCGGGATCAGCCGGCTGAAGGCAAGGTCTGGGTCGTAGTGAATCAGCACCTTGCCGATGTCGAACACGATGTGGCGGATTTCGGTCATGCAGGCCTCTTTGCACTGTGCGGCGACGGTTTTTTCGTCGCGCCCGGTATCGCCGCTTCGATTGCCTTTTTCATGACAGTCGGCAGCGCCTCCCCGGAAATCTCGTGCGCCGGCGACCAGAAATGGCCTGCCGGCGCATCGTCCGTGATGCGGGCATGGAATATTTCCAGCTCGAGCGCGAAATGGGTGAAGACATGCCCGATCTGGCCGGTGCGTCGCCAATCGGCGGGGAAGGGCGCGGCATCCGCCGTCGTCGCGCCGTCGACCCTTGCGGTCCAGCCTGTCGTCGGCACCTCCGTCATGCCGCCGAGCAGGCCCTTCTCCGGCCGCTTGCGCAACAGGATCGCGCCGTCGTCGCGCTCGGCCACGAAGGCGGCGCCCCGTCTGAGCGGCTTGTCGTCCTTCGGCAACCGGACCGGAAAGCGTTCCGGGTCGCCCGAAAGGATGGCGCTGCAATCCTCGCGCAGCGGGCAAAGCATGCAGCGCGGCCGCTTCGGCGTGCAGATCGTCGCGCCAAGGTCCATCATCGCCTGGGCGAAGTCGCCGGGCCGCGCCTGCGGCACCAGTTTCTCGACCAGCGCGCGGATTTCAGGCTTGGCCTCGCTGAGCGGCGTTTCGATCGAATGGAGCCGGGTCATGACCCGCTCGACATTGCCGTCGACGACCGCCGCCCGCCGGTCGAAGGCGATCGCCGCGATCGCGGCGGCGGTATAGACGCCGATGCCGGGCAGTTCGCGCAGGCCGGCTTCGGTGTCTGGGAAGCGGCCGCCTCTTTGCGCCACGAGATCGGCGCAGGCCTTCAGGTTTCGCGCCCTGGAGTAGTAGCCGAGCCCGGCCCAGGCTTTCATCACGTCCTCGGCGGGCGCCGCCGCCAGTGCTTCCACTGTCGGCCATTTCTCGACGAAATTGCGAAAATAGGCTTTCACCGCTTCGACCGTCGTCTGCTGAAGCATCACTTCGGATAGCCAGACACGATAAGGATCGGCCCTTATGCCACGCGCGAACGCCCCGGGCGTCACGCGCCAAGGCAGGTCGCGGTGGTGCGCGTCGTACCAGGCGAGCAGGCGCGTCGCGGTATCGGCCTTTGGTGATGCCTTGCGGGTCTGATCGAGCGGTGCCATTGATCGGATGAACTGGGGACTGGAGAACGCACATGGCAGGGAAAAGGCCCTTCGGCAATCCCGTTCCGGTGAGCGATCTCGCGACCGAGATCCTCGATCCGGTGCTGAAGAAGCGCGCCGGCATCTCGATCGGGCTGGTACAGTCCTGGGAAGAGATCGCCGGGCCGCGCCTCGCTACCCATTCGCGCCCGGAAAAGATCCAGTGGCCGCGCCGCCTGCATGAGGACGATCCGTTCGAGCCGGCGACGCTGATCATCGCCTGCGAAGGCATGGCGGCGCTGCATCTGCAGCACGAAGCCGGCGAGGTCATCAACCGCGTCAACGCCTTTCTCGGCTTCAACGCCATCGGCCGCATCAAGATCCTGCAAAAGCCCGTGCTGTCGCAGAAGGCCCGGCCAAAGCCGTCGCCTCGCCCGCTGAGCGAGGCCGAGAAATCGAAACTCGCGCGGATGGTGGGTAAAATCGAGGATGACGGCCTGCGCGCTTCGCTGGAACGGCTCGGCGCCACAATTATGGGTGAAAAGAAGCCGAAAGGATCGTAAGAAGCGTCACGAATGCGTCACCAATCTCGCGCATTCGTGATGCTCATGGTCAGGTTTGGCGATTGGATTGGGGATCGCGATGCCTTAATTCGCGCCAACTCTCGCCTTTTCTAGTCCTTGCATTGCAAAATCAAACGAATATCAGGTGATTCGCATGAACCGTGCCCCGTTTGGCAAGACTTTGTCCCGCAGAAACGTTCTGACCACTTTGGCCGCTGTTCCTGCGGTGGCGCTGCTTGCCGCATGCAGCGACTCCGGCGAGGAGGCGAAGGCTGCCGATGTGAAGCCTGCCAATCCGTCGACGCCCGCCAAGTCCGCGGCCACGCCGGCGGCGGCTCAGGTTCCGCAATCGAGCGGCGACGTCGACATGGCCGAATTGCTCAAGCCCGGCGCGCTGCCCGAAAAGCAGCTCGGCAAGGACGACGCCAAGGTCACCATCGTCGAATATGCCTCGATGACCTGCCCGCATTGCGCGCATTTCGACATGACCACCTTCCCTGAGTTGAAGACCAAATATATCGACACCGGCAAGGCGCGTTACATCCTGCGCGAATTCCCCTTCGATCCGAGCGCCGAGGCCGGCTTCATGCTGGCGCGCTGCTCGAAGGACAATTACTTCGCCATGGTCGACGTGCTGTTCAAGCAGCAGCCGAGCTGGGTCGGCGTCAGCAACACCAAGGAAGCGCTGCTGCAGATCTCCAAGCTGGCCGGTTTTACACAGGAGTCCTTTGAGTCCTGCTTGACGGACCAGAAGCTTCTGGACGATGTGAGAGCAGTCCAGAAACGCGGAGCGGACGAGTTCAAGGTCGACTCGACGCCGACCTTCTTCATCAACGGTAAGACCTATAAAGGGGCGATGTCGATTGAGGAAATGTCGGCGATCATCGACCCTCTGCTCTGACATCCAGGCCGCGCCGAAGCGGTCCGGCTTCGGCGCCTTGGCCGCTTTGTCTTGTCGCGGGTTCTTTTCGCAAAACCGCGTAACATTTTTGCGGAACCCGCTTGAAGGGCGGCGCGAATGAAATTTTCGCGCCTTCGCCTCCTCGGTTTCAAATCCTTCGTCGAGCCCGGCGAGTTCGTCATCGAACGCGGGCTGACCGGCATTGTCGGGCCGAACGGCTGCGGCAAGTCGAACCTCGTCGAAGCCTTGCGCTGGGTGATGGGCGAAAGCTCCTACAAGAACATGCGCGCGTCCGGCATGGACGACGTCATCTTCTCGGGCTCCGGCACCAGGCCGGCGCGCAACACCGCCGAAGTCACGCTTTTCCTCGACAACAGCGACCGAACGGCGCCCTCTGCCTTCAACGACGCCGACGAATTGCAGGTGTCTCGCCGCATCGAGCGCGAGGCGGGTTCGCTCTACCGCATCAACGGCAAGGAAGCCCGCGCCAAGGACGTGCAGCTTCTGTTCGCCGACCAGTCGACCGGTGCCCGCTCGCCTTCGATGGTCGGCCAGGGCCGCATCGGCGAGCTGATCCAGGCCAAGCCGCAGGCCCGCCGCGCGCTGCTCGAAGAAGCCGCCGGCATTTCCGGCTTGCACACACGCCGGCACGAGGCCGAGTTGCGGCTCAAGGCCGCCGAGCAGAACCTCGAGCGGCTCGACGATGTCGTCGGCGAGCTGGAAGGCCAGATCGACAGCCTGAAGCGTCAGGCGCGCCAGGCTTCGCGCTTCAAGAACCTGTCCGCCGACATCCGCAAAGCCGAGGCGACGCTTCTGCATCTGCGCTGGACGCTGGCCAAGACCCAGGAAGGCGAGGCGCGTTCGGCACTTGCCGTCGCCACGACGCTGGTCGGCGACCGCGCCGCGGCCCAGATGGCGGCGGCGCGGGAGCAGGGCATCGCCGCGCACCGGCTGCCGGATTTGCGCGATGCCGAGGCTGCCGCCGCTGCCGCCTTCCAGCGCCTGTCGATCGCCAAGACGCAGATCGAGGAAGAGGCCGGCCGCATCCGCGCCCGCCAGACCGAGCTCGAACGCCGCCTGCAGCAGCTCGATGCCGACATCGCCCGCGAAGAGCGGATGGTGCGCGACAATGCCGACATCCTCGAGCGCCTGCGCGCCGAGGAAGCCGAGCTCAATTCGGACAATGCCGGTGCCGCCGAACGCGAAGCGACCACGCGCGCCGCTTTCGAGCAGGCGGGTGCGACGCTGTCGCAGAGCGAAGCCAAACTTGCCGCGCTGACCGCCGAACGCGCCGAAGCGGCCGCCTCGCGCCATCAGATCGAACGCAGCTTGCGCGAGACCGCCGAGCGCCGCGACCGCTTCGCCCGCCAGCTCGCTGAGGTCGACCGCGAGCTGTCCGACATCGTCTCGCGCATTGCCGGCCTGCCCGATCCGGCCGAGAAGCGGCTGCTGGTTGAGGACGCGCTCGCCCGCCTCGAAGAAGGCGAGGCCGGCACCATCGCCGCAGAGCAGGCGGTGATCGAAGCTCGCGCCGCCGAGGCTGCTGCCCGGCCGCCGCTGCAGGACGCCAGGGCCGAGCTTGCGCGCATCGAGACCGAAGCGCGCACGCTGGCAAAAATCCTTAATGCCGCGAGCGGCGACCTCTTCCCGTCGGTGCTGGAGCAGATCAGCGTCGAACGCGGCTATGAGACGGCGCTCGGCGCGGCACTCGGCGAGGATCTCGATGTCCCGCTCGACCGCAGCGCGCCGGTGCATTGGGGGGAGAGCGCGGTACAGCCCGGCGACGCGGCGCTGCCGGAGGGCGTGAAGAGCCTGGCCAGCGTCGTCAGCGCGCCGGCCCAACTGGCGCGCCGTCTGGCGCAGATCGGCATCGTTGATGCCGCCGATGGCCGGCGTTTGCAGGCGCTGCTGGCGCCAGGACAGCGGCTGGTCAGCCGTGACGGCGCGCTGTGGCGCTGGGATGGTCTGACCGCCAGCGCCGATGCGCCGACCGCCGCCGCGCAGCGGCTGGCGCAGAAGAACCGTTTGGCCGAGCTCGATGCCGAGGCCGTGCAGGCAACACGCGTCGTGCGCGAGGCCGAGGAAGCGCTGGCGCGCGCCGAACAGGCGATGCGCCAGGCAAGCGAAGCCGAGCGCAATGCGCGCCAGGCCGGCCGCGACGCGCAGCACGCCCTGGATGCCGCCCGTAACGCACTGGCCGAGGCCGAGAAGGCCGGCGGCGAACTGGTCAACCGCCGTGCTGCCCTGGACGACGCCCGCGCGCGCATCGTCGACAGCCATGAGGAAACGCAGGCTGCTTTCCTCGAAGCCGAGGCGATGTTGCAGGACGCGCCCGATCTCGGCGATCTGCAATTGCAGCTCGAACAGGCCTCCGCCAACGTCTCGCGCGACCGCGCCACGTTGGCCGATGCGCGCGCCGTGCATGAGGGCTTGCGGCGCGAGGCAGAGGCGCGCATGCGCCGGCTCGACGCCATCGGCGCCGAGCGCAGCAACTGGCTGGAGCGCGCCGAGAACGCCTCGACGCAGATCGCCGCCCTTGGCGAGCGCAAGGCCGAAGCCGAAGCCGAACGTGAACGCCTGGCGGATGCGCCGGACGAGATCGACGCCAAGCGCCGCGCGTTGCTGACGCAGCTTTCCGAGGCCGAAGCGCTGCGCCAGGCGGCGGGCGACCGCCTGCAGGAAGCGGAGAACAAGCAGGCCGAGCTCGACAAGGCGGCGACAGCCGCCATCCAGTCGCTCGCCGAAGCGCGCGAAACCCGCGTCCGCGCCGAGGAGCGCCTGACCGCCGCCGACGAGCGCCGCGCCGAGGTCGAGGCGCGCATCCAGGAGGCGCTGAACACGCCGCCGCATCTGGTCATCAAGCATACCGGCCTCGAGGCCGACGATCCGATGCCCGACATGGCCGAGATCGAGCGCCAACTCGACCGGCTGAAGATCGAGCGCGAGCGGCTCGGCGCCGTCAACCTGCGCGCCGAGGAAGAGCAGAAGGAATTGTCGGAGCGTCTCGAAACCATCGTTTCCGAGCGCGAGGACATCATCGAAGCGATCAGAAAACTGCGTCAGGCGATCCAGAGTTTGAACCGCGAGGGCCGCGAGCGGCTGCTGGCCGCATTCGAGGTGGTCAACGGCCACTTCCAGCGCCTGTTTGCGCATCTGTTCGGCGGCGGCACCGCCGAATTGCAGCTGATCGAATCCGAGGATCCGCTGGAAGCCGGCCTCGAAATCCTCGCCCGCCCGCCGGGCAAGAAGCCGCAGACCATGACGCTGCTTTCCGGCGGCGAGCAGGCGCTGACGGCAATGTCGCTGATCTTCGCCGTCTTCCTCACCAACCCGGCGCCGATCTGCGTGCTCGACGAGGTCGACGCGCCGCTCGACGACCACAATGTCGAGCGCTTCTGCAACCTGATGGACGAGATGTCGAAGACGACCGAGACCCGCTTCGTCATCATCACCCACAACCCGATCACCATGGCCCGCATGGACCGCCTGTTCGGCGTCACCATGGCCGAGCAGGGCGTCAGCCAGTTGGTGTCGGTCGACCTGCAGGCTGCCGAGGCGATGCGCGAAGCGAGCTGAGCTCGGTCGCTTCAGGCCGTCTCACGACAAGAGCTCCTACTTTCTCCGAGGATCGCGGCGACTTTCAGTTCACCCGCCGCGAGATACCGCCGGCGCCGGATTGGATGGTCTGCTGATCCAGGAACCGGCCGGTGAAGCCCGTACACTCCTGGTTTCGGCCCTGATCGCTGATCATCTGGATGCCGGAAAAGCTGCCGTTGCCCATGGGAATTGCCGCCCACAGGCCGCTGCCCTGGTATTGACTGCACGCTCCGCTCTGGTCGCAGACCTGGTTTTGGTACTGCATCTGGCCGTCGGCGCCGTAGCTGACATAGAGGCGGCTGATCTGGCCCGTGTCCGGCGACGACGTCTCGCTATACCAAGTGCCGGCCATCGCTTGCGCGAGCTGCGGATCCCTGCGGCTCGCCATATCGGTGAGCGCCTGGGTCGCGGCCGCGTCGATCTGGCCCGATTGCTGGCTGAGGCAGACGGCATTCTGCGCCGCGGCGGGCGACGCCGCTACCACGCCGCCGATAACGAACAAAACATTCTTGAAGCTCACAGCACCCCCCGGTGTTTATCGATTCTGTCGCCGACGCCCCGGCACCCTGCATTCGAGGAAGCTCGTCGTCTGCGCGTGGAGCATCGGTTGCTCCAGGAGCTTGGCTTTCCAAGAGATATGCTTTCCGAAATCCGTCGACAAAAGCTGCCGCCTGAGCATCGCCGACCGCATCCGCGGCCACAACTAGCGAAACCGCTAGGTTTTCCCGGCTTTCACGCCGGTCGGCATTGCAACCGGAGAGCGATGCCGGCCATTTGGGCAACGACGCGTCCGCCCACTTGCCGCGCGGCAACGCCTTCGCTAGTGCCATCTCATGGCAACGCACAAGCTCGTCAACACCATCTGGCACAATGTCCTCGGCACGATAGCGCCGGCGCTCACGATCGCGTCCGGCGATGTCGTGACGATGGAAACGCTCGACGCTAGGGGCTTCGACAAGCACGGCGAGCAGCAGACGCGAGGACCAAACCCGATGAACGGCCCGGTCTTCGTAACGGGAGCCGAACCTGGCGACGCGCTGCGCGTGGACATCCTGCGAATGGACCCGATCCGCCCCTCCGGCTGGACGATCTCGTCTCTGGCCGCGAACGTCGTCGACCCCGAGGCTGCCCGCGACTTGCCGGCGCGGGAAAAAGCCGACTGGCAGATCGACCTGGTAGAGCGCACCGTGATGTTGCGGGAACCGCCGCCAGGCCTTGAAAATTTCGTGTTGCCGCTCGAACCGATGATCGGCTGCTTTGGCGTGGCGCCCGCCATGGGCCAGGCTTTCTCAACCGCGACGAGCGCCGAGAATGGCGGCAACATGGATTATCGCGGGTTTCGGCCCGGCGCGACCGTCTGGTTCCCCGTTGCCGCAGAGGGCGCGCTCTTCTTCGCGGGCGATTGTCATGCAACGCAGGGCGATGGCGAGATCGTCGGAACCGGGATCGAAACCTGTTTCGAAGTCGAGTTGCGCCTGAGCGTGGAAAAGAACAGGAGGTTGACATGGCCTCGCGGCGAGAACGAGACGCATATTTTCTCGGTCGGCAACGCTCGCCCGCTGGATCAGGCCCTTCAGCATGCGACCACGGACATGTTCAACTGGCTGACCAGCGACTATGGATTGTCCGCCGCGGCTGCATCGCATCTGATGGGACAGGTTGTGCGCTATCAGGTCGGAAACGTGTTCGACCCTGCCTATACGATGGTTTGCCTTATCGAAAAGCGGTGGCTTTCTAGAGCATGAAAAGTGGGAACCGGTTCTTCGGAAAAGATCACACTCCAGCAAAGAGCTGGATCAGGACGGCGATTTAACGAACCCTCGTCCTGATCTAAGCCGGCTTCCGTCGGCTGACAGGGTCGCGACAACCCGTTCGGCACGACGTTGACACTCATGCCTTAAGCACAAGCTGTTATCGATGTCCCCGGGTCGGACAATTTGACGGTTGGCTGGGGTTCCTGGAAGCTTTTCGAACCTTCTGGGTCGCGCCGCAGCCCAAATTGCGAATACTTATGGACAAATTGGGACACTAGATTCGGTTTAAGGATAAATTGGAGACATAGGTGTGGGCGGCCGCTTTGCGCCTCATGGCAGTCATTCACCGCAGTGGCCTTCCAACACAAAAAGCCGGAATGGTGCGAAGCTTGATATTACCTGCAAGCCGGGCGGACCGCAGCGGCCATCCGCAGGGAGCAAAAACTATCGAGGGGCGACAGGACGTATCCTTGGCAGCAGAGAAAACAGAACTGAGCTTGCACCTAGCAGGATGGTCGAGACCTGCAGCGCAGCTTGGTAGTTGCCGCACCAATCGTGGGCCAGCGCGTAGATGATCGGGGATATGGCCAATCCCATCTGGAAGGTGAAAAACACCGTGCCGAAGCAACGGCTGTAGGCGGATCTCGGAAACAGTCTCATCGTAAGGAAGGCGGCGATGTCGAGCTCCGCCCCAAGCGCAGCGCCGACGACCACCGGGGCGGCATAGAGCGCATGCCGGCCGCTAAAGCTGACGAACAGGAAGCCGAGGCTGGCCAGGGCCATTATGGTTGCGGCAACGATGGGGCTAGATAGCCGGTCGAAAATTGCACCCACGGCCAGTCTGCTGACGATTACGGCCGCACCGACAAGACCCGCGAGCGAAGCGACCTGACCGCGCTCGAGTCCGGCATCTGTCAGCATCGGGATCAGGTGCACGACCGCGCCGCCGACGGCGAGCGAGATGCAGGCGATCGCCGCGACCAGCGTCAGCAGCACGCGCTTGTCCGGCTGTCGGCTCGCGTCCGCGATAGCTTGACTGTCACGCCGCTCAGCCCGTCCGGTGCGTGCAAGCAGTATCGTTACGAATGGCACAAGCAGCAGGACGAAAGCACCCAGCGCGATGTAACCGGCGCGCCAGCCGTGCTGATGGATGAACGGCACCAGCGTCAGCGGCGCGACCAGGGCGGCAAGGCCTGAGCCCACCATCGTGAAACCAAGCGCAAAGCCTCGCCTGGCGTTGAAATGGTCGGCTATGATGCGCGAGACCGTCATTGGCGACGCCATCGCCCCGAGCGCAGCCATGACGGCGAAGATCGACCAGAATGCGCCAAGGCTCGCGCCAATCCGGCTCAGGGCAAAGTAGGCCGCGGCATAGACAGCCATGCCGCAGGCAATGAGCAGGCGGATGTCAAGCCGGTCCTGTATCCGGCCGACGACGAAGCCGCCGACAGCCATGCCGATCGTCAGCACGGTCACGGCCACGGAAATCTCGGCTCGGCTCCAGCCGAATTCGGCGCCAAGCGGCACCATGAAAATGCCGGCCGTATAAGGGGGCAGCGAAAAGACAAGGTTGACGAGAAGGCCGGCCAGCAGAACCGGCAAGCCGGCCATGACTTCGTTGGTTGCCGTCGTACCAGTTACCGCGGAATGTGCCGCCATCGCATTCAACTTGTCCGAGCCCTGCGCCAGGCAGCAGGGCTTTCCCCGACTACTTGCGTGAACACGCGAGTGAAGTGGCTCTGGTTGGCAAAGCTGGTCAGGCGCGCGATTTCCTCGATCGGCTGGCGTCCCCGGGTCATCATTTCCTTCGCCCGCTCCACGCGTCGTCCCAGCATCCATCGATGCGGCGGCATGCCATTGCTTTGGGTAAAGGCGCGGGTGAAATGCCTTGCCGAAAGCTTGCAGGCCGTCGCCAAGTCCTCAAGGGAAATGTCGCCGGACAGATTGCTGTCGAGAAGTTCGATGACACGGCGCTGCTGCCACGGCGCCAGCCCGCCCTTGCGGACGCGGTGCGCGGCAATCGCGCCGGCATGTCCGGTCAGCAGATGCAGGGCCGATGCCGTCAATACATGGTCGACGAACAGCCTGCTCGGCTCCTCGGGCCGCTCGAAAGCGGGCAACAACGACCGACCCAACTCGACGAACACCGGCTCATGGAAGAGCCAGCACAGTTGCGTCTGGATCTGCTCAGCGCGCGACAGCTCGTTGGCATCGGCAAGCGCGTGCAGCGCGCGCTGGGGAAAATAGAACTGGACCGAATTGACCGGACTGGCAAAACGCGCTTCGTTCTTCATCCGCAGGTCCATGAACGAGAGCGAGCCGGCCGGCTGCGGCCGCTGAAGCGGCAGCGCGCGGCCATCGATCCAGCTCTCCCGTTCGTAGCCGTCCTGGAAGGTGATCGCCGCAATGAACCCGTCTTCGATCTGGAGCGGCGCGGTTCTGTCGGCCGGCGGCACGTCGACGATCAGTCGCGTGGCGATCATGCTGCTGTTTTGCAGGCGGCGCGATGAAACCGTAGGAGCACTTTCAGCGCCGCAGATCTTCGCCAACCTGTTACCATAGCTTCCTGAGGTCACGACCGTTCCTCCGGTGCGCCCCGGCGCATGAGCGACAGCAGCGCAGGGTTCGCTTTCGACAGCGAGCGGACCATATGGGTCTCGGACTGAAACCCGCAGGCCGCGGCGATCTCCGCCAAGGTAAGGCGCGTCTTCTCCAGGAGCGAGCCTGCCAGAGAAATCCTGTGCCGGTTGAGCCATCGATGGGGCTCCATCCCCGTCGAAAACCTGAATGCGCCAGAAAATTCGGTCGCCGACATGCCAAGTTCACGGGCCATCTCGCGCAACGTGACTGTGCCGCCGAGCGACGCGGCAAGCTGATCGCGGCTCCGGTTGAGTTGCGCGGCGGATAGGCTGTGTTTCACTTTGCCGTCGCGACCAGTCCCACCGTAGCGCCTCAGAATGTGAGCGCCGGCCGCCGTCGTGATATGGTCGACGAACAGCCCGTTGGCCTCTTTCGGGCGCAGGAAAGACGGCAGCAGCGTCCTCGCGAGGCTGGAGAGAGTGACATCCTCGTTGCCGGCGCAATAGTCGTTTGGATACTCGTCCGGCAGGCCGACGTTCTCCATCTCGGCGATCTCGGCCATGGCAGCACGAGGAAGATAGAAGCAGACATAATGGACCGGCGTGGAGCGCACCCCCACCCATTCCTTTCTCAGATCGAAGATCGTCACGGTCCCGGCCTTCAACGGTTGCGCTTTGGTCGGGCGACCGTCCTCGAACAGGAACCGTTTCGGCCAATCCCTGATCTGGGCCATTGCCAGGATCCCATCTTCCGCCGGCACGGGCCGGGTGACATGGATTTCGGTATTGTCAGACCTGATCTCGGTGACCGCAATTCTCGACACACGCAGCATCGAATGAGAGACAAAGGCAGGCGCCTTTTCCACGCCCATGGCACGTCCAAGGGTTCGGCCATAGGCGCCGTCTGTCTTCATCGCGCATGCTTCTCCAGCGATCTCGGAAAGCTAGCTTTTCCGGCGGCCCGCTATAGGACGGATCGGTCACTTTTTGTCCAAAACGGACATGACGATGATGGAATCCGTCGTCCAGAATTCATGGTGGGATGGCGAGGGCTGACAGCACGCCAGCCCCCATCCACATGCGGGGGTCAACGCCCCCAGTGATCGCGGCTTCCCATGTCGTTGGTCACAGGCTTGCGGACGGTAGGGGACGCTTTCGCGGCGCCGATGCTCTCGATGATCGAAGACGTATGGGTTGAATCGAGCGCCGTCGGCGGCCGGTTGATCTGGTCGGCATTGTAGTGGTCGCTCCCTGCAAAAGCGGCGACGGCAGAGATGAAAACACAAGCGGCAGTGAGGCTGACGAGTTTCATGGTGATATCCTTTAGTGAGAGGTTGAACAAAAAGGTAGCGGCTTGCGACAAAACGCCGTTTGTCTGACGTCAGTCTGAGCGAGCGACCATCTGTACTTTGAATGATTGACTTCTCACCCGCTTTCACGAAGCGTGCGGATTTTGTCCACTTTGCGCGTCAACATCCCTTGCATAGCGATCCTCATCGGACCGACAAAAAAGACGGCATGCCGAAGCATGCCGTCTCAGGAAGCGATCGGGAGATGGTGTCGGCTCGGGAGGAGGGCGGGGGACTGCCGACGCGATCGCGACCGCACCTTAGGAGAGGCCGCGCCGCGGATATTTCCTGCGCCGCGCGCGCTTTGCCGGTTCAGGACAAATCAGGCTTCCATGGCTGGATCGGGCAAGACCGGACCGGATCATGACAGATAGTGCTGGCGGGCCATGCTTCACTCGACAGAAGCTAGAAGCGGCAACCGCGCTCCGGAGAAAAATATGGAAAAGACTTGGCTACCCAGCCTGCGCGTGAAAACACCAGAGGAGGGTTTCGCTCTTGCCGTCCGCATGTCGTTGGAGAACCTGAAAGCGATCCAACCATCAGACGAGATCCGCGAAAGACTCCGCATCATTTATGAGGACGACGCCGAAACGCTTATCGCTGCGTCGCAGATCATAGCGATTAATTTTCAGACGATTGCGGCCGCCAACAAATACTGGCCGAACGGTTAAAGCGGTTCGCCGTTTCACGCAGACGTCGGACCGCTCACATTTCCTGGAATTGCTCCAGCCGGAGAATTAGCCCGAATTCTAATGCCGATCTCAGTTCGGCGCCAGATTGCGCGGAGCGATACCATGGCTACGGACAAAGTCGTCGGCGAATTCTGCCACGTTGTCATATCGGAGCAGCTTTGCCACCGCCTCGACGTCGTACCCGCGCGAAAGTAGCTTTCGAGCGCGCTCGGCCCGCAGGCCACGACGCCATGCGTGAATGCTGCTGCCTACCGAGTTCTCGAAGGCGATCGCGAAATCCAGCGGCGAGATAGCTGAATCGGCTGACAGCTCATCGAGCCGGATACCACCGTCCAGGTGCTCGGCGAGCCGTTCCGTTGCATGTGCCGTTTCGCGGCCGGACAGGAGTCTCGGCGCGCGCGCCTTGCATCGCGTATTGCAGGCATGGTTCTTGACAGCATGTGCGGTCGCCGCCACCGCGACATGATCGACAAAGAGCGGGTTGGCCAGGCGCGGATCGCGGAAGCAAGGCGCTATAGCTCGCGCCAGATTGTGCAGAGTCGGATCCGCGACACCGACTCCCGGATTCTGATTGAACGCATCGGCCGCGGTAATGCCCTCCTTTTCCGCGATGGCCAGAAACGCTGCTCTCGGAACGTAGAAACTGACGTGGTGAAAGGCACTGACACTATTGGCCATCGGCGACGAGCGAAGGTCATAGAAATTCGCGGTGCCGGCCTTGAGATAGGACGTGGGGACCTCTCGTCCGTCGAGGAACATGCCGTGGGCGGCGACGTCCCGAAGCTGGATCGTCAGCAGAAAGGAGTCTTCGACGGGGATTGGCTCGGTCAGTCCGGCGTTCTCTTTCTCGCATCGAATCTCGGTCACGGCGATACGCGCATTGGTCAGCGTCTTCGCCACGAAGAAGGGAGCGGTCTCGATCTTGAACGTCTTGCGCAGACGTTCGCCATATGCGCCGGCCTCGTCCATGGTCACCTAAAGCATCTTGCGCCAGTTGCCGGGCGCAATGCCGACGACGCGGGAAAAGACCCGGGTGAAGTGGCTCTGGTCTGCGAAGCCGCAGGCCAGCGCTACTTCGGCGAGAGGAAGTACCGTGGTGCGCAATAGATGCTTGGCGAGATCGCAGCGCCTCAGCACCATCCAGTGGTGCGGCGCGACACCGACGGATTTTTTGAAAGCGCGGGCGAAATGGCGAGGCGAAAGACCGCACTCCTCGGCGAGCCTGGCCAGCGGCAACTCACCGCCGAGATTGGCATCGATGATTTCCTTGGCGCGCCGTTCGAGTCGTTCGGTCAGGCCGCCAGTCACACCTTTGCCTGGCAGGCGCAGTCCGCCATAGCGGTGCCCGATATGCGAGGCGACGGCGAGCGTGGTGTGGTCGAGGAACAGCTGGCTGGCATAGGCCGGATTGTCGAACGCAGGCAGCATGGCCGCGCTCAGTGCGCCTATGATCGGATCGTCAGCCGGAATGTCGGCACGCTGGCTGAGCTCCGTGAACGGCGTGGTTTCGTTTTCTTCTGCAATCGCATCGAAGGCTGAGCGCGGCAGGTAATACATCATGCAATTCGAAGTCTCGCCGATATAGGCGAGCGGATCGCTCCGCAGGTCATAAAAACTCGTCTGCCCGCCGAAAAAAGGGAGCTTGCCCGTACCCTTGCCGTTGATCCACAGCTCGTGATCAATGCAGTCCTCGATCTGGTAGGCCACGAGGTATGCATCTTGCGAAGGAATGGAAGATGTCATGCTTGGTTTTCGGCATTTGATGTGGGTGACGGCAATTTCGGACCGCTTCAGCGTCCTGGAGACGATCGCGGGCGCTGTATCCAGCTGGAAATGATCGCCTAGACTGCGGCCATAGACTCCGTGCGTGCCCATCCCGTTTCTCCTGCGCTGATCCGACCTTGCCGAAAAAATACCGGTTCAGGACGCGGACAATACCACCCTCCGTGCCTCTGACGACGTCACGTTTCCACGATCTTTTGTACAAAAAGGACGAAATCGGCGTGGTGTTTCCAGCCGATCCCGTCACGATCCGTCTGCCGGGAGATAATCGATCCCCCGCCGAAACTTTGCGATCACTGGGCGTCGGCGACGGCGGGCTGGGCAATGCTTTCCGCCGCGGCAATAATCGCCTTGGCCACATCCTTCGGATGGCTCAGCATCGCCACATGGCTGGAGTCGAGCTTGACCACCTTGGCCTTGATGTTGGCCGACATGCCCGCCTGGAAGCGTGGATCGATCATATGATCCGCGCCGCTCAGTACATACCAGGACGGCTTCGTCTTCCAGGCTGCGACGGTGATGGTGTCATCGAGGCAGCGCGCCGCCCAAGGCCCTTGGGTCGCGGCGACGACCTTGGCTTCTGCGCGCGGCAAATCCTGGGCGAAGTCGCTGATTATGGCCTCCTCGGGCAAGGTAAGATAGCCGCCGGAATCGACCTTGAGCTTCGCCGTCCACGGCGCGGGCGGGAACGGCTTGGTCATGCTGTTGATCGACTGCCCTTCATCGGGCGCGAACGCAGCGACATAGACGAGCGCCTTGACCTTGGGATCGTCGCCGGCCTGGGTGATAACGGCGCCGCCCCAGGAATGGCCAACCAAGACGACGGGACCGGTCTGCTGATCGACCGCCCGTTTCGTCGCGGCAGCGTCGTCGGCCAGCGAGGACAGCGGGTTCTGCACCGCAACCACATGCAGGCCACGGCTTTCAAGCAAGGGGATGACTTTCGACCAGCTCGAACCGTCGGCGAATGCGCCGTGGACGAGAATCACGGTGCTGCCGGACAGGTCTCGTGGCGCGGATTGAGCTGAAGCCACAGCCAGGCCCATCGTGGCCGTCACCGACAAGGCCGTGCCCGCGGCGCGCCAGTTGATGGTTGAGAGTATGTCGCTCAGATGCTGCATAACGGTTCTCCTATTTCATCGGGGTGGTTAACGGGGTATCGCCGTCGTCGACGATAAAGACGGCGAGCAGGCTTGCGGGATTGGTGTCGCTCGC
Organism: Mesorhizobium sp. CU3; assembly: GCF_006442965.1. Lineage (GTDB taxonomy): Bacteria > Pseudomonadota > Alphaproteobacteria > Rhizobiales > Rhizobiaceae > Mesorhizobium. The sequence continues at coordinate 213,971 of NZ_VFWX01000008.1, read as the reverse complement.
ATTCTCGCTGACGCGATGCTGCGACCCGGGCGCTTCGTAAAATTTCTCGCCGGTCTTGTAGATGCGGACCGGGCCGTCGCCGACCTGACTGCGTATCTGCCCGGCCAGGACGTAGGCAAAGATGAAGGCCGACGGCGCATGGGTGTGAGGAGTGGACTTCGCGCCGGGTGGATAGTCGACTCGCACCGCAACGATCTTCTTTCCCGGCACGTTCGGAAGAGACTGCTCGAAGATCGGCGTGGCCGTCTCGGCAGCACGCAAAGGTGTGGCGGCAGAGACTAGCCCTAGGAGCCCAAGGGCGGACCCGATCGCTGCGAGACGGGAGCGCCTGCTGTCTGCGGATTGGGGCATGTCAGTTGCCTTCCACGGCAAACAAGATGCTGGCGAAGTCTTCCGCCGTTTCCTTACGCTGCCAATCGCGCTGCAATTCGCAGATGAGCTGGACCCAGCTGGTCGGCTTCGCGCCCGCCTGAACCATGCGGCTCACCGCCAGCGCGTGGGCTTCGGATGAAGTCCCGCCGACGGCGTCGACGACGGGATAGACCTCATAGCCGTCATGCAGTGCGTCGAGAGTCGGGAAGCAAAGGCAGACCTCCGTCCAGAGGGCGGCGATCACCAGCTTGCGACGGCCCGTCTTCTCCACCGCGGCGCGGAAGTCGTCGTCCTCCCAGGCATTGATCGTCGTCCGGTCGAACGGCTCGGCAGGGAGGATTTCCGACAATTGGTGGATCATCGGCCGATTGATGCCTGTTTTGACGTTGACGGTTGTGGTGACGACGGGAACGCCGAAAAGCTTGGCCGTGCGGGCTAAGGCGGTGATGTTGGCGACCAGCTCGCGGCGGTCCCGGGAGGCAACCGAGCCGACCTGGATCGGCTGGTAGTCGATGATCAGGACCGCACAATTCTGTGGTGTCAGCAGATGGTCGCCGACGGGATCGCGCGGCATTGCAGAGGAAGTCATGGCTTGTCCTTTGGGGCTATGGGGCGGCCGCCGTCGCGCGGGCGCCGGGCATTGGCATGAGAGAGCGGGCGTGGTTCAATCACCGGCGATGAAGGGCACCAAAAGGTCGATCGCCTGTTTCGGTTGCTCTTCCATGATCCAGTGGCCGGAGTCGCGGATGACGGCAGCTTGGACATTTGCCGCTGCAAAGCCGACCTCGATGGCCAGCTTGGACCCGTAGGAGTGGTCGCCGCCGATGGCCAGCACCGGCATCGTCAACTTGCCCCGGTTGACCAGCAGTGCCTGGTTGTCGCGGGCGTCCTGGTCAAAAGCGGCGAACTGACCGCTGAACGCGTCGTGGATCGCGCCGGGTAGTGAGTAGAGCGCCGCATAATGGTTGCGTGTCTGCTCGTCGATCGCCGCCGGGTTCGCCGACATGTCGTTGTAGAAGCGGTCGAGCAGGATGCGCTCGCGGCCAGCCACCAGGCGCTCGACGTCCGGCCCGCGGAAATTGAAGTGCCAGGTCTTGGGATTCTCGAGCTGGTCGTTCCAGTGGCCAATGCCGGGCAATGGTGCATCCATCACCGCCCATTTCGTCACGCGCGCTGGATACTGTGCCGCCAGCGCGTAGCCGACCATGTTGCCTATGTCGTGGGTGACGAGGTCGATATGATGGACGCCGAGCTTGTCGAGGATCGCCGCGAGGTCGCGGGCTTGGGCGACCTTCTCGTAGCCGGCGTCGGGATGCGACGACAGCCCCATGCCGCGAAGGTCGGGCACAATCACCATATGATCCTTCACGAGCAGTTCGGCCAGCGGTTCCCACATGTCGCCGGTATCACCGAAGCCGTGCAGCAGAAGGACGGCAGGCCCCTGCCCACCGACGCGGACGTAAAGGGTGCCACCGCTCACCGGCATCTGGCTCGCCTGGAAGCTGGACGGAAACGGCTTCACCTCCGCCTCCGCCGGGGCAGATATGGCAAGAAGCGCCAGCATTGCGGGCGCCAGGGCATCGCGGGAAAGAGAGGGAAACATGGGCAATCTCCGTTCGGTTACAGATCGGAGTATTGCCGGGAGGGTGGCGCGGCTCTTTGCGAAACTTGCCGAGACTTTGCGGAAAAGGACATGATCGAATTTCCGGTTTGAGGCCGAGCTTGAACCTTCGGCCACCCCCCAACTTTCCCATCCGGAAGTCGACGGTCTGCATTCACGCCCACCCGTTATCCGCATTCGCGGATCGCAATGTCAGCCTATCGGCGCACGCGAAACTTGGAACTGGATGAAAGGCCTTGGGTGATAGGCCTTGGATTGTGCTGTTAGCCGATCGATCCGGGCGATGCCGGTTTCGAGGGCAGGCGTGCCAGCGGCAACCACATATTGACGGTCGTGCCGCTGCCCTCTGCGCTAGTGATCGAAAGCAGTCCGTTCTGGTGTTCCAGACTCTGCCGCACGGTCATCAACCCCAGTCCCGATCCATGCGCCTTCGTTGAGAAACGCGACTGTCCGACCTGCTCCAAGATGGCTTCGCTCATGCCGATACCGGAGTCGGAAATCGACAGGCGGACCATGAAATCGGCGTGGTGACACTTCGCGGAGACAGGACGCTCCAGCAAGGCAGCGACGACAAGATTACCGCCGTCGGGCATGGCATCGCGCGCATTCAGCACGAGGTTAAGGAGAGCCCGTTCGAGGAGCGGCTCGTCGAACTGGACCGGCGGCAGGTCGGCGGACGTTTCGACTCTTAGGGCGACGTCGGATCCGATTGCTCCGGCCATAACCGGCTCGAACCGGGCAAGAAGTTCGCCGACATGGACGACTCCCGGATTGGCTTGAAGCGCGTGCCTGTTGTCGAGCAGCTGCCGTGTTAGGATTCCGGCCCTGTAAGCGCAAAAGATCGCACCGTCGATCCTGCGCATCTGCTTCTCAGAACCGACTTTCTGGCGCTGCAGGTCGATGAGGATGCTCACGATTGGCGTGAGGAAATTGTTGAAGTCGTGAACGATGGACGCAAGCCGCGCTTGGGCCGCGGCGGAGCCATCGGCAGCTATCCTTGAGTCAATGTCGAGCGGTTCGTGGTCCATTGTCTGCCTGGTCCGTTCGAGTGACTTGGAGAACTTCCGCCGAATGAGCCTTGGGTACGCGGCGAGATGGATGCCTTACCGATCATTTTCAGGCGCAACCCGCAGCACGATCTTGCCACGGCGATGGGGGCGGCGCCCCTCAAGCATTTCGTGCGCCTCGACGGCCGAGGCTAGGGGTAGAACTTCGCCGACCTTTCCGACGAGGTCTCCCCGCTCCAGCATGGACGCGATCTTGTCGAGTCGCGCGGTGCTGACATCGACCAGGAAGAAGCTGGACCGCACCCCATGCCGCGCCGCTTCCACTTCGTTCGGCCGGGATACAGTCGAGACGAGGATGCCTCTTGGCTTGAGGATCGATAGCGAGCGACGCTGAGTCTCGCCGCCGACCAGGTCGATGACAGCGTCGACATCGCTTAGCTTTTCCTCGAAGCGCTCTTTCGTGTAGTCGATTGTGTGGCTTGCGCCGAGGCTGCGCACATAGTCGGTGTCCGCCTCTGCGACGACGGCGACCACATTGGCTCCGGCCCTGCTTGCCAATTGGACAGCGAAGGCGCCGACATTCCCGGCCGCGCCATGGATCAGCACCGTTTGGTCGGCCGCGAGTTCGGCATGCTCGAAAATCGCCTGCCATGCCGTAACCGCAATGACAGGAATAGATGCAGCTTCGATATCGCCTAGCCTGGCAGGCTTCCTGGCAATCATCGCCGCCGATGCCACAGCGTATTCGGCGTACGCGCCGACAAAGCGGGGATTGGTCGCTCCGAAAACCGAATCTCCGCGGGCGAATGCGAAGACATCGGCGCCAACGGATTCCACTGTACCTGCCAGGTCGGCTCCCGGCGTCAGCGGTAGAGGCTGGGGCAAGACGCTCTTGCCGCCGCGTACCCACCCGTCCCAGGGACCGACGCCGGCGGCGTGGACACGAACCAGGACTTCGCCTGGACCGGCAACGGGACGATCTACTTCCTCCATCTGGATCGCTTCGGGCGGACCGAAACGATTTACGCGCGCTGCTATCATCGTCTGCCCGTTGACGGAGGGCGTCAAAACAGCGGTATCGTTCATGGCCGGGTCTCCTTAGGTGGTTGGTTGCCGATCAGTCGCTTCGCCAGAAACAAAGCGGGCGCTGCGCCGGCAGAAAACAATACGAGCGCGAAGAACGCCTCATCGAATGCGATCGCTCCAACCTGCCTCCCGAGCATTTGTTGAAGTAGGGGGATTGCGATCCGGGAAGAAGCTCCCCCGGCGAGGCCGCGTTCGGCGAGTGAGGCTGCCACGGCACCCAGCCGCGATTCCAGCCGCGGGTCTCCGTCGACGAGGTGCGCGGACAGTATCGTGGTAGCGAGCGATGATTGATGATCGATGTATGTCTGTAGGGACGCCGTTCCGAGCTGGCCGCCAAGCTGCTTGCAGAAGTCGAACAGGCCGATGCCGAACGGCAGGGAGTTATTTCCAAGGCCCGGCAACGCGATGATCGTCAGTGAAATGAACAAAAGTCCAAGTCCGAAGCCGCGCAGGAGCAGGGGAAAAGCAAGGTCTGCAGGTCCGCTGGCACTTGTTGCGCCGGAGAGCATCCACATTGCCCCGGCAAAAAGCGCGATGCCGAGCGGCACAGGCGCGATCGGCATCAGGCCAACCTGTATAGCGACGCCGGCCAGCAGCATCGCAACGCCAAGCATCGCACCGCTGGGAAGCAGCAGAGTCCCCGCGTCGGTGGCCGTCATTCCGAGCACGTTGAGCGCGAAGGCAGGAACCAGATAGGAGGTTCCCGACAGGGCGAAGCCGGCGACGACGCTGGCCAGCAGCCCGAAACGAAACCCTGGATTGCGCAAGAGAGATAGACGGATCAGCGAGGAGTTCGCGTCGCCCCATTCCAGAACAATGAATAGGCCGACAGCCAGCGACCCCAGCAGAGCGAGGCCTGCAATCAGCCTGTCATCCAGCCAGTTGAAGCGGCTCCCCTGTTGTAGAACGTAGGTGATCGCAGCGGCGGCGACACCAAGAAGCAATATCCGGAAGAGCGGCAGTTCGATCCGTTGACCGATGGGCCGATCCCCATCCGCGGCAAGCAGGACGAGTGCCGCAATGCCGAGCGGGACATTGCAGAGGAATATCCAGTTCCAGGAAAGGTGGTCAACGAACCAGCCTTGCAGGGCCGGCGTCAACGTCGTCGGCGCCATCACCGCGCCGATGGCGAACATGGCCTGCACGGAAGGCTGTCGATCACGCGCGAAGCGAAAGAACAGCAGAGCTTGCCCGGCGACGAGGATTGCGCTTCCCGCAAATCCCTGAAAGGCCCTGCAAGCATAAATCCATGTGAGATCGGTCGACAGGGTTATCGCCGTGCAAGACAGCAGCAGCACAACCGTGCCCGCGCGCAGGCAGGCAGTCGGCCTCAGCACTGCGATGAACAAGGGAACGGTGAGGAAGCCCACAAGCTTTGCGGCGACGAAGACAATATCGGCAGTGGCCAATTCGTCCGTCGTCGCGTGAATGTCACCAAGGATGCCGATGCGCCCGATCGAAAGCGCCGTGCTGGCGATGGCGTCCATGGATACCGCGATGACGGTCCCGGAGAGGACGGAAATCGCCTGCAGAAGTGTCATGGGGTACCAGCCTTGATGGCTGTGTTTGGCCGAGATGCTCATTGCCAGACGCCCTGATGCTCGGCGGCACCTGTCCCGTCCTCAACGCGCACTGCTACCCGTACCGAAAGTCCAGGAACGAGACGGCCCGGTAACGGATTGGCCTTGAGCCTGATCTTAACCGGCACGCGCTGGACGATGCGGATAAAATTACCCGTCGCATTGTCAGGCGGCAGCAGGCTGAAGGCAGCGCCACTGCCTGGCGCGAAACTGTCGACGACACCTTGGATAGGAATCCCGGGGTATTCGTCCACGGTGATGCGGACAGCTTCTCCAGCCTTGACGGAACCGAGCTCCGTTTCCTTGAAATTGGCGACGACCCACACATCGTCGACCGGCACGATGTCCAGAACGGTCACGCCAGGCGTAACGTAGCGACCGACACGGACCTGTCTGTTGCCGATGACGCCGTCGATTGGCGCCGTCACCAGCGTTTGCGCAAGATCAAGCGCGGCCAGGTCAAGAGCGGCATTCGCTTGCGACAGTGCCGCCGCGGCGCCCATCGACTGCGCCGTCAGAACATCGATCTTCAATTTCTGGGCAGAAAGATTTGCCTCAGCGCCGCGAAGAGAGGCCGCCGCCCTGTCAGACGCTGCCTGCGCGTCCTGGAATTTCTGTTCGCTTGCGGTTCCGCTTCTTTGCAATTTTGCGTAGCGGTCAAGGTCGGCTTCGGCGAATTCCTGTTCCGCCGCCGCCGACTGACGCTGCGCATCGGCCTGCGCAACCAGCGCGTCTTGAAGCGTCAACGTCGCTTCGATGTCGGCAATCTCGGCCTGCCGGGCCGCGACATTGGCTTTCGACTCATTTACCTTCGCCCGGAAATCGCGATCATCGATCCGGAAAAGAAGGTCGCCCTTTCTGACCCGGTCGTTGTCGCCTATCGCTACTGACGTGACATATCCCGCCAGCCTCGGAGCAATGCTGGTGATGTCACCGTGCAGATACGCATTGTCGGTCGCGACCTCGAAGCGTGCCAGCGTGTACCATTGCCATCCCCAGCCCAGGCTAAGGATGGTTGTCACCGTGGCGACGATAGCGATCGCTAATTTGCGAGCCGCGCGCATTTCTAACCCCGTAATCCGTGGGACGAATGCGGGCAGCATGAATTGTGAGCGCGTGGATCACTTGAATGATGCGAGCGCCCTATGGCGTTTCCGGCCACAAACGCGCGGGCGCTATATGAGATTTAGAGTGTCAGCTGTCTATTCAATGACGCCGGCGGTTCTACAATCGGGAATCGATTGGGGTTCCTGGAAGCTTTTCGAACTTTCTGGGTCGCACCTCAGCCGGAATTGACTGGGCTGATAGAGCAAATTGGAACGCCGACTCGCTAGACATCGACTTTCTGGTGGATGCCTCGCTCGTCCGAGCGTCTGCACTAAGCACATAGTAGTTCGAGGGAGCAAATGGCGGCATGGGTCGCATGTCGGTCATCAACATTATGTTGTCGAATTGCCAAAAGCGGACACGCTGTTGCGCCCACAGGATCGCCCTAGACGCAAAAAAGCCAAACCCGCGCTGCCACCGCTCTCGGCGCGGGCGTTGGCTATGGATGATGCGCATTCAATGGGATGCTGGCGGTAGTTTAACGATGTGAATACATATCCAGTTGCTCTAGAGAGCTGAGTCGGTTAGCCGAAGGTCCATTCTTTTGTCGATCGACCTGGCGGTGCTGGTCGACTTCGAGTTGATGGGCTGACACTACTGGCCGAGGCCGCCACGATCGCCGTGCCACTTTCCAAGCTCGGTCTCGAAGGTCTTAACTCCTCAACGCGATGTAGATGGCGGGGATGACCAGCACCGTCAGCAGTGTTGAGGAGGCGAGGCCGAACAGCAGCGAGATCGCAAGCCCCTGGAAGATTGGGTCCGTCAGGATCACCGCCGCGCCAATCATCGCGGCCAGCGCGGTGAGCAGGATGGGTTTGAAGCGGATCGCGCCGGCCTCAAGCAGGATGTCAACCAGCGGCCGGCCGGTGCCGCCGGAATGGCGGACGAAATCGACCAGCAGGATCGAGTTGCGTACTATTATGCCGGCCAGCGCGATGAAGCCGATCATCGAGGTGGCAGTGAAGGGCGCGGCGAAAGCCCAGTGGCCAAGCATGATGCCGATCAGCGTCAGCGGGATCGGGGTCAGGATGACCAGCGGCAGCCTGAAGGATCCGAACTGCGCGACGACCAGGACGTATATGCCGAGGATCGCCACCATGAAGGCGGCGCCCATGTCCCGGAACGTCACCCAGGTCACCTCCCATTCGCCGTCCCACAGAAGAATCGGTTTCGATTCGTCGTCCGGCTGGCCATGCAGCGCGATTTCGGGCTTTGGAAGCGTCCCCCAGTCTGTCTTGGCGATCGCGTCGTCCACCGCCAGCATGCCGTAGACGGGCGCCTCGAAAGCGCCCGCCAACTCGCCCATCACCATCTCGGCGGGGCGGCCGTTGTGGCGGAAGATCGGGTATGAGGCGGGCTCGGTCGCCAAGCGCACCACGTCGCCCAACTCGACCACGTCGCGCGCGCCGGGCAAGGCGTTGGCCGGCACTGGCGTCGCCAGCGCGCGCTGGTCGACGACGCCGGCGCCCTTCGACAGGGCGATGCGGATCGGGATCGGATAGCGCCCGCCGCCGCGGTGCGAATAGCCGACCGTGGTGCCGCCGAACAGGTAGCTCAGCGTGTCATAGACGTCCGACTGCTCGACCTTGTAATATTCGAGATTGTCCTGGTCGATCGACAGCCTTTGCCTTTGTGGCTGGTTGTGGAAGCTGTCGTCGACGTCGACGATGAAGGGGACGCTCGAGAAGGTTTCGCGCACCTTCGCCGCGACGGCGCGCCGGGTCTCGGCGTCCGGCCCGTAGATTTCGGCCAGCAGCGTGCCAAGCACCGGCGGCCCGGGCGGCGGCTCCACCACCTTGATGACGGTGCCGGCTGGCATTGCCATGCCCCTCAGACGCTCGCGTATGTCGAGCGCGATGGCATGGCTGGCGCGGCTCCGCTCGCCCTTCGGCACAAGGTTCACCGTCACGTCGCCCTGTTCGGGGCTAGAGCGCAGATAATAATGGCGCACCAGTCCGTTGAAGTTGAACGGGGCCGCGGTGCCGGCATAGGTCTGGAAGGAGACGATCTCCGGCACGCCGGCCAGACGGTCGACCGCTGCCTGCAGCACACGGTTCGTGTCCTCGACCGACGAGCCCTTTGGCAGATCTGCGACGACCTGCAACTCGGTCTTGTTGTCGAAGGGAAGCAGCTTCACGGTCACATGCCTGGTGTAGATCAGCGCCATGGACGATAGTGTTGCCACGCCGACGACGAGCAGGAACATCCAGGCGCGCAGGCGCGACTTCAAGATCGGCCGGGCGACCGTGGCATAGGCGCGGCCGAGAGTCCCTATATGAGCGCCGCCATGGCCGGCCTGTCCCCCTGCCGCCGCGTGCTGCCGGCCAAGCTTCATCATCAGCCATGGTGTCAGTATGACGGCGACGAAGAAGGAGAACAGCATCGCCGCCGAGGCATTGGCCGGGATCGGGCTCATGTAAGGCCCCATCATGCCGGACACGAAAAGCATCGGCAAAAGGGCGGCAACAACCGTTAACGTGGCGACGATAGTCGGATTGCCGACCTCGGCGACGGCGTCGATGGCGGCCGCGCTGCGCGGGCGCCCGTCGTCCATGGCCCAGTGGCGGGCAATGTTCTCGATGACGACGATGGCATCGTCGACCAGGATGCCGATCGAGAAAATGAGCGCGAAGAGGCTGACGCGGTTGAGCGTATAGCCCATGATGCGGGATGCAAAGAGCGTGAGCAGGATCGTCGTCGGGATGACGACCGCCACCACCAGCGCCTCGCGCCAGCCGATTGCGACCGCGACCAGCACGACGATCGAGATCGTCGCCAGGCCAAGATGGAAGAGCAGTTCGTTCGCCTTCTCGTTGGCGGTCTCGCCATAGTCGCGGGTCACGGTCATCCCGACGTCCTTGGGGAATATCTGCCCGCGCGTCTGCTCCAGCCGCTTGCCGATCGCGTCGGCGATGAGGACCGCGTTAGTGCCGGGACGCTTTGCGATGGCAAGCGAGACGGCGGGACCACGCTCCAGCCCGCCGGCGGTCTTGGCGATGTTCATGACGCGGTTTTCGCCCGGCGCCGTCGCCAGCACGATGTTCGCCACGTCTCGCACATAGACCGGCCGTCCGTCGCGGGCGGTCAGCAGCAGATTGCCGATATCGGACAGACCTTGCAGCGTCTGGCCGGCGACCAGCGCCTGTTGCTTGCCCTGCTCTCGCACCGTGCCAAGCTGAAAGGAGCGGTTAGCGCCGGAAATCTTGGCGGTCAGCTGCTGCAGCGTGATCCCATAGAGGGAGAGTTTCTCCGGATCTGGTTCGACCTGGATCGCCTCCGGCTGCTCGCCGACGATATAGGTCAGGCCGATATCGGGGAGCTTCGCCACCTCGACCTGAAGCTCGCGCGCCAACCGGGTCAGGTCGGCAGAGGAATAGCGGCTCGCGGCTTCCGGCGTAGGCGTCAGCGTCACCACCACAATGGCGACGTCGTCGATGCCGCGTCCAACGATCAGCGGCTCCGGAATGCCGACCGGGATGCGGTCCATGTTGGCCCGCACCTTGTCGTGCACGCGCAGCACGGCCGCGTCCGAACTGGTGCCCACCTTGAAGCGGGCCGTCACCAGGGCGCCGTCATCCTCGGTCTGCGAGTAGACATGTTCGACGCCGTCGATGCTCTTGATGATAGTCTCCAATGGTTCGGTGACCAGCTTGACTGCATCCTCGGCCTTGAGCCCGTTGGCCTGGACGTGGATGTCCACCATCGGCACCGAGATCTGCGGCTCCTCCTCGCGCGGCAGCGTCACCAGCGCCACTAGGCCAAGCGCGAGCGCGGCCAGCAGGAAGAGCGGCGTCAGCGGCGAGCCGATGAAGGAGCGGGTGAGTCCGCCGGCAATGCCGAGCTTCATGGCAGCACGACCTTGTCGCCATCGGCGAGGCCGGACAGCACCTGGATGCGCGCCTGGCCGGTGTCGTCGAACCGCTCGCCGAGCACCACGGCCACGTCAACCGGACCGTTCGCCGTTTCGACCGTGACGTAATCGACGCCGTGGATCGTGCGCACCGCTTGTGGCGGAACGCCGAGCATGGCGCGCTTGCCGACCGGAATGGACACAAGCGTGCGCTCGTTGACGAAATAGGTGCCGATATCGGCGACCTCGACATCGGCGATGACCCGGCCGCTCTCGATCTCCGGGTAGACCTTGACGATGCGTCCCTCGCGGGCCTTGACGAAGCCGGCATTCGACCCGGTGCCGCGTTCGCCGATGTCGACGGCGGCGCCTTCCGCGATCTCGGCGGCATGGCGTTCCGGTAGCGACAGGCGAAGATAATATCGGCCGGAAGCGACGCGTGCGACCGGTTCGCCGGCCATAATCACCGAGCCGGCGGTAACAGGAATGGTGAGCACCCGCCCGGTGGCCGGCGCCAGCGTCTGTCCTTCTCTGGCGCTCTGTTCGATGACGGCTTTGTCCGCGACTGCCGCCGCGAGCTGGTTTGTCGTGACATCGAGCTGCAGTCGCGCGGCATCGACCCGGCTTTGCGCGGCCACGCCCTTGGTCAGCAGGTCCTGCGCGCGCTGCATCTCGATGCGGGCATTGTCGAGCTGCGAGGCGAGGGCAGCAATCTTGGCGTCGGCTGCGCGCAGCTGGAGCGAGATCTTGTCGTCGACCACGACCGCGATCAGATCACCCTGGTGCACCTCTTGGCCCTCGGAGACGCGGACCTCGCTGATGGTTCCCGATATGCGGGCGCGCGCCGGCACCACGGTACGGCTTTCGACCTGTCCGTAGACGGCCTTCATTTCGGTCACGGTGGTGGCCTTAACCGTGAATTCCGCAGCGTTCGCATTCGACACCGCAAGGCATGCGGTGCCGATCAGAAGAATGGTTGCGAGGGCCGATCGCGTGGTTCGCATTGCGCAATTCCGGTCGTTGATTTGGTCCGGGAGGCGCGTCCCGCGCTTTCCGTTTGGTGGTGGTCCCCGAAACGCCGGCCGCTATTTGAACGCGACGCCCGCTTTGCAACCGAGTTTCTTGAACACGATCGCCGCCGGGCAGAACCCGGTGATCGAGGCTTGGACCATGTTCAGTCCGGCGAATGCGGTCAGCAGAAACCAGTAGGATGAATAGTAGATGCCAAGCGCCAGCGAGATCAGCACGACGAACCCAGCAAACATCAGCACGGCCTTGTCGATGGTCATTTTCATTCTCCCGATGCGAGCCGAACATAACAACACTACGCTAGGATTGCTTGGTTCGACCGATCAGCACGATGATAAGGTCACGCCTTTCGCAACCTGCTAGGGCTTGCATTTAACATTCAAAGATATTAAATTCAAGAGTATGAATGTTGAACGGATGATCTCGGCTTCTGGGAAAGCGGCGGACCTGCTGAGGAGCTTGTCCCATCCGCAACGGCTTCTAGTGCTTTGTGCGTTGGGAAAGGATGAGCGGTCTGTCGCGGAGTTGCGTGATTTACTGGGCATCGAGCAGGTGCCGATGTCGCAGCAGCTCATGCGCTTGCGCGCTGACGGACTAGTCGAATCGCGCCGCGACGGGACGACCGTCTACTACCGCATCACTCGGCCAGAAGTCCTGACGGTTGTCGAAGCACTTCATTCGGCTTTCTGTCCATGACGCTTGCGGGACACTCTCTTGGTCAAATTGAGCATCGACCATAATCTGTCTGGAAGCTGTCGGTCAGCAAAGGCCCCGTACCAGTCGTCAGCTGGTTCCACAATTCGCGATCAACTGGGTTTTTGCACCGTTGTGGCGTTGCCTCGCTTTGCGCGTTCTGATTCAGCCGGCGATCACGCTGCCTGCAGCTTGCCGGTCGAGGCGACAACTCGACTTCAACGACATCGCCAACGATGTTTGGCTTGGCCGCACGGTTCAACTCCATCGGGCGGACGCCATCGCTGAGTTCAAAGGTCAGCGGCGCCTTCTGTTGTTAGGAATCGACATGTCCGGATGTTCGGCCGGATGCAAGGCGATTACCATTCTGTAATATGACAATCCTGACTGTCAGCGCTAAACTTCTCACATTGTGGTGAAGCGAAAAGTAGTGTGCAGCGCGCCCTCAAGCTCTTGGTATACACGGGTCTCTTCTGCTGCTGCCAGTTGTTGTCGGCGGACGCAGGGGAACCATCGAAATCGTTGGATCTCGACGACCTAACATGGACGGAAGTGCGCGACCGGATTGCTGGTGGGACAACAACCATCCTCATTCCGATTGGTGGGACGGAACAGAGCGGGCCGGCAATTGCCTTAGGCAAGCACAATGTGCGGGTTCGATTTCTAGCTGAGAGAATTGCCGCCAAGTTAGGGAATGCACTGGTTGCACCCGTGGTGGCTTACGTGCCTGAAGGGTCCATCGACCCGCCAACCGGACACATGCGATTTCCAGGAACGATCACGATAAGCGATAGGGCTTTCCGGCTTTTGATCGAAGATGCTTCGCGCAGTTTCAAGCACCACGGCTTTAAGACGATTGTCCTACTGGGTGATCACGGTGGATACCAGGCATCGGAAGCGTCCGTCGCCCGCCAGCTGAACGCTGAGTGGGTCAACAGTCACGCGAGGGTATTTGCGGCAACCGAGTACTACCGGATCGCGCAGACTACATATATCGACAAACTCCTAGAAGCTGGTGCGAAGCAGTCAGAAATCGGCACGCACGCAGGTCTTGCCGACACTTCGCTTATGCTCGCCATTGACCCGTCGATGGTTCGCCAGGACCCCTTGGCCAAAGGATCTCAAATGGGTGCCGTTGACGGAGTCTATGGTGGCGAACCTACCCGCTCTACAGCCGAATTTGGTCAACTTGGTATAGACGCGATTGTCGACGGAACGACAGACGCAATTCGGGCATTCGTCGCCAAGCAAAAGTGAATTGGCGGCCTATGATTGGCCAATATTGCGAACCAATGGGCCATTATCTTGATCGTCGCCGCAACCTCATCTGCCATTTGCCTCAGCTTCGCTCTTGGACCCGCTGGACTGTCGGGTGTTTTAGATTCCGGCGACACTCCTCGCTCGTTCGCCTGAGTAGTCTTTTCGCAGGGTAGGGTGCGCTGACAGCCAGTTGTCAGGTGGTTCGTGAGATATTGCTCCAAATGCGTATGCACGGCTCGACCGCGCGTGCCTGAAATCTGGATGCACTGCCCATGAAAAAGATTGCTTTGTCGCTTCTCGTGATCGTTTCGTCCGGAGCCTATGTCTGGGATCAGGCTGGGAACCTCCATGCCAGAAACCTTACCGATACGGCGGAGCCGGTCGACCCGGCACAGCAAGTCACCTCGCTGCCACCACCCTCTGCGGCTCCGGTAGACCATGCTCCGGTCGAGAAAGCAGCTCTGCCCGAGCCGCGAAAGCAGGAGACCCGGGAGGAGCGGACTCGGCGGACCGAAGTTGAATTCAGCAGGGAACCTGCGGCGGCGATTCCGGAGGCCCCGGCGATTGCTATCGGCCAGACACAGATTACGCCTGTGCTGCCGGCATCGCGGCAGAAAAAGCTAAGAGCCGAAGGCGCAAGCGCAGCAGCGGCCGAGACGTTCGAGATAACACCAGCGGTGTATATTCCGGTACCTCAACGGCGGCCGGCAAGTTATCGCGCCGCGGCACGCCTGATTGATGCCGGCGCGAAGCCCGCGACCCATGGGTACATTGACGGGATCTACAATGGCCCGGCCGCCGACGCCTACTACGGCATTGTCCAGGTTCAGGCCCTGGTTCAGGGCGGTCGCCTCACGGCGCTCAAGATATTGCGATACCCCAACGACAGGCGCACTTCGGTCAACATCAACCGGCAGGCGCTGCCCATGCTGCGCGACGAGGCGATCAGCGCCCAAAGCGCCGATGTTGACATGATTTCCGGCGCAACGCTGACGAGCAAGGCCTTCATTCAATCGCTTGGCGGCGCCCTGGACAGGGCTTCGTAGTAAGTCATGCGCGAAACGAGAATTATGATGGGCATGCCCATCACAATCGACCTTGGCGCTTCGGATGGCGCCCTGGCCGAGACGGTGTTCGGCTATTTCGACGAGGTCGACCGACGGTTCAGCACCTACCGCACCGACAGCGAGATATCGGCCATCAACCGCGGCGACATTCCGGTGCGCGACTGGAGTGGAGATATGCGGGAGGTTATGGCGCTCGCCGAGCAAACCAGGAAGGATACGGGCGGGTATTTCGATGTCCACAGGCCTGACGGATCGCTCGACCCGTCCGGCATCGTAAAGGGCTGGGCCATCCGCAATGCGGCCGATATCGTGCGCGTTGCCGGCGTCGTCGACTTCTTCATCGAAGCCGGCGGCGACATCCAGTCGTCCGGCAAAAATGCCTCCGGACAGGAATGGAGTGTCGGCATCCGCAGTCCGTTCCATCAAGATGAGATCATCAAGGTCGTCTATCCGCACGGGCACGGCGTCGCTACCTCCGGCACTTACGCACGCGGACAGCACATCTACAACCCTTTCAACGCGTGCGGACAGATCTCCGATGTCGTCAGTCTCACCGTGATCGCCTCGGATGTTCTGGAAGCCGACCGCTTCGCAACCGCCGCCTTCGCGATGGGCCGCGAGGGAATCCTGTTCCTCGAGCGCACGCAAGGCCTTGAGGGATACCTCGTTGATGAAGGCCGCCGAGCGACGCCGACTAGCGGCTTTGGAGCTTTCTGCCTGCCATGATCAAGGTCCTCGACCGGTTTCTTGACCACGTTACCATGTATCGGCTGGTCCTATACTATCTGATGGCGCTGCTGGGAGCGGCCATAATGCTGGGTTTCACGAACCCTGCGCCGTATGATCCGGTCTTGCTTGCCTTCACCGTAGGGCTGGTGCTGGCCATTTGCTGGGTCACCAATAAGGCCTTCGCCCGCACCTTCGCGGTTCCGGCAAACAGCGAATCGTTCCTGATAACTGCTTTGATCCTGGCGCTCATCCTAGAGCCGGTTGCTGTCACCGATCTAAAGGGGATTGCCGCTGTGGCGTTCGCGTCGGTCTGGGCGATTTCGTCAAAATACATCCTGGCCATCCGTGGAAAACACCTGTTCAATCCGGCTGCGGTGGGCGTGGCCCTGACCGCTTTCCTGCTCGACAGCCCGGCCACATGGTGGGTCGGGGGAAGCATATGGCTGCTTCCTGTCGTAGTCGTGGGTGGGGTCCTGGTGGTGCGCAAGCTGCGCCGGCTCGACCTCGTAACGACGTTCGGCGGCGTGGCGCTAGCGACGATACTGGCCACCACCGACCCCTCTGACTACGGCAACGCACTCACCGAGACCTTCACTTCGTCGCCCTTGCTGTTCTTTGCCTTCGTGATGCTAACCGAACCGCTTACGGCACCGACGACACGCTGGCCGCGCATCGCGTTTGCCGGCATCGTCGGCTTCCTGTTCGCCCCCAACGTCCATATCGGCTCGTTCTATTTCACGCCCGAGCTCGCACTCCTGGCGGGCAACCTGTTCGCCTATGCGGTAGGCCCGCGGGGTCGTTTTGTGCTGACTTTGGAGAAAATCGAAAGGACCGCCGTGGACAGCTACGATTTCGTCTTCAAGTCCAAACGAAAGCTCGCTTTCGATGCTGGTCAGTACCTGGAATGGACACTTGGGCTCGACCGTTCAGACAATCGCGGCAACCGACGCTATTTCACGCTCGCCTCCGCGCCCACCGAGCGATCGGTGCGGCTGGGCGTCAAGTTCTATCCGCAATCGAGCGCCTTCAAGCGGGCGCTTGCTGCTATGAAGCCCGGGAGTTCGATCCATGCCGCGCAATTGGCCGGCGATTTCACCCTGCCATCCGATCCCGACGTCAAGCTCGCTTTCCTTGCCGGCGGCATCGGCATCACGCCGTTCCGTTCGATGCTGCGGTATCTGCTCGACCGCAATGAGCCGCGGCCGATCGTGGTTCTCTACGGAACCGAGCGCCAGGAGGATATCGCCTATCGCGATGTACTGGGCGCGGCGCGGCGCGAACTGGGCATCAAAACGTTTCACGCTGTCGCCCTGGGTGCTGGGCGCGGCCAGTATCCCGGTTATATAGACTCACGCCTGGTACGCCTTGCCATTCCCGACTACCTCGAGCGCACGTTCTTCATTTCCGGTCCCCAGATCATGGTCAAGGCGTTGCGGCGGACGCTTCTCGCCATGGGCGTTCGCCGGGCGAAGATAAAGGTCGACTATTTTCCCGGCTTTGCCTGAGCCCGCCTCAGCCATGGCAGGGCAAATAGACGCTCACTCTGAGGCCGGGCGTAGCGTTGGCAATCGCTAGCCGACCTCCATAGGCTTCGACGATGTCCGATACGATCGCCAGGCCAAGGCCGCTGCCGCCGCCCTTGCTATCGAACTGGACGCCACGCGACAATACGGCCTGCAGGCCAGCCTCGGGTATGCCCGAGCCGTCGTCTGAAACCGTGATGGTCATCTCCCCAGCGTTCGCGCATGCGCTGATCTGGACGGTGGATTTCGCAAAACGCGCCGCGTTTTCTATCAGGTTGCCGAGGATCTCCGTCAGATCGCCTTCATCGATCGAGCCTGTAAAATCCTCTGGTACGTCGATCCCGAACGAGAGTTGCTTGCCCGCTGGCGTGCGCCTGACGACGGCGACCACGCCGGCTGCAACCTCCCGGACTTGGCAGGCGGCTTTGCCGGAAACGCCCGGCGCAAGACGGGCGCGTGCCAGTTCGCGCTCGACATGCCGGCGGATGGCGCCGGCACTCTTCTCGATTTCGTCGGCGAGTTCGGTTTCCCCCTTTTTTCGTAAGGCCCGGATATCCGCCGACAGAACCTGCAGCGGGGTCTTCAGACCATGCGCGAGATCGGTGGCGCGCGAGCGCGCGCGGGCGAGCGCTTTTTGCTGGGCGTCGAGCAAGCGGTTGATTTCGTCGGCAAGCGGCTGCACTTCGACGGGAGCGGTGAAGTCGATGCGTGCCGTGCGCTGCCCAATGACATCTTTGACAGCGACACGGAGGCCTTCCAGCGGCGCGAGGCCGACGGTGATCTGGGCGAAGAAGGCCGCCATCAGCGCGAGGGCAAGGACGATGAGCGCCGGAGCCAAGTCGCGGACATACTGTCCCACCGATGCTTCAACGCTGCGATGATCCTCTGCAACGACGGCTCGAAAGCTGCGCCCGTCGGCATCGGTGATGGTGCGCATGACAGCGACCGTGAGTTCTCCACCTGGCCCCTTTAGCTCTGCCTTCTTCAGTGTGCCGTTGCCCCCCGGCTCAGGCAAGGTAAGCGTTCCGTCCCAGAGCGAGCGCGAGCGCACCAGGGCATGCGAAGTCATGTTCTCCACTTGCCAATAATGGCCCGACAGGGGGCTGACGAAGCGCGGATCGGTCAACGTCGCTTCGACGGTTAGGCGACCGTCGGTCGCGAAGCGGGTCGCGCCTATCAACTCGTTGAGATCGACAGTCAGTTCACTGACAACCCGACGCTCGACATTCAGTTCGAACAGATAGCGTAGCCCGACGCCCGCGAGGGCAAGCGCAATGACGACCGATACGGCTGCCGCCGACCAGAGCCTGATCCGGATCGAGTTATGCATCAATCAGGTCCACCAGGCACAAGGTATCCGAACCCGCGTCGCGTCTCGAGGACGTCACTGCCAAGTTTGCGGCGCAGACGCGCCACGATGACTTCTATCGCGTTCGGATCACGTTCGTTGTCGGAGCCGTAGAGATGTTCGGCAAGTTCGGTTGCCGCGACCACGCGGCCGGCGTGATGGATCAGAAAGGCCAGAAGCCGATATTCCAGCGGCGACAGCGCCACTGGAGCGCCGTGGAGCGAAATCCGCATCTGGCGCGTGTCGAGCAGCAAGCGCCCCGATTTCAGCACCGGCGCCGACTGTCCGGCCGAACGGCGCAGAATGGCGCGCAGCCGGGCCAGCAGTTCCTCCATCTCAAAAGGCTTCGGGAGGTAGTCGTCGGCACCGGCATCGATGCCTTCGACGCGCTCGGTCCACAGGCCCCTTGCGGTCAGGATCAGCACCGGAAAATGGCGGGCGTTGGTCCGCCAGCGCTTCAACACCGTAAGGCCGTCGACCTTCGGCAGGCCGAGATCCAGGATTGCCGCATCGTAGCTCTCGACATCACCCGCGAACCAGGCCGATTCGCCGTCGCGTACAATGTCCACGGCCATGCCTGAGGCTTTCAGGGCTGCAGCGATGTCGGTGGCAATACGCGGTTCGTCTTCAGCAAGAAGAATTTTCATCTCGGGTCGCCGTCGATGTGCATAGTTGCGCCGGGTCTGGCATCTACGTCGACGATCCTGCGGCGGCCGTCGGGGCCTACCACCTGGAGCCGATAAGCCCACTTGCCGCGTAGGCGGACGAGATTGACCGCAACAATCTCTCCGGGCACCCGGTCGCGGACCGTAGCCAGGATGTCGGCAAGGCCTTCGATTTCACCGCGCTCGTAAAGGTCCCGGGCACGGTCATGGTCACCGTCCTCATCTTCCGCACGGACGGCAAATGGAACGGCGCACATGAGCCCCACCACAGCCAGAACCGCCAAGCGCATCAGCATTGGTTTCATCGAAACGTCATGTCGCATGCCGGAGCTTTCAACGACCTGTCAATCCGATGGCGGACAACGTCGAGCGACAAGTCTATCAGAATTGTCGGGCGGATCATGGCTGCGATGTGCAAACCGCGTACAGATTCCCTCCTCGATGTTTTTGCGAGGCCCGAGCGAGCTTTTCGAGAGCATGTGGTGGCTTGCAAGCCAGATTCATAATAGCTCGAACCCTGCCAAGGGAGGCAAGGCTTCGTTTATGAGTCCATAGAACGATGGCCGATACGGCTCTAGTCTTCGGTCAGAACGGGTGGCGCGAGCGGGTTCATACGTTCGAGTGTCCGGTCCTTAATCACGAATTGATGCCAAAATGCGATTAGCGCATGAAGGCCGGCCAGCCAAAGAACCACGGTGCCGCCAGTCTGGTGTAGTTCCGCAATCATGCCCGGCGGTCCCTGGGTAGGC
The DNA here is from genome assembly GCF_006442965.1 of Mesorhizobium sp. CU3. Classification (GTDB taxonomy): domain Bacteria; phylum Pseudomonadota; class Alphaproteobacteria; order Rhizobiales; family Rhizobiaceae; genus Mesorhizobium. The sequence goes on along the minus strand of NZ_VFWX01000008.1, from coordinate 194,285 downwards.
GTCGCAAGGCTCGGCAAGCCTACTCCGAAGAAAGAAACCCCAACACCCAGGCGAGAAGCGGCATACCAGCCGCTCAAGGGCAGCCCGATCAGAAATAGATACAGCGCCGTGTGCCCAAGCCGAGCGGCGATGCCCATCCAATAGCTTTGAGGCACCTCCACATCCGAAGCCGCGCCGATCAAACGGGCCAGAATGCGAGGAATTACGAGTAACAGTACCGCAAGCCCGACGGTGAAGTGCACATAGGATGGATCGGTTTTGGCATGACGGCCGCCTACGGCCGTAAACCAGGCGACAATCACCAGGATAGCTGTGAGCCAATGAATGGCGATCAGAAACTGTGAATAGCGGCGCATCGATCGTTCCTCAAGGTTTGAAAGCAGGGCTCCCGGACAATCGAGCAACTGCTAATATGTTCCGACTTGCCGACGGCGTGAACCTCGCGGCCACACCGGTCCTGCAGATTTCGTCGCCGAGCGCGACGAGACGGTTGGCCCGGCACGCTCGACGTATCGGTTATTGAACCTTGATGGTCGCCCACATGCCGTTCATGAAATGATCGGGGATATTGCAGAAGACTGCGTAGAAGCCCGGCTTGAGGTTGAGCGTCAGCGACCCTGTCTTGCCCGGATCAAGTTCCGAGACTTCACCAAGATGGCCGGCCGCATCCTCATCGACACGGTTTTCGTTCGAAACATATGGGAGCGTCGTCTTTTTCGGATCGGCGACGGGCACGACGATCATTTCATGGACGGTAGCCTTCGACGTGTTAATCACATCGAAGGTCACCTTTCCAGCCGGTACGGTCTTCTTGTCGACTTCAATCTTCATCATCGCCATGTTCATATTCGCCGGCATGCCCATGCCCATCTTGGCGTCAGGCTTCATGTCACCATTCTTGTCCCATAATTTGACGTTGACAGTGGAATCCGCGAACGCGGGCGCTGAACCTGCCAGCGTAACCAGCGCCAATCCAATTCTCAAAAACTGCATTGAAGTCTCCTGACCGCCATCCGGCGACCACAGGCGGCGGACTGCTTGGGTCCGATCGGTCGCTGGCGCTGTCTAGCAACCGCCACCTGACAAGACGCTGACAATAGCTTTCGACATTGCGAAGGGAACCGACTTGAGCCGCCTGCCTTACGCAAGACTTTGGTCTTCTTCGTGAGAGGCTTGAGACCGCCGTAATACGGCGCGGCCGGGGTTCCTGGAAGCTTTTCAAACTTTCTAGGTCGCGCCTCAGTCGGAACTGACAGGGTTGGTTGGGCAGATTGCGGCGTAGGTTCAGTAGAGTCATCGACTTTCTGCCGGATGCCTCTTTCGTCCACCGTCAGTCCCGCTATCGAGACCACCCCAGCAGAAATTTCCTCCCGCGATGGAATAGTTTCGGGCCTAGCTCAGTAGATGCAGCGTTGAGGGTGAGCTTCGACTGTGGCGGCTGCCTCCAGAGGCCACTGTCGGAACTGGGGAGCGAAGCAGGCATTGATGACACATGGCTATCCGACGCCTGCACTTCGGGAGGAAAGCGCTCCCATCAGGCCCAGCGGTTGCGTCCCTGACCGCTGGGCCGATCCCGGGCTAAGACCATGCGGAACGGTATGAGCGTGAACTTCGACGTCACACCCTATCTTGAAGATTTATGGCGTTACGCGCGTGTGCTGACGCGCGATGACTCGGATGCCGACGATCTGGTGCAGGAGGCGCTTGTCCGTGCCCTGTCATTGGCCAAATCTTACGATGCATCGCGTCCGCTGTTGCCCTGGTTGATCACAATAGTCCGGAATACCTTTTTGTCTGGCGCCAGCCGCATGGCGATCGACCGGCAGCGCCTTGCCTCTTACGCCGATCTCTCCGATCGAACGTCGCCCCCCGCGCAAGAGCATTGCGCCGAACTAGCCGACGTTGAACGAGCGCTCGCTGCCATGCCGGCGGAGCAGGCGGAAATCCTTCATCTGGTTGGCGTACTGGGCTTCACCTATTCGGAAGCCGCCGAGTTGCTGGGGGTGCCCAGCGGGACGGTCATGTCCCGCCTGAGCCGAGCCCGATTTGCGCTGAAACACAGCGTGGAGGATGCAAGGGGCCAGGTGTCGGGTTCGTTGAAAATTGTGGGAGGCCGTGATGTGGCCGAATAGCCGGATTTCGGACGAAGAGATCAACCGGTTCCTCGACGGCGAGCTCTCGCCGTCGCAGCGATCCGACCTGCAAGCGCGCCTTGCGCAGGAGCCGGAACGGGCCGCCGAGGTGTTTGCACACGCGCAGCGCATGGAGGCTTTGCGTAGTGCTCAACCGCGTCGAGCGTTTCCACCGCAAGCGACCGTGGAAAAGGCAAGACAGTTGGAGCGGGTGTTCCGCCGCAAGAAGCTGGTAGCTGCCCTGAAACTGCAGGTCGCTGCTGTCGTCCTAATTGCAGTTGGGTGGTCGGCCAACTCGCTGACCGTGCCGCTTCGCCAAGGCGGCAAGACGGCCGATGAGACCTTCATACTGGCCGCGAGAGATGCCTTGAAAGTTGCGCAGCTCAATGCTGGTCCCGACAGGGGTAATGAGCCGAAGCAGGACAAAATTGAACGGCTTGTCGGTGCAGTCAACGTCAGCATGCCGACTTTGCCTTCGGTATGGGTCGTGAAGGATGTCCAAGTGCAGCCCTGGAATGGGCAGCAGAGCCTCGTCGTGACGGCCGACACGCCCAGCGTCGGCAGGATCACGCTCGTCGCGGCTCCCATGAACGGCGAGGACGCCGTTCCTCCGACCCCGGCCACCGACGGTAGGGTTCCGACGGTCTACTGGCAATCGGGAGGTACAGCTTACGCCTTGATGGGGTCCGCCGCGCCGGACCGGCTCGAAGTGGAAGCAAAGCAGATCGAAGTCGCCACGCGCAGAAACATTGCACCAAAGACAAGGGGGTAGCCAGGACCGATGCCATCAGAAAGGAAGCGAATGCATTCACCTTATGACCGATGGTACTCGCCGTCATTCGCCTATCGCTGGAGCGACTTTGATTGGCCCCGTTGTCGACCAACCGCTGCTCTCCCGCAGAAAAGGAGCCCAGCACCATGACCGTCCTGTCGTTCGAAAGGCGCTACTTTCCGTGCATCTGCCCGGTCTGCGCCGGAATGGCGCTGGAGGCCGAGGTCACGTCCCGCAAGGTCGAATTCCAATGTGCATCTTGCGGGGCGTTCGAGATCACTTCCGCGGCTCGCTCGGCGATGAAGGGGCTCTCGCAGGAAAACCGTGCTGTCTGGTTGTCGCAAGCCAGGCAACAGGGCTCCACGGTTCCTCTGGTTGCCTGTGCAAATGAAACGCTTCACCGGCCCGACCGCTCCTGTGACCACGGCTAGGCTTCAGGGAAGTGCGACCGCGCGGGCACTTCCTGACGGCCCGGCATCCGGCTGGGGTGGTGCCGGGCCGTTCCCCACTTGGCGGGAATTAACAAGCGTTCCGTCCTTGATCGTCAGACGGCCATGATACGCAAGTTGGAGGAATACGAACAAATCGGCCTGATCGGCTATCCCGGCGACGGCGAGTATATCGCGGTCCTGGGCGATCGCGAGCACCAGAATTGGCTGCTCGGGGGTGAGGTCTGCGGCCGGAATGGCGCAGTCCTGGCCGATCAGGCGGCAGCTCTGCCTAGATATTATCCGCAGGGAGCCCGCCTTGTCCTTGTGACGGTAAGAAACGATTGGATCGTCTCGATGAGAGATTACGACACTGCCGAGGTCGGCCACGACCCAAACTGAGGATCGCGAGGAGCCCTTTGGCTGCAGGGAACAAGGATTCAAGCCAGGACGAACGTCAAGCCGATCTCGAAGCGGCGGCGATGCTGCGCACGTCAAACACCATGACTTTCGATGCCGGTACCGAAATGGCTATCTCGGCTGTCGCCACCGAGATGAAACTGACCCGGCTGGAGGTCATTCGCCTTGCTATTCGCGAATGGCTGGCGACGCGCGAAAGCGCGCGCTTTCCAGTTGAGGACCACGCGCCATATCAATCTTTGGCGCCTCTTCGTTCGGACGTCCCTGAGTAGCCCCTTCAACGAGCGCTGAGCCTTGCCAATGCTTCACAGACACGTCAACGGTAGGTCCACTCTGGATCTGTATGAGCCAATCAACGTGCTGAAGCCGGTGGCTCCCGATCTGTGGATCGTCGACGGGTCTGAGGTCAGGTTCGGGCTAGGCTGGCTGAAATTCCCCTTCTCAACACGCATGACGATCGTTCGGCTGCGAAGCGGGGAATTGGTCCTCCATTCACCAGTGGCATATTCCTCCGCGCTGCGGTCGGCGATCGAGATATTGGGACCAATCCGCTACCTGGTTGCGCCGAATTCGCTCCACTATTGGTGGGTGCCCGACTGGAAAGCTGCTGTCCCCGCTGCAAAGGTCCTGGCTGTGCGCGGCCTCACACGTCGAGCGAAGCGCCGTATCGATGTCGATACTTTGCTGGTGGGTCGTCATTCGCCTTGGCCTGATGACGTCGACCTGCTTGTGGTGCGCGGAGACATGCTGACCGAGGCCGTGCTGTTTCACCGCGGCAGCCGAACGTTAATCCTCACCGATCTGATCGAAAATTTTGAGCCAAGTCGGATTCATAGCTGGCTTCTAAGACTTCTCGTGAAGCTCGCCGGCGCCGCCGATCCTGACGGCAAGGCTCCTATCGACATGCGGCTGAGCTTTTTCGGGCGCCGCACAGCGCTGCGATTGGCGGTTCGTCAGATGCTCGACTGGGATCCGGAACGCGTCATCGTCTCGCACGGACGATGGTATGAGACGGACGGAGCTTCGGAGCTGCGACGGGCATTTCGATGGGCGCTGTGAGCACCCTCGCTCACCTGCAAGCCTAGCGCCTTTTTGATTGGTCACTCAGATTCCAGCCCGTAGGCTCCTGCAATGGACAATCCGGCAAAGATCGCACTCTTGATTGTAGTGCTGGCGGCGGCCGCCATCATCTTGTCCGTTTGGCTTTTCGAGCCACCTGATTGGGGAGTGCGAATCTGAAGCCATTAAACCGCCTTGACGGCATCTCCCGATACCGCACGACGCCGCCTGATCGCCTCGGCAATGAATACGCGGGACATCGCATGATAGAGTGGCTCGTGTGAAATCAGGCGGGCCGTCCCGTAGCCCAGCATCGCCGCGCACATCAGCGCAATGACATTATCGTGGTTGCCGGTCATCTCCAGGATGATGACGAAGGCGGTCATCGGCGCCTGCACAACACCGGCGAAATAGCCGGCCATGCCAAGCAGGGCGGCCAGGCTGGTGCTCGTGCCGAGGATCAGGCCGAGTGTGCTTCCCAGGCCGGCGCCCACCGCCAGCGACGGTGCGAAGATACCCCCTGGGATGCCCGACACCATCGACAGCAGGCCGGCCGCGAACTTCTCCACGAAGAAGAACGCCGGCAGCGGGGTGCCTTCGATCGCGCCGCGCGCCTGGGTGTAGCCTGTTCCGAAGGTCAGGCCGCTCGAGGCAAACCCGATGACAGCCACCGCCAGCCCGCAGAGTCCTGCCACTATCAAAGTGCGCCAGAGCGGCTGCAACGCATTCCAGCGGCGGATGCGGCGCATGGCCTTCAACGCCAGCAGCGAAAACAGCGCGCCTACGCCACCGCCGATGATTCCGCAGGCCAGCACCAGCGGCCAATCGCTGGCGAAAGCCACAGTATCCTTCGCGACGCCGAAATAGGTGTAATTGCCAAGCAGCCCAAGCGAGGCCAGGCCCGCCAAGATGACCGCCGTGAGCACCAGCCCGTTGGTGCGCGATTCATAGGTGCGGCCCATTTCCTCGATGGCAAAGACGATGCCTGCGAGCGGCGTGTTGAAAGCAGCCGCGATGCCAGCTGCCGAACCAGCCAGGATCAGGCCCCGCGCCTGCGCCATGCCGCCCCAGCGCGCTGCCTGGAGCATCAGCGAGGCGCCAACCTGGACCGTTGGTCCCTCGCGGCCGATCGAGGCGCCGCAGAACAGGCCGACGACGGTGAGGGCAATCTTTCCCGTGACGAGCCGCAACGAAAGGATATGGTCACGATCCTCGTCGTCCCGCAGGTGACGCGCCGCAATCGCCTGCGGGATGCCGCTGCCCTGCGAGCCCGGGAAGAACGAATGGGCCAGCCAGGCGCAGAGCACGAAGCCGAGCGGCGTTATCAGCAACGGCAGATAGAAGCGCCAGCCGCCGGCGGTGCCGATGACGGCATGAAACAGCGCCTGCGCCTGGTCGGCCAGAATTGCGAACAGCACGCTGATCAGGCCGATCGAGATGGCGCCCGCCCAGAAGACCAGGCGCGGCTGCCATACGCGCCGCGAAACCCACATCGCCTGCGAGCGACGCAGCATGCGATATTTTCGGGAAATGCCGGCCATGTTTGTCCTCAAGAGGGAAGCTCTGCCGTAACACAGGGGAGGCGGCGATCAAGCCATGGCAGCGACAAAATGGGGGGCAGGGCCCGGAAAGGGAACTATGGCCCACCTCCTCGGCCCTGCAGCCATCATCTTTTGGTGTGTTGGCTCGAGGACGCAAGAGCCAACACACCGATGAGTCAGACTGGTTCCGAAATCGGACCACAGTCTCGAATGGCGAGATCAGCCCTGCGCGACAGGCACCGCAACGAAGCGATTGCTGTCGTCACGTGTGATCTGCATCAGCACGACCTTGCGGCCGGACTTCACCGCATCGTCCATCGCCCTGTTGACATCGCCGGTGGTGTTCACCTGTTTCGAATTGATCGAGGTGATGACGTCGCCGGGCTGGATGCCGCGGTCGGCGGCGGCGCTGTCGGGATCGACGTCGGTCACGACCAGGCCCTTGCCGTTGTCGGCCTTGGTGACAGTCAGGCCGAGGTCGGCAAGTGTATCGGCCTTGGACCCGGGTGCCGACTGGTGATGGCTATCGTCGTTCGAGGCCTGCTTGTCGCTGGCCGGCAGGGTGCCGAGATCGACCTTGACCGCTTCATCCTTGCCATTGCGCCAGACGGTTACGTCGACCGACTTGCCCGGGGCGTAGGCGCCAATCATGCGGGCGAGTTCCTTCGGCGAAGCGACATCCTTGCCGTCGACCTCGGTGATGACGTCGCCGGCGACGATGCCCGCCTTCTTGCCCGGGCCTGAATCCTGGGCGCTGGAGACCAGCGCCCCCTTGTCCGACTTCAGGCCGAGCGACTCCGCGATGTCCTTGGTGACGGGCTGGATTTCGACGCCGAGCCAGCCGCGCTGGACGGAACCGTTCTTCATCAGGTCATCGACGACCTGCTTGGCGGTCGAGGCTGGGATGTCGAAGGCGATGCCGACGCTGCCGCCCGACGGCGAGAAGATGGCGGTGTTGATGCCAACCACCTGGCCGTCGAGGTCAAAGGTCGGGCCGCCCGAATTGCCGCGATTGACCGGGGCATCAATCTGGATGAAGTCGTCATAGGGGCCGGCGCCGATGTCGCGGCCGCGCGCCGAGACGATGCCGGCGGTGACGGTGCCGCCGAGGCCGAATGGATTGCCGACCGCCACCACCCAGTCGCCGATGCGGATCTTGGAGTCGTCGGCGAAGTCGACATAGGTGAACTTGGTGCTGCCGCCATCGACCTTGAGCACCGCGAGGTCGGTGCGCGGATCGGTGCCGATCAGCTTGGCGTCGAATTCCTTGCCGTCATTTGTGACGACGCTGAAGTCAGAGCCTTCCGAGACGACGTGGTTATTGGTGACGAGGTAACCGTCTTCGGAGATGAAGAAGCCCGACCCTTGTGCGACTGGGCGGGGCTGGCCATTGCCATGGTCGCGATGGTTGAAACGATGCATGCCGAACTCGCCACCCTGATCGCCAAAGCCGCGGAATTCCTTGAAGAAACGGCGTAGCTGCGGATTGTCGGGCAGGTTGTCGAAGCCATTCTGATCGTTGGAACCGTCATCGGCGGTCGGCTGGATCTTGGCCTTGACCTTGACGCTGACGACCGCCGGCGACACGCGCTCGACGAGGTCGGCGAAGCCAGGGACCTGCGCCGACTGAACGTGTACGGCATCGGCCAGAACGGGTGTCGTGCCGGTTGCATAGGCCCCGAAGCCGATTGCCCCAGCCATAGCCAGGGAGGCAGCGGCAGCCATCAGACGTCCATGTGTACGGGGTAAGATTTTCATGATCTCGTATCCTCTTTCAAGATGTCGCGCCCTGATGGGCGTCGTGTTGAAAAGAATAGGGAGAGGCGCATTACGACGTCATTTCCAGCGCATGAACTTTTAGTAACATTGGCGAGTAATTGATCGCGGCGCAGCTTTCGAGGGATCTCATGCTGATTCTTCCGAAGCTGGAAATTTCGGCCCTTGGCCAAGTCAAATACTCGGCTACTTGGCATGCTCGAATCTCCTGCCCTTGGGACGAACGCAGCCGGTGACGAACAGCACCGGAAGCGTTGCTCTGCGCTGGCGGCTGGGCGGGAATTCCAGAGCGGCGTCCAGTCAAGGAGCGCTACATCCTGGCAGCAACCCTCTTGTTGAAGCCATCGAGGATCTGCTCGGCCATGCGAGCGTAGTTGCCATCAAAGTGATGGCCGCCGGTCGTCTTGATCACCTCGACGCCCCTCGGGGAGAGCGCGTTGCAGAATGTGTCGGTCTCTTCGTTTCCATAGAAACATTGGAGCAACTTTGCAGGCACTTGCTCGATCGCCGGCCCAACCGGAACGGCCTCGGAGCTGGGCGCGGCTCCAAGCCACCCGGCAACCTGAATCTCCCAATCAGCGGCATTCGCGAACCCCAGGAGCGAAATCTGCGCGATACGAGATTTTATGTCGGCCGCGAGGTCGTTGTAGACGAATGGGAGCACGTCCGCGCCGAAAGAGTAGCCGACCAATGCGACATCCTTGGCATGCCATTTTTCGCCATAGGCCCGGATCACCGCGGCCAGGTCGGCCGCCGTCTGCTCAGGCGTTTTCTTTTCCCAGAAATAGCGCACACTGTCCCAGCCGACGACCGAAACTCCCCGCGATTGCAGCTCTTCGGCGATCGTCTTGTCGAGATCTCGCCAGCCCCCGTCCCCCGATAAAACGATCGCCATCTGTCCGGTTGGGTGTGACGCTGGCAGTTCGATCAATGGAAGCGCCGAGAGGCCGCTAGCGTCGCCCGCATCGAAGTGCGGCTGCACCAGTGAGGTCACCGCATCGCTAGCGCTACCGGGGACAGACTGAACGCTCATCGGCATGCCAGCGCTTTGAAGCGAGGCAAAATAGGTGCGGGCTTCCTTGGGCTCGGCGGCCGTAAGACCAAGGTTCCAAAACCCCTGCAGGACCTTGGACGGTCCGTAGGCGAAGCCGCCGGGTTGAGGAGACGAGGGCGCGCCAGCGCAAAGCGGCCGCTCGCTGGGAAGCACCACGCTTGGGTCCACTGAGACAGCCCCTGCCACCGTGTTGACGGGAGCCTGCGCCAGAATAGCCCCTGCAAGTGTGCCGCCGGCATCGACGCCGGCCAGAATGGGAAAATGATACTGCAGCCCACTGTGCTCGCGCTGCAGCCGGCGGCTAAGGATCTCCACATCGCCCACCAGGTTATGGCAGGGCTCCTTTTCTTCCGTGAGCCTGGCCAGATAGGTTTTGGTGTCGACGCCGACCGCGAGTGCCCCCTGCTGCCCAAGCGCCGCCAGTGCCGCCTGGTTAGCGTCGCTCCATCCGTCCTGCCCCGAAAACAGGACGACGTATCCCTGGATCGGACCATTCGGCACCACAAGGTGGACATCCCCATAGCGGCCTCCCTCGATCGCCAGTGACGGCGTCGGCGCCATGATTGCAAATGCTGCTGACATGAGGGTGGCAAGCTTATTCATTCTGCGTTCGTGCTCCTGAGCTCTTGAACCTGGCACCAATCAAGGCTGTGGCATCCGCGAGCACGACAAATGGGCTCAGCGTACCCGACGCTGCCAGGTAGCGCGGTTCCCACGCCGGATTGAATTTGTTCTTGAACGCTCTGAGGCCCTGGAAATTGTAGAGCCGGGTTCCATAGCGCCAGATCATCTCACCCAGCCTGTGCCATCGCGACGACAGCGGGGCAGCCGACACGCCGCTCAACGGAGCTATCCCTAGACTCAGACTGCCATAGCCCATGTCTTTGAGTTCGAGGATGAGCTTCGTGAACAGGAACTCCATGGCGTAGGGCGATGCCGTGGTCGTGTGGCGCATAAGGCCGACCGAAGCTTCCTGCTGCGTCCCGGTCGCCATGACGGTTACGAACGCAACGGGAAGGTCATTCTGTCGAACGAGGGCGACCCATTGGGATCCCAGATATGAGGGTTCGAACGCGGCGATTGAGAATCCCTTTTCCCTAGTTCTGCGCGAACGCAACCATGCTGCCGAAATCTCGATCAAGGCATCCATGATTTCGGCGATCTGTCGGGGTGGCACAAGTTCGAACGTCAACCCTTCGCGTTCGCCGCGCTTGAGCGAATAGCGAAGGTGGGCACTTGTTTTGCCCTTCATGTCAAAGCCGGCGAGCCCCACGCGTGCCTCCTCGCCAAGCTTCATCACTGACAGGCCCGCGTCCAGATAGAACGGCAAGCTTTCAGGACGGATCTCGTAGAAGGCGGCGCGACCCCCATGGCTTGCGGCCAATGCAACAAATTTCTTGATCAATCCGGGCCATTCCTCGACCGGGCCTACGGGGTCGAAGAGTGCAATCCAGCTGCGGCCGCGCTTGCCGTACATTATGAAAGCGTCTCCCGTTCGGGAAAACAGCAGGCTCTTGTCGCCCATGAGAGCCAGCATCGCCTGGCTCCTGGCTTGGGCACGAATGATCCGCGAAGCGTGCCCAAGTGCTATGAGGTCCGGATGGGGTGCGAGCCCCTTTGGCGGGCGAAGCAACTGCCAAAGGCCGATGACGACAGCGAGGATCGCGGCGCCCAGCAAGGCGCGCAGCGCCCTGGGGGCCTGCGCATCAAACTCAAACTGCCACCAAAGGTCGCGCGCTGTGTAGTCGGCGTTTCGGAACGCCACGAGGAAGATTATGGCCGTTGCGAGGACGATCACGCCTACGGCGACGGCCCACCCCTGCGTAAAAGGCTGACCCAACATTGAAGCAGGTCGGTCAAACCGACGTTTGGTCGCGAGCAGGAGGCTGATGACAATCGCCAGGAATCCGGCCTCTCCATAAGCGAGTCCCTTGGCCAGAGACAAACCGAGACTTGCTGTCGCCATCAAGAGCGCAAGCCACCAGGCACCGTCACGTCGTTCAAACAGTCCACGGGCCAGAAAGAGAAACACAACGCCGGCCAGACTGCCGAGAAAATGAGACGTTTCGACCACCCAAAGGGGCAGGCGCATCGAGAGGATCGCCAGTCTGTGACCGAACGTCGGCGTTGCCCCGGACGTAAGCAGCATCACTCCAGTTGCAAACGCGATGACGCCCATGAAGCGGGGCGAAAGTTGAGCGGCCGCCTCGATAAGCCGATCGTTGGCGGTGGGGGTCCTCGTTCCCAAGGCAAGGCGAGTTTCGAATATTGCGAGCAAGGCCGCCGAAAGCACCAATGGCATCCCAAAGTATATCCCTCGGTACGCCAACAGCGCTGCCGCGATCTGATCGATGGGGGCATGTCCCGCATAGACCCAAAATACAGCCGCCTCGAATATTCCAATGCCGCCTGGCAGGTTGCTGACGGCCCCCAAAGCAGTAGCCGCCGAGAAAATAGCGGCAAAGCTGAGGAAATTTATCGAAGCTCCCGGTAGAAGCATCCACAGAGCGGTTGCAGCTGCGAAGAGACGGATACCCGTCAGTCCGAGCTGCATGCCCGCGATCGCCTTGCTCGGGACTGCAAGGCTGAAGCTGCCGACGCGGACTGGTCCGCGCAAGCCAAACAGCAGGAGTACAATGGATCCAGCGAGCGCGCTCCCTGCCGCCACCTGCAATACGCCCGTCGGCCAGCCGAGAAGGTGCGAGACCGGCCCAGCCTCGATGAGTGTCGTCATGCCTCCAAAGCCGGCAAGGCCAAGGCCGAAGCCGCCAGCGACAAACAAAAGGAGCCGGGCGATATCCTCGGACCGAAGTCCGACGGCTCGGTAAATCCGGTATCGAACCGCCGCGCCGGTAAGGGTGCCGAAACCGACTGCATTCCCAAGAGCTGTTCCACAAAAGCCGGCCACGAGGGGCGCGAGACGTGGCGTGCGAGCGCCGACGTAGTAGACCGCACACACGTCGCGCCCGACCACGGCCGCCAAGCTTACCGCTGTCGCGAAGACCGCCCAGCCTATGGAAGCCGCCGGAAGGTGACTGAGCGCGTGCACAAGGGCATGATAGTCGATGCTCTGGATCGTGCTGCCAAACGCCAGAACAAGAAGGGTCAGCGCGGTAAAAATCGTTGCTGAAAGGCCGAGGCGGCGTGCCTTGGCGCCGGATTTGTCCCCCTGGTACGGAAGGTCCAACTGTGCGGCGCTTGGCGTAGAATTGCTTTCTGCGAAGCTCGCGCCTTCGCCATCAGTTCGCGCTGTAAGCGACATTTGTTTAGGCCCGTATCTCTTGCCGCTGGAACGAGACATAGGCGATGGTGAACAACACCAGAAGCGCGGCGATCATGCCTGCAAGCTGCGGCCAGATCAGCGCCACGCTGAGCGAGAAGGGCAGGGGCGCGCCCATCAGCGCCCCGCTCAACTGATCGGTAAAAAGCAGGCCAAGCGAGCGTGTTGCCGGATTGAGCAGGGCCAGCGTAGTCTCTCCGTAAAGGGTGTTGGGCGAGATGCGCGCGATGGCCTGCTGGATGTCGATCTGGTGAACTGCGGTCATTGGATCGAGCGGGTCGATCGGTGCGACGGCGCCTGCGATCAGCGGTGCCAGCATCGGCCAGAAGACCGTGAACAGCAGCCAGGCCGTGAGCGCGCAAAGCGCCGAGGTTGCCGGCGATTTGACGATTGTGGAGAAGGCCATCGCCACCGCCAGCCAGACGCCGGCGTAGACAAAGGAGGCGAAGAGGAAGGCAAGGCCGCGGGCGATCTCCTCACCGCTGGGCGGCAGCCCAAGCAGCAGCATCCCCAGGCCGGTGACCAGCAGCCACAGAGCCAGCAGGCAGATGGCGATGACCAATAACCCGCCCAGGAACTTGCCGGTGAGAAGTGCGTCGCGGTAGATCGGCTGCGACAGAATGCGAGACAGCGTGCGGCGGTTGTATTCGCCATTGATGGCGTCGAAGCCAAGCGCGATAGCCACCAGCGGCACCAGGAAGCCGAGGAAGAACACGAAGGACGGCAATGGTTGCTGGGCAGTTGTGAACAGGCGCAGGAACAGGAACTGGTCCTCGCCGATTGTGGCCTTGATCTGGCCGATCGCGGCATAAACCGAGCCGATCGCCGTGAGCAGCACCAGGACCATCACCAGATGGATGCGGATGCTGTTCATATGATCGGCTGCCTCCTTGAGCGCGATCGTCGACAGGCCGGCAAATGGCGATCCTTCACGCCGCGACATCATGGCTCTCTCCTTCGAAAAAGCGGACATAAACCTCGTCGAGCGTAGCCTGGCGGATAGCCATGGAATGCAGCGCACCGCCGGCGCCCACGACACGACAGGCGATATCGGCCCTGACATCGGCGTCGGCATCGACCAGCCAGTGTCCCGTCTTCAGGGCAGTCAGGCCCGATATGTGCGGCGCCCCGGCCAGGATATTCACCAGGTCTGCCTTCTCGGTTTCAACCTCGAGCTTATACGCGCCGCCGAGGATGCTGGCGGTGAGGTCCTCGACCCGGCCGATGAGGCCGACTTGGCCCTTGCGGAACAGCGCGACCCTGCTGCAGATCGTCTGCATCATCGCAAGCTGATGGGACGAAAGCACGAACGTCACGCCCTCATCCGCCAACTCACGGATCAACTCCAGCAGTTCCTGTGTCGCTTGCGGATCAAGGCCGGACGTCGGCTCGTCAAGAATGGCGATCTCGGCCTGTTTGACCAGCACCTCGGCTAGCCCGAGCCGCTGGCGCATGCCGCGTGAGAAGGTCGCGACGCGGCGGTCGGCGACCTCCGCAAGCCGCACTCGCCTCAAGGCGCCAGCGATGCGCCCGTCGGCCTCGCCGGACATCAAACCCGCAAGCCTTGCCGTGTAGGCGAGATTCTCCCACGCAGTCAGATGATCGTAGAAACCGATCTGGTCCGGTAGGTAACCGACCTGCCGTTTGACGGTCAGCGGCTGGCGCAACGGGTCGAGACCGAGAACACGGATCGAGCCGGCGGTCGGTTCGGTGAGGCCGAGAAGCAAGAGGATCGTGGTGGTTTTGCCCGAACCGTTAGGACCGAGCAGGCCGAACACCTCGCCCTTCTCGATGGTGAGATCGATTCCGTCAACCGCCGGAGATCGACCGTAGCGCTTGATGAGGCCGCGCGCTTCGATGACCGGGCTCATCGGCGTCCATACCGCGTCACGGCAAAGGCCAGCATCAAGGCGGAAGCGCCGATCACGCCAAGGCCGGTCACGCCCCACAGCGTGGATGTCCGCACGGTCACGCGGAAATCGGCATTGTCGGATGCGCCGTCGCCATTCGCTCGGACCGAGACCATATAGTCACCGGCGATTGCCTGGGTCGAAGGCGTCATCGAGACGCCGACATCGGACGTCCCGCCAGGTGCGATCTCGTCCACCTTCTCGGGATTGAAGGCGACCTTCCAGCCGGATGGCGGGCTCGCCGAAAGCTTGACGTCGCGGGCCGGGGCCGAACCGCTATTCGACAAGGTGAAGGTGAAGGTGCGCTCCTGACCGGCAGTGGCATCTCCGGACAGTCTGCCCTGAGGACCTGCAAGAGAAACGGACGGCCTGCCAGTGATGTCGAGCAGCAGCTTGGTGTCGGCGCTGGCGGCGCCTCCGCTAGCGGCGACCGCCACTGGATATTGACCCGCCTGGGCGTTGTCCGGCGGCTGGACGCCGACCGACAGTGTCTTGGATTCACCCGCCTTCAGCGGCAGGCTGGTCAGTTCCTGGGAGCCGTAGCCCTGCTTGAAGGTCACCTGGAAGCCGGGCGGCGCCTTCGACAGCAGATTGACGGTCGAATCCTCTTGGCCATCGTTCTTGATGTCGACCTGGAAGTCGAAGGCCGATTTGGCGGTGCCGCGCAGGGCAGGGAGCTTGGGCTCCAGCGTCAGCTTTGCAGGCTCGGTCTTGGCGACCGTCATCGCCATTGGCAGTTTCAAAGCCTCCGTGGAGGCCTTGCCCGACACGGCAAAGTTCACCGCTTTGCCGATGTCGCCTGCTGGCGGCGTCAACTTCAGCGTCAGGCTGACCGTGCCGTCCGAGCCGGCGATTGCCGCGGTAACGGGTTTGCCACCGCCGTCGATTTCCCACTTCCAGCCGTCGAGCAGGCCATCGACACCGAGCTCGACGCGTTGCGGCGGCAGTCCGCGGTTAGCCAGGTTCAAGGGGACGCTGACGGTCTTCCCGGCCTGAGCCGAGAATTCAGGATAGGGCGTGGTTAGCCACAAGCCGGTCGGCGCCTGGCTGGCAGCACCCGCAGCGCTTTGTGCGTATGCCTGAGGTGTTGTTGCAACGAGCCCTACCGCGAATAGAGCTGTTGCGACATAGGTTGTCGGGTTCGAAAAAGGCGCACGAATACCCGCAGGATTCATCGATACCTCCCGCTCACAAATTGAAAATTATCGTTTTCTTGCAAAGCTTTGGCCGCTCTGCTCGGGGGAGCAGGGGGTGCCTCTAATGTGGCACGAGTTGGGCGGCACTTACCCGGCCGGCCCATGTTCACGACTTTGTTCCAATTCGTCACTATGCGTGATCGACGCCGCCATCGATCTCACCCGCAAAGAGAGGCTCAAAGTGAGATCGATGGGGACGCTGAGCAGGCACGAAGGGCACTGGTCGACGCTATTTTCCCTTTCCACGCCAGTCTTCAACCAGCGAGAAAAGAAACGAGCCTGACCAGGTCAGGAGCAGCAACCCGTTCAAGGGCGCTATGGACGTGACGAGCCGCATTTCGCCGATCGGGATGACGTTGTTGTAGCCGAGCGAGGCATAGGCTTCTGCTGCGTAGTAGAAATAGTCCATGCTCGTCGGAAAGGCCTTTCCGTCAAAATCGCCGAGAGCAAGCGTCTGGTCCGCCAGATGGAATATCGCGGCATAAATCCCGATCTCCACGAGATGAAGACCGACCAGCCCGCAGATGACGAAGAGCAGCGCGGGATAAGCTCCAGTTGACCTGCGGGCCAGTCTGTCGAGGCGCTGGATTGCCTCATAGTGGAGAGAAGACGACCCGATGACGGCGACGAACGTCAAGGCGATGGCGATCAGCATATTCATGGGATTTGTCTGGCAGCGATTTGGATGGCTCGCGGAGACCGTATTCAAGCTTGTCGAAGTTCGGCATGATTGCGCGCAAATGGGCTGAACGATGGCGAGACGTTCCGAGACCCGAAAATGCTTGCCAACGTAGGCGAGGCACCGCGGCCAATTCGTTGCATTTCCTGCACCTGGGAGAGCATACTAGCCGCTGCGTTCCTCGTGTGAGGGATTGGCTGATGCGCATGGGCACCAGAAGCGTTCCGATCGAATATTACATTCTTCAGATTGCCACACCGACCACTCCGCCATCTGAGATGGGAAGTGTTGTCGTCGGCTATCTTGCCGATAGACCCATCTTGTCCACCGTCGTGGATTCGACAGGCACCCGCTACCGCTACGTTGGCCTGGCGTCACGACTGCCGGATGGGCGCTACGATGTCCAAGCGCTCTCTCCCGGTGAATGGATCGTCGAACCGGGGCTGATCTACAGATCGCAAGCCGCATCATATGGCGTCAGGAGAAGCGCTGGCAGACTTGCAAGCCTGGCGTCAGCTTTGCACATTTGGACGCGGCGATGATGACGGGTGATCTCTGGGCCTTGCTTGCGGCCCTATTGCTTGCGAGCGTTCAGCTCACCATCGCCAGCGTTCTAACGCTGCGTCAGCTTGGGGGAATTTGGGTGGCGGGACCGCGCGACGAACAGCGTGAGGTAACTGGCATCAGCGGCCGCTTCGTTCGAGCCCATCAAAACCTCCTGGAGATCTTTCCGCAATTCGTCGCCGCGCTGTTTCTCGCTCACGCGGCCCATGCAGCGGGCTCGCTTTCGGTCGTTGGTGCTTGGTTCTTCGTCATCGCCCGGCTCGCTTACGTTCCCGCATACGCCTTCGCTCCCCCAGGCGTGCGGCCTGTATGCTGGGTCGCCGCATGGCTCGGTATCGTTCTCATCGTGGCCGACGTGTTCGTTTGATTGCGCTCACCAGAGATCGGGTTGTCCCATCAGATCTGGCGGTAACCGACAGGGATCCACATCCGGCGTCCGTGGCTGGTTTGGCTGCGTGATCGTCAGGTCGAAAGGAATGGCCACCGATAATCGGGTAGCTGTATTGCATCGGTAATTTCCTTCCCGATCGCCAGACGCGCCAGCCCAGGTACCGCGAATGCATTTGTAACCAGGTTGCGGAACAGCAGCCCCAGTTGTGTCCTGGGTGCTAATGCGGTCGCGAACCGCTTTGCGCCTTGCTGCTTTGTCCGGATGTAGTCCCGCAGGAAAGCCTCGTAACGCACGAAGGCCTCCTGATGCCATCCGCCAGCGTTCAAAAGCTCGCCGGCCAGCACGTAGGCGGAAATCATCGCCAGGGCTGAACCTTGTCCTGCCAGAAGGGAAACGCAAAATGCGGCATCACCGACAAGGGCAACGCGACCGTGCGACCAGCTGTTCATCACGATCTGGCTGACGCTGTCGAAATAGAGTTCCCTGGCACGATCCAACTCCTCCAGGATGCGAGGACATTCCCACCTTCCATCGCCGTATTTTTCCCGCAGCATTCCCTTCTGCTGGAGCAGCGCGGTTGGCAAACGGTCACGGTCGACAGCGAAGACGAACAGGAAAAGCGTGCGGTTGTGATGCATGGTGAAGCGGCCGAGCATCCGTCCCGGCTGCCCGTACATCAGATACATGTCCTCGTCGCGTGGCCTATAGCCTTCGACCTCGAATGCCGCGACCGCGTAGCCGAGCTTCTTCTCGAACTGATCCTGAGGCCCGAACGCCAGGCGCCGAACGCCCGAATGCAAACCGTCGGCACCGATCACCAGATCAAACGCGCGCTCGCCTCCATCCTTCAGTCGAACGCGCACGCCGTCGGCCTGTTGGTCGAGGTCGATGATCTCATTGTCTAAAAGGACCTCAGTCGTGTCTTTGATTTTTTCGAAGAGCAGGCGTGACAGGTCGCTTCGCCCGAGCGTCACATAGCGGTTGTTGGTCAACTCGCCAAAGACGTCCGTGCCAAAGCCTGCGACGCGCTTTCCGCTGTCGTTGACGATGCACATCTCGCTGACATGGTATCCAACGTGATTGATGTCTGCCTCGAGGCCCATCTTCTCGGCGATCCAATAGCCAAGTCCCCAGAAATCGATAGCGTAACCTCCGGTTCGCAGACGCGGCGCCTGTTCGATCAAGGTCGGCTGGAACCCGCCGGCCTTGAGCCAAAAGGCAAGTGTAGGTCCCGCAATCCCTCCACCGGAAATCAGCACGGTTCGGTTGGCCATTTTGAATTGCGCCATCGCCTACAACACTTCGCCGGGATATACGCCCCACAAGCGGATTTGCTTGATGAAGCCGTTGGTTGAGCCCGCCGCCGCCGCGCACCATTGCCCATCGCATCGCTTCAGTTTGACTTCGACGCGAGGGGCAAGCCAGGCGGTTATGGAGCTATCCATCGTCGGTCCCGTGCGCAGCGCAACATTGTTCTTGTTCCAAGGCGCGACGATGCCGGTCCTCTTCCCAGATAGGAGTGACCCATGGATCCATCCGCTGGTTCCCTCCCAATCCCTCACCCGACGCCAATTGCCATATTGCTGGTAGATTTCGAGGGGGATCCCCGGCCGCACAAAGATCCATTCGATATCGTAGCTGGCGCCCGGCCCAACCCGCAGATTTGCGGCGGACGCTTTCAGCGAGACAAAGCGAGGCAGAGGAAGGGGTCCGACCTCTGCGCGCAGCCCCATGGTCGTTGCGGGCGTCGCGAGCAATAAAGCTGTGAGAGCGGCACGGGCGAAGACAGTATACGGTCGACGTTTGACCGTTCTGCGGGCAGCGAGGAAGCCGATCGCGGCTCCGGATTTCATGGGCATGCACTCTCGAGCATGGTGAGAGGCATCGCTCCGCGTGAGACTGAGGCGGTTAGAAGTGCCTGTGGACGAGAGGACTTTGCCACGGTCGTTCACCTGTCTCCGAGGATAGGGGTGTTCGATTGAAGCAGTCCTATTCTACGAGCATGTGGGCCTCTCGGGCCGCGTCGACCAATGCGTCCCGGGCGACGTCAGCTCCAATGCCGCCATTCATGGCCTGGCGGCAGGCACGCAACGCGGCCTGATGCTTCTGACTTCCGGCGCTGCGCCAGTGCTTGGTCAGCAATTCGACCGCTTGATTGGCGTTGGAGAGATTCTTGATATCGCCAGATATGCCGGTTGCCACCGCAACCGGCCTTGAAAACCATGCTTCAAACATCGCTGCGCCTCCATCATGAATAGCTCGGCGAAAGACTCGCCTCGCCAAGCGAGCCTCAATCCATCAGCTCTTGGTGTTCTCCTGGGCCACGCTGTTCGCCGGAATCGTGTCCATCGCTGACAATTTATCCGCGCATAAATCCGCGGCACCCGGCACGTCCTTCTTCATGCCGGCCAGTTTCACCCACCCGCCATCGCTGATGAAGCTGTCTCTCTGGTAGGAAGACGTTCCCTTCAGCTTGGCGAGGTTATCGCTGGCGTTCGACGCTGTGATGAACTTCTCGACGCACAGATTGGCCGCGAGCTCAGCCTTGGCCTTGATGGCGGATGTCTTGGCCATTTCCGCCGCGGTGCCCGAAGTTGTCCAGCCGCCGGCCGTGAAGCCGACGATCATCGTTAGCACCACGGCGCCTGCCACCGACCAAAACCATAATGTCTTGGAGGGCTGGTACTCGTCGAAGCGTTGCGAAAATGTTTGATCAGCTGCCATTGCTTCCTCCTTTGTCAGGTGCGCTTTTTGTTCTCAGGTTGATTTGCGTTTTCCAGACGACATCGGTCGGTCGGGTCGACATGATGAGGCCCTCTGGGCAGGGGTGACCCAGTCGAAGAGACGAGACAAAGGAAGGCCGGGGCCGATCGGAAGAATTCTCGGCCGCGACCACGCCGCCGCCGATGCTCGAACGCCCATGCTCCTCTGCCGCACTGTCGTGCGTGAGACGCTGTGTTTGAGCGCCCGGAAATTCTCCAAGATGGTGAGTGCAGACAAAACTTCACCTCGTTGCTGCGTATACCAACCTGGGCAGCAAACTATTCCAGTCAGTCGCAATCATGTGATCGCTGCGGTGCCGAGGCGGTCACCTCGGCGCAGAAACGAACCTTCTAGTCGGCTCCGAGACCGGGTTGAGGCGGCTTGTTTTGTGAAGCGGCATGATTATGTGATTGGCTCGGCGTGTGCTGCGTGCGCCCGGACCCCGGTCCGACTACGGAGAACGATAGAACCGTTTTTCATAGGGAGCGCGGCAATGCCCAGGCTCAAGTCCATTCTTCGCGAATTCCTCGACGGCGAGGCGGCCGGCGGCATCATCCTGATGGTGGCGGCCGCACTTGCGCTGATCGTCGCCAATTCGCCGCTGGCCGGCACCTATTTCGCCGTGCTGCACGCCTATCTCGGGCCGCTCAGCGTCTCGCACTGGATCAATGACGGGCTGATGGCGGTGTTCTTCCTGCTGGTCGGGCTGGAGATCAAGCGCGAGGTGCTGGACGGCCAGCTCTCCACCTGGCCGCGCCGCGTGCTGCCCGGCATCGCCGCCGCCGGCGGCATGATTTTTCCGGCGCTGATCTATGTTGCCATCAACCGCAACAATCCCGCAGCACTCTCCGGTTGGGCGATCCCCACCGCCACCGACATCGCCTTCGCGCTCGGCGTCCTGTCGCTGCTCGGCAACCGCGTGCCGGCGTCGCTAAAAGTCTTCCTCACCGCCTTGGCCATCATCGACGATCTCGGCGCCGTCATCATCATCGCGCTGTTCTATACGACCGGCCTGTCGCTCGCCTATCTGGCGGCGGCCTTCGCCGTCATCGCCGTGCTGATCGTGCTCAACCGCATGCGGGTGATGAACCTCGTCCCGTACCTCGTTCTGGGCGTCGTGCTTTGGGTGCTGGTGCTGAAATCGGGCGTGCATGCCACGCTTGCCGGCGTAGCGCTTGCGCTGACCATCCCGCTGGAGCGCACGCCGGGGACAAGCCACGACGCCGAACATTCGCCGCTGCACCGGCTGGAGCACGGCCTGCACAAGCTCGTCCCCTTCATCGTCATCCCGATCTTCGGTTTCGCCAATGCCGGGGTCTCGCTCGGCCGCCTGAGCTTCGCCGCCCTGGTCGAGCCGCTGACCCTGGGCGTCGCCGCCGGCCTGGTGCTCGGCAAACTGGTCGGCGTCTTCGGCTCCTCGGCTCTGGCCATCCGCCTCGGCCTCGCCGACCTGCCGGTCAATGCCGGCTGGCTGCACATGCTGGGCATTTCGCTCTTGTGCGGCATCGGCTTCACCATGAGCCTGTTCATCGGCCTGCTTGCCTTCGCCAGTGACGCGGCGCTCCAGGACGCGGTGAAGGTCGGCATTCTTGCGGGCTCGCTGATCGCCGCGCTGCTGGGCTCGGCTGTGCTGTTGTCAATCGCAGCTAGGCGCTCCTCTCATGCTCCTTGATGTCGCGGTTCGCCTAGTTTTGTTGTGAGACCTTCATATCGTAGGTGGTCCGTCGCAATGTTGGCGCAGCTTTCACCACACTAATCCGGCATATGCGTGAATGGGCCCTACGTTGTACAAGACGCCCGGAGGAACCTTGCCCGCGCAGTCGACGGAACTGTCCTGCCTGCCTCAATTGAGAACCAAGCGGACGGTTCTCTCTCAAGGGCGCTAACCTCATTTGCCCGCGCGCCGTCGGAAGAAACTGCGACGGCGGGCTAATAACGATCATGTGAATTGCTCTGCCGGCATATGGGCCTAGCTCAGTCGCATGACTGACTTCGCCAAGATTACTCTTCTAGCTATCGGCGCGATCATCGCCGTTCTGCTGGTGTCGACATGGTTCCTGGAGCCGGCCTCCTGGGGCGGGTTTTGAAAAATGCCTCGCTCCACACCGCTCACCGCTCCTGCTGACCGCGCAGGCGACGCTGGTCGCTTTTTACTTCGCGGAACCGCTGAAGTTGTTCCTGATGGGGCAGACAAGTATACGCGCTTTTGAAGGCACTGCGTAAAGGGGGACGATCGAACACCTAGGCAACGCGACTTCGTCGATTGAAATTGGTTTCGACCAGGCGGTGAACCGCGCCGGGTTTTCCGGAGGCCGTTTCGTTTGAGTAACGCGGCCATGGCTTATTCATTCAGCATGGCGTAGTAGCGCTCCTCGGCTTCGGCCGGCGGGTTTTTATTACCCGAAACCCAACGTTCCCAATCCTTTAGCCAGGCCGAATCCGGCTGTTAGTCTGGCGGAATTGTTCGCTCGAATGAATAGTCGATTTCATTGCCTCCGCTCTGGATTGATCGCGTCCGTTCCAGCGCTTCCAAATAGGCCATATCGACAAGATAGGTCAGCAACTCTTCGCCTTCCGAGTTTATCTGGCGGCGTATCTGCCGAAGCATGCTTGCGGCGAACTGCAAGTTTTCGATTCTGGCTGATCGATCCAACTTCCCCTCCGACAAGAGGTAGCAGTTTGAGACGGTATTTTAGCATAAACTGAATATAGCCGGCATAACATTTGAGTGCGCAGCCCTGCGGTCATGTCACTCGATCGGTCTATTGACGGAACTGCGTCACCCGTCCGAAGAGAAAGCTAGGCGCATAGTCCATCCTTCAGGGGTGTAGCCATTCGCCGGCCCGTCTTCGCCTCTAGGGGAGGTGGCGACGGGCTTTTTGGCATTCAACCGGTGACATCGTTCGGGTCAAAGTAGCGTCTTTCAACCAAAACTGGTGATAAGACTGCTGCTATCGCGTGGACAGCTATGAGCACGATGAACGCTGGCTTGGCGAGCGAGTGGATATCACCCCAAGGGTCCCCAACGTAAACGGCAAGAAGCCCCAAAATCGGCGTCGCCAAGAGCAGTAGGTAGAACAAGCCGTGAGACGTGAGACGCAGAAGCCGCCATCTTCATCCATCCCGGGCCGTACTTGCAGCGATCACTCACCAACCGGGCGACGCGGCTGAGTAATCTGCCGCGCGCGCGTCGTTCCGCCCCAATATTGCTCGCCCTAGGCTGCAACATTCAGGTGCTCTAACGCTCAGAACTGTTTAGCCTTTTGGCGGCAAGATACATCAGCGCCGAAGCGGCGCGCCTCCTATCCCACCCGGCGGCCTCGGCCTGATCCAGCAGATTCTCGATTTGAGCAGCCAATGCATCTTGGCAATCGTTATCGTAGCGGGCCGCATTGGTATGGAGGGAGGGCGGTTTTATCGCGAGTTCATGTGACATTGAATTGCTCAATTAGTGAATGGCTCTGGGAGAAGATTGAGGCGGCGTTGACCGCCGCCTCGCTGGCTTTAGACGTGCGAGGGCCGCGCCTTCCAATTGGGTGGCGGCATATCTCCATCCTCGATAAGGATGTCCTTCTTCCGGGCAAAGGCGGCGAAAATCCCCCTGGCCGTCTCCGCATCGATGTCTCCAACCAGCGCCGCCTTGCATGCGCGGATTGCAGCTTTCTGCTCGGGGCTGTTGCCGCACCAATCGCTGGCGAACTGATACGCGTCAACCACGGTGTTGATCTGACGGGGAAAGCCCATTCCAACCCAAACCCGGATCGGTTTTTCGAACGGCTTAGAAAGCATCGCGACCTCCATCGCGAGACTTCAAGCGGCTAGCCCGCCGCGGCCGCCGACGCTCGTCATCCATGGCGGCGGGGCGCTCAGTTCTTCAAGTATCTTGGCTGATTTCGCGAAACCGCAGAAGGCCTCCCTCGCGGAGCTTCGCGGGTAGTCGCTGTCGAATGCCCTTTGGCAGGCCCGCAGCGCCGTATCGTAGATCGGGCCGCGTCTGTGTCTCGGCCATTCGTAGAGAAATTCGAGGGCGTCGTCGACGCATGCGATTTCTTCAATAAGGCTGCTTCCGCTCTTTACGAAAACAGGGCTGTCGAACATCCGGTCGTTCATCAGATCCTCCAAATCGAACGAACAATTGAGTGTTAGAAGAGCCGGAACCCGCAATGGTCTTTGGCTCAGCGGGCGATATGGGTTTGACGATTTTCGTCGTCAAGGGGTCTCGAATCCCGTATGTCCATAGCTAAGCCTCTTGGACAGTCTTTGCAAAATTTGATTGCGCTTCGATAAGCCGATTGGGAATGCGACCAAGGTCCGGCGACGGTCGTCTTAAGCCGGGTCAATCTGGTTCAACAATGTCGATATCGCTGTAATGACTTGCGGCAAGAAGAATGGCTTGGTGATCATGATGCTGTTCGGAACGCCTTCCGCGCCCCACTGGCCAGCACTATCGCCGCTCACATAAACTACCGGCATCGTGGAGTTCGCTTGCCGCACGTGGCGCGCCACCTCCCAACCCGACAACCCCGGCCCTAGGCGAATGTCGGAGAGTAGGGCCTTAAACTTGTCTGGTTCGGCATCGAACGCGGCAATTGCTTCCTTCGCGGTTCCAACGCCAACTACCTGAAAACCGGCTTCTTCAAGCGCTGATTCAAGGTCCAACAAAATCATCGTCTCGTCTTCAACGACCAGAACAGCGCTTTCCGCCAATGCATATCCCCGGCGCTTGAACTAGACGGGAGCGATATCTGTCACTCCATCCGCCGACGTCCCAGTCAGCGATGTCATTTGACGTAGGGCGCGGCCTTTAGTGGGCAAGTGCCATGAGTGTTGGCGGCTCCGGCCGGATGTTGAGAAACTGATTTTGTATCAGATTGGGACGGCGCGGAACTTGCAGGGTAGCCCTACATAGCTGGGGTGGCCGCACCATCCCTGGCTATGCCCTTCACCACGGGCGCCCACCGTTGCCGTGAATGGGACGGTGGGCATAGGGGCTCACGGGCGCCCCGACAGAGCGTGAGGCGCCAGAAACCGGGCCTGACCGGGAGGGGTTCTCTGTGGATCGCCGGCTAAACAGCGACGATATACCCGCGCGAGTACTACCGGGGATGCCCGCATAATTTGCATGGGCAACGCCCTACACGGTAGGTTTAGTGAGTACGCCGGGATTCGTTAGCCGAGACGGGGCCTTAATTCATTCCGGTGAGGTAGAAGGATGCGCCGGCAGCTATCGCCGCAAGGCTGATCATGAAGGCCATGAACGCCTCAAAGCCATTGCCGCGATTTCCCATCCTGTCCATGGCACTCCTCCCAAAGCGCTGAGCAGATTTCTAACGTGGTCCTCGCCATAAGGTTTCAAGAATGGGGCGCAAAAGGGGCGTCTCGCCCTAGGACGCTGGCAAGCGCAGCGAGACGGTAGCGATGAGAGCCGGAAACCCCACATGCACCCTGGTGAGGTTCCGTGTGGCAAAGGGTGGCCCGGCAACTCTCTTCTTCGGGGGATGACAAGCCGCCGGGCCCTGGGGGACCCCAAGGACGGTGGCACCCGGCCTCAGGAACTGCAACCATGATCCTTAAAGGCGCCAATGGCAATGCATAGCCATGTATGCGGCCACCGCGCTATTGTATCAAGGTTGTGAAGGGATTGCGATGAGCGACAGAAACAAGATCATAATCATGGTGTCGGCGGCTCTGATCGCGATGCTGTCGATTTCGCTCGCCAAGCATATGCTGTTTTGATCGAGCCATTTTTCGTGACAGCGGCCGGCCAGGACGCGTGCAGCGGCAACTCGTCACAAAAAGAGAGCCGGGGGATTGGGGCTGTGGCGGGCCATGACGATCTAACGCAGGTGATTGACCATCTTCTGGCGCCAGATTTCCAACGGCGTCCGCCACAGTCGATACCGGCCTGCTCGTTTGATCTGGTCGGTGATCGGCGCGCTTCCATTGTCTTTGAAGAATTGCAACACGCGCGGCCCGGCGAATGCTTTCTTTCCGCGTGTATTGTAGTCCCCGATCCTCATATGATGCGGGCTGATGCTGGCGGCTTTAGATACGGCGATGCCGATGCAGAACTGTTCCGCCGCGTCGATCTTTGCAATTTCATGCTCGGCGAGCATCTGCGAATACGCGTCGTGCAGCGCCGGCATGTTGTCGTGGTGGATGCCCATGATGCCGCTCACATGGGCTCCAACCCAGTCACGACATAGTGACATATCCGGATGTCTTTACCCGCGAGGCGAGGCGTCCGAGCAAGCGGCCTCTCTCGCTTTCGCATGATCGAGTGCGTCGGAGAAATGGACGAAAAAGCGCCTGACAGATCTGCGACCGGATAATGATCCGCTTCCATGAAGATCAGGCGGTCGGAGCGCTTTCAGAAGCTCAACGACCAGACTAATTTAGAGGTTGGCCATTTTGCGTGGGTGACTGCTGCCGACTCCTTATTGGGCCTCCCTTGAAACCCGCGCGGGTAGAGGATGGTATCGGCTGAAAGACAAGGGCCTCTAGCGCGAACCCGCTCAAAAGGAGCCAAGGTCACAACGCGTCCAATGGAACCGATCGCCACGTTTTGATCGCACTCAGGAGCGGCCCGGCCCAGCGGGGGACGCCAGAAACCGGGCCTCACCGGCAGGGTTCTCTGTGGAGGGCCGGCTAGGTAGCAACCATACACCCGCGCGAAGATATCCTGGGATGCCCGCATAAGATGCAGGGGCGACGCCCTACCTGATACACCCTAATGAG
Source organism: Mesorhizobium sp. CU3 (assembly GCF_006442965.1). Classification (GTDB taxonomy): domain Bacteria; phylum Pseudomonadota; class Alphaproteobacteria; order Rhizobiales; family Rhizobiaceae; genus Mesorhizobium. The sequence continues at coordinate 167,582 of NZ_VFWX01000008.1, read as the reverse complement.
TATCGGCGGATTAGCGGGGCAAGAGCCAACTACTAGTGCCATCGCGGATTCTCAGATCAGTGGCAGCTGGGGGACTCGGGATCTAGATAGCGACGGATTTATCGAAGGTATGCGACGATCTGTGGGAGCAAGAAATCACGATCGTCAAAAATCTTCGCCTATGCGTTTGAGCTCATCCGCCGCAGCCGCCACCTAGTCCAACATCGCCGACAGCGCAGATGTCGCAGCCTGCCGCGATCATATCATCGACGAAGGCGGGATCTCGCTCTCCCGCGTCAGCTTCAAGTTTCGGTTTTCCGTTTCGAGGCCGCCTCCTTCGTGAGGTCTGCCGCCTTACGTCCCAGCCCGCTTGCCTTGGCCAACCGCGACCGCGTCGCAGCATAGTTAGGCGCGACCATCGGATAATCGCGCGCCAATCCCCACTTCTCGCGATACTCTTCGGGCGTCAGGCTGAAATGCACGTCGAGATGTCGCCTCAGCGATTTGAACTTTTTCCCGTCCTCGAGACAGATGATGTAGTCGGGGAATACCGATCGCTTCGGATTGACCGCGGGCTCCTGCTTTGGCACCGAGGGCTCTGCCGGTTGCCTGATACCGGCAAGGGACGAATGAATTGAAGCGATCAGATCTGGCAGGCCGGCTGCGGGGAGGGGGTTATTGCCTACATAGGCGGACACGATGTCCGCAGTGAGGCTGATTATCTCAGCGTGATCGTGTTTCTCTTCCGGCAATTTTTAGAACTCCCGTTTCTACGTACAGTGTTCGTAGTTGGCGGAAGGATCGAGTGCAAGTGTTGTCGGCCTTGGCCATGCAGGGACGGTGCTCATTTCGTTCGCGGAGCGTTCGAAATACAAGCGATCTCTAATGCAATTCTGTTCACGGCCAAAGGAAGTAGGCATCAACAGCCGATTGCCAGATTGTGGACGACGATCGCCACGCGCAGTCGTGCAAACCATGCTATGACCCCGGAAATACGGAAGCGGTAGTACTACGCCTTCGGCCTAGGCTTCGGAGATGATGCAGGGGCCGCGGTTGTGGGGTCGCCGTGGTTGGATGAGATTTGCAATAATTTTGAGAGCTTCGCGGAGTGGCAGAGAGCGGATTTGATTCTTGTCGATAGGTTCGCTCACCGACTTTCACACTGACGTGGTTGTTGGCCTGGTGTGATCAAATGGACGGCTATATGCATCGCCGCCGATCGCAAACCACCGTTATGTTCGCTGGCGCTTATGGCCCTCATGTCGTTCCGCATCGAACGCCTCCTTTCCTTTGGCGGCCCACAGGTCCCGCGCACGCTCGCTCTCATGGCTCTTCAGCTTGGTGGCGATCCACACCAGCGCGCCGTAGATGATGGCGCGATCGTCATTGGTAAGTTCGACGACGCCTGCCTTGAGGACGAGACCTCCGAGTTCGATCAAATGCCGGGTGCGTTTGCGACGCTCGACCTGCCAGGTGCGCATGTCACTGCGAGCCAGGGCCGCCCGCTGACGATTGTATGCTGCTCGGTTGCCCTGCAGTGCTGCGAACGTTGCGCTGAGGTGCCGGAGCAGATCGCCGGGACCCGCTTTCGAAAAACATCGCTCCACGCTTGGCCCATGCCTCACGCTTTGCGGTGTCTTTCGTTTCGGCGAGTGCGACCAACGCGCCGGCCAGTTCATCGGTATTGAGTTGATCGGCGCCGGTGGCGATCACCAGTTCGCCAAGCTGCTGGACCTTTCGCGTTTTGAGCTCGCGCGCCTTGTCTTCCAGCGCCTTCAGCTCGGCGTCGAAGTCGCGTGGTTTACGCATGGCTGTCTCCATCGATTGTCGATGCGGGCTATGATAGGGGAGCGCCTGCCGGAAGGCTTCAGGGTTGCAGGGACAGCCCGGGACGGGCTGGTCCATCCCGAGAATTTTTCGAGGGAGGGCGCGCTTATACGTCGTGCCGACGTGCGCTTTGACGTGCAAATGATTTGGTCGCGATGGCGATCTATCATCTTCACGTCAAGGTCATTGGCCGCAAGGCCGGCTCAAGTGCTGTGGCTTCGGCCGCCTACCGCTCGGCGTCGCGGCTGCGCGACGAGCGTATCGAACGCACGCATGACTTCTCGGCCAAGCGCGGCGTCGTCCATTCCGAGGTGATGCTGCCGGAGAATGCACCCGAAGCCTGGAGCGACCGCGAGCGGCTGTGGAACGATGTCGAAGCCTTCGAGATGCGCAAGGACGCGCAGCTTGCCCGCGAGATGGAGTTTGCCCTGCCGCGTGAACTGAACCAGGCGCAAGGCATCGAGTTAGCACGCGACTTCGTGCAGGCCGAGTTTGTCAGCCAGGGCATGGTCGCCGATCTCAACGTGCATTGGGACAGGGCGGAGGATGGCAGTCCAAAACCGCATGCCCATGTCATGCTCACTATGCGCTCGGTCGATGAGAACGTTTTTGGCGCAAAGGTGCGCGACTGGAACGCTACCCAGATGGTCGAGCGTTGGCGCGAGCGATGGGGCGAGCTTGCCAATGAGCGCTTGGCCGAACTCGACATCGACGCCCGCATCGATCATCGCAGCCTGGAAGCGCAGGGCATTGCGTTGGAGCCGCAAACCCAGATTGGTGCACCAGCCCAACGCATCGAGGGCGGCGCTTCTGACTCCGTCGACATCGAAGCCGATCGCGCCGAACTGCATCGCGAGATCGCGCGCAACAATGGCGAGCGCATCATCGCCGGTCCATCCGTGGCGCTCGACGCCATAACGCACCAGCAATCGACCTTCACCCGAAAGGACATTGCGAAGTTCGCGCATCGGCACAGCGACGGAATCGAGCAGTTCAATACGGTCATGGCAGCCATCAGCAACGCGCCCGATCTAGTCGAACTCGGCAAGGATGGGCGAGGCGAAGATCGCTTCACCACTGGCCAAATGATTGAGACCGAACAGAGCTTGCATCGTGCGGCGGAACGCTTGGCTGGGGAGGAACGTCATCCGGTGAGTGACGCAAATCGCGAAGCGGCCCTGGCGCACGCGGCGCAACGCGGTCTTGTCCTGTCGGCCGAGCAGACCGACGCGCTGGATCACATCACCGACGGCGGAGGTCTTGGTGTCGTCGTTGGTTTTGCCGGCACCGGCAAGAGCGCCATGCTGGGTGTCGCGCGCCAGGCTTGGGCGGCAGCAGGCTATGAGGTTCGAGGCGCGGCACTCTCCGGCATTGCTGCCGAGAATCTTCAAAGTGGTTCTGGCATCTCGGCTCGAACTATCGCCAGCATGGAACATAGCTGGGGACAGGGCCGCCATCTGCTTACCGCGCGCGATGTCCTGGTGATCGATGAAGCCGGCATGGTCGGCACGCGCCAGTTGGAGCGCGTGCTCTCCCATGCCGCGGACGCTGGCGCAAAGGTCGTGCTGGTTGGCGATCCGCAGCAACTGCAGGCGATCGAAGCCGGGGCTGCATTCCGTTCGATCCATGAGCGTCATGGCGGCGTCGAAATCGGTCAAGTGCGCCGGCAGCGCGAGGACTGGCAGCGGGACGCCACGCGCGATCTTGCAAGCGGCAGGATCGGCGCTGCGATCGGCGCCTATGAAGCGCAAGGCATGGTGCATCAGGCTGCGACGCGCGACGAGGCGCGCAGCGGTCTTGTCGCGCGCTGGGATCGCGACAGGCAGGCAAAACCTGATGCGAACCGGATCATTCTCGCCCACACAAACGACGAGGTGCGCGCACTCAACCAGGCGGCGCGCGAGCGTATGCGTGCTGCTGGAGATATCGGAGACGATGTTCAAGTGAATATCGAGCGCGGTGCGAGAACCTTCGCCAGCGGAGATCGCGTCATGTTCCTGCGCAACGAGCGGTCGCTCGGCGTCAAGAACGGCACGCTCGGCATGATCGAAGAGGTCAGCATCCAGAGGATGACGGTGCGCACCGATGACGGCAAGTCTGTGCGCTTTGACCTGAAAGACTACTCCCACATAGACCACGGCTATGCCGCGACCATCCACAAAGCTCAAGGCATGACCGTTGACCGGACCCATGTCTTGGCGACGCCGGGCATGGATGCGCACGGCAGCTATGTGGCTCTGTCGCGGCATCGAGAGGGGATGGAGCTGCACTACGGCAGGGACGACTTCGCGAACCGCGACCTGCTGGTCAGCACCCTGTCACGCGACCGCGCGAAAGACATGGCGTCGGATTACGAGCAAGCCGATCCAGCTCAGAGTTATGCCGAGCGGCGCGGGATCACCTTCCGCAAGCGTGTGGTCGAGATCGTGCGCCGGATAGTTCCGGAGAAATTGCGCGACCGGATCGGCGGGTTGCTCGACGGGTTGCGCTCGTCCGCAGATGCCGAGCCCGGCCGAGGCGATAGGCCCAAGCCGGGAAGGGACGACGTTGGAGCGCAAAACGGCGATGCCGGCGCCGCGCCTGGTAGAGAAGCTTCCTCAAGGGACATGCAGCTCAAAATGAATGCGCCGATGGACCCGGACGCGGCGTTGCGCAGTGCACGCACCAAGGCCCTCGTGCGCCACGCACGCGCACTCGACGCTGCTATCAGCAATGGGAAGGCGGATGGGCAGGGCAGTCCCGAGCAGATGCGCGAATTAAGCGATGCGCGCAAAGCTTTTGAGAAAGTTCGGCCTCATGGCTGGCACGATGCCGAAGCGGCTTACGTCAAAAATCCCGAGTTGGTTCGCGAAGCGGCGGCCGGCCGCGTCAACCGCATCGTACTCGCTCTCCAGCTCGAAACCGAACTTCGCATCGGACTAGACGCCGATCCAATCGGTAAGGCGGACCGTTTCGTGGAACGCTGGCAAAAGCTCGAGCGGACAAGCCAGCGTCAATATCGGGCCGGCGACACGTCGGGCTACAAGTCAACGCGCTCCGCCATGTCCGACATGGCCAAGAGCCTCGAGCGCGATCCGCAGCTTGAATCGCTTCTCGCCAACCGCAAGCGCGAACTCGGCATCCATAGCGATTCTGGTCGGCGCCTTGGCGCGGAACTCGCGTTCAGCCACGGCATCGGCAGCGGGCGTGGAATAGGAATCTAGACCCTCCGATTTGCCGCCGTTCCCACGCCCCAGCTCGATGAGATGACAAATTGGATTGCGCGCAAGCTTTCGGTTGTCCTGTCTGGTTCCAGCGGGTGCCAAATGTTCTCAGCGAAAGGCAAGGCAGCCATGGCTGAAGCGGATCGTATTATTCGCCTTAGGACCGTCCTTGCGCGGACCGGCTTGTCCCGTTCAACGATGTACCGCAAGATCGCCGAAGGCACGTTCCCGGGTCAGATCAAGATCAGCGTAAACGGTGCGGGATGGAAGGAGTCCGACATAAATCGGTGGGTCACGGATCCGGCCTCTTGGCACACCAGTGGATCACGAAAAAACAGCGACTAGTGGCGGTCGAGTAGTACGTTGCTGCCACCGTTGAGCGCTCCTCTCTGAGGCAACTTCAATGACTGAGAAGGGGCGGGAAGCTGTCAGTCCGCTCTCCGAGTAACGCCACCGAAATGGTAATTCCGAGGCGGCCTATTTCGGAGGGTCAACGCCGTCGGTGTCCGCGCATTGCGAACGAGATCCTCTAGCCGGAATGCCCTCCGGCGCATATATTGATTTGGGAAGCGAGGGTTCACAATGTCTCGAAAAGGTCAACACGTCGTTCCGTCTGCTGGCGGGTGGAGTGTTAAAAAAGCTGGCGCATCGCGCGCCTCAAGCACTCATCCTACGCAACAGGAGGCTATTGCGGCGGCAACTCAGATCGCTCGCAATCAGCGAACGGAGCTGTACATTCACGGTCGGGACGGACGCATCCGTGAACGCAACTCCTATGGCAACGATCCACATCCGCCGAAAGGATGACGGTGCCGCCGTTCGAGCGGTCGGTTTTCGTCAACTGTCCTTTTGACGAGGCTTTTGCACCGCTTCTCCAAGCAATAGCCTTCTGCATCACCGATCTCGGTTTTTTCCCGCGCCTCGCGCCGGAGAATCCTGACAATGCCGCCAATCGGCTAGATCGTATCGTCGAGCTAATTCGAGGGTCGAAATATGGCATCCATGATCTAAGTCGATGCAAGTCCGCCGCCGCCGGAGAGTATGCGCGACTCAATATGCCCTTCGAACTGGGGCTAGATCACGGATGCGCACGATTTGGCGGAGGGCAGATGACCGAAAAAACAATCCTGATCCTCGAAGAGACCAGGTACGACTATCAGAAGAGCCTCTCCGACATTTCGGGATGGGACATTCAGACGCACGAGGCGGACTTCATCAAGTTGGTTCGGATCGTCGCAGGCTGGCTGATCCGGCAGGCAGGTGCCGATCCAGTTGGTCCTGCTAAAATCCAAGGCGACTATCTAACTTTTCAAGAGTGGTATTGGGAACGCGAGATAGCGCGCGGTGCGTCGGATGACGATATTAAGGCTTATCCGACATTTCAGGTTGTCACCGCGATGCGCGAATGGGTAGAAGCAGGCAAGCCGGACTGAGCCGCCCGGCGCGTTGGCACCAGCCGTGGCCGGATGCAGTCAGGTATCGTTCGGCACCCGCATCGCGAAGGCGTGCATTCAGCTCGAACACGCGTTTCGCCTCAATGAATCCGCGCTGATATCCTTTCGTTACAGGTCCTTTGCCCTGGTATCCGCGGAGGACGCCATCCATCGCTATTCGATGGATTGAGAATCAACGGAATTCTTGGTGGACTCAGGTAAGTTGAGTCAGATCCATTCCGCGATAGCGGCGGACGAATTGGGCGGTCAGCTTGCCGCCGAGCTGCATCCAAAGTGAGAGCCGAAGGCCCATGGCTGGCTATAAATCTACTCAGGTGAGGAAACCGACCGATGAAACAGAGTTCGAGAAGAACTGTGTTGTTCTGTTTAAGGAATTGCTTAACGACCCTAATGTGAGCCGCGTCGGGACGCGGGGCCAACGACAGAACGGCGTCGATATTAAGGGACATCGTGATGGCGATCCTAACTGGCTGGTTGGCGTCCAATGCAAACTCAAGACCGGTATCAGCAAACTTACCAAGAAAGAGGTGGATCACGAGGTGAAGCAGGCTTTGGCCTTCAGGCCGCCTCTTCAGGAATATTTCATCGTCACCACATCCAAAAACGATACCAAACTTCTGCAACGCGCCGCCACTCTGATGCAAGAGCAGGCAGCCGCAGGCCGGAGAATCCAAATAGAGGTTTGGGGCTGGGACACCCTTGAGGAGAAGATTAATCAGCACCAGGCCGCCAAGCACGCCTTCGATCCGGGCTTCAGTCCTACCATTGCCGTACAAGACCGAAAACTGGATGCGCTGATTGAAGGGCAGTTGAGGCAGCCCACCAAAGATGACTTCGTTGCCCTTGCCAGCAAGCTTGACAAAGAGCGTACAGAGTTCTCGGCCCAATTGCCGCAAAGGATTGCCGACCGCGAACTGCGCGAAGAGTTGGCGAAAGCACTACGCAGACGTGGGTTTGCCCTTTCGGACACACCGGAAGAACTTGCATCGTTGGCGGCCCGAGCTGCAGGCGGCGACTTGGCTTCCGGTAGCCAGTTAATCAAAGCGGAAGTTTTTGAACGGGCTGCGCGCGCCAACGCCGTACCCGAGACGCAGCTAATCGCCATTGAGTTTCGCAATCGTGCGGCAGCAGCCGATCCGTCGCGCGACCTCTTAGTAGTCGATGCGTTGCTGAAGGAAGCGAACAGAGACCCCAACGGCGCTCTGCGTCATCTTAAATCTCGTAATGATATTGAGGCCCGATCGGCTCTCTTCTCGGTCCTGATGCGGCACAAAGGTCCACAAGCAGCCTTGATGTGGGCTCGGACCGAAAACCTTGGCGCCGAGGATTTCACCCCGCCGAGCGCCCTCAATCTTGTGCTCAGGATGGTCGAAAGCGCCGACTACGATGCGGCACTGGCCTTCGTGCTCCAAATTCCATCAGCATACTTCGACGAGATCGCGGCGCTGCTGTTACTTAGAGCCCAACTCAGACTGGCATCGATCCTACCCCAAGATCAAAAGGCTGCGCTTTTTCAAGGGCTACCGATCAACCCGCGACAATTGCAGTTCGCAAGCGGCCCGCGAGCAGATGACATAGCAAAAGCAGCACTCTCCGACATTCAGGCGCTCCTTGCGCAGACTAAAGACCTTGGAGTGACGTACCTAGACGATTATCTGATGGAATTCGCGTTATGGCTACGACTTGAGATTGTCGATGAACATGCTTCGGCACGTGAGCAACTGGCTGTAGAAATTGCGGACCCGGAACTAACTCTGCGCCGCGTTCGCCTAGCCCTTGCCTACGACATACCATTTGACGCGACTGCGCTGCAACGAAACCTTGTCCAGCGGAAGGAAATTGGCGGATGGAATGCGGACGAACGATTTGCAGCCTTTCTCATCGCCTTCCAAAGCGGTTCCCCAAGGAACATCGCCGAATTCTTTGAGGCACATCGCGATGACTTGTTCGCGCAATCCGAGCTGGCGCCGGTTCATCTCGCTGCGATCGAGATCGAAGCGACGGCGCGCGCCGGCCGCATCGATGATGCACGTGGCCTTCTTAGGCAATATGAGGGAACATACCTCAATGACGAACAGGTCAAGGATCTTGAGGAGCAGATTGCGGCCATTGAGAGAGATGATGAGTTGGATACTCACCGACGACGTTACGAAGTATCCGGGGGCCTGTCGGAGCTTCGAGTACTGGTCGGAGGATTGCGGGTAAGAGGTGACGTCGCTCTTCTAGCAACCTACTCGCCAGCACTTGCGCGCGCCACGCGCACACGAGGGGATTTCGACACAGCGATCAAATCGCTATACCACGCCCACCGCGATGCAGATCTGATAGATTTAGCGAACGATTTGCCGGATTTAACCAAGCTCGATCTTGAGTATGAATCGATCAGGGGTTGGGCGCTTTACCGCTTAGGACGGGTTGTGGAAGCGCGGGATATTGCCCGCAAGCTGTTCGCGTCGAGGAGCGACAACAACGACCGAGAGTTGGCCATAAACACGGCAATTGAGACCGGCGACTGGGGATATTTGCAGGGCATTCTAGCGCATGAAGTTGCTCGCGTTGATGCGTTGTCAGCAAACGACTGCACGCGTCTCGCACGGCTAGGATTTGAAATTGGCAGCCCCTACGTCAATCAGTTCCGTGATGCAGCACTCCTCAAGGCTCCGGACGATCCCAGTGTACATCTAATGGCATACATGCTGGCCACAGAACGCGGTGAGGAGGACCACGGCTCGCAGGCGCATGAATGGTTTCAGAAGGCGGTCGCTCTGTCTGGACCCACCGGACCGGTTCAGGCAGTCTCGCTTCGTGAATTGATCGACCACACTTCAGGCTGGCGCGAGCGCACTGAGAAAGTCGATAGAGCGTTTCGGCATGCAGAAGTGCCCGCATTTATGGCCGCGCAGGCCGTGCGGCGTCGATTGCTAGATCTCACGCTCGGCCAGGCTAGCCGCAACCTTGACACCCAAGATAGTCGGCTGAGCTTTCCGGTATTCGCGTTTTCCGGCGCAAAACCCGGTGTGGAACTCAACGTCGGAGAAACGGCGGCTTTCGACATCACCGCATTGATAACGCTGGAATATCTTGGGCTTCTCGATGAGGCGCTCAACCACTTCGGGCGAGTGACAATCTCACCGCGCACACTCACGCTTCTGTTCGCGGAGCGTCAGTTCATAAGAGTGCAACAGCCGTCGAGGGTTGCGAAGGCTCGACGCATTCAAGCCTTGATTGCTGCTGGCCGACTGAAAGTTGTGGTTCGTAGGGATAGCCAGCGTACGGCTGCCAACAAAGAGATCGGCGAGGAAATGGCCACTCTGCTGGATACTGCTGCGACTGATGGAGGACTGGTGGTTCGCAGCGCCCCCGTGATCAAGCTCGGGTCCTATCTTGACGAAACAGCCGATATGAGTCGCTACGCGGCCGTTTTGACTGATACGCACGCGGTTCTTGCGCTGCTGTCAGCCGAAGGAAAGATTGAAGAGGGTACGCGACGATCGGCCGAGGCATATCTGAATCATGTCGACAAACGTTGGACTGCCGCGCCTACCATCAACTTAAGCACCAGGCTTTACCTCGATGACTTGACCGTCACCTATCTGGATTACCTTGGTCTGCTCGATGCCCTTACGGGCTTTGTCGGCAATGTCTTTATCCACGAGGATGTAAGCGATCAGATCCAGCAGACCCTCAGATACAGCGAACACACAGGTGAACTGTTAGGCGCGATTGAGCACATACGTGGCGCGCTTGCTGCGGGTATTCAGTCCGGTCGTGTAGTGTTTTCTTCGAGGCAATCCTCCGCCGAAAGTGCGGACGAAAAAGGGGAGGATCCTGGGGACTTCTCACCCACCCTTGATCTACTGTCCGACTTAGCAGGTTGCGATGTAGCAATCGTTGATGATCGTAGCCTGAACAAGTTAGCAAAGTGGTCAGATAAAGCTGGACGTACTGTTCCATGTGCAAACACGCTTGATATTTTGACGGCACTTCGAAAGTCGGGCCAAATCGAGGAGACTTCATATTGGGCGAAGCGCCACAAACTGCGGATCGGCGGCTTTTATGCCGTGGCGCTGGAAGCAGACGAGCTCATATTTTGGTTGGAGGCTGCACCGAGAAGCAATGGAACGGCTCGGGAAACACCGGAACTCAGGGCAATTCGCGAAAGCGTAGCACTGCCTCAAATAAATGATGCCTTTGTTGCCCAAGAGGAGCATTGGCTCGCCGGTGTTCGCTTCGCCATCTATCAAGCCATTCGTCGAACTTGGATGGAGACCAAGGACTACGGTGTCGCTGAAGCCAATGCGAATTGGCTTCGATCGATCAATCCCGATCCTCGCGGCTGGTGTGTAGAATTTAACAATGAGGCTACGTGGGCCGCGGCACAACAGCAGGCGGCAAACCAGATTGCCATTCTTATGGTTTTCACCAGCGCCAAGAAGGATCGCAGGCGCCGTTACTTTGAATGGCTAGATGCAAACGTTATTGCACCATTTAGAAAGACGAATCCCGAAACTTGGAACGCTGCTTTGGATTTCCTCAAATCCTATGTGGCGCAGTTATGGGAGGTTAACGAGGATAAGTCTGAGCGTGACCGGGAAGTGCTAACGGCACTCCTCCTCAATCCATTGCCCTCTCTCGACCGGATGAAGCTTTTTCTGGATGAGGCTTTCTGCAAAAAACTTGGTATTAAGCCGCAATTTTGGTATCCGCTTGGCGGCGACCAATCCGTCGAAGCTGTCAGCCTTCACGGAGCATTGCGCGGAGCAATCGCCGGGCGCAAAACGGCGATCCTTGCCCTGAAGGATGGGCGCAGTGCTCGCGTTAAACTTGGGACGCAAAAAGACGGCAGCGCGACATTCGTCCTGGACAAGAAGGGCTTTGCCTTCACCAATGCCGATCTGCTAAGCGCGGAAAGAAAAATACGTTTGAAGGGTTTGGACCGAGTTTTTAGAGCCAAGCCGTTGTTGGCCGGAGAAGAGAACAAATGGCGTGATGTCGCGGGACGTGCCTTCACCGACCGCGAATATGACGACTTGATGACAACCTTGGGTGAGACACCTGAGGCATTTTCTTTTGAATTGGGAAAGCCACATGATCTGAGTTCAGAGAGCATGATGCCGAACTCGCCTGAATATTATGGGCGGCTTTTGGCACCTCTGGGCGATTCGACTGATTTGCCAAGCTTCATCTGCGGTGAGTTGAAACGCGCTCGCGAGTCGCTTTTCGAGCGGAATCCAGCCCGGGCCCTACGCCGCATCGCTTTCAGCGCTTTGTGGGAGCCGCTAATTCCATTCGACCTGCTGGCAGCTCTGAAGCCAGCCGACGTTTCGCCGCTTCTTATCGCCGAAGACCCGTTCAGTCTCCTGTTCGGGTTCGAGCTCTGCAGGCATCTTCTTCAAAACGATCTGGCCTATTCTGATCTGGGGACTTCGTTCTTGGAAAGGCTCTTTGGCAACAAAGATGTGAACCACCGGCGGTGCGAAGTCTTCACGGCATGCGCCGTTGTGGCGACCATTGGGTTTCGTCAAGCAGCCCAAGCTGCCGGCGCACCCGTTTATCAGGCCAGACTAGCGGCGCTCACCCATGCTGGCGTACTCACAGATGGGCTTAGCAGACTGCCTGATAGCAGCGGTTTCTTGCGCTGGTCGATCAATCATTTTTATCCATTCTACATCTGGCATGGTGTTGTGGACCGACGAGAAGCGATGCGTTGGGATCCTGTCTGGATCAGCCCCGATCACATCTTCGCTGAACTCGTCGGCCGGGTTGGGAAAGGCCTCGACATGCTCCCCCCGGAACACCGACCTGCCCCTTGGGTCGCCATAATCCAGTCTGCTATTGGGCAACTTAGCGAATCCACAAACCCGTTGGCAGCGATGTTTCCGGGACCGTTTGACGATTTCGGCGAAGCCCAGCCGAGAGTTGTTTGGCACGAGGTTGTGGCCGAAATCGAAGAGCAACTTGCCCGAGCCGCAAACCCTGCAGAAGCGCAGGGCCTTGCGGCGATGGCGTTTGCACTCGCGCCCTCGGAACGTGCCGTCGGAAACGTCCTGCGCATATTCAGTTCAAATAGCGAGGAGCCGGTTACTGATGCCAAAGGAGAATTGCCGTATCTCCAAGTTGCAGCGCATTTTGCTCTAGCCGCCCGCTCTGAGTCGATTGCCGAGGTTGTCGTACAGCGATGTTTCGTCCTGATGCACGCCACTCCGGATATGGCCACTGACCTGTTCGCTATCATCGCAACATCTAGCGCAATTCACGGCAACACTCGAAAGTACTACACTGCTATCGGGGAGTACGCAGCTCGATCCTGTTTCTTGATTGATGACGCGGAATCCCTCGGCAATCTTGCGGCAGTGTTTGACGTTCTTATTGAACGCGACGAGCGTCTTAGTCCAGTGCTTGCGAAGGCTCATTCCATAGCCCGGACAAAACGCGGTCGAATTTAGTTCGACTGCGGACGCCGATGCGGAGACCTATGCAGCCACACGCGTTGGCATTCGAAACGTCCCGTTCCGGCAATCCCAAAATTGAGTTTTCTGGCGCATGAGGCGCATTGCTGACATTGGGAAGATAATCCCTAAAAATGGCGCCGCCTTCGACTAAGTGTTCACGGCACCACGTGACAAGCGCACGCCAGGGCCACCACCATTTTCCGGAATAAATTGAATTCCTGCAGATTCAAACGTTGCTTGAATGGTAGCTAAGGTCGAGCCCTTGAGTTGTTCGCCTCTTTCGAAACGCGCGATGGTGTCGGGGGAAACGCCGGCATTCCGAGCCAAGTCTCTCGTGCCCCAGCCAAGCGCCACGCGCGCCATTTTACATTGGATTACGTTCATTTCGTAACGTCGATACGATTTTCGTTGATCTGCATGAGTAGCTGGGCTATCGTATCCCTGATACGAATTGTGGAGTCCGACTGCTCGGCTGCTGACGGTGTTGAGACCACCTTCAGCAGCCTGACCACGCCCAAGCTTACCGGAGCTCGGATCATGGCTGATTCCGACAATAGCACGACTTTGTCTTCCGTCACGCTCGGTGGAAGCGGCGAGGGGACTGTAAAGGCATCTCCTCATTCCGATGAAGCAGATCCTCCGCTTGAGCTGCTACGAGACTGGTTGCGGGCGCAGCATGTCTCACAGGTTCTCTGCCGATTTCAACAACGGCTGGAAACGCGTGCCCTCGGCGCCGGCCGCGCGGCGTCGAGGGAAGCCAAGGTCGGTTATTCGATCGCCTACCAAGCGGAAGTCGAGGCTGCGACATCGGCTTTGAAGATTCAGGATCGACTTCCGCGTACGCGTGCACACTCACTTCTCGGCGTTGTCGCCAAGCTCGAAATAATCGTCGGCGCAGATCGCGACATCGACGACCCGACAGAGTTTCCTTGGCCACATATCGAATCGATCCTACGCGACTTGAAGGAAATCGCCGGGAGTGTGCCGTTTGAGCGGCCTGACCGATCTATCGTTCAGGCGGATTGTCGGCGGTATCAAGCCAGGGCCGCCGATCTGGTCAGTCTCGAAAAGCATGCCGCTGAGCCCCCTTTTGGTGAGCAATCGGCCGCTGGTACTGATGCAGAGTAGAACTGGATACGTGGGCGCACACAAAGGCCATTCGGCGCTGAGGCGATTTCAGCCATCCTTATCCCGATGCAGATATGCTCGGGACCCAAACTGTGAAGGCGGCACGGCGCGCCACAAAACGCGGCGGCAGACGCGATGCAGAGGCCGATCTGTTTTTGCGCCGGCGCGTCGTTGACGAGGCGTTCCTGGAACGAACGGCTCGCTTGTTTGAGGCTCGCATGGGGCGTTCGCTATCAACGGAAGATGCACGCCAAATCGTCGACAATATCGGCGGCTTTTTTCGTATCCTTGCCGAATGGGAACGGATTGACCGGGGCAAATAGCTGGCGCTTCATGCTCACGTGATGGCCTTCGGTTGTGCGACGTGCGATGAACGAGGAGGCACCTCAGGTGAACCAGCGACTTGTCCGGGTCTCCAAGCCCGCAGGCCTTGTAAAGGCGCTGCTATACGCGCGCGTCTCCTCCAAGGAGCAGGAGAAGGAAGGCTTTTCGATCCCGGCGCAATGCAAGCTGCTGCGCGACTACGCCCTGCAACATCGGTTCGACATCGTGCAGGAGTTTATCGACGTCGAGACGGCCAAGACCACGGGCCGGACCAACTTCGGCGAGATGGTCAAATATCTGCGAAAGCATCCCGGCATTCGAAGCGTCCTGGTCGAGAAGACAGACCGGCTCTATCGCAACCTGAAGGACTGGGTGACTCTCGATGAACTGGATGTGGAAATCCACCTTGCGAAAGAAGGTGTGACGCTGTCGCGAGACTCGCGCTCATCTGAAAAGTTCATGCATGGCATCAAGGTCTTGATGGCCAAGAACTATATCGACAACCTGTCGGAAGAAGCCCGCAAGGGCCAGATGGAGAAGGCGGAGCAGGGCATTTGGCCGACTAAGGCTCCGCTGGGCTATGTCAACACCACGGGCAAGGACGGCAAAAAGGTTATCGAGCCGCATCCTGACCTGGCTCCAGTCGTCACGCAGCTGTTCGAGCGCTACGCAACCGGCCAGTATTCACTCAAGGCCTTGGCTAAGGCAGCCCATGGCGATGGGCTGATCTATCCCAAGAGCGGCAATCCGGTTCCGGTCAGCACCGTGCATATGATCCTGCGCAATCGCCTCTACACAGGGCTGTTCCAGTGGAACGGCAAATTGCACCACGGTAAGCACGAACCACTCGTATCGATCGAGCTTTGGGAGCGCGTCCAGGGCGTTCTGACGGGCCGCAATGCGGTGCCGACCCACCCGATAGGAAACGAGTTTGCCTTCACAGGCCTGATGACCTGCACCAAATGCGGCTGCGCCGTTGTCGCTGAGATCAAGAAGGGCAAATACGTCTATTATCACTGCACGGGGCACGCCAACAAAGGCCGGGGCGGATACGCAGACTGCCGCCGCAAATATGTCCGCGAGGAAGTGCTCGATCAGGCGTTCGCCAGCCTGCTCGACCAGTTGCATTTCGACGAAGAGATACTGGAATGGGTAAAGGCAGCCCTCATGGCCAGCCATGCCGACGAGCGCCGCGAGCATGAACAGGCGATCCATCGATGCCAGGTCGAGTACAAGCGGCTCGAGGATCGGCTACACGCCATGTATCTCGACAAACTCGATGGCCGCATCGACAATGCCTTCTACGACCGGATGTCGGCACAGTGGCGAACCGAACAGACGCGGCTGCTTCGCGAGATTGAGCGCCATGGCAGCGCCGAAGAATCATACATGGAGGACGGCATCCGGCTGTTGGAGTTGGCGCGCAATGCCAGCCGACTGTTTGCGAAGCAGCCTGCGCACGAGAAAAAGCGGCTTTTGAATCTCGTGCTGTCGAACTGCCAATGGGACCAAGGCGAGATTCAAGCGGCCTTCAGGCAACCGTTTGATCTGCTTGCGGAAACGGTCGCATCCGGAGCAGCGACAGGTGCACTGCAGACAGCTTTATCAAGAGGGAGTCCAGTTTGGCTGGGGCGCCAGGATTCGAACCTGGGAATGTCGGTACCAAAAACCGATGCCTTACCACTTGGCGACGCCCCAGCAGGCGGCGGATGCCCGCTGCGCGCGGCCTTATAGGACGGGTCGGCGCAAAGCTCAATGGCGGGCGCGCATGAAAGGCGATGGCAATCCACAGTCCCCGGCTAAACGCTGCGATTACGCAGCCGGGTGTAGAGATCGGCATAGGCCTTGCCCATCTTTTCAGCTGTGAAAAGGTTCGAAAACCGGTCGCGCGCCGCCCGTCCCCATTTTGCCGCTTCGTCAGGCGTCTCGACGAGCCGGTTGATGGCCTCGGCCAGGCGAACCGGATCGGAAGGCGGGATAACGAGGCCGGTCACGCCGGCCTCGTTGACATAGGACGTTCCCGTGCCGATATCGCACGAGATCATCGGCTTGCCGCACATGGCGGCTTCCGCCAGCGAGACGCCATAAGCCTCGGAGCGTTGATTCGAGGGGAAGACGAAGCCGCTGCAGGCGTGAAGCAGGGCCATTTTCCGTTGCTCGGAGACCGCGCCGAGGAAGGCGACATTGTCGCGCTTCAGCCTTTCGGCCTGGCTCTTCAATTGCTCCTTGACCGGTCCCGCTCCGGCAATGACGATCCTGCACCGCACCCGGTCCGCCGCGTCGATCAGAATATTCAGTCCCTTGTAGTAGCGCAGCACGCCGACGAACAGCACGAACGGCTCAGGTGCCACCGACCGGAGCCAGCTCGCGTCGGCCGCCGTCGGCGCCGGATAGGCGGCTTCGTCGATGCCGATCGGAATGACGCTCGATTTGGCCGCAAACCGCCTCAAGACGGCGCTCGAGCGCAGATAGTCGGGCGAGGTCGCCACTAAAGCGTCTACATTGCCGAGGAAGCGCATCATCAGCGGTCGGTAGAACGACAAGAGCAGGCGTTGCCTGACGACATCCGAATGATAGGTGACGACGCAAGGCTTGCCGTGACGGGAATAAAAATGCGCGACGTCCATGACCGGCCATGGAAAATGGTAATGCACCAGGTCGGATTGCCGAGCGAGCGCATCGAACTTGCGAAAAACCTCGCGGGAAAACCCCGTCGAGGCCAGCTCGAAATCGAGCTTCGCCTTGGCGGCCATATGGCTGTCGATACGCCTGGTGTTTTCGTTTGGAGCGCTGCTCAGCGACAGCACCTCGGTTTCGACTCCGTGGCGAGCCGTGCTTTCGGCAATGGCGTGGATGGTCCGCTCCACCCCGCCGAAACTGTCCGGCAAATATGTCTTGAAGAAATGCAGGACTTTCAAACAGGCGTCCTTCGTCTTGATCGGATGGCCTGCTCGAAAGCTTTGCTCGGGAAGTCGGCAGGTGGATGTCTCACGACCGTATCGCACCGGCATAACACTTCAGGGCATTCATGCGGTCGTTGACCTCTTGGAAGAGTCGAGGAAGGCGTTAATTTCGGCCGCGATGAACTCTCCAGTTTATTTAGCGCAAACTGCCTGTTCTGGTTAGAATTAGATCGCCTTGCAGTCTGGATACCTCGTCCCAAGTTACCTTGCGCAGCGGCTGTTGCCAAAGGGCGAGATAGGGAATGAACCTTTCTGATTCGAGGAATGCAATATTTTCCGTGATAGCCTCTGAGCCGAGAGTGCGTGTGACGAGAAACGGGTCCCATTCGATGATAAGCTTAATATCACGGTTATTACGGATGACCTCTTTGGCCCCGCGCAGCACAAGCGTTTCGTAACCCTCGACGTCAATCTTAAGGCCGTCGATCTTTTGGCCGGCGAACATCTTGTCAAGCGTGACTGTGTTCACCTGGATCACTTCGACACTGGAATTCTCCGACTCGCCGAAGATATCGAGTCGGACCTGCGGAACAGAAAAACCGGACATTGCGGAATGTGATCGGAACTTGGAAAAGCTTTTGACCTCCTCAGTATCGGACACCGCGAGCTGGTGGGTCTTGATGACATTCCCCATCCCATTGACATCGACGTTGAGTCTCAGTGTGCCATATAGGTGGGGCACGGGTTCGAAGGAGTAGACCTTACCAGTCTGACCAACAATCGATCCAGCGAAAAGAGTATGCAACCCGACATTGCCGCCGACGTCAACAAAAGTTGAACCAGGTTTCAATATCTGCATGATGACGTCCCTGATGTGATCCTCCCAGCAACCATGCTCCAGCACATGCAGGGTAATATGGTGGTCGGTGGCATCGAGAAAAAACCGGTGCCCATCTGAGTTGTGGAAATAGATGTGGCTATCTCCAGAATTCAGCGTCAAAGGCACTGCTTTGGCGATTGCGCGGGAATCGACCATCGTTTGAGATGTGCCGCCCGTCAGATATGGTCGCATTGCATTGAGTTGGCTATCAAGTTGTGACTTGATCACGTCGGAGAGTCGATGCTCGATACGCTGACTGACCTTGATGGCAAGATAGTCCATCGCAAGTTTGGCGCGGTTGCGAATCCAGTTACCCATTTAGGCCTCCCGCAGCCCAAAGGGCTAAAAGGGGTCCCTTAACATTATGCTGCGCTTTACCGCAACACTGGTTGCCCAAACCCGGCCTCTCGGTATAACGGAAACGGCCCAGATCCCAGTGTCGCTAGATGACAGCACTGCGGACAGATCACCATCTCTCGGCCACTAAGGTGCACACAGTGTTGTAAATCCCGCCAATTCAATTGGGAGGTTCTTTAGTTGATATTTCTCAGCCATCACAAGTGTGCGTCTAGCCTGCTGAGCTCATTTCTTTCAAATTTGAGCATTGTCAATGGATTGACATTTTATGCGACTTCAGACGGTTCTGAAATTCCTGCAGAGAACGTCAACATAACGCATTTGGCAAATGCGAATTATAGGACAGTGGCTCCACACCTTCGTGGTGTGGTCGTTCATCTTATCCGTAACCCGCTAAACATAGTACAGTCCGCATATTTCTCCCATATTCGAACACATCCTCTGGATGGTTGGCCAGAACTTGCCTTGCAACGCAAGTTGCTTCAGGGGTGCTCGCAAGAACATGGGATGTTCCTCACTCTGACATTTGTCGAGCGCGATGATTTCTACAGGAATACCGGTGGGCCGCTCGCCGATTTGCGGCGCTGGGATTTTTCAGACCCACGCATCGTTACGGTGCGCATGGAAGACTTCGGTGAAGACATCGGCAGTGTAATTCGTCCGGCTTTGGGTTCTGCTTCAATTGGGCTTCAGTGGCCAGAATCGGATAAATTTTCATTCCGACGTATGTCTGGCGGGAGGGAGCCCGGGCAGGTCGATTCACAGTCGCATTATCGATCCGGCAGCCCTGATGCATGGCGGGAGGAGTTGCCGTCGCCTGTCATCGAATACATCAGGACTTATTACCGCAATCTATTGGAGAGGTATTATCCGAGTTCTCTTGAAAGGTAGGGTAGGCTTGCGTTCTCCTTTTCTTCTTTAGGTCACGTCGTTCCGCTAAGGCTTTCGAAGCGCATCGTCGATATAGCCGCCCCACCTCGTCAAGGGCGGCATCGATGTGGATGCGCGGAATGTCGATTTCTTGCGGGGCACTGAAGGATTGCATCGGGGACGGTAGCGATCCGTTTGACTATGTTTTCGCGTCACACGTTATCGAGCACGTGCCAATGCGGGTGTTGGTCTGCATTCTATACCACTAAGTTTCCATGATCCCGCGCCAACCGTGAAGCGCGATCACGGTGCAGCGGTCAGGATCCTTTCATCAACCCACTAAAGCGCAACTTCCATCAATCTTCCGTGTTCCAAGGAGAACGCGCGCGTGCAAAACTGTTTTATTAGATCAATCGAATGAGATGCAAAAACAAATATTCGAGCGTTTCCAACAAGCGTCTTCATACGGTCTTGTGCTTTTGACTGAAATGCAGCGTCACCCGTGCCAAACGTCTCGTCGACCAACAAGATTTCAGGGTGCACCGCCGTTCCCACTGCAAACATCAGCCGCATTTTCATCCCTGCCGAATAAGTATGGACAGGAAGTTGTAAGAAATTACCCAATTCAGTAAATTCTTCAATGTCAGGTACCATAAGCGTAACCTCCGACCGCGTTGAGCCTAAAAGCATACCCATACGATAGATGTTCTCGTATCCCGACAACTCCTCATCAAGGCCTGCGCCTAGCTCGATGATCGTTGCGACACGACCATCCCTGGTTATCTTCCCGGAAACGGGCATAAATATACCCGCCATAGTGCGCAACAAAGTCGTCTTTCCGGCTCCGTTGTGTCCGATTAATCCGACACTGTCGCCGTCACGCAGTTCAAAGCTCACGTTGTCCAATGCCGTAATTGTGACAATGCCGGCCGTAGGTTGGGACACGATCCCGCCAGTGCCGATTTGGACCAATTTGTTCCTCAACGACATGCTTTTCGCATTGTAAATTGGATATTGGACGGTCACATTTTCAAACTTTAACAGCGCCATCTTCACACCCAAAAAACTACGCGTCCATGCTTTTTGCCAAGAATGCAGAGGGTCGCGATCCCGCCGGATATAAGTAGGCCAACGCTAACCTGGTAAACAAAAACGGGCGGTGCGAAGCCCAGCATAGGGTCACGAACAAGTGAAACGAGGTAAGTAAGCGGATTGAGCCAGGCGATAAATTCAGTCATCGCGAGCTGATTGGGTCGATATATCACCGGTGTGAGGAAGAACATTAGCGGCATGAATGATCCAACGAGTGGACCCAAATCCCGAAATCTCGCGCCTAGCAACCCAATCAAGCTGGACAACCAGAAGAGGTTGGCAATCACAAGGACCAGACCGGGCACTACCAGTAACTGATTGAGGCTCAGCGGCGGTGGAAATATCAATAAGACGAAAACGACAACGAGTAAATTATGGCAGAAATTTATCAATTGTCTAAGGAGTAGCTGCAACGGGAAAACGAAAAGTGGAGCGCTTACATTTCTTATCAATCTCGCATTGCCAATGTACACGCCGGACGCCTCCAGAATTGATCCCGATAGCAGTTGCCAAACGACAAGACCAATGGAAAGCGACGGAATAAACGTCGACTTGTCGATGTGGAGTAATTCGCTCCACAGGAAGCCAAGGCCCACCACGCCAACGGCTGTGCCTAGCACCAACCAGAGTGGTCCGAGCACGCTTCGTCTGTATCGCGCTCTGGTATCGCCCCATGCAAAGTACAAGGACAGCGGCAGCATGCTTGCCGCCTGGACGAGGTCGTTCCAGCCTTCTTTAAAATCCTTTACCATCTGCTATTGGGCGGCCTGTTTGAAGCCTTGTGTCTGGGGGTCAAGGTTAACCAAAAAATTAGGGAGATCACGAGCGTAAACCACTGCCTGGGTTTGACAGTTGTAGACCGACGTCACAGGTTTTTCAGGGTGGCCACTGAGATCCCGTCGCATCAACATTTCGGTCTTGGTAGCAATCTCCAGGTAGTTGCCGATATCGAATCGCATATAATTGTCATAGGGTACAAGTTTAAATAGTTCATCAAAAGCAAAAGAAGACGAACAAAGTACCCGTTGGCATGCATCCATGCATATCGAGGCGATCCCTGATCCATCTTGGCCATTTTCGTAATAAGGCAGCCACGCAACGTCTACCGCGCTTGCGACTTTCCAAAAGTCGTTGTCTTCGAGCTCTCCCAGAAAAAACACTCTGCCGCGAAGCGATTTATTTGCCAAGACCGTCTCTATGAGTTTTTGAAGATACGCGTCGGTTTTCCCATCCACCTTAAGCGTCTGGGGATGCTGACGGCCAAAGATCAGGAGTTTATATTCCTTTGGCAAAAGTGAAAGTGCCTTCAGGGCGTCACCATGACCTTTGTAAGCGCTTATATATCCGAACATCCCAAGCAATACGTCTGATTCCGTAAGACTAATCTCAGACCGTATACGCTCTAGGACTGACCCATCCCTCTCGAAGTTATCTGGGACAATTTTCAATGGATGAACATCCACGCGTGTGTAGTTAAAAAACTGTTGAATTTGCCGCGCAGCTCTCGAGGTGTGGACGATCAGCCGAAGGTTGTTCTTGATGGCATTTTTGATAACCTTACGATTGATCCTAATATGTATATCAGCCAACTTGTTGCCAATAATCTCTCGCAAGCCGTCGACAATTTGCAGGGTTACTAATTTCCTTATCCCTGCCCTGGCGCTCGCCGATGAAGCTTCCATGAGGCGAGGCGAATGAAGGGTAACGGTGGTATTGGGGTTCGCTTGCATTAGAATAGTAGCGCGACGAATGATGTCACTGGGAAGGGTTCCGTAAAGGCCGGCTTCAAACTGAATATTTACGCCATCAAAGGCTTTCAGCCGGCTTGCAATTTCAGAAATGTGCCGATGGCCTTTTTCCCGTATTATCTTATTTGTTGATTGCAGCAATTTTAGGTCAAGCTCGATAACCTCGACACTTGCATTGCTGTAGTGTCGGATCGAATCATGCAAAACTCTTGTAAAAGACGCGTTGCCGCAGCTTTCAGAGTAACTGGATACGATTGCAAATGTACTCATTGTCGGATGCCAGCCTGATTGTCTTCGTACCACTTGTAGGTGCGAGCCAGCCCGCATTGTAAACTAATTTCCGGCGCAAACCCTGCGCTTCTCAATTTGCTGTTATCTACGACGCGACTCCTTATACCTACCGGTCTATCTACGTTGAATCTGACATCGGATACGCCGGCCTCTGACGCTATGCACTCTGTCACTTGTCTAATGGTAACGCCAATGCCGCTCGATATGTTCACGAAATTTTGCAATCCTGCATTCGTCAGGCATAACATTACGCCTCTGGCTGCGTCTTCGGCATGCAAAAAGTCTCGCTCCGCAGTGCCATCCCCCCAAACCTCCAGCGGCGTCTTGGTTAAGGCCGCGCGATGGGCTTTGACAACTAGCGAAGGAATAACATGCCCGTTCGTAACGTCAAATCGGTCATGGTCGCCGTATAGGTTAGTAAAAATACCATATGTATATCGCATGCCTATTTCCTTACATAAAATCTCAAGATAGCTATAAGCGTGGCGTTTAGCCATAGCATAACCAAATTCACCAGAATGCGGTAAACCTGTGAAGAAATTGTCTTCTCGTAATGGCATCTCAAGATAGGGGTATGGGTACGATGCAACTGTCCCTGCGAAGAAAAAGTTATTCACTGGGTACTTTGCAATGGCAGAGAAGATGTGATGATTGATCGCTGAATTCTCTGTCACGGCCCGAAGCTGGTTTTTCATGTTGCCAGCGAGCCCAAATACGGTCGCTGCCAAGTGAATTACTGTGTCTGGACGGTAAGTTGAGAAATATCGTCGAGTTTCATTCTCATCGAGCAAATCTAATTCCTGACGGCTTGGCCTTAGCACATCGCGTACGCCAAGCCGCTCAAGCTGCCGAACAATGGCACGGCCCAGGACGCCGCTCGCACCAGTGACGAGGCATCGCGAATCAAGTTTGGATGCAGACGACATCAGTGTCATGGGTACACGTGCCCTCACTCCGGTCGGGGATAGTGATTGTAGCCGCTGTTCTGAATCATTTGGTCTCGTTGCGCGCTCAGCAAGTCTGCCCGCATCATCTCGCCAACCAATTCAGTGAAGCCGATTTTCGGTTCCCAGCCGAGCTTCAATTTTGCCTTGCTGGCATCTCCAAGAAGGGTTTCCACCTCCGCAGGCCGGAAGTAACGAGGGTCCACGGCCACGATGCATTTGCCCGTCCTCGGGTCGTAGCCTTTTTCATCGACACCCTTTCCTTCCCAGCGGATATCGATACCCAGTTCTGCAGCGGCAAGGGTCGCAAACTCGCGAACCGAGTGTTGCTCACCGGTTGCGATGACGTAGTCCTCAGGAGATTGCTGCTGAAGCATGAGCCATTGCATCTCGACATAGTCCTTGGCGTGACCCCAATCGCGCAGAGAGTCGAGATTGCCCAGGTAAAGTCGCTCTTGTATGCCTAGCTTGATACGTGCGAGGGCCCGCGTAATCTTGCGCGTCACAAACGTCTCCCCCCGCATTGGGGACTCGTGATTGAACAAAATGCCGTTGCAGGCGTAGATGCCGTACGCTTCACGATAGTTGACCGTAATCCAATACGCATACAGTTTGGCCACAGCGTAGGGGGACCTGGGATAGAATGGCGTAGTCTCCTTTTGAGGCGTCTCTTGCACGAGCCCGTACAGCTCAGATGTAGAGGCCTGATAGAAGCGGACCTTTTTCTCCAAGCCAAGAATGCGAATGGCTTCCAAAATTCTCAACGCTCCTAGAGCGTCGGAATTTGCGGTGTATTCCGGCTCCTCGAATGAAACAGCCACGTGGCTCTGGGCTGCCAGGTTATAAATCTCATCCGGCTGCACGAGTTGAATAATGCGCATCAAGCTGGATGTATCCGTGAGATCGCCATGATGCAGTGTTAGATCTACGCCCCTTTCGTGGGGATCATGGTACAAATGATCAATGCGGTCCGTATTAAAAAGAGATGTGCGGCGCCTTATGCCATGCACGGAATATCCCTTTTGTAGCAGGAACTGAGCCAGATAGGCTCCATCTTGGCCGGTAACGCCAGTTATCAATGCTGTCTTTGTCATTAGAACTCTCGATATGTTCGATAATATTTTCGCCAAGCCCTTGACGTCTTCAACTGCCCGTCCTGGCGAGGTCTGCATCCACCATTTCCCGGATCATCTCCTCCAGTGTGATCGTCGCTTCCCAGCCGAGCTTGGCTTTCGCCTTGGCTGGATTGCCGAGCAGGACCTCTACTTCGGCCGGCCGGAACAGGTCGGGATCGATGATGAGGTGATCATCCATCTTCAGCCCGACATGCTCGAAGGCGATCCGGCACATGTCACGCACCGTGGTGGTCCGGCCGGTGGCCACGACATAGTCGTCCGCCTCATCCTGCTGCAGCATCAGCCACATGGCGCGGACATAGTCTTTCGCGTGGCCCCAGTCGCGCTGGGCGTCGATATTGCCGAGGCGCAACTCCTTGGCCATGCCCTTCTTGATGCGGGCGACAGCGTCGGTGACCTTGCGGGTGACGAACTCGATGCCGCGCAGCGGCGACTCGTGGTTGAACAAAATGCCACTCGAGGCATGCAGCCCGAAGCTCTCGCGGTAATTGACTGTGATCCAATGCCCATAGACCTTAGCCACCGCATAGGGGGAGCGGGGGTGGAAGGCCGTGGTCTCCGACTGCATCGGCTCCTGGATCTGGCCGTACATCTCCGATGAGGATGCCTGGTAGAAGCGCGCCGAGGGGATTTCGAGCCGCAGCGCCTCAAGCACGTTGGTGACGCCGATGCCGGTGACGTTGCCGGTCAGGATCGGCTGCTGCCAGGAGGATGCGACGAAAGATTGTGCGGCAAGGTTGTAGACCTCGTCCGGCTTTACATCGCGCATGATCCGCGACAGTCCTGAAAGATCGCTCAGATTGCCGTCGACGATCCGCACGTCTTCTTCGATGCCAAGCCACTTCAGCCGCGTGATGTTGACGTCGGCAGTAGTTGAGCGCCGCGCAAGGCCGTGGACCTCGTAGCCCTTCGCGAGCAGGAGTTCCGCCAGATAGGCGCCGTCCTGCCCGGTAATGCCGGTGATCAATGCTGTCTTTGCCATCAATACTCTCAATGAATTCGGATAATTACTCCCCCAAGCCCCTAATCCGTTGATTGCCCGCCCCAGCCCTGCGGGTCAGTGAATCGTCATGCGCGCCCGTATACGTCGTCGAAGCGCACTATGTCATCCTCGCCAAGATAATCGCCGCTCTGAACTTCGATGATCACCAGATCGATCTTGCCCGGATTTTCCAGCCGGTGCTTGTGACCGCACGGGATGTAAGTCGATTCATTGGTTGCCAGGAACAGCTCCTTGTCGCCATTGACGATCTTCGCCGATCCGCTGACCACCACCCAATGTTCCGAACGATGATGGTGCATCTGCAGGCTGAGCCGCCGCCCGGGCTTCACCTCGATGCGCTTGATCTTGAAGCGTTCGCCTTCCTCCAGCACCGTGTACGTCCCCCATGGCCGGTGCACGGTGGAGTGCAAGAGATGCGCTTCGTGCCCCGATGCCTTGAGGCCCTCGAACAGCTTCTTGACGTCCTGCACGCGTTCGCGTGAGGCCACCAGCAACGCGTCAGGCGAATCGACGATCACCAGGTCGCTGACGCCGACCGTGCCGATGACGCGCTTGTCCGAAGTGATGTAGCTGCCGGAAGTGTCCACAGTGTGTACATCGCCGCGGATCCTGTTGCCGCGCTCGTCCGCCTGGATCAGCTCCGCCATGGCGTTCCACGATCCGATGTCGTTCCAGGCCATCTCGCAGGGGACCACGGCAAGATTGCGCGCCTTTTCCATCACGGCATGGTCGAGCGAGATTCGCGGCGCAAGCGCGAAATGCTCGCCCGAAAGTTCGATCTTGCCGGTGTCGCCGCCATTCTCGAGGCGGCCGTGCTGGTAGCTTGCGGCGACCGCGTCGAGCACGGCGGGACAATGCGCGGCCAGGGCCTCAAGCATGGTTCGCGCCGTAAAACAGAAGATGCCGGCATTCCAGAAGAAGCGCCCGGACGCCAGATATGTCTTGGCCGTGGCGAGGTCCGGCTTTTCGACGAAACGAACCACCTTCTCGCCATCGGCCTCGATATAGCCGAAGGCGGTGTCCGGACGGCTGGGCTTGATGCCGAGCGTGGCGATCAGGCCCTGCCGCGCGTGGTCGATGGCCCGCCCCATCGCAGCCGTGAAGGCCGAGAGATCGCCGATCATGTGGTCGGCCGGAAACACGCACAAAATCGCGTCCGGACCCTGGGTTGCGTTGGCGTGGACGACGGCCGCCGCCACCGCCGCGGCCGTATCGCGCCCCTCCGGCTCAAGCAGGAAAGTGTGCGGCGGAACCGCCGGCGACAATTCGTCGAAATCGTCCTTGGTCAGGAAAAGGTGGTCCCTCGACGTCACCGCGACGAGTTCCGTAACGTTCTTCAGCGAGACCGCTCTGAGCACGGTGTGCTGGATCAGCGAGCGCCCGTCCGCAACCTTGAGGAAAGGCTTCGGATGCGACTGCCTGGACGCCGGCCACAGCCGCGACCCGGCGCCGCCGCTGATGATGACGGGAACCACTTTCATTCGACGATCTTTCGCTCGTCTGACAGTCCGGCGTCCCGCGCCCGTTCGAGCGCTATTGCCACGATTTCACTTGCCCTGTCATGGCTGGCGGCCTCGGCATAGCAACGAAACTCCGGCGCGTTGCCCGAAGGCCGCAGATGGACGATCTCGCCGCTTACCATGCGCGCCCTGAGACCGTCGGTCACGTCGACGTCGGCGACGGTTCCGAAGGGTGCCAGAAACGCCTGCAGGGCATCACGGTCGGCGAGCCGATGCATCAGGCCGCGCGATGCCTCGACCGGGAAATTCTCCAGCCGCTCGCTGGCGCAGATCGGAAGCTTCCAGAGCGAGCGCAGCGCCGACAGAGACTTGCCCGTCGATGCCACGGTGCCGAGCGTCGCCAGGATCGGCAGAAAGGAATCGCGCGTCGGCAGTGCCGACAATGTCTTGCCGTTCAAGAGACAGTCCGACCCGAGCAGCACCCCGCCATTGGCCTCGAAGCCGACGATCGTGCCGCCGGCCGGTTGCGCGGCCTCCATGCCGGCTATGACGAAGGGCGAGCCGACCCTCGTCCTCACCACCTTGAAGCCGAAAGCGTCGGAAATGCCCGAGTTCGACGTCACCGGCGTCACCACGACATCGGCCTTGACGAACAGCGCCGTGGCGAGGCCGATCAGGTCGCCGCGGAACAATTCGCTGTTTTCGTCGATGATAAGAGGGCGGTCGGCATCGGCGTCCGTCGACAGCACGGCGTCGAATTTGAACTCGCGTACCCACCCTTTCGCCTTGGCCAGGGTCTCCGGGCTGACGGCCTCGGTGTCGACCGGCACGAAAACCTCGGATTTTCCGACGGCCATGGCATCGGCGCCGTAGGCGCGCAGCACCTCGACCAGCAGTTCCGCCGCCACGGAACTGTGCTGGTAGACACCAAGCCTGAGCCCGGAAAGCGCGGCGGAGGGGAGAATGGAGCCCACACGGTCCCAAAAGGCGGCCAGAGCCTGATCACGGCCGGCTTGCCACTGTGCCTGTGCCGGCGGCCATGGGTAGTGGTCCGACAACTCGGCGACATAAGCGGTGATCGCGGCCTCGTCCGCCTTGTCGATCTCGCCCTTCGGACCATAGAACTTGATGCCGTTGCGGTCGGCGGGAATGTGCGATCCGGTCACCA
This sequence comes from Mesorhizobium sp. CU3, assembly GCF_006442965.1. GTDB lineage: Bacteria > Pseudomonadota > Alphaproteobacteria > Rhizobiales > Rhizobiaceae > Mesorhizobium. The sequence continues at coordinate 139,363 of NZ_VFWX01000008.1, read as the reverse complement.
TCAGCGCCGCGCCGCGCTGCCGGCCGGCATGGAAAGCGAGCGCCGGGGTGGGGATCGCTCCGCAGTCGATCGGCTCGAAGCCGGCCGCGGCGAGCGCGGCCATGCAGTCCGCTGCGATCTCCGGACTGCTGTCGCGCAGATCGCGCCCGACAAAAACCTTGCCCTGATCGAACCCGGTCGCACGCAGGCGCCGGGCAAAAGCTTCAGTGTAGAGTCCGCTTGCTCTTCCGATCAAATCGGAAGCCAAACCCCGGACACCGCTTGATCCGAATTTCATGAGCGCGCTTTTGTTGCTGAAAGATCAGGCTGCTACTTATTGGAGCAGAACTGCCTGTCAACAGCAAATTTACCAGGAAATCTGCGTCTTTTCTAATGTCCCCACACCGCCAACTCGTTACCGGCCGGATCGGTGAAGTGGAATCGTCTGCCGCCGGGAAAGGCAAAGATCGGTTTCACGATGACGCCGCCGGCATTCTCGACCGCGTCCAGCGTTTCCTCGAGGTTTTGCGAGTAGAGCACCGGCAGCGGCTTGGCCGGCGCCTCGCCGGCATCCGCCTGGAAACCGCCGTCCAGGCCTTCGGCAAAGGCCGAATAGGTCGGGCCGTAGTCGGTGAACGACCAGGCAAAGGCCGCGCTATAGAAGGATTTAACGCTGTCCAGCGTGCCGCCTGTCGCCGGCAACTCCAGATAGTCGAGTTTTCCGTTGAGTTTCATCACGCTACTCCATACATGTTCCGGTTATGTTCTATAGGGAGCGGCATTATCCGGCAAGTCTTTTTGACGCAGCTTTTGCTTAATCGATTGTAGGAGCCGGACCCGTCACGCCTGCGCCTTGCCTTTCGCACTGCAGCATCATATCGCTCGGACCGGAAGGGCGGGGAAGCGGGCTCCGACCCGGCTGTTGTCTATCTTCCACGAACTGGAGGGCAAGCATGACCAAGTGGGTTTACACCTTCGGCGACGGTGCCGCCGAAGGCCGCGCCGGCGACCGCAACCTCCTCGGCGGCAAGGGCGCCAACCTGGCCGAGATGTGCAGCCTCGGGCTGCCGGTGCCGCCGGGCTTTACCATCACCACCGAGGTCTGCAACGCCTATTACGCCGACGGCCGCACCTATCCGGCGGCGCTCGAAGCCAGTGTGTCGTCCGCGCTCGACAATATCGGCACGATCACCGGCCGCCGCTTCGGCGATCCCTCGAAGCTGCTCCTGGTCTCGGTGCGATCGGGCGCCCGCGCCTCCATGCCCGGCATGATGGACACCGTGCTCAATCTCGGCCTCAATGACGAGACGGTGGAGGCCTTGGCCGCTGATTCCGGCGACGCGCGCTTCGCCTACGACAGCTATCGCCGTTTCATCCAGATGTATTCCGATGTCGTCATGGGGCTCGACCACGAGGTGTTCGAGGAAATCCTCGAGGACCAGAAGGCGAGCCTCGGTCACGAACTCGACACCGAACTGACTGCCGCGGAATGGCAGGGCGTGATTTCGCTCTATAAGGCCAAGGTCGAGGAAGAACTGGGCAAGCCGTTCCCGCAGGATCCGCATGAGCAGCTCTGGGGCGCGATCGGCGCCGTGTTTTCGAGCTGGATGAACAGCCGCGCCATCACCTACCGCCGCCTGCACGACATCCCGGAAAGCTGGGGCACGGCGGTCAACGTCCAGGCCATGGTGTTCGGCAATATGGGCGACACCTCGGCCACCGGCGTCGCCTTCACGCGCAACCCGTCGACCGGCGAGCGGCAGCTCTACGGCGAATTCCTGGTCAACGCCCAGGGCGAGGACGTGGTCGCCGGCATCCGTACGCCGCAGAACATCACCGAGGCCGCGCGCATCGCCGCCGGCTCCGACAAGCCGTCGCTGCAAAAGCTGATGCCGGACGCCTTCCAAGCCTTCGTCGACATCTCCGACCGGCTGGAAAAGCACTACCGCGACATGCAGGACCTCGAATTCACCATCGAGCGCGGCAAATTGTGGATGCTGCAGACCCGTTCCGGCAAGCGCACCGCCAAGGCGGCGCTCAAGATCGCGGTCGAGATGGCAAGGGACGGGCTGATCACCAAGGAAGAGGCCGTCGCCCGCATCGATCCCGCTTCGCTCGACCAGCTCCTGCACCCGACGATCGATCCGAAAGCCGCGCGCGACGTCATCGGCATGGGCCTACCGGCCTCGCCGGGTGCCGCCACCGGCGAGATCGTCTTTTCATCTGGAGACGCAGAGGATGCCAAGGCGCAAGGTCGCAAGGCGATCCTGGTGCGCATCGAGACCAGCCCCGAGGACATCCACGGCATGCATGCCGCCGAGGGCATCCTCACCACGCGCGGCGGCATGACCAGCCACGCCGCGGTGGTGGCGCGCGGCATGGGCAAGCCCTGCGTGTCGGGCGCCGGCTCGCTGCGGGTCGACTACAAGGCCGGCACGCTGCTCTCTATGGGCCAGACCTTCCGCAAGGGCGACATCATCACCATCGATGGCGGCAACGGCCAAGTGCTCAAAGGGGCTGTAGCCATGCTGCAGCCGGAGCTGTCGGGCGACTTCGCCGCCATCATGGAATGGGCGGACGCCGCGCGCCGCATGAAGGTGCGCACCAATGCCGAAACCCCGCTCGACGCGCGCATGGCGCGTTCCTTCGGAGCCGAAGGCATCGGGCTTTGCCGCACCGAGCACATGTTCTTTGACGGTGCCCGCATCGTCGCCATGCGCGAGATGATCCTGGCCGACACCGAGAAGGACCGGCGTTCAGCACTCGACAAGCTTCTGCCGATGCAGCGCTCGGACTTTCTCGAACTGTTCGAGATCATGGCCGGCCTGCCGGTGACGATCCGCCTGCTCGACCCGCCGCTGCACGAATTTCTGCCCAAGACCGAAGCGGAACTCGCCGAAGTCGCCACCGCCATGAACGTCTCGGCCGACAAGCTGAGACAGCGCACCGAGGCGCTGCACGAGTTCAACCCGATGCTCGGCCATCGCGGCTGCCGGCTCGCCGTTTCCTATCCCGAGATCGCCGAGATGCAGGCGCGCGCCATCTTCGAGGCGGCGGTCGAGGCCGGACGGAAGGCCGGCGCCTTGGTCGTCCCGGAAATCATGGTGCCGCTGGTCGGCCTCGTGAAGGAACTCGACTACGTCAAGGCGCGCATCGATGCGGTGGCGCAAAGCGTCATGCAGGAAACAGGCACCAAGATCGATTACCTCACCGGCACGATGATCGAACTGCCGCGCGCGGCGATCCGGGCGCACGTTATTGCCGAATCGGCCGAATTCTTCTCCTTCGGCACCAATGACCTGACGCAGACGACATTCGGCATCTCGCGCGACGATGCCGCGTCCTTCCTCGAAACCTACCGGCAGAAAGGCATCATCGAGCAGGATCCGTTCGTGTCGCTAGACGTCGACGGCGTCGGCGAACTGGTGCGCATCGCCGCGCAAAAGGGCAAGGCGACGCGGCCTGCCATCAAGCTCGGCATTTGCGGCGAGCATGGCGGCGATCCCGCCTCGATCCGCTTCTGCGAGGAGGTCGGCCTCGACTATGTCTCGTGCTCGCCCTACCGCGTGCCAATCGCCAGACTGGCGGCGGCGCAAGCCGGTGTGGCAGCGGCGAAGAGTGCTGCAAAACGCGCCTGAGCGGGGGGCGGGCGGATTACGGTTTTGTATGGAATGTCACACGAACGTGCGCCTTTCCGCCCCGATTCCCGACACGGTTTGAAACGAGTTTCTGGCTCCGAACTATTGGTGCCAGAAACCCATGTTGCAGATTTCCCCCACCACGCTCCGGTCGATCCTGATCCTGCAGACCAAGTTCATCGGCGACATCGTGCTTGCCTCGACGCTGGCCAAGAACCTCCAGCTTCAATATCCCGGCGTCCGCATCGTATTCCTGTGCGAAGCGCGTTTCGCCGGCTTCCTGACGGTGCATGGCATTGCCTCCGAGGTCGTCCCCTTCAGCCGCGCCAAGATGCGCGGCACGCCGTTGGAGCGTGGGCGCGAGCTTTTCCGCGCGGTGCGCGCCTTGCGCCAGCACCGCTTCGACATGAGCATCGACATTACCGATTCGAAGACGTCGCGCATCGTCTCCGGACTGGTCAATGCCCCGGTCAGGCTCGGTTATGTCCCGTCGGAAAAGCCGCCGCGCTGGTATGAGCGCCAGCCGGCCACTGTCGGGATGAAGCCTTTCGGCTTTGGCAAGAAGCATTTCCTCTACCGTTATCTGTCGCCGCTGGAGGCGCTGGGCGTCGCCTTGCGCGTCAGGGTGCCGGCGATCCGGCCGCTGCCCTTCGAGACGACGCGGGCGCTCGCGCTGCTGGCCAGGCATCGCATCAAGCCGAATGGCTTCATCGCGGTGCACGTCGGCGCAAGCTTTCCCGGTCGTCGCTGGCAGCCGGAGCGCTTTGCCGCGGCGATCGACAAGATAGTCAAGGAAACCGGCCTCGGCATCGTTCTGGTCGGCGGCCCGGACGAGAGCGAAGCAACCGACGCGATCATGGCGCTGGCCAAGGCGCCTGTCGTCAACCTGGCTGGCGCGCTGCGCCTGGAAACGCTGCTGGCGCTGCTCAAGGAGGCGCGACTGTTCCTCGGCAACGAGAGCGGCCCGATGCATATGGCGGCCGCGGCCGGCATACCGGTGGTCGGCCTGTTCGGCCTGACCAACCCGGTTCGCTGGGCGCCGGTCGGCGTCCCCAGCATTTCGTTGCGGCCCTCCATGCCTTGCGATTGCGTCGGCGGCGACTTGTGCCACCGCACGGATCCGAGCAAGGCGTGTTGCGTCTGGCGGCTGGAAGTCGATCCGGTGGTCGACGCGGCGCTCGAACTCCTGGCGCGCACCGAAGTGGCCTTCGAACACGCGGTCTGACGTTTGCGCGGAGTATTGTGCCATCTGTTGGCCGACCCGCACGTTCTGCCGGAGCGCGAGACTCATGATGGTCCACAGCCTTGTCGTCTTGTATATAAGATCACGTGAACATACACGTGGTTCCAGATGTCGACATCTCAACCCAGCTTCGCGGACTCCGATCCGTCCGGTGCGCGCACACGGATGTCGCAGATTCGCCCCGGCCCCGTCCGATCGATCCTGATTGTGCAGACGAAGCACATTGGCGATCTCGTCCTTGCCTCCGCGCTGGCGAATAATCTTCAGCTCGAATACCCCGGCGTTCGTATCGCCTTCCTCTGCGACGCCCACTTCGCCGGTCTTCTCACGGCCAACGACATTGCCACGGAGGTCGTGACCTTCCGCCGTTCCCACATGCGCGGCTCGCCGTTGCGACGCACGCAGGAACTCGTCCTGGCGCTCTTCAGATTGCGCCGCCGCCGATTTGACATGACCATCGACATCACCGATACGAGGACGTCGCGGTTCATCTCAGGAGTGGTGGGTGCACGGATTCGCGTGGGATATCATCCCTCCGCAAGGCCCTTGCGTTGGTTCGAACGCCAAACTGCCAATGTCAAGGCAAAGCCGTTCGGCTTTGGTGAGCGGCACTTTCTCTATCGATACCTTTCGCCGTTGGAAGCGCTTGGCATAGAGCTGCGTGTGCGGGTTCCCGCCTTCCGCCCTCGGACGTCCGAGACAGCGAAAGCCTCGGCGGTGCTGGACAAGTTTCATCTTCGGCCGAACGCCTTTGTCGCGGTGCATGCCGGGGCAAGCTTCCCCGGTCGCCGCTGGCAACCCGAGCGCTTTGCCCAGGCAATCGACCGGATTTCGGCCGAAACCGGTTTGCGCGTCGCCCTGGTCGGCGGTCCGGATGAGAGCGAGACAGCCGAAACGATCCTAGCCACTGCGAAGACGCCGATCGTCAATCTGGTCGGAACGGTCCCACTCGAAACGCTGCCTGCGTTGTTCAAGCAGGCGCGGCTGTTTCTCGGCAACGATAGCGGCCCCATGCATATGGCGGCGGCGGCCGGTACGCCCGTCATCGGCCTGTTCGGCCTTCAGAGCCCGATCCATTGGGGGCCGATCGGCGCGCCGAGCATTCCGGTTCGCCCATCAATGCCTTGCGACTGCGTCGGCGGCGACCTGTGCGAACGGCCTGACCCCAACAAGGCGTGCTGCGTCTGGCGCCTCGAGGTCGACCCGGTCGTCGACGCCGCACTCGAGCTCCTGGCGCGGACGCAGACCGCCCTCGAGGCCTCGGCATAAGGCGAAAGCAAATTTTCGCGATTGCCCTTCCTGTTCTTTTTGCCGTCCGCAATTTCGCCTAGATGGCGGTCTGTTGAGATAAGTCTCCTAGAGGCAGGTTTCTTGGCGCGAAGCGGCGATTGGCCTGGCGCGCCGTCTTGGAATGAATGATGGTTCTGTTGCAAAAGTCTCTTTGCGCGATTGCGCTCTTGGCATCGGTCGTTTCAGCCGCCAGCGCCGCGACGCTGGTTGAGCCGACGTTGCGGCTGCCACCGCAAGGCGCCGAGGCCGGCGGCGGGCGCGTCGCGCTGACGCTCGATGCCTGCGGCGGAAAGACCGATACGCGAATCCTCTCGGCGCTGGTCGACAACAGGATCCCGGCGACCATCTTCGTCACCGGCATCTGGCTGAAGCGCAATGCCGCCGCCTTCGAGATCATGAAGGCGCATCCCGACCTGTTCGAGTTGGAAAACCACGGCGGCCGCCACATCCCGGCGGTCGACACGCCACAAAAGATCTACGGCATTCGCAGCGCCGGCAGCCCGGAAGCGGTGCAGTCCGAGGTGGAATCTGGTGCCGCCGCTCTTGTGAGCGCGGGCGGCCGGGCGCCGAAATGGTACCGCGGCGCCACCGCCGAATACAGCCCTTCGGCGATCGCCATGATCCGCAAGCTGGGCTTCAAGATCGCCGGTTTCTCGATCAATGGCGACGGTGGGTCGCTGCTCGGGGCCAAGGAGACTGCGCGCCGCATCGCCGCCGCCAAGGATGGCGACGTCATCATCTCCCACATCAACCAGCCGACCCACGCCGCGGGCGAGGGCGTCGTGCAAGGGCTGCTCGCCTTGAAGCAGAAGGGCATGACCTTCGTGCGACTCGACGATGCCGAAGGGGTCGGAAACGACGGCACCACCGATTGACGCTCGAGGCTGTGTTGAGATCCGGGTCAGGGCGCGCCGAAAATGGTGAGTTCTGAGAACCGGAGCGGAGCGTACTCAAGGTATGTGAGAACCGGAAGCGCAGGAACTCGCCATTTGCAGGCCGGACTCACCCGAATCTAAAGACAGCCTCAGTCCGGCGTCGCCTCGACCGTCACCTTGCTGGTGTAGAACGCGCCGTGATTGCGGATCCCGGTCATTTCGTCGAACGGATGCTCATAGGCCCACATCGCGTTCGTACCGGTTTCGCTCGCGGGCTGGACGCTCCAGTAGCTGGCATCGCCCTTATACGGGCAATGCGTCGAGTGCCCGGTGCCGGCGAGCTTGCTGAAATCGATGTCGTCGAACGGGATGTAGAAGGCGTCCGGATAGGGCGGCTCCGAGAGGAGCTTGGCGCGGGTCGACCGGGCGATGACGGTGTCGCCAGCACGTACCGTCACGCTGCCGCGATAGGGCTCGATTGTGATCACCTTGTCCGGATTGCGCTGGAATCCGGGGGCGGGGTTGGCGACTTTGTCCATTGCGGGTCTCCTTGCGGAGAACTTACATGTGTCGAGACCATGCATCGCGCAAGCGCGCGCCGCGGGATACGCGATCACCATTCATTGAAGGTCAGGGTTACGGTCTAGGCGGCGGTCTTGAAGGCATCCATCAGGCCGGCATAGGCGGCGGCTATGCCCGCGACCGGATTGGCGCTTCTGGCCGCCGTCTCGACCTTCAGCGCGCCGCCGGTGGTCGGCAGCGTCAGCAGAAGGAACTGGCGATTGCTGGCCTCACCGATGCAGGCGGCCGCGACATGCTCACCTTCGGCACCGTTGGCGACGCACATCTTGAACAGCAGCGTTCCACCGACAGCCTCCAACGCGCCGCCGACCACTTCGGCGAACTCGTCGTCGGAAACGGCCTTGGCGTCCGGCGTCAGATCGTCCAGACTTTCGGCAAGCGTGCTTTCAAGGGCTTTTTCGTCAAGCTGCGCGTCCATGCGAACCACTCCATTCGCCAATCACACCCCAGCCCGTTAACAGACATTAACGCCGAGAATGGCCGGATTAAGGCGGTTTTCATGGGCTTTTCGGTTCCTCCACCGCCCTTGCGCTGATGACCGCTGGACAATCCGCCTGATCGTTTCACAATGCGTGAAACAACGACGCAGAAGCGCACAAGGGGAGGAGACAAAATGCTCGGACTGATGCAGTCATGGCCGCTGCTCTGCCACAAGCTGATCGACCACGCCGAACGCCAGCACGGCGGGCGCGTGATCGTGTCGCGCTCGATCGAAGGGCCGATCGTGCGCACCACCTATGCCGAAATCCATCACCGGGCGCTCAAGGCGGCGCAGCGATTGGAGCGCGACGGCTTCGGCCTCGGCGACCGCATCGCCACCCTTGCCTGGAACACCGCCCGCCATATCGAGGCCTGGTACGGCATCATGGGCATCGGCGCGATATACCATACGCTCAATCCCAGGCTTTTCCCCGAGCAGATCGCCTGGATCATGAACAATGCCGAGGACAAGGCGATCTTCGTCGACCTGACCTTCGTGCCGCTGCTGGAAAAGATCGCCGGCGCGGTGCGCTCGCTCAAGCGGGTGATCGTGCTGACCGACCGGGCGCATATGCCGCAAACCTCGCTGCCGAATGCCGTCGCCTATGAGGAATGGCTGGCCGAGGCCGACGGCGCATTCGCCTGGAAGACCTTCGACGAGAACACCGCCGCAGGCATGTGCTATACTTCCGGCACGACAGGCGATCCGAAGGGCGTGCTTTACAGCCATCGCTCGAATGTCCTGCACGCCATGACCGCGGCCATGCCGGACGCCATGGGGATTTCGTCGCGCGACGTCGTTCTGCCCGTGGTGCCGATGTTCCACGCCAATGCCTGGGGGCTCGGCCAGAGCGGACCGATGATCGGTGCCAAGCTGGTGATGCCCGGCTGTAAGATGGACGGCGCATCGATCTACGAGCTTCTCGACACCGAACAGGTGACCTTCAGCGCCGCCGTCCCGACGGTGTGGATGATGCTGCTGCAATATCTGGAGGAGACCGGCAAGAAACTGCCTCATCTGAAAAAGGTCGTCATAGGCGGCTCGTCCTGTCCGCGCGCCATCACCGAGAAATTCCAGGACAACTACGATGTCCAGGTCGTGCATGCCTGGGGCATGACCGAGATGTCGCCGCTTGGCACGCTGTGCACGATGAAGCCGCAGCACGAGGCGCTGACCGGCGAGGCCCGGCTCGATATCCAGGGCAAGCAGGGCTTCCCGCCCTTCGGTGTAGAGATGAAGGTAACGGACGACGACAACAAAGCGCTGCCTTGGGACGGCAAGACCTTCGGACACCTGAAGGTGCGCGGCCCGGCCGTGGCGCGTGCCTATTACGGCGGCGCCGGCGCCGAGCAGTTCGACGCCGATGGCTGGTTCGATACCGGCGATGTAGCGCATATCGACGCCTCGGGCTACATGCAGATCACCGACCGCGCCAAGGACGTCATCAAATCGGGCGGCGAGTGGATCTCGACCATCGATCTGGAAAACCTTGCCGTCGGTCATCCCGATGTCGCCGAGGCCGCCGCCATCGGCATTGCCCATTCCAAATGGGGCGAGCGGCCCTTGCTGGTCGTCGTGCGCAAGCCGGGCAAGGAGCCGACGAAGACCGATATCCTGACCTTCATGGACGGCAAGGTGGCCAAATGGTGGATGCCCGACGACGTCGCCTTCGTCGGCGAAATTCCGCACACCGCCACCGGCAAGATCCAGAAGAGCACCTTGCGCGACCGGTTCAGGGACTACCGCCTGCCGACGGATTGACGAAAATGTTCGATCTTCCGGCTTCAAGCCTGGGGCAAAAACCTCTAAACCTCGGCGCGGGCTGGGACGACGCGGTAAAGAATGGCATCAATTCCTGAACGGCAGACGTCGAGGGCGGCCGGCTGGTCGCGGCGGATCGGGGCGTTTTCCCTTGTGCTTTTGCTGACGGTGGTGGCCGGTTATCGGCTCGACCTTATGGAGACGCCGCCCTTTCTGTGGGTGCTGGCGCTCGTCGCGCTGCTTGCGGCGCTTGCCTTGCTTCTGGCCGGCCTTGGCCTGTCACGGGTCTGGAGCTTCGGCGATCGCGGCGGCCGCGATCTCAGCGTCGGTGCGCTGCTGGCCGTGCTGGTGCTGGCGCCCTTCGGCATCGCCGTCTACTGGGCGACGGTCTTTCCGCCGCTGCGCGACATCTCGACCGACCTCGACGATCCGCCGGTGCTCGATACCAGCGACCGCACCTTAGACATGAACCCGATTTTGCCGCCGACACCGGGCGAGCAGCGCCTGCAGGCCGACGCCTATCCGCTGGTCGCCGGGCGCACCTACAACCTGCCTTTCGAGACGATTGTCGATGCGGTCGAGACCGTGCTCGACCGTCGCAGTTGGCAATTGACCGCGCCTTATCCCGATATCGCCGGACAGAGCCAGGCGACGATCAACGCGCTCGCCAAGGGCTTTGTGCTCGGCCTGCCGGCCGACGTCGCCATCCGCGTCACCGCCGATGGCGATTCGGTGATCGTCGACATGCGTTCGGCCTCGCGTTACGGCCGCTATGACCTCGGCGACAACGCCGCCCGCATCACGGACTTCCTGGGTGAACTCGACCAGGAGGTGGCGGGCCAGGTGGGCGCCGCGCCGACGGAATAGATTTAACTGGCCGGTTCGAAAATACCGTCGATCGCCGGATCGCCATCGGTTGCGACCAGCCCGCGCGCCACGAGATCCTCCAGATGCGCGAGCACCGAAAGCCCGGCCGCGCCATGCAGCCTGGGGTCGGTGTCGCGATAGATCGCGGCGACCATTTGAGGGATGGTGTGGTCGCCGGCGCGAATGCGTTCGAGGATCGCCGCCTCGCGCATCTTGCGATGCGTCTTCAGGCCGCGCATCAACCGGCGCGGCTCTCTCACCGGTCCGCCATGGCCGGGCAACAGCAGGTGGTCGTCGCGCGCGATCAGCTTGTCGAGCGAGGTTATATAGTCGGCCATGGCGCCGTCCGGCGGCGCCACGATCGAGGTCGACCAGGCCATGACATGGTCGGCCGGAAACAGGATGCCGGTGCCTTCGAGGGCGAAGGCGGCATGGTTGACGGTGTGCCCGGGCGTCAGCACCGTGCGGATCGTCCAGCCATCACCCAGGGTAAGGTCGTTGTCCGTCAGCACGACATCCGGGACGAAATCCATGTCGGCGCTGGCGTCGAGCGGGTTGACCTGGCCGATCCGCAAGGGTCGCGCCGGCCGGTGCGGGCCCTCGGCAAGCAAAGGCGCGCCGGTTCGCTCTTTCAGCCGCGCCGCCAAGGGTGAATGGTCGCGATGGGTATGGCTGACGAAGATGTGGCTGACCGGTCGGCCAGCAATCGCCGCAAGCAGAACGTCGAGATGGGCGTCGTTGTCCGGTCCCGGATCGATCACCGCCAGCGTGTCGCGGCCGATGACATAACTGTTGGTGCCATGGAAGGTGAACGGGCCGGCATTCGCGGCGGTGATGCGCTGCACATCCGGCGCCACCGTGACCGCCCGGCCGTGGGCCGGGTCGAAGCTGGTATCGAATTCAAGCGCCATGTCGTGCTCCGCTGCAATGCGGCAAAACGATTGCCGCTTGATACGGAAGCCAATATAGGAAAACCAGCCACCCAGTTAATCGGCCAGAACGAGGAAGACCATGGCAACTGCAACCACGATGCGTCCGCTTGTTTCTCTCACCTTGCCGGACCAGGGCGCAGCCCGGCTCGCCACGCAGCTCTTCCTGGCACTGGCCGGAACCCTGCTGCTGACCCTCTCGGCCAAGACCAAAGTGGTGCTCGGCCCGGTCGATATCTCGCTGCAGACGCTTGCGGTGCTGCTGATCGCCTCGGCCTTCGGCCTGCGCCTGGCGGTCGCGACGCTGCTGCTCTATCTCGCCGAAGGCGCCATGGGGCTGCCGGTCTTCCAGGGCACGCCGGAAAAGGGCATCGGCATCGCCTATATGCTGGGCTCGACCGGCGGCTACCTTGCCGGTTTCGTGGTGATGGCGGCGATCGCCGGCTGGGCCGCCGATCGCGGCTGGGACCGCAACCCCTTCAAGCTGTTCGGCGCCATGCTGACCGGTGAGGTCGTGATGATGGCGATGGGCTTTGCCTGGCTTGCAATGCTGATCGGACCGGAAAAGTCGTGGCAGTTCGGCGTCGTGCCGTTCATTGTCGGCGACCTGATCAAGGTCGCTTTGGCCGCCAGCCTGGTGCCTGCCGTCTGGGCGCTGCTCAAGCGCGCCTAAGCCAAACGAAACGCAAGAAAAGCCGGCGGGCTCAAACCCCGCCGGCTTTTTCGCGTCCGGCTTTCAGATGGCTCGATCAAGACGTCTGTTCTCCTGATAGTTGTAACCGATTGAATATGCTGCCAAAGGCAGTAAAGCCGATATTAGTACATGCCGGGGCATAAGGGACGGACGCGATGTGCGAGATCCGACCGCCGGCAGCCCGTGGGCAGGCGGCAGTTGAACGGAGAGCTTGTTGAAAGGGATAATCCTCGCAGGGGGCAGTGGGACGCGCCTTTATCCGCTCACCATAGCGGTCTCTAAGCAAATCCTGCCCATCTACGACAAGCCGATGATCTACTACCCGTTGAGCGTGCTCATGCTTTCCGGCATACGGCAGATCATGGTCATCTCGACGCCGCGCGACCTGCCGGTTTTCCAGGCTCTGCTCGGCGACGGCTCGGAATTCGGCCTTGAGTTCTCCTATGCCGAGCAGCCGCAGCCCAATGGTCTGGCCGAAGCTTTCATCATCGGCCGCGATTTCATCGGCAGGGACAATGTGTCGATGATCCTGGGCGACAACATCTATTTCGGCGACGGGCTGTCGAAACTCTGCCGGACGGCTGCGTCGCGCGAAACCGGCGCTTCGGTCTTTGCCTATCATGTTGAGGATCCCGAGCGGTACGGAGTCGTCTCCTTCGATAAGGCCACCGGCAAGGCGCTGACGATCGAGGAAAAGCCGCTCAAGCCGAAATCCAGCTGGGCCGTCACCGGGCTCTATTTTTACGACAACAGGGTCGTCGAGATTGCCTCCTCGATCCGGCCTTCGACGCGTGGCGAGCTTGAGATCACGGCGGTCAACAATGCCTATCTCGAGCGCGGGGAGTTGCATGTTCACCGGCTTGGCCGCGGCTATGCCTGGCTCGACACCGGCACGCATGACAGTCTGCACGAGGCGTCCTTCTTCGTGCGCACCATCGAGCATCGTCAGGGTATCAAGGTCGCCTGTCCGGAGGAAATCGCCTTCGAGCAGGGCTGGCTCGATGCCGACAAGGTGCTCGACCGCGCCGCCCGCCTCGGCAAGAACGAATACGCCGCCTATCTGCGCAGGCGTGTCGCCGATCTGACGGAGGACTAGGGTGCTTGATGTCAGGGAACTTGGGCTGGAAGGGCTGCTGGAGATCGTGCCGAAGCGGCATGGCGACGCCCGCGGCTATTTTAGCGAGACCTGGAACGCCGAGCGTTTCGCCGCCGCCGGCATCGATCTGAACTTCGTCCAGGACAACCATTCCTACTCCGCTGCCGGCGGCGTGCTGCGCGGCCTGCACTACCAACTGCCGCCGCGTGCCCAGGATAAGCTTTTGCGCGTGCTGCGCGGCCGCGTCTTCGACGTTGTCGTTGACATCCGCCGCTCGTCGCCGAGCTTCGGCAAATGGTCGGGGCTCGAGATCTCGGCAGAGAAGGGCAACCAAATCCTGGTGCCGAAGGGCTACGCGCACGGCTTCGTGACGCTCGTGCCGGACACCGAGATCCTCTACAAGGTCACCGACACCTATTCGCCGCAGCATGACCGGTCGATCCGTTTCGACGATCCCGCAATCGGCATTGCGTGGCCCTCACTCGCCGGCGACTTCCAGCTCTCGGACAAGGATCGCAAGGCGCCGCTGCTGGCAGCGGCGGAGGTTTTTCCTTGAGGGCCGACGGCGGGCCTAATTTCCTGGTGACGGGCGGCGCCGGCTTTATCGGCTCGGCGGTGTGCCGGCATCTCTGCGCCAATCCGGCCTACCGCGTCACCAATCTCGACAAGCTCACCTACGCCGGCAACCTCGCATCGCTGAGGCCGATCGAGAACGCGCACAATTACCGTTTCGAGCAGGCCGACATCTGCGACGAACGCGCGGTGCTCGAAATCCTGCGCCGCGACGACATCGACATCGTCATGAACCTTGCCGCCGAGAGCCATGTCGACCGTTCGATCGACGGCCCCGGCGCTTTCATCGAGACCAACATCGTCGGCACCTACCGCATCCTGAACGCCGCGCTGGAGTATTGGCGCGGCTTGCCGCAAGAGCGACAGGCGCGCTTCCGCTTTCACCATGTCTCGACCGATGAGGTGTTCGGCGATCTGCCTTTCGATGGCGGCATGTTCGTCGAGGAGACGCCCTATGCGCCGTCATCGCCCTATTCGGCCTCGAAGGCGGCGTCCGACCATCTAGTGCGCGCCTGGCACGAAACCTATGGCTTGCCGGTCGTGCTCTCCAACTGCTCGAACAATTACGGGCCTTATCATTTTCCCGAAAAGCTGATCCCGTTGGTCATCCTCAACGCGCTCGACGAGAAGACGCTGCCCGTCTACGGCGCCGGCGCCAATGTCCGCGACTGGCTGTTCGTCGAGGATCACGCGCGGGCCCTCGAACTCGTCGCCACGAAGGGGCAACCGGGCGAGAGCTACAATGTCGGCGGCAATTCCGAACGCACAAATCTCACCGTTGTCGAGACGATTTGCGATCTGCTCGACCAGAGACGACCGCGTGCCGGAGGCAAGAGCCACCGCGAGCTGATCTCCTTCGTCACCGACCGTCCCGGACATGACCGCCGCTACGCCATCGACGCCTCCAAGATCGCGCGCGAGCTCGGTTGGACGCCGCGCGAGAATTTCGACTCAGGTCTGGCACGGACCGTCGACTGGTATCTCGACAACAAATGGTGGTGGGGTCCGATCCGCGAGCAGCGCTATGCCGGCGAGCGGCTTGGCGCGGCCCCGACGGACGGCCGCAAGGGGGCCGCGTGAGGCTTGCCGTCACCGGGCGCGAGGGTCAGGTGGCCACAAGCCTGATAGAGGCGGCGCGGACCCGTGGTGACGTCGAGGTCGTAGCCCTCGGTCGGCCGGCGCTCGACCTGGCGCGCCCGGAAACGGTGCTTGCCGCGCTTGAGGCGGCAAAGCCCGACATCGTCGTTTCAGCCGCCGCCTACACCGCCGTCGACCAGGCCGAGGACGAGAGGGATCTGGCCTTTGCCGTCAACGCCGTCGGCGCCGGCAAGGTCGCAGAGGCGGCGGCAAAGCTCGGCGTTCCCGTCATCCATCTGTCGACCGACTATGTCTTCAACGGCGCCAAGGACAGCGCCTATGTCGAGACCGACCCGACCGAGCCGATCGGCGTCTACGGCGCCTCTAAACTCGCCGGCGAGCAGGCGGTGGCGGCGGCCAGTTCGCGCCACCTCATCCTGCGCACTGCCTGGGTCTACAGTCCCTTCGGCAAGAATTTCGTGAAAACCATACTGAGGCTCGCCGCAGACCGCGACGAGCTTTCAGTCGTCGCCGACCAATGGGGCAATCCGACCTCGGCGCTGGACATTGCCGACGCGGTCCTGCACGCGGCCGCCAGGCTGGGGCACGGGGCGCCCTTCGGAGTTTACCACCTGGCGGGCACAGGCGAGACCAACTGGAGCGGCTTTGCCCGCCACATCCTCGATGCCAGCCGCGCGCTCGGCGGTCCGCATGCCCGGGTTCGCGACATCACGACAGCCGAATATCCGACAAAAGCCAGGCGCCCGGCCAATTCCCGGCTGTCGAGCGCGAAATTCGCTGCCGTATTCGGCTGGACCCCACAAATATGGCGTGAGTCGACAGAAACTGTAGTAGGCCGTATCCTCGCCGGCAGCAGGTGAGGCGCATGGGCAGGGCTTGTCCGGCGTAGACGGCTTTCGTTTTCGTAAAGACGTCACAGTCTAGTTCGACTGTTGTCGAACAATCCTGGTGATTTGAACGCAATATACTCAAAAACCTCTGGCGATACGCCCGACTCCGCGCTATTGCGGTTGCGGGTATGGGGGTCGGGGACTTGCAATCTAGAGTGGTGACGTCGGATTATTTGATCCGGCGCCGTTCTGGTGGTTAAGTCCCTGCGCCTGGAGTTCAGTGCCGCCCTATGACGTCCTATGTTGAAGCCGTATCGGAACTCCGACCGAGGATGCGGCGCGCCATCATCATGATCCAGGACCTGATCATGGTCCTGGTCGCCGTGGCGCTCAGCCTGATACTGTCGCAATCGCGACTTTCCTTTGACGCCTTCTCTTATGCCGGGCTGATCTGCTGGGCGGTCATCGTGTTCGCCGCTCACCTGTTGTTCCGCTATTGCGGTCTCTACAACACCGTGTGGCGCTTTGCTTCCACGCCCGACTTTTTCAACATCCTGAAGGGCTGCGGCATACTGACAGTGGTGCTATACCTGACGTCGCTGGCTTTTCGCTATTTCTTCCAGCCCGTCGCCGGCCTCAACGAACGTCAGTTCATCGTCTTCTTCCTCGTCTCCTTCACCATCATTTCGGCGCCCAGGCTTTACTACCGGTTCCTGCGCGACGGCGCGAGTTGGCGTATCCTGCGCCGCGCTCCCGGTGGGGCGCCAATCAGGCAGGCGCTGTTCATCGGCCGGTTGAGCGAGGCCGACGTCATCGTGCGTTTCACCCGCACTGCGGTTCCGGCGGAATATGCCATCGCCGGCATCATGGCGACCGAAAGCGACGCGCCGCTCGGCACACAGATCCAAGGCGTTCCCGTGGTGGCGGTCCGTCCGCGCCTGGTCGAAGTCCTGGAAGAATATGTCAGGGGGACCGAGAACCTCGACCTCGTCATCTTCGGCAACGGCGCCGAGCGAGAGATCGAGGACTATGCCGAACTTGTGCGCGTCGCCCGTCACAGCGGCATCACGGTCGTCCAGTTTTCCGGGCTGTCCGAGTTGGGGCAGGGCGGCAGGCTGGTTCTCGACGCGGTCGAGATGGAAACGATCATGCGCCGCTCGGCCGTTGCCACCGATATCGAGCGCATCGGCGCTTTCGTCGACGGCAAGCGCGTGCTGGTCACGGGCGGCGCCGGTTCCATCGGCCGTGTGCTCGTCAAGCGCTCGCTCGAACTCGGCGCCGAGGCGGTGCTGGTCGCCGACAACTCCGAATTCGGCATCTTCCAGCTCGACCAACTGCTCGACGACGACGAGCGCGGCCGGCTGACCAACCGCATCGTCGACGTCACCGACCGGCGCCAGATGATGCGCATCGTCGGGGAGTTCAAGCCGGCCATCATTTTCCACGCCGCGGCGTTGAAGCACGTGCCGATCCTGGAAGAGAACTGGGAAGCCGCGGTCGAGACCAACGTTTTCGGCACGCTGGTCTGCGCCGAAGTCGCCGCCAAATGCGGCGTCCCGCAGTTTCTGCTCATCTCCAGCGACAAGGCAGTCGATCCGACGTCCGTGCTCGGCGTCACCAAGCGGGCCGCCGAGCAGATCGTCGCGGCACTGCACGAGGTGCATGCCGCGCCAGGCGGCAATAGCAGCGGCTTGAACGGCCATGACAACGGCAACCGCCACCCCGGCACCAAGTTCATCGCGGTGCGCTTCGGCAATGTCTTCGGCTCCAACGGCTCGGTCGCGACCATCTTCCAGGCGCAGATCGAGGCCGGCGGCCCGATCACCATCACCGACCGGCGCATGACGCGCTATTTCATGACTGTTGCCGAGGCTGTCGATCTCGTCATCATGTCGGCAACCGATGCCGAGGGGCGCCAGGGCAGCGACGATTACGCCATCTATATGCTCGACATGGGCAAGCCTGTGCCGATCCTCGAGGTCGCGGAAACTATGATCCGCATGGCTGGCAAATCGCCTTACACCGATATCCCCATACGCTTCACCGGCGTCAGGCCCGGCGAAAAGCTGCACGAGACGCTGCATGGCGAGAACGAGGAGGTCGTCAAGCTCGACATCGCCAAGGTCTTCGGCCTCAGGAGCGAAGTCGTGAGCTGGGCGAAAATCCAAGCCGGGCTGACGACCCTGCAAGCCGCCCTGCGCGACCAGGACAAGGCAGCCGCTATGTCGGTGCTGATGGGATTGCATGAGGAGCGGAACACCCCGGATCGCGTCGAGCCGAAGGCGGCGGGCCAGAGCGCTTGAAACGGTCCCAGAAAAAGTCGTGAGGGTTTTCCGTTCGCAAATGCGTCAAAACAAAGCGTTCCGCAACGCGTTGGTGCAGAGTATCGCGGGCGGCTACACTATGCCCAACCGCAAGGCGCGCGAGCTTCTGGCGAAAGCGTCGGCAAGAGCCGAGTTGATCAGCCACGACTGGTGGGCCTATCTGATCGTCGCCTGGCGGCGGATCTGACCGTGACGGCCAAGCGCTTGCTCGATCTGGCCGTCGCGGCTCCGATGCTGGTGATTGCGGTTCCGATCCTGCTCGTCGCGATGCTGGCGATCCGCGCGACGTCCCCCGGGCCCGCCATCTTCTCGCAAACCCGTGTCGGCCGGGGAGGCGCGCTTTTTACCTGCCGCAAACTGCGCACGATGCATCGCGGAACACCGTCATTGCCCACGCACGAAGCGCCGGCCGCTTCGGTCACCGTCGTCGGCAGGGCGCTGCGGGCAACCAAGATCGACGAGTTGCCGCAGCTGTGGAATGTGTTGAGCGGCGAGATGAGCCTTGTCGGGCCGCGCCCATGCTTGCCCACGCAAACCGAGCTGATCGAACGGCGCAGACAGTTGGGCGTGCTCGCCGCACTTCCGGGCATCACCGGCCTGGCGCAGATCAAGGGCATCGACATGTCCGACCCGAAGCTCTGCGCCGAGACCGACGCCGCCTACCTCGAGACGGCCTCGGTTGGGCTGGACTTGAAGATCTTGCTGGGCACGTTCTACCGGGGCTGACGGCGCATTTTTCGCGCCAGTTCCTCGAGCCTGCCGAGCGTATCGACCTCCGGCGCCCAGCCTTGCGATGCCAGCAGCGATGGGTCGCAGACCTGGCTGGCCGTCAAGGCCCGCCATGAGGCTCCTTTACCGAGCAGGCTCGCCCCCAGCCGAAGCGGATAGGGCGACATCGGCAAGAGGCGCGCCGGACGGCCAAGACCTCGCCGGAACGCGATGACGATCTCGGACAGTGCGACCGCAGGTGTATCGCTGGCGACATAGATAGGATGCAGTTGCGCCGGCATCGTCAGAATATGCGTGACCGCGCCTGCCACGGCCTCGGCCGATATCAGCGAACGCATACCGGTCAAAGCCCCGCTGGGCAGAGGCAAGGCCGTGTCGGCGAGCCGCATCAGCGACGCCATGCTGCCCTTCATGCCTTCGCCATAGACCGCCGGCAGCCGCAGCGCGGTGGCGTCGGCGCGGCCGGCATAGGCCTCGGCCATCCTGATCTCGCCCTCGCGCTTGGAGCGGCCATAGGCGCATTGCGGGGCGGGCGGCGTCGCCTCGTCGATGGTCCCGTTGAAGCCGGCGCCGACGACGGCGCGGATGGAGGAGAGATAGACGAAGCGACCGCTGGCATGGGCCGCCGCCGCCTTGGCGAGCCGCCCGGTCAGCGCAGCGTTGGCGGATTGATAGTCGGCCTCGCCGGCATGGCGGTCGTTGTTGAGCGCGGCGCAGTGGACGACATGCGTCGCATCGCGCATCAGCGCTGCGAAGGCCTCGTCGGGCGCATCGACGGCGGGCAGCAGAACGGCATCCGGCGCGGCAGGCAGCAGCTGGCGCGAGGCGACCCGTACATCCATGCCGGCCGCTTGCAAATGGCTGGCGATCCGTCCGCCGACAAAGCCCGTCGCGCCCGTGACCAGGACTTTCATGATTGCCGGCTGGTCTGCGGCGTCATGGCCGGCGCGCTCTTTCCGGTCGGTGCTATCGTTCGCCCTGATCCCAGATAGGTTCCGCAGATAAGGAACGTCATCAGCATCGCGTCGAGGATGTCGTGGCCGACCAGAATGCCGCTCAAGCCGGCGATCAGATAGGTTATAAGGACAATGACGATCATCGTCGCGCCGAACCGTTCCAGCGGGTCGGCGCTGCGCCGCAGCGTCCTTGCCGCGTTCCAGGCGGCGACGATGAAGATCGACGCCAGCGCCAGCGCCCCCAGAAGACCGGCCTCGACCAGCGCGGTGATGAAGCCGTTGTGGAAGTGGCTGAAGCCCTCGTCCAGGCCGAACCGGTCGTGAAAACCTTTTACCATCAGCGCCCGGCTCTCGGAGATGCCGTGGCCGAAAACCGGCGCCTGGCGGAACGCGCCGAGGCCGATCTCCCACATCGCCACGCGCAGGCCGAGCGATGTCGAGTGGTCGCTGCTGGCGTTCAGCGCCTGCCAGTCATTGACCAGGAAGTCGGCTCGATCCTTGATGCTATGGTAGCTTATCGCCGCGATCGCCAGATAGGCCGCGACCCCGATCACCGCGAAACGGGTAAGGCGGGCGCCGGCGAAGCGGCGGCGATTGATCGCAAGAATGGCAATGCCGGCAATCGGCATGGACACCCAGATCATGCGCGATTCCGAATAGAAGATCGCCACGCTTCCGGCGGTCGCTGCAAGGAGCAGCATCCGCCAGCGCTTTTCGATCCCCGACAGGGCGCCGGCAAGGCAGGCCATGACGGCAAGGCAGGTCACCGTCGCGAAGACGATCGCGTTGCCGGCTCCGCCGGCGGCTCGCGTGCCGAACCAGTGATACTGGATGACGGCGAGAAGTAGCGCCCCGAAGCAGCCGGCCGCGCTCGCCAGGATGGCGATACGCGCCAGCACGGGTTTTTCGGTGATGCTCCAGGTCGAATAGGAGATAGGGAAGAACAGCAAGGTGATCAGCGGCAGAAACAGCCGCAGATCCTCCTTCAGCGTGCCGTTGACGATCGACGCCAGCACCATGGCGGCGCAATAGGCATAGATCGCGATGGTCTGGGCGAGCATCGGCGCATCTATGTTGAAACGCCGCCGCTTCAGGGCGAGAAGCATCACCGACCATACCGCGCCGGCATTTAAGGTGACGCTCGCCAGCGATCCCAGGACTGGCGGCGAGAAGAAACAGATGATCGAGAAATAGATGTTGATCTGTGCGGGCGTGAGATGCCGGCGGAGCGATGTAAGCGGGTTCAATGCCTTGCTTCGCGATCTTTCAGGGTGTCCGCAATTCCACGCAGCCGGCCAACGGCCGTTGCATGGTCTGCGGCGATCCTGCCTTGCCCGTCTCCCAAGGCCCCTATAGCGGTTGCCATCGATCCGCGATAGGCCGGCCGCCGGGTGTTCAGGCAAAAAACCGGCACATGCGGCTAAGCGGCCCAACGATTTTCCTGGCCGCCGTGTTTCGAGGTATGGGTAGGATTTTCCGCCATTCCGGCTCGTTCTGGAAAATTCGTTCCCGAACCATGATGCGTGGCGCGTGTCTTGCATTGTTATCGGCGGCGGCGATCTGTTAGAACGCCTGCACGAAACAGATTGTCCAAATCGAACCTTGCCGGGCGGCATCGCATGCGCCCCAGACCGCAAGATTTCGTTCGGCGGCACGAAAGAACGCTCAACAGTCCATGAACATCGCGCTTACGCATCTGCAGCGGCTCGAGGCCGAATCCATCCACATCTTCCGGGAGGTCGCGGCCTCGTTCTCCAAGCCGGTGATGCTCTATTCGGTCGGCAAGGATTCGTCCGTGCTGATGCATCTGGCTATGAAGGCCTTCTATCCCGCCAAGCCGCCTTTCCCGTTCCTGCATGTCGACACGACGTGGAAGTTCCGCGAGATGATCGCCTTTCGCGATCAGATGGCGCAGAAGCTCGGCTTCGACCTGCTGGTCCATGTCAACGAGGACGGCGTGCGCGAGGGCATCAATCCCTTCGATCACGGCTCCAACACCCACACCCATGTGATGAAGACGGTGGCGCTGCGCCAGGCCCTCGACAAATACGGCTTCGACGCCGCTTTCGGCGGCGCCCGCCGCGACGAGGAGAAGTCGCGCGCCAAGGAGCGCATCTTCTCGTTCCGCAACGCACAGCATGCCTGGGACCCGAAGAACCAGCGGCCGGAGATGTGGAAGATCTTCAACACCCGGATCGCGCCGGGCGAATCGATCCGCGTCTTCCCGCTGTCCAATTGGACCGAGCTCGACATCTGGCAGTACATCCTGCAGGAGAACATACCGATCGTGCCGCTCTATTTCGCCAAGGAGCGGCCCATCGTCGAGCGCGACGGCATGCTGATCATGAAGGACGACGATCGCATGCAACTGCGTCCCGGCGAGACGATCGAGAACCGGCTGGTGCGCTTCCGTACGCTGGGCTGCTATCCGCTGACCGGCGCCATCGACTCGGAAGCCGACACGCTTGAAGCCATCGTCGGCGAGATGCTGACCGCCCGCACCTCCGAGCGCCAGGGCCGCCTCATCGATCGCGACGAGGCCGGCTCGATGGAAAAGAAGAAGCGCGAGGGATATTTCTGAGAATGCGCCACATCATGGCCAAGAGCCTCGCCCCGACCGATGAGATCCGCGACTACATGGCCGCGCAGGAGAAGAAGTCGCTGCTGCGCTTCCTCACCTGCGGTTCGGTCGACGACGGCAAGTCGACGCTGATCGGCCGCCTGCTCTCCGACACCAAGCAGATCTTCGAGGACCAGCTTGCCGCGCTCGAGAAGGATTCGCGCAAGCACGGCACCACCGGCGACGACCTCGACTTCGCGCTTCTGGTCGACGGGCTGGAGGCCGAGCGCGAGCAGGGCATCACCATCGACGTCGCCTACCGCTTCTTCGCCACGCCGAAGCGCAAGTTCATCGTCGCCGACACGCCCGGCCACGAGCAGTACACGCGCAACATGGCGACCGGCGCCTCGACCGCCGACCTCGCCATTGTGCTGATCGACGCGCGCCAGGGCGTGCTGCGCCAGACCAGGCGTCATTCGATCATCGCCTCGCTGCTCGGGATCCGCCACATCGTGCTTGCGGTCAACAAGATCGATCTCGTCGGTTTCGACAAGGATGTGTTCGACCGGATCGTCGGCGAGTACGGCGAGTTTGCGAAGGACCTCGGCTTCGTCTCGATCGCGCCGATCCCGATGTCGGCGCGCTTCGGCGACAACGTCACCAGCCGCTCCGAGCGCACACCCTGGTATTCAGGCCCGTCGCTGATCGAGCATCTGGAAACCGTGTCGGTCGACGAGGCCGCGGTCGAACTGCCGTTCCGCTTTCCGGTGCAATATGTGAACCGGCCGAACCTCGACTTCCGCGGCTTTGCCGGCACCATCGCCTCGGGTGCGGTCTCGCAAGGCGATGAAGTCGTCGTGGCGAAATCCGGCAAGGCATCGCGCGTGAAACGTATCGTCGCGCAGGGCGGCGATCTCGAGCAGGCGGTCGCTGGCCAAGCGATCACCCTGGTGCTCGACGACGAGGTCGAGGTCTCGCGCGGCAATTTGCTGGTGTCGCCGGCCGCACGACCGCAGGTCGCCGACCAGTTCGCCGCCAACATCGTCTGGTTCGACGAGCAGGCGCTGCTGCCCGGCCGCTCCTACATTCTTCGTACCGAGACCGACCAGGTCAGCGCCACCGTCACCGAGCTAAAATACCGCGTCAACGTCAACGACTTCGCGCATGAGGCGGCGAAGTCGCTCGACATCAACGAGGTCGGCGTCTGCAATCTCTCAACGCGCGCGCCGATCGCCTTCGATCCGTTCGGCGAGAACCGCACCACCGGCGCCTTCATCCTGATTGATCGCATCACCAACGCCACCGTCGGCGCCGGCATGATCCTGCATTCGCTACGCCGCGCCGAAAACATCCACTGGCAGTCGCTCGATGTCGGCAAGCGCGGCCGTTCCGACCTGAAGAACCAGCGCCCGGCGGTGTTCTGGTTCACCGGGCTGTCCGGTTCCGGCAAGTCGACCATCGCCAATCTGTTCGAGAAGAAGCTGTTTGCCTCGGGCCGTCACACCTACATCCTCGACGGTGACAATGTCCGCCATGGCCTGAACCGCGATCTCGGCTTCACCGATGCCGACCGCGTCGAAAACATCCGCCGCGTCGCCGAGGTGGCCAAGCTGATGGCCGATGCCGGGCTGATCGTCATCGTCTCCTTCATCTCGCCCTTCGCCGCCGAGCGGCGCGTGGCGCGCGAGCTGATGGCCGAAGGCGAGTTCGTCGAGGTGTTCGTCGACACCCCATTCGAGGAATGCGCCCGCCGCGATCCGAAGGGCCTCTACGCGCGTGCCCTGAGTGGCGAGATCAAGAATTTTACGGGCGTCGATTCACCCTATGAGGCGCCGGAACATCCGGAGATCCATCTCAAGACCCTGGGTAAAAAGCCCGAGGAGATGGCAGAAGCCCTGGAGCATTGGCTGAATGAGCGCGACATTGCCGAAGACCAGTACGACAATGGCGGCGGCATCTGACGACGAGGCCATGCTCGGTGTCTTCGAACACCTGGCGCTCGACGCCGGGCGCGAGGTGATGCGGGTTTTCCACGAAGGCTGCGCGGTTGACAGCAAGCTCGACAGTTCGCCGGTGACAGAAGCCGACCGCGAGAGCGAAAAAATCATCCTTGCCGGCCTGCGCGCCGCCTATCCGGATATACCTTGCGTGGCCGAGGAAGAGGTGGCGGCTGGCATCGCCACGCCCGATCTCGAAGGCGCGTTCTTCCTGATCGATCCACTCGACGGGACCAAGGAATTCGTCAACCGCCGCACCGACTTCACCGTCAACATCGCGCTGGTCCGCCACGGCGTGCCGGAAGTCGGCGTCGTCTACGCGCCTTGCACCGGGCGCTTTTTCACCGGACGTCCGGGCAAGGCGGAAGCGCTGGAGGTCGACGCCGATTACCGCGTCACCGGCCGCCGCCCGATCAGCGTTCGGGCAGGGGGTTCGCCGCTCGCCGTCGTCGCCAGCCGCTCGCACAACACGCCGGAAACCGACGCCTTCATCCGCGACCTTGGCGCTGCCGAGATCGTCTCGGTCGGCTCGTCGCTGAAATTCTGCCTGCTCGCCGCCGCCGAGGCGGACGTCTATCCGCGCTTCGGCCGCACCATGGAATGGGACACGGCGGCGGGCGATGCCGTGCTGCGCGCCGCCGGCGGCATGACCCGCACGCTGGACGGCGAACCGCTTACCTACGGCAAGCGCAACCAGGCCAGCGACAGCGATTTCGCCAACCCGCATTTCATCGCGAGGGGGAAGAGCGCGGCTTAAAACGTCGGCGATTGCAGCCGCCAGTCAGCGCGTCGTCATCCTAGGGCGAAGCAAGGAGCGCAGCGACGCGCGCAGACCCTAGGATCCATGCCGTGACGCTAAAGCGTTGCAGCGGTTGCAGAATTCTGCACCGTTGCGCTCGACGTCGAAGGTCACGGCATGGATCCCCGGGTCAAGCCCGAGGATGACGAAAGTGCTGGTTATGCCGCCGCGACATGCGCCGAGTTCGATCCGATATAGTTGCGGATCGTCTCGATGATGCGGTCCTGGTCGGCTTCGCTGAGATAGGCGTGCATTGGCAAGCACAGGATCTGCTTCGGCAGTTCTTCCGAGACGGCAAGGCCGGTCGGCGTGCGCGGATAATCCTTGTAGGCCGCCTGCTCGTGCAGCGGCTTCACGTAATAGATCACCGACGGAATGCCCTTTTCGCCGAGATGCGCCTTCAGCCCGTCGCGCTTCGGCGTCTCGATGGCGTATTGCGCCCAGGCCGAACGGCCATGGCCGAGATTGCGCGACGCTTTGACGACATCGCCGAGGCCGGCGGCATAACGGTCGGCGACCACCTGGCGCGCCACCATCTCGTCCTCGAGGATGGCGAGCTTTTCGATCAGGATCGCCGCCTGCAGCGTGTCGAGGCGCGAATTGATGCCGACGCGCACATTGTCATACTGCGTCTCGCCCTTGCCGTGGAAGGCGAAGGACCGCAGCTTGTCGGCCAGCGCGCCGTCGTTGGTGAACATCGCGCCGCCGTCGCCATAGCAGCCGAGGGGCTTCGCCGGATAGAAGCTGGTCGAGCCGACATGGCCGAAGGCGCCGCACATCGTGCCGTCGGCCGAGCCGCCCATGGACTGGGCGGCGTCCTCGATCACCAGAAGGTTTTCGCGCTTGGCGATCGCCATGATCGCCTCGTAGTCGGCCGACAGCCCGAACAGGTCGACCGGGATGATCGCCTTCGGCTTCAGCCGGCCTTCCTTTTTGATCATCTCGATCGCCGCCTCGAGGCTGACGACGTCGATGTTGTAGCTGTCGCGGTCGACATCGACGAAGACCGGCTCGGCCTTGGCCAGCGCCACGACTTCGGCGGTCGCCGCGAAGGTGAAGCTCGGCACGAACACGGCGTCGCCCGGGCCGATGCCGGCGGCAAACAGCGGCAGGAGCAGCGCGTCTGTGCCGTTGGCGCAGGCGACCACATGCTTGACGCCGACATAGGCCGCGAGCTTGTTCTCGAATTCGGTGACCTGGGGTCCGAGAATATAGCGGCCTTCCTCGACCACCGTGTCGATCGCGGCCTTCAGCCGGTCGCGGATACGTTCGCGCTGCGCGCCAAGATCGATGAACTGCATGTCGGCCTCAAAATGGATCAACGAGCTGTTGGAGCGTACTCTTGTGCGACCGGACGGGCGCACGTCGCTCCAATAAAACCGGCCCGCTGGTATCAGACTTGGGCCGGGCGAGAAAGCCGGCCGGGTGCGAGGCGAATTGCCTATGTGTCGCAGCCTGTTACTGCTCTTTGCCGGCGCAATGCCCGAAGAAGCCGGAAAACCGGGCTAAAACGAGCATTTTCAATGGTTTTTATCGCGTCGTTCCCAATTTTGGAAACATAAAGTGATCGGCTGCGGCAGATCTTTCGGCCGTCTCGGGAACTGCTTACGCTATCTCGTGCCGCCAGGGCGGGTTGGCGCCGGCCCGCGAAACGGTCACCGCGGCGGCCCTGGCGCCGAGCTCCAGTGCCTTGCGGATCGCTTCTTCGCTCAAGTCGCCGATCGCCGCCTTGGTGAGCAGGCCCTGCTCGTGCAGCGAGGCCAGGATGCCGGCATTGAACGTGTCGCCGGCGCCGACCGTGTCGACCACCTTCACCTTCTGCGGCATGACGGTGACCTTGTGCGCCTTGCTGTAGCCGACGGCGCCCTCGCTGCCATGCGTGACCACGATCAGCTTCGGGCCGCGTTCCAGCCAGTTGCGGATGACGTCTTCGTGCGAGCCGGCCTCGTCAAACCATTCGAGGTCCTCGTCCGACAGCTTCACGATGTCGGCCATCGCCATCATCTCGCGAATGCGCCTGAGATGCTTGGCCTTGTCCGGGATGAAGTTCGGCCGGATGTTGGGATCGAGCATCATAACCCGGCTCTCATGCTCGCGCCGCATGAACTCCTCATAGGCTGATCCGGCCGGCTCGGAGATCAGGCTGATCGCGCCGAACAGCATCGCCTCGATCTCGGAGCCGAGCTTCGGCAGGTCCTCGATGGTCAGCATGCGCCCGGCGGTGTTCTCGTCGTAGAAAGTGTAGGTCGCCTGGCCGTTGGTGAGCCGCACGAAAGCCAGCGTGGTGGGGCGAGGGGAGGTGTGCGCGTAGGTCGAGCTAACCTTGCTGGCGCCGAGCGCGTCGCGGAACTGGCCGCCGAACAGGTCGGAGGAGAGACCGGAAAAGAAGCCGGCCGGTGCCCCGAGACGTCCGAGCGCGATCGCCGAGTTGAACACCGCGCCGCCGACATAGGGCGCGAAGGCAGCTTCGCCTTCGGTCGTCGTCCGTGGCAGCATGTCGATCAGGGCTTCGCCACAGCAAAGGATCATGTCGTCTTGGTCTCCGGCGGATAAATCACGCCCTTGCGGATGATGATGTTGGCAAAAAGCCTGGGTTCTGAGGTCGCCACGATCGCGTGCGCGGCCTTGACGCGTGCATAGAAGTCGGGACCGGCCAGCGCAACCACCTTGTGGCCCGGCGCGCGCCTGGCGCACACCGCTTCCATCTCGTGATGCACCGGGTCCGACAGTGCCGGATCGCCCTTGACCGAGGCTCGGAACAGCGCCTCAGGCACCGCCTCGTCCACCGGCAGCACGCTGAGCACGGCGTCGAGCACGGCGACGATGTGATGGCCGTCGGCACGGATCAGCCGCCGCGCCTGTTCCTCGGCCGGATAATTGCCGTCGACGATGGCGATCTCGTCGCCGTGCCCCATGGCCCTCAGCGTCGCCAGGAACTGCGGCCCGAGCAGCGAGGGAATGCCGATCAGCATGGTCAGGCGCCCCCGGAAGTGTTTGGCCCGATGAGGAAGCGCTCGGACAGCGGCAGGCTGGCGCCGCCGAGCGCCCGGGCATGGATGCCGACGGTTCCCTCGCGCACGAAAGGCAATTTCAATCCCTCGGCGTCGATGCCGGCCATGGTTTGCCGGATTGCTTCCACAAGCCGGCGCCGCACTTCGAGCGGCATCCAGCCGTCGATCACCGCCGCCTCGAAATCGATGACCGAAGAGGCGGCCACGATGGCATAGGCGAGCGCGCGCGATGCACTGGCGATCCAGTCGTCGAGCTCGGCGCCGATGTCGCCCCAATCCTGCGGCGAGGTCCAAAGATAAGAGCCGTCGATGCCCTTGGCCGAAAGCGCCTTTTCCAGCATGGCGATCGAGGCGACGTCGATGAGCTGCGCCGGCTTGCCGTCCGGCCCCGGCACCGGCATCGAGCCCAGCGCGCCGGCATTGCCGTTGGGGCCGCTGTAGAGCCGGCCGTTGAGCACGATGCCGCCGCCGGCGAAGGCGCCGATGTAGAAATAGACGAAATCGCGAGCCCCGCCGCTCCGCCCGAAGACCAGTTCCGCCCCGCAGGCCGAGGTCGCGTCGTTCTGCAGATAGACCGGAAAGTCGCATTGCGCCTGGATGTTGGCGCGAATGTCGCGATGGCGCCATTCGTCCATGATGTCGCGCGGCGCGCCGGCCGTGTCGGCCCAGTTCCACAATTCGAACGGCATGGCGATGCCGAGCCCGGCGATGCGCTTGTCCTGCGCCGGCGTCAGTTCCGCGCGCATCTTCTTGATGCCCTCGGTGACGAACTCGACCGTCTCGCGCGGCGCCGGATAGCGGTAGGAATTGTGCAGCATGGCGCGCACATTGCCGAGGAAGTCGATCAGCACCAGCTCGGCCGAGCGCCGGCCGATCTTGAGGCCGATAAAGAAGGCGCCTTCCGGGTTGAGCGCCATCGGGATCGAGGGCTGGCCGATCTTGCCGCGCAGCGGCGCTTGGCGGACGAGCAGCTTGTCTTCCTCCAGCTCGCGCATGATCACCGACACGGTCTGTGCCGACAGTCCGGTCATGCGCGCGATGTCGGATTTGGCGAGGCTGCCATGCTGACGCACCAGCGAAAGCACGAGCCGCTCATTGTGGTCGCGCATGCCGCTCTGGTTGGTGCCGCGATGCAGCCGGCTTTCCAAAACCTCGGGCGAACCGTGCCTGGCAGTGCCGGTCTCCACCCCCTGTTCCTCCCGTCGTTTGCTTCGATGCTTTTGGGTCAGAATGAGTGAGCGGCGCAAGTGTGTCAATAATAAATAAGAGTGATTTAATTATTGACAGGCCTACCTCACTTGTGTTTTTTGAAGCTGCGCCCACGCTGGGTTAAGAATGTTGGGCGCGCAGGAGATGCCGGGTGGCCCGGCGTCCGCAATGGTTCCACTGGGAGGAAAATCGTGAGCAAGAAATCTCTTTTGAAGTCCACCGTGTTCGCTGCGGCCGGTCTGGGGCTGCTGGCGTTCGCCTCGTCGGCGTCGGCCGCCGGCGTCGGCGCCTGCCTGATCACCAAGACCGACACCAATCCCTTCTTCGTCAAGATGAAGGAAGGCGCGACCGCCAAGGCCAAGGAACTCGGCGTCGACCTCAAGACCTATGCCGGCAAGATCGACGGCGACAGCGACAGCCAGGTTGCGGCGATCGAAAGCTGCATCGCCGACGGCGCCAAGGGTATCTTGATCACCGCTTCCGACACCAAGGGCATCGTGCCGTCGGTTAAAAAGGCGCGTGACGCTGGCCTGCTGGTGATCGCGCTCGACACCCCGCTCGACCCGATCGATGCCGCCGACGCGACCTTCGCCACCGACAATCTCGAAGCCGGCAAGCTGATCGGCGCCTGGGCCGCCGCGACCCTCGGCGACAAGGTCAAGGATGCCCGGGTCGGCTTCCTCGACCTGACGCCGTCGCAGCCGACCGTCGACGTGCTGCGCGACCAGGGCTTCATGATCGGCTTCGGCATCGATCCCAAGGATCCCAACAAGATCGGCGATGAGACCGATCCGCGTATCGTCGGTCACGACGTCACCAACGGCAACGAGGAAGGCGGCCGCAAGGCGATGGAGAACCTTCTGCAGAAGGACAACACCATCAACGTCATTCACACCATCAACGAGCCGGCCGCCGTCGGCGCCTACCAGGCGCTCAAGGCCGTCGGTCTCGAAAAGCAGGTGCTGATCGTCTCGGTTGACGGCGGCTGCCCGGGCGTAAAGTCCGTCACCGAAGGCGTGATCGGCGCCACCTCGCAGCAGTATCCGCTGCAGATGGCGGCCCTCGGCATCGAGGCCATCGCCGCCTTTGCCAAGGACGGCACCAAGCCGAAGCCGACCGAAGGCAAGAACTTCTTCGACACCGGCGTCAATCTCGTCACCGACAAGCCGGCCAACGGCGTCAAGTCGATCGACACCAAGGAAGGCCTGGCCAAGTGCTGGGGCTGACATTCTGAAAGATCCACAAACCGTGCGGCTGGGGGCTTGATCCCCGGCCGCATCGGGTGGACGATGCGCTTTCGTCAAAGCGCGACAATCCTGGCGACAGACCGGAAGAAGCGTCGACGGCGCGCGCGGCAATGAGAAGGCCGCACGCAGACGGGAGGACACATGTCTCAGATACAGGAATTCGAAAAGGTACTTTCCGGCAGCGACACCAGCGTCGCAGCCTTCGACGAGCACAAATCGGCCGTCAAGCGCGCCCAGCACTTCCTGCATTCCACGCCTGCGGCTGTGCCGCTGATCGTGCTGGTTCTGTCGATCATCATCTTCGGCATCACCATCGGCGGACGTTTCTTTTCGTCCTACACGCTGACGCTGATCCTGCAGCAGATCGCCATCGTCGGCATTCTGGGCGCCGCCCAGACATTGGTCATCCTGACCGCCGGCATCGATCTGTCGATCGGCGTGATCATGGTGATTTCGGCCGTGATCATGGGCAATTGCGCCATCACCTACGGCATGCCGACCATTCTCGCGGTGGTGCTGGGGCTTGCCGCCGGCAGCGCCTGCGGGCTGCTCAACGGCTGGCTCGTCGCCTACATGAAGCTGCCGCCCTTCATCGTCACGCTGGGCACCTGGAACATCGTCATGGCGACGAATTTCATCTATTCGGCCAATGAGACGATCCGTGACGCCGATGTCGACGCACAGGCGCCGCTGCTGCATTTGTTCGCGGTAAGCTTCAGGGTCGGCTCTGCCGTGCTGACGCTCGGCGTCATTGCCATGGTGCTGCTGGTCGTGCTGCTTTGGTATGTGCTGAATCACACGGCATGGGGCCGCCACGTCTATGCCGTCGGCGACGATCCGGAGGCAGCCAAGCTCTCCGGCATCCAGACCAAGAAGGTGCTGATGGCCGTCTATACGCTTGCCGGCCTGATCGCCGCTTTCGCGGCCTGGGTCTCCATCGGCCGCAACGGCTCGATCTCGCCGTCCGCCGCCGTCACCGACTACAATCTGCAGGCCATCACCGCGACGGTGATCGGCGGCATCTCGCTCTTCGGCGGACGCGGCTCGATCCTCGGCACGCTGTTCGGCGCCATGATCGTCGGCGTCGTCTCGATGGGCCTCAACATGCTGGGCGCCGATCCGCAATGGAAGGTGCTTTTGACCGGCGTCCTGATCATCGGCGCCGTGGCGATCGACCAATGGATCAGAAAGGTTTCGGCATGACCCAGGAACCCATCCTCACGGCGCGCGGCCTGATCAAGCGCTATGGCCGCGTCACCGCCCTCGACAATGCCGATTTCGACCTCTATCCGGGCGAAATCCTTGCCGTCATCGGCGACAACGGCGCCGGCAAATCGTCGCTGATCAAGGCGATTTCCGGCGCGGCCGTGCCCGACGAAGGCGAGATCCGGCTCGAAGGCAAGCCCGTTGCCTTCAAGTCGCCGATGGAGGCCCGCGAGGCCGGTATCGAGACCGTCTACCAGAACCTCGCTCTGTCGCCGGCGCTGTCGATCGCCGACAACATGTTCCTCGGCCGCGAGATCCGCAAACCGGGCGCGCTCGGCAGTTGGTTCCGCATGCTCGACCGGCCGGCGATGGAAAAGCGCGCCCGCGACAAGCTCACCGAGCTTGGCCTGATGACCATCCAGAACATCGGCCAGGCGGTGGAGACCTTGTCGGGCGGTCAGCGCCAGGGCGTCGCGGTGGCGCGCGCGGCCGCCTTCGGCTCGAAGGTGGTGATCATGGACGAGCCGACGGCGGCGCTTGGCGTCAAGGAAAGCCGCCGCGTGCTGGAGTTGATCCTCGACGTCAAGAAGCGCGGCCTGCCGATCGTGTTGATCTCGCACAATATGCCGCATGTCTTCGAGGTGGCCGATCGCATCCACATCCACCGCCTCGGTCGCCGCCTTTGCGTCGTCGATCCGAAGCAGATTTCGATGTCGGATGCCGTTGCGCTGATGACCGGCGCCAAGAAGCCGCCGGAGGACGCGCTGGCGGCTTGATCCTCACGCCATATCCTGATGGCCGCGGGGGAGCTTGACGGGTCTTTTGCCAGAGCGGTTCGGCGTTTCACGCAATCGCCGAACCGCTCTAAATCTTTGTTTATGCGCAATTCCGGACGGAAAGCTGCCTCTCACTTTTCCTCGAATTGCTCTAAATCGATTGAAACAATGCTGCAACGCACTAAGATGGGCTGGGAGGAACGGCGAAAGCCGTTATGATCAGGCCAGCTGAACGAGAGGCGAAATGACATCCGCCATGACGATCGAAGTCCCGGTTCTCGACAATCCCGATCCCAAGACGCTCGCCGAGGAAGTCTTGCTGTCGCTGAAATACCGGGTGGGCAAGGACACAACCGTCGCCACGCCCTATGACTGGCTGACGGCCTCGATCAAGGTGGTGCGTGACCGCGTCGTCGACCACTGGATGCAGGCGACCAAGGAAGCCTACGACCAGCAGGAAAAGCGCGTCTACTATCTCTCGCTCGAATTCCTGATCGGCCGCCTGATGCGCGACGCCTTCTCCAATCTTGGCCTGATGGAGAACATGCGCGAGGCGCTGGCCTCGCTGGGAGTCGACCTCGACCTCATTGCCGGGCTCGAGCCGGATGCCGCGCTCGGCAATGGCGGTCTCGGCCGGCTCGCCGCCTGCTTTATGGAAAGCATGGCGACCGTCGACATCCCGGCTCACGGCTACGGCATCCGCTACGCCAACGGCATGTTCCGTCAGGAAATCCAGGGCGGCTGGCAGGTCGAGCTGCCGGAGACCTGGCTGGACCACGGCAATCCGTGGGAATTCGAACGGCGCGAGCGCTCCTTCGAGGTCGGCTTCGGCGGCTCGGTGGAATCGATCACCTCCAAGGACGGCCGCCTCGAACGCCATGTCTGGAAGCCGACCGAGCATGTGCTGGCCGTCGCCTACGACACGCCGGTCGCCGGCTGGCGGGCCAAGCGCGTCAACACGCTGCGGCTCTGGTCCGGCATGCCGATCGACCCGATCCTGCTCGACAAGTTCAACGCCGGCGACCACATCGGCGCGCTCGCCGAAAGCAACAAGGCCGATGCGCTGTCGCGCGTGCTTTATCCCGCCGATTCGCACATGGCCGGTCAGGAACTGCGGCTCCGTCAGGAATATTTCTTCTCCACCGCCTCGCTGCAGGACATCGTCCAGCGGCATTTGAGCCAGTATGGCGATCTGAAGTCGCTGCCCGACAAGGCGGCGATCCACCTCAACGACACCCATCCGGCGGTCGCAGTCCCCGAATTGATGCGGCTTCTGATGGACATCCACGGCATGGATTTCGACCTTGCCTGGGACGTCACCAAGCGCACCTTCGGCTACACCAACCACACGCTGCTGCCCGAGGCGCTGGAAAGCTGGTCGGTGCCGCTGTTCGAGCGGCTTTTGCCGCGCCATATGCAGATCGTCTATTCGATCAACGCGCAGGTGCTGCTCGAGGCCCGCGCCACCGGAAAATTCTCGGGCGAGCAGATCGCCCGCATCTCGCTGATCCAGGAGAGCGGCGAACGGCGCGTGCGCATGGGCAATCTGGCCTTTGTCGGTTCGCATTCGATCAACGGCGTTTCCGCGCTTCATACCGAGCTGATGAAGGAGACGGTGTTCGCCGATCTCCACAAGCTCTATCCCGACCGCATCAACAACAAGACCAACGGCATTACGCCCCGCCGCTGGCTGATCCAGTGCAATCCGGGCCTGACCGGGCTCGCCCGCGAAGCGATCGGCGATCGCTTCATGGATGACATCGAGGCCATCAAGGCGCTCGACCCCTTTGCCGACGACGCCGCCTTCCGCGAGAAGTTTGCCGCTGTGAAGCGGCAGAACAAAATAAGGCTCTCGAACCTCATCGCCGACCGGCTGGGCATCCGGCTCGACCCGTCGGCGCTGTTCGACATCCAGGTCAAACGCATCCACGAATACAAGCGCCAGCTTCTCAACATCCTGGAGGCGATCGCGCTTTACGACCAGATCCGTTCGCATCCCGAGCGGGACTGGATGCCGCGCGTGAAGATCTTTGGCGGCAAGGCGGCGCCGAGCTACCACAACGCCAAGCTGATCATCAAACTGGCCAACGATGTCGCCAAGGTCATCAACGGCGATCCGTCGGTGCGCGGACTGCTGAAAGTGGTGTTCGTGCCGAATTACAATGTCAGCCTTGCCGAAGTGCTGATGCCGGCCGCCGACCTCTCCGAGCAGATATCGACCGCGGGCATGGAAGCCTCCGGCACCGGCAACATGAAGTTCATGATGAATGGCGCGCTCACCATCGGCACGCTCGACGGCGCCAATGTCGAGATGAAGGAGCATGTCGGCGCCGACAACATCTTCATCTTCGGCCTCACCACGCAGGAGGTCGCCGACCGCCGCAGCAGCGGTTACAACCCGCGCGGCGTCATCGAGGCGTCCCCCGAACTGTCGCAGGCGGTGTCGGCAGTTTCGTCCGGCGTCTTCTCGCCCGACGACCCCAACCGGTACCGCGACCTCATGAACGGCCTTTACCAGAGCGACTGGTTCATGGTGGCGGCCGATTTCGATTCCTATGCCGACTGCCAGCGCGAGGTCGACACCGTCTGGCGCAACAGTCCCGACTGGATTGCCCGCGCCATCCGCAACGTCGCGCGTGGCGGCTGGTTCTCTTCCGATCGCACCATCCGCCAATATGCGAAAGAAATCTGGAACGTGCCTGCCTGATGTGATTGCATGAGATCACGACCAACGTGGTCTGACACAAAGCAAAATAATCCCCCGGGAGGGAATACCGCCTGATGAAGAAGCCGCGCGCGACCGCTGCGACAAGCGGGCCGGACGGTCTGGCGCCAGCCGGCGATGTCGCGGCCATCGTTGCCGGAACGCATGGCGATCCTTTTGCGGTGCTGGGCGTGCATGAGGCCGGCAAGGGCTTCGTCGCGCGCTGCTTCGTGCCCAATGCCGAATTCGTCACCGCCTATACGCTGGCCGGCAAGGATGTCGGGGAGCTTACGCGCCGCGACGATGCCGGCTTCTTCGAGGGCAAGGTTTCGATCCGCAAGCGCCAGCCGCTGCGCTTTCACGCCAGAAATGCCGGCGGCGACTGGTGGCTGACCGACCCCTATTCCTTCGGCCCGGTGCTCGGCCCGCTCGACGACTATTACATCGCCGAGGGCTCGCATCTCAGGCTCTTCGACAAGCTTGGCGCCCACCTCATCGACCATGAGGGCGCGACCGGCGTGCATTTCGCTGTCTGGGCGCCCAATGCGCGGCGCGTGTCGGTCGTCGGCGACTTCAACGACTGGGACGGCCGCCGCCACACCATGCGCGACCGCAAGGACACCGGAATCTGGGAATTGTTCATTCCCGATATCGGCGCCGGCCGGCCCTACAAATACGAGATCATCGCTCCCGACGGCGTGCGGCTGCCGCTCAAGGCCGATCCGTTCGCCTTCGAGTCCGAGTTGCGTCCGGCCACCGCCTCGGTGACGGCGCCGCCGATGGCGCATCAATGGGGCGACGAGGCGCACCGCACCTATTGGCGCAAGGCCGATCCGCGGCGCGAGGCGATGTCGATCTACGAGGTCCATGCCGGCTCGTGGCAGCGCCAGGATGACGGCAATTTCCTGTCCTGGGATCAACTCGCCGCGCGGCTCATCCCTTACGTGGTCGAGACCGGCTTCACCCATATCGAGTTCCTGCCGATCTCCGAACATCCCTACGACCCGTCCTGGGGTTATCAGACAACCGGTCTTTATGCGCCGACGGCGCGCTTCGGCGATCCAGATGGCTTCGCCCGTTTCGTCGATGGCGCGCATCGCGCCGGCATCGGCGTCATCCTCGACTGGGTGCCGGCGCATTTCCCGGTCGACGAGCACGGGCTGGTCCATTTCGATGGCACCGCGCTCTACGAGCATGCCGATCCGCGCCAGGGTTTCCATCCCGATTGGAACACCGCGATCTACAATTTCGGCCGCCGCGAGGTGGTGTCGTTCCTGGTCAACAACGCGCTGTTCTGGGCCGAAAAGTATCATGTCGACGGACTGCGCGTCGACGCGGTCGCCTCGATGCTCTACCTCGACTATTCGCGCAAGGCCGGCGAATGGATCCCCAACGAGAAGGGCGGGCGCGAGAATTTGCAGGCCGTCTCCTTCCTGCAGAAGATGAACAAGGAGCTCTACGGCCACCATCCGGGCGTCGTGACGATCGCCGAGGAATCGACCTCATGGCCGAAGGTCTCGCGTCCGGTACATGAAGACGGGCTCGGCTTCGGCTTCAAGTGGAACATGGGCTTCATGCATGACACGCTGGAGTATCTCTCCAAGGAGCCGATCTTCCGCAAGCACCACCACAACGACATCACCTTCGGCCTGACCTACGCCTTTTCGGAGAATTTCGTGCTGCCGCTCTCGCATGACGAGGTGGTGCACGGCAAAGGCACGCTGCTCAACAAGATGGCCGGCGACGACTGGCAGAAGTTTGCCACGCTGCGCGCCTACTACGCCTTCATGTGGGGCTATCCCGGCAAGAAGTTGCTGTTCATGGGCCAGGAATTCGCCCAGCGCCGAGAGTGGAGCGAGGAACGCGCGCTCGACTGGAATATGCTCGAATATGCGCCGCATCGCGGTGTCTGGCAGACGGTGCGGGATCTCAACTACCTCTACCGCTCGCGCCCGGCGCTGCATGCGCGCGACTGCGAGCCGGAAGGCTTTTCGTGGCTGATCGTCGACGACCGCGAAAACTCCGTCTTTGCCTGGCTGCGCAGCGCGCCCGACGGCAATCCGATCGCTGTCATCTCGAATTTCACGCCGGTGCCGCGCGAGGGCTACCGCGTGCCGCTGCCGAAGGCGGGCGAATGGCGCGAGATCATCAATACCGATGCCGCCGACTATGGCGGCTCTGGCATGGGCAATGGCGGCAAGGTCGAGGCCAGCGGGCAAGGGGGCGGCGTCTCCGCCAGCCTTTTGTTGCCGCCGCTGTCGACGATCATGCTGGAATTCGTAGCGGACCAGCGCAAATGATGGCGCGTATTGCGCCAGCCACGATCCGGGCAGCTTACTTGGGAGGGTAACGATGGCAGAACTCAAGAGAACCCAGCCGCTGGCGCGCGACGCCATGGCCTATGTGCTGGCAGGCGGGCGCGGCAGTCGCCTCAAGGAACTGACCGACCGGCGCGCCAAGCCCGCTGTCTATTTCGGCGGCAAGACGCGTATCATCGACTTCGCGCTCTCCAACGCGCTGAACTCCGGCATCCGCCGCCTCGGCGTCGCCACCCAGTACAAGGCGCATTCGCTGATCCGTCACCTGCAGCGCGGCTGGAACTTCCTGCGCCCCGAGCGAAACGAGAGCTTCGACATCCTGCCGGCATCGCAGCGCGTGTCCGAAACGCAATGGTATGAAGGCACCGCCGACGCGGTCTACCAGAACATTGACATCATCGAGGCCTACGGCCCCGAATACATGGTCATCCTCGCCGGCGACCACATCTACAAGATGGATTACGAGCTGATGCTGCGCCAGCATGTCGATGCCGGCGCCGACGTCACCGTCGGCTGCCTCGAAGTGCCGCGCATGGAGGCGACCGGCTTCGGTGTCATGCATGTCGACAAGAAGGACAACATCATCGCCTTCGTCGAAAAGCCGGCCGATCCGCCCGGCATCCCCGACAAGCCGGAATATGCTCTCGCATCGATGGGCATCTACGTCTTCAAGACCAAGTTCCTGATGGAACAGCTGCGCCGCGACGCTGCCGAGCCCGGCTCCAGCCGCGACTTCGGCAAGGACATCATCCCCTATATCGTGCAGCACGGTAAGGCGATCGCGCACCGCTTCGCAAAATCCTGCGTACGCTCCTCGCATGAGTCCGAGCCCTACTGGCGCGATGTCGGTACGGTCGACGCCTATTGGGAAGCCAATATCGACCTCACCGACGTCACGCCCGAGCTCGATCTCTACGACCGCGACTGGCCGATCTGGACCTACGCCGAATTGAAGCCGCCGGCAAAGTTCGTGCATGACGAGGATGGCCGCCGCGGCGAGGCAATCTCATCGCTGGTGTCGGGCGACTGCATCGTCTCCGGCGCGTCGCTGCGCCGCAGCCTGATCTTCACCGGCGCGCGCATCAATTCCTACTCCAAGCTCGAGGAAGTGGTGATGCTGCCCGACGTCACCGTCGGCCGCAAGGCGCGCCTCAAGCGCGTCGTCATCGACCATGGCGTCAACATTCCGGAGGGATTGGTGGTCGGCGAGGACCCGGCGCTCGACGCCAAGCGTTTTCGTGTATCGGAAAAAGGCATCTGCCTGATCACGCAAGATATGATCAACAAGTTGGCAACCTGATCGGCAGGCTGTCAGTTTGATCAGCAGGCTGTCAGTTTGATCACCAAGTTGTCACGTTAGCAGTGGATCGTTAGGCGCATGCAGGTTCTGTCGGTCACGCCCGAGATCTTCCCGCTGATCAAGACCGGCGGCCTTGCCGACGTGACCGGCGCCTTGCCGATCGCGCTGGCCGGCAAGGGCGTGGCGATGCGCACGCTGATCCCCGGCTATCCGGTGGTGATGGCGGCCTTCGCCAAGAAGAAACCCGTCTACCAGTATCCGCTGCTCCACGGCGGCAAGGCTTCGGTCCATGCCGTCAAGATCGGCGATCTCGATCTCTTCGTGCTCGACGCGCCGCATCTCTTCGACCGCCAGGGCGGCCCTTACGGCACCGCTTCCGGCGCCGACTGGCCGGACAATTGGCGGCGCTTCGCGGCGCTAAGCCAGGTCGGCGGCGACATCGCCGGCGGCGCCATCTCCGGCTATCAGCCCGACATCGTGCATGCGCATGACTGGCAGTCGGCGATGACGCTGGCTTACATGCGTTACGGCAAGGCGGTCGGCGTTCCCTCGCTGATCACCGTGCACAACCTTGCTTTCCAGGGCCAGTTCGGCGCTGGCATCTTCGGCGAGCTCGGCCTCCCAGGCGTTGCCATGCAGCTCGACGGCGTCGAATATTATGGCGGCGTCGGCTATCTCAAGGCCGGCCTGCAGGCCGCCTGGGCGATCACCACGGTTAGCCCCACTTATGCGCAGGAAATCCGCTCGCCGGAATTCGGCATGGGCCTCGACGGCCTCATCAACATGCGCGCCACCGATCTCTACGGCATCGTCAACGGCATCGATGTCGACATCTGGAACCCAGAGACCGACAAGCACCTGGTCGCCAACTATTCGGGCGACACGCTTGCCGCCCGCGCGAAAAACCGCAAGGCGGTCGAGGAGCGCTTCAGCCTCGAAGTCGACGACAGCCCGATCGTCTGCATCGTCAGCCGGCTGACCTGGCAGAAGGGCATGGATATCCTGGCCGCGGTCGTCGACGGCATCGTCGCCGCCGGCGCGCGCCTCGCCATCCTCGGCTCCGGCGATGCCGGCCTCGAAGGTTCGCTGCTTGCCGCCGCCGCGCGCCATCGCGGCCGCATCGGCGTCGTTGTCGGCTATGATGAGGGCTTGTCGCATGTCATGCAGGGCGGCTGCGACGCCATCGTCATCCCGTCGCGCTTCGAGCCTTGCGGCCTCACCCAGCTCTACGGCCTGCGCTATGGCTGCGTGCCGATCGTCGCCAGGACAGGCGGTCTCGCCGACACCATCATCGACGCCAACGAGGCGGCCCTCTCGGCAGGGGTCGCCACCGGCATCCAGTTTGCGCCCAACAATGGCGGCGCCATGCTGCATGCCATCCAGCGGCTGGTCGAGGTGCATGCCAGGCCCGCGACCTGGGCCTCGATCCAGCGCCAGGGCATGAAGGCCGATGTCTCCTGGGACAAGAGCGCCGAAAAATACGTCGAACTCTATCGCTTGCTGCTTTCGAAAAGGGCTGCCTGAGACATGATCAGAACCGTCCCCACCAAACCCTATACCGACCAGAAGCCGGGCACGTCGGGCCTGCGCAAGAAGGTGCCCGTGTTCCAGCAGGAGCACTATGCCGAGAACTTCATCCAGTCGATCTTCGACGCGCTGGAAGGTTTCGAAGGCAAGACGCTGGTGATCGGCGGCGACGGCCGCTTCTACAACCGCGAGGTCATCCAGAAGGCGATCGCCATTGCCGCCGGCAACGGCTTCGGCAAGGTGATGGTCGGTCAG
The DNA here is from genome assembly GCF_006442965.1 of Mesorhizobium sp. CU3. Classification (GTDB taxonomy): domain Bacteria; phylum Pseudomonadota; class Alphaproteobacteria; order Rhizobiales; family Rhizobiaceae; genus Mesorhizobium. Next base: position 98,509 of record NZ_VFWX01000008.1, on the reverse strand, counting down.
GGCGGGATTCTGTCGACGCCGGCCGCCTCCAACATCATCCGCAAATACAAGACCTTTGGCGGCATCATCCTGTCGGCCAGCCACAATCCGGGCGGCCCGCACGAGGATTTCGGCATCAAGTACAATGCCGGCAATGGCGGCCCGGCGCCGGAGAAGATCACCGACGCGATCTTCGCCAAGTCGAAGGAGATCAAGAGCTTCAAGATCGCCGATATCGGCGAGATCGACATCGACACCATCGGCACCGTCAAGGCGGGCGACATGACGGTCGAGATCTTCGACCCGGTCAAGGACTACGCCGAGCTGATGGAAAGCCTGTTCGACTTCGACGCCATCCGCGCCAGTTTCAAATACGGCTTCCGCCTGCGCTTCGACGCCATGCATGCGGTGACCGGCCCCTACGCCAAGGAGATCTTCGAGCGGCGCTTGGGCGCGCCCAACGGCACCTGCCGCAACTTCAAGCCGCTGCCGGATTTCGGCGGCCATCATCCCGATCCGAACCTGGTCCACGCAAAACATCTCTATGACGAGATGATGGGACCCGACGCGCCGGATTTCGGCGCGGCTTCCGACGGCGACGGCGACCGCAATCTGATCATCGGCAAGGGCATCTTCGTCACCCCGTCGGACTCGGTGGCGATGCTTGCCGCAAACGCCACTCTGGCGCCCGGCTACAAGGAAGGCCTGAAGGGCATAGCGCGTTCGATGCCGACCAGCGGCGCCGCCGACCGCGTCGCCGAAAAGCTCGGCATCGGCATCTACGAGACGCCGACCGGCTGGAAGTTCTTCGGCAATCTGCTCGACGCCGGCATGGCGACGATTTGCGGCGAGGAGAGCGCCGGCACCGGTTCCAACCACGTGCGCGAGAAGGACGGTCTGTGGGCGGTGCTTCTGTGGCTCAACATCCTCGCCGTGCGCGGCGAGAGCTGCAAGGACATCGTCACCAAGCATTGGGAGACCTACGGCCGCAACTACTATTCGCGCCACGACTATGAGGAGGTCGAAAGCGACCGTGCCAACGCGCTGGTCGATGAACTGCGCGCCAAGCTCGGTTCGCTGCCCGGCACCAGCGTGCGTGGCCTCAAGATCGCCAAGGCCGACGATTTCGCCTATCACGATCCGGTCGACGGTTCGGTGAGCAAGAACCAGGGCATCCGGATCCTGTTCGAAGGCGGCTCGCGCGTCGTGCTGCGCCTCTCCGGCACGGGCACCTCGGGTGCCACGTTGCGCGTTTACATCGAGCGGTACGAGCCGGACAAGGCCAGGCACGACCTCGACACCCAGGAAGCGCTCGCCGACCTCATCGCCGCCGCCGACGACATCGCCGGCATCAAGAGCCACACCGGCCGCAACAAGCCGAGCGTGATTACTTGAGGATATCTTGGCGGTTGGCCGACACGCTCAATGTTTCGTCATCCACGGGCGGAGCAAGGAGCGAAGTGACGCGGCGCAGACCCGAGGATCCATGCCGTGACGTCAGGGCGTTGCCACGGTCCAGAATTCTGCTCCGCTGTACTCCACGCTTGAGGTCACGGCATGGATCCCAGGGTCTCCGCGACGGAGCTTCGCTCCTGCTTCGCCCTGGGATGACGACGTCGTGGAGGTTTTGGCCAATCTCCAACGTTTGCAACAACCAACGAGGTTGGCAAGCGTGAGCAATCTGGGCGCCAAGCTGTCGTTCAACGCTGTCGGCAAGGGCGTTCAATTTGCCTTTGCCTCGAAGAGCGCAACACGCGGCTGGGTTTCTTTGTTTGATCCGACCGGCGCGGTCGAGACACAACGCATAGAGCTGGTGCGAACCCCACTGCCGCCCCTGGGAGAGGATTGGGCGGCTTTTCAAGGCTTCGTGCAAGACATCAAAGCTGGCGCCCGTTACGGCTTTCGCGCGGACGGTCCCAATGCGCCAGAACGCGGCCTATGGTTTGATCCGGACAAGCTGCTCACCGACCCCTACGCCATCGAGATCGATCGTCCCTACCAGTACCACTGGCGGCTCGCTGCCAAACGCAACGAAGGCGCCGACACGGCCTCGCTGATGCCCAAGGCAATCGTGGTCGCACTGCCTGAGCCGGTGGCGCCGTTGCCGCCCGTCTTCCAGCCAGGCGGCCTGATCTACGAGCTCAACGTCCGCTCCTTCACCAAGCTGCATCCGGATGTGCCGGAAGCGCAGCGCGGCACCATCGCAGCACTCGCCCATCCCGCCATCCTCGATCATCTGAAACGCCTCGGCGTCTCCGCCGTCGAATTGATGCCGATCACCGCCTCGATCGACGAGCGGCATCTGCCGCCGCTGGGCCTGAGCAACGCCTGGGGCTACAATCCCGTCACCTTCATGGCGCTCGACCCGCGCCTGGCGCCGGGCGGCCTGAAGGAACTGCGTGACACCGTGGCGGCGTTGCGCAAGGCCGGCATCGGCACCATCCTCGACCTCGTCTTCAACCACACCGGCGAGAGCGACCGGTTGGGCCCGACTTTGTCGCTGCGCGGCCTTGACGCGCAGGCCTATTACACGCAGCTGCCGGATGGCCGCTTGGCCAACGACACCGGCACCGGCAACACCGTAGCCTGCGATCATCCGCTGGTGCGCGAGATGGTGCTAGACACGCTCCGCCATTTCGTGCGCCAGGCCGGCGTCGACGGTTTCCGCTTCGACCTCGCGCCGGTGCTTGGCCGCGTCAGTGGTTCGTTCGATCCGGACGCGCCGCTGCTTCGCGCCATCGCGGCCGATCCTGTGCTCGCCGACCGCGTGCTGATCGCCGAGCCGTGGGACATCGGTCCGAACGGCTACCAGCTCGGCAACTTCAGTGCGCCATACCTGGAATGGAACGACCGCTACCGCGACGATATCAGGCGCTTCTGGCGCGGCGATGCCGGCGCGATCGGTTCGCTCGCCACGCGGCTTGCCGGATCGTCCGATGTGTTCGGCAGGGAAGGCCAGCCGGTCAGCCGTAGCGTCAATTTTATCGCCGCGCATGACGGCATGACGCTGGCCGACATCGTTGCCTATGAGCGCAAGCACAACGCCGCCAATGGCGAGCAGAACCGCGACGGCCACAACGACAATCTGTCCTGGAACAACGGCGTCGAGGGCGAGACGGGCGACACGGCGATTGTGAAAGCCCGATCGAACGATCTGCGGGCGCTGCTGGCCACGCTCTTTGCCTCGCGCGGCACCGTCATGCTGACCGCCGGCGACGAATTCGGCCGCACGCAGCAAGGCAACAACAACGCCTATGCGCAGGACAACGCCATCACCTGGCTCGATTGGACCGGCCGCGACCGGGCGCTCGAGACATACACATCGGCGCTGTCGGCGCTGCGTCGCGCCTTCCCGGCCTTGACCGACACGCGCTTTCTCACCGGAAAGCCGCCGCAAGGCTCGGACATTCCCGATGTCGCCTGGCTGGCCGAGACCGGCGCGCCTTTGAGCGAAGCCGACTGGAACGATCCCGCGCGCCATCGCCTCGTCATGCTGCTCGGCGATGGCGAAGGCGACCGCCTTGCGGTCCTGGTCAATGGCGACCGCCGCCAATGCGTCTTCGCCTTACCCACGCGGGAGGGTTTTGCGTGGCGTCCGGCAATCGAAGGACAGTCGGTCGACATGGCGCGGCCGCTGCCAGGCCGCAGCGTCAATTTTATGATCGAAGGCCGGGTCAGGAAGGCCCGCGCCAGGAAGGGTTCCTGATGGGTGGCGAGAATGCGGAGCAGGGGGCCGAGTGGTGGCGCGGCTGCGTCATCTACCAGATCTATCCGCGCTCCTTCCAGGACACCACCGGCGACGGCAGCGGCGACCTGAAAGGGATCACCGCGCGGCTTGGCCATGTCGCCTCGCTCGGCGTCGATGCCATCTGGCTGTCGCCCTTCTTCAAGTCGCCGATGGCCGATATGGGCTACGATGTGTCCGACTACCGCGACGTCGATCCGATCTTCGGCACGCTCGAGGACTTCGACGCTTTGATCGCCGAGGCGCATCGGCTGGGGCTGAAGCTCATCATCGACCAAGTGATCTCGCATTCTTCCGACAAGCATGAATGGTTCGTCGAAAGCCGCGCCAGCCGCGACAACGCCAAGGCCGAATGGTATGTCTGGGCCGACGCCAGACCGGACGGCAACGCCCCCAACAATTGGCTGTCGGTCTTCGGCGGACCATCCTGGGAATGGGACGCCACCCGCCGGCAATATTACATGCACAATTTCCTTGCGGCGCAACCTGATTTGAACTTCCACACGACGCAGGTGCAGGACGCGCTGCTCGACACCGTTCGCTTCTGGTTGGAACGCGACGTCGACGGCTTTCGCCTGGACACCGTCAACTATTACGTCCACGACCGCTGGCTGCGCGACAACCCGCCTTTGGCCGCGAGCGTCGCCGGCACCAATGGCTCGACCAGCACCTATGCTTTCCAGGAGCATCTGTTCGACAAGTCGCGCCCCGAAAACCTCGATTTCCTGAAGCGCTTCCGCGCTTTGCTCAACGAATACCCGGATCGCGCCGCGGTCGGCGAGGTCGGCGACGAGGAGCGCTCGCTGCAGACGCTCGCCGCTTACACATCGGGCGGCGACAAGCTGCAGATGTGCTACACGTTCGACCTGCTCGGGCCGCAATTTTCGGCCGCTCATGTGCGCGGCTGCGTCGAGGCGTTCGAGAAGGCGGCGCCCGACGGCTGGGTCTGCTGGGCCTTCTCAAACCACGACGTCGTGCGCCATGTCAGCCGATGGACCAGGCCCGGCGACAACCCGGACGGGGTGGCCAAATTCTCGATCGCGTTGCTTGCCTGCCTGCGTGGCTCGATCTGTCTCTACCAAGGTGAAGAGCTTGGCCTCGAGGAAGCGGAACTCGCCTATGAGGATCTGCGCGATCCGCTCGGCATACGCTTCTGGCCGGGCGTGAAGGGCAGGGATGGCTGCCGCACGCCGATGGTCTGGGAAGCCGGAGCCGAAAATGCCGGCTTCTCGACCGGCAAGCCTTGGCTGCCGGTGCCGCAGGCGCAGCGCGCCCGCGCGGTGGATGTGGAGAATGGCGAGGATGCTTCGGTGCTTGCCGCCTATCGCGCGGTGCTGGCGCTGCGCAAGCGCCATCCGGCGCTGAGCGGCGGCTCGATTCGTTTCCTCGATGCGGAAGGCGATGTGCTGGCGTTCATCCGTGAGCTTGACGGGGAAAAACTGCTTTGCGTCTTCAACTTCGCCGGCGAGGCGGCAGGCTGGGCGCCGCCGCCGGAGCTTGGCGATGTCGAGGTGACGGCGCTTGCCGTCGATGTCGCCGGGGTTCTTGGCGGCGTGCTGGAGGAAACGGGGGTGGCGCTGCCGCCTTTGGGCTGTTTCGTCGGTGCGCTTGGCTGATCGCCTCGATGGGAGTTACTGGACCAGCACCGAGCGTCCGCAGGTCGCGCCGGTGACCCGCACGTCGGCCTCGCCGACACGCACGCCGAGCGCGCCGAGCACGTTGTAGAGCAGGCTGTCGACCGGCGCGGTCACACCGTTGAGCACCGTTACCACCGCCGGCTTCACCGTGCCCAGAAGCGCGGTGACATCGATGCCGAGGCCAAGCGCGCTGACCGTCAGCGACAGATTGTTGACCAGCGATGTGGTCAGCGACTGCGTCAGGTTCTTGGTCGACACCGTCTTGATCGTCTTGTTGGCGATATCGGTGGCGTTGAAGGTCAGGTTGGTCGGCGCCATGTTGGTGATCGAAAAGGCCGATGAGCCGTTGATCTGGATCAGGCTGAGATTGATCAAAAGCAGCTTCAGGCTGACATCGGCGATTTCGGCGTTGGTGAAGGATTGCGGCTTGGTGAAGTCGGCGAAGCCCGTGGCATTGCTGTCGGCGAGATGCGCCTCTACCACGCCAGGCTGGGCGGCGATCGAGACCTGGATGCTCGAGGGACCGGTCGGACAGCTGATATCGGTCAGCTTGGCTTCCGCATAGGCGACCTCGACATTGAGCGGCAGGTTGACCGCGAGCAGCTTGACGCCGCCGCCCAGATTTACGCCGGCATTGCCGTTTCCATTTCCATTGCCGTAGCCGTTGCCATTGTTGCCGTTTCCAATGCCGACGCTGGCGTTGAGCTTGATGCGCGTCTGCGCCGTGCGGACCACGGTTCCTGCGCCTCCCACCGAAAGCCAGGCCGAATTCTGCATCGGCTCGCCGATGGCGATGGCAAGCGTCGTCGATGTCAGTCCCGGTATCGTGGCGCCGAGATTGACCGCAACCTGGTTGCTGCCGTTTGCCAAGGCCGCCGCCGCCGTCAGCATGCTGAGCGCACTAGCCGAAACGTTGAGTCCCGGCGGCTTCTGGCCGATGCCGAGATTGCCGACCGTGCCGAGATCGATCAACGTGCTGAGCGGGATCTTGACGCTGTTGGTGGCGCTGGAGGCCATGATCTGCAAGGCCACCTTGGCCGTATTGCCAAGCCCGGGAACGTTGGCCATGGCCGTGGCGATCTGTCCGACCGTTGCCTTCGAGGCGAGCACGTCGCTGTAGGAAACGCCGGTCAGGTGCAATTGCGTCGCCAGCGCATCGGTGAAGGAAAGCACATCGATATCGGCCGAGACCAGCGAATTATAGTCCATGACGCTAAGCGAGACGTTGCCGCCGAGAAGGCCGCCGAGCAACGCATTGAGAAGGCCGCCATTGAGGCTGGCGAGCCGCGAGCCGACCGAGAAGGCTGCTTGCGGCTGCGCGCTGGCGATTGCACTCGTGCCGATCGTCGGCGGCGCCATGATCGAGCCGGCAAAATAGAGCGTGCCTTGCTTCTTCAGCGTCACCTGCACGGCATTGTAGGGCGTTTTGCCCGCCTCGAAGCGGCTGCCGGCGGCGACGGTGGTGATCCCGGTATAACGTCCCGGCGTCACCTGGATGACCGCCTTCGTCGCGGTCGGCGCGACCGTCGCGCCCTGCTGCTGGACGGCGACAGAGGTGATGCCGTTGTCGCTCAGCGTGGTCAATGCCGCCTGCTGGGCATTGTTGATGTTCGAGGCCGCGGTGATCGCCGCAAGGTCGGCGATCGACTGCGCGGCACGGCGTTCATTGTAGAGCGCGCCCTGGTCCACGGCGAAGGCGGCCAAGGCCAGCGCCACCGGCGTGCACAGCGCCGTCATGACGGCGAAATTGGCGGTCCTGTCGGCGAGCAGCCGCCGCGTCGTCGCCAACAATCCCCCCTTGGTGCGCATCATATGCCTCCGACGCGGATCGTCGACTGGCGCTGGATCGTCGTGCCCGGCAGCGGCAGGCTTTGGAACAGATTCCAGATCGGCAGGTTGCGCGCGTCGTAGGTGACCGAGACGACGAACTGGCTGCCGTCGGCGACGCTGTCCTGCGCGTTGACCGTCAGCTTCTTGGGATCGACGAAGGGATAGCCTGAGACATCGTTGGCGATGAAATCGGTCACAAGCGCCTGCCGCTCCGTCTGGTTGAGCCCGGCGATCGCCGTTCGCGCCGCATCGGCCGCGATCTGCTGCACCGAATGGCTGGCGCCGAAATAGATTCCGTATGCAACCATGCCGAGCAGAAGCAGGATGAAGACCGGCGCTAGCATGGCGAATTCGATCGCCGTCGTGCCCGCGGCGTCCACCCGCAAACGAGACCACGAAACGGAGCTTTTTCGGTTCTTCAGCATGGTGCGCAGAATGCCAAAACCTGCTTGCAGAAACAGAAAATGCGCTGAACAACCGACAGGTGTGCCAAGTTGAAGTCAGGCTCTAAGCTTTTAGATTTCGCTGATTTAGCGCAACGGCGCTCACTTAGCGTCAATCAGGCAATGGTTGAAATAAAATACTCCTCTGTCTAGTCTCCTGCCACCCGCCGCCGGAAGGGACCGGCGGCACGCTTGAAACGGCCGTTTCAACGGTTCCGGAGCGTCAACACTTAAGGAGGTGTGGCTGAGGGGCCGCGCCGACAGGGAGAAACTTCATGCTGAAAAACATGCTGAAGGCGACGGTGTTCGCCACTACCATGGCGCTGTCCACGGGTGCCTTCTACACGCACGCTTTTGCCGAAGTTGTCTACAACCGCGGCAGCGCCGCGGAGCCTGAATCCGTCGATCCGCACAAGACCTCGACCGTCTACGAAGCCAACATCCTGCGCGACCTGTTCCAGGGACTGGTCATGCAGGACGAGAAGACCAATCTCATCCCCGGCGCCGCCGAGAGCTGGACCGTATCGGACGACGGCACCGTCTATACCTTCAAGCTGCGCAAGGATGGCCTGTGGTCGGACGGCAGCCCGGTGACGGCCGAGGATTTCGTCTATGCCTTCCATCGCCTGGAGGACCCGGCGACCGGCGCCGAATACGCCTCGATGCTCTATCCGGTGAAGGGAGCCGAGGACTTCAACACCAAGAAGGGCAAGGCCGATGACATGGGCGTGAAGGCCATCGACGCCAACACGCTGGAGATCACGCTGAAGGCGCCGACGCCTTACTTCCTCGAGATGCTGACCCACCAGGCGACCTATCCGGTCAACAAGGCCTCGATGGACAAGCTTGGCGCCGACTGGATCAAGCCCGGCAACCTCGTCTCCAACGGCGCCTATACGCTGGCCGAGTGGGTGCCAAACGACCATCTCAAGCTGGTCAAGAATCCGAAATTCTGGGACGCGGCCAGCGTCAAGATCGACACCGTCAACTACATCCCGACCGAGGACCGCTCCTCGGCCATGAAGCGTTTCGAGGCCGGCGAGCTCGACAGCTATGACGACCTGCCGACCGAGCAGCTTGCCGACCTGAAAACCAAGTTCGGCGACCAGATCCGCGTCGGGCCGTATCTCGGCACCTACTACTACGCCATCAAGACCGACAAGGAGCCGTGGAACAACATCGAGCTGCGCAACGCCATCTCGATGGCGATCGACCGCGACTTCCTCGCCGAGAAGGTCTGGCAGAACTCGATGCTGCCCGGATATTCGATGGTGCCTCCGGGCGTCGAGGGCTACACGCCGTCGCTCGCCAAATTCGCCGACATGTCGCAGATCGACCGCGAGGACGCGGCCAAGAAGGTGCTGGAGAAGCTCGGCTACACGCCCGAGCATCCGCTGAAGATGGAGATCCGCTACAACACCTCGGAGAACCACAAGAACACCGCGGTGGCCATCCAGGAACAGCTGAAGCCGCTCGGCGTCGAGGTGACGCTGCTCAACACCGACACCAAGACCCACTACGGCTTCCTCGAGCAGAAGGGCAATTACGACGTCGCCCGCGCCGCCTGGATCGCCGACTACAAGGATCCCGAGACCTTCCTCGGCATCTCGCGCAAGGCGAGCGGCAACAACTACTCGAACTATGACAGCCCGGCTTACGAGGCTGCCATGGACAAGGCCGCCGCCGCCGGCGGCAAGCCGGAAGAGCGCATGAAAGACCTCGCCGACGCCGAGCGCATCCTCGTCGACGATGTCGGCCAGATCCCGCTGCTCTATTACAGCTACCACGACATCGTGTCCTCGAAGCTGCATGGCTTCACCGACAATGTCATGGACATCCATCCGTCCCGCTTCATCACCAAGGACTGACCGGAAACCTTGGCCGCGCCGCCGCTTTCTTTTGAGAGCGGCGGCCGCGGTCTGTGGTCGTGCCGGGCTGAAAGTCAGGTTGGATTTTCAACTGCCTGGTGCGAAGATCAGAGATGCCAATGCGCCGGATCTTCGTCTGGAGAGCCGTCGCCCTGGCTGAAGCGGGGCGCCGATGCTGCGTTATGTCTTCCGGCGGTTGTTGACCGCCATTCCGACGCTGTTCGTCATCGTGACGGTGGCGTTCTTCCTGATCCGCGTCGCCCCGGGCGGCCCGTTCAACCAGGAGCGGGGGCTTAGCCCCGAGATCAGGGCCAATATCGAGGCCCAGTTCGGCCTCAACGATCCGCTCTGGCTGCAATATGTCCATTATCTCGGCAATTTGCTGCGCGGCAATTTCGGCCCGAGCTACAATCTGCCGGATTTCACCGTCACCGAGCTGTTCGCCAAGGGCCTGCCGATCTCGATCCAGATCGGCACCTCGGCCCTTGTGCTGGCGCTGCTGCTCGGCTCGGTCCTCGGCACCATCGCGGCGCTCAACCAGAACAGGATTGCCGACTATTCGGTGATCGCTTTGGCCACCGCCGGAAGCACTATCCCGACCTTCGTCATCGCGCCGGTGATCCAGCTTGTCTTCGGACTGTCCTGGAAACTCCTGCCGATCGGCGGCTGGGGTGATGGCGCCCTGATCAACAAGGTCGGCCCGGTGCTGACGCTGGCCCTGCCGCAGATTGCCATCGTAGCCCGGCTGATGCGCGGCTCGATGATCGAGAGCCTGCGCTCGCATCATATCCGCACCGCCCGGGCGCTCGGCCTCTCCGACTGGTCGGTGGTGGTCAAGCACGCGCTGCGCGGCGCCGTGCTGCCGATCGTCTCTTTCACCGGTCCGGCGGCGGCGGCGCTGTTGACCGGCTCGATCATCGTCGAGACGATCTTCTCCATCCCCGGCGTCGGCCGCTATTTCGTCGATGCCGCGCTCAACCGCGACTATACGCTGGTCATGGGCACCGTGGTGGTGATCGCGCTCTTCACCATCGTCTTCAACCTGATCGTCGATCTGCTCTACGCGGTGGTCGATCCGAGGGTGCGCTATGACTGACATCGCAGCCGCCGCCGCACCGCCGGCCGTCGTCGGACGCTCGCTCTGGGGCAATGCCTGGGCGCGGCTGAAGCGCAACCGCGCCGCCATGTTCAGCCTCTATTATCTGGCTTTCATCGCCGTCATCAGCGTGTTCGGCCCCTGGGTCGTGCCGCATGAATACACCACCATCTATGGCGACTACGTGCGCATGCCGCCGAGCCTCTCGGCCTACCCCAAGCCGGACATGATCCAGGGGGCGCTGACGGACGCCACCAAGCGCATGCGCGTCGACGTCAAGGAATGGCATCAGGACGGCAATCGCGTCATCGTCACCCTGATTTCCACCAAGCCGATCGACGATCGCAACGTGCGCTATCTCGACCGCTCCGACGCTTTCGACGACACAAAGATCGAGAACAAGTCGCCCGACGGGCTCGAAGTGACGATGAGCACCGCCATCAAGCAGCAATATTTCTACTTCGGCACCGACAACACCGGGCGCGACCTCTTATCGCGCACGCTGATGGCCGGGCGCATCTCCTTGGCCATCGGCCTGCTTGCCGGCGTCGTCGCCGGCGTCATCGGCGTCGTCTACGGCGCTACCGCGGGCTTCGCCGGCGGCCGTGTCGACGAGGTGATGATGCGCATCGTCGACGTGCTCTATTCACTGCCCTTCATCTTCTTCGTCATCATGCTGGTGGTGTTCTTCGGGCGCAATTTCGTGCTGATGTTCCTGGCCGTGGGTGCCGTGCTGTGGCTCGACATGGCCCGCATCGTGCGCGGCCAGGCGCTGTCGATCCGCCGGCAGGAATATGTCCAGGCTGCCGAAGCCATGGGCGTCGGTCGGCGCGGCATCCTGTTGCGCCACGTCATCCCCAACCTGCTCGGGCCGGTGGTGATCTACATGACGCTGCTCGTGCCGCAGGTCATCATCCTGGAGAGTTTCCTGTCCTTCCTCGGCCTCGGCGTGCAGGAGCCGATGACCAGCTGGGGCGTGCTGATTTCGGTCGGCGCGAAAAACATCGGCTACGCCAACTGGCTGCTGCTTTTCCCGGCCTTCTTCCTCGTCTCGACGCTGTTCGCGCTGAATTTCGTCGGCGACGGCCTGCGCGATGCGCTCGACCCGAAAGACCGCTGACATGGCTGCTTCCGAAACCATCCTCAGCGTCAAGGACCTGCGCGTCCGCTTCCAGACCCTCGACGGCACCGTGGAGGCGGTCAAGGGCATCAACATCAAGGTCAATGCCGGCGAGACGGTCGCCGTCGTTGGCGAATCCGGCTCCGGCAAGAGCCAGACGATGATGGCGGCAATGAACCTGTTGTCCTCCAACGGCGAGGCGACTGGCCATGTCGACTATCGCGGCAGCAACCTTTTGACCATGACCAAGAGCGAGCTCAACAAGGTGCGCGGCCGCAAGATCAGCATGATCTTCCAGGAGCCGATGACCTCGCTCGATCCGCTCTACACCATCGGCAACCAACTGATCGAACCGATCCGCCGCCATCGCGGGCTGTCCGCGGCCGCGGCGCGGGAAGAGGCGCTGAAGCTGCTCAGGCTGGTGCACATTCCCGATCCCGAGCGGCGGATGAAATCCTATCCGCATGAAATGTCGGGCGGCCAGCGCCAGCGCGTCATGATCGCCATGGCCTTGGCCAACGACCCCGACATACTGATCGCCGACGAGCCGACCACGGCGCTCGACGTCACCATCCAGGCGCAGATCCTGATGCTGCTTGCCGAACTGCAGCGCAAGCTCGGCATGGCGATCGTCTTCATCACCCACGATCTTGGCATCGTGCGCCGCTTCGCCGACCGCGTCTATGTCATGCGGCAGGGCGAGGTGGTGGAGGAGGGCGAGGCCGAAGCGCTCTTCGCCAACCCGCAGCATGCCTACACCAAGATGCTGCTCGCGGCCGAGCCGACCGGCACCAAGTCGCCGCCGCCGGCCAACGCGCCTGTGCTGCTCGAGGGCCGCAATGTCGAGGTGGTTTTCAAGATCGGCGGCGGCTTCCTCGGCGGCGAGCCGCTGATGCTGCGCGCGGTGGACAAGATCTCGATGCGGCTGAAGCGCAACCAGACCATCGGCATCGTCGGCGAATCCGGCTCCGGCAAATCGACGCTCGGTCGTGCGCTACTCAGGCTCTTGCCCAGCGACGGCGTCATCCGCTTCGGCGACCGCGACATCTCGCAAGCCGACAAGCAGACGATGCGGCCGCTGCGGCATGAATTGCAGCTGGTATTCCAGGACCCGTTCGGCTCGCTGTCGCCGCGCATGACGGTCGGCCAGATCATCACCGAAGGCTTGCTGGTGCATGAGCCCTCGCTGACGTCGAAACAGCGCGACCAGCGCGCCGTCGAGGCGCTGCGCGAGGTCGGCCTCGACCCCAATGCGCGCAACCGCTACCCGCACGAATTCTCCGGCGGCCAGCGCCAGCGCATTGCCATTGCCCGCGCCATGATCCTGAAGCCGAAAGTTGTGGTGCTGGACGAACCGACCTCGGCGCTCGACAGATCGGTGCAGAAGCAGATCGTCGAATTGCTGCGCAAGCTGCAGGCCGACCACGAACTGTCCTATCTCTTCATCAGCCACGATCTCGCGGTCGTGCGCGCCATGGCCGACTACATCATCGTCATGAAGCAGGGCAAGATCGTCGAGGAGGGGCCGACCGAAGAGATATTCGGCAACCCGCGCGAGGCCTACACCCAGACGCTGATGAACGCGGCGATCGATTCGAAGCGGTTCAGGGCGAGCGCGTAAGGCGAGGGCGGCGGCCAGTCATTGCGAGGACGGGCACCTTTGCTTTCGCATCGCGGCCATCACCTGCTGCTGTTGCTGCAGTCGTTCGATCTTTGCGGTTTCGCGGTTGGCCACCGCCGTCTTCACGCGCTCGCCGCCCAGCAGCCATGTAGGCACGCTGGTGCTTGCGACCTTGCCGCGGGCGATTGCTGTCCGCGAGATATCGGTGGCGGTGTCGCCGAGCGCGACGTTGAGTTCGCTGCAGCTCATTTTGTCGTATTTCGCCGGGCCGATCGAGGCCACGGTCGACGAGCAGCCTGCCGCGGCGAGCAGAATGACGGTCATCGCCGAAAAGGCTCCTGGCTTGAATTTCATACGCTCAACCCGCTCTCGTCGTTCCCAGATAAGGTTACAGCCAAATAGGGCAGGGGCCATTAGGTCAAAGGAAGAGCCTGCTGTCGAGCCCAATGGGCGTCGGCGATCGTTCCGGGCCAGATGTTCAGGGCCGAAAGGCTAATGTGGTAGCGGGAAGCCATATCGAGCGAAGCGCCGGTTTCCACCCGGAATTGAGTAAAAACAAAGAGATAGTGCGTTTCACCATTTTCGTGAAACGGTAAAACGCACCAGTTGATGCACCGGCTCTTTAGACCTCGGATAGGTTTTGCCGATATTTATCGAAGAAAAGGAGCAGGAAAGTCATGAGCGAAGTCTGGCATTCACTCCTCGCCAATCTTGCCCTCGTCTCGATTCTGGTCGTCGCCTGGGACCTAGTGGCTGATTTCACCGGGCGTCTCCCGCGGCTGATACAGTCGCTGCTTCTCGGCGTGGTCATGTGTGCGGGCTCGATCATTTCGATGGCGACAGCGCTAAACGTCTCGGGCTTCGTCGTCGACCTGCGTGCCGCATTCATCGCTGCCGCCGCGTTCTTCGGTGGATGGCCGGCAATGTTCGTAGCCGCCATCGGCTCCGTCGCCTATCGCCTCTATCTCGGCGGGCAGGGCGCCAATGTCGGGGTCATGGGCATCCTGATTACCGCGGTCGTCGGCATGGCATGGTTCCATATCGTTGCGGCCCGCTCCCGCACCATGTTCGACATACTCGGCCTCGGCGTCACGGTGGCGCTGGCTGGATTGATCACGCTTCTGGTCATCCCGCACCAGGTCCTCACCGGCTTCGTTCAGCAGAGCACCTGGCCGTCCCTCGTGTTCCGCTTCATCGGCACGTTCATCATCGGCGTGCTGCTCGATAGGCAGCAGAGGCGGCGCGATCTGGCGCAATCCAATATGGTCTACCGGGCCATGGTCCGCGAACTGCCGGATTGCCTCAACGTGAAGGATGTCGACGGCCGTTTCGTCGTCGCCAACCCGGCCACCGCCGAAATGATGGGCGTCGCTTCGGTCGAGGAGCTGATCGGCAAGACGGACTTCGATTTCTATCCGCAGGAGTTAGCCGAGCGCTTCAGGCAGGATGAGACCGGCGCGCTTGAAGCCGGGCAGACATTGCGCGTCGACCAGCCTGCGCAGTTCCGGGACGGAAGGCAGGGCTGGCTCTATACTTTGAAGGCGCCGTTCCGCGACGAGGTCGGCAAGACCGTCGGCGTCATCACCTACAACCGCGACATCACCGAGCAGAAGAAAAACGCCCAGCTCAAGAACGACTTCATCTCGACGGTCAGCCACGAATTGCGCACGCCGCTGACATCGATCCGCGGCTCGCTCGGCCTGATCGCGGCGGGCGTTGCGGGCGAATTGCCGGCCAAGGCCGCCAACCTCGTCAACATTGCCCACAACAATAGCGAAAGGCTGGTCCTCCTGATCAACGACATTCTCGACATGGAGAAGATCGAATCGGGCGTGATCACCTTCAAGATCAAGCAGGTGGCAGTCCGTCCGGTGCTGGAGCAAGCCATTGCCGCAAGCTCCAGCTACATGGCCGAGAACAAGATCCGCATGGTGCTGGTCGATGATGCCCCGCGTGCCGAGGCTAATATCGACCCAGACCGCATGCATCAGGTGATGGCCAACCTGCTGTCGAATGCGATCAAGTTCTCCGATCCCGGTGGCACCGTGACGGTGAAGGTGCAGCGTCGCGACCGCGACATGCTGCGCATCTCGGTGATCGACCAGGGCGCCGGCATTCCGGAAGCGTTCCGCAGCCGCATATTCGGAAAGTTCGAGCAGGCGGATGCGTCGAGCACCCGAAAAAAGGGCGGCACGGGCCTCGGCTTGAGCATCGTCAAGACCATCGTCGAAAAGCTGGGCGGCGCCGTTTCCTTCGAAACCGAGGAGGGCAAGGGGACCGCGTTTCACGTCGACCTCGCCGAAGCGCACAGCCAGATCGAGAAGCCGGTTTTTGTCGAGCGCCGGGCGCGCAAGCGCGATGGCCGCCTGCGTGTCCTCATTTGCGAGGACGAGGCCGACATCGCCGCCGTGATCGCGGCGCTTCTCGACGCGGAGGGTTTTTCCAGCGACGTCGCCCCCGACATCGACACTGCCAAGGCGCTTCTGAGCTCTCGCGACTATGTGGCGCTGACGCTGGACATCAAGCTTGCCGGACAATCCGGTATCAAGCTTTTCCATGACATCAGAGCGTCAAAGGTGAACTCGGAAATTGCCGTCATCGTCATCTCTGCCGTCGCCGACGAGGCCAGGCGCTCGCTGAACGGCAATGCCATCGGTATTGTCGACTGGCTGGAGAAGCCGGTGGATTCGAAACGGCTTCATGCCGCTCTCGCCAAGATCGTCGGCCGCAGGGTCGAGCCCAAGCCGCGGATCCTGCATGTCGAGGACGACGAGGGCGTGCTTGCGGTGATGTCGGAGGGCCTGGGCTCCGGCGTGTCGATCACCTCGGCGAAAACGCTGAAGGACGCGCAGGAGACGATCGCGCGCCATCGCTTCGACCTGGTCATTCTGGACATTGCGCTGCCCGATGGGTCTGGGCTGGATCTGCTTGCCGGTCTGCCGCTCGAGACCGGGGTCATCGTGTTCTCGGCCGCGGAACTCGACCAGAAACTCGGCGACCGGGTGCAGGCGATCATGACCAAGACGAGGGCTTCCGAGATAGACGTCGCCAAGCTGGTCAGAAACATGCTGGCCTCGTCGCGCGACGGCGCAGCGCCGCCCCAAGCCAGGGAGTGACGATCATGCCGGCAAGGATCCTCTATGTTGATGATGAGGACGATATCCGCGAAATCGCCCAGATGTCGCTGGAACTCGACCCGGAGTTCGAGGTGAGGTCCAGCCCCTCGGGTATCAAGGCGCTGGCCGATGCAGCCGCATGGCGGCCCGACCTCATCCTGCTCGACGTGATGATGCCGGACATGGACGGGCCCGAAACCTTGAAGCGCCTGGGTGAATCGCCGGCGACGGCGTTGATACCGGTCGTGTTCATCACCGCGCGCACCCAGACCCATGAGGTGGAGCGCTATCTCGCCATGGGAGCGGTAGGGGTCATCGCCAAACCTTTCGACCCGATGGCGCTGGCCGGTGAAGTCAGGAAGCTGCTCTCGTCGGCCAATGGCCCCGGCTAAGGCATCCCGGCGGGCGGGCAAGAAGCCTGTCGGCAAGCTGGATATGGTGTTTACGCCTCCTATACCATACCCCGATTTTCATCTACTGATCGTATCGAAAGGCGGCTGTCGCGAATCGCTTTTAATTATGATTGCGCGGCCTCGTTTGAAGTGAACCGCTTTGGCGGATGTCGGTTCATGGTTTGATTTCTCCGGGGGGCAGCGAGGCATAAACCGGAGCAGGACTGGTGGACGGAGCGAAGGCAAGAGTTCTGATCTGCGACGACGATCCCTTGTTGCTCGAGCTGATGGAATTCAGGCTGCGGGCGAAAGGCTATGAAGTCGACAAGGCCGTGGACGGGGCCGAGGCGCTCTCGAAGGCGCAGGACAGGCCCGACATCATCGTGCTCGACGCGATGATGCCCAAGGCCGACGGCATCGAGGTGCTGGCCCGTATCAAGGGCGACCCGGCCCTGTCTGATACTCCCGTCGTTATGCTGACCGCGCGCAAGGCCGAAAAGGATATCGTATCGGCCCTGGAAAAGGGCGCGGACGACTATCTGGTCAAGCCGTTCATCCCCGAGGAGCTTCTGGCGCGGCTCGCACGTCTGATCGCCCGCAAGAGCGGGAAGCGCTGATGCGGCGCGGCCGGCGCGCAACCTTTGCCGCATGCATGTTCCTTGCGCTCGCCGCTGCACCCGTCGCCACGTTGGCGCAGACTGTCGATGAGCTCTACGCATCTGCCGTCAAGGCCAGACAGGCCCAGCACTTCGACGAGGCGGCCGACCTGCTCAAGCGCGCGCTGGCGCTCAAGCCCGACAACGCCGACGCCCTGGTTCAGCTCGGCTTTGCCGAACTCGGCCGCAACGACCTCGACGCAGCGCGCGATGCCTTTTCCAAGGCGCTTGCGATTGCCCCGGCCTATCGCGATGCCAGCTTCGGCATGGCCCAGGTCGAATTCCGCGCCGGCAATCTGGATGCGGCGCTCCCGCTCGCCGAAGCGGTCGTAGAGGCCGAGCCCCGCAACACCGACGCCACAGCGCTTGTCGAGAACATCCGCAAGGCCAGGCAGGCGTCCGCCACCAAGGCCAGCCAGGTCGCCGGCGGCAAGGCGAAGCCGCCTGCAGCGGCCCAGGCGCCGGGGAAGAAACAGCCCCGCCGGCCCGATCCGGTCGCCGCTCTGTTGGAGCAGGGCAGGCGTTTGCGCACAGCTGGGAATCTGCCCGAGGCCGAGACTGTCTATCGCCGCGCCCTCAGGCTTTCGCCGAAAAACACCGACGTCCTGGTCGCGCTCGGCCTTGTCGTCGGCTCCGGCCAGCGCTTCGATGAGGCTGGGCGCCTTTTCGACCGCGCGCTTGCCATGGAGCCCGGTCTTCTCGATGCGCGCCTGGGCAAGGTCCGCCTGGCGATCTGGCAGGGCGACGCGCCACGCGCCCGGGCGCTGGTCGACGATGTGTTGGCGACGGCGCCCGACAATGTCGAGGCGCTCGACCTCGACGGAAGGATTGCCCTGCTCGAGGGAGATGACACGCGCGCCGAGCGCTCCTTCCAGCGGGTGCTGGCATCCGACCCGCGCAATGCCGAGGCGATGGTGGGCATCGGCGATGTGCGACGCGCCCAAGGCGACGACGAGGCCGCGCGGCAGGCCTACAGCCAGGCGCTCGCCATCGAGCCCGGCTCTTCCGACATAGAGCAGAGGCTGGCGGTGCCGCCGCCGCGCAAATGGCGGCTCGACCTCGGCAGCGAGGTGAGCGATCTCACCAACGGGCTCGGCGACTGGACCGACAGTTCGGCCGGCCTTGCCTACCGGCTGTCGCCGCGCACGACGATTTCCGGCCGTACCCGGGTTGCGACCCGCTTCGGCCGCACCGACGTCCAGATCGAGGGTCGCATCGACCAGGCTTTCACGCCGGCTTTCTCGGCGTATGCGCTGGCCGCGGCGACGCCGGATGCCGACTTCCTGGCGCGCTATTCGATAGGCACCGGCGCGTCATGGCAGATCGTGGCGCCGGCAAAGGCCTTCGGCCCGCTTTCGCTCAACGTCGACGCCCGCTACGACAAGTTCGCCGATACGGATATCACCAGCATCCAGCCCTGGGTGCAGGCCTATGTCCTCGACGGCCGCCTGGGGCTGTCCGCCCGCTGGGTGCACGCCCAGGACGATACCGGCACGCGCGCCGACGGCTATGTGCTGCGCGCCGATCTCGCGCTGACGCCGCGCTTCGGCGTCTTCGGCGGCTATGCCGACGCGCCCGAGATCGACGACGGCGCGCTGGTGCCGACGCGCACCGTCTTTGGCGGCGCATCCTTTGACGTCAGCGATACGCTGACTTTGCGCGCCAGCATCGCGCATGAGCAACGCCCGACATTCGATCGAAGCATATTCGGTCTCGGCCTGACCGCGCGGTTCTGACCATGTGGTACATCTGGGACCTTTCGATACTGCTCAGCGCCCTTTCCCTGGTGATCATGCTGTTCCTGATCGCCCGCCGCGTGGTGCAGGAGCATCGCGACAGCGCCGCGGCCGATCAGCGGCGTCAGCTGTTGACGGCGTTGATCGCCTTTACGGAGAGCCGCGACAAAGAGGCCTTGAAGGCGGCGGTGCTCGGCGTGCCGGCCGGCGTTGCGATCAATGCCGGCTTCGAGTTCATTTCGCTGCTGCGTGGCGAGGAGCGTGACGACGTGCTTGTCGCCTTCATCGAATGCGGCTTGCCGACCCTCGTCGGCAAACAGCTGGAGCGGGGCAATGTCGCCGACCGCATCCACGCGACCGAGATGTTGGCGGCGCTAGGTTCGGAGGAAGCGTGGGGACGCCTGCTTGCGGCACTCGACCACGACCGCTCGCGTGAAGTCAGGATCGCTGCCGCCATCGCGCTCTGCGATCTCGGCAGCCTGCCGCTGCTCGGCGTCGCGCTGGACAAGATCGGCGTGGCCGGACAGCGCTCGCGGCGCTTGATCGAGCTGTTCAGGCGCTTTCCACGGTCGCGCTTCAACGAACTTGCGGTGCATGCATCGCGTGTAGACGCCGTGCCTTTCGTCAGGGCCGCCGCGATCGACGCGCTTGCCCGCGCCGGCGGCTTCGGCTTCTCCGATTTCTTCGCCGGCCTGACCGGCGATGCCTCACCCGAGGTCGTGGCCGCGGCGCTGCGCGCGCTGGGCCACACCGGCCACCCGGAGGCGCCGGCCATCCTGGCAAGGGCCATGGAAAACGAGGACTGGGACGTGCGCGCCGCAGCGGCCGAATCCGCAGGGCGGCTCAGCCTGCCCGAATTGGCCGCGCCGCTGTCCAGGCTCATGGACGACGAGATGTGGGCCGTGCGCTATGCCGCCGCCAACGCGCTGCTTTCGTCCGGCCAGCCGGGAGAACTGCTGCTGCGTGAGATCGCCGCCAGCGAGGTCTCGCGCAGCCAGCGCACCGCTTCGCTTATTCTTGCCGAGGGACCGGCCGCATGATCGCCGACTGGAGCCAACAGATCGTTCTTGCCGCCACCATCCTGTCCTGGTTCATCATCGGTGCCGGGCTGGCGCAGACGGCGATCTATCTGCTGCAACTGATCTTCGCCGGCTATGCGCTTTCGAAGCGCCCGCCCGTGGCGCGCTCGGCGCTGCTGTGGCACCGCTATGGCGACGTCGCGCCGCCGATCGCGCTCCTGGTGCCTGCCTATAACGAGGCGTTGAACGTGGTCGAGAGCGTCCATTCGATGCTGGCGCTCGAATATCCGAACTTCGAGGTGGTCGTTATCAATGACGGTTCGAAGGACGACACGCTGCAACGGCTCATCGATGCTTTCAAGCTGGTGAAGTTCCGCCGGCCCTATGAAGAGGCGCTGGCGCACCAGCCGATCCGCGGCCTTTATTCCTCGCCGATGACCGAGCGGCTGTTCGTGGTCGACAAGGAGAATGGCGGCAAGGCCGACGCCCAGAATGCCGGCATCAATGTCTGCCGCGCGCCGCTTTTCTGCGTGATCGACGGCGATTCCATCCTCGAGCCCGATGCGCTGATGCGGGCAGTTCAGCCCTTCATCGACGACCCCGAGCGCACCATCGCCGTCGGCGGCACGATCCGCATCGCCAACGGTTCGAAGATCGAAGCGGGCAGGGTGCGCGAGATCCATCTGCCGCGCCGTCTGCTGCCGCTGCTCCAGGTGGTCGAATATCTGCGCGCCTTCCTCATGGCGCGGCTTGCCTGGAGCAGCATCAACACGCTGATGCTGGTCTCCGGCGCCTTCGGCATGTTCCGCCGCGCGGAAGTGGTGGCGGTGGGCGGCTTCACCAAGGGTTCGATGGGCGAAGACCTCGACCTCGTCATCAAGCTGCATCGCCACATGCGCGATATTAGGCGCAAATACCGGATCCAGTTCATTCCCGAGCCGGTCTGCTGGACCGAAGCGCCGGAAACGCTGAGCGTGCTGGCGAGGCAGCGCACGCGATGGCAGCGCGGCGCGCTCGAATGCTTCTTTCGCTACCGCTCCATGCTCTTCAACCCGCGCTACGGCCGCGTCGGCTTCCTCGGCTTCGGCCACATCCTGATCGTCGACGTGTTGGGACCGGTGGCCGAGGTGCTGGGCTACATCCTTATCCCGGCCTTCTGGCTGCTCGGCATCCTGTCGGCCGAGTATCTGCTGGCCTTCACCTCGCTGATCTTCACCTATGGCGTCTGCGTCAGCGTCTGCTCGCTGGTGCTGGAGGAGGCCGAATTGCAGCGCTTTCCGCGCGCCAGGGATCTGGCCGTGCTGACGGCTGTCGCCGTGATCGAGAACTTCGGCTACCGCCAGCTCAACAATTTCTGGCGCGTGAAGGGCTGGTGGCAATTCTTGCGCGGCAACCAGGGTTGGGGCGAGATGACCAGGACCGGCTTGGGCGGCGCGAAGAAATAGGCCGCCTTACGCCAGCGTCCGCTCTATCTCGGCGATGAGCGCATCGAGCGCGGTGCCGACGGCTTCCTCATTCGCCTTCTCGACCAGCAGAGTCTCCAGCGCCGAAGCCCGTGTGCTGATATCCGCAAATCCGAACGTTCCCGCAGCACCGGCGAGCGAGTGGGCGATCTTGACCAAGGGGTCTTTGGACGAGCCGTGCAGCGAATCTTGCCCTTCGGCGATAGCCTTCAGCTGCGCGAGCTGATCGGCGCAACGGGCGAGAAAGCGTAGGCGCAACGGGGCGAAAGGATCGTTGGAGATGAGGCGACACTCCCATTCCTGGATATGTGTGACCCAGCCGCGCGGAACGGTCCAGACGCTCATTTGCCTTTCTGCGGGAAATCTGTGGGGTATCGGGAGAAACAGATCGCTAAGTGCCTGTTTTTTCTGGTCGGAGTGGCAGGATTTGAACCTGCGACCCCATCGTCCCGAACGATGTGCGCTACCAGACTGCGCTACACTCCGTGACCAGACGGCGGGCTTATAGCCGCCGCGTTTCGATCCTGCAAGCGCCAATGGCTGCACTTGTGTCGCATTTGTTTGCTTTCGCGAAAAGCCGGCTCAGTCCGCTGCGAAAATGCCAGGCGTTTGGTCCAATGGCATGGCTCCGAATCGGATAAATACCGCTCGCAGGCGGGTATGCTATTGATCGACCAACCCAGAGCGAGACCCGAATGAGCCAGCGCATCGTCAGTTTCGTCATGAGCGGCGGCGTCGGCTCGCGGCTTTGGCCGCTGTCGCGCGAGGACAATCCGAAACAATTCCACGATCTTTCCGGCGACGGCTCGATGCTGGCGAAAACCTTGCGCCGCCTGACGGCGCGGCCGGAGGGCGAAACGCCGATCTTCCTGATCGCCTCGGAGCGCCACGCCGAACGCGTCCATGCCGACCTTGCCGGCCTCGACCTTGCCGGCGGCGGCCCGCTGTTCGAGCCGACGGGGCGCAACACGGCGGCCGCCGTCGCGCTGGCCAGCCTGCGCACGCTTTCCGAATTCGGCGACGAACTGGTGCTGGTGGTGCCGTCCGACCATGAGATCTCGACACCACAGCAGTTCTGGCAAAGCATCGAGGCGGGCGCGGCGGCGGCAAATACCGGCCGTCTCGTGGTGTTCGGCGTGAAGCCGACGCAGCCCGAGACCGGCTATGGCTATATCGAGGTCGGAGCCGACAAGGACGGCGTCTTCGATGTCTCGCGCTTCGTCGAGAAGCCCGATCTTGCTACCGCTCAGGCCTATCTCGACGCCAGAACATTTTACTGGAACACCGGCATCTTCCTGTTTCGCGCCGGCGCCATGCGCGATGCATTCGCGGCTTTCCAGCCCGACATCTGGCAAGCGGCCGAAGCCGCCTACAAGGCGGCGACCAGCGATCTCTCGGGCCTCTATATGCCGCTGGAGCTTTACGCGGCGATCCCGTCGACGTCGATCGACTACGCCGTCATGGAGCGGGCGAAAGACATCGCCATGGTGCCCGCCGGCTTCCGCTGGAACGATCTCGGCTCCTGGCAGTCGCTGCTCGATGTCGGCCCGTCGGACGACGACCGCAACGTCATCGTCGGCGACGTCGTCGCCATCGACTGCGAGAATTCCTATATCCGCAGTGAAGGCCGCCTTCTGTCGGCGATCGGCATGAAGGACGTCGCCATCGTCTCCACCGCCGACGCCACCTTCGTCGCGCCCGTCAGCCATAGCCAGCACGTCAAGAAGATCGTCGAGCAGCTCGAAAAATCCGGGCGGCTGGAAACAAGGTTCACGCCGGCGCCGGACCGCGTCATCGAAAGCGGCGCCTGGCGGCGGCGCGTGCATCACTGGCTGTTCGACGAGACGCTGCCGCTGTGGTCGACATCGGGCGTCGACGCGCATTATGGCGGCTTCCACGAAGCGCTCGCCTTCGACGCCTCTGCGCTGATGAAGCCAAAGCGCATGCGCACGCAGGCGCGCCAGGTCTATGCCTTCGCCGTCGCCAAGGAGCGCGGCTGGGACGGCCCGGCCGACCGGCTGATCGCGCATGGTATCGACTTCATGGCAGGCAAGGGCCGCACCGAACGCGGCGGCTGGGTGCGCACGCTCAACATAGACGGCTCGGTCGCCGATCCGGTCGAGGACGCCTACGACCATTCCTGCGTGCTCTTGGCGCTGGCGCATGCCCACATCTCGGGGCACGCGGATGCCTTGCGGCTCGGCGAGGAAACCTTTGCTTTCCTCGACGCGCATCTGGAAGACAGCCGCATGACCGGCTTTCTGGAAACCTCCGACGGGGCGGAGGAGCGGCGCTCCAACCCGCATATGCATTTGCTCGAGGCCTTTCTCGCGTGGCACAAAGCAACCGGAGATCGCGCCTATCTGCGCCGCGCTGCGCGCATCATCGACCTCTTCCGCAGCCATTTCTTCGATGCAGAAAGCTGGACGCTTGGCGAATATTTCGACGAGGGCTGGAAGCCGGCGGCGAACGACAAGGCCAGTTGGACCGAGCCCGGCCATCATTTCGAATGGGCGGCACTTCTCGTCGATTTCGCTGCGCGAAGCGGCCAGGCCGAACTCAGCGGCTTCGCCCGCAAGCTCTACGCCTCGGCCATCGCTAACGGCCTCAACCGCGCCACCGGGCTTGCCTATGGCGCTGTCTCGCGCCAAGGCCTGCCGCTCGACACTGTATCGCGCAGCTGGCCGCAGGCCGAGGCGATCAAGGCGGCGATCGCGCTCGACGGCTCCGGCGGCCCTGACCTCAAGCCCGAGATCGAGGCGCGCGTCGGCCGCCTGTTCCGCTGGCACATCGACCCGGCGCCCCTCGGCCTGTGGATCGACCGCATCGACGAACGCGGCCGCTCGCAGGCGACAGATGTGCCGGCCAGCATCTTCTACCATCTGGTCTATGCGCTGACGCAGTATCTGGACGGGACGGCGGGGGAGGGGTGAGGCGGCGCTGGCCTAACTAGTCGTCACTGTCTTCTTCGAAAATCGCATCGATGTCACGAGCACCGTGCAGGATTCGTTCGATGCGCACATCATCGTCCTCTGCGATGTAGAAAATTACATAGTGCTGGAACGGAACTGACCGTAGGTTCGGCGATAGCGAGTATCGGGGCGCGCCACCACGTGGTGCGTCTGCAATTCGATCGCACCGCGCTCTGAGAGCGGCAACAAAACGCCGAGCCGCAGCTGGGTTTTCAGCATGGATATAATCGCCGATCTCCTCGACATCTCTGGCGGCGAAAGGCGAAAATGTGACAGCCATTTATTTTTGGCTTTTGTCACGGTACTTCGCGTCCAGCCGGTCAAGAACCTCTGATGCTGGAATGCCAGGACCGCTTTCCCTTCCTTTGCGGATATCTTCACGCAAGGCGGCAAGCTTCGCTTGGCGTTGCTCCTCGCGCTCCTCCAGCAGGCGCAGGCTGTCGCGTACGACTTCGCTGGCGCTCGCGTAGCGGCCACTTTCGACAAGCTCGCGCACCAATGCCTCGTAACGAGAGCCGATATTGTAGCTGGCAGGCATGACGCCATCCTTCGGATATTATCTATTTTTATCAATTTATGATAAGTTGGTTGGCCCGGTTTGCCAAGTCAATACGGGCTCGCCACATCCCCCGTCTCGACATACACCGCCTTCAGCTGCGAGTAATTCGCCAGCGCCGCCAGGGAGTTCTCACGGCCGATGCCGGACTGCTTGACGCCGCCGAAGGGCATTTCCACCGGAGTCAGATTATAGGCGTTGATCCAGCATGTGCCGGCCTGCAATTCGGCGATGACGCGATGCGCGCGCGGCAGATCGCGCGTGAAGACGCCGGCGGCCAGACCGAACTCGGTGTCGTTGGCGCGCTCGATAACCTCGTCCTCGCTGTCGAATTTCAACACGCTCATCACCGGTCCGAAGATTTCCTCGCGCGCGATGCGCATGGTGTCGGTGACATTGGTGAACACCGTCGGCTCAATGAAGAAGCCGCCGTCGAAACCCTGCAGCGAGGGCACATTGCCGCCACAGGCAAGCGTGGCGCCCTCTTGCTTGCCGGCTTCGATGTAGGAGACGACCTTGTCCTGCTGCGCCTTGTTGACCAGCGGTCCCATCTGCGTTTCCGGATCGAGCGGATCGCCGATGCGGATCTTTTTCGTGCGCTCGACCAGCCGCTCGACGAAGCGGTCATGCAGGCCCGCCTGCACGAAGACGCGCGTGCCGTTGGAGCAGATCTGCCCGGTCGAGTAGAAATTGCCGAGCATGGCGCCGCCGATGGCGTTTTCGAGATTGGCATCGTCGAAGACGATCAGCGGGGACTTGCCGCCGAGCTCCATCGTCGCGTGCTTCATCTTCGAGCCGGCGAGCGACAGCACCTTGCGGCCGGTCGGCACGGAGCCGGTCACCGAGACTTTCGCCACGATATCATGGCCGACGAGGCCGGCGCCGACATCGCCATAACCTTGGACGACGTTGAACAGGCCATCAGGCAAACCCGCTTCCGAGTAGATCTCGGCCAGCGCCAGCGCCGACAGCGGCGTGTTCTCCGAGGGCTTGAACACCATCGCGTTGCCCATGGCCAAGGCCGGCGCCGATTTCCAGCCGGCGATCTGGATCGGATAGTTCCAGGCGCCGATGCCGACGCACACGCCAAGCGCCTCGCGCCGCGTGTAGGCGAACGGTCCGCCGAGATCGATCATCTCGCCATTGAAGGTGGCGACCGCACCGGCGAAATATTCCAGGCAGTCGGCGGCAGAAGGCGCGTCCGCCACGAGCGTCTCCTGGATCGCCTTGCCGGTATCGAGCGTCTCGATCCGCGCCAGGTCGGCATTGCGTGCGCGCAAGATGTCGGCGGCGCGGCGCAGGATGCGGCCGCGCTCGACCGGCTTCAGCCGCGCCCAGGCCGGCTGCGCGGCGCGCGCGGCCTCGATGGCGATCTCCAGCACGTTCGGCGTCGCTGAATGCAGCGTTGCGATGACCTCGCCGGTCGCCGGATAGATCACCGGCAATGGCGCGCCGCCCTCATCCTCGATGTAGCGGCCGTTGACATAGTGCGAGGCCGTTGGCTGGGCG
This sequence comes from Mesorhizobium sp. CU3, assembly GCF_006442965.1. Taxonomy (GTDB): domain Bacteria; phylum Pseudomonadota; class Alphaproteobacteria; order Rhizobiales; family Rhizobiaceae; genus Mesorhizobium. Next base: position 71,751 of record NZ_VFWX01000008.1, on the reverse strand, counting down.
CGCATGGGAATTCTCCGTTGATGGTCGCTGGGCGGGGAGGGCGCCCGCTGGATGATGGCCTATCTGTCCGCCACCTGCCAGCGCGGATTGATCCAGGGTTCCTGGTTGGACGGCGCCAGCGGCGTGCGGCCAAGGATGTGGTCGGACGCCTTCTCGCCGGTCATGATCGACGGCGCATTGAGATTGCCGTTGGTGACGCGCGGGAAGATCGAGGAATCGGCGACGCGCAGGCCCTCGACGCCGATGACCCGGCATTCCGGATCGACGACGGCGGTGAGATCATCCGCGCGGCCCATCTTGCAGGTGCCGCAGGGATGATAGGCGCTCTCGGCATGGTCGCGGATGAAGGCGTCGAGTTCGTCATCGCTCTGCACATGGCTGCCCGGCGAAATCTCCTTGCCGCGGAAACCGTCGAAGGCTTTCTGCCCGAAGATCTCGCGGGTCAGCCGGATGCAGTGGCGGAACTCGCTCCAGTCGTCCGGATGCGACATGTAGTTGAAGCGGATCACCGGCTTGGCCTTCGGGTCGGGCGAGCGCAGCGTCACCGAGCCGCGCGACTTGGACCGCATCGGCCCGACATGCGCCTGGAAGCCGTGCGACTTCGCCGCCGCCTTGCCGTCATAGCGCACCGCCGCCGGAATGAAGTGGTACTGGATATCGGGATAGTCGACGCCGGCCGCAGAGCGCACGAAAGCCGCCGCCTCGAAATGGTTGGTGGCGCCAAGCCCGGTCTTGAAGAACAGCCATTGCGCGCCGATCAACGCCTTGGAGAACGGGTTGAGCACCGAGTTCAGCGTGATCGGCTTGGTCGCTTCCTGCTGGATGTAGAGCTCCAGATGATCCTGCAGATTGCCGCCGACGCCTGGACGGTCGGCGACGACCTGGATGCCGTTTTCCTGCAGATGCGCTCCAGGGCCGATGCCGGACAGCATCAGGATCTTCGGCGAGTTGATCGACGACGCCGCGACGATCACTTCACGCCGCGCCTTAACGACTTGAATCTGTTTATGAGCTTCGATCTCGACGCCGACGGCGCGTTGATTCTCGATCACCACGCGGCGGGCGAAACCATTGAGCAGCCTAACATTTCCGCGTTTGAGAGCCGGCTTCAGATAGGCGTTCGCCGTCGACCAGCGGCGGCCGCGAAGGATGGTCTGCTCCATCGCGCCAAAACCTTCCTGCTTCGAGCCGTTATAGTCCTCGGTAAGCTCGAAACCGGCCTGGCGGCCGGCCTCGACAAAGGCGCCGTAGAGCGGGTTCTTGCGCGCGCCGCGCTGCACGTGCAGCGGACCACTGTGGCCGCGCCAGCCATCCTCGCCGCCGTCGGAATCCTCCATGCGCTTGAAGTAGGGGAGCACGTCGGCGAAAGCCCAGCCGGTCGCGCCCTGTTCGGCCCAATGGTCGAAGTCATGCGCATGACCGCGCACATAGACCATGCCGTTGATCGAGGACGAGCCGCCGATCACCTTGCCGCGCGGCGTGGCCAGCACGCGACCGCCGAGATGCGGCTCCGGCTCGCTGGCGAAACCCCAGTCGTAGAGGCTCATGTTTAGCGGGATCGACAGCGCCGACGGCATCTGGATCAGCGGCCCCATATCGGTGCCGCCGAATTCGATGACGATCACCGAATGCTTGCCGTCTTCCGACAGCCGGTAGGCCATGGCCGAACCGGCGGAGCCGGAGCCGATGATGACGAAATCCGCTTCAAGCATTGTTCATATGCGCCATGAAATCGGCGAGCGAGACATTGCCGCCGGTAGCCACAACCAGGACGGTCTTGCCCGCCACATCCACCTTGCCGCCGAGCAGCGCTGCCAGCGACGCCGCGCCCGAGGGCTCCAGCACCAGCTTCATCCGCTCGAAGGCGATCTTCATTGCACGCCGCACGGCGGCGTCATCGACGGTCACGCCGCGCACGCCGGCCGCACTCACCGCCGCGAAAGGTGCGTCGCCGGGTTTTCGCGCCATCAGCCCGTCGCAGATCGATTTCGGCCCGATCGGCATCGTCTCGATCGCGCCATGCGCCAGCGAGGAACCCATGCCGTTGAAACCCTCCGGCTCGACGGCGATAATCTCGGTTTTCGGCGACAGATAGTGGAAGGCGAGCGAGACGCCGCCGATCAGCCCGCCGCCGCCGACCGAGCAGAAGACAAAGTCGGCATGCGCCTTTTTCGCCGCCAACTGTTCGAGTGCTTCCAGTCCCGCGCCGGCCTGTCCGGCAACGATCTCGGGATCGTCGAAGGGATGGAGCAAGGTAAGGTGCTCGGTCTCGGCGATCTCGCGCGCCTTGGCCGCGGCGACCTCTTCACGGGCGCGCTCGCCATGGTGGGTCAGCACGACGCGCGCGCCATAGCCGGCGGTCGCGTCACGTTTGGCCGCCGGCGCGTCGATCGGCATGACGATGGTGACGGGAATGCCCAGCGCCTGGCCGGCGGCCGCCAGCCCTTGCGCGAAATTGCCGGAGGAGTAGGCGACGACGCCTTGCTTGGCCTCGTCCGCCGACAGCCGCTTCAGCCGCCAATAGGCGCCGCGCACCTTGAAGGAGCCGGCCCATTGCAGCGATTCCGGCTTGACGAACACGCGCGCCGCGCCGGTCTCTTTGGCAAGCGTGGCCGACTCCAGCAGCGGCGTGACCTGCGTCGCCGTCGAGGTGATGGCGTAGGCCTGCTTCAGATGATCGATGGTGGGAACCAGAATGTCTGCCATCATTCGCCTCGTGGATAGCGCTTGCTCTCTTCGAGATTGTCGAGATTCATGTGGTTGCGCATGTAGCGCTCCGAGGCCTTCTGCAGTGGCTGGAAGTCCCATGGGTAATAGGCGCCGTTGCGCAGCGCCGGGTAGACCACCCAGCGGCGCGCCTGGCTCTCCCGCACGGCGGCGTCGAAAGCGGCCATGTCCCAGCGCGCCCGAACCTTTTCCTTGAACGACGCCACCAGATCAGCGTTGGCCGGATCGTCGGCGAGGTTTTCGCGCTCGAGCGGGTCGGCTTCGAGATCGAACAGTTGAGGGGCATCCAGTTCGCAATGGACGAATTTGTGTTCGCCCTCGCGGATGGCCACCAGCGGTGCGTAGGAGCCTTCGGCCGCATACTCGATCAAGACAGGCGCGCTGCGCGGCTTGCCGCCAAGCAGCGGCAGCAGCGATTGGCCGTCCGTCCACGGCGCGATCGCCGCGATGTCGATGCCGGCGAGGTCGCACAGCGTCGGCGTCACGTCGAGATTGGAAACCGGCGCCTCGATCAGCCCGGCCGGCACGCCCTTGCCGGCGATCATCAGCGGCACGCGCGCCGAGCCCTCGAAGAAGCTCATCTTGAACCACAAGCCGCGCTCGCCCAGCATGTCGCCGTGATCCGAGCAGAACAGGACGATGGTGTCGTCGAGCATGCGGCTGCGCTTGAGCACGTCCAGAAGCTCGCCGAGCTTGTCGTCGACATAGGAGATGTTGGCGAAATAGCCCCGCCGCGAACGGCGCACCTGTTCATCGGCGATATCGAAGGACGCATAATCGCTGGCGCGATAGAGCCGCTGCGAATGCGTGTCCTGCGCATCATACGGGATAAAGGGCGTTTCCGGATCGAGCGCCTGGCAGCTTTCGTAGAGATCCCAATACTGCTTGCGCGCGACATAGGGATCATGCGGGTGCGACAGCGAAACCGTGAGGCACCAGGGCCGCCGCTCCGCATCGTCCTGCTCCCGCGACAGCTGATAGAGTTTTTGCGAGGCGAGGAAGACGACCTCGTCGTCATACTCCATCTGGTTGGTGGTTTCGGCGACGCCGGCGCCGGTGACCGAGCCCAGATTGTGGTACCACCAGTCGATGCGCTCGCCGGGCTTGCGGTAGTCCGGCGTCCAGCCGAAATCGGCCGGATAGATGTCGGTGGTCAGCCGCTCCTCGAAGCCATGCAACTGGTCCGGGCCGACGAAATGCATCTTGCCGGACAGGCAGGTGTAATAGCCGGCGGCACGCAGGTGATGGGCAAAAGTCGGGATCGAGGAAGCGAATTCGGCGGCGTTGTCATAGACCCCCGTGCGCGACGGCAACTGCCCGCTCATGAAGGAGGCGCGGCCGGGCGCGCAGAGCGGCGATGCGGTGTAGTTGTTGGCAAAGCGTGCCGAGCGGGCGGCGAGCGCCTTCAGATGCGGTGCATGCAGGAAGTCGGCCGGCCCGTCCGGGAACAAGGTCCCGTTGAGCTGATCGACCATGACGATCAGGAAATTCGGTCGTCTGGTCGTCAAGGCAGGCTCCGTCCGCTGAGCTTGGTTTCGAGATAGTCTTCGACGAGCGCGATTGCCGTCTGCGCGTCCGGCACGCCGTCCTTCAGCGCGCGGCGGATATAGAGCCCGTCGATCAGCGCTGCCGTCGCTTCCGCGACACGGTCGGCCTCGGCTCGGGGCAGAATGCCGGTCAGCCCGCTCATCAGGTTGGAATTGAGCCGCCTCGCATAGATCTTGAGCAGTCGCCGCAGGGCCGCAGATTTCTGCGCCTCGACATAGAAGGCGAGCCACGCGGCAATCGTTTCCGGCTGGAATTGCTCGTCGGAGAAGCTGACCGCAACCACGGCCGACACGCGCTGTCGCGGCGTGACGGCGAGACCGAGCGCGCGCCTTGTGTCGGTGTTGAGCTCGGAAAGGATGTGCCGCATCGTCGCGAACAGAAGCTCGTCCTTGGCGCCGAAATAATGATGCGCCAGCGCCGACGACACGCCGGCGCGGCCGGCAATCTCCGACATGGTGACGTCCAGCGAGCCGCGCTCGCCGATCGCGGAGATCGTCGCATCGATCAGCGCCTTGCGGCGCAGCGGTTCCATTCCGACTTTCGGCATGTGGGGGAGCCCGGTTCGAGGGCGAGATTATTTTTTATTGACGGATCAATCAATGAAAAATCGACGCTCGGATCAAGCGATCGCGCGGCACTGGCCTATCGCGAAGATCTGGAAAACGGTTCACGATTGAACAATATTGAATCGCATGCCGTGAACAGCGTGTGCTAGGTTCAGCGGCAAATGGAGGCTGTCATGACCGCATGCATCGTCGGCTGGGCGCATTCGCGCTTCGGCAAGCTCGAAGGCGAGACGCTGGAGGGCCTGATCACCAAGGTCGCCGTCGAGGCGCTCGACCATGCCGGCATCGGTCCGGACGATGTCGACGAGATCATGCTTGGACATTTCAACGCCGGCTTCTCGCCGCAGGATTTCACCGCAAGCCTCGTGCTGCAGGCGGACGACCGGCTGCGCTTCAAGCCAGCGACGCGGGTCGAGAACGCCTGCGCCACAGGTTCGGCAGCGGTGCGGCAAGGCATCCGCGCCATCGACGCCAACGCGGCCCGCATCGTGCTGGTGGCCGGCGCCGAGCAGATGACGACCACGCCCGGCCCCGAGATCGGCAAGAACCTGCTGAAAGCCTCCTATCTGCCGGAGGACGGCGAGACGCCGGCCGGTTTCGCCGGCGTCTTCGGCAAGATCGCGCAGGCCTATTTCCAGCGCTATGGCGACCAGTCGGACGCGCTGGCGATGATCGCCGCCAAGAACCACAAAAACGGCGTCAACAATCCTTACGCCCAGATGCGCAAGGACTTCGGCTACGAATTCTGCCGCCAGGAAAGCGAGAAGAACCCGTTTGTCGCCGGGCCGCTGAAGCGCACCGACTGCTCACTGGTCTCGGACGGCGCCGCAGCCCTGGTGCTCACCGACACCGCGACGGCGCTGAAGATGCGCCGCGCCGTCACCTTCCGCGCCAACGAGCATGTCCAGGATTTCCTGCCGATGTCGAAGCGCGACATCCTCTCCTTCGAAGGCTGCGAGCGCGCCTGGGAACAGGCGCTGAAGAAGGCCGGTGTGACGCTGGACGATCTCTCCTTCGTCGAGACGCATGACTGCTTCACCATCGCCGAACTGATCGAATACGAGGCGATGGGGCTGGCCAAGCCCGGCGAGGGCGCAAAGCTGGCACTGGACGGCACGACGGCCAGGGACGGCCGGCTGCCGGTCAACCCGTCGGGCGGCCTCAAGGCCAAGGGCCATCCGATCGGCGCCACCGGCGTGTCGATGCATGTGCTCACCGCCATGCAGCTGACCGGCGAGGCCGGCGGCATCCAGGTGCCAGGCGCAAAACTCGGCGGCATCTTCAACATGGGTGGCGCGGCTGTCGCCAACTACGTTTCCATCCTCGACCGGATCAGGTAGAAGCGGCCCGCGTTGAAACGCGCCCCTTCAGGCGGCGCGTGCGGGAGGCACTATGACAAATCCGGTTCTGGTCGGAGTCACGCGCGGCGCGGTGGTCGAAAGCGCCCATCGCGGCGCCGTCGCGGTCTTCGATGCCGACGGCAAGGCTGTGTTTGAGATCGGCGATACAGACCGTCCGGTGTTCCCGCGCTCGGCAGTGAAGGCGATCCAGGCATTGCCGCTGGTCGAATCCGGCGCGGCCGATGCCTATGGCTTCGGCGACCGCGAGCTAGCGCTGGCCTGCGCCTCGCATTCCGGCGAACCCGAACATACCAAACTGGCCGCCGCCATGCTCGCCAAGGTCGGTCTCGACAAGACGGCGCTCGAATGCGGCGCGCATTGGCCCAATCATGAAGCCACCATCGCGCTTGCCCGCGCCGGCGATGTGCCGAGCGCGTTGCACAACAACTGTTCCGGCAAGCATGCGGGCTTTATCTGCACATGCGTGCACTCGGGCATCGCCTATCAGGGCTACGTCAAGGAGGGACATGCGCAACAGGAGATGGTGCGCGACGCCATGCAATCCGTCACCGGCGCTGCCCACAACACCGAAAACAGCGCAACCGACGGCTGCTCGATCCCGACCTATGCCGTGCCGCTGAAGAGCTTTGCGCTGGGCTTTGCCCGCATGGCCACGGGCAGGGGTTTTGCGTCGGAACGCGCCAAGGCGGCAAAGCGCTTGCTCGCCGCATGCATGGCCGAGCCGTTCCTGGTTGCCGGCACCGGCAAGGCTGACGTCGCACTGATGCAGGCCGCGCCCGGCCGCATCTTCGTCAAGACCGGCGCCGAAGGCGTCTATTGCGCCGCCGTGCCGGAACTTGGTCTCGGCATCGCCTTGAAATGCGACGACGGCGCCGGCAGGGGAGCGGAGGTGATGATCGCCGCGATGCTGGCAAAGTTGCTGCGCGCGGATGAAGCGGTTGCGGCAAGGCTCACCGAACTCGCCTATCCGTCCGTTGAAAGCCGGATCGGCGCCAAGGTCGGCTTGCTGCGGCCGACGGCGGCGCTGAGTTAGGCTTACCTAACTTACCTTGTTGCGCTCCACCGTCAGATGCGCGTAGCCGCTGTCGCTTGACTTGGCGAGGTCGCCGGTCACCGGGTCGGCCCAGCGCTGGCCGATGATGGCGCCGTTTTGCGCGCCGTCGATGACATTGTCGGAGATGACGGCGCTGCCGGAGCCTTCGACCACCGAGACGACGATGCCGGTGCCGGCCTTGCGGATGATGTTCCCTGTCGCCACGACATTGCGCAGGTAAGGTCCCCAGCCGAGCTGCATGCCATAGAGCGGCGCGTTCTCGACCACATTGCCGGAAACCGTCGTGTCGGCCTCGGCGCTGATGCCGACGCCGAAGCCGGGCGGATCGGCGGTGTAGGGGCCGACCGTCGTCAGGTTGCGCACGATGTTGTTTGCGCACACCGCCATGCGGCCGCCTTCGTTGAAGTTGACGATCGAGATGCCGTTGGCGGCGCCGTCGACCAGATTGTTGCTGAGGATCGCGCCTTCGAAGGAGAATTCCGAATAGATGCCGGTCTCGCCCGAGCGCGAACAGGTGTTGCCGGTGATCTGCAGATTGCTGGCGCTGTTGGCGCGGATCGCGGTGAAGGCGCAATCGGAGACGACATTGCCGGAGATGATGACATTGCCGGCGCGGAAGGCGTTGATGCCGTTGCCGTTCTGACCGGTGCCGCCGCTCCGCGCGCCGATGCGCTGGACGCGATTGCCGCTGACGATGGTGCCGTCCTCTGCCGCCTGCCAGCGATGCACCAGGATGCCGCCATTGGCGCAGTCGGACACAGTGTTGCCGGAAATCTCCAGCCCGCCGGCCTCGACCGAATAGATGCCGGCATCCGCAGCGCCCGAAATGTCGGACCGCCCGACGCGGCCGGCGACATGTTCCAGCGCCAACCCGTTCTTGCCGCTGCCGGTGACCTGGCAATTGTCGATGACGAGATGGCCGACGCGGCGCAGGTCGAGCAGGCCTTGCGTATAGTCGCCGAGCCAGCGGTTGCTGCCGTCGAAGACGAGGCCGGTGAGCTCGATATGCTCGGCCTGCTCGGCCATCATCAGATGGCCGTTGCCGCCATAGATGATGCGCGTGGCACCCGGCACGCCGGAGAGGCGCACGCGGGCGGGCAGCTTCAGGTTGGAGACAAGATAGGTGCCGGGCGGCAGCGCTATCGGCGCGTCGCGCTCGCTGGCCTCGGCCAGCATCTTGGTGAAGGCCTTGCTCTGGTCGTCCAACGCGCCCGGCTGCACGCCGATCTCGGTGGCGTTTATCGAGCCGCGCATCGCGGCCATTTCGATGCCGGGCAGCGTCTTGGCCGAGGCCTTGCCGAGACAAAGGCCGGCGACGGCGAAGCCGGCGCTCCGGGCAAGCATCGTTCGTCTGTTCAACATCGGCACAGGTCCTGGCGGTTCCCGCTGCCCGTCGCAGGAATCGTGCCAGAGCGGCCCATGGCAAATCGCTTGTAGAGTTGGCTCGCCAAGCCTAAGTTCACGGTATGAGCAGAGCTTTTACCCGGGAAGAAGACAGTGAAAACGCCATTGCGGCTGTCGGCGAACGTCCTGTCAGCCAGCACCGCAACCTGGTGACCGAGCGCGGCCTAGCGATGATCGAGGACAACCTCGCCGATCTGCGCGACATCCTGGCCAAGGCCGAAAGGAAAGGCGATCGCGAGCGCATCGCGGTGGTCTCGCGCGACCTGCGCTACTGGACCGCCCGGCGCGAGAACGCCGAGCTTTCAGTCCCCGAGCCGGGCAGTGATGTGGTTCGCTTCGGCATGGGCGTCACGCTGGAAGGCGACGACGGCAAGAAGGTGCATTGGAGGATCGTCGGCGAGGATGAGGCCGATCCGTCCAAGGGCAGCATTTCCCACGTCTCGCCGATGGCCGTGGCCCTGTTCGGCAAGAAGGTCGGCGAGGTCGTCAAGGTCAACGGCAAGGAATGGGAAATCGTCAAGCTTTCGGACAAGGCAGAGAGCTAGCTTTCGAGCTTGACGGTATGGTCGCGGAAGAACGCCGCGGCGCCGGCCTCGTCGATTTCCCCGGCGGCGACCATCAACACCAGTTGGATGACGTCCTGCTGCTCGGCTTCGATGCTCAAACCATTGAAATAGAGAAACAAGTCGGCCGCTGCAAAAGCCGTGCGCTTGTTGCCGTCGACAAACGGATGGTTCTTTGCAATGCCGAAGAGGTAGGCGGCAGCGAGTTCACAAAGATCGGGTTGGCCGTACGCTTCTTTCTGTCGGGGCCGAGCGAGGGCAGATTCCAGCATGCCCTCGTCGCGTATGCCAGGGGCACCGCCGTGGAGGCGCAATTGCTCGGCATGCATCGCCTCCACGAATTCTCGCGAATGATGCTCGGTCATTTAGCGAGCGCGCGGTAGGCAACCTCGTATTTCTTCATGCGCTCGCGCGCGATCTTCATCTTGCGCTCAAACTCTTCGGCAGAGTCTTCCGAGCGGCGCAGGCGAAGCTCTTGGCCCTCCTGAACGACGACCACGTTGTCGCCCGCCTTCAGGTTCAAACGATCGAGAAGCTCTTTCGGCAAAATCAAACCTTCGGAGTTGCCAATCTTTCGAATGGTGGTGTTCACGACTGGATTGTCCTGTTGCAACACCAATTATAACGTCAAGCGCCAAATGTTGCAACAGCGATTATAACGGCGCTAACGCTCCGCCAGCAACCGATCCATCAACCGGTCCGCCGCTTCCGGGATCACCGTCCCCGGCGGAAAGATCTCCGCCGCGCCAGCCTGCAGCACCGCGTCATAATCCTGCGGCGGGATGACGCCGCCGGCGACGATCAGCATGTCGCCATGGCCGAGCTTCTTCAGCGCGTCCTTGAGCTCCGGGATCAGCGTCAGGTGCCCGGCGGCCAAGGAGGAGGCGCCGATGATGTCGACGCTGTGCTGCACCGCCAGTTTCGCGATCTCGTCCGGCGTCTGGAACATCGGCCCGACGGTGACGTCGAAGCCGAGATCGGCAAAGGCGCTGGCGATCACCTTCTGGCCGCGGTCGTGACCGTCCTGGCCCATCTTGGCGACCAGGATGCGCGGCTTGCCGCCGGATTTCTTCTCGAACGCCTCAATCTTTTCCTTGAGCCGGTCGACCGCCGGATTGTCGCCGAGCGCCTCGCGATAGACGCCGGAGATCGTCTGCACCGCCGCCGTGTGGCGACCGAACACTTTCTCCAGCGCCAGTGAAATCTCGCCGACCGTGGCGTTGGCCCGCGCCGCGCGGATCGCGAATTCGAGCAGGTTCTCGCCGCTTTCGGCCGCGCGGGTCAGCGCCACCAGCGCATCCTCCAGCGCGGCGACGTCGCGCGTGCCTTTCAGCCGCTGCAGCTTGGCCAACTGCCGGGCCTTCACCTCGGCATTGTCGATCTTCAGCACATCGACTTCGATGTCGGCCTGCGGCCGATGCGCGTTGACGCCGACCAGGATCTGCTCGCCGGAATCGATGCGCGCCTGGGTGCGCGCCGCCGCTTCCTCGATGCGCAGCTTCGGAATGCCTTGCTCGATCGCCGCCGCCATGCCGCCGAGGCTTTCCACCTCCTCGATATGGGCGAGCGCGCGCGCCGCCAGATCGTGCGTCAGCCGCTCGACATAGGCCGAGCCGCCCCACGGATCGATCATGCGCGTGGTGCCGGATTCCTTTTGCAGGATGAGCTGCGTGTTGCGCGCGATCCGCGCCGAATGGTCGGTCGGCAGCGCCATCGCCTCGTCGAAGGAATTGGTGTGCAGCGACTGCGTATGCCCCTGCGTCGCCGCCATCGCCTCGATCATGGTGCGGGTGATGTTGTTGTAGGGATCCTGCGCCGTCAGCGACCAGCCGGACGTCTGGCAATGGGTGCGCAGCGAGAGCGAGCGCTCGTCCTTCGGCGCAAAATTCTTCTGCATCAGGCTCGACCACAAAAGCCGCGCCGCCCTGAGCTTGGCGACCTCCATGAAGAAGTTCATGCCGATCGCCCAGAAGAAGGAGAGCCGCGGCGCGAAGCGGTCGATGTCGAGGCCGCCGGCAACGCCGGCGCGTGCATACTCGATGCCGTCGGCGATCGTATAGGCGAGCTCGAGGTCGGCGGTCGCGCCGGCTTCCTGCATATGGTAGCCGGAGATCGAGATCGAGTTGAACTTCGGCATATGTTTGGAGGTGTAGGCAAAAATGTCCGACACGATCCGCATCGAAGGTTTTGGCGGATAGATGTAGGTGTTGCGGACCATGAACTCCTTCAGAATGTCGTTCTGGATGGTTCCGGCTAGATCTTTCTGCGCGACCCCCTGCTCCTCCGCCGCCACGATGTAGAGCGCCATGATCGGCAGCACGGCGCCGTTCATGGTCATTGAGACCGTCATTTCGTTGAGCGGAATGCCGTCGAACAGCTGGCGCATGTCGAGGATGGAATCGATCGCCACGCCGGCCATGCCGACATCGCCGGCGACGCGCGGATGGTCGCTGTCATAGCCGCGATGGGTGGCAAGGTCGAAGGCGACCGACAGGCCTTTCTGGCCGGCGGCGAGATTGCGCCGGTAGAAGGCGTTGGATTCTTCCGCCGTCGAGAAGCCGGCATATTGCCTGATCGTCCAGGGCTGCTGGACATACATGGTCGGGTAGGGGCCGCGCACGAAGGGCGGCAGGCCCGGATAGGTGTCGAGATTGGCGAGACCCTTGAGATCGCCCTGGCCGTAAAGATGCCTCACGGCGATGCCTTCCGGCGTCATCCGCTGGCCCTTGAGCTCAACCGGCGCGCGTTTGGGCGCCGACCAGCCGATCCGGCTGAAATCCGGAATCATGATCCGGCTCCGATCGACTGGTCGATGCGGACCGGAAACAGCGGCTCGCAGGTGGCGACGCCTTCGGTCAGCGCCGGCCGCCGTTCGGCCGGCAACGTCTCGACCGGGCGCTCGTTCGGCGCGCGGAAGAGCGTCGTGCCGACAATGCCGCGTTCGCCCGCCCGGTAGGCGGCGTTGCGCCTGGCGGCTGCGGTCTGCACGCGGTTCTGGATATAGCCCTGCTGCAGGCTGGCGAGCACGCCGCCCTCCGCCTCGATGCGCTGGAATTCCGCCCAGGCAGCCGCGCAGAGCTCGTCGGTCAGCGCCTCGACCGCGCCGGAGCCGCTGACCGGATCGGCGACATGGTAGAGGTGGCTTTCATGCGCCATGACGAGCTGCGCGTTGCGGGCGACGCGGCGGGCAAATCCGGCGGGCAACCCGTGCGCGATCGTATGCGGCAGGATCGAGATGGAATCGGCGCCGCCGGTCGCGGCGGCGAAAGCCGCGATGGCGGTGCGCAGGATGTTGGTCTCCGGGTCGGCCATCGTCATCATGCGATAGGAGGTCTCGGCATGCACGCTCGCGGTCGAGGCCGGGATCGAGCAGGTCTCCTGGATGCGCGCCCAGAGCGTGCGCAGCGCGCGCACCTTGGCGATCGAGACGAACTGATCCTGGTCGACGCTGAGCGCGAAGCCGATATGGGGGGCCGCGTAGACCAGCGGCTGGCGCGCCTTCTCGAACATCCTCAAATAAGAGATGGCCGAGGCCATCATCGTGCCGAGCTCCTGCGCCTCTGTGGCGCCGGCATTGTGGAAGACGCGGCCGTCCGCCTCGAGCAGCACGCCCGGCACGCCCATCGAGAAGAAATGCGCCAGCGACTGCGGCATCGATTCCTGCAGCGCCTCGATCGAGGTGCGCAGCCGCCCGGTGCCGGCGAAGATCGCCGCCGGGTCGATGCCGAAGGACAGATTGAGTTTGGCCGGATCGGAGCGGCGGCGGCTCAAGAATGCCAGCAGCCAGTCGGCGACGGCGCGGCTCCAGGGATGGGCGTCGATGCGCACCTGCACACGGTTGAGCGGCACGCCGTCGAGCACCGCCTCCAACGCTTCCGCGGTGCGCGGCAGGCCATAGCCGAACGCGTTGGGCGCGCCCTCGAAGACCAGCGACAGGCCGGTCGCGCCCTGGGCGATGTCTTCCAGCGCCTGCGCGCTGGCGCGTGCGGTGTCGGGGTCGTCGACGCGCTGGCTGACGATCCACGGCGCCGTCGGATTGGTGCGCAGCAGCGGTTCGGAGGCAGCGGAGCGTTCGCTGAGCGGCTCGATGCGGATGCCGTCGTCGGTGTGCGAAACGAGCTTGTCGTCGAACGCACTGCCGGCAAGTGCCTTCTCGGCCAGCGCCTGCCAACGCTTGGCGTCCGGGTTCGGAAGGTCGACATCCCTGGTCATGGCGCCGGCGCCCATCGCTCTCCTCGTCTTTTGGCCGCATCGGCCGGTACCGGCCAATCTAAGGTCACCGTCCGGATATCACAATGTGCCATCCGGCCACGTTCGCGTGCGGCCAGCTAACCGATTGCCAAACATGCGCAAAATGCGCAAGCGCCGAGCGCCGATTTCGGCCGGCGACCCGACCACGCTACCACTTTCAGGCATTGTCGCTGGGCGCTCGCCTGACTATACCTCGGACGAGGCTTTTTTCACGAAACGGATTGCGGAGACCGGACATATGGCTGACGAAACCTCGATCTTCATCGGCGCCAGCCGCAAGCCCGACGATTCCTATCAGCGCGCCGAAGAGCTCCTGCTGCGCTACGGCAATCGCCACGGCCTGATCACCGGCGCCACTGGCACCGGCAAGACGGTCAGCCTGCAGGTTCTGGCCGAGGGCTTTTCCAATGCCGGCGTGCCGGTCTTCTGCGCCGACATCAAGGGCGACCTTTCCGGCATCGCCATGATGGGCGAGGCCAAGGATTTCCTGGTCAAGCGCGCCGGGCAGGTCAAGCTCGACCCTTACCAGTTCCAGGAATTCCCGGTCATCTTCTGGGACCTGTTCGGCGAGCAGGGCCATCCGATCCGCGCCACCATCTCCGAGATGGGGCCGCTGCTTTTATCGCGACTGATGAACCTCACCGATGCGCAGGAAGGCGTCATGAACATCGCCTTCCGCATCGCCGACGAGGAAGGTCTGCTCTTGCTCGATTTGAAGGACCTGCAGGCGCTGCTGGCCAACATCGCCGAGCGTTCGGACGAGCTCAGCGCCCGCTATGGCAACGTCACCAAGCCTTCGGTTGGCGCCATCCAGCGCACGCTGCTGGTGCTGGAGCAGCAGGGTGCCGCGAATTTCTTCGGCGAGCCGGCGCTGCGCATCGCCGATATCATGCGCACGACCCGCGACGGGCGCGGCGCGGTCAGTGTGCTCGCCGCCGACAAGCTGATGATGAACCCCAGGCTTTATGCCACCTTCCTGCTCTGGCTGATGTCGGAGCTGTTCGAGGAACTGCCCGAGGTCGGCGACCTCGACAAGCCGAAGCTGGTCTTCTTCTTCGACGAGGCGCATCTGTTGTTCGAGGATGCTCCGAAAGTGCTGATCGACCGTGTCGAGCAGGTGGTGCGGCTGATCCGCTCCAAGGGCGTCGGCGTCTATTTCGTCACCCAGAACCCACTCGATATCCCAGAGAAAGTGCTCGCCCAGCTCGGCAACCGCGTCCAGCACGCTTTGCGCGCCTATACGCCGCGCGAGCAGCAGGCGGTGCGCACGGCGGCCGACACGTTCCGGCCCAATCCCGATTTCGACTGCGCCACCGCCATCACCCAGCTCGCCACCGGCGAGGCGCTGGTCTCGACGCTGGAGGACAAGGGCGTGCCGGCCATGGTCCAGCGCACGTTGATCCGGCCGCCATCCTCGCGGCTGGGACCCATCACGCCGGACGAGCGCCGCAAGCTGATCGCGCAGAGCCCGGTCGCCGGCCAGTACGACCAGATGGTCGACCGCGAATCGGCCTTCGAGATCCTGCAGAAGAAGACCAAGGAGGCGCAGGACGCCGAAGCGCAGGCGCCGCAGCAGAACAGCGGCTCGCGCTGGACGATTCCCGGCTTCGACGATGTGCTGGGAACCGGCAACCGGCGCTCCTCCAACCGCCAGACCGTGGCCGAGGCCGCGATCAAGTCTGTGGTGCGCTCGGTCGGCTCTTCCGTCGGCCGAGCCATCGTGCGCGGCATTCTGGGCAGCCTGTCGCGGGGGCGGTGAGCTGTCTCCTCGATTTGAGCCAATTCCGGACAGAAGGCGCGCGCCGACCTGCGTGAACCTCAAAACTTACAAAACCAAGGTCGAGAACGGCCGCGTGCATATCGAGATCTGACATGTCCGACACCTTTGTCTTTGCCGCCTGCGCCGAAATGCTGTGGCGCGACAAGCCGATGGAATTCCGCGTCAGGCGGCTCACCGAACTGGGCTTCCAGGTCGGGCTCTGGAATTGGCCGGAGCATGATCTCGCCATGCTCGAAAAATCCGGCGCGACCTTCTCGATCATGAACGGCTATCTCAGTGGCCGGCTGGCCGACGACGAGGGCGCCGCCGAACTTTTGAAGACGGCGAAGGAGACGGCGGCGGTCGGCAAGCGGCTGGGCGTCGCGCGGCTCAATCTGCACGGCACCGGACTGGGCGAGGGCGGGCTGCCGGTCACGCCTTGCGATACGGTGACCGGGGCGATGTGGCTGAAGGCCCGCGACACGCTGAATCGCATCGCCGATCTCGCTGAGGCCGAGGGCGTCACCTTCACGCTGGAGAATCTCAACCTGCCCGTCGATCATCCCGGCGTGCCCTTCGCGCGCGCCGAGGACACGCTGGCGCTGGTGTCGAGTGTCAACCGGGCGGGTCTGCGCCTCAACCTCGACCTCTACCATGCGCAGATCGGCGAGGGGAATCTGATCGAACTCTGCCGCGCTTGCCTGCCCTGGATCGGCGAGGTGCAGGTGGCCGACGTGCCGGGGCGCATGGAGCCGGGCACCGGCGAGATCAACTATCGCGGCATCGCCAGCGCGCTCAAGGATATGGGCTATCGCGGGCCGGTCGGCATGGAAGCCTTCGCTTCCGGCGATCCCGAAGCTGCGCTCGAGGCCTTCCGCAACGCGTTCACCATCTAAGGGAAAAATGGTCACCAAGAACGACCGGCCGACCCGTCGCGAAATCCGCGCGATGACGCGCGCGGACAGAAGATCTCCATGCTCTACGTCACCACGCTCGAGGAAGCCGCGGCAGCGCGGCCGCATCGCCGCCTATCGCGAGTTCAAGGCCGAGCTTGGTCTATAGGCGGCCGAAGGCGCCCTATCGACCGCGTTCGGGACCGATCACAAGATCGCGTCACCCAATCGCTTCACCGGGCCGAGCAGGATCGAGCCGGTCGGCACGCCATTGTCGATCGGGATAGCGCGGCGTTCCGGCATGTCGGCCACCGGCGCGCCGACATCGGCGGTCACGATCACCGGCGTCTTGGTCGGCACGCGGTCGTAGAGGTCGATGATGTCCTGGTTCATCAGGCGCACGCAGCCCGACGACACCGATTTGCCGATCGACCACCATTCGGGCGAGCCGTGCAGACGGTAGAGCGTGTCCTGGTTGCCCTGGAAGAGGTAAAGCGCACGCGCGCCCAGCGGGTTCTTCAGGCCGCCCGGCATGCCGCCGTTCTTGGCACTGTATTGCGTGAGTTCCGGCTGGCGCGCGACCATCTCGTCCGGCGGCGTCCATTTCGGCCATTTCTGCTTCCACTGCACGACCGCGTCGCCCGACCATTCGAAGCCGGCGCGGCCGAGGCCGACGCCGTAGCGGATCGCCTGGCCGCCTTCGCGCACCAGATAGAGGAAGTGTCCAGTGGTATCGACGACGATGGTGCCCGGTCGCTGTCCGGTCGGGTCGGGCACGATCTGGCGCAGGAACTGGTGATCGATCTTTCTGATCGGGATGGGCGGCAGGTCGAAGCCATTGTCCGACATCGCGCCATACATCGTCTCATAGTCGCCGAGCGGCGGCTCGACATAGGCCTGAGGCGGCGGCGTCTGGATGGGCGCGGGACCCTGATCGCTGGTGGTGGTGCAGGCCGAAACAGCGGCCGAAGCAGCGCCAAGCGCCGTCAGATTGAGGAAGCCACGGCGGCTGAGGCGAAAGGAAGCGTCTGACATGGTTGCCTTTTCTAGGTCTTAATCTGCAAGAAAGCATGAATGCGAGGTTCTGTCGCCGGCGCCATCCATAACAGTCGGCGGTGATAGGCGGTTCCAATTCTGGCCTGAGGGTGGACAGAAAAAGGCGAAGCTGTGACCGCGCCACATCTGTTGCGCTGCAGCAACAGAGGTTCAGCTACCCAGAAGCCCTTCCAGTGAGGGCAAGATCAGCCCCGGCGGAAAATCCCGGTATTCGTCCGGCTGGTTGGCGCGGTTGATCCACACCGTGCGGAAACCGAATTTCGCAGCGCCCGCTACATCCCAGCGGTTGGACGACTGGAACGACACCGCTCCCGGATAGAGCCGCCAGGAGGTTACCACCATGTCGTAGACCGAGGGATCGGTCTTGAAGCGCTTGACCTGATCCACCGAGAAAACGTCGTCGAGGATCTGGTCGAGCGCGGCGGACTTGACTGCGGCGTCGAGCATTTCCCGCGAGCCGTTGGAGAGGATCGCTGTTTTCGCGCCTGATGCCTTGAGCGCCTTCAGCACCGCCGGCACTTCCGGATAGCAGTCGAGCCGCCAATAGGCTTCGAGGAGTTTGGTCCTCAGCGCCGGGTCGGCCGACGGCACCTTCTTCAGCGCAAAGTCCAGCGACTGTTCGGTCAACTGCCAGAAGTCGGCATAGGAACCCATCAGCGTCCTGACCCAGGAATATTCGAGCTGCTTGGCGCGCCAGATCTCCGACAGCAATTGCCCGTCCGGCCCGATCTCGCCGGCATGGCGGCGCACGGCGGCGTGCACGTCGAACAACGTGCCGTAGGCGTCGAAGACATAGGCCGGATGATGCATGCAGGTGTTTTGAGGCGAGGATGCGCGCCGCGCAAGCGCTGATTGCGGCTTAATGCATGTCGCCCAAAAGTGTGTCCCGGTTTTGGGAGACCGACATTCATCAAACAATAGACTTGCAGAGCGTTGCCCGATCTTTCGGGCGACGCTCTGTAACTAACGCTGGCCTCAACGATTTTTGCCGATGTCGGTTGACGCCGGCCGTCAAAGCATCGTCCTATGCCGGCCCAAATTCATCCATCGGGACGGCAGACGATGACACTGGCGGCAGCGGCTCAAACCGCGACTTGGACCTATGTGGACGGCGACTGGTACGAGGGCAACGTCGCGATCCTCGGGCCGCGCAGCCACGCCATGTGGCTCGGCACCAGCGTCTTCGACGGCGCCCGCTGGTTCGAGGGCGTGGCGCCCGATCTCGAACTGCATTCGGCGCGCGTCAACGCCTCGGCCACCGCGCTCGGCCTGCAGCCGTCGATGACGGTCGAGGAGATCGTCGCGCTCACCTGGGACGGCCTGAAGAAATTCGACGGCAAGACCGCCGTCTATATCAGGCCGATGTATTGGGCCGAGCATGGCGGCTATATGGGCGTGCCCGCCGATCCGGCCTCGACCCGCTTCTGCCTTTGCCTCTACGAATCGCCGATGATCCCGCCATCCGGCTTCTCGATCGGCGTCTCGCCGTTCCGGCGTCCGACCATCGAGACCATGCCGACCAACGCCAAGGCCGGCTGCCTCTACCCCAACAACGGCCGCGCCATCCTTGAGGCCAAGAGCCGCGGCTTCGACAACGCGCTGGTGCTCGACATGCTGGGCAATGTCGCCGAGACCGGCACCTCCAACATCTTCCTGGTCAAGGACGGTCACGTGATGACGCCGGCGGCCAACGGCACGTTCCTCTCCGGCATCACCCGCTCGCGCACCATCAACCTGCTTGCCGACTACGGTTTCCGGACAACCGAAAAGGCCCTGTCGATCCGCGATTTTCTCGGAGCCGACGAAATTTTTTCGACCGGCAACCACTCTAAGGTCGTGCCGGTCACGCGCATCGAAAACCGCGATCTGCAGCCTGGACCGGTGGCCAAGAAGGCGCGCGAGCTTTATTGGGATTGGGCGCACGCGACTTCCGCCGCCTGAGCGGTTGGAGTTTCAGCGTTTCATAGAACGGCGAACCACTCTTTCTCCTGTTTGATGCAATTCAAGACGGAAAACCCTTTCACACTTTTCCGCGAATTGCTCTAAAGTCGCTCGGCGCTTCATTCCGGAGTTGCCCCAACCCATTCCAGACCTATCTAAGTTCGGTAGTTTCACCGGATTTTTTCCTCGAGGGAGTACCATCCATGGCTTTTGAGTTGCCTGCTTTGCCTTACGACTATGAGGCGCTTCAGCCCTATATGTCGAAGGAGACGCTGGAGTATCACCACGACAAGCACCACAAGGCCTATGTCGACAACGGCAACAAGCTCGCCGCCGAGGCTGGGATGGGCGACCTGTCGGTCGAAGAGGTGGTCAAGCAGTCCTTCGGCAAGAATGCCGGGCTCTTCAACAACGCCGCCCAGCACTACAACCACATCCACTTCTGGAAGTGGATGAAGAAGGGCGGCGGCGGCAACAAGCTGCCGGGCGCGCTGCAGAAGGCCTTCGACAGCGATCTCGGCGGGTACGACAAGTTCAAGGCCGATTTCATCGCCGCCGGCACCACCCAGTTCGGCTCCGGCTGGGCCTGGGTCTCGGTCAAGGACGGCAAGCTCGCGATCTCGAAGACCCCGAACGGCGAGAACCCGCTGGTTCATGGCGGCTCGCCGATCCTCGGCGTCGACGTCTGGGAGCACTCCTACTACATCGACTACCGCAACGCGCGGCCGAAATATCTCGAGGCCTTCGTCGACAGCCTGATCAACTGGGACCACGTCCTGGAGCTTTACGAGAAGGCCAAGGGTTGACAAAATGCCCGAAAAGCCCCGGCGTGCCGGGGCTTTTCTTTTTCAGACAAGGAGGAACAGCAGGGGCCAGCAAAATCGTCACATCGACTGGGAATAATCCCATTGTGACGCCCGTTAACGTCTAGTCGTGAACTGTCTTCATCCATGGAGCCAATTGAATGAGAAAGCTTGTCATCGCCATCTCTATGCTCGCCTTTGCCGGTTCGGCCGCTTACGCCGATCCGATCAAGGATCGCCAGGCCCTGATGAAGGAGCGCGGCAAGCTTGCCGGCGAGATATCGAAGATGGTCAAGGGCGAGACGCCCTTCGATGGCGCCGCCGCATTGGACGCGCTGAAGGCGATGCAGGCCAATGCCGAGAAGTTCGACGTCGACACGCTGTTCCCGGCCGGCTCCGACAAGGGCGACACCACCGCCGCGCCCAAGATCTGGGAGGACATGGCCGGCTTCAAGGCCGCGGAGGACAAGTTCCTGGCCGATACCAAGGCCGCGGTCGCTTCCCCGCCGGCCGATGCCGACGCGCTGAAGGCGCAGCTCAACACGCTTGGCGGCGATTGCGGCGCCTGCCACCAGACCTACCGGATCAAGAAGAGCTGACCGCCTGATATGGCCTGGCTGAAGAAGCTCGTCGGCGCCGCCATCGTGCTTGGCGGCGCTGCGGCTGTTGCCGGCTGGTTTCTGTCGGCGCCGGTCGGGCTCGATGCGGCGACCGTCTCGCAGCTTGCGCCGGGCGACGCTGCAAGAGGCAAGCGTATCTTCTATGCCGGTGGCTGCACTTCATGCCATTCGAAGCCCGGCGCGCAAGGCGACGCCCGCCTCGAACTCGTCGGTGGGCTGGAGCTGAAGACGCCGTTCGGCACCTTCGTGCCGCCCAACATCTCGCAGGATGCCAAGGATGGCATCGGCGCCTGGAGCGAGGAAGATTTCGCCACCGCCATGCTGAAGGGTGTCTCGCCCAGCGGCGAGAATTTCTACCCGGCCTTTCCCTATACTTCTTACGCGCGCATGAAGCTGGAGGACATCGCCGACCTCTATGCCTTCATGAAGACGCTGCCGGCGGTGGCCGGCAAGGCGCCGGACCACAAGCTATCCTTCCCCTTCAACATCCGCCGCGGCATTGGGCTGTGGAAGCGCCTCTATCTCAGCCCCGAGCCAGTGATCGCGCTGCCTGACGGCACGCCGGACAAGGTGCTCGCCGGCCGCTACCTCGTCGAGGGCCCGGGACATTGCGGCGAGTGCCACACCCCGCGCGACCTCGCCGGCGGCGTCAAGAAGGCTGAATGGCTGGCCGGCGCCGTGGCCGCCGAAGGCTCGGGCGTCGTGCCCAACATCACCTCGGGCGAGGGCGGTATCAAGGACTGGTCCGAGGCCGATATCGCCAACTATCTCGAAACCGGCTTCACGCCCGACTTCGATTCCGTTGGCGGCGCCATGGTCGAGGTCCAGAAGAACATGGCGCAACTGACCGCCGACGACCGCGCCGCCATCGCCGCCTATCTCAAGGCGGTGCCGACGCATCCGAACGGTTATCCGGCGCGCAAGCCGGCAGATTGAAGAACCACTGCCGTCCAGAATTAGTTGACTTCAATACTCATGTATCATAGGCGCTTCGACCAGTTGTCTGGCAGTCTGAAGCTCGCCCAATGCCTTCCATCGACCTTGTGTCCGAAATCGCCCGGGGCGAGGCGCGCACCGCGCTTGTTTTTGCCGACGGGCGGGCGCTCTCCTATG
Source organism: Mesorhizobium sp. CU3 (assembly GCF_006442965.1). Classification (GTDB taxonomy): domain Bacteria; phylum Pseudomonadota; class Alphaproteobacteria; order Rhizobiales; family Rhizobiaceae; genus Mesorhizobium. The sequence goes on along the minus strand of NZ_VFWX01000008.1, from coordinate 50,092 downwards.
CGGATCTCGACCGCCTGACGCTGCAGTTCGCCGCTCGTTTGGGGCAGGCCGAAAAGCAACTCGTAGCCATCTCGGCCCAGTCATCCGAGCATGCTGTCGTCGCTTATCTCGCGTCTCTGCGGGCCGGGCATGCCGTGGCCATGCTGCCGCCTTGCGATGAGAGGCTGTGGGACGAGTTTGTGGCGACCTTCGAGCCGGATTTCACCTACCGCCAAAAGATGGCCGCTGGCGCCTCGTCAGGGAGACTCGGTCTTCGGGAAATGCGGAGCCGCTGCACCCAGACCTCGCACTGCTCCTCATGACCTCAGGCAGTTCGGGCGCTGCCAAGGCGGTACGACTTTCCTACGCAAACCTCGATGCCAATGCGCGCTCGATTGCAGACTATCTCGAACTCTCTCCAACGGACCGGGCGGCTTTGGTCCTGCCGCTTCATTATTCCTACGGCCTGTCGGTTCTGAACTCGCATCTGGTTGCAGGCGGCAGCATCCTGTTTCCCGGCGTCTCGGTCATGAGTAGCGATTTCCCTGGAATAATCGCTGATGGCGGCTGCACGAATCTTGCCGGCGTGCCGTACTCCTATGAACTCCTAGAGCGGGCGCGCTTCCGTGCCGCCGATCTGAAGGCGCTGCGTATGATGACGGTGGCCGGTGGAAAGCTTAGCCCCGACCTCATCGCCCTCTATCGCGATCACATGCTCGCCAGGGGCGGCCGCTTCTTCGTCATGTACGGCCAGACCGAGGCGACGGCACGCATCGCCTTCGTGCCACCGGAAAGCCTTTCGGACACTGAGGAAAGGATCGGCATCGCCATCCCCGGGGGCGGGCTGAGCCTGATCGACGACGAGGGCCAGACGATCCGGCAACCGGGCACGCCTGGCGAACTCGTCTATCGCGGCCCGAATGTGATGATGGGCTACGGAACCCGGCGCTGCGACCTCGCGCGCGGCGCCGAACTCCAGGCGTTGAATACCGGCGAAATCGCGGTCAGCGATGAGCAGGGCTTCTTCCGCATCGTCGGGCGCAAGAGCCGCTTCGCCAAGATTGCGGGTCTCAGGATCGGCTTCGATGTCATGGAGCGGGTTCTGGAGCGGGCAGGTATCGCTGCTGCGGTGCTTGGCGACGATCGCGGTTTACATGCCTACGTGACCGATGCCGGCACAACCGAAAGCGCGCGTCGCGTCCTCGTCGAGGCCAGCCGACTCCCGGCCAATCTCGTTTTCGTGGCGGCGCGCCCAAACCTGCCCAGACTGCTCTCGGGCAAGGTCGACTATGCATGTCTAGACAGGGAGAGACTTAAAACGCCGACTGAGACTCGCTCCGAGACGGAAGGCGTGCTCGGAGCCTATCGTCGCGTCTTTTATCCCATCGCAGTCGGCCGCAACGACAGCTTCGTTTCCCTCGGCGGGGATTCTCTTCGCTATCTACAACTGGTCATGGAGCTTGAGCGGCTCGGCGTGGGTTTGCCGGACGGCTGGCAACACTTGCGGATCGCCGAACTTGGCAGCCGCAAGGGGCCGATGCCCGGCAAGTGCAGGGAGCTCGGCGGGTTCCCGACCGATCTGCTCCTGAGGGCGATGGCCATCCTGCTGGTGGTGATACATCATGAGACGCTGTGGCCCATCCCCGGCGGATCGGGCGTGATGATGCTGCTCGTCGGCTTCAGCCTGGCACGCTTCCAGTCGAGACATTTCCTGGGCGGTCGGCTTCGACAGGCGCTCAGGCCCGCGATCGACGTCCTTGTTCCCTATGTCCTCATCGTGGCTGCCTACGCGGTCGCCTGGCAGACAATACCTTGGGCTTCGATAACGCTTAGCGGGAATTTCGGCTATGCCGAACCTGAACGCCACGAGATGGTGCCCTATCTTTACTGGTTCATCGAGGCTTATGCGCAGACCGTCCTCGTCTTTTCCCTCGTCTTCCTCGTGCCGGCCATGCGCAGGCTCGCGCTATCGCACGGCTTCGCCTTCTCCGTCGGCCTGCTCGGCTTTGCCGTCGCCGCGCGCATGGTCATCCCGCTATTCATCGACATCGGCAATCGCCAGATCTTTGCGATCTACTGGGTCTATCATATCGCCGTCTTCGGTTGGTGCGCAGGTTTTGCCGACAACACTGCAAGAAGGCTTGCTTTGACGGGGCTTGCCGCGGTGGTGCTCGGCTATCTCGCCTTCTGGGAGTCGGTTTGGTTCGGGACCACGATCAAATATCTGATCGTCTTTGGCGCGCTCTTGGCCCTTCTTTACCTGCCGCGCATACCCCTGCCGGCGATGGCCGGGCGTGTAGTGGTGCTGATCGCCGTCTCGGCATTTCCGATCTACCTGTTCCACCGCTTCGTTCCGGAGCTGTTGATGGCCCCATTCGCACACGCGCTCCCGGCGCCGGTCTTTCAGGTGCTGGCGATTGGCGGCGGGATCGCTGCAGGCATCATCGCCGGCAAGGCGCTGGTCGGTGTCCGCAGCCTCAGGGGTAGATTTGGTGCGGGGCGCCAGCCGCAATTGCGCTCTGCTTAACCCGGGCCGGGCAAATCCGCGTCAAAGGTGGCGGTCGCCGAGGAAATCGAAGCCGTCTTCGAAGAAGTGGTGGTAGCTGCAGGTCAGTTCCTCGCCGGGCGCGATGTCGCGCAGCGCATAGGTTTCCTCCGGCGTGGAGACGTCGCAGTTCGGATCGTCGTCGTGGTTCATGTAGCGCGCGTCGTCGGCCTCGAAGACGATGAAGCTGGGGTCGCGCCGGTCCGGATAGGAATAGCGGTCGAGATAGGATTTTATCGGACCGGTCTGGCTCTCATAGGTGTCGACGGGGATGCGCCGGTCGAACCGAGCGTCGAGCTTCCAGACCAGCGTGCCTTTGGCTATGCGGTTCCTGGCAAACACGCCGATGCCCTGGATGGCGGATTTGTCGAGATAGGTGTCGACGAGAAGCATGATGGACCTTGTAAATCGATGGGCGACGCGGCCCTAAAAACAGGCCGCGCCAAAACCGACGGCGCCCAAATGGCGGTGGATTGCGTAGCGCGCGCGCCGAGCAATTGCGAGTGGAAAATCAGGCCTTGCCGGTCACTTTCAAGGCATAGGCGTAAATGTAGGCGATCTCCTCCAGCCGCGAGAAACGGCCTGAGGCACCGGCATGGCCGGAATCCATGTTGATCTTGAACAGAACCGGGTTGTCGCCCGCCTTGCGCTCGCGCAGCTTGGCCACCCATTTGGCCGGTTCCCAATAGGTGACGCGAGGGTCGGTCAGGCCGGCCAACGCCAGGATCGGCGGATAGTCGAGCGCCTGGACATTGTCGTAAGGCGAGTAGGCGGCGATGGTGTCGTAGTCCTTGGCCGAGGCGATCGGGTTGCCCCATTCCGGCCACTCCGGCGGCGTCAGCGGCAGGCTGGCATCGAGCATGGTGGTCAGCACGTCGACGAACGGCACCTCCGCGACGATGCCGCCGAAATCGCCCGGCGCCATGTTGGCGATCGCGCCCATCAGCATGCCGCCGGCCGAGCCGCCTTGCGCGACGATGCGGTCATGCCGCGTGTAACGCTCGGCGACGAGATGGCGGCCGCAGGCGATGAAATCGGTGAACGTATTCATCTTTTGTGCGCGCTTGCCATCGTCATACCAGCCATAGCCCTTGTCCTTGCCGCCACGCACATGCGCGATGGCGAAGACGAAGCCGCGGTCGACCAGCGAGAACCAGTTGGTGTTGAACGCCGCCGGCACGGTGATGCCGTAGGAGCCGTAGCCGTAGAGCAGGCAGGGCGCCGAGCCGTCCAGCGGCGTGTCGCGGTGGTGCAGCAGCGAGATCGGCACCAACTCGCCATCGGCGGCAGGCGCCATGAGCCGGCGGGTGACGTACTGCTCCGGGTCGTGGCCGGAGGGCACTTCCTGCGTCTTCAGCAGCACCCGTTCGCGGGTACGCATATTGTAGTCGAAGATCTGCGCCGGCGTCGTCATCGACGAATAGGTGAAGCGCATCGTCTCGGTGTCGTATTCGTAGGCGCCGGAAAGCCCGAGCGAGAACGCTTCCTCATCGAAGGAAATGAAATGCTCCTCGCCGCTTTCGCGCTCGCGCACCACGATGCGCGGCAACCCTTCCTTGCGCTCGAGTCTCACCATGTGGTGCTTGAAGCCCAGCACCGACAGGATCAGCCGCCCCGGCTCATGCGCAACCAGTTCCTGCCAGTTGGCGCGAACCGGGTTTGCGACCGGCGCGGTCATGATCTTGAAGTCCTTGGCGCCGTCGGCATTGGTGAGGATGAAGAAAACGTCGCCGCCTTCCTCGAGGTCATACTGCAGCCCGGTCTCGCGCACCGCCACCAGCTTCGGTTCGGCGGATGGGTCGCTGGCCGGTAGCAGACGGTATTCGGACGTCTCATGATCGTTGATGCCGATCATGATCCAGTCATTGGCGCGTGTGCCGCTGACATCCATGAAGAAACCCGGATCGGTCTCCTCATAAATCAGCCGGTCATTTTCAGGCTTGTCGCCGAGCGCGTGGAAGAACACCTTTGAGGGCCGATGGTTGTCGTCGAGCCTCGTGTAGAAGACGCCGTCATCGCCGGCGTTCCACACGCCGCCGCCACCCGTGTCCGGGATCCGATCGGCGAGTTCCTTGCCGCTGGCAAGATCGCGGACGCAGAGCGTGAAGAATTCCGAGCCCTTGTCGTCGAAGGCCCAGAGCAGCTTGTTGTGGTCGGCCGAATGGTCGACGCCGCCGAGCCGGAAATAGGCCCTGCCTTCGGCCTCCGCGTCGCCGTCGAGCAGGATCGTCTCGGCGCCGCCGTCACGCGGCGTGCGAAAATAGCGCGGCTGTTCGCCACCGAGCTTGAAGGACGAGCCATAGGCGTAAGCGCCGTCCTTCATCGGCACGGTCGAGTCGTCTTCCTTGATGCGGCCCTTCATTTCGGAAAACAGCTTGCCGCGCAGATCCGCCGTGTCGGCCATCAGCACGGCCTGATAGGCATTCTCCGCCTCGAGATGCGCGCGGATGCCAGCGTCGAGCAGGGAAGGGTCCCTGAACACCGCCTGCCAGTTGTCCGCCCGCATCCAGGCATAATCGTCTTTGCGCGTGATGCCGTGATGCGTGTCGGAGACCGGATGCTTTTCAGGCTGAGGCGCGGTGGCGGTCGGAAAGGCGGAAGCTTTGGTCATTTCGGCTCGCATTGTATTTTGCTTGAATGGCAGGTGAACATGCCGCTCAGCAGCTGTTCAAGGGGCGGGGTTCAAACGGATATACGTGAAGGTGTTTTGAAGGGGGAAAAGATGAAATCCTGGGTTCGCGCAACCGTTGCCTGCGCTGTCTTCTCGACGGTCCTGGCTCTTGCAGGCCAGTCTCATGCAACCGTCTTCGCCGCTTGGCAAGTGGCGGGCGTGCCGTTCGGCGATACGCTGAACGCGCGAAAATATCCATCGAATGCCTCGCAGAAACAGGCAGCCTATCCCGACGGCGCTGTGCTGCAGATGACCGGCCGCTGCACCGGCGGCGTGAACCTGCTCGACATCGCCGGCCAGCCGAAATGGAAGCAGCGGCAGGCGATCCGCTATCGCTGGTGCGAGGTCTGGCACGACCCGGCCGGCAACGGCCATTTCGTGACGGGTTGGGTCTACGGCAAATACATCGCGCCCTATTGAGGACTTCTATTGCCTTACTGCCGGGCTGACACAGATATTCACGTGCGCCTCGCACGGGAGGATTTCCGGCCGGCGTAAAATGAGGGTTCAAGCATTGACCAAGCATTGAATACATCGTGAGGTTGCAGCCGGATGTCTAACGAGCTGCTTACGCAACGTCACCGCATGCCGCTTGGGCTGGAAAAATCTCGCGAAGTTACACGATGCACGAATTTTTGAAGCTGAATCGGCAATAGTTGATGAATATCGGTGAAACTAAATCAATAGGCGAATTGACTTACTTGAAACTCAGCGCCATGAAGATAACCGACGCGAATCGCGGGGCCTTTCCTGAACGAAATTCGCGCAATGCCCAATCCTCAAAAAAGGGCGCAGTTTTAGAAACAACTCTCGTTGGGGTCTGAGAACTATGGAAATCGTCGAAACACCTTCGAAAACCGGTGACGCGCTGATCGAGCTTACCGCCGATGTCGTCGCCGCCTATGTCAGCAACAACCCTGTTCCGGTCGGCGAACTGCCGAACCTGATTGCCGATGTCCATGCCGCGCTTGGCCGCGTCGGCGGCTCGCCCGAACAGCCGTCGGCCGAGAAGCAGAAGCCGGCCGTCAACCCGAAGCGTTCCGTGCATGACGACTACATCGTCTGCCTCGAGGACGGCAAGAAGTTCAAGTCGCTGAAGCGTCACCTGATGACCCACTACAACCTCACGCCGGAAGAATATCGCGAGAAGTGGGGCCTGGACGCCAACTATCCGATGGTCGCTCCCAATTATGCGGCCGCGCGTTCGCAACTCGCCAAGAAGATGGGTCTCGGCCGCAAGCGCAAGGGCCGCTGACAGGCTCGGCACTTCTCAAACATTCGACGGCGCCCTCGCGGCGCCGTTTTGCTTTCAGAGATGGTGCGGAGGCGTTACGGGTCGGATCAGGCCGTTTGCTTCAACGCCGTCTCGGCATCGCGCTTTATGCGCTTGACCATCGAGCGCAGGCCATTGGCGCGCTGCGGCGACAGATGCTCGTCGAGGCCGAGCTCCTTCAGCGTCGCTTCGGCATCGGTGTTCTGTATTTCGCTTGCCGGCCGTCCGGAAAACAGCGCCAGCATGATGGCGACGAGGCCGCGCACGATATGAGCGTCGGAATCGCCCTGGAAGCGGATAACCGGATCTGCGCCCGCGCCCTGCTCGGTGGTGAGCCACACCTGGCTGACGCAGCCCGGCACCTTGTTGGCGGCGGTGCGTTCCTCGTCCGGAAAGGGCGGCAGGCTTTCGCCGAGCTCGATCACATAACGATAGCGGTCTTCCCACTCCTCGAGCAGGGAAAAGTCGTCGCGGATGGTGTCGATCGAGGCGGTCATTGCCCGCATATAGTGGCCGGGCGCCGCCGCGTCACGGAAAAAGAAAGACGCCGCGGGCGTCGAGAGGTCGGACGAGCCCGCGGCGTTAGAGCAATTCCAGGAAAAGTGCGAAGCGGTTTTCCGTCCGGAATTGCGCCGAAACTAAAAAGAGCAATTCCAGGAAAAGTGCGAAGCGGTTTTCCGTCGGGAATTGCGCCGAAACTAAAAAGAGCAATTCCAGGAAAAGTGCGAACTGGTTTTCCGTCAGGAATTGCGCCGAAACTAAAGAGCCAAGCGAATGGCTGGAATGTCTAGTTCTTGGCGGTCAGCAGCACAGGGATGTTGACCTTGGCGGGCAGCACGATGTCCTCCGCGACGCTGCCGGTGGCGGCGTTGATCACATCCGCGACCTTCGTCTGGGCGGCAGCTGCCTGCTCGGGCTGCTTGTCGTCGATCATCGCCGCAGCGATCTTGGCCGTTTCCTTGGCGCGGACTGAAATGGTGTACATAGCCGATTTGCCGGTCTCGCAGACGTCGGGCTTGCGCTCGCAGAGCCCGGCGATGTCGCCCACCGCCTCGCGCGCCGCAAACAGCGCCTGGATCGGTCCGACGCTCTGCTGGCCGTCCTCGCCTGGGCCGACGCCGAGCGGCAGCGCCAAAAGCACCAGCGAAAACCAGAAAGCCATCCTGATCAGAAAGCCCATCTTACTGCCTCTCATCCGGGACGGATCGTGTATCCGTCCGTGACGGATCATGCATCCATCGGCATGACCTCTTTTATAGGCACGATAATGGCATAGCCGCGCAAAGGACGGCTTGCGCCGAAGCCGCGAATTTTCCTCAAATTTTAGGCAAATTGGAAAGGACCGGTTTTTGTTTTCGATCTGTCTCAAACCTCATCGATTGCGTTAACGTTACGATAACCATGTATCTTGCGGTTATTGCACGGTTTTTTCGAAAGATTGTGTTAGCCGGCTTCGCTTCTGGCCGGTCTCCGCGCCGGCCGTGCGGCTAACCCGCCGTTTACCATGGCTGCAACTCGGCGTGCATCGGCGGGCCGGCGCGACACTATTTGACGTGGGCAAGGTGTTCGGCGCGTTAGCCTTATCCATTCCTTAAACGCTGGATGCGACTTTCAAGTCATTGATTGAGTCACCTGCGAAGCAGGGCGTTTTTTACGACCGGGTACGCGTAAGTTGAGTTCGATTACGGCCAGATACGTTCAATTGCCTGGCGCGATTGCCGCCGGCTGCGAACGCATGGTTCATCCGACCGTTACGGGTGAGGCAGAGCGCCTGCGCCAGCGCCGCTTTGTCGGCGTCATGCTCGCAGCGCCCTTTCTTGCCGCGGGCGCCGCGGTCACGCTGGTCACGTCGAGCCTGGGCGCGGCCGTGACGATCGCCGCCATCTTCGCCGCTTTCGGCCTCGGCTGGTTCGAGGCACTTCTCGTCGCTGCGACGGGCCGCATGGCGGTCGCCGGCCGGACGTCGATCATGCTGGGCGGGCTGGCGCTTGCCGCGGCCATCGCGGCAGCGGGCGGGTTGGCCTCGCCTGTCGCGTTGCTGGCCGTCGCCCTGCCGGTCGAAGCCTGGTGGATCGCCGGCTCGAAGCGCGCGGCCTTGTCCGGTGCGCTCACCGCATGCGCCGCTATCCTGCTGCAGCCTCTTGCCGGCGATCTCCTGCCGCTCGGCACGGTCGGCATCGCCCCCTGGCATTGGCTTTTGCCGCTCGCCTGGGCGCTGACGCTGCTGCCGCGCGCCGGCGCCCTGGCCAACACGGTCGTCCGTGCTCCGGCACAGCCTGCCAGCGATCGCCTCGAGGATGTCATCGATGCGGTCGTGCTGCGCGCCAGCCCGCAGGGCGAGGTGCTGGACGCCTCTATCAAGTCGCGTTCGATCCTCAAGCTGGCGCCGGAGCTTCTGCTCGGCGCCGGCTTGTTCGACCGCGTGCATCTTTCCGACCGCGTCGCCTATCTGACCGCTTTGGCCGATATGCGCGGGGGCGCGCCGAAGCGCCGGCTCGACCTGCGTATCCGCTTGCCGCGCGCCGGCTCCGGCTCGGTCGACAATTTCCGGCCGTTCAACCTCGAACTGATCGGCGGCGAAGCCGATCGCGATGTCATGACCCTCGTCCTGCGCGAAAACGACGATGTCGCGGCACTGCGCGAGGAACTTGTGGAAGCCCGCGAAACAGCCGCCACCGCCGAAGTGGCCAAGGGCCGCTTCCTGGCTGTCGTCAGCCATGAGCTGCGCACGCCGCTCAACGCCATCATCGGCTTTTCCGACATGCTGCTGCACGAGATGTTCGGCGGCTTCAAGGATCCGCGCCAGAAGGAATATGTCGGCCTGGTCCGCGAATCCGGCCAGCATCTTCTGTCGGTCGTCACCTCGATCCTCGATGTCTCGCGCATCGAGGCCGGCGCCTATGCGACCGAGATGGAGCCCTTCCGCTTCGTCGAGGCCGTCGATATGTGCCGTTCGATGATGCGTCCGCTGGCCGAGGCCAAGAGCATCATGCTCGCCACGCAGATCTCCGCCGATACGGGCGAGATCAATGCCGATCGCCGCGCCGTGCAGCAGATCCTGATCAACCTGGTGTCCAATGCCGTGAAGTTCACGCCCGACGGCGGCTCTGTGGTGATCGGCGCCAAGCGCGTCGGCTCGCGGCTGCATTTCTGGGTCAGCGACACCGGTATCGGTATCGCCGAGGAGGACTTTGCCAATCTCGGCAAGCCGTTCACGCAGATCCAGAACGACTATACGCGTCGTTTCGAGGGCAGCGGGCTCGGCCTGTCGCTGGTCAAGGGCCTGGTGGAATTGCATGAGGGCTCGATGTCGATCGAGAGCGCGCCGGGCGAGGGCACCACGGTGACGATCGGCCTGCCGGTCAACGGACCGAAGCGGCGTCCCGGCGCGGCCTCCAGCGACGTGCTGGCCATGCCCGCGACGAAGCCGAAGGGGGAAAAAGATGGGGAGAGAAATGGCTCGCTCCGCAAAACGGCCTAAGGTGGTCGAACCCGAGCGAGGCGTCCTTGCCGAGGGCGCGGTCGCGGTCGGGCAACTGATCGCCAGCAACCCGGTCCTGGTCGGCGGCTCGACCGCTTTCCTGGTGACGCTGTTCTACGTTTCGGCGAACGCCCTCTGGTATCAGCCCTTTCCGCATACGGGCGCCTTCTTCGCCACCCGCAGCATCGAGAATTTCCCGCACACGGTCTCGAACGAGCCGGAAACCACCATCAACATCGTGCGCCAGGCACCGGCGCAGCCTGCGGTCAAGCCGGATCCGGTCGTCCAGCAGGTGCAAGGCATCCTGAAGGACCTCAACTTCTACGACGGCACCGTCGATGGCCTCACCGGCCCGGCGACTCGCAAGGCGATCCAAGCCTATCAGCTCAAGGTCGGGCTGCCATCGTCCGGTGAGATCGACACAGCATTGCTCGACCAACTCGGCGCCAGGCAGACGACCGCCGCCATCCCGCATCCGGCGCCGCGGCCGGCCGACACCACGGCGGCCGTCCCGTCTGCGAAGCCGGCGGTCATCCCGGTCTCCGCGCCGGCCGATGGCGCGACGCAGTCGCCCGACGCCCGCATCGTCAAGATCCAGGCCGGCCTCAAGGCTTTCGGCAATGACGATATGCAGCTCGACGGCAAGGTCGGCGCCCGCACCAAATCCGCCATCAAGGAATTCCAGGCCCTGTTCGGCCTTCCCGAGACCGGCGAGCCCGACGAGGCGGTCTACGTCAAGATGCGCGAGATCGGGCTGACGAACTGAGCGGTGGTGTTCTGGAAACTATTCACTTGAGCCAATGCTCAGGATCCCGCATCCCGTGAACGATAGCCACAGCCAGAATGCCGTAGTCCATGGGCTCGTAAATAACGATATATCTGCCCTCCACCAGAATACGTGCAGTTTCGCTCAATTCTGGTCGGGCAACTCCCATATTGGGATGGCTACAGGCGAGTTCCAGCTTGTTGAAAATGCGCCCTACAAGGCCGTCCGCCGCCTTTTCGCTATCGGCGGCAATATGGCGCCAAATGTTGCTGAGATCCTGTTCTGCGCGAGGCGTAAGGCGATAGCTAGCCACGTTCCGCACGCTCTGCCTTCAGAGCGCGAAGAAACGCCACGCGGTCGACTTCCCGACCTTCGCCGCTCGCCATCCCTTCATTGTAAGCCTGCTTCAGCTGTGCCAGTTCGAGCGCGCGAAGCTCCTCACGATGTTCCCATAACCTAAGAGCCTCTCTGACGATCTCGCTATTCGAAGCGTAGTCGCCGTTTTCGACTGCATCCTGCAGACGCGCAGCCTGTTTCGGGGTGAGCGATACGGTAAGAGTGCGCATGGCCTGGCTTTTCATAAGAGCACCATAGCGCACCTAACAAATCCTAACAAGATTTGTTAGGATGTCACGGTGCTCGTAGAACACTGCTGAATCAGCCCATGATGACGTCCGGACCCTCCCCATGCGCGTAACCACCGATCTCTGGGTTTCGGCCCTTGTGCGCCGCGTTTTCGGCGCCGGCGGTTTTGCGGCCGTGGTCAAGCGCGGCGCGACCGAGGCGGGCGCCGTCTTCGTTTTGTCGCGCGGGCGGCTGGGCGAGGGGGCTCTCTACGGCCCGGCGCCGCAGACGAGCTACGATTCCGCCAAGCCTGATGACCGTTTCTTCATTTTGCTCGATTCCGGCGACGATCCCACGGCCTTCGATGCGCGGCTGGAGCGCGAGAGGAAATTCGATCCGGATATCTGGGTGGTCGAGATCGAGGCCGGAGCGATTCCGGTCGAGGAGCTTCTGTCGTTGAAGACGGAGTAAGACCGGATCAGGACGCCTTGAGGCCGGCGGCCGCGCTGCCGTTGTTCGACGCCTCGCGCTCAGCGCTGCCAGTGTCCGACGCATTGGAGCGGATTGCCCGCGAAAGCGTCTCGGTCTTCCAGGCGCGGACCTTGTCCTGCGCCGCCTCGTGATGCAGGAGCCGGTAGCGGTCGAGGAACAGGCGGATCGCCTGCGGATGCGGGAATTCGCCCGGATAGACCGCAACCGCGATCAGAAAGGCCCTGTCCTCGCTGAGGTCGAGCGCTCTGAGCGCCGCAAGCAGGCCGGCATAGCTTGACTGCTCGGTCACCGAGCGCGCCGTCGCGAAGTCGATTTGCAGCGCGTCGGCGAGCGCCGTCTGGAAGAAGGCGGCATTGCCGGTCAGCGCCGTCTCGCGCAGCTTCACGTAAGCCGGCTGGCCGAGGAAGCTGTTGATCGCCGCGTCGCCTTCGGCAGGCTGCATCATCGTGCGCAGCCGGCGCCGCGCGTTTTCCGCCGCTTCGCCCGGCGCCGGGCGATTCTCTTCCACATTAGCAGGTGTCTCCGGCTTGACGGGCTGAAGCTTGGCGACCGGCAACGGCGGCTTCGTCCGCACCAGCGTCGGCTTTTCCAGCGCCCGGATCAGGTCGGCGATGGTCGGGTTGAGTTCCTTGCGCCGCGCGATGGCGCGCGCATGCGGCAGGCCGTGGCGGCCGATCAATGCGATCAGGTCGATGTCGCTCAGCGCGTTCGAGCGGGTGAGCAGGGGGGCTGCGATCTCGACCGGCTCTTCGGCCAGCCGCCGCACCAGCGCGGTCGGCGCATATTCGCATTCGGAAAGGGCCGCCGCGACATAGCGGCGGGATTCGACCGAGACGTCATCGAACAGAGGCAGCGTCAGATCCTCGAGCTGCGCGATCTCGCGGCGTGACGGGCGCGTCAGCGAGCAGAAAGCCGATACGCTGGCGCGGAACAGCCTTTCGGCTTTTCCCGCTTCGGTGCGGATAGCGATTTGCCTGAAATCCGAAGATGACACGGAGGATACGCCCGACACTCGACACACTCCCGAGCCCGCGCAATCCGGCTGGCCGGTTCCGCGTCCTCAGGAAAAACAAACATCAAATTAACGGCGATCCGTTAGCGCTCCGTTAACCCTCTAAGCCGCTTAATCAATTTTGGAGGCGTTGCGTTGTGCTCCGGTCAAACCGAGAGGAATGCGCGAACCATGGGCATGGTCCTGTCATTTGTGCCGCGAGCGGCACCTGCAAATCGGGTCAGTCACGACACCACCACGGCGGCGGCGGTCATCATATTCCCCGGCGTCCGCTACGAATTGCGTCCGCAAGCCGCCGAGGCCCGGCCAGCAACCAGCAGTCCGGACACGCCCGGCTCTCCGCCAACTCCCACGCCGCATCACTGAGATTCTTGACGCAATTCCGGTGGGAGGATTGCGACGAACTCGCATAACCTAACCGCCTCACACTTTTCCTGGAACTGCGTGTCAGTAATCCTGCAACTCGCAGGCGCTCTGCTCGAGGAAGCGCGACACGGTCGGCTTCCAGCTCTCGTCCGGCACGAAGGCGCGGACGACGAAAATCCCTTCCTCGATCGGCGCCTCGACGAAGATCGCGCCCTGCAGATCCTCCGGCAGATCGCGCCGCACATCGATCATCTGCGCCGGCGTCAGCACCACCGTGTCGAGCTTCTGGTCATTGGCGCTGTGGTCGTTGAAGGAATAGATGTTGTGGCCGTTGCGGTCGTAGACCGAGGCCGACCAGAAGGGCACGTCGCCCGGCGCCTTGATCCGCACCAGCCCGTCGGCGAGGTCGAAGCGGCAGGCCGCGGCATAAAACAGCGGATCGACCGATTTCACCACCGGCGCGCCGCCGGCCTCGGCGTCCAGCCTGGTCATCCGGTAGAGGTCGGAAGCCATCGACAGCCGCGACCAGGCATCGCGCTCGGAAAATTCAGGCACTGAAAACAGCACCACGATATGCACGATGCCGGCGCCGAGCAGGCCGAGGATCAGGGCGTGCAGCAGGCTACGCATTGCAGCCCGCCTTCAGGATGCGCGGCAGCGTCACGTCGGAGAGGCCTGTGCTCGAGGCGATCGGCGTGTCGTAGAAGGTCAGCACGAAATACATCTTGCCGGCGCCGCTGGTGAACAACCAATTGCCGGGGGCAGGGCGGTCGCCGACGGAGATGACCACCGAATTGTCGGGCTGGCGCAGTACCTCGTAGGATTGCAGCGCCGCCTGCCTCGGCTTGCCGGTGCCGATGACGCCGAGCGACTGGTCGGCTGCATAGAGCGTCCAGAACCGGGCGGTCGGGTAGCTGCCCTCGATGGTATAGGCGCATTCGCGCTTCAGCGGCTCGCCGCCTTCGTCGCGCTCGGCGACGAAGGCAAGACCCTCCGCCCTACCGAGCGCCAGCACGCCTTCGCGCGAAACGCGCGCCTTCGAATAGGGATCGGCGGCGAGCGTGCCGACATCCGGGAAGGCCGTCCATTGGCCGATGCGGATCGCGCCGACGCCATCCTGCGCGTTCAGCGCATACCAGACGCTGTAGCCGCCGAGCCCGATGGCTATGGCAAGCGAGATCAGCGTGAGGAAGGCGGTTTTGAGCATGCAGGCCGCAAACAGAGGAGGTTGCTGGGGATATCGCGGCGCGGGGTGGCGTGGCAAGACGGCTTGATCCAACCCAAGCATAGGTGTGTTGAGATTCAGGTCAGGACGAGTCGAAAATGGTGGATTCCGAGAACCGGAGCGGAGCGTACTTTTCGTACGTGAGCACCGGAAGCGCAGGAAGCCGCCATTTGCAGGCCGGCCTCGCCTGAATATCAGCACACCTATAGCGCCGACAGCGTCTCCGGTGGCGCCTGTGGCTCAAGCGTGGGGGCTGCCTCGAACACCTTGGTCATGTCCCTCAAGGTTTGCGTCGTGCGGCTCGAAAGCACCGGCGGGCGCTCAGCCGCGGCTTGCGCTGCGGCGTCGGCGGCTTCCTTTTTCGCCGCTTCCTCGGCCTTGGCCGCCACTTCCGGATCGACGAACGGATGATCGATGCCGGGGATCGGCTTCAGGTCGATGTTCTGGTGCGCGTAGACCATCAGCCGCTGCCAGACCATCGCCGGCAGCGAACCTCCGGTCATCTTGTTGGTCGGGGTGAAGTCGTCATTGCCGAGCCAGACCGCGGCCGTGTAATTGCCGGTGAAGCCGACGAACCACGCGTCGCGGTAGGATTGCGTCGTGCCGGTCTTGCCGGCGACCACGATGTTCGGGATCTGGGCGCGTCTCGCCGTGCCCATCACCGGCACGGCGGCAAGCATGGTGTTCATCGATTTCAGCGCCTGCTCGGACAAGACGCGATGCGGCGGCGGCGCGTCCTTGGTCCAGTCATAGACGACGTCGCCGGTCCGGGTGACGAGCTGCGTTATTCCATGGCGGGAACCGACAAAGCCGTTCTGCGCGAAGACGCTGTAGCCCGTGGCCTGGTCCATCACCGTCATCAGCGATGTGCCGAGCACCATGGTCTTATGCGCTTCCAGCTGCGACTCGACGCCGAACGACTCGGCCATCGCCTTGATCGGCGCGATGCCGAGATAGTCCTTCGCCAGTCTGACCGGCACCGTATTGATCGATTTGGCCATCGCCACGATCAGCGGCAGCTTGCCAGCCGATTCGCCGTTGTAATTATGCGGCGACCAGTTGCCCCAGCTGATCGGCCCGCCGGAGACGATCGAATTCGGCGTGAACCCGTGTTCCATCGCCGTCGCGTAGACATAGGGCTTGAACGACGAGCCGGCCTGGCGCAGCGCCTTGGTGGCACGGTTGAACTGGCTGGCGCCATAGTCGCGCCCGCCGACGATGGCGCGCACCGCGCCGTTGGTCTCGATCACCACCAGCGCGCCTTCGGTGACATTGTATTCCTTGCCGAACTGGCGAAGGTGGAACTCCATCGACTCTTCCGCCGCCTTCTGGATGTTGGCGTCGAAGGTGGTGTGGGCGACCAGCGAATGCTGGCCGGGCTTGGCGATCTTCTTCACCTCGTCGAAGGCCCAGTCGAGGAAATAATCCGGGCTCTTCTGTTCGCCGCGATCGACGACATCGGCCGGATGCAGCCGCGCCTGCAGCACCTGGCCCTCGGTCATGAAGCCGGCATCGACCAGGTTGGACAGCACCACATTGGCGCGGGCGCGGGCGGCGGGCAGGTTGATGTGCGGGGCGTATTTGGTCGGCGCCTTGAAAAGCCCGGCCAGCATCGCTGCCTCGGCCAGGTTCAGATCCTTCACGCTCTTGCCGAAATAGAAGTCCGCCGCCGCCTCGATGCCGAACGTGCCGCCGCCCATATAGGCGCGGTCGAGATAGAGCTGCAGGATCTCCTTCTTGGAGAGGTTCGCTTCCAGCCACAGCGACAGGAAGGCTTCCTTGATCTTGCGGTCGAAGGTGCGCTCGTTGGACAGGAACAGGTTCTTGGCCAGCTGCTGCGTCAGGCTGGAGCCGCCCTGGACGACGGCATTGGCGCGCACATTCTCGAAGATCGCGCGCGACAGGCCGAGGATGTCGATGCCGTAATGCTCGAAGAAGCGCCGGTCCTCGGTGGCCAGCACCGATTTGATGACGATGTCGGGCATCTCGTCCACCGGCACGGAATCGCGCTGGATGATGCCGCGCTGGCCGATCTCGTTGCCGTAGCGGTCGAGGAAGGTGACGGCGAAATCGCCCTGGTTGCGCCAGTCGCCGGTGGTGATCTCGAAGGCCGGCATGGCGAGCGCCAAGAGCACGACGAAGCCGCCGGCGCCCATGGTGAAGCCCTCGCTCAGCACCTCGACGATGGCGCGGCGCCAGCCATGAACCCTGAAACGGCGCGAAAAGATCGTCGCCGCTTCCCAGAACTCGCGCGCCTTGAAGCCGATCTCGTAAAGCGACGTATCTAGCCACGCATCGACGGCGAGCAGCGCCGAAGCGATGCGGCCTCTTCTCTTGCGTGGTTTCGAGGGATTATCCATTGCAGAATTCCACCCCGGCACCTCCGCCCGAAACCGTCTATAACGGTCCCGAGCGCCCTCCCTGCCAGACTAATCGACCATTTTAGCACCGCTCACAAGGGCAGCGAAGCCACACACAAGCTTTGTTGAACGCTAGGGTTGATTCTTCGCTTAGCTATATCGCCGCCCCGCGATGAAACGCATGAAATGCGTCACATCCGCCTCGCTCGGCTCCAGGCCGGTGAAGGCGCGCAGATAGGCGGCGAGGTGGCTGACGCGCGCCTTCACCGGCTCCTTGAGGTCGAGCACGTAGTAGCCGATCTGCATGTAATAGAGCACCCGCGCCCGGATGAATGCGTCCTCCTCGTCATAGCCGTGGCGGCGATACATGTCGCGGATGGCGCTGAGGCGCTCGTCGTCGGCGCGGTCGATCATGCGCCGCACATCGTCGGAGCGGCGCGCCCATTCGCGGACGGCGAAATCGAGCCGCGGATCGAACAGGCGCTCGTCGGCCCAGCATTCGAAGACGTTCATGACGCCCTTGATGATGGTCTCGGCCGGGCGCATCGCACGCTCGACGATCGCGTTGGTGTTGGTGTCGTGCCAGTGGTTGAGCAACTGCTCAAGCAGGTCCTGCCGGCTTTCGAAATACCAGTAGAAGCTCGACCGGGCGACGCCGAGCTTCTGGCCGAGCGGCAGGATTCGGACACTTTCGATGCCCTCGGCGATCAGCGTCTGCAGTGCGATGTCGATCCAGTCGGCACGAGTCACCTTGATGTTGCCGGGCGACTCGGCCTGGGGCGAGCTCATGATCATGACCTCAGAACTGGCATAGCACGATGCGGCACGCAAGCATTCCGTACACTAGTGTCTAGACACATATGTACGGAGACGATATGGTGAGAGCCTCCAACGAGAGGGAGAAGCTCGTGAAGTCACACTATCGCGCGGTCGTCATCGGGGGCGGGGTGGTCGGCGCCTCGGTGCTCTATCACCTGACGCGCTTCGGCTGGAGCGACGTGGCGCTGATCGAGCGCGCCGAGCTGACCGCCGGCTCGACCTGGCACGCGGCAGCCGGCTTCCATGCGCTCAACGCCGATCCCAATGTCGCGGCGCTGCAGGATTACACGATAAAACTCTACCGCGAGATCGAGGCCGAGTCCGGCCAGAATGCCGGCTTGCACATGACCGGCGGCGTCAACATGGCGAGCGACCCTGCGCGCTGGGAATGGCTGAAGTCGGCCTGGGCGGTTTTCCAGTCGGTCGGCATTGAGACGGCGCGGCTGGTGACGCCCGAGGAGATCAAGGAAATCTGCCCGATCGCCAATGTCAGCGATGTGCTGGGCGGGCTCTACGATTCCAACGAGGGCCATCTCGACCCTTATGGAACCACGCACGCCTATGCGGGTGCCGCGAAGAAGCGCGGCGCCGATGTCATCCTGCGCAACCGCGTCGTCGAATTGAAGCCGCGCGCCGACGGCTGCTGGGACGTCGTCACCGAGAAGGGCACGATCGTTGCCGAGCATGTCGTCAATGCCGGCGGCCTTTGGGCCAAGCAGGTCGGGCTGATGGCCGGCGTCGACCTGCCGGTGACGCCGATGGAGCACCATTATTTCGTCACCGAGGACATTCCCGAGGTCGCCGCGCTCGACAAGGAGCTTGGCCTCGCCGTCGACCTCGACGGCTTCTCCTATCTGCGGCAGGAGCGCAAGGGCGTGCTGCTCGGCGTCTACGAGCAGAACCCGAAACACTGGAACATGGACGGCGCGCCCTGGGATTACGGCATCGAGCTGATCCCCGAGGATATCGACCGCATCAGCCCGGAGCTGTCCAAGGCCTATGAACGCTTTCCGTGCCTCGCCAATGCCGGCATCCGCAAATGGGTCAACGGCGCCTTCACCTTCACGCCGGACGGCAACCCGCTGGTCGGTCCGGTGCGGGGTTTGAAAAACTACTGGGTCGCCTGCGGCGTCATGGCCGGCTTCAGCCAAGGCGGCGGCGTCGGCAAGTCGCTCGCCGAATGGATGATTTACGGCGAGCCGCAGGCCGATATTTTCGGCATGGACATCGCCCGCTACGGCGCCTTTGCCGCCAACCGCGAATATCTCAGACAAACCACGCGCCAGTTCTACGCCCGCCGCTTCGTCATGACCTTCCCCAATGAACGCCTGCCGGCCGGCCGGCCGCTGAAGCGCCCCGGCGCCTATGACGGCATGAGCGCCGCCGGCGCCGAGTGGACTGCTTCCTGGGGCCTGGAAATCCCGGCCTATTTCGCGCCGATGGGTTTTCGCGAGGAGACGACGCTGAAGCGCTCCAACGCTTTCGACATCGTCGGCGACGAGGTGCTGCAGGTCCGCCGCGCCGCCGGCCTCGTCGATACCACCGCCTTTTCGCGCTACGCCGTGTCAGGCCCCGGCGCCGAGGCCTGGCTCGACCGGCTGCTCGCCTGCATCCTGCCGAAGCCCGGTCGCGCCAGATTGGCGCCGATGCTGGGGCCCGATGGCCGGCTGAAGGGCGACCTCACCGTGCTCAACTGGGGTGGCGGCGAATTCTGGATCATGGGCTCCTACTATCTGCGCGAATTCCACATGCGCTGGTTCGAAACCCATATGGCCGAAGGCGTCACGGTCACCGACATCTCCGACGCGGTGTCCGGCTTCCTCGTCACCGGTCCCAACGCCAGGAAAATCGTCGAGCGCACCACGCATCAGGACATCTCCGCCAAAAGCCTGCCGTTCATGGCCTGCGGCACCGTCGATATCGGCATGGTGCGCGCCCGCGTCGCGCGCCTCTCCATCGCCGGCGAACTCGGCTTCGAGATCAACTGCCCGGCGACCTTGCACGCCACGCTGCGCGAAACCCTGCTTGCCGCCGGCGAGGATCTCGGCCTTGCCGAGATCGGCTATTACGCGCTGAATTCGCTCAGGCTGGAAAAGAGCTTCGGCATCTGGTCGCGCGAATTCACGCAAGGCTACACGCCCGGTGAGACCGGGCTCGACCGTTTCATCGCCTTCGACAAGGGCGACTTCATCGGCCGCGAAGCGGCGCTGAAGGAGAAGGCGGCCGGCGTCTCGCGGCGGATCGTGACGCTGGAGGTCGACGCCGTCGACGCCGACGCCAGCGGCTTCGAACCGGTCTGGCATCAGGGCCGGCGCGTCGGTTTCGTCACCTCCGGCGGCTATGGCTACTCGATCGGCAGGAGCGTCGCCCTGGCGTTGCTGGATGACGATTTCGCCGGGGAGGGCACCGAACTTTCCGTCCACATTGTCGGGGTCGAAAGGCCGGCGCGCGTCATCGCGGCCTCGCCCTACGACCCGGACGGCAAGGCGATGCGGCAATAGAGCATGATCCCAAAAAATGGGAACCGGTTTTCGGAAAAGATCATGCTCAAACAAGAGGATAAGATGGAACGGGATGACGTTTCGAAGAAATGTCATCCTGTTCCAAGGAGGAATTGACATGGTTGAGGACGTCGCACGCGATTTGAGACGCGAACGCCGGCGCGGCCGCACCGGTGAGGCCGGCTCGGAATCCAGCCGCCATCCGAACTACCGCGCGCTGAAGAACCCGTTCCTGCCGCAGCCGGTCTTCTCCGAGGACCAGGTCGCCGCGATCCACGAGACGGCGCTGCGCGTGCTGGAGGAACTCGGCATCAAGGTGCTGTTGCCGGAGGCCCGCGCCATCTACGCCAAGGCGGGCGCGCTGGTCGACGAGGACAGCCAGATGGTCCGCCTCGGTCGCGACATCGTCACCGCTGCCCTAGCATCTGCGCCGAAATCAATTCAGGCGCTGGCCGGCGACCGCGGCCGCGACCTGACGCTCGAGCTCGGCTCCATGACCTTCCTCGCCGGCGCCGGCGCGCCCAACGTCACCGATCTCGAGCGCGGCCGGCGTCCGGGCTCCCTTGCCGCCTATGAGGAACTGACCAAACTCATCCAGCATTTCGACGTGCTGCACATGCTTTGCCCCGCGATCGAGCCGCAGGACATCGACAACCGTTTCCGCCACTACGCCGTCAACCGCGCTCAATTGACGCTGTCGGACAAATTCCCCTTCGTCTTCGCGCGCGGCACGCCGCAGGTCGACGACAGTTTCGAGATGATCCGGCTGGCGCGCGGCTTGTCTGAGGACGAGTTCCGCGCCGGTGCCCACTGCTACACCGTCATCAACACCAATTCGCCGCGCCAGCTCGACATCCCGATGGCGCAAGGCATCATCGACTTCGCCCGGGCCGGACAGGTCTCGATCATCACGCCCTTCTGCCTCGCCGGTGCCATGGCGCCGATCACGGTGGCCGGCGCGCTGACGCTGCAGCATGCCGAGGCGCTGGCCGGCCTGACGCTCGCCCAGATCGTGCGGGGAGGCGCGCCGGTGGTCTATGGCTCCTTCTCCTCCAATGTCGACATGAAGTCCGGCGCCCCGGCCTTCGGCACGCCCGAGCACATCAAGGCGACGCTCGGCGCCGGCCAGCTCGCCCGCTACACCGGCCTGCCCTGGCGCTCCGGCGGCGGCAGCGCCGCCAACATCTCCGATGTCCAGGCCGCGCATGAGACGCAGTTCGCGCTGTGGGGCTCGGTGCTCGCCGGCGCCACCGTCTGCATCCATGCAGCCGGCTGGCTGGAGGGAGGCTTGAGCGTCTCCTACGAGAAGCTGATCACCGACATCGAGGCGCTGCAGACCGTCGCCGAGCTTTGCGCCGCGACGCCGGGCGACGCCGACGCTATCGGCTTCGACGCCATCGCCGAAGTGCAGCCGGGCGGCCATTTCTTCGCCGCCGCCCACACCATGGCGCGCTACCGCACCGCCTTCTACGAGCCGCTGGTCGCCGACTGGTCGAATTTCGGCAATTGGACGCAGTCCGGCTCGAAAAGCGCGACGGAGCGCGCCACTGGCATCTGGAAGCGGATCCTTGCTGATTTCCAGGCGCCGCCTTCGGCCGCCGCCACTACCGGTGTTCTCGACGAATTCATTGCGCGCCGCACCGAGGAAGGCGGCGCGGCTCCCGTGTCCTGATTGCGAAAAGGCGCATTCCGGCGTACGGCGGGCAATCTTAACGAGCGTGTGTAATATCCATCGATAGGCCAATCTCGGTGGATGCTCAATTGGTAGCGTTTAGGGTCATAGTTCTCATTTTTGGATGGCTCGGACTGCTATTCGGGGGATGGTTTATTCTTGGAATTCAACTGGGCGGCCATAGCGACGGCTTCGCGTGGGCTGCGCTTATCGGTATGCTTTGGGCGGCAACCTATTGGCCTATCACGTTGATAGTGATCGTCTTGGGCTTTTGGGCTTCTTACTGGTGGATGAAGCAGGGGTAGCAACGCCGAATTCAAACCGAGACGCTGCCTGAAAATGTAATAACTCCGAGACCTTCGCCGCTCATGCTATAGCCAATACGATTCGCGATCTGGCGTCAGATTGCGGTCGCGGCTACGGTGCCGATGGACTGGCGACATGAAGGCTTTAGCGATGGTTTGCGGATGACGGCGCCTGGCGATTTGATGCAGGCCTTGTTCATGAGGCTGAAGACCGACCGCTCGCTTTCGCAATTGCTCGGCGGCACGGGGCTGCTCGAGCACGCCAGCGACAAGGCGGCTTTTCCGCACGTCACCTATGGCCGCACCAGCGCCTTCAACCTGGAATCGGGCGCCGACAACGACAATGACCAGCAGGTGACGTTCCACGTCTGGTCGAAGACGCAAGGCGATGCCGAGACGCGCCTGATCATGGATAGCCTCCGCAAGCGCCTCGACGGCGCGGCGTTTTCCATCGGCTCGCGCGACCGGACGCTTTTGTCCTTGGAATTCGCCGAGGCTCGCTACGACGAGGACCTCGCCGTCCATCACGGACTGCTGCGCTTTCGCGCGCTCACCGAGGAAAGCACCTGAGAGTTCGGCATGGCGCTAGATCTGCGCCTGGATGGCGGCCTTGTCGATGACCGACCAGACCTCGCGGATGCGGCCGTCGTGGAATTCATAGATGACGTTTTCGGCAAAGCTGACGCGCTTGCCGTGCACCGGCAGGCCGAACAGCACGCCTTTGGGATGGCAGTCGAAATGCAGCCGCGCCGCCACGCGCGGCGGTTCGGAGATCACAAGCTCGATGCTGAAGCGCAGGTCGGGGATCGCAGCGAAGTCGCCCTCCAGCATGCGGCGGTAGCCCGAAAGTCCGATCGTCTCGCCATTATACTGGACCTGTTCGCCGACGAAGCGGCCGAGATTGTCCCAGTCCTGGTTGTTCAGGCAGGCGATGTAGCCCCGGTAAAGCTCGGCAAGATCGTCGCTCGTCATTGCATGCTCCCATGGTCGTCCGATCGTTCCACTCTAGATCAGGATAACGTTTCGTTGAATCGTCACCCTTATCTAACTCTTTGTTGGAGCATGATCTTTTCCGAAAACCGGTTTCCACTTTTCGGGATCATGCTCTAGCTAGGGCAGAGCGAAAGTTGTGCATCCGAAAACCATAGCCGGAATGCTGATTTTCCGGCTATGAATCGCCAAGCCCGGATCGTGGGGAACCCAGGCGGCGTGATCGCATTCGTTGATCTCGCAACAAAGTCAAAATGGGGTATTGCGGGCATGGAGTTTCGGCCGTTCACCGTTCATTTCACGTTCAGCCCCTATGCGTTAGAACCGTGATCATGAAAAAGCTTGGGTCCAATTTCCGCAAAACAATGCTGGCGCTCGCCGCGGCCGGCCTGTTTGCGTCGCACGCGACCGCTGTGCCGGTCGTCGAACCGTCGGTCGACCAGCCGGTCGTGCTGGCAGCCGGCGATTGCTATGCCATCGGCCAGCAGGTGGCCGAGCAGAATGGCGGCACGCTGGCCAAGGCCTCGTCGGCGACGCGCGGCGGCCAGCAGGTCTGCGTCATCGTCGTGCTGGTGCCCGGCAAGGACGGCCAGCGGCCCCGCCGCTCGGAAATCGTGGTTCCGGCAGGCTGACGCCGGCGTTTCCCAGGCCGGCGGAATCGGCCTATAGCTGCACCCTCAACAGGCTTACAAACCATGCGTGTGCTCGTCGTCGAGGATGACAAGGATCTCAACCGGCAGCTGGCCGATGCGCTGGTCGATGCCGGCTATGTCGTCGACCGCGCCTATGACGGCGAGGAGGGGCATTTCCTCGGCGACACCGAGCCTTACGACGCCGTCGTCCTCGACATCGGCCTGCCGCAGATGGACGGCATCAGCGTCGTAGAGCGCTGGCGCCGCGGCGGCCGCAAGATGCCGGTGCTGATCCTCACCGCGCGCGACCGCTGGAGCGACAAGGTGGCCGGCATCGACGCCGGCGCCGACGACTATGTGACGAAACCTTTCCACATCGAGGAGGTGCTGGCGCGCGTGCGGGCGCTGATCCGCCGCGCCGCGGGGCACGCCTCGTCGGAACTTACCTGCGGGCCTTTGCGCCTCGACACCAAGGCCTCCAAGGCCGATGTCAACGGCGTGCCGCTGAAGCTCACCTCGCACGAATTCCGGCTGCTCGCCTATCTGATGCATCATATGGGCGAGGTGGTGTCGCGCACCGAGCTGGTCGAGCATCTCTACGACCAGGATTTCGACCGCGATTCCAACACCATAGAAGTGTTTGTCGGCCGGCTTCGCAAGAAGATGGGCATCGACATGATCGAAACCGTGCGGGGCATGGGCTATCGCATGCGTGAGCCGGAGGCGTGACGCGGAACCGCTGCAGCCATCGATGACGACCAGGCTGGCGCGGCTCAGGGTCTGGCCGCGCTCGTTGACCTTCCGCGTCATCGCCTTTTCCACCATCTGGGCGATCCTGACGCTGGTCGTCATCTTCACGCTCATCACCACGCTTTACCGCCAGGCCAGCGAACGCGGCTTCGACAGCCTCTTGTCGGCGCATCTGTTCAACCTGATCGGCTCTGTGGGCATTTCCGACAACGGCGCGCTGACCGGCACGCCGGACCTTGGCGACCTGCGCTTTTCGCAGCCGAATTCCGGCTGGTACTGGTCGGTCGAGCCGGCTTCCGAGGGCGTGCATGGCGAACTCCATTCCTCTTCGATGACCACCTCGATCCTGTCGCCAAGCGTCGCCGAGGTGCCGTTCAACGCGAATTTTCAGCGCAGCTATTCGATGGAAGGCATCAAGGGCGAGGAGCTCCAGGTGTTCGAGAGCGAGTTCGTGCTCGACGCCAAGAATCGCGCCGCACGTTTCCGCGTCATGGGCAACCACAGCGAGCTGGAACAGGAGATCGCCAGCTTCCAGCGCCGCCTGCTCACCTATCTGTCGCTGTTCGGCATCGGCATGATCGCCATCAACGCCATCGCCATCCTGCTCGGCCTGCAGCCCTTGCGCCGCGTGCGAAACGCGCTGGCCATGGTGCGCGAGGGCACCGCGCAGCGGCTCGACGGCAGCTTCCCGGCCGAGATCGAGCCGCTGGCCAACGAGACCAACGCGCTGATCGAGAACAACAGGCGCATCGTCGAACGCTCGCGCACGCAGGTCGGCAATCTAGCCCATTCGCTGAAGACGCCGCTGGCCGTTCTGATCAATGAGGGCCGGGCGCTCGGCGGGCCGAAGGGCCAGCTGATCGCCGATCAGGCCGCCTCGATGCAGACCCAGGTCGACCATTACCTGCAGCGCGCCCGTGTCGCCGCCCAGCGCGACAGCGTCGTCTTCCGCACCCCGGTTTCGCCGCTGGTCGAGCGCATGGTGCGCGTGCTGCAGAAACTCAATCCGCAAACCAGGCTGACGCTGTCGCTGCCGCCGGCCGAGATCGTTTTTGCCGGCGAGCGCGAGGATCTGGAGGAATTACTGGGAAATCTGCTTGATAATGCCGTGAAATGGGCAAAGAGCGCCGCGATGGTGTCTGTCGCCGCCGTGCCGGGAAACATCAGCCTGTTTGAAATCGTTATAGAGGATGACGGTCCGGGTATTCCTGAAGACAAGGCGCGGGAAGCGTTGAAGCGTGGCAAGCGACTGGATGAGACGAAGCCGGGAACAGGGCTTGGCCTTGCCATTGTCGCCGACCTCGTCAACGAGTATGGAGGCGCCTTGGCGCTGGAACGGTCCGGCATGGGCGGCTTGAGGGCGGTGGTGAGATTGCGGAGCCTCCAATAATGTTTCCATCGACTTGCCTGTGGCCGTCCGCGGCCAAATTTCCGACAAATATCAATACTATGGCCTTGAAAATCCCCTTAATGACGCAGCCCCCCGCTCATCCCGCTCAAGACAACCGGTTGTTGGCATGAAGATTCGCGTCGCGCTCGTTTCCGCCCTGCTCGCCGTTTCCGGCTGCACGACGTTGGGCAAAGGCGGCCCTACCGCTCCGGTCACGCCTGTCTCCACGCCGCCTGCCGCCGGCAAGGTCTCGACCAACATCGTTGCCGCCATGAATGGCGGGCTGATCGGCGGTTCGATCGGCTCGGGCCTCAGCGACGCCGAAAAGCGCAAGGGGCTCGAGGCGGAGTACAAGGCGCTGGAATACAACACCAGCGGCCAGAAGGTGACGTGGAAGAGCGACAGCTCGAACCATTCGGGCGAGGTCGTCGCAGCCCAGCCCTACAGGGTCGGCTCGCAGGACTGCCGTCAGTACACCCATACGGTCTTTACCGGCACGTCGGGCGTTACCGCGCGCGGCACCGCCTGCCGCAACGGCGACGGCAGCTGGACGCCGCTGAGCTGATAAGTCGGCGAGATTGACGTCGATCAAGGTCGGACAGTCGATCTGCCGCCAAAGCGTCGCAGCATGCTCGTGTTGGCAGGGCAGGGCTCTGCCTTTATTGGAATAGCCATGCTGTTCTGGATCATAGCCGCAATCCTCACGCTGGGCGCCAGCCTGGCTGTGCTTTTGCCGCTTACCGGCGGCTTGAGGGGCGCGCCGTCGGCCGGCGACCATGACCTCGAAGTCTATCGCGACCAGCTGTCCGAGCTCGACCGCGACATGGCGCGCGGCCTGATCCAGCCTGGAGAGGCCGAGGAAGCCCGCGCCGAGATCGGCCGCCGCATCCTGCGCCTCGGCGCGGCCGGCAAGGCGGATGCGGCGGCCGCCGCGCCATCACGCGGCGCGAGGCTGATCGCCAGCGTGGCCGTGCTCGCCGTTCCGCTGCTGAGCTGGGGGCTTTACGGTGTGCTCGGCTCCCCCGAGTTACCCTCGCAGCCGCTGGCCGAGCGACTGGCCAAGAACCCGGCCGATTCCTCGGTCGATGAGCTCGTTGCCCGCGCTGAGGCGCATCTCGCCGCCAACCCGCAGGACGGCAAGGGCTGGGACGTGCTGGCGCCGGTCTATCTGCGCCTGCAGCGCTATCCGGACGCCGTCACCGCCTACCGTAACGCCATCCGCCTCGACGGCGGCAGCGCGGCGCGCCAGGCGGGCCTCGGCGAGGCGATCGCAAGTGCGGCCGGCGGTATCGTCTCGGCCGACGCGCAAGAGGCCTTCGACGCGGCGCTGAAGCTCGATCCCGCCAACGCCAAGGCGAATTTTTATCTGGCGGTCGGACTTGCCCAGGAAGGCCGCAAGGCCGAGGCTGTCGCCGCCTGGCAAAAGATGCTGGGCGGGCTAGCGCCGGATTCGCCGTGGCGCAACGCCGTCCAGCAGGCGCTCGCCGAAGCGGCCGCGCCGGCGGTCGCCGCGAATCCGCCGGCCAACGGGCCGGCCGCGCAACAGGTCGAGGACGCACAGCAGATGTCGCCGCAGGACCGGCAGGCGATGATCGAGACCATGGTCGCCGGGCTTGACGACAAGTTGAAGCAAAACCCGCGTGACGAGGAAGGATGGATGCGGCTCATTCGTTCCTATGTCGTGCTCGGCAAGGCCGACCAGGCGCGCGATGCGCTGGGACGCGCTGTCGCCGCCTTCGGCGCCGACAGCGAGCAGGCCAAGAAGTTCACCGCCTTCGCCGCCTCCCTCGGCGTGACGGCGACGGAGTAGGAAAATGACGCGCAAGCAGAAGCGATTGTCGGTGATCCTGGCCGGGCTGGCCTTTCTTGGCGCCGCTGCCGGGCTGACCTTCTACGCGCTTGGCCAGAAGGCGTCCTATTTCTATATGCCGGCCGATCTCGCCACCGCAAGCGTCCCGCCGGGACAGCGCATCCGCCTCGGCGGCCTGGTCGAAAAGGGCACGATCGTGCGTGGACAGGGCGCCACCGTCGCCTTCTCGGTCACCGACAAGCAGAAATCGGTCAAGGTCACCTATACCGGCATCCTGCCGGACCTGTTTCGCGAGGATCAGGGCGTCATCACCGAGGGCGCCTTCGGCCCGGACGGCGTCTTCGTCGCCGACAGCGTGCTGGCCAAGCATGACGAGCGCTACATGCCCAAGGAAGTCGCCGACGGGTTGAAGGCCAAGGGCGTCTGGCAGGAAAGCACGAACTGATGAGCAGGTTCCGCAAAAGTGCAAAGCGGTTTTGCGACCAGAACCTGCGAGAAAGCAGGTAACCAATGGTCGAGACCGGACATTTCGCGCTCGTCCTCGCCTTTGCTCTGTCCTTGGTGCAGATGCTGGTGCCGCTGATCGGCGCCCGCACCGGCAACCAGCGGCTGATGGCGGTCGGCGGTCCGGTCACGGTCACCGGCTTCGCGCTTACGGCGCTTTCCTTCGCCGCACTTGCCAGCGCCTATGCCGGCTCCGACTTCTCGGTGGCGAGCGTCTGGGAAAACTCGCACTCGCTGCAGCCGATGATCTACAAGATCACCGGCACCTGGGGAAACCATGAAGGCTCGATGCTGCTTTGGGTGCTGATCCTGACCTTCTTCGGCGCGCTGGTCGCCGTCTTCGGCAACAATCTGCCGGCGACGCTGAAGGCCAATGTGCTGGCCGTGCAAGGCATGATCGGCGCCGCCTTCTTCCTGTTCATCCTGGCGACCTCCAACCCGTTCATCCGGCTCAACCCGGCGCCGATCGAAGGCCGCGACTTGAACCCGATCCTGCAGGACCTTGGGTTGGCCATCCATCCGCCGATGCTCTATCTCGGCTATGTCGGCTTCTCGATCTGCTTCTCCTTCTCGGTCGCCGCGCTGATCGAGGGCCGCATCGACGCCTCCTGGGCGCGCTGGGTGCGGCCGTGGACGCTGGTCGCCTGGATGTTTTTGACCGGCGGCATCGCCATGGGCTCCTACTGGGCCTATTACGAGCTCGGCTGGGGCGGTTTCTGGTTCTGGGATCCGGTCGAGAACGCCTCCTTCATGCCCTGGCTCGCCGGCACGGCGCTGCTCCATTCGGCGATCGTCATGGAGAAGCGCTCGGCGCTTAAGATCTGGACGCTGCTGCTCGCCATCCTCACCTTTTCGTTGTCGCTGCTCGGCACTTTCCTGGTGCGCTCCGGCGTGCTGACCTCTGTGCACGCTTTCGCCACCGACCCGACGCGCGGCGTCTTCATCCTGTGCATCCTGACGCTGTTCATTGGCGGCTCGCTCACGCTCTTTGCGCTGCGCGCTTCGACGCTGACCGCCGGCGGCCTGTTCCACCCGATCTCGCGCGAGGGCGCGCTGGTGCTGAACAATTTGTTCCTCACCACCGCCACTGCGACCGTGCTGGTCGGCACGCTCTATCCGCTGGCGCTGGAGGCTGTGACCGGCGGCAAGATCTCGGTCGGCGCGCCTTTCTTCGACCTGACCTTCGGCCCGCTGATGCTGCCGCTGCTCGCCATCGTGCCGTTCGGCCCGCTGCTCGCCTGGAAACGGGGCGACGTCTATGCCGCCGCGCAGCGCCTGATGGCCGCCTTCGGGCTGGCGCTGGCCGCGATGCTGGTCACCGGCCTGTTCATAAACGGCGCCTCGGTGTTTGCCGCCCTCGGCGTCGGCCTTGCCGTCTGGCTGGTTGCCGGCGCGCTGACCGACCTTGCCGTCAAGTCGGGTGTCGGTTCGGTCTCGCCGTCCACAATGCTGCGGCGCTTCCTGGGCCTGCCGCGCTCGGTGTTTGGCACCGCGCTCGCCCATCTCGGCCTCGGGCTGACGCTGCTCGGCATCGTCGGCACGCTCTGCTTCGGCACCGAAAAGATCCTCACCATGAAACCCGGCGATACGGTGGAGCTCTCCGGCCACAGCGTGCGCTTCGAAGGCCTGTTCCCGCAAAAAGGTCCGAACTTCACCGAGGACCGCGGCCGCTTCGTGCTGATCTCGAACGGCTTCGAGGACGGCGAGATCACCTCGGCAAAGCGCTTCTATCCGGTCCGCCAGACGGTCACGACCGAGTCCGGCATCCGCACTCTGGGTCTAAGCCAACTCTATCTGTCGCTCGGCGACGAGAACAATGACGGTTCGGTCGTCGTGCGCCTGTGGTGGAAGCCGCTGGTGACGCTGATCTGGGGCGGCGGCCTGGTGATGATGGCGGGCGCCGCCATGTCGCTGCTAGACCGCCGCTTGCGCGTCGGCGCGCCGGCGAAGCGGCGCAAGGCGGCTGCCGCCGTGCTGGCCGAGAGCCCGACATGAGGACAAGGTTCTCGGTCGCCTCGCTGCTTTTGCTCCTGGCCCTGCTTTTTGCCGGCGCCGCGCAGGCGGTGAAGCCCGACGAAGTGCTGCAAGACCCGGCGCTGGAGGCCCGCGCCCGCGTGCTTTCGGAAGGCCTGCGCTGCATGGTCTGCCAGAACCAGTCGATCGACGAATCCGACGCCGACCTCGCGCGTGACCTGCGCATCCTGGTGCGCCAGCGGCTCGTCGCTGGCGACACTGACCAGCAGGTGATGGACTACATCGTCTCGCGCTACGGCGAGTTCGTGCTCTTGAAGCCGCGCTTCAGCCTGCGGACCGCGCTGTTGTGGGGTACGCCCGTGCTCCTGCTCCTGGCCGGCGGCGCCTTCATCCTGCTCGGCGCCCGCTCGCGTCGACCGGCTTCGGGCAGCACCCTGAGCGCCGAGGAACAGGCAGCGTTGGAAAAGATGCTTAGCGATTAGCGCCATCGCTGACTCCCGGTGATTAGCCGCAACCGCTCTCACAGGTCGTCATTCTATGGCGGAGCAAGGAGCGAAGCGACGCGCGCAGACCATAGAATCCATGCCGTTACGTCGACGCGCCGCCAACGGTGCAGAATTCTGCTCCGCTGCGCCCTTCGACGAAGGTCACGGCATGGATTCCAGGGTCTGCGCGCGTCGCTTCGCTCCTTGCTCCGCCCTGGAATGACGACATCGCGGGTGCTTCTGCCAAGCCTTCGGGCGCAGCAGGCCCGTTGTCATCGTCGCCCATCCCCAACATTACAAAACTTTCATGTACCGGAAATGGCGCCGTAATGTGGGCGCCTCTAATCCTCTTGCCCGAGGATGCTTCGCCTGAGCGCATCCAGTCTATAGAGGATAGAACCCCATGAATATTGCCCCCAATTCATATTCCACCACCCGCAAGCGCCTGATGGCCGCCGTCGCTTCGCTCGCCGTTGTCGGCGCGGTCGGCGCCGGCGCGCTGGCCACCGGCACAGCCCCTGTGCTGGCCGATGCCGTTCGCGTCGAAGCCCCGCAGATGCCGAGCTTCGCCGATGTCGTCGAGCACGTCTCGCCGGCCGTCGTCAGCGTCAAGGTCAAGGCCAAGATCCAGCCGACCGCCGATGACGGTTCCGACGACCAGGACGGCTTCGACAACCTGCCCGACAATCCGCAGCTGCGTCAGTTCTTCAAGCAGTTCCGCGGCTTCGGCGACCAGGGCGGCCAGCAGTTCGGCCAGCGCCGCTTCAACCACCGCAACCCGGGCAACGGCGAGCCGCGCCCCATCGCGCAGGGTTCCGGCTTCTTCATCTCCGAGGACGGTTACCTCGTCACCAACAACCACGTCGTCTCGGAAGGCTCGAACTATTCGGTCGTCACCAATGACGGCACGGAGCTCGACGCCAAGCTGGTCGGCACCGATCCGCGCACCGATCTGGCGGTGCTTAAGGTCGATGGCGGCGGCAAGAAGTTCACCTATGTCGACTTCGCCGACGATGCCAAGGTCCGCATCGGCGACTGGGTGGTTGCTGTCGGCAATCCGTTCGGTCTCGGCGGCACCGTGACGGCCGGCATCGTCTCGGCGCGCGGCCGCGACATCGGCGCCGGCCCCTATGACGACTTCATCCAGATCGACGCCTCGGTCAACCGCGGCAATTCGGGCGGCCCGACCTTCAACCTCAACGGCCAGGTGATCGGCATCAACACCGCCATCTTCTCGCCGTCGGGCGGCAGCGTCGGCATTGCCTTCGACATCCCGGCCTCGACCGCCAAGCAGGTCGTCGGTGATCTGATGAAGAACGGCTCGGTCCAGCGCGGCTGGCTCGGCGTCGAAATCCAGCCGGTCACCTCCGACATCGCCGAGTCGCTCGGCCTGAAGTCGGACAAGGGCGCACTGGTATCGAGCGCCCAGGACGCCGGTCCTGGCAAGAAGGCCGGTATCGCCGCCGGCGACGTCATCACCCAGGTCGATGGCAAGGAGATCGACTCGCCCAAGGAACTGGCCCGCACCATCGGCGCCTATTCGCCCGGCAAGTCGGTCGACGTCACCGTCTGGCGCGACGGCAAGTCTGAGACGGTCAAGGTCGATCTCGGCACCCTGCCGGCCAGCGACAAGCAGGCCTCGAACGATGACGGCAAGCAGCAGGCGCCCGCCGCCAAGGCCGACACGCTGGCCGATCTCGGCCTGACCGTCACCAAGGCGGAAAAAGGCAAGGGCCTGGTGGTCACCGATGTCGATCCCGACAGCGACGCGGCCGACCGCGGCATCCAGCCCGGCGACGTCATCACCTCGATCAATTCGAACGATGTGAACACCACCGACGACGTCTCCAAGGCGATGGCGGATGCCGCCAAAGCGGGCCGCAAGGCGGTGCTGATGCAGATCACCCGCGACGACAGCAACCGCTTCGTGGCGCTGCCCGTCGGCAAGGGCTGAAAAGGCACGACCCCGAGAACCGCATGGGTCTTCGGGGTCAATGCTCAAACGCTTTCAACTTTCCCTGCGGCGGTATCAACACCCCCGAGCCGTCGTCGGGAAACATGGGGCCGAACACGTCAGTCAGTCACCGTGTTTCGCTCCTGGCGGCAGCGGGTTCCCATCCCCGCTGCCGCTCTAACTTAGAGCATGTCGGCCAAAAGTGTGTAGCGGTTTTGGGAAGACGACATGCGACCAAAAAAGCATGTCGCCAAGAAGTGGACACCGGTTTTTGGGGAACGACATGCGACCAAAAAATCATGTCGCCCCAAGGTAGGTACCGGTTTGGGAAGACGACATGCCGCTTGTGAACAAGGCTATGCGCCATGACTGCCACTCAACCTTCCAGTGAAATCGCGTATAACAGCGCTATGAAGATTCTCGTGATGGAAGATGATCGCGAAGCGGCGGATTATCTACAGAAAGCCTTCGCCGAGGCGGGTCACACCGCCCATGTCGCCGGCGACGGCGAGACCGGCTTCACGCTGGCCGATGCCGGCGACTATGACGTGATGGTGGTCGACCGCATGATGCCCCGCCGTGACGGCCTGTCGGTGATCGCCGCACTGCGCTCGCGCGGCAATACCACGCCGGTGCTGATCCTGTCGGCGCTGGGCGAGGTCGACGACCGCGTCACCGGCTTGCGTGCCGGCGGCGACGATTATCTCACCAAGCCTTACGCCTTTTCCGAATTGCTTGCGCGCGTCGAGGTGCTGAACCGGCGCGCCAGCGCGCGCGAATCCGAAACCGTCTATCGCGTCGGCGATCTCGAGCTCGACCGGCTCTCGCATTCGGTCAAGCGCGCGGGGCGCGAGATCACGCTGCAGCCGCGCGAGTTCCGCCTGCTCGAATATCTGATGCGGCATGCCGGCCAGGTGGTGACGCGCACCATGTTGCTCGAAAATGTCTGGGATTATCATTTCGATCCGCAGACCAACGTCATCGACGTCCATGTCTCACGCCTGCGCGGCAAGATCGAGAAAGGCTTCGACAAGCCGATCCTGCACACCATTCGTGGCGCGGGATACATGCTGAAAGGCGGCTAGAGCATGATCCCGAAAAGTGGGAACCGGTTTTCGGAAAAGATCATGCTGCAACAAAGGGTTAGATCAGGATGACGATTCGACAAATCGTCATCCTGATCTAAGGGCAAAATGGCTCTTTCCCTGCCGGCCATTATGAAGACGACGGCGGCCCGGCTCTCCGCGCTTTATTTCCTGCTTTTCGCGCTCTGCGCCGTGCTTCTGGTCTTCTACATGACCTCGCTGTCGGCGCGCATGCTGACGGCGCAGACGCAGGACACTATCAATGACGAGGTGCTGGGCCTTGCCCGCGCCTATCAGCGCGGCGGCCTGCCCTTGCTGGTGCGTGTGGTGGAAAACCGCTCGCGCCAGCCTGGCGCCAACCTTTATCTGATCGCCGACACCAACGGCCAGATCCTGACCGGCAATGTGCAGAGCCTGGAACCCGGCGTCATCGAGACCGAAGGCTGGACGGCCGAGCCGTTCTCCTACCAGCGCTTCGGCGAAGGCGAGCTCGACCGCCTGCGCAGCGGCACCGCCGACCAGGGGACTACGACGCCCCCGTCCGGCGACAGCAGCGCGCAGCCGGCAGGCGAGAAGGGCCACAACGCCATCGCGCTGGTGCTCAGGCTGCCCAACCAGATGATCATGCTGGTAGGCCGCGACCTCGGCGAACCCGAGCGTTTCCGCGCCGTCATCAAACGCGCCTTGATGCTTTCGCTCGGCATGATGGGGCTCGGCGGGCTCTTGATCTGGTTCTTCGTAGGCCACGCGGCGCTGAAGCGGATCGACAGCGTCTCCGACGCCAGCCGCCGCATCATGGGCGGCGACCTCACCGGCCGGCTGCCGGTCACCGGCGCCGGCGACGAGTTCGACCGCCTGTCGGAGAACCTCAACACGATGCTTGCCCGCATCGCCATGCTGAACGAGGGCCTGAAGCAGGTTTCCGACAACATCGCCCATGATTTGAAGACGCCGCTCACTAGGCTGCGCAATCGCGCCGAGGCGACGCTTGCCGGCAAGCACAAGACGAACGATTATCGCCAGGCGCTGGAAAGCACGATCGCCGAATCCGACCAGCTGATAAAGACCTTCAACGCCATCCTGATGATCTCGCGGCTGGAGGCCGGCTATTCGTCGGAGACGACCAGCCCCGTCGATCTTGCAGCCACGGTGAGCGATGTCGTCGAGCTCTACGAGCCGGTGGCGGAGGAGGCGGGCGTGGCGCTGGAAGCGACCGTGCCGGACGCCATTGTCGTCAACGGCAACCGCGAGCTGATCGGCCAGGCGCTGTCGAACATCGTCGACAACGGCATCAAATATTCGACCGGCGCCACCGATGCGCCGAAGGTGCGCGTGACGCTGGAACGCGTCGGCAACGAGATCAAGCTTGCCGTCGCCGACAATGGCCACGGCATTCCCGACGACAGCGACCGGGCCCGCGCCACCGAGCGTTTCGTGCGGCTGGAAAAGAGCCGCTCGCAGCCCGGCTCGGGCTTGGGCCTAAGCCTCGCCAAGGCGATCATGACTTTCCACAACGGCAGGCTTGATCTTGCCCCCGCCAATCCAGGATTGTCTGTGGTCATGAGTTTCCCGGCACGGGAGACGCATTGATGGCGGCAAGGATGGCGAAGAAGAAGATCGAAACCGACTGGCGACTTGCGCCTACGCTGGCGCTGCGGCCGCTGGACAAGGACCGTGCCCGGCGCGAATTGTCGGAAATCGCCGACGCCGCCGAGGAGGAAGGCCTTTCCCGTCTCGCCGCATTCCTGGCCGGCGAGGGCGAGGCGCAGGACCTGCTCGCCGCCATATTCGACCTGTCGCCCTTCCTGCGCGATGTCGCGCGGCGCCGACCGGCCATTCTCGACACGCTGTTCGACCGGACGATAGAGGAGCGGCTCTCATCCATCGGTGAGGCGATCGCTGGAGCGGCCCGGGCTGAGGATGTCTCGGAAACCGGGCTGATGATGGCGCTCAGGCAATGGAAGACCGAGGCTCATTTCCTGATTGCGCTCGCCGATCTCTCGGGCGAGGCCGAGACATCGGTCACCGTGCGCCGCCTCAGCGACCTTGCCGACGCCTGCACCGGCGCCGCCGTCGATTTCCTGCTGCTCGACGCGCACCGCCAGGGTAAGCTGAAGCTGCCCGATCCTAGGAAGCCGGCCCGCGGTTCAGGCTGGATCCTGCTCGGCATGGGCAAGCTCGGCGCGCATGAGCTGAATTTCTCCTCCGATATCGACCTCGTCGTCTTCTTCGATCCGGAGGCGCCCGCCGTCACCGATCCGCTCGACGCGACGGAATTGTTCTCGCGGTTGACGCGCCGGCTGGTGCGCATCCTGCAGGACCGCACCGAGCACGGCTATGTCTTCCGTACCGATCTCAGGCTCCGCCCCGATCCCGGTTCGACGCCGCTGGCTATCCCGATCGAAGCGGCGCTCAACTACTATGAGGCACGCGGCCAGAACTGGGAGCGTGCCGCCATGATCAAGGCGCGACCGGTGGCCGGTGACCTGGCCGCCGGCGTCAGCTTCCTCAAGGAATTGCAGCCCTATGTCTGGCGCAAATACATGGACTATGCGGCGATCGCCGACGTCCACTCAATCAAGCGCCAGATACATGCCCACAAAGGCCATGGCGAGATCGCGGTGAAGGGGCACAACGTCAAGCTCGGCCGTGGCGGCATCCGCGAGATCGAATTCTTCGTCCAGACGCAGCAGCTGATCGCCGGCGGTCGCTTTCCGGAACTGCGCGGCCGCGAGACGGTGCCGATGCTCAGCCAACTCGCCTCGCGCGGCTGGATCACTGCGGATGCGCGCGATGCGCTGACCCGGCAATACTGGTTCCTGCGCCGGGTCGAGCACGCCATCCAGATGGTGGCCGACGAGCAGACGCATGTCCTGCCGGAGGATCACGAGGAGCTGGAGCGCATCGCGCTCATGCTCGGCTTTGCTGGCGAGGCCGAGTTCGCCGAAGCCTTCCGGGCCTCGCTGCAGCAGGTCGAGCGGCACTATGCGGCGCTCTTCGAGACCGCCCCGGAATTGTCGGCGGGTGTCGGCAACCTCGTCTTCACCGGCGATGTCGACGACCCGGATACGCTGCAGAGCCTGCAGCGCCTCGGTTTCCAGCGGCCGAGCGACATCTGCCGCGTCATCCGCGGCTGGCACTTCGGCCGCTACCGCGTCACCCACTCGGCGGAGGCGCGCGAGCGGCTGACCGAACTGACGCCGGCGCTGCTCAAGGCCTTCGGCCAGACGCGCCGCGCCGACGAGGCGCTGGTACGCTTCGACGAATTCCTCGCCGGCCTGCCTGCGGGCATCCAGCTCTTCTCGCTGCTGCAATCCAACCCGGCGCTGCTCAAGCTGATGGCGACGATCATGGGCGCGGCGCCCAGGCTGGCGGCCATCATCACGCGCCGGCCGCATGTCTTCGACGGCCTGCTCGATCCGGCGCTGCTGACGGAATTGCCCAACCGCGCCTATCTCTCGGCCAGGCTCGCCGCCTTCATCGAGGGCGACCGCGCCTATGAGGATGTGCTCGACCGCCTGCGCATCTTCGCCTCCGAGCAGAAATTCCTGATCGGCGTGCGCCTGCTTGCCGGCTCGATCGACCCCGCGCGGGCGGGCCGCGCCTTCTCCGATCTCGCCGACCTCACCATCGAAGCGGCGCTGCAAGCGGTGATCGCCGAATTCGCGCAGCGCCATGGCGGCATCGCCGGGGGCAGGGTGGCGCTGCTCGGCATGGGCAAGCTCGGCAGCCGCGAGCTCACCGCCGGCTCCGACGTCGACCTCATCCTGCTCTACGACCATAATATGGATGCCGATGAATCCGACGGCGAGAAGCCGCTGGCGCCGTCGCATTACTATACCCGCATGACACAGCGCCTGATCGCCGCCGTTTCGGCGCCGACGGCCGAAGGCGTGCTCTACGAGCTCGACCTGCGCCTGCGCCCATCCGGCAACAAGGGCCCGGTCGCCACCCACATCGACGCCTTCAAGAAGTATCAGCGCCAGGACGCCTGGACCTGGGAGCACATGGCGCTGGCGCGGGCGCGCGCTGTCGGCGGCGACAAGGAGCTCTGCGCCGAGCTGGAGGAAGAGGTGGCGGCGGTGCTGGCGCAGCCGCGCGATGCCGCCAAGGTCAAGGCCGAAGCCTTGGAGATGCGCGCTCTGATCGAAAAGGAAAAGCCGCCGCGCGACCTCTGGGACATCAAGCTCATTCCGGGCGGGCTGATCGATCTCGAATTCATCGCCCAGGTCGCGGTGATCATCGGCGTCGTCGAGCCCGGCCGTCGGGTGACGGCGACGGCCGACATAATGGCGCGGCTCGAGCCCGGTTTCGCGGGTGGCGACATCCGCGCGGAACTTGGCGAAGCCTATCGGCTCTATCTGGCGCTGACCCAGATGATCCGGCTTTGCCTCACCGGCGAGTTCCAGCGCGACGATGTCCCGCCGGGGCTTTCGGACCTGCTTCTGGCGGTGACCGATCTGCCGGATTTCGCTGTGCTCGAAGCACATCTCAAGGAAACGTCGCGGAAGGTCAGGAAGGACTTCGCTCTTCTGCTTCGCACGGGTGCGCCGAAACGCGCGTCCGGCCGCATCGGGGGTGACGATGCAACAGGAGAAACCCCATGAAGAAATCGACCAAGCTCGCCCTTGCCTTCGTGGCGCTGGCCGGCGCCGTCGGCACCGTTGCCTACGCCGAGAACAAAGCCGCCGGCGGTCGCCTGCCGGACGGCATGACGACAAAGCTCAGCAAGGCGGCTGGCGGCAGCATCGACTTCGACCAGTTTTCCGAGGCGATGGAGGCGCGGCTACGGGAGACGGCCGCCGGCGGAAGGCTGACCGTGGCTGAACTTGCGGAAGCGTTGGAGAAGGCGCGGGTTTAGGGCGGTTGTCACCCGAGTCTGTCGACATCTCGCTCCTTCGCGCCCCCCTCTGTCCTGCCGGACATCTCCCCCACGAGGGGGGAGATTGGCTGTGTCCGCGCCCCGCTCGTCTTTCACCGTTGGCAAATTGGCGAAAGCCGGCGCGACATCTGATCTCCCCCCTCGTGGGGGAGATGTCCGGCAGGACAGAGGGGGGCGCTGTCCCGCCAAGGTAACCAAGATCTGAGGAAACCAGCTACGCCGCAGCCTTCACCGCCGCCGGGGACTTCTTCAGCGGGATGCGCACCGACACGATGGTGCCGACACCTTCGGTCGAGCGGATCTTCAGCGCGCCGCCCTGCAGTTCGGCCAGCGAACGCGAGATGGCGAGCCCAAGACCAGAGCCGGCGTGGTTTTTCGAGAACTGGTTCTGCACCTGCTCGAACGGCCGGCCGAGCTTGCTCAGCGCCGCCTTCGGAATGCCGCAGCCATTGTCCTCGATGGTCAGCATCAGCGCGCCGGAGGTATTTCGCGCCCTGACCGTGATCTTACCGCCCTGTCCCGTGAACTTCACCGCGTTGGAGAGCAGGTTGATGGCGATCTGCTTGATCGCGCGGCGGTCGGCGAAGAGCCGCATCGTATCGGCGATGCGCGTCTCCACCGTGATCGATTTTTCGGCCGCCTGCAGCGAGATCACCCGCACCGTTTCCTTGATCAGCGGGCAGAGGTCGATCTCCTCGCGGTCGAGCGAAAACTGGCCGGCCTCGATCTTCGACATGTCGAGGATGTCATTGATGACGCCGAGCAGATATTTGCCGCTGCCGTTGATGTCGGTCGCATATTCCTCGTAGCGCTCGGAGCCGAGCGGCCCGAACAGCCCCTGCTGCATCAGTTCGGAGAAGCCGATAATGGCGTTGAGCGGGGTGCGCAGCTCATGCGACATGTTGGCGAGGAATTCGGACTTCGCCCGGTTGGCGGCTTCGGCGCGCTCGGTTTCCTTCATGTATTTGCGGTTGAGCTCGACCAGTTCGCTGGCGCGTTCCTCTTCGGCGCGCCGTGCAAGGCTGAGGTCGTGGATCGTCGCCATCAGCCGGCGCTCGCTGTCGACCAGCTTTTCCTGGTGCAGCTTGATCTGGGTGATGTCGGAGCCGACCGAGACGGTGCCGCCGTCGCGGGTCCTGAGTTCATTGACCTGCAGCCAGCGCCCGTCGGCGAGCTGCCGCTCCAGGCTGACGCCGCCTTGCGGGCCGTTGGCATTGGCCAGCCTGCGCTCCGAGGCGAAGGCGAGCATGCGCTCTTCGAGGAAATCGCGCGCAGCACCCGGCACCACGTCGCGGTCGGAGAGCCCGTTGTCCTTCTGGAATT
Source organism: Mesorhizobium sp. CU3 (assembly GCF_006442965.1). Taxonomy (GTDB): domain Bacteria; phylum Pseudomonadota; class Alphaproteobacteria; order Rhizobiales; family Rhizobiaceae; genus Mesorhizobium. Next base: position 10,282 of record NZ_VFWX01000008.1, on the reverse strand, counting down.
TCGAGTTGCACATGATCAGCCGCTCGGCGGCATCCCACAGCACGAAGGATTCGTTGATGTTCTCGATCGCGGTCCTCAGCCGCATGTCGGCCGCTTCCGAGCGCAGCGCCAGATGCCGCTGCTCGGTGACGTCGACGGCGATGCCGATCAATTGGATCTCCGGCGCTTCCGGATCGATCACCTGGGCGCGCGCCCGCATCCATACATATTGCCCGTCGGCATGGCGCATGCGGAAGACCTGGTCGATATGGTCGATCTCGCGCTCGACGATGCGGTTGGCAAGCTCGAACAGATCGCCGTCGTCGGGGTGGATGATCTCGTCGACCTCGCCGAAGGAGAGCATCGTATCGCAAGGCTCGTAGCCCAGCATGTCGTACATCGAGCGCGACCAGTACATCTTGCCGCGCACCATGTCCCAGTCCCACAACCCGCAGCGGCCGCGCACCAGCGCCATGTCGATGCGCTGATGCGCCTCGAGATAGATGCGGTCGGCGGCCTGCGCGCGCGCCGCCTGGCCGAAATAGGCATAGAGCACGACGATCAGCACGCCCGCGGTCAGCACGAACAGCGTGACGTTGAGCGACATCGATTTGCGCCAGTTCTCGAACACAGCCTGCTGCGGCACCAGCACGGCGGCGGCGTGCTTGCGGTCGCCGGCAAGGCTCACCGCCGCGAACCAATCCTGCCCTGCGATCGAGACGTTCATGACGCCGGCGCGGTCGCCGAACATGAAGAGCGGCTGGCCGCCGAGCACCAGGCTGTCCAGCGTGCGGCCCTGCCATCCCGTCGAGAAAGGTGAAACGGCGACGATCTTGAAGGCGGCGTCGGTGATGGCAAGCACATGGGCGCGGCCCATCGCGCCCTGGCGGCTGGTGCTTTCCAGAAGGTCGACGGCATTGATGCCTGCGGCGCTCGGATCGGCGGTGATCGCCTGCGCCATCTGGCCGGCGGCCAGCGCCAGCACCGCCTTGGAATCGCGCTCGATCTCGTCATGCTCGTTCATCAGCGACAGGAAGCGCAGCGCGGCGATGACGACGAGGAAGATGATGATCAGCGCCGGGATCGACCGGCGCAACAGCGGCTCGGCGGCCAGCAGCCGCTGATAGGCAGGTTCGGCGATCAGGCGCGCATTGCCGGCAAGTCCATCGCCCCTTGCCTTGCGACGCGCAAAAACCTTCCCCCCGGGCGCGCCCCACGCGTCCGCCTTGGCCATAAATGGCACTCCCCGATTTGCCGTATCTACTGGATGATCCGGTTACGCCGCACGCCCCGAATCGTCAGTAAAGAATCAAAGGTGATTCGCCTTGTCCAGAGGCGCGGCCAAAAAAGATTAAAAATCGAATAAAATAGTGGCTTTTGCAGCCGCCGTAGGGGTTCAGTCGCGATGGCGCAACGCTTCGACGAGAAGGGCAAAGGCCGGCGAGGCCTGGCGACGGCTTGGATAGTAGAGGTGGTAACCGGGGAAGGGCGGGCACCAATCCGCCAGCACTCGCACCAGCGCTCCGCTCGCCAGATGTGACCGCGCCTGGTCCTCCGGGAGATAGGCGAGGCCCAGACCGGCAAGCACCGCGTTCAGACGAAGGCCGATCGTGTTGAACACAAGCTGTCCCTCGACCCGCACCCTCATCTCGCGGCCGCCCTTCTCGAACTCCCAGACATAGAGGCTGTCATAGGTCGGCAGCCGCAGATTGATGCAGTTATGTCCCGTCAGGTCCTGTGGCGTCCGTGGCGGCTTGCGGTTGGCGAAGTAGGTCGGCGCGCCGACCACGGCCATCCGCATCTCCGGTCCGATGCGCACGGCGATCATGTCCTTCGCCACCTGCTCCCCAAGCCGGATGCCGGCGTCGTAGCGCTGGGCGACAATGTCGGTGAGGCCGTAGTCGACGATGACCTCCACCTTGATGTCCGGATAGTCCGGCAGCAACGTGCTAAGCGCGGGCAGCAGGATCGTCTCGGCCGGGTGCTCGCCGGTCGTGATGCGGATGGTTCCGGCGGGTTTTTCCCGGAGTTCGCTGATCGCCGCGAGCTCGGCTTCGATCTCGTCGAAACGCGGGCCGACGCCGGTCAGCAGGCGCTCGCCCGCCTCGGTCGGCGCCACGCTGCGCGTCGTGCGCGTCAGAAGCCTGACCCCGAGCTTTGCCTCCAGCCCGCGAATGGTGTGGCTCAGCGCCGACTGCGAAACGCCGAGCTTCGCCGCGGCCCTGGTGAAGCTGCGTTCGCGCGCGACCGCCAGGAAGGCGATGAGGTCGTTGACGGTCTCGCGGGCCATTCATGAATCTCAGTCATAAGCTCATGCGCATTCTAGCGTCTAATCGCATAGCGATCAAAGCGCTAAATGTCGGCCATCCGCGGTCCCGGGCATGACTGCCCCCGCAGGCGCCGCGCCGAACAAGCAAGGACATGGACTATGGACACCCAACGAGCCGGCTCGCCGGCCGCCGCATCCGGAGCGAACAAGACAGCCACCCTGGCGATCATCCTGGTCAGCTACGTGATGATCGTGCTCGACACCTCGATCGTGCTCACCGGCCTGCCGAAGATCCATCAGGGCCTGGGCTTCACCGATGCCGGGCTGGCATGGGTGCAAAGCGCCTATACCTTGACCTTCGGCGGCTTCCTGTTGGCCGGCGCGCGGGCGGGCGACATCCTCGGCCGCCGCCTCATGCTGATCGTCGGCCTTGCGCTCTTCACCTTCGCCTCGCTGGCGATCGGCGCCGCGCAATCGGCGGCCTGGATCGTCGGCGCCCGCGCCGTTCAAGGCCTTGGCGCCGCCATCCTGGCGCCCTCGACGCTGGCCTTGCTGCAGACCACTTTCGATGAAGGCCGCGAGCGCACCCGCGCCGTGTCCTATTACAGCGCGGTCGCCGGCATCGCGGCCAGTGTCGGGCTGGTGCTGGGCGGCCTGCTGGCCGACTGGATCTCGTGGCGCGTCGGCTTCCTGATCAATCTGCCGATCGGCATCGCCATGATCGTCGCGGCGCGGCGATACATCGCCGAGACCGAGCGCAAGGCCGGCCGGCTCGACCTCGTCGGCGCGCTGACCTCGACCGTCGGCATGACGGCGCTGGTCTACGGCTTCATCCGTTCGGCGGGCAGCGGCTGGTCGGACGGCATCACCAGGGCCTCGCTCGCCGGTGCGGTGCTGCTGCTTGCCATTTTCGTGCTCAACGAATGGAAGGCCAGGCAGCCGATCATGCCGCTCAGGCTGTTCGCCAGCCGCGAGCGCGCCGGCGCCTATGCCGCCCGCGTCCTGTTCCTCGGCGCCATGATCGGTTTCTTCTTCTTCACCACGCAGTATCTGCAAGGGGTTCTCGCCTACAAGGCGTCGCTGACCGGCATGGCCTTCCTGCCGATGACGCTGGTGAATTTCGCCGTGGCGATGACGGTGCCGCAGCTGACGCGCCGCTTCGGCAATGGCCGGCTGCTCGCCGGCGGCCTCGCCCTCACGCTTCTCGGCATGGCCTGGCTGAGCCGCGCCTCGTTCGGCGCGGACTATTGGATCGGCGTGGCGTTGCCGATGGTGCTGATCGGCGCCGGCCAGGGCATGACGCTCAGCCCGCTGACCACATCGGGCATTGCCGGCGTGGCGGCTGAGGATGCTGGCGCTGCCTCCGGCGTCGTCAACGTCGCCCACCAACTCGGCAATTCGCTCGGCCTCGCCGTGCTTGTCGCCGTCGCCGCGATCGGCGCCGGCGCGCTGGATGGCCGCGAGCTGCTCGCCTACCGCTTCGGCGCCGCGCTCGCCGCCGGCTCGGCCATGCTGGCGCTGGCGCTGCTCATCGTGCTGGCGCTGATCGCGCGGCCGCGCAAGGCGGCGCAGCCAGTCCCAAGCGGCGCGGGCGCTTGAGGCCGAAAGGATCGAAAGGAGAAAATGATGCAAAAGCGCAACCTTGGAAATCTGGAAGTCTCCGCCCTCGGTCTCGGCTGCATGGGCATGAGCGGCGTCTATGGACAACCGGGCGATACCGCAGGGATGATTGCCCTGATCCGCGCCGCTGTGGATCGCGGCGTCACGCTCTTCGATACGGCGGAAGCCTATGGTCCGTTCGTCAACGAGCAACTCGTCGGCGAGGCGCTGGCGCCGGTCCGCGACCGGGTCGTCATCGCCACCAAATTCGGCTTCGACATCGATATGGAGACGGGTGCGCGACGCGGCGGCACCAACAGCCGCCCGGAGCATATCAGGGCCGTCGCGGAGGCCTCGTTGAAGCGGCTGAGGACCGACCGGATCGATCTGTTCTACCAGCATCGCGTCGACCCGAATGTGCCGATCGAGGATGTCGCCGGCGCCGTGAAGGATCTCATCGCCGAAGGCAAGGTCGGGCATTTCGGCCTTTCCGAGGCCGCAGCCACGACGATCCGCCGGGCGCATGCCGTGCAAAAGGTCACGGCGGTGCAGAGCGAATATTCGCTGTGGTGGCGGGGCCCCGAGGCGGACATCGTGCCGACGCTGGAGGAACTGGGCATCGGCTTCGTGCCGTTCAGTCCGCTGGGCGCCGGCTTTCTCACCGGCAAGATCGACCAGAACACCAAGTTCGACAGTTCGGATTTCCGCAATAACGTGCCCCGCTTCACGCCGGATGCGCTGAAGGCGAACATGGCGCTGGTCGATCTGGTGCGGCAGGTGGCGGCGCGAAAGGCGGCGACGCCGGCTCAGGTCGCGCTCGCCTGGCTGTTGGCGCAAAAGCCGTGGATCGTGCCGATCCCGGGCACCAGGAAGCTCGACCGCCTGGAGGAGAATCTGGGTGCGGCTTCCGTCGAACTCACCGCAGGCGATCTCGCGAAGATTGATGCGGCGGCCTCGCAGATCACGCTGCAGGGGGCACGGCTGCCCGAAAACGTCCTCAAGATGACCGGACTTTGAGGCCGCCCAGTCGGCCGGCAGGAGACGCAACCAGATGAACGAATTGAACCAGATGTCGAGACGAGGAGCGTTGATGGCCGCACTTGCACTGCCGCTCGGCGCCGGATTGAGCAAGCCGGCCCACGCATCGAACGCGCAGCAGGCGGGTGCAAGCAAAGTGCTGGTGGCCTACCACACCCGCACCGGCCACACGCGGCTCATCGCGCGCCAGGTCAGCCGTGCTCTCGGCGCCGACATCTTCGAAATCCGCACCTCCGATCCTTACCCGGAAGACTACGAGGAACAGGTCGCGGTGGCGCAACGCCAGAAAGAGGCGGGCTTCGAGCCGCTGCTCGCCGCCACGGTGCCGGATCTCGTGCCCTACAACACCGTCTTCCTCGGCTTCCCGATCTGGGGGATGACGGCGCCCGCGGTGATCCGCTCCTTCCTGTCGAAGCATGATCTGTCGGGCAAGACCCTGGTGCCGTTCATCACCCATGGCGGCTACGGCCTCGGCGACAGCCTCGACGTTCTCGCCGCGCATGCGCCAAAAGCGCGGCTGATCAGTGGCTTTTCCAAACAGTGCGAGCAGGAGCGCCAGACGCTGCAGGACGTTACCAACTGGCTCGGCCGGGTCGACTTGCCCGGCTAGAGCATGAGGGCTTACGCCAGTGTCCGCTCCACGATATCGCGCAGGTCCGCCGATAGGTTCTCGACCTTGGCCATGTCGAGCAGCGCCTGCTTGGCCTTGGCTTGCCGTCCGGGCTCCAGCGAGCGCCAGGACCTGAGCGCCGTCGCCAGCCGCGCCGCCACTTGCGGGTTGCGCTTCTCGACCTCGAGTACGGTCTCGACGAAGAGACGATAGCCTTCGCCGTCGGCGCCATGGAAGCCGGTCTGGTTGGCGCTGGAGAAGGTGCCGATCAGCGAACGCACCCGGTTCGGGTTGGCGACCGAGAAGGCGGGGTGCCGCATCAGCGCGCGCACCTTGTCGACTGTGCCCTTGCCAGGCACGCCGGCCTGGATTTGGAACCATTTGTCGAGCACCAGCGCGTCGCTGCGATAGCGGGCCTCGAAAGCCGACAGGGCTTCTTCCGCTTTGGCCGTACCTGCATGGCGATGCGCAAGCACGGCCAGCGCCGCGGCGCGATCGGTCATGTTGGTGGCGGCTTGAAAATGCCGCACGGCGAGGGCGGCGCCTTCGGGCAGCAGCGACAGATAGTCGAGCAAGCTGTTGCGCAGCGCCCGGCGTCCGGCGCTTGCCGCGTCGGGCATGAAAGGACCGTTGTCGGCGAGGCTGTCATAGAGCGCCGCGAAGGTATCGCGGTTTGCCTCGGCGATCGCCCGCGCCAAGGCCTCGCGCGCGGCGAAAATGGCGTCGGGGTCGATGCCTTTGCCGATCTCGCGGGCAATGTCGGCTTCGCTCGGCAGTGACAGCGCCAAAGCGCGATAGGCGGGCTCCAGCGTCTCATCGTCGGCGATCCGGCCGGCGAGCGCGGCGAGCTTGGCCGCAAAGGCCGGTTCCTTCCCGCCCAGCACTTGGCGGAAGGCGGCGATCAGCGCATCGGTGAGCAGCGTGTTGAACGCCTGCCAGCGCGCGAAGGCGTCGCTGTCATGCGCGGCGAGGAAGAACTGGTCTTCCGGCTTCTGCTGCGCAGAGAGCGTGATCGGCGCCGAAAAGCCGCGGTTGAGCGACACGGCCGGCCGCTCGGCGACGCCGCTGAAGCGCACCGTATGCCGGCGCTTGCGGATATGGATGACGCCGTCCTCGACCACCGCGCCCTCGACGGCGGTCCACGCGACCGGCTTGCCGTCGGCGCCGACGAGCCCGAAAGCCAGCGGAATATGCATTAGCCGCTTACGGCTTTCAGACGGCGTCGGCGGCACCGACTGCTCTATCTCCAGCGTGAACTCTTTTGCCGCCGGATTGTGCGCGGAGCTCACCGTCAGGTTCGGCGTCCCGGCCTGATGGTACCAGAGCGCGAACTGCGCCAGGTCTTTGCCGGAGACGTCCTCGAAGACTTTCAAAAAGTCCTCGATCGTCGCCGCCTCGCCGTCATGGCGCTCGAAATAGAGGTCCATGCCGGCGCGGAAGGCTTCCGGCCCGAGGATGGTGCGGATCATGCGCACCACTTCCGAGCCCTTTTCGTAGACGGTCGCCGTGTAGAAATTGTTGATCTCGCGGTAGCGGCGCGGCCTGACCGGATGCGCCAGCGGGCCCTGGTCTTCCGGGAACTGATGCGCGCGCAAAGTGCGCACCTCGGCGATGCGCTTCACCGCCCGCGAGCGCTGGTCGGCGGAGAATTCGTGGTCGCGGTAAACCGTCAGCCCTTCCTTCAGGCAGAGCTGGAACCAGTCGCGGCAAGTGATTCTGTTGCCTGTCCAATTGTGGAAATACTCATGCGCGATGATCGCCTCGATATTGGCGAAATCGGCGTCGGTCGCCGTTTCCTCGTCGGCCAGCACGTATTTGTCGTTGAAGACGTTGAGGCCCTTGTTCTCCATCGCCCCCATGTTGAAGTCCGACACGGCGACGATGTTGAAGACGTCGAGGTCGTATTCGCGGCCGAAGGCTTCCTCGTCCCATCTCATCGAACGTTTCAGCGAGTCCATCGCATAGCCTGCGAGCCGCTCCTTGCCGGGCTCGACATAGATGCCGAGTTCGACCTCGCGGCCGGACATCGTGGTGAAGCTGCCCGACACCTTGCCAAGCGCGCCGGCCACCAGCGCGAACAGATAGGACGGTTTCGGGAAGGGGTCGTGCCAGACGGCATAGTGCCGTCCGCCGTCCAGTATGCCGCTTTCGACGGGATTGCCGTTGGAGAGCAAAAGCGGCGCTTCGTTGTGCGGCGCCTCGATGCGCACGGTGTAGACAGACAGGATGTCCGGGCGGTCGAGGAAATAGGTGATGCGGCGAAAGCCTTCGGCCTCGCATTGCGTGCAATAGACGTTGCTCGAGCGGTAGAGGCCCATCAGCGCCTCGTTGCCCGCCGGCGCGATCTCGGTCTCGATGCTGAGCTCGAAGCGACGGGCCGAAGGCGGCGCCAGGATTGTCAGCTGGTCGGGTGTCGCCTGATAGGCGGCGGGCGGCAGCGCTTTGCCGTCGATGGCAACGCCAAGCAGCGTCAGCCCGTCGCCGTCGAGCACCAAGGGCGCCGAATTCGACACGCCCTCGCGCCGCTCGATGGTGAGAACGGCGGTGACCCGGGTCGTGTCCGGCGACAGCCGGAAGTCGAGGCTGGTCTTCGGGATCAGATAGTCGCTGGGACGGTAGTCTTCGAGCTTGAAGACATGGCCGGTATCGGTTCGCATTCCTTGTATTTTCCTGTCGATCTCGGGTGGCCGGCCAGCTTTGCCGGCCCACGAATTTTGAGGTGCGCGCTCTTTACACGAAACACCCCCTCGACAAAACTGCGCCAGGGTCTATTTCTGGCCTCCTTTTTCCGACCACCCTTGCGAGGCAAGATGACCGCCGATCATGCCGTCGGCCACAACACGCTGCGCGGTATTACGCTGAAGATCGTCTCGGTGGCGGTCTTTGTTGGTATGCAGACCTGCATCAAGGCGGCGGGCGACGTGCCGGCCGGGCAGATCGTCTTCTTCCGCTCCTTCTTCGCCATCTTCCCAATCGTCGCCTTCCTCGCCTTCAAGGGCGAGCTGGCCACGGCATACACGACCAAGCGGCCGTTCAACCACATCGCGCGAGGCCTGGTCGGCGTCGGTGCCATGGGGCTCGGCTTCTTCGCGCTGACCAGGCTGCCGTTGCCCGAGGCGATCACGCTAAACTATGCGCAGCCGCTCCTGGTGGTGGTGTTCTCTTCCGTATTCCTCGGCGAATCGATCCGCGTCTATCGCTGGAGCGCGGTCGCGGTCGGCCTGATCGGCGTGCTGATCATCTCCTGGCCGGAACTGACGCTGCTGAATTCGGACGAAGCGCTCGACGACCAGGAGGTGCTGGGCGTCATGGCCGCACTCATCGCCGCGGCGATCTCGGCCGTCGCCATGCTTCTGGTGCGCAATCTCGTGCAGACCGAGAAGACCGCGACCATCGTGCTGTGGTTCTCGTCCACGGCAACGGTGCTGTCGCTGTTCACGCTGCCCTTCGGCTGGCAGGCGCTGACCCCGATGCAGGCAGCCCTGCTTGTCATGGCGGGCTGCTGCGGCGGGCTCGGCCAGATCCTGATGACGGCGGCCTACCGCCATGCCGAGGCCTCGGTCGTGGCGCCCTTCGAATATACCTCGATGATCCTCGGCGTCGTCGTCGGCTATTTCGTTTTCGGCGACGTGACGTCGCTCAACACGCTGGTCGGCGGCGTGATCGTCGTCGCCGCCGGCATCTTCATCATCTGGCGCGAGCGGCAACTCGGCCTGGAGCGCACGCGCACCAGGACGGCGACGCCGCCGCAGGGCTAAGAAGCCGCTGCCCACTCCTTCGCCAGCCGCACCAGCACCGTTCGCGTCTGCTCGTCGGCGGGGAAAAAAGATTCGATCGCCAGCTCCGACAGCGTGACGTCGAGCGGCGTGCCGAAGACGGTGATGGTGCTGATGAAGGACAGCACCTGATCGCCATGCGCGAGCCGGAGCGGGTGCACGATGCCGCTCGGCTCGACCGGCGCCGGCCGGCTGCTCTTCAGGCCGGACGGATAGCCGCGCAGTTCGCGCTCCAGCTCGATCAGCACCGCATCGCCGGTGGCGTCGCTCAGCTGCTTCAGCCGCTCCAGCAGATGCGCGCGCCATTCCGCCAGGTTGACGATGCGCGGCGCGACGCCGCCCGGATGCAGGCTGAGCCGCAGCACATTGACCGGCGGCTGGAGCAGGGACGGCTCGGAGATGTCGGCAAGGAACGGCGCGATTGCGGCATTCGCGGAAACAAGGTTCCAGTGCCGGTCCACGGCCAGCGCCGGAAACGGCTCGTGACCCTTGAGCAAGGTCTCGACGGCGGCCATCGCCGGCGCCAGCGTTTTATCGCCGAGCGATTTTTCGCTGAAGCTCGGCGCGAAGCCGGCGGCGAGCAGAAGCTGGTTGCGCTGGCGCAGCGGTATCGCCAGCTGCTCGGCCAGATGCAGCACCATGTCGCGCGACGGCTGGGCGCGGCCGCTTTCGACGAAGGACAGATGCCGCTGCGAGATATCGGCTTCCATGGCGAGGTCGAGCTGGCTCATGCGCCGCCGTGTGCGCCATTCGCGGATCAGGCTGCCGGCGGAAGGTTCGGATGTGGTCATGAGGTAGGACTAGGCCGGCGAGGGAGGGATTTCAATTACCTGGGAGGTTATGGCTCCCCCTTCTCCCCTTGTGGGAGAAGGTGTCGCCGAAGGCGACGGATGAGGGGTGCTCCAGGGAAAGCCGACGTCTCACTCCGCTGGAACACCCCTTGTGTGTTTGGAATCGTGCATTGTTGAGGGTGCCACGGACCAGGTGCTTGCCTGATCCGTGGCGGCGGTC
>NZ_VFWX01000068.1 GCF_006442965.1 Mesorhizobium sp. CU3 | reverse complement strand
CTACTCGTTTACCGTCAACGACACCCAGTATTTCTTCACCTTCGCGTTGATGCTCGGCATCGCGCTGATCACCGGGCAGCTCACCGCACGCCTGCGCCACGAAGCGCGCACCGCCGCCGCTCGAGAACGTCGCGCCACATCCCTGGCACGCCTGGCGCGGGACCTGTCGGCCGCGTTGACCGTGGAGCAGATCAGCGAAGTGGCATTGCGCACCTTCAGCGGCGTGTTCGAGGCACGGGTAGGCCTGGCC
>NZ_VFWX01000067.1 GCF_006442965.1 Mesorhizobium sp. CU3 | reverse complement strand
GTCCGCAACGTCGAGGGCGCCGACTGCAGCAGCTGCTCGCTGAAGAAGGCGATGACCCTGTCGAACAACGTGGTGTTCACCGCGCTCGGCAACGAGGTCGGCCCGCAGGCGGTCGCCGACGCGGCGCGCCAGGCCGGCATCACCGAGAAGCTCGACAACCCGAACTCCGGGCTCGCGCTCGGCAACGTCGAGGTCACGCCCGTCGAGATGGCGGCGGCGTACGCGACGTTCGCCAACGACGGCGTCTACCAC
>NZ_VFWX01000066.1 GCF_006442965.1 Mesorhizobium sp. CU3 | reverse complement strand
CTGGTGGTGTTACCGGCCAAGGTCCCGCCACTGACGGTGGTGCCGCCGGTGTAAGTATTGGCGCCCGTCAGCACCAGGGTACCGGCATCCAGCTTGTTGATGCCGCCCGTGCCCACCAGCGGCGCATCGATCTGCGTGGTCACGCCAGCGTTGACCCGTGCTGCGGCCAAGCTGCCGTCCGGCGCATTGGTCGGGCTCAGGCTGCCGCCTGCACTGGCCACCAGCGAGTAGCCCGGATCGAGGAACTGCAGAC
>NZ_VFWX01000065.1 GCF_006442965.1 Mesorhizobium sp. CU3 | reverse complement strand
ATTACCAGCCGAAGCTGAGCCTCGATACCCAACAACTGATCGGCGCCGAAGCCCTGATTCGTTGGCGCCACCCCACCTTCGGCGAAGTGCCGCCCGCGCACTTCATTGCCCTGGCCGAAGAGAACGGCATGATCCTGCAGATTGGCGACTGGGTACTGGAACAGGCCTGCCGGCAGATGCACCACTGGAGAAAAGCGTTTGATGACTTCGGCCCACTGTCCGTCAACCTCGCCGGCGCGCAACTGCGCCACCC
>NZ_VFWX01000064.1 GCF_006442965.1 Mesorhizobium sp. CU3 | reverse complement strand
GGGCAAGCTGACCGATATCGGGCATGCGACCCGGCTGTTTCTGCGTCTGCTCGGGTCGTTGCCCGCCGCACTGGCCCGGGCGCGGCTGGTCGTCGACCAGGTCCACTTCCTCGGTAATTACTCGCTCGCGATCATTGCCGTCTCGGGCCTGTTCGTCGGTTTCGTGCTCGGACTGCAGGGCTATTACACGCTCCAGCGGTACGGCTCCGAGGAAGCGCTCGGGCCGCTCGTGGCACTCGCGCTGGTGCGCGAAC
>NZ_VFWX01000007.1 GCF_006442965.1 Mesorhizobium sp. CU3 | reverse complement strand
CCCTCCGGAGGGGGGAAAGGTGGCGCTGCGAAGCAGCGACGGATTGGGGGAACCACCTGGCAATCAAGCCTTCGGCCGATCAGTCACGCCAGTTACAGAAGAACTGTGCGTAGCGTAACCACTGCGTGGGGCGAGGAATCAAATCCCCGTCAGGTCGCTCATCAGGCCGGACGCCACCGACAGCCGCGACACGGTGATGTCGCCGCCTTCGGTCAGCGCCTGCAGCCGCTCGCGGATGCGTGCGACGCGCTCGCCGCCGGCCTCCAGCCAGGCCGCGACGGGATCCGCCGCCTTGCCGTATCCGCTCAGCGCCGACACCGCGATGCCGCGCCGCGCGGCGCCGATCGTGTCGGTGGCGCGCGACAGCGCCAGCTGGTCGTAATAGTCCGGCGGCATGATCGAGCGTGCCGCTTCCTCGACGCGCGGGATGCGGAAGGCGTCGCTGACGGCGAAGAATGCCTTCGCCGCGCTGACGATATCGGCATTGGCCGTGCGCGCGGCGAGCGCGATGTCCGGGATCAACTCGCTCACCTCGGTAAGCGCCAGCTTCTCGGCCAGTTTCTCGGGCGCGCCGCCCTTGAACAGCCCATGCCGCTGCTCCTCGATGCGCTCGCGCGAGAAGGCCGGCAACAGCGACGTCAGCTTCGGCTCCAGCGCCTTGCGCGCCTCCTGCAGCTCCGCGATGCGCTGCCCAAGCGGCACAGAACCCGCTTCGTTCTTCAGGTACCAGCCGCTGGTCACGAAGATCAGCCGGCTGACCGACTGGTAGAGATCGAGCTGGATCTGGCCGTCGATCTGGTTGTCGAGCGCGTCGATCTCCTTGTAGAGCGAAGGCAACGCAAAACCGTCGCGCACCACCGCGAAAGTGCGCACGACATCCGCCGCGGTGCGGCCCGTCGCTTCCTGCAGCCGGTTGACGAAGGACGGGCCGCCGCGATTGACGAGATCGTTGGCGATGACGCGGGTGATGATCTCGCGCCGCAGCCTGTGGTCGCGGATCTCGCCGGCAAACTTCTTCGCCATGCGCTCCGGGAAATAGCCCATCAGGTCGCGGTCGAAATGCGGTTCGTCCGGCACGTCACTGGCGACGATGTCGGAGAACAGCACGATCTTGGCATAGGCAAGCAGCACGCCGAGCTCGGCCCGGGTCAGCGGCTCGCCGCGCGCCTCGCGCTCGGCAAGCGCAGCCGGCGAAGGCAGCGTTTCGACCGCCCGGTCGAGCAGGCCGCGCGCTTCCAGCGCCGTCATGAAACGCGCCTGGTGGGCGATGTCGGCAAGGCCGCGTTTGCGCGCCAAGGACAGCGCCAGCGTCTGCTGGTAATTGTTGGAGAGCACCAGCGCACCGACCTCGTCGGTCATCTCGGCGAGCAGCTTGTTGCGCGCCGGCCTGGTCAGCGAGCCTTTGCGCATGGCGGACGCCAGCGCGATCTTGATGTTGACCTCGACGTCCGAGCAGTTGACGCCGCCCGAATTGTCGATGGCGTCGGAATTGCAGCGGCCGCCATTCAGGCCGAACTCGATGCGCGCGCGCTGCGTGACGCCGAGATTGGCGCCCTCACCGATCACTTTCGCCCGGATATCGAGCGCGGTGACGCGGATGGCGTCGTTGGCGCGGTCGCCGACATCGGCGTTGGTTTCGCCCGAGCCCCTGACATAGGTGCCGATGCCGCCGAACCACAGAAGGTCGACCGGCGCCTTGAGGATGGCGTTCATGATCTCGACCGGCGTCGCGGTGGTCTTGGCCAGTCCGATCGCGGCGGCTGCCGCCGCAGGCAGCGTGATCGATTTCTGGTTGCGCGAGACGATGACGCCGCCTTCAGACAGTTTCGACTTGTCATAGTCCTGCCAGGACGAACGCGGCAGCGCGAACATGCGCTGGCGTTCGGCCATCGAGGCCGCCATATCGGGATCGGGATCGATGAAGATGTCGCGATGGTCGAAGGCGGCGATCAGCTTGGTGGCCGGCGACAACAGCATGCCGTTGCCGAACACGTCGCCCGACATGTCGCCGACGCCGACAACGGTGAAGGGAGAGGTCTGGATGTCGCGGTTCATCTCGCGGAAATGCCGCTTGACCGCTTCCCAGGCGCCCTTGGCGGTAATGCCCATCTTCTTGTGGTCGTAGCCGGCCGAGCCGCCGCTGGCGAAGGCGTCGTCCAGCCAGAAATGATGCTTTTCGGAAATCGCGTTGGCGGTGTCGGAGAAGGTCGCCGTGCCCTTGTCGGCGGCGACGACGAAATACGGATCGTCCTTGTCGCGCCGCACCACGCCGGCCGGCGGGATGACGCCGTCGACGCCGATATTGTCGGTGATCGACAGAAGGCTGGAGACGAAATTCTTGTAGGCCGAGGTGCCGGCCTCAAAGATGGCGTCGCGGCTGCCACCGACCGGCAGTCGCTTCGGGAAGAAGCCGCCCTTGGCGCCGACGGGCACGATGACGGCGTTCTTGACCTGCTGCGCCTTGACCAGGCCGAGCACCTCGGTGCGATAGTCCTGAGCGCGGTCCGACCAGCGCAACCCGCCCCGCGCCACCGGGCCGAAACGCAGATGCACGCCCTCGACCTCGGAGCCATAGACGAAGATCTCGCGCCACGGCCTCGGCGCCGGCAGGCCTTCGACCGCATGCGAGTCGAGCTTGATCGCCAGCGACTGCCCTTTCTCCTTCGTATCGGCTACGAAATGATTGGTGCGTATCGAGGCTTCGATCAGATTGAGGTAGCGGCGGATGATGGTGTCATCGTCGATGTTGGGCACCTCTTCCAAGGCGTCCTTGATCTTGGCCTTGAGGTGCTTGGCCGCGACCACGCCCTCGCCCTCCGCCGTCGGTCCGAGCCGGGCGACGAACAGCGCATGCAGGCCGCGGGCGATCTCCGGATAGCGGTTGAGTGCGGCGGCGATGAAATCCTGGCTTTGCGGGATGCCGGCCTGCTGCAGATAGCGGCCATAGGCGCGCAGGATGGTGACCTCGCCCGACCACAGCCCGGCGGTCTGCGCCAGGCCGTTATAGCCGTCATTGTCGACCTCGCCGCGCCATACTGACAGGAAAGCATCTTCGAACAGCCCGCCGCCATCGGTGAGGTCGATCGGCTTGCCGTAGCTGTTCTCGAGTTCCATGTCGTGAACGAAGACCGCGCCGGCCGGGTCGCCGCCAACCTCGAAGGTACGCTCGCTGATGACGCGGAAGCCGATGTTTTCGAGCACCGGCACGCGCCGCGACAGCGCGACAGGGCTGCCGAAATGGTAGATTTTCAGCGCCGCCTGGTGTGGCTTCTGGTCGGCATGGCGGTAATAGTCGATGGCGATCGGATTGTCGGCGCTGATTTTTGCAATGCGCCCGGCATCGGCGAGCGCCACGGCGGCCGAGAAGCTATCGCGATAGCTTTCGGGGAAGCGCGCCGCGATTGCCTTCAGCGCCGGATCGCTGCCGGCCTGTTCCGCAGCCTCCGACAGTGCGTCCTCCCAGGTGCGCACGATGTCGCGGATCGCCGCTTCGATCGTCGCCTGCTCGACCTTCGGCGTCTTGCCGCCGGAGCGGCCGATAATGAAATGGACGCGCGCCAGCCCGCCCTCGGGAAAGGCCGGGTAATAGGCCGACAGCCGGCCCTCGAACACGGTTTTGAGATAGGTGCCGACCTTCTCGCGCACGACGCTGTCGTAACGGTCGCGCGGCACGAAGACGAGGATCGAAACGAAGCGGTCGAACTGGTCGACGCGCACCAGCGCCCTGACGCGCGGCCGCTCGATCAGGCCGAGAATGGCGACGGCATGCTTGCGCAGGATCGGGATCGGAACCTGGAACAGCTCGTCGCGCGGATAGCTTTCCAGGATGTTGATCAGCGCCTTGCCGGAATGATCGTGCGGATCGAAGCCGGATTTCGCAATCACCGTCTCGGCCTTCGAGCGCAGATAGGGGATCTTCATCACCGAGCGTGTGTAGGCGGTCGAGGTGAACAGGCCGACGATGCGCAACTCGCCCGCCAGCGCGCCCTTCGCCGTGTAGGTCTTGATGCCGATGTAATCGAGATAGATGCGGCGATGCACCAGCGACTTGGCGTTGGCCTTGGTGACGATCAGCGGCTCCGGCCCGTGCAGGAAGGCGCGGATCTCCGGCGTCGTCGTCACCGCCTCGGTGCCGCGCCGCAGAACCAGCACGTCCGGATCGGAGAGGATGCCGAGGCCGGGCTTTTCGGCGCGCTCCAGATTGCCGCTTTCCTCACCGCCGACATATTTGAACTCGCGCATGCCGAGGAAGGTGAAATTGTCGTCGCGCAGCCATTCGAGGAAGGCGATCGCCTCGGCGACGCTCTTCTTGTCGAGCGGCACGGCCGTATAGCGGAATTCCGAAATCGCCTGGTCGAGGCGGGCGAGCATGCGCTTCCAGTCGACCACGGCGGCGCGGACCTGCGATAGCATCTTGCGCAGCCGCTCGGTCAGGCTCTTTGCCTGCTCGGCGTTGAGCCGGGGAATATGGACATGGACGACGCTCAGCCGGTCGTGGCCGTCGTCCTCCTTGCCGCCGTCGCCGACGACCTCGGCGCCGGTCTTGCCGTGGCGCACGCTGACGATCGGATGGGTGACCAGCGTCGGCTCGCCGGATGTCTCGGTGATCTCGCCGAGGATCGAATCGAACAGGAACGGCATGTTGTCGTTGACGACGGTGATGACCGATACCGGCCGGCCGTCGCAGGCGACGCCCGGGTCGGCTTCCACAGCGACGACGCTTTCGCCTTTCTTGTGCTTGGCGACCGCCTGGGCGGCAAACGCGCCCGCGCGTCCCAGGTCGGCCGCGTCATAGGCCGCGACGTCTTCCGCCGGCGCCCGGGCGAGCAGGTAATCGGCAAGCCTGGCGGGTTTCTCCTCTGCCTTGGCGGTTTTCTTCTTCGGCTTGGATTTTACGCTGGCCATGACGTTATTCCCTCCCGTCTTATGCTTTTGTTTCTATGGTAGCCAGATGACCGCTGTTTGGCGACAAAGGTTTGACGGCGTTCAAAGAAAAATGACGTGTCCGCGGATGAGCCGGCGTCCTTTGCAGGCGAAGGGAGGAACGATGACCGATAGGATTACAGCGCTCGACCTGGCTCAGGCCGAGCTCAGCGAGGCGACGAAAGCCTATTTCGCCAAATGCGAGGAGAAGCTCGGCCTGGTGCCCAATGTGCTCAAAGCCTATGCCTTCGACGAGAAGAAGCTGCGCGCCTTCACCGACATGTACAATGATTTGATGCTGGGCGAATCCGGCCTGTCGAAGCTTGAGCGGGAGATGATCGCGGTGGTCGTCTCCTCGATCAACCATTGCTACTACTGCCTCACCGCGCATGGCGCGGCCGTGCGCCAGCTGTCGGGCGACCCGGCCCTCGGCGAGATGATGGTGATGAATTTCCGCGCCGCCGACCTTACGCCGAAGCAGACGGCGATGCTCGAATTCTCCGTCAAGCTGACTGAGGAGCCGGCCCGGATCGTGGAGGCCGACCGCGCTGCCTTGCGCGAGGCCGGGTTCAGCAACCGCGACATCTGGGACATCGCCTCGACCGCTGCCTTCTTCAACATGTCCAACCGGGTGGCCGCGGCGATCGATATGCGGCCGAACGACGAATACCACGCCATGGCCCGATAGGGCCGCGGGTCTTACATTAGCGATATCGAATTTTTCATTGCCCGCCGCACTGTTTGGTCCGATGATCAGGATTGCGGCGCAGCCGCATATCCACGATTGCAGCATCGCTGCATATCGGACTGCAGCATCGCTGCGTATCGCAAGCGGCTTGGCCGCATGCCGGTTCGACGCCGCCGACAGGGAGGAGAACATGGCGAAATTTCTCTATGTCTATCACGGCTCCGGCAAGATGCCGGCCGATGAAGCCGAACGCAAAGCGGCGATGGATGCCTGGACGGGCTGGTACGACAAGCTCGGCTCGGCCGTGGTCGACGGCGGCAATCCGGTCGGCATGTCAAAGACGGTGCTGTCGAGCGGCAAGATCGAGAACAATGGCGGCAGCAACCCGACCGCCGGCTACACGGTCGTCGAAGCCAGGGACATCGACGACGCCGTCGCCAAGGCCAAGGATTGCCCGATCCTGATGGACCCTGCCTTCAGCGTCGAGATCGCGCCGATCATCGAGATGATGTAGCGCTCAAGAACGGGCAGCGATTGCCGCGGCGGCGCCCGCCATCGTCGTGGCGCTGACGCGGTTGGCGATCTTCATGGCGCGCCTGCTCTTCAGGAGCTTGCGCGCCTGCGCCGCCGCCAGCACCCAGGCGAGGTCGATGACCACCAGCACGATGGCCATGGTGAGCGTCAGCTCGACCCAGCCGACCACGCTAACGGAGGCAAGGTCGATGATGGTCGGCAGCAGCGCCAGATAAAACATCATGATCTTCGGGTTGCCTAATGTGACCGCCATGCCGGCAAAGAACAGTTTCAAAGGCGAATCCTCGCGCGGCATCTCGCCTTCCTTCGCCTCGACCGGCGCCGTCCACATCTTGAACGCCAGATAAGCGAGATAGGCGACGCCCACCCATTTCACGACGACGAAGGCATAGTGGAAGGTCTGCGCCACGACGGCGAGCCCGAACACCGCCAGCGACAGCCAGACGGCCTCACCGATCCACATCGCCAGCAGGAACGGGAAGACATCGCGAAACCCTTTCGCGATGACGCGCGCCACGAGCGCCGCGATCGACGGCCCTGGCGAACCGGCCGCGACGAAGAGGGCGGCGGCGAAGATCAGCAGCGAGGTGAAATGCATGGGCGCGCTTCCTGTGGGCAGGGACAGACGATACCCGATCGGAGCGGATTTGGCACGCCGGGCAAGGTGCGGTGGTCGAGCAAGGAGACAATTACTGCCAACGCCGGCGCCGCCCCTCATCCGCCCTTCGGGCACCTTCTCCCCGTAAACGGGGCGAAGGACGATGCCGCCGCCGCCAATCGCAAACGTCGCAGAATGGGCGCCGGCGCCGCGGCCAGCCTCTTTCTCCCCGTTTACGGGGAGAAATGCCCGGCAGGGCAATGAGGGGCAGCGCCAACATCCGTGGTTAGCCCTTGCTCCTTTACCGCCTCACGTCTAGAAGACCCGCCCGACATAAATTTTCGAGCTTCACTTTGCCTCAGTAACCGCCGGTCTCGCCAACTCCCCGAATGCACCGTAGGCGCAGCCATTGGCGCGTCTGCTTCATCTCATGTGTTCTTCAGGCGGCGGTTCGAGACCGGTTTGGCATTGCTGAGCCGCCGTCGTGCGCAACTTTTGCCGACGCCTGACTACCCACTAATGCAGTCTTTCGCCACGCCGTGCCCGCATGGGCATCTCGGACATTGCCGGCCTGACGGACTTCCCGACGGGAAGGGCCTACCGGCATGTCTTCTACCTTGTCTGTCCGCTGGACTATCGCGCCCGCAATCGCGCCTCGGCCTCTCATCAACTGCAACCGCTGCGGCGGCGTCAGGCCGTATCAATGCAGCGAAAAATTCCGCGTCAACGCCAACGGTAAGCGCATCGACGTCTGGCTGATCTACCGTTGCACGGCCTGCGAGAATTCCTGGAATTTCGGCATTTTCGAACGCCGCAACCGCAAGGATATCGAGCCGGCGCTGCTGCGGGCGCTCGAAAGCAACGATCCGGCGCTGGCGCGACGCCACGCCTTCGATGTCGTTGCGCTGCGCGGCCGGGCAGGACGGGTCGAAGAATTCCCGGATGTCTCTGTGCGCAAGCAGGTGCTCGGCGGCGCGGGGGAAGAAGCGACCACGCTGGAGCTTCGGCTGGGGGTAGAGACGCCGATATCGCTCCGGCTCGACCGTCTGCTCGCCGGCGAGCTCGGCATCTCGCGATCCAGGCTGCAACGCTGGGAAGAGCGAAAGCGCCTGAAGATCGACCCGCACGGCGCCAGGGCCGTGCGCAAGCCGGTTTGGAACGGCGTGGCTGTCGACATCGACCTGACCGGAGAGGCAGATTGCAACGCCATTCTCTCGGCCGCGCGCGGCTGAAACGAAAAGAGGGAGCATTGCTCCCTCTTTTGAACCGTTGTGCGGAATTCCTAAGCCGCGCCCATCACCTTGGCGGCCTTTTCGAAACGCTTGCGCTCGTTCGGGTCGAGATAGAGCTTGCGCAGACGTATGGTCTTGGGCGTCACCTCGACCAGCTCGTCGTCCTGGATCCAGGCCAGCGCGCGCTCCAGCGTCATGCGGATCGGCGGCGTCAGCTTCACCGCCTCGTCCTTGCCGGCGGCGCGGATGTTGGTGAGCTTCTTGCCCTTGAGCACGTTCACTTCGAGGTCGTTGTCGCGGCTATGGATGCCGATGATCATGCCCTGATAGACCTTGACGCCCGGATCGATGATCATCGGGCCGCGGTCTTCCAGGTTCCACATGGCATAAGCGACGGACTCGCCCTGTTCGTTGGAGATCAGCACGCCGTTGGTGCGGCCGGGCAATTCGCCCTTATAGGGCTCATAGGCGAAGAACAGCCGGTTCATCACCGCTGTGCCGCGCGTGTCGGTCAGAAGCTCCGACTGGTAGCCGATCAGGCCGCGCGTCGGCGCGTGGAAGACCAGGCGCTGGCGGTTGCCGCCGGAGGGGCGCAGCTCGACCATTTCGGCCTTGCGCTCCGACATTTTCTGCACGACGACGCCGGCATGCTCCTCGTCGACGTCGATGACGACTTCCTCGACCGGCTCCAGCAATTCGCCGTTCTCGCCCTTCTGCATGACGACGCGCGGGCGCGACACGGCGAGCTCGAAGCCCTCGCGGCGCATCGTCTCGATCAGCACCGCGAGCTGCAATTCGCCGCGGCCGGAGACGAAGAAGGAATCCTTCTCCGCCGATTCCTCGATCTTCAGTGCGACATTGCCCTCGGCCTCGCGCAGCAGGCGGTCGCGGATGACGCGACTGGTCACCTTGTCGCCCTCGGTGCCGGCAAGCGGGCTGTCATTGACGAGGAAGGACATGGTCACCGTCGGCGGATCGATCGGCTGCGCATGCAGCGGCTCGCTCACCGCCGGATCGCAGAACGTGTCGGCGACAGTACCCTTGGAGAGACCGGCAATGGCGACGATGTCGCCCGCCTGGGCTTCGTCGATCGGCTGGCGCTCGAGGCCACGGAAGGCAAGGATTTTCGAGACACGGCCGGTCTCGATCTGCGTGCCGTCATGGTGCAGCACCTTGACCGCCTGGTTGGCCTTCAGCGAGCCGGATTCGATGCGGCCGGTGATGATGCGGCCGAGGAACGGATTGGCTTCGAGGATGGTGCCGATCATGCGGAACGCGCCGGGATGCACGGTCGGCGCCGGTACATGCTTGACGACGAGGTCGAACAGCGGCGCCAGGCCCTGGTCCTTCGGGCCTTCCGGGTTCTCGGAGACCCAGCCGTCGCGTCCGGAACCGTAGAGGATCGGGAAGTCGAGCTGCTCGTCGGTGGCGTCGAGCGCGGCGAACAGGTCGAACACCTCGTTGACCACTTCGATATGGCGGGCGTCCGGCCGGTCGATCTTGTTGATGACGACGATCGGACGCAAGCCGACCTTCAGCGCCTTGCCGACGACGAACTTGGTCTGCGGCATCGGGCCTTCGGCGGCGTCGACCAGAACAATGGCCGAATCCACCATCGACAGGATGCGCTCCACCTCGCCGCCGAAATCGGCGTGTCCGGGCGTGTCGACAATGTTGATGCGGGTGCCGTGCCAGTCGACCGAGGTCGCCTTGGCCAGGATGGTGATGCCGCGCTCTTTTTCGAGGTCGTTGGAATCCATGGCGCGCTCGGCGACGCGCTGGTTGTCGCGGAAGGCGCCGGACTGTTTCAGGAGCTGGTCGACCAGCGTGGTTTTGCCATGGTCGACGTGCGCGATGATCGCGATATTACGAAGGTTCATTTTGTCTGGTCTCGGGAACGTTGCAGGCAGCAGGCTTGAAAAGCGCCGCCTTTTTCGGTTGCGCGGCTCATACAGGGTTTTTCGCAATTGCGAAAGGGGAGGGCCTTCCCCAAATACATGGTCACTGATTCTTAAACGTCTTGGTGTGAAATGATTCTGTTAACCAAGGCGGAACCTTTGAGGGGCCGGGCAGTTCGATGTCTATGACCGATCATATCGCCAGATTGCGTCCGGTTTTGACGTGGGCAACGCTTGCCGTCGTGATCGCGGCCGGCGCCGCGCAATCGGCCGCCGTGCTGCGCGACGCCAATCCGGCCCGCCCGGACGACGCCCAGACCGCCGAACAGATGTTCGCCGACGCCCCCGACGGCGTTGACCCGGTCGTCACCGGCCCGGTCAGCGCCGCCTTCAAGCAGCGCCAGAAGGACGCCAACTGCGACACGGCGGTCTGGCCGAACATTCCGAAGATCTGCTATCCGGATTGATATTTGCCGTACAGGAACACGGCAACATAGCGGTCTTTTGCGCCCCTGCGCCCTGCGGGGCTATCCAACAAGGACGGGAGAAACGCGCCTTAAGCCGCCTGCGGCTCCGGATCAAACGCCGGCCGGCTCGTATTGATCAGCAGAGAAATACACGCCGCCGCAATCCCCGTCATGCCGGCGATCAGGAACGCCAGTTCGTAATTGCCCTGCAGCTCGCGCATCGTGCCGCCGAACGCCGCAGCTGCAGCCGCGCCGATCTGGTGTCCGGCGACGATCCAGCCGAACACGATCGGGCCGCTGCGGTCGCCAAAGGCTTCGTTGGCGAGCCGCAGAGTCGGCGGCACGGTGGCGATCCAGTCGAGACCGTAGAGCACGGCGAAGATGATCAGGCTGGTTCCTGAGAAGCCGGAATAGGGCAGGTACATCAGCGACAGGCCCCGGATGGCATAATAGACGCCGAGCAGCTTGCGCGGATCGAAGCGGTCTGTCAGCCAGCCGGACAAGGTCGTGCCGATCAGGTCGAAAATGCCCATCAGCGACAGCAACCCGGCCGCCTGAACTTCGGGGATGCCCATGTCGCCGCAAAACGCGATGAGATGCGTGCCGACCAGGCCGTTGGTGGTGAAGCCGCAGATGAAGAAGGTGGCGAACAGATACCAGAACACCCTGGTGCC
Source organism: Mesorhizobium sp. CU3 (assembly GCF_006442965.1). Taxonomy (GTDB): domain Bacteria; phylum Pseudomonadota; class Alphaproteobacteria; order Rhizobiales; family Rhizobiaceae; genus Mesorhizobium. Next base: position 292,790 of record NZ_VFWX01000007.1, on the reverse strand, counting down.
GGCGGCGCGGCGCAGCGTGTTCAGCGTATGCGCCAGGAAATTGCCTTGCGATGCGGGCGATACCGGCGGCACATCGTCCGGTTCGGCGCCGTAGCGCACCTGGCCTATCGAAGCCGGGCGCTCGGGCACCAGCAGGAGCACGAACGGTATCAGCGCCGCCGTCGCGATTGCCACGGCGATCGCCACCGGCTTCCAACCGCCGTTCTGCGCCAGCGAGGCGATCACCGGCAGGAAGATCAGCATGCCGGTGGCGCTGGAGGCCGACATCAGGCCCATCATCAACCCGCGATTGGTCTTGAACCAGCGGTTGACGATGGTCGCGCCAAGCACGCTCGCCACCGCGCCGGAGCCGATGCCGGAAAAGACGCCCCAGGTGACGAACAGGTGCCAGGGCTGCGTCATGAACAGGCTGAGCGCGGTCGAGCCCGACATTAACAGCAGTGCACCGAGCAGCGTGCGGCGCAGTCCGACGCGCTCCATCAGTGCCGCGGCGAACGGCCCGGTCAGGCCATAGAGCAGGATACCGACGCTGGCGGCCCAGGAGATCACGTCGCGACGCCAGACGAAGCTTTCCTCGAGCGGCACCATCATCACCGAGGGCGCCGAACGAAGCCCGGCCGCGATCAGCAGACAGAAGAAAATGACGCCAACAACGACGAAGGCGTAGCGCTGGCCAAACGGACGGGACTGGGCTATCATGTTACTGACCGGTACGTTGCAATTGGGGATTGCTCTACATACGTACCGGTCAGTAACATTGTCAAGCAGGTTGTTTGAATGTCTTCCGACAATAAAATTGAAGCGTCGGTCAGTGAAACGCACGCCCCGGCGCCGAAGGCCGCCGACAAGATCCTCGATGTCGCGCGCGACCTGTTCTATCGCGAAGGCATCAGGGCGATCGGCGTCGACGAGATCGTCAGGCGAGCCGGCGTCACCAAGCCGAGCCTCTATCGCAGCTTCCCCTCCAAGGACGAGCTCGCCGCCTCCTACCTGCGCAAATACGACCTCGAATTCTGGCAGCGCTTCGACGAGGCGGTCGACGCGCATCCGGGCAATCCGCGCGCGCAGCTCGTCGCTTTCCTGACCCGAGTCGGCAAGCGCACGCAGAAGCCGGACTATCGCGGCTGCGGCATGACCAATGCTGCGGTGGAGTATCCCGAGCACGGCCATCCCGCCCGCGTGGTGAGCGAGAACAACAAGCAGGAACTGCGCCGTCGCCTGCGCGCCATGGCGGCGGGTATGGGCGCTGCGGACTCCGACACGCTCGGCGACGGACTGCTGCTTCTGATCGAGGGCGCCTATATTAGCGGTCAGATCTTCGGCGAGGGTGGGCCTGCGGCATCGGTAGCGCGCAACGCCGACCTGCTTATTGAGGCCAGCTTGAAGAAATAGCGATTGGCGCTAGGCTCCGGCAGCTCGAAACGGAGTTGCCAGCCATGCGCGCTTTCCTGATCCCGTTAGCCTTCGCCGGTCTCTGCCAGGCAGCCCATGCCGGCGACATTTCCAGCGCCTATACCGATCTCGATTCGAAGAAGGATTGCGTGACCTACGCCCAGGCCGAACAGGGCGACGGCGACTGGGCGAACCTCGCCTGCTCCGGCTATCGCGGCTACCCCGTGCTGATCAACTACGATGACGCACGCGAATCCGTCTACTACGGCTTTCCCTCCGACGACATGACCGCGGTCTGGGAAAGCTTCTCCGCCTTCAATGGCTCCGGCCCCAAGGTCGAATGGCGCATCGAGACCAAGGGCGACGTGGCGGTTCCTTTCGCCACCATCCACCGCCGTTCGGTAAGCGATCCGCAGGACGAGAAGAAGTCGACCGATGTGCTGGTCGTCGCCAAGGTGGCGCAGCCCGAGCAGCACGAAGGCTGCACGGTCGGCCTGGTTCTGGCCACCGGCAACCCCGACGCCAACAATCAGGCGCGCAAGCTCGCCGACGAAAAAGCAAGGACATTCGCCTGCGGCAAGGACAAGCGCGAGGTCATCGGCAAGGTGCCTGATTTCGGCCGGGTGGATAACTGACGCGAAGTTCCCCGACGAACTACGAAACCTGGTCGACGCCGGATCGGATTCCCATTCGTCGCGCACCGAGCGCGATCTTGGCCGGTCTCGCCAGTGGATGATGAAGGAAGGGATCGCCCCCTATCGTCACAAGCCAAATTTGACCATGTGGACAAAACTCAACCACCGGCCCATAGTCCCCACCGTCTGACATTTCGAACGGCCGGCTCGACACGGCCGTCGCGCAGAGGGGAACTTCAATGGAAAACCAACGCAGCAAAACGCAACGCATGAGCCTGTCGCGCCGCAACGTGCTGGAACTCGGCGCGCTCGGTCTCGCCGCTACCGTCCTGCCTGGCGCGGCATTCGCCAAGGACAAGAAACTGAAGGTGGCGGCGATCTTCGCCACGCCCATCGAGGAGCCGTGGGACAACCAGATCCATGTCGCCTTGCAGAAGGCCGAGAAGGAACTGGGCATCGAATACAAATGGTCTGAGAAGGTGCAGACCGCCGACTTCAGCCGCGTCATGCGCGAATATGCGCAAGGCGGTTACCAGCTGGTGCTGGGCGACGCCTTCGCCGCCGAGCGCGAGTCGCGCCGCACGGCCAAGCAGTTCCCTAAGACGGCTTGGCTGTTCGGTTCGGGCGCCGGCCCGGCCGAACCCAATTTCGGCGTCTTCGACAACTGGATCCATGAGCCGGCCTATCTGTCGGGCCTGATCGCCGGCAAGATGTCGAAGTCGGGCACGGTCGGCGCCGTCGCGGCGATGGGCATTCCGGAAGTGAACCGGCTGGTCAACGCCTTCTTTGCCGGCGCCAAGGAGGTCAATCCCAATATCAAGAAGAAGGTCGCCTTCATCGGCTCCTTCTTCGATCCGCCGAAGGCCAAGGAAGCGGCGGTGGCGCAGATCGATGCCGGCGTCGACGTCATCTATGCCGAGCGCTTCGGCGTCATCGAGGCGGCGGTGGAGAAGAAGATTTTTGCCATCTCCAATATGTCCGATCAGTCGAGCCTTGGCCCGGACACGGTGATCACCGGCCCGGTGTGGGACATGTATCCGACGGTCGAGCAGGCCATCAAGCTGGTCAAGGCCGGCGTCTTCACCGCGCAGGACTATGGCGACTTCTCGCGCATGGCCAAGGGCGGTTCGTTCCTCGCGCCCTACCACAAGTTCGACAAGACGCTGCCGGCGGAGGTCAAGGACCTGGTCGAAAAGAAGAAAGCCGAGATCCTGGAAGGCAATTTCCGCGTCGACGTCGACGAGAACACGCCGGTTTCGGATTGAGGACTGAGGGCGGCGCGAGGCCCCCCTCTCTGCCCTGCCGGGCATCTCCCCCCTCGAGGGGGGAGATTGGCAGCTTCGATGCTGGCGCTCCTCTTTCAACGTCGGCGATTGGCGAAGGCCGGCGTGACATCGGATCTCCCCCCTTGAGGGGGAGATGGCCGGCAGGCCAGAGAGGGGGGCCTCGCACCGCCCTCCGTGGTTGGCCGCAAATCCAGGGAGCACCCTTGTCCGCCCCACTCATCGAAATGCGCGGCATCACCAAGAGCTTCGGCGCCGTCAAGGCGAACGAGGCCGTCGACCTCAGCGTTGCGCCCGGCGAAATCCTCGGCCTTCTGGGCGAGAACGGCGCCGGCAAGACGACGCTGATGAACGTGCTGTTCGGCGCCTATGCGCCCGACGCCGGCGACATCCTGGTGGAGGGCAAGCCGGTCGCCATCCGCAATTCCGCCGATGCTTTGGCCGCCGGCATCGGCATGGTGCATCAGCATTTTCACCTGGCGCCGCGCCTGACGGTGCTGGAGAACCTTCTGATCGGCATTCCCGGCAAGTCCGGCCGCATCGACCGTGCCGGCGGCCTGGCGCGGCTGGCCGAGATCGGCCGTCAGCATGGGTTGAGCCTCGACCCGAACCTGCCTGTTTCGGCATTGTCGGTCGGCGAGCAGCAGCGGCTGGAAATCATGAAGGCGCTGTTTCGCGGCGCGAAGCTGTTGATCCTCGACGAGCCGACCGCGGTGCTGGCGCCCAGCGAAGTCGATGGCCTGTTCGCCGCCCTGCGCTCGATGGCCGGCCAGGGGCTCGGCATCATCTTCATCTCGCATAAGCTCAACGAGGTGCGGGCGCTCACCCATCGTTGCGTGGTTCTTAGGCATGGTAAGGTAGCCGGCCGCGTCGACGACCCGGCCAACACGACTTCGGCCGCGATGGCGGAATTGATGTGCGGCCACGAGATCGTGCCGCCGACCAAGGCTGCCTCGGCGCCCGGCGCCTCGGTGTTGACGCTCGATCGCATTTCCACCGCCGGCCATGCCGGCACGCCGCTGCGTGACGTCTCGCTCTTCGTCCGCTCGGGCGAAATCCTCGGCATTGCCGGCGTCTCCGGCAACGGCCAGCGGGCGCTTGCTGATGTCATTTCCGGCATGCTGCCGCCGAGAGCCGGCACGATGACCATAACCGGCAAAACGGTCACGCAATTCGCGCCGCGCGAATTGCAAGCGCTCGGGCTCGGCCGCATCCCGGAAGACCGCATGACTACCGGCCTGGTCACCAACCTGCCGCTTGCCGACTCCATGGTGCTGCCGCGCATCGGCACCAAAGCCTTCAGCCGCAAGGGGCTGCTCAATCCGGCCGCCATCCGCGCCTTCGCCGAGGAACAGATCAAGGCCTATGATATACGCTGCCCCGGCCCGATGGTGCGCGCCGGCGCGCTCTCCGGCGGCAATCTGCAGAAGGCGCTGCTGGCGCGAGAACTCGCCTTCGACCCGAAAGTGCTTATCGTCTCGCAGCCGACACGCGGCCTCGACATCGGCGCCGCCCGCTTCATCCACGAGAAGTTTCTCGCCATGCGCGCCAAGGGCTGCGGCATCATCGTCATCGGCGAGGACCTCGAGGAATTGCTGATGCTCTCGGACCGCATCGCGGTGATGTATGAGGGCCGCATCGCCGGCACGCTCTCTGGCGCGGAGGCCACCGTCGCAAAACTCGGCCTGATGATGACCGGCGCCGGGCACACCGAGAAGGCCGCCTGATGTTCCGCCTCGAAGCCCGCAGTTCGACGCCTGCCTGGTTCAACCTGGCTTTGCCGCTGATCGCCATCGTCGCCACGCTTATCCTGTGCAGCGGTCTGATCGCGGTTGCCGGCGCCAACATCGTCGAGGCCTATGGCGTGATGCTGTCGGCCTCGCTCGGCGACAGCTACGCCATCACCGAGACGCTGGTGCGCGCCGCCCCGATGATCTTCACCGGCCTTGCCGTGGCGATCGCCTTCCGCGCCAAATTCTGGAACATCGGCGCCGAGGGCCAATTGCTCGCCGGCGCAGTGGCAAGTTGCTTCGTCGGCGCCATCCCGATGCCTGGTTATCTCGCCATGCTTTTGATGGCCGTAGCGGGTGCCGCCGCCGGCGCCCTCGTCGCGTTGGTGCCGGCGACGTTGCGGATAAAGTTCAAGGTCGACGACGTGGTGAGCTCGCTGCTGCTCAACTCGGTCATCTATTACGCGCTGATGGCGCTGATCGAGGGGCCGTGGAAGGATAGCTTCAGCGGCTATCCGATCTCGCCGCCGATCGAGGATTCGGCCAATTTCCCGGTGCTGATCGAGGGCACACGGCTGCATCTCGGCGTCATCGTGGCGCTGATCGCCGCGCCCCTCTGCTGGTTCCTGATCGCACGCACCACGCTCGGCTTCCGCATCCGCGTCACCGGCGAGAACCCGGAAGCCGCACGCTATGGCGGCATCAACGTGCAGCGTGTGCTCATCTCGACAGCGCTGCTCTCCGGCGCGCTGGCCGGCCTGGCCGGTGCCGGCGAGGTCGGCGGCGTGCATTTCCAGGTGATGAGCGACATCTCGCCGGGCTATGGCTATTCCGGCATCGTCGTCGCCATGCTCGCCCGGCTCAATCCGCTAGGCGTCGTACCGGCGGCGGTCTTCCTGGCCGCCGTCATGACCGGCGCCGAGGCGATGTCGCGGGCGACTGGCGTGCCGGCTTTCCTCAGCGATGTCATCCAGGGCACGGCGTTGCTTGCCATGCTGGTGGCGCTGCTTTTCACCGCCTACCGCGTACGCCGCGTCGGAGCCTCCGCATGACCGCGGTGTTCGAGCAGATTTTCCAGGTCGGCTTCCTCGCCGCCATCATCCGCATCGCCACACCTTTGGCCTTCGCCACGCTCGGCGAAATGTTCTCCGAGCGCGCCGGCGTGCTCAATCTCGGCATCGAAGGCATCATTCTGCTTTCGGCCATGACCGGCTTCACTGCCGCCAGCCTCAGCGGCAGCCTGTGGCTCGGCGTGCTGGTCGCCGTGCTCACCGGCATGCTGATGGGCGCGGTGCATGCGCTGTTCACCGTGGCGCTGGGCCTCAGCCAGCATGTCTGCGGCATCGGCGTGACCTTGTTCTCATCCGGCCTTGCCTATTTCCTCTACCGGCTGATCTTCGGCCAGCAATCCGTGCCGCCGAGCATCAAAGGTTTCAAGCCGGTGGCGATCCCGCTGCTGTCGGACATCCCGATCTTGGGTCCCGCCGTCTTCAGCCAGTTCACGCTCGTTTACCTGGCGATCATCGCCGTCCCGCTCGCCGCCTTCGTGCTCTACCGCACGCCATGGGGCTTGTCGGTGCGCATGGTCGGCGAGAACCCGCGCGCGGCGGATTCGGCGGGCGTCAGCGTCATCGCCACGCGCTTCCAGGCGGTGATCCTCGGCGGCGCGCTGATGGGGCTCGCCGGCGCCTTCCTCACCATGGCGCAGTTCAACGCCTTCACCTTCGGCGTGGTGTCCGGCCGCGGCTGGGTGGCGATCGCGCTGGTCGTGTTCGGCCGCTGGGACCCGTGGCGCTCGGCCGGCGCCGCGCTGCTCTTCGCCTTCGTCGATGCGCTGCAATTGCGCATGCAGGCGAGCGGCCTCGGCCACATCCCCTATGAAGCCTTCCTGATGCTGCCCTTCATCTTCACCATCGTCGCCATGGCCTTCATGTCGCGCAACGCGGTCGCGCCCTCGGCGCTGCTGAAGCCGTTTCGAAGGGAGGAGCGGTAGTTCCTCACCCTGCAAAGCGGGGAGAGGTGGCCGCGAAGCGGCCGGAGAGGGGCCTGCGACGCTGGTGAATTTTCGCCCGACTCTCGCGAAGGTCGAGCCATTCCCCTCTCCGCCTCGGCTTCGCCGAGCCACCTCTCCCCACTTTCGTGGGGCGAGGAAAAGCCTCAAATCGCCGTAAACGCGTTATCCACGAACAGATGCGCACCATTGACGAAGCTCGATTCGTCGCTGGCCAGGAACAGCGCCGCCTTCGCCACCTCTTCCGGCTCGCCGATGCGGCCCTGCTGGGCGGCAAGCGCCGCATCCGAGACGTCGACGCCGAGCTTGCCGAGATCCGCCACTTCGCGCAGGCCATGCGGCGTGCGGATGAAGCCGGGGCAGACGGCGTTGCAGCGGATGTTTCGGTCGCGGAACTCGACGGCGATGGCCCGCGCGAACATGTGGCAGGCGCCCTTGGTGGTGTCGTAGAGCACTTCGTTGGGCGTCGCCGCCACCGCCGAGATCGACGAGGTGCAGACGATCGAGCCGCCGCCGGCGGCGATCATGCCGGGCAGCACCGCGCGCGTCATCAGGAACATCGAGCGCACGTTGACGGCGTGCAGCCAGTCCCATTCCTGAAGCGTCGTTTCCAGGAAGGGCTTTATCACGATCGTGCCGGCATGGTTGAACAGCACCGTGACCGGGCCGAGCTTGGCGCTCGCCGCCTTCACCGCCGCTTCGACTTGCCTTTCGTCCGAGACATCCGCGAGGAAATGCTCGGCGACATGCCCGCGCGCCCGGATCGCCGCGGCGGTCTTGCCCGCCGCCTCGTCGTTGCGGTCGATGATCGCCACCTTGGCGCCTTCGGCAGCGAACAGCTCGGAAGCCGCCCCTCCCATCCCTGTCGCGCCGCCCGATATGATGGCAACCTTGCCCGCCAGCCTTCCACCCATGTCTTTCTCCCGTGAAATCCCTGATCCGCTAACGATGCTATCTTCCATGCGAGAGGCGTCCAAGGCCACTGGAAACAACAGGATATTGGGCCTGAAGGCACCTCAAGATGCTGATTTCAACCTATTTTCAGCTGGAGACCGGTAGTGACTGCCGGATTTTTCATGCAAGCCGGAGTTAAAAAATCCACGATCGGCCTTGATCCGAGAACACTGTCCCAAAAATCGCGAGAAAATAGCAATCGACAAAGTCTACTAACTTTATAGATTAATGGCCGTGACGGAGGCTCGACCATGACCTACATCCAGAACGCGCAGCGCAAGGGCCAGAGGCTGACCGCCGACCAGAGCTGGCGGCCAGCTTATGGCGGCACCTTCGCCTATGTCGTTTTCGCGCTTGCCTTCGTGTTCACCGGCGCCGTGGTGCTGGGCATCATTCCCTGAGCCAATCGGGGCAAAGGCCCCGCAATAAAAATCAAAGTTGAGTAACCGGAGTTGAGGGCTGGCCATTGCCGGTGCGCTGTCGCGCGCCTGCTTGGTGTTGAAATTTGGTTCGGAGCGGGGCGACCAACGTGATGGAGGAGATGGCAATGCCGATCGAGTTCACGCATGTTCCCGGCAAATCTGCCGAAAACAGTTTCTTCTACGATTTCGCTGACACGGCGACCAAGCTGTCGCTGATCGAGGATGCCGGCTTCCGCAAGCTGGTCGTCGACGATCCGGCCGGCCTGCTCACCAACATGGACATCGCCGCCCAGACGCTGGACCGCACCGGTTCGCTCGAAGTGGTGCTGACCCATTGGGCCGGCGTGATCGAGCCGACCGTCGCGGCAAGGCAGTTGGCGGCGCTCGACCGCGGCAGCGGCGGCCGACTGTCGCTGCGCATGCTGAGCGAACCGCTGGAAGACTCGGACGCCGAGGCGCGGCCGGTCGGCCACAGCGTGGTCTGGCAGCGCATCGACGAATATCTGGTGCTGTTGAAGCGGCTGTGGTCGAACGACCGGCCTTTCGACCATGAAGGCGCTTTCTATAGCGTCAAGGGCGGCTTCGTGCCGCGCAAGAGCCCGCATGGCGCCAACCTGACCATCCGCCTCGGCGGCCAGTCCGGCACGGCGCTGAGAGTTGCAGGCCGCCATGCCGATGTCTTCGAGCTGGCCGCCGGCTCGCCCGACGAGGTCAGGCAGATGATCGAGCGCGTGCGCAGCGCTGCCGCCGAGCATGGCCGTGCCGGGAAGCTGCGCTTCGCGCTTCCGGTGCGTATCCGCCCCGAGGGCTGGACCGGCGTCGCCGACCGCGCCGCCGGTCACAGGGCAGTCGATATTGCCGGGCCGCCGGCGCGTATTGCGCTGGCGCTCTTGCCCTATGCTGCGCTCGGCATCGAGGAATTCATGATCACCGGCATCGACCGCGCCGGCGAGATCGCCCGCGTCGGGCGCGAGACGATCACTCTGGTCTCGAATTCGCTGGCGCGGCGGGAAGCGGAAATCCCGCAGCCGGCGGCATTCGCCGTACCGACGGACGTCCGCGCGCCGGCCTGACCACTACCGCGCTGCGCCCGCGAGTTGAGACAGCGCGGCAAGTACGGCGTCCGTATCCGCCAACGCGCCGAACACACCGTCCTCGACCGTCACCATATGAAGCGCGGCCTCATGCGCATATTGGTCGCCGCTGGCGCAGGCGTCCGAAATCGTCAGGCACTGGAAATTGCGGTCGCAGGCCTCGCGCAGCGTGCTGTGCACGCACACATCCGTCGTACAGCCGGTGAACATCAGGTGCGTGATGCCTCGCGACCGCAGGATCAGCTCCAGGTCCGTATAGGTGAAGGCTCCGTTGCAGGTCTTGTCGACGATGATGTCCTGCGGCGCGACCTCGATGTCCGAGACGATCTGGAAACCCGGGCCGGAGCGCAGCAGCACGTCGGTCCCGTCGAGCCCCGCTCGCTTGCGCCGCCATATCTCGTAAGCCGTCATGTCGGCCATGTCTGCGCGGTAGCCCTGCCTGGTGTGGACGATAGTGGCGCCGGCTGCGCGGGCGGCTGCGATCAAGCTGTTCACCGCCGGAAGGATCGCGCGCAGCGGTGACGGATCATACCCCTTCCTGGCGAAATAGCCGGTCGGCGACAGGAAATCCTCCTGCAGATCGATGGCCAGCAGGGCCGTGTGCTGAGGCTCCAGCCTGCCGTCATAGGGGAAGTCGAACGGTCTCGCCTTGATCATCGTCCGCCTGCTTTGGTCACTCCGCGCATCGTGCCCGGCGGCCGTCTTGCCGTCCAGACCTTGCAGCATGCCAAGTGGTATGCACGGCGTCAGGCAAATTGTTGATCTTAATAGTCACCTTTAGAGTTGACTCGTAAACTCATGTTTCATAGTCAACCGGCATGGGCTGTCTTGAACGGCGGCCGCCGCATTGGAGGCGAATGCCGGTGTCGAGTTGGGCGTGTTGAAACACCCCGTCACCGGCCGGCCGATCGGTTACGTGCAATGATGAAGCGAGGGCGAGCCTTGTCCCGAAACGATCTTTTCGCGGTGCTGGCCGCATCCCTCGTTCTCACGGCCGGTGTCGCCGCGGCGCAGGAACAGCAGGCGCCGGCAGCGCAGGCGCCAGCCGCACCGGCCACGCAAACATCCGTGCAGCAGGCGCCGGCCGCACCGCCGACGCAACCGGGTATCCAGCCGCCTCCCAACGCTGCCACAGGCGATGAACCATCCATTTCCCTGACCCTGCCGCACGACTTGTCGCCCTGGGGCATGTTCATGAGTGCCGACATCGTCGTGAAGGCGGTGATGGTCGGCCTCGCCTTCGCCTCGCTGATCACCTGGACGATCTGGCTTGCCAAGTCGCTGGAAATCTTCGCCGGCAAGCTGAGGGCCCGCCGCGCCGCCAGCGCGATCGGCGATGCCGCGACGCTGATGCAGGCCGGCCGCGCGCTGGGTCATGGCGGTGGCCCGGGGGCGCTGCTGGTGCGGGCGGCTGAGGAAGAGCGCGCGCTTTCGGCCGGCGCGCTCGACCATGCCTCGGGCGACGGCCTGAAGGAACGCGTCGCCTCCCGCCTGTCGCGCATCGAGGCGGCAGCGTTCCGGCGCATGTCGCGCGGCACCGGCCTGCTCGCCACCATCGGCTCGACGGCGCCCTTCGTCGGCCTGTTCGGCACCGTATGGGGCATCATGAACGCCTTTATCGGCATCTCGCAGGCGCAGACCACCAATCTGGCGGTGGTGGCGCCGGGCATCGCGGAGGCGCTGCTCGCAACCGCCATGGGCCTGGTCGCGGCCATACCCGCCGTGGTCATCTACAACGTCTTTGCCCGCTCGATAGCCGGCTATAAGCAGATCCTCGCCGACGCTTCGGCCGGCGTCGAACGCCTGGTCAGCCGCGATCTCGACTTTCGCACCGTACCGCCGGCAACGGCGCTGGCGGCGGAGTAAGGGCTATGGCGGCGCGGATACGCGAAGCGGCCGGCGACGATCTCGAGGAAAGCCACGACATCAACGTCACGCCCTTCATCGACGTCATCTTGGTGCTTTTGATCATCTTCATGGTTGCCGCACCCTTGGCGACCGTCGATGTCAATGTCGACCTGCCCGGATCGACCGCGACGCCCGCGCCGCGCCCCGAAACGCCGGTCTTCCTCACCTTGAAGAGCGATCTGACGCTGGCGATCGGCAATGACAGCGTGCCGCGGCCGGGCTTTGCCGCCGTGCTCGGCAGCCGCACCAAGGGCGACAAGCAAACGCGCATCTTCCTGCGCGCCGACAAGACAGTCGGCTATGGCGACCTGATGGTGGTGATGAATCTTCTGCGTGCCGCCGGCTACCTGAAGGTGGCGCTTGTCGGGCTGGAGACAGCGTCCGGCGCGGACGCCGCAAGCGGAAGCGCCGCACCATGACACAGACGGCCGTCGCTCCGTATCGGCTGCCGCGCCTCAGCGCGCGCTCCGCCGGCCTTTGGACAACCGCGACCGCGATCGTTTTTGCCGGACATGTGGCAGTCGCCTATGGCTTGCAGGCCCTCAGCTTTGCCGATGCCGATGGCGGGCCGCCGCCGGCGCTGGCGATCGACATCGCGCCGCTGCCGACCACGCCGGCCATACCGCAGGAGGCGGCCATGCTCGACACAGTGACGCCGGAGCCGCCCGATGCAGCGGAGGAGACCGACAAGCCCGTCGACGTGCAGCCGCTGACCGACCCGCAACCGGAGCCGGTGGTGGAAGAACCCGTCACCGAACCGCGGGTCGAGGCCGAGGCGGCCGACCAGGCCGAACCAGCCGAACCGGCCGAACAGACGCTTGCCGCGCTGAGCGAGCAGCAGCCGCTGGACGAGGTCGTGCCGGATCCCGTCGAGGTCATCAACGCCGACGTCGTCGTGCCCTTGCCGCAGAAGCGGCCGGTCGAGAAGGTTGAAAAGCCGGTGAAGCCCGTCGCGACGAAAAAAACGGAGAAGAAGCCGGTCGAAAAACCAAAACCGCGGCCGAAGAAAGCCGCGCCACCCAACACCACGACCATGGCCAGCATCGATGCCAAGGCGGCGGCGAAAGCGGCGGCGCCGCAATCCGCCGATGTCACGCCGCGGTCGAGCGTCAGCCCTTCGCGCTGGAACTCCAGCCTCGCGGCCTGGATCAGGCGGCACACGCGCTATCCGAGCGCGGCGCGCTCCAGGCGAGCCGAAGGCACGCCAAGCGTGTCGTTCACCGTCGATTCCTTTGGCAGGGTGCTCTCGGCCCGGCTGGCGCGGTCCTCCGGCGATGGCGACCTCGACCGTGCCGCGCTCGCCGTGCTGCAGGGCGCCTCCGTGCCGGCGCCACCGGCGGATCTTGGCGCGCGCGTCACCCGCACCGCGCCCTTCGTGTTCAGCCTGCGGGATTGAGGCGCCATCGTGCTGATCGGTGATCGCGCTTGAGGGCTTGAGCTTTATCCTGAGATAATTCAGGAACACGTCGATGCCCGAACCCGGAACCATGCTCACCCGCCGCGCCCTTCTCAAAACCGCTACCGCCGCCGGCCTTGCCGGCTTAGGTGCTGCAACCGTCGGCAGGTTGGCCGGCTTTGCGGCCGCGAGCCCCGACCCGTTGCTGCTGCAAACCGCCAGCATTCAGGCCCAGCTGATGGACGGCGCGCCGACGAAGAATGTGCTGACCTATGGCAAATCCGGCCCACCGCCAGTGATCCGCATGAAGAAGGGCGAGGCGTTCGCCGCGCGCTTGATCAACGGCATCGACGATCCGACGACCATCCACTGGCACGGGATCCGCGTGCCGAACAGGATGGACGGCGTGCCGTTCCTGGTGCAGCCCTATGTCTACCAGGGCGATCATTTCGACTATGCCTTCACCCCACCCGATGCCGGCACCTTCTGGTACCATCCGCATTGCAACACGCTGGAGCAGATGGGCCATGGCCTGACCGGCGTGATCGTGGTCGAGAACCCGCACGACCCGGCCTTCGACGCCGAAGTCGTGCTCAACCTGCGCGACTGGCGGCTCGGCGACGACGGCCAGTTCATCCAGCAATTCCGGCCGCGCGACGCGGCCAAGACTGGCACCTTCGGCACCGTGCGCACCGCTAACTGGCTCGATCAGCCGCAATTCGATGCGCCGGCTGGCGGTCTGGTGCGGCTGAGAACCGCCATCACCGACGTCACCCGCATCTACGCCTTCAGCGTCGACGGCGCCGAGGTTGCAGTCATCGCGCTCGACGGCAATCCGGTGCCGCAGCGCTTTGCGCCCGACGCGCTTCTGCTCGGGCCTGGACAGCGGCTCGATCTCGCCATCCGCATGCCTGACCAGGAAGGTGCCATTGTCAGCCTGCGCGACGTGCGCGGCACCAAGCCGAAAATCCTGGCCACGCTGCGTTCAGTCGGGACCTCGCTCAAGCGCGATCTGCGCGACCTCGCGCCGCTGCCGCCCAATCCCGTGGCGGAGGCAGACCTGGCCGATGCGAGGCATATCGCGCTGGCGCTCAGCGCCACGGCCGAAAACGTTCCGGCCGACGGCATCTGCGGCTCGCTGGGCTACAGTTTCTGGGCCATCAACAAGGTGCCATGGCCGGGCGACACGCCGGACCCGACCGCGCCGCTGGCAGAGCTGAAGCTCGGCCAAAGCTACATCATCGACATGGAAAACCTAACGCCGCACTCGCACCCGATCCATCTGCACGGCATGAGTTTCAAGCTGCTGTCATCATCGAAGCGCGCGGTCTCGCCGCTGATCTCCGACACCTATCTCATTCAGCCCGACGAAAAAGTGCAGCTCGGCTTCGTCGCCGACAATCCCGGCGACTGGCTGCTGCACTGTCACATCATCGAGCACCAGAAGACCGGCATGACAAGTTATCTGCGGGTGATGTGAGGAACACAGAAATGGATGCGGGCATCCCTGCCCGCACCCTTGTTGACCGTTGCTACTGGGGCTGGGTTCCCTCCTCGCGCCGCTCCTTCTTCTTGCGCCACGGCGCGTTGGCTTCCCAGTCGCCGGCCATGATGCAGCCATAAGGCAGCACCTCGTCGACGATTTCCGCCAGGCCGAAATGCTCGATCTGACGGCGCATGGAGGCCGCGTTCTTGTAGGCGCTGGGCAGCTCCGAAATGTCGGTCACCCCGCTGAAGAATCGGGCGTCGATGCCCCGGGTTTCCTCGGCGAAGATCTCGGCGTCGCTGCGCCCGGCCTGCATGCGCCGGTGCTGGGTGCGCGAGAAGTTGCGCCCGGCGCCATGCGGCGAGAAGCCAAGCCCGTGCTCGGCATTCTTGCCGCGCACGATCAGCACCGGCTCCGCCATGTTGAGCGGGATCAGCGTCAGATCGGTCGCATCGTCGGCCCAGTCGTCGAAGGCCGGCGTGGCGCCCTTGCCGTGATAGAACAGCCCGTCCGAGCGGCGGAAGACGAAGTTGTGCTCGTTCCAGAACCGGTCCGAGACCTTCGCCGACAGCTTTTCGGCCGCGAGATCATGGATGAGCATATGGTTGCCCTTGGTCCATTCGCGGATCACCTGCAAGGCCTCCCAATACTCTTCGCCTTCCCGCGTATCGGCCGGAATCCAGGCATTCTGCGGCAACGTCTCCGGCGACAGCGCCTTGCGAACGCCTTCGGCGATCCTCATGCCCTTAGCGTAGAGGCGGGCGCCTGGCGCGCGCGAGCCGTGATGGGTCACCAGCGCCGTCTCGCCGCTCGACTTCAGCGTGCCGACATAAGCAAAATGGTTGCCGTCGCCCTGCGTGCCGAAATGCTCGATCGCCGCGCTCTTCAGGTCGCGCAGCAGCCCGTTCGCCTCGAAGCGCTGGAACAGCGCATCCGACGGCCGAAACTGCTGGCCGCGCTGGCGCCCGCCGGGCCCGAAATGGGTGACGGCGTGCACAGCGTCAAGCAGTACCGCAGGCGCCACACCGGGAAACACCGAGATCGCCATCGAGCAGCAGATATCAGCCGAATGCATGCCGGGATGGATGCCTTCGGACACGGCGACACCGCCGACCGGAATGGTTCCGAGCGAACCCGCCGGGCACGCATCGGGCATGATGGCGCCGGCGCGGATCACCGGCGTGCGCATCAGCTCGACCATGCTCTTCGTGACAGCCTCGACGTTGGCCGCCTCATGCTCGTTCTCGGCCAGGATGTTGAGGTGCAGCGGCAGCGAGCCGCCCGCCTTGAGCGGCATCGCCGGGGGTGGCGCGAAGCTGCGCGCGGTCTCGATCGCATCCACATGCGAGCCGCCCTTCTCCAGAACGGCATTGGCCGCCGCGAGCGCCCTGGCAAACCACTTGCCCTGCTGCATTCCGGCGTCGATCAAATCCTGTCCACTTACAATCTCGGTCATGTCTTTCACTTTCAAAACTTTAGATCACGTCTGGCGACAAGGGATGGCAGGACAATTTACTGAGCTACTTTCCATCTAGAAGATGGACGGGATGGCTCGAACATCCGACCTTCCGCAACTCTCATTGCGGATGCTCTATCCATGTAGTCTTGCCTGCATTCGCCATTTCCTGTCTGCATGCCAATCCTGGCGGGCGCCAAATCGATGCGAGAAACCGATCGATCCTGTGATCGACGGGCGGATTCGAACCACCAGATACCAATGTATTCCCGCAGGCATTCGCCCTGTTCAATCGGCTGGCGACAAGGATCGGCAAGACAACGCTTGACTGCGCCACCTCGCTCAGTGAGCGAGAGAGTGATTTGAACACTCGACCTCCCGTCTTCCGACGGGCGCGCTACCTGTAGTCCTGCCTGCATTCGCCATTCATTCGTCGTGCCGCGGCGACAAAAATAAGATGAAACCTGGGAGTCCCGCTCGTGCCAGAGAGCGCCAGCAAGGTGAGGAGTCGAACCTCACGGAGCATCCCGTCTTTGGAGCTGTAGTTCCATCGGGCATTCGCCGCGGCAAATTTTTGCCAGGTGTGACGACAAAGTCTGTTGTGAAACTGCCTTTCCGTTCTAACCGACTGAACTACGGAGCCGATTGGCAGCTCCGGCGGGATTCGAACCCGCGACCCGAAAGTTAGGATGTAGTTCCACAGGCATTCGTCACGTCTTCGACCTCTATTCTCCTTATCCATCTGCGGCCGCGGCCGCGAAATGTCGTCAGGCATGACGACAAGGGTGATGAAACATCTCCCTGCCTTGCGGCAGGACCCTGCTCTAACCGCTGAGCTACGGGTCCATAATGGCGGACCCGACGGGATTCGAACCCGCGACACGGAGGGTAACAGCCTGTAGTTCCATCGGCATTCGTCATGTCCTGTGCTTGCGGTGCCGGCGGACGCGCCGCCGGTACCATTTCTCAAAGTTCCACCGCCTCGATCGTGCGCACCCAATGGTCCGGGTCGCCGCCAGAGGCGAGCATCGTGCCGACCACGTCGAAGACCCGGTCGGAGAAGCCGCCGACATTCAAGATGTCGGCCTGCGGCTTGGCCTGCGTCGTAGCGTAGGGCTGGATGTCGATGCAGACCAGCTTGGCTTTCGGGTTACGCACCTTCAGCTTCTGCCATTCCTGCATCGTCGCCGTCCCCTGATGCGCGTGCTGCGTCGCGTCCACCCAGGACTGGTTGTCCGAAACGAACACGACCAGGTCGACCTTCGCCTTTTCACGCTCCAGCCGCGCCAACGGCGCCGAGCAGTTGGTTCCGCCGCCGCCGATCGCCGCGAGCTTCGCCGCGTTGGTCATGACCGTGTCGCGAGCGTTGAGGTGGACATCCACCACATCGTTCTCGAACGGCAGCACCCTCGCCGTCGGGTTGCGGCGCAGCAGCGCGGCAGCCACCAAGGCAGCCACGTCGATGCAGCGCACGGCCGAGGTCGCGCCCTTGCGAAAGCCGGTCGCCGGCGAGGCCATCGAACCCGAAACGTCGGGGCAGACGACCACATTGCCTTCGACCTGCGGAACGTTGCCGAGCGCGACTTCCATCGCATCCTGCAGCGCATCCTTGACCACTGCGGGCACGCCCGCCTCCGCCATGGTGAAGGCCACCATCAGCTGGTACGGGAACACCCTTGCGCGCCGGACCTCGTCCGGGTTGCTAAGGCGCGCCGCGAGCTTCTCGGCAAAACCCTCCACCTCGAACACGCCGTTGCGCACGAAGCTGTTGAGGTTCTGCCGCAGCATCTGCCAGCCGGCCGTCCCGGCGATCTGCACCCAATGCTCGCGCGACAGCGGCATCGAGGTCAGCATCTGGAACGGCACTTCCGGCACCGGCAGCGACGGATCGTGCTTGAAGGCCTCGAAGGCCTTTACCACGTCCGGCAGCGCGGCGACGTCATGCGGCTTGCCGATCAGATAGCCGTAGAGCGCCTCACGCGAGGCCGACTTGGGCTTCGGGTGAACCATCTTTACGACATCGGCCAGCGACGGGTCGTTGCCGACCGCGGCGCGCATGATCTCGAAATCCGACGCCTGCTCGAGCCAGTTCTGCACCAGGCGCTTCGGCCGCGTGCCGAGCGACTTGCGGCCGGTGGCGCCGGAGCGCATCACCTGCACGAAGTTGCGCAGCATCTTGCCGTTGCGCACGATCCGGGCGAAGGCGCGGTTGAACTCGTCACCTTGCATCAAGGACAGCGCGACCAGCAGAAGCGCCGGCATGTCCTTCATGTAACCCTGCTCGAAAGCATGGACCGCGGTCTTCGCCAAAAAGGCCGGCTCGACCTGCCAGGCAAGCTTCAGCACCTCGTCGAGCTGCTCGCTCGGCTCGGCGTAGAAAGTGGCGTTGAACGTTCCCGTCGTCGCCAGCTGAGCCAAGGCCTGATGAGGCGACAGGCGATAGGCCTGCGCGCCCTCATGGTTCCTGGCGTCAGCCGGCGGGAGCAGCTTTCCTGCACTCGTCGCAAACACGGATTTGTTTGCCATTGCCCTGATCCTTCTTGTTGACATCAGCATCATTACAAGCCCCGTGCCAGTTTAGAGCGCGAGCCTATCCGAGGCATGTGCATCTTGGGTAACCTATTGATTTTAATATGAAAGAAAAAATAGCGGCGGAACCTTTCGCCTCTGGCATTCCAGCGGCAAGTGTCTGTATACTGATCTAAAAATATCAGAGCTTATATGATGAGATAAAATGAAGAGACGGGTCGCCATCGGAATTCTCGGCACGACGCTCGATTCGGGTCGCACCGATGATCGCTGGAAAAAATGGCGGCCAACGGTTGCGCTCTGTCAGCAGCCTGGCCTGTTCATCGACCGGCTGGAACTCATTCACGGCACCCACTCGGAGCAGTTGGCAAGGCAGGTCATCGCCGACATCGAGCAAGTGTCGCCGGCGACGGACGTCAGGCGGCATGTCATTGCCGCGAAAGATCCCTGGGACTTCAGCGAGGTCTATACCGGCTTGCGCGACTTCGCCCGCGCCTACGCCTTCGATCCCGAGAAAGAGGACTATCTCGTCAACATCACGACCGGCACCCATGTCGCGCAGATCTGCTGGTTCCTGCTTACCGAAGCGCGTTTCATTCCGGCGCGGTTGTTGCAGCTTTCGCCGCGCAAGGACGGGCGTGACGACGTGTCGGGCGGCCATTCGATTATCGATCTCGACCTGTCACGTTATGACGCGATCGCCACGCGCTTCGCCGCCGAGCGCGATGAGGCGACCTCGTTCCTGAAATCCGGCATCGCCACCCGCAACACGGCCTTCAACCGCATGATCGAGCAGATCGAGAAGGTGGCGATCCGCTCGCGTGCGCCGGTGCTGCTCACCGGCCCGACCGGCGCCGGCAAGTCGCAGCTGGCGCGCCGCCTCTACGAGCTGAAGAAGGCGCAGCGCCAGTTGTCGGGCGCCTTCATCGAGGTCAATTGCGCCACGCTGCGCGGCGACCAGGCGATGTCGACGCTTTTCGGCCATGTGAAGGGCGCCTTCACCGGCGCGCAGGCCGAACGCGCCGGCCTGATGAAATCGGCGAACAGGGGCGTGCTGTTCCTTGACGAGATCGGCGAGCTCGGTCCCGACGAACAGGCTATGTGCCTCAGGGCAATCGAGGAAAAGCGCTTCCTTCCCGTCGGGGCCGATCAGGACGTGACGTCCGATTTTCAGCTGCTTGCCGGCACCAATCGCGACCTTTCGATCGATGTGAAGGCGGGCAAGTTCAGGGAGGACCTGTTCGCGCGGCTCAATCTGTGGACCTTCCAGCTGCCGGCGCTGCGCGACCGTAAGGAAGACATCGAGCCCAACCTCGAATTCGAGCTGCGCCGTTTCGGCGAGCGCGAGGGGCAAAACGTCACCTTCAACAAGGAAGCGCGCGAGCTCTACCTCAAATTCGCCATGGCGCCGGAAGCGCAATGGCGAGCAAATTTTCGCGACCTTTCCGCCTCGGTGACGCGTATGGCCACACTTGCCCCGCTCGGCCGCATCAACGAGGAAGCCGTGCGCGACGAGATCGCTCGCCTTGGCGCACTCTGGCGCGGAGGCGGCGACACCGGTGGCGACCATGAGGCGCTATTGCTCGATGTAATTGGACCGGACCGCCTCGAAGAGATCGATCCCTTCGACCGCGCGCAGCTCGCCGCGGTGATTGAGGCCTGCCGTGACAGCAGTTCGCTCAGCGCCGCAGGCCGAAGGCTCTTTTCGGTATCGCGCCTGAAAAAGACCAGCGGCAACGACGCCGACAGGCTGCGTAAATACCTGATGCGTTTCGACCTCAGCTTCGAGGACATTGCCCGCGTGTAAGGCCTGTCACCTCGAACCCTTCTCGTATCGCTGCGAGCGGCTCTCCGTGGTGTCAGCCCCTTCCTCGTCTGCTTCGAAGCGCGCTTGGCGCGGCATCGGGTCCATCAGATTCCTGGTCTTGGCATTGTTGTGCGCGTGGATGACCGCGCGGCCGAAATGCAGCAGGATTCCCAGCACTGACATTGGCACTTCCTCCATTGAAATGGCTGACATGTCGCTGTCGCAAGGCGTGACGGGTCTGGATCGACAAAGCCCTTCGCCACATTGGGAGCGAAGGCCCGATTTGGCTCAGCGCGTGCCCGAAAGGACGATATGGGCAAGGTGGGCATTTTCGCGGGCCCGAGGCGCCGCTTCCCAGCCGATGTCTTTCTGCAACTCAGGCGACAGGCTGTTCATCAGGCGCCTGGCCTTGGCGTCGTTGTGGTGGCGTATGATGGAGCGGCCGAGATTTCCGAGCATGGACATTTCGCACTTCCCTGTTCCGTTTGGATGGCGGGATGAATGCGCCCGGTCCGTTTCGCGCCAATGGCGCGCAAAACGGCCCCCGGTTTCCGAAAACACGGATCCGGAAACATTCGCATGTAAACGATTTTACGTATCTGGACCGGTTGGCGGAGCCGCTCCGCATGGCGTTTGCAGGCCGGCCTCACCTGAATATCAATACGCCTCAGGGTGTCTTGCGTCGGCGCGCCGCCATGATGGCATGGCCGACGGCTATGCCAATGAAACCGGCCACGGCCTTGAGCACGGCGTCCCTCAACCGGGCATGCCGGCCCGGGTCGATGATCTGCAGCGCCTCCAGCACGCCAGCGACAAGCGCGGCCGCCACCAGGGTCTGCACGAGGCGGTTCGGGAAACCAAGGGCAAGCGCCACGCCGAACAGCACATAGGCCAGCGCGCGCTCAACATTCGGATCGCTGGTGAGATGCGGCCGCATTTCGATCGGCGACAGTGTCGCGAAGCTGATCGCTGCGAACAGGAAGAGGGCCACAATGCGGGAAATCGAGATCATCGTCACATGCCAGAGACTGACGGCAGCATCGAAGTTTTCGGCTTCACCGTCTAATAAAATTATCGATCCGGGGAATTCCGCTGGTGGAGCTGAGGGGGAGACAACCTTCGTTAGGTATTTTCCTTTTTGCATCAAAATGATGTTGAAAAACAGAACGCTGTGGGGCACAGGCTGGGTACGCAATTGGGTACTCAGGGGCCAACAGAATGCCAGCGCCACGTCACGCCGACAAGCGATTTCTGGAACTGCATGGGAACAGATGGCGCGTCGTGGTCAACGTCCCCCGAGACCTCCAATCAACCATCGGAAAGACCAAGCTCAAGCAGTCCCTGGAAACAGACAGCCTCGCAGAGGCGAACAGGTTGAAGTGGACAGTCGTCGAAGCACTCCATGCTCAGATCAGTCAGTTGCGGTCGCCCGAAACCGCCAAGGCGGAGGCTCTTCGGCTTGCGGCCCTCAGGAGGCGCATCGAAGATGCGGGAGCCGACCCCCACGCCATAGATCTGGAGATCATCAACCGCGCCGAGGAGTTGGCCGGGAAACCGGTGGGCGTCGATAGGGAAGGCCAACCGGTGTTCGAGCCCCATAAGGAAGATGCGGCGGTACAGTTCGCTGACATGGCCTTCGGTAGGAGAACCCCTATAGACGCTCACCGAAAGGTCTACCTCGACCAGCTGAACGTCAAATCGCGAACCCGCGCCGATGACGAGCGGGCCATGGGGTACCTGCTCGACTGGTGCAAGAGCGAGAGTGTTCCGGCCTTCCTGGAAACGTTCGGCAAGCGGGAGGCCGTCAGGTTCGCGGATGCCTTCAGGGCCAGCCAAGGCCGGTCGCCGGTCACACTGAACAAGTATCTAACCCGGCTAAGCATCTATTGGCAGTGGATGGAGAACCGCCATGCTGTGAACGCCGATGTCTGGGCGGGAAGAACCTATACCGTGCCGCGCGTGTTGAACGAAGACAAGGAACGGCCCTTCACCTACGACGAGATGGTCAAACTGCTTTCAGGGGAAGCCTCTCAGCAGATGCACGACTTGATGCGCATTGCTGCCCTTACGGGAGCGCGCATTGAGGCGATAGTGGACCTCAAAATGAAGGATTGTCAGGGCGGCACGTTCACCTTCAAGCCGCAGAAGAAAGAGCCGGGCGCCCGTGACTGCCCGATCCATCCGGATCTCAAGGCAATCGTGGAACGCCGGGTCGCAGGAAAGTCGCCGGACGACGATCTTTTCCCTGAGTGGCCCCCGGTACGCAAAAAGGACTCGATGCGTGAGCGGTCGTTCAAGGCGTCCAACCACTTTACGGCATACCGCAGGAAAGTCGGAGTGGAAGAGACACGCGAAGGCAGGCGGCGCAGCCTCGTCAACTTCCACTCCTTCCGGCGATGGTTCATCACCACGGCAGAACGCGCGGGGCAACCCGAAAGCACCATTCAAACCGTCGTCGGGCAGAAACGCGCGAGCATTGCCTTCGGCGTGTACTCGGGTGGGCCATCACTGGAGCAGTTGCGGGAATGTGTGGAGGCCGTCCGGCTTCCGGAAGCGATAGCCGAAAAGGCCAAGTGAGCGTCCTAGTCCCGATAGAGACGCTGCTGCACTCCGAAGTATGACGCCCGGATCGACTGCATGTCCCCCAGATGGGCCCGGGCGTCGGCGAGGGTTCCGTATCGCGCCGTCAGGTAGTCGGCGAGCTTCGGGGTCGCCAGCTCCCTCTCTCCGCGCTGCTCGTAAGCGCCAAGCACACCGTAGAGAAAGTCCCGCATCTCCCGGTCCAAACTCCTCAGGCCGTCCTGACGGACATTATTGGCGCGGGCGTGTCGGGTTTTCGGAGGGGTCGTGAAGCGGATGTAGGCCAATACATCGAATAGGTCGCTATCCGGGGCGTCGACCAGGCGGCGCATGTCCGCCAGCTTGTCGGCGTCATAGCCCTGTTGTTCCAGCACCGCGATGAAGTGTTCCCGCTGGTCAGGGTCGCTCCACTTGCGGCGCAATTCATCCTCGTTAGCGATCATCGTAGAAAGGTCGCCGAACAAGCGTTCAAGGAACTGTTGCGCCGACATCGGCTTGCCGTCCGGACCCCAATAGGTCGTCGCGGCAAGATAAGTGATCGCCCGCTCCTTTCCGTCCGCAAGCCGGATCACCAGCTTGGTCTTCGGCTCATCCTCCCCACCCTCAGTGCCCCCATCCGGGCCCTCGGTTGGCTCCGGAGGTTCCGGCCTGGGGTCGGGCTGCGATGGCGGAGTGCCTTCGGGCGGCATCGGCTCGCCGTCCCATTCCGGATCGTTGAATTTCTCGTGCGCCTTCACGAAGTCGTAGATCGTGAAATAGTCCTTGCCATCATAGGTGCGGGTTCCTCGTCCGATGATCTGCTTGAACTCAATCATGGATCGGATCGGGCGCATCAAAACAATGTTGCGGACATTCCGCGCATCGACCCCGGTGGACAACTTCTGCGAGGTCGTCAGGACCGTCGGGATAGTTTTGTCGTTGTCCTGAAAATTCCTCAGGTGCTGCTCGCCGAGCTTCCCGTCATCAGCGGTGACGCGATGGCAGTAGTTAGGATTCGGATTGGCCTTGATCTGGTTGATGTAGTCCCTCACCCGCAGTGCGTGTTCCTGGGTAGCGCAGAAGACGAGGGTTTTCTGACGCTGGTCGATTTGGTTCATGAACTCGGCCACTCGGCTACGCTCCCGCGCCTCGATGATCAGACGGGTGTTGAAGTCGGCCTCTGTGTATTTGTCCTTGTCGATCTCGCCCGAAACGATCTCGTCGGAGCCATCCCAGACATACTCGTCGATCGTGCTGGCCATCTGGCGCACCTTGAAGGGCGTCAGGAAGCCGTCCTCGATCCCCTCGCGTAGCGAGTACACATAGGCCGGATCGCCGAAGTAGGCATAGGTGTCGGCATTGTGCTTGCGGCGGGGCGTGGCGGTCAGGCCGAGCTGCACGGCCGGTGAGAAATGCTCCATTATCGCGCGCCAGTTGCCTTCGTCGTTCGCGCCGCCCCTGTGGCACTCGTCGATCACGATGAAGTCGAAGAAGTCCGGCGGATAACCTTCGTAGCTTGGCTGGCCGTCCCCGGTCATGAAGGTCTGGAAAATCGTGAAGAAGACCGAAGCGTTCTTTGGCACCGCGCCTTTCCTGTGCAGAGTGTCCGGGTCGATACGGGTGATCGCGTCGGCGGGGAAGGCGGAGAAGGCGTTGTATGCCTGATCGGCGAGAATGTTGCGGTCGGCCAGGAACAGGATGCGCGGACGGCGCACGGGCTCACCCGAAAGGTTCCAGCGGGCGTGGAACAGTTTCCATGCGATCTGAAAGGCGATGGAGGTCTTGCCGGTTCCGGTGGCCAGCGTCAGCAGGATGCGCTTCTCGCCCTTGCCCACGGCCTCCAGCACTGCGTTGATCGCGTTGTGCTGGTAGTAGCGCAGTTCCCACTTGCCGCCCGCTACCTCGAACGGCACCGCGCCGAAACGTTCGCGCCATTTGTTGGCGTCCGAGAAGCAGCGGTCCCAGAGTTGATCCGGCGATGGGAAGGGCTGGAAGTTGCCCTCGACCCCGCTGGTCATGTCGGACTCATACCAGCCGAGCCCGTTGGTGGCGCAGGCAAACCGGGCCTTAAGGCGCCCGGCATAGTCCTTAGCTTGGGCGAGGCCGGTGGTGTGGGCGAGGCCCGCCCGCTTGGCTTCTATAACCGCAAGTTTCTGGTCGCGGTAGATCAGCACATAGTCGGCGGAAAGACGTTCTCCACGCTTGCCGCCCGGCATGATGCGACCGGGGCAGATCACCTCGCGGCGAACGCGGGAGCCTTCGACCGATCCCCATCCCGCAGCGGCAAGAACCGGGTCGATCCGGTTGGCGCGGGTGTCGGCTTCGGTTTCGCTGTCGAACATAGGTCGAGGTTGGTTAGGCTAATTCGCCTGAGAAGGCTTTTTGCAGAAGTGATTGGCGGAGCGTGTCTAGAAGGACCACGTTCTCGTCATAGAGGCTGGATACTTGATCGATGTAACCGGCAATTTTCTTGAGCCGTTGAACCGTGTCGTTTTGAATTTCGAGGTCAGGCAGTGGAAACCCCCGGTGCTCAAAGGTTCCCAAGTTTATATTATCTCGCGCACTACCCTTGCCCGCCTCTTTCAGATCATCCTTGTAATATCCTAACATGAATTCAACGTACTCTGCATTCGCTAAATTTTGGTCGAGCGTCATGCCGATAACGCTATCCGGGAAGCAGGCATCAAAGGTGATGACCGCTGTCTCACCAATTGTGGCCCCGACTATCGCAATGCAGACGGTCCCGCTCGGCCACATCTTGCTTTGCTGGAGGCCCATCTCTGAGTAGGTTTGAGAGAAGTTAGTTAACAGGTGATCGGCCCGACTGATGTCGCCGGTTTGTATGAAGGGATAGGGGCCGCCATAGAGCCTCGGGTCGTTGCGAGGTCGATGTCGTGACTTTCCTCGTCCGAATTCTCTGCAAACGCCCATCAAAGTGCGTTTGGGCCAGTTCACGGCTTCAATTTCAAAGGTCCGCCGTAGAGCTTCGGCAAACAACTCCCTCGCCTCGGCAGCGTTGGTTTCTATGTTGGCACGCGACTGGGACAGTTCCCGAAAGGCTCCATCCAGAACCGCGACGATACGCTTCTGTTCGTCTAGGGGCGGAAGGGGGATTGGGAGCGACTTGACCACCGGGGTGTCGAGTTTATGGACCGTGGCACCGCGCGTAACTTTCTCCAGCAAATACGGCTCGCGAAGTTCAAGGAAATAGGCAAGAAACCTGCTTTCCAGTTTCTTTGACGGCATCAGTGCCTTGATGTCCTGATTGATGGTCAGGTCGCGCCCTGCCACTCCCACCGGAATAGTTCGGGCCAAAATCCCGGACCGTACAACAAGCAAAAGCGAACCAGCCTTGATTAGCCGCGTTGCCGACCCAGAGAGGGCGGCCTCGGATATATGGTCCTCACTGTCTGCAATGACAGCTGATTTCATATCCTTTGGTGATACCCAGGGAATATTACCCTTCCAGAAGTCATCCCGACCCTTCGAGGGTGTCCCCCCACTGGCAATCTCGGCGACCTCCCCCAGCGGCCTAACCTCCCACCCCGCCTTCACAACAGCCCCCGGATGCGCTCAAGAATTTCCGCCGTCTCGACATCGCGGGCAAGGATTGTGTCGATGATCTCTTCCGGATTCCGCAGGGCCTCCGTCTCAGGAGCGTTAGGGTTTTTCACCGACAGGTCGAAAGTCACGGTATCTACATCGGCCACGTCCACGACCCACGATTTAGGCCCGGTTTCCAACCCGCGCTGCAATTCGACAAACTCGGCCAGATCATCGTCGTTCAGGGGATTAGTTTTGCCAAGGCTACGGCCCGGATCAAGCTGATAATACCAGATGCGCCGTGTCGACTCGCCCTTCTGGAAGAACAGCACCACCGTCTTGACGCCCGCCCCCTGGAAGGTCCCCTGCGGGCAGTCGAGGATCGTGTGCAGGCTACAGCTTTCCAACAACTCGCGCCGCAGCGCCAGGCTGGCGTTGTCGGCGTTCGACAGGAAGGTGTTCTTAATGACAATCGAAGCGCGGCCCCCGGCCCGCAGCTTGCGGATGAAGTGTTGCAGGAACAGATAGGCCGTCTCGCCCGACTTGATCGGGAAGTTCTGCTGCACCTCGCGCCGCTCGCCGCCACCGAAGGGCGGATTGGCCATGACGATGTCGTGGCGATCCTTGTCCTGATAGTCCAGGACGTTTTCGTTGAGGCTGTTGGTGTGGACGATGTTAGGGGCCTCAATTCCGTGCAGCACCATGTTCATGATGCCGATGACGTAGGCCAGAGACTTCTTCTCCTGCCCGTAGAAGGTGCGCCGCTGCAGGGTCTCATAGTCGCTGGCGCTGATGTTCGGGCGACGCATGTAGTCATAGGCTTCGCAGAGGAAGCCCGCCGAGCCGACCGCGCCGTCATAGACGGTCTCTCCGATCTTCGGGTCGACGACTTTGATCATGGCGCGGATCAGCGGTCGGGGCGTGTAGTACTCGCCGCCGTTTCGTCCCGCGTTGCCCATGCGGCGGATGCGGGTTTCGTAGAGCGCCGAAAGCTCGTGCTTGTCGGCCTGGGTCTTGAAGTGCAGCCCGTCCACGATTTCCAGCACGTCGCGAAGGATGTAGCCTGAGCGAAACTTGGAGCGCAGTTCGGTGAAGATTTCGCTGATCTTGTATTCGATGGTGTCCGGGCCGGTGGCGCGGTCATGGAAACGGGCGAGGTAGGGGAACAGTTCGCGGTCCACGAAGTCCACCAGATCGTCACCCGTCATGGCTGCGTTGTGGTCGAACTGACCGTTCACCTTGGGCGCGGCCCAACTGTCCCAGCGAAACTTGCCTTCGATGATCGGGCCGTGGCCCTTGCCTTCAAGTTCTGCCCGGTCACGACGCTCGCTCTCCAGGTCATGAAGGTATTTCAGGAACATCACCCACGAGGTCTGTTCGACGTAGTCCAGCTCGTTGCTGATGCCCTCTTCGGCCCTCAAGTCCTTTTCGATGCTGTTGAAGGCGTTTTCGTACATGCGTCCCCTGTGACCCTCAGGCTGTTTTCTCGATGCTGCTCCTAGCATAGGCCCCCAAGCCTTTGGCGAGCCTTGCGTCGATAAGCGCACATTTTTGCAGAATTTTCGTTTGCGGATACTGTCTTGTCGCCTTGGCTTGGTTCCCCCGTGGGGGTCCGTCTCGTGTTCCAATGGGAAGCGGGTCACTAGGGCTTGCCCTTGTGACACTAGGGAAAATCCGCCCATGACCGTCTCACTAGGATGGTTGTTGACTTTTGGCACTGCTTGGTTCACAGGGTCTATGAATTCATTGACACCACGGGGGCTTCAAGTGACTTCACCTACCATCGGCTACGCTCGTACCTCGACCGTCGATCAAGACGCAGGGCTTGAGGCCCAGCAGCGTGATCTTAAGGCCGCAGGATGCATCAAGGTCTTCAGCGAGCAACTGTCCTCAGTGGCTATCGCACGGCCCCAATTGGAGGCCGCTCTAGACTATCTACGCGAGGGCGACACTCTCGTTGTCACCAAGCCAGATCGCCTCGCTCGATCAACCGCTGATCTCCTAGGGATTACCGAAAGGCTTAGGACGAAAGGCGTGACCCTGCGCATCCTCTCGATGCAGATGGACACAAGCACACCCACCGGCAAGTTGATGCTGACCATGTTGGGCGGTATCGCGGAGTTCGAGCGCGATCTCATGCTTGAGCGGCAACGCGAGGGCATCGCCAAGGCCAAGGCGGATGGCAAGTACAAGGGAAGAGCGCCCACCGCTAGAAGGAAGGCTGCGGATGTGCTGCGGCTCAAGGCCGAGGGCAAGACTGCCGATGCCATCGTGCATGAGCTAAACGTGAGCCGATCCAGCGTCTTCCGTATCCTTCGGAGCGTTTGACGGGATGCGCAGGGACCAGCAAGAGGAGAGACGAGGAATGGGAAAGAAGGCCGAGAAGAAGCCACTCACCCGCAAGCAGTGGCTGAAGCTGGAAGCACTCGAAAGAAGAGCATTGGGCGCGATAGGGTCGCCGCTGGGGGCATCGGATGCAACGAGGGCCGTTGGCGTAGATAAAAATGCTGCCAAGGGAGTTGCATACCAACAACAATCAAAAAAGTAGCTAAATTCTTCTGAAGGCGCACTATTCCTGTTTCGCTCTCGTGGCGTTTGTGCTAAAATAATCAAGCGAGATAACCCCAAAGCTCGCGTCTTCCTTACCCGTGTGGAGCCAGTGCTACTTCCACACGCTCGACCTATACCCAGAGAATGAAATGTCTAACCAACGGGGAAACCCCACTACCTGGATGACCAAGGAGCGTAGTGACCGCAAGAGCGTTACGGCCCTCAGGAAGCACCGCAACCAAGCCCTCACCTGCAGCCTCCAAGGCTGCCACCATCATCGAGCCGGACTTAGCCGCTTTTGCCGCATCCACGCGGATCGAATTCGCGACGTTGGTGACCCGATCGCGACAATTCCACCGGCGGAAGAGCTTCACACGTTTTCCCAGGCGATAGAGCGGTGGTTGGCCAAAGGGTGTCCCCCGCAGCTACGCAGTCAGATCGAGCAGGAGCTTTGCTACCAGTCGAGGAGGTTCAAGCGTCCAGAAAGTTGGGCAGTATCGCCCGGCAGCCTGCACCGTCGGATCACCCAGAGGGGCCGCGCGGAGATCGTCAAGGCCACAGTCGCGAAGAATGGCAGTGACTTTCGAGACTGGTTTATTCGTGCGGCTGCCGTCGAGGGATGGGCCCTTTTGCACTTCGACGGTCTTCCTGAATTTCGCGAGAGGTTCATCGAGACCCAAGTGGGGAGTTGGGCAACCCAGAGGGGAACCCCGAGCCGCAAGTGGACCATGCCCATTATGACGAAGGACACATCGACGATCCTATACACGCCAAAGGGTCCAAGGCACCCGACGGTCTGGTCGTCCCACACGCAAAAGCTCCGGAAGAAGGTCTCAGGCGCTGTTCAAAGGCTGCTTGGCGAGGACGCCGTTGCTGCGTCAAAGAAGGCCTTGCACCTTGGGGTTCCCCTGTGGGATCAGCCGGTAAAATCGCGTTGGCGCGAAGGCTTTGTGACGCTTCTGGACTCGGTGAAACTCGCCCAGCAGAGAACCCAAACCGCCTGAGCTCCGGCCCCCTATCAGCACCGAAGGAAACCCGAAGTTGGCTTCAGCAACCTTTGACATTGACGACCTCGACGCGGGAGAAGCACTGGAGGCACTGGAAAAAGCCCTTGTTATTAACCCGACGAGTTCTCAAGACCCTGAAGTTCTCAGCCTGAAGGAGCTACAAACTATCGAGAGCATCTTTCAGCCAAGGAACTTGGACTATCGGGATGGTGAACACGAGGCTCACATCGACACCCTTGCAAAGGCCATTGGGAAACCTGAGAAGCCGAGACACTTGGAACCGATCACGGTGTGGTGGGGTGGAGCAGGCTGGTTCATTCTCGACGGCCACCACAGGAGACTTGCGTACAAGCGGGCGGGTGTTGTCGGGAATATCCCGGTTCGCGTCTTCAGGGGTAGCATCGAAGAGGCCTTCTCGAAGTCGGTCTCGTTGAACTCCAAGAACAAGATGCCTATGAGCCTCCAGGATAAGATGAATGCCGCTTGGAGGCTCACAGCCCGAACGGATTACTCCAAGAGCCATATCGCACTGGAGTGCGCGGTCGCCGACGGCTCCGTGGCAAACATGAGGCGGGTCAAACGGGCATTGCTCGGGAAAGGCATGACTTCGGATCGACTGCTGGAAATGAACTGGACAGAGGCGCAACTTGTATCCAAAGGAGAGGAAAAGCCCGAGGTCGATCACGGCGCTGAAGCCGCAAGGCGAGCCCGGGGTTATGCACAGAGCATAGCAAGGGCCCTCAAGGATCGGCCACACAAGGACCCCGAAGGATTTGCCTTGGCGCTGCTGATGTTGGACGAAAGGCTCCCAGCGAGGTTGCTGGAGACAGCAGCTTGGGCCGACGTCCTAGCAGACTTCCGCAAGATCCTCGAAACGGAAGAATGCTTCGATGACTACTAAGCTATGCATCCATACTTGTGCATTTTGCATAGGCTAGCTCGCCCGAGTGTATTCGACTTAGGACCTGACGCGACGATCTCGGGCCTGCGGTTCGACAGCTCTCTGCTGCGACCAATTGCACTCAGTATAGGTTAAGTTGGCTTCGGCTTGCGCTTGCCCTTGACCGGCGAGGCCCGGCGGGCGGGCTTTGAGGTTTTGGAAGGTTTGGGCGTTTGTGGCCGTCGCGACAAATCAAGCACCACAACGTCGACCCTGCTCCGTAATTCCTCGGGCATGAACGAAATGATCTTTTCCTTCAATTCCTCGGCGGTCGTGATTGTCGGATCAACGCGTCCAGCAACTTTCTCACCGTTGCCATACCAAAGTGCGAGATAGATGCCTTGTTTGGCTGCATCCGGGTGGATGGCGTAGCGTTGGTCAAGCTGAGCAGATGCAGCGGTGTATAGTTCAGTGTTCCACTGCCCCTTTACTTCCGTAACTAGGAGACGATGGGCGCTAGGAACGGTGGATGAAGCGGTAATGTCACATCGATTGCCACCAGACATATGGCGTTCGATGACAATTGAAAGACCGAGCGCGGTCATTCGACCCTGTAGTCGATCCACAATCCGATTGCGCGCAGTATTCTCGTCGACCCGCTTTCCACCCGAAAAAAACTGTTCGATAGGATCAGTATCTGAGCCGTCGAGCCACTTCTGCAAGTTGCCAAGTTCCTCGACCATCAATGCGCGCAGATCCTCGACCGACGCAACTTCATTTTCGTCGAGCATTTTGCTGACTTCCGTGGGAAGGGGCGCACGGAAATCCTGCAACGCCAACTTGCGGCTTGCCTCGACACGCAACGTGAGCAAGGTGTCGCGAAAATCGGCAAAACGGGGGTCGGCCATCATTACATCTAGCACAGGGATTCGACGGTCCGGGGTGTCTTCGGCGATTTTCCAAATGCATTCACGGAGAAACCGATAGGCGGTCTCCTCCTCTGGGTCGCTCGATCCCCAGGTATTAGGTAGATTCACCTTTGGCCAGACTTCGACATAAGCATCGAGGATCTGGAAAATCATCTCAGCGGTTACCGGAGGGTAATCATCGTACTCATCTGAGTAAAAGCGTCCCAGCCGGTGCTCCAGGGCAAAGATCGTCTTCGGATCCGTTCGGAGATCCTGCCATGCTGCAGTGCCGCCCGGGGTGTGATAGAGGAAGGCGTTCAGCTTCCAGAAACGGCTGCGAGATCTTGCCCGGTTGTCTGCTTCCGTGTTTTCGCCACTATCAATGGCTGGATCAGCAAGGCGTCGATCAATCAACGCCAAAAACTGCTCCCTATCCCCAAATTTGGCAGCCATGCCGAAGAGAGACCTAACTGCCTCAATCGGCATGTTGGGAAATCGCTCCAGCCATTCGAGCGGCAACGTCGCCCTCAGGTGCTGAAACGCGGATTTGTGATTGAGCCAAGAAGTGCTCACCGGAACCTCTTCGGTCGCAGTAAGCTGCTGTTCCAGGTAGTCTCTAGCGAATGTCTCCGCAGAGTTTGGCTCCCCAAACAGCGCGTCATCCAGCGCGGCTTCAAATGCCGCTTCTTCACCATCTTCAAATGCGGGATACGAAGATGCCTCTGTCTTAGCAGCCGCCAAAATACGGGCATCGATGCCGCCAAGACGATCACCGTCTCGAAAGCGGACGATACAGGCAGCAAGAAGCACTTGTGCGATATCAACTCTGGTACGCAGGCCAAGAGCCTGAACTGTAGGAACATGGGGGTCGAGTAGCGGAAAGCAGTTGCGCAACGCGCGCTTTGGGGTTTCGGGATCGTCGATAAGATGGTTCAATTCGTCGGTCGCGAAGAGATAGGCTTGGGCAAATCTTTTTAGCCACCACCAATGCTGCCCACCTTCGATCTGGGCTAAATTCTCTCGTAGGTGCGCGCGATTATTCTCTTCCACGGCAGCTTCGCGGGCAGCATATCGCTTGCCGCGAGACCGGTGGATCTTGAAGCTTCGCTCGGCATATTGGCGTCGGGATTTTTCCCTGAGTGCCCAAGCGGCCAGAAACTCAGGTCCTGTTTTGCTTTGGCTTCTCTGGGCGGCACGGGCGGGATTAGGCCCCTTTGCTTCACTCCAGATGTCATGAGCGATCAAGAGTTCCGCCCATACGTCTACGAGACCCTGTTCAACCGCAAACTGGCTCAACGCCTCTCGATCTCCCGCATGTAGCACAAGACCGGAATGGCTGTGGCTGAGAAAAAGCTTGGTGACGGCCTCATGCGCGGCGTCTTTTCCCCTCGCGCCCTGCATCGCCAATTGCTGTATCGACCTCCTCAGGTCGTGATTGGCGCCTAGATGTTTGACCGACGCGCTCCGCTCCTCGCTTGCTCGGTTCCTAAAGTGAAGTGCCTTGACCCACGACCAAACACGCGCAGGCTCGTGTGGGTATGTGGAAAGTTCAAAATATCGATCTAGCAAGTGACCAATGATCTTGCTCTTCCCGTGTCGGCACGTGCACCGATAATCATGTGTTGGAGAACAGGTGCATACAACCTTGGGAGATAAGTGGTCTAGGAATGCGATGACGTCAGCCAGATCGAAGGAGCGAATTAGCCGTTCAATAAAATAGTGAGACACATGGTGTCTACGGTCATCGGAATTGGGATATAAACTGCTTAGTTTGTCCAGAAGAGCGCCAACCTCTTGGGCGCCAACTGCAGCTACCCCGAGCTTCACTACGCCTCTTGCAGCCATTTCTAGAGCATCAGCTGATCCCTCGGCCAAAAGGAGGGTAAAGTCATCTGCTAGTTTGTAATCACGTATTGATAGCAAGGCCTCCTGAGAAAGTTTGCGAGTGTCGGCATCAACCGTGGAGCTTCTTAAGATTGCGGTGATTTCCGGAACGAGGGCTGTGGCAGCGTCTGTACCGATCAGCAATTCAAGTACCAAGTTGCGCAGAGTGCCCGCCTTACCGAGGATCACGCGCAACTGGTCCAAAATATCGATGCTAAAGAAATGCCCTACGTTGAAGCGGCGCCAAAAATCACTGCGCCGGAACATGGGATCGGCGTCGGCCAGCCGGTCTAGGCCGGTTAGCAGCATCTGCTTGGCTTTTGCGGTGAGTTGACTGGGGTCGCCGTTCGCGAGAACTGCATAAGGATCAAGCTGGATAGCAGCCAATTGAAGTGGTTCACGTCCAAGAGCTGCCATCCATCCTAGCATTCCCCGGAGTTCGTCACGCGTCACCCCGTTCGGCGCGATGATGGCCATTACCCGTCCTAGCGAGAGTCGATCCGCCGGGTCTTCTATTCGCCGTACAAGATATCCGGCGGCGCAGTACTCAGCGACAATCCTGTGGATCGGCTCGTGTTTATTGGGATCATCCGAGGGCTTCAGCAAGCCTGTGTCAACGAGGAAGGCCGACAGCGGGGCGTTGCTGCTGAGGCTGTTGATGAATGGGAAATCGTCATCGCTCAGCTGCTCAACCGTCGCAATACCAGTCGCTCCGGAGAGCAAGAGCTTCGCCAGAACCTCACCGCCATATTCCACAATCTCTGCAGTCGGTGGCTTCGCTTTTTGACGTGGCAGCTCAGAGTTCGCCTCGTGGGCTAAACGCTTAACTGCGTCTGCGAAAATCTTTGCCCTGGACGTGAAAACGCGACCGCTTTCTAGGTACGCAGCCCCCAGCAGTTGAAGGAACTGCGGATTACCCAAGAGAGGAGCGAGCCCGAACTTGTGCACTTCCTCGACAAACGCATCAAAGGTCTCATCAGGAAAGAAGTTCGAGAAGAGCTGCCGTTGCTCGGCTTCAGTGAACGGCTCCAGGCGCACCACGACAGGCTCAATGCCAAAGCAGTGCTTTACGTAGGCAGTGCGGCCCCGATCCCATTCGCCTGACCGGCTGGCGAAAATCACCGTGGCGGTTGAGGTATCACTTGCCTGAGCGATGATCTGATCGGTGGCGACGCTGTCGATCCGTGCAACCTCGTCCATCGCATCAACGACGAGAGCGCCGGAACCCAACTTGTGCGCTCGGTTGCGGAAAATACTGGCCTTTATTGGAGTTGTCTGGAGGAGACCGGCCAGCGTCTTGAGGAGTTCCGTTTTCCCTGCCCCGGGCTCAGCGAGGACGACGAAAACCCTCCCGTCCTGAAGTAGCTGCTCTTCAGTGAGGGTCTTGTCACCTGAGATGAGAACCCGAGGGATATATACGGTCGCAACTCCTTCTTATCTCTGGGTACTCAGGTTGGGTACGCGATTGGGGCCCCATCGCAATAGACGACGTCCGTAACTATTTGTTTTCGCTATGGTATTTAACAATGGCGCCGCTGGTGGTGGAGCTGAGGGGGATCGAACCCCTGACCTCATCATTGCGAACGATGCGCTCTCCCAGCTGAGCTACAGCCCCGTTCCAGCGGATCGGCTTGTATCGGTCGCGGCCGTTTGATGTCAAGGCGAAACGGGGCTCCCGCGCACGGATAGTCAGGCGGGCCTTGCCGGTTCCGCGGGCAATGGCTACATGTCGGCGACAATTTGGAGACCGGCATGATCGCCCTCATTCAGACCATCGTCATGGCGCTTGATATCTACTGGTGGATCATCATCGCCTCGGCGATTTTTTCCTGGCTCTATGCCTTCAATGTCGTCAATTCGCGCAACCAGTTCGTCGCCACCGTCAGCAACATGCTCTATCGGCTGACCGAGCCGGCGCTGCGTCCGATACGCCGCTTCATGCCCGATCTGGGCGGTATCGACATTTCGCCGATCATCCTGCTCTTGATCATCTTTTTCATTCGCCAGTTCCTGCTGACCACGGTGATTTCCTGGGTTATCTGAGCCCGCTGATCGATGCGTGAGCCGTTTCGCCTGCGCGACGGCGGCATCGACCTTCACGTGCGGCTGACGCCGAAAGCGGCATTCGACCGGATCGACGGCGTCGAGACGACGGCCGATGGAATGAGCCATCTCAAGGCCCGCGTGCGCGCCGTGCCGGAAAACGGCGCCGCCAACGCGGCGCTTATGCGGATGGTTGCCAAGGCTCTGGGTGTGCCGGGTTCTGCTGTATCGGTGATTGCCGGCAGCACAGCGCGGCTGAAGACGCTGCGGATAGTGGGCGATGCGGCGGCGTTGGCGAAAAGCGTCGAGGCACTTTCCAAGCAACTCAAAATTTGAGACGCAGGCGGGACAGCGCCCCCTCTGTCCTGCCGGACAGAGGCTACGGCATGCACCATTTCCAAGCGGTTGGTCTTTGGCGATAGCGTGCATCGCAGCTTGGCGCATGCATCGTCTTGCGTAGCGCTGGTCGACCCCCACTCCGTCTCGGCGCTGCGCGCCGATCCACCTCTCCCCCAATCGACGGGGTAGAGGAAAGGCGCCAAGCCTTCTGCCGTCAACGCGTGTCCGGCAACGCTCCTTCCTTTCCCTCCGGAGGGGGGAAAGGTGGCGCTGCGAAGCAGCGACGGATTGGGGGAACCACCTGGCAATTAAGCCTCAGGCCGGTCGGTCACACCAGTCACAGAAAGACGTGTGCATAACGTGGCGGCAGAGGAGGGCGCGAAGGATCGCCTACGTCGACGGCGCAAGCGCTACAATCGCTCAATCCCCCAGCGGCAGCTTCGGATCATCCACCTTCAGCGTGTTCACGCTCTGCTTGATGCGGCGCAAATTCTCCAGCACTTTCGGCCCGCGCGATTCCGCCACCGTGGTGGCGATCATGTCGAGGATGGCGAGCAACGCGTAGCGCGACGAGGTCGGCTTGTAGATGTTGCCGTCCTCGAAGGGCTGCAGCGGGATCACCGTGTCGGCGACTTTGGCCAGCGCGGAGTCCGGCGCGGTGATGGCGACGGTTGCCGCGCCATATTGCTGCGCCACCTCGACCGCCTCGATCACCGAGCGCGCATAGCCAGACACGGAGAAGGCGACCAGCGTCGTTTCCGGCGTCGCCACCGCGGCATACATGCGCTGCAGCTGGCCGTCGGTCTGGGCGAGCGTGGACAGGCCGAGCCGGAACAGCCGGTTCTGCATCTCGATCGCCAGCATCGAGGAAATGCCGCCGGAGCCGATGCACAATATGTTGCCGGAGCTGGCGATGCGGGCGGCGACGCTGACCAGCACGCTCATATCGAGGTTCTCGCCGGCGCGCTTGATGGCGGCGATCGCCGCTTCGGTGATGGCGGACGCGATACGCTGCTCGCGCGCGTCGCGGCTGAGCGGCTCCGGCGACAAATACTGGCCGCCGATGGCGATCGCCTGCGCCAGATAGAACTTGAAGTCGCGCAGGCCCTCGCAGCCGAGATTGCGGCAGAAGCGGGTGACGGTCGGCTCGCTGACGCCGACGCGCGCGGCAATCTCGGAGATCGCCGCCTTGGAGGCGAAATCGAGATCGGAAAGCACCAGCCCGGCCAGCCGTCGGTCCGACTTGGTGCCGTCCTGCGACATCAATTGCAGGCGGGTGATGATGTCGGCCGGGGTCTTCATCGCATAGCCTTCAAAGGGGCAGGCCCGTCGCCTTGTCGAAGAGGTGTATGTTGTGCGGATCGACGCTGACCGGCAGCCGGTCGCCGGGCTTCACCTGCAGCCGGTCGCGGAACACCGCGCGCACCGTGTCGCCGCCGACCGAGCCATAGACATGGGTTTCCGAGCCAGTCGGCTCGACGACGTCGACCTGGATGGCCAAAGCCTCGTCGCCCACGCCGATGACGAAATGCTCGGGCCGGATGCCCGCCTCGACCGTATCGCTGCCGGCAGCGGCTTTGCCGGCAAGCGCCAGCCGGCCGCCGCCCTTGGTCTCGAACCAGGCACTGCCGCCCGTGCTTTTCAGCGCGCCCGAGACAAAACTCATCGACGGCGAGCCGATGAAGCCGGCGACGAATTTGTTGGCCGGCCGGTCATAGAGCTCCAGCGGCTGCCCGACCTGCTGGATGCGGCCACGGTCCATCACCACGATGCGGTCGGCCATGGTCATCGCCTCGATCTGGTCGTGCGTGACATAGACGATGGTCGATTTCAGCCGCTGGTGCAGCGCCTTGATCTCGGTGCGCATCTGCACGCGCAATTGCGCGTCGAGATTGGAGAGCGGCTCGTCGAACAGGAACACCGATGGCTCGCGCACGATGGCGCGGCCCATGGCGACGCGCTGGCGCTGGCCGCCGGACAATTGCCTCGGGTAGCGGTCGAGATAGGAGAAGAGGTTGAGCACGCCCGACGCCTTCTTCACCTTGTCGTCGATCGCCGCGCGGGCCTCGCCGCGGATCTTCGGGCCGAAGCCGATGTTCTCCGAAGCCTTCAGATGCGGGAACAGCGCGTAGGATTGGAACACCATGGCGATGTTGCGCTTCTGCGGCGGCAGCTCGTTGGCGCGCGTGCCGCCGATGACGAGGTCGCCGGACGTGATCGTCTCCAGCCCGGCCAGCATGCGCAAAAGCGTGGACTTGCCGCAGCCGGACGGCCCGACGAGCACGACGAACTCGCCGGTCCGGATGTCGAGGTTGATGTCCTCGAGGATTTTGTGCTGGCCGTAGGATTTCGACAGGTTGCGGAACTGGACGTCGGTCATGGTCACGCTCCCAATATGTCGTCGATGAAAGGCAGGTAGCCGGCTGTCAGTCCGGCGTCCACCGGCACCACGGCCCCTGTTATGCCGGATGCGCGGTCGGAGGCAAGGAACGCGACGGCTTCCGCCACTTCCGACGCATTGACGATGCGTCCCAGCGGATAGAGCCGCTTGAGCCGGGCAAGGACCTCCGGGTCCCTGGCCAGGCGATGATCCCAGGCGGCGGTGCGGATAGAGCCGGGGCAAACGACATTGGCGCGCAACCCGGCGCGGCCGAGCTCGACGGCGACCGATTTGGCATAGGCATTGATGCCGGCCTTGGCGGCGGCATAGGCCGGGTTGCCGAAATGCGAAATGGCGTTGACCGAGGAGATGAAGACGACGCTGCCCGAGCCGCGCCCGGCCATCGCCTTGATCAGCGGATCGGCAAAACTCATCACGCCCGTCAGGTTGAGGCCGAGTTCCCGCTCGATCTTGTCCGCCGTCAGCGCCTGCAAGGTCTCGGCGCGTGTCCAGCCGGCATTGTTGATCAGGATGTCGGGGACGCCGTCCTTGTCGAGCAGCGCGGGGATCGCCGCCTCGATCGAGGCCCGGTCGAGCAGGTCGAACACGTGGCGCGAAGCGATACTAGGGCTGGCCAGCGCCTCCCCCGACTGGTCGCAGCCGACGATGCGCGCGCCGCGCTCGGCCATGAGCTGCACGATCGCAGAACCCAGGCCGCCGCCGGCGCCGGTTACGACCACGGTCTTGCCTTCCAACTCGGCTGTCGAACCCACGCGGCCTGCTCCTCAGCCCCTCATTTTTGAGCCAACAGGCTAGCCAGCCAAATGTAATTTAGCAACACGATAATCCGCTTGCGTAGCGTAAAATCATGGATAATGTAGGAAAGTCACATAAAACCTGAGCCCTGAAGGGTCGGGCGCGAATGCGCATTAATGGGAGAAATCAGATGAGCCTTGCGAAATGGACTGTCGGCCTGTTGGCCGGAATGAGCATGCTGGCGCTGGCCGCGCCTGCCGACGCCGGCGAGGTGCGCGTCACCGTCGCCGAATACAGCGCCAAGACCGGCCCCTATTTCGAAGCGGTGAAGAAGGAATTCGAGGCGGCCAATCCCGGCATCACCATCAAATATGAAGTGGTGCCGTGGGATGTGCTGTTGCAGAAGCTCACCACCGACATCACCGCCGGCACCAATGCGGATCTCTCGATCATCGGCACGCGCTGGCTGATCGATTTCGTCCAGCAGGATGTCGCCGAGCCACTGGACGGCTACATCAAGCCCGAGTTCAAGGACCGCTTCATCGACACCTTCCTGCAGCCCTCGATCATGGACGGCAAGACCTACGGCCTGCCGATCGCCGCCTCGGCGCGCGCCATGTATTACAACAAGGAACTGTTCGAGAAGGCCGGCATCGCCAAGCCGCCGGCAACCTGGACCGAGCTGCAGGAAGACGCCCGCAAGATCAAGGCGATCGGCGCCTTCGGCTTCGGCCTGCAGGGCAAGGAGATCGAGACCGACGTCTATTACTATTACGCGATGTGGTCGCAGGGCACCGAGATCCTCAACAAGGACGGCACCTCCGGCCTCGGCACGCCCGGCGCGCTCGAAGCCGCCAAGCTCTACAAGTCGATGATCGACGAGGGCCTGACCGAGCCCGGCGTCACCTCCAACAATCGCGAGGACGTGCAGAACCTGTTCAAGCAGGGCAAGGTCGGCATGATGATCACCGCGCCCTTCCTGTCCAACCAGATCAAGGAAGAAGCGCCGAACCTGAAATACGGCGTCGCCGCCATTCCCGCCGGCCCGACCGGCGCGCGCGGGACCTATGGCGTGACCGACTCCATCATCATGTTCAAGAACTCCAAGAACAAGGACGAGGCCTGGAAGCTGCTCGACTTCCTGTTCACCAAGGAGCAGCGCGCCAAGTTCACGCAAGGCGAAGGCTTCCTGCCGGTGAACAAGGAAGAGGCTAAGATGGACTATTACGTCAACAACGCCGACCTCGCCGCCTTCACCGCGCTTCTGCCCGACGCCCGCTTCGCGCCGGTCATCCCCGGCTGGGAAGAGATCGCCCAGATCACCTCGGACGCCATGCAGAAAATCTATCTCGGCGGCGATCCCGAGGCCGGCCTGAAGGAGGCGGCCGACAAGGCCAACGCCGTGCTGAAGAAGAAATAAGGGCGTCTCTCCCTGCGCCCTGTGGCGCGCCCCACCCCGTCGGGGCGCGCCACACCTTTCCGAAGCAGACTCCTTCCTCTCCCTCCGGAGGGGGGGAGAGGTGGCTCGGCGAAGCCGAGACGGAGTGGGGGAACCACCAGGCAACCGGCGCGAACCGACATACAAAAGGCACCAGGCATGGCCTCGCCTTGCGCTAAAGGGTCAACCCCCACTCCGTCGAGCTTCGCTCGACACCTCTCCCCCGATCGACGGGGAGAGGAAAGAGCGGCGCCGGCGCCGGAACAGTCGAGACTAAGCGCCCGGAAGAACAAGTCAGGATTAGTTAGCTGGCAAGCCAGCGCCACCGATGCCTCGCAACGCGGTACAAACCCAGCCGATGCAAAATCGTTTCCTGCCCTATCTGCTGACGCTACCCAGCCTGCTGCTGGCGGCCGTCGTCATCTTCTGGCCGGTATGGGACCTGGTGCAGATCTCGACCCATGACGTCAGCCGCTTCGGCCAGTTGCGCGACTTTACCGGCTTCGCCAATTTCTCCGAATTGTTCGCCGATCCGGATTTCGTCGCAGCACTCTGGCGCACCGGGCTTTGGACCTTGCTGGTGGTCGGCGGCGCGCTCTTGTTGTCGATCCCGGTGGCGATGATCCTCAACATGGATTTTTACGGCCGCGGCCTGGCGCGCGTCATCATCATGCTGCCCTGGTCCGTGTCGCTGACCATGACCGCGGTGGTCTGGCGCTGGGCACTCAACGGCGAAAGCGGCATGCTGAATTCGGCGCTGATGAAGCTCGGCCTGATCAGCCAGAACATCCAGTGGCTGGCGAGCGCCGAGACGGCTTTCCCGATGCAGGTGCTGATCGGCATTCTGGTCACTGTGCCGTTCACCACCACCATCTTCCTCGGCGGCCTGTCCTCGATCCCGGACGATCTCTATGAGGCGGCGGCGCTCGAGGGCGCGACGCTGTTCCAGCAGTTCCGCGAGATCACCTTTCCGCTGCTGAAGCCATTCATCAACATCGCGATCGTGCTCAACACCATCTACGTCTTCAACTCCTTCCCGATCATCTGGGTGATGACGCAAGGCGGGCCAGCCAACTCGACCGACATATTGGTCACGCATCTCTACAAGCTCGCCTTCCGCATCGGCAAACTGGGCGAGGCCTCCGCCGTGTCGCTGGTGATGTTCGCGATCCTGCTCGTCTTCACCATGATCTATGTGCGGCTGGCCATGCGGGAGCAGCGCGCATGACGCCGAAGCTGAAACGCACAATCATCGCCTGGCTGCTGCTTTTGCCGCTGATCGTGGTGACGATCTTTCCCTTCGCGGTGATGTTCCTCACCGCCGTCAAGCCGCGCACCGAGGTGCTGACGCCCACCTGGTGGCCGAGCGAATTCCGCTGGTCGAATTTTGCCGACATGTGGGTAGCGACCGGTTTCGGCCAGGCGCTCATCAACTCGCTCTACGTCTCGGCGCTGGCGACGGTCGGCGCCATCCTGATCTCGGTGCCGGCCGCCTACGCCATGTCGCGCTTTCGCTTTGCCGGCTATGGCGCCTTCCGCCAGTTCCTTTTGATCTCGCAGATGATCTCGCCGATCGTGCTGGTGCTCGGCCTGTTCAGGCTGATGGCCGCCTGGGGGCTGGTCGAGTCGACCACCGCGCTCGGCTTCATCTACATGGCCTTCAACGTCGCCTTCACCGTCTGGATGCTGCAGAGCTATTTCGACACCATCCCGCGCGACCTCGAGGAAGCCGCCTGGATGGAAGGCGCCGGCCGCTGGCTGACTTTGCGCAAAGTCTTCCTGCCGCTCTGCCTGCCGGCCATCGCGGTGACGGCGATCTTCACCTTCATCAACGCCTGGAACGAGTTCGTCGTGGCGCTCACCATGCTGCGCAGCCAGGAAAGCTACACGCTGCCGATCCAGGTCTTTTCGCTGGTCGCTGGCCGCTACACGATCGAATGGCACCACGTCATGGCCGCCACGCTGCTCGCCACGCTGCCGGTGGCGATCCTTTTCATCTGGCTGCAGCGCTACCTCGTCCGGGGCCTCGCGCTCGGGGCCGTCAAATAGCATCCACCTTAGGAAAAGTTCATGCGCATCTTCACCGCCTCGCTGGCGACGGAAACCAACACCTTCTCGCCGATCCCGACCGACCGGGCCTCTTTCGAGATGGCCTTCTATGCCGGTCCTGGAAAACATCCGGAGACGCCGACGCTCTGCTCCTCGCCGATCATCGCCCTGCGAAAGCGCGCCGCGAAGGAAGGCCTGATCGTCATCGAAGGCACTGCAACCTGGGCCGAGCCCGGCGGCCTGGTCCAGCGGCAGACTTTCGAGGCGCTGCGCGACGAAATCCTCGATCAGTTGAAGGCCG
Organism: Mesorhizobium sp. CU3; assembly: GCF_006442965.1. Lineage (GTDB taxonomy): Bacteria > Pseudomonadota > Alphaproteobacteria > Rhizobiales > Rhizobiaceae > Mesorhizobium. The sequence goes on along the minus strand of NZ_VFWX01000007.1, from coordinate 250,050 downwards.
CCCTGCCGGTCGATGCCGTCATCCTCGGCCTGCACGGCGCCATGGTGGCGCAAGCCTATGACGATTGCGAAGGCGACCTGCTGGAGCGCGTGCGCGCCATCGTCGGGCCGAATGTGGTGATCGCTTCGGAATTCGATCCGCACAGCCACCTGACGCCGAAGCGCGTCGCGGCTTGCAACGTCATGGCTTATTTCCTCGAATTCCCGCACACCGATTTCTACGAGCGCGGCGAGCATGTCGTCGAGCTTGGCCTCGCTGCCGCGCGCGGCGAGATCAAGCCGGTGATCTCGACCTTCGACTGCCGCATGATCCAGGTGCTGCCGACCAGCCGCGAGCCGATGCGTTCCTTCGTCGACAGGATCAAGGCGCTGCACGGCAAGGATGGTGTGCTGTCCATCTCGGTCATCCATGGCTTCATGGCCGCCGACGTGCCGGAGATGGGCACGCGCATCCTGGTCGTTACCGACAACGACAAGGTAAAGGGCGATGCGCTGGCCGAGACGCTCGGGCGCGAGCTCTACGCCATGCGCGAAAAGACGGCGATGACGATGCTGTCTGCCGCCGCCGGCATCGAGCAGGCGCTTGCCGTACAGGCGAAACGCCGGGACAAGCCGGTGGTCATCGCCGATATCTGGGACAATCCTGGCGGTGGCGTGCCGGGCGACGGCACCAACGTTCTGCGCGAATTGCTTTCACGCGGCATCCGTAATGTCGGCGTGGCGACCATCTGGGATCCGATCGCGGTGACCTTCTGCCACGCCGCCGGCGAAGGCGCCGTCATCGAGCTCCGTTTCGGCGGCAAGGCCGGCCCGCAGGCCGGCGAACCGATCGACGCGCGCGTGATCGTGCTGAAGACGGCCAATGAAGGTTGGCAAAGCTTCGGCCCGAGCCGGGTGACTTTGGGACCGTCGGCCGTGGTGCGCATCGAAGGCACCGACGTAGATGTCATCCTCAACACCAACCGCACCCAGACCTTCGAGCCGGATATCTTTTCCAACATCGGCATCGACCCGATGTCGAAAGACGTCCTGTTGATCAAATCGACCAACCATTTCTACGCCGGCTTCGAACCGATCGCCGCCGAGATCATCTATGTCGCGGCGCCGAGCTCCTACCCGAGCAATCCGGCGGTGACGAATTACACCAAGCTGACGCGACCGGTATGGCCGAGAGTGGCGGATCCGTGGAAACTGCCAATCTCCCTCCTCGTGGGGGAGATGCCCGGCAGGGCAGAGGGGGGCGCTGTCCCGCCGACCCGTCCTTCGTCATTCTAGGGCGGAGCAAGGAGCGAAGCGACGCGCGCAGACCCTAGAATCCATGCCGTGACATCGGCCGTAGAATGCAACGGCGCAGAATAGCCGTGACGATGGTGCCAACTAAGACCGCAGCATGACAGGCTACGTTTACATGACCGCGAGCCAGAAAGGCGGCACGATCTATATCGGCGTCACCAACGACCTTGCTCGCCGGATGCCTGAACACAAGACCGGCCAAGGCTCCAGCTTCGCCAGCCGCTACGGTGTGCAGCGTCTGGTCTGGTACGAAGGAGTATTTCGACATCACCGAGCGTGAGACGTCATTGAAGCGCTGGCCACGGCAAGGGAAGATCGAACTCATCGAGAAGACCAATCCGGAGTGGTTCGAGCTGTTTCGCGGAATTGGCTGGTGAACGTTCTGCACCGTGGCGGCGCTCAGGCGTCACGGCATGGATTCTAGGGTCTGCGCGCGTCGCTTCGCTCCTTGCTCCGCCCTAGAATGACGAGGCATGGGCTGGCGGGACAGCGCCCCCCTCTGGCCTGCCGGCCATCTCCCCCACGAGGGGGGGAGATCAGCCAATCACACCAGCCCCCGTTTCACCATCATCGCCTCCGGCGAAGGCATCTTCCCCCGGAAAGCCGTGTAAAGCTCTTCCGGATCCTTCGACCCTCCCGCGGCATAGATGTTCTTCCGCAACCGTTCGGCCAGCTCGGGATTGAAGGCATCGCCTGTTTCCTCGAAGGCCGAGAAGGCGTCTGCGTCGAGCACCTCCGACCACATGTAGGAGTAGTAGCCGGCCGAATAGCCGTCGCCGGCAAAGACATGGCCGAAATGCGGGGTGCGGTGGCGCATCGCGATGGTGTCGGGCATATGCAGCTTTTCGAGCGTTTCGGCTTCGAAACGAAGCGGCTTTTCCGGCGCGTCCGAGCGCGCATGATACGCCATGTCGATCAGCGCCGAGGCGGTGAACTCGACCGTGGCGAAGCCGGCGCCGAAGGTGCGCGCAGCCAGCATCTTGTCGAGCAGCGCCTTCGGCATCGGCTTACCGGTCTTCACGTGCAGCGCGTGCTTTTCCAGCACCGCCGGCACCGTCAGCCAGTGCTCGTAGAGCTGCGAGGGCAGCTCGACGAAATCGCGGCTGACCGACGTGCCCGAGACCGACGGCCAGGTGACGTCGGTCAGCATGCCGTGCAGCGCGTGGCCGAATTCGTGGAACAGCGTCTTTGCCTCATCGACCGACAGCAGCGCCGCCTCGCCGGCTGGCGGCTTGGCGAAATTCATGATGTTGTAGATCACCGGCTTCGAGCCGTGGCCGAGCGCATAGCCGGACTTCAGCGCGCTCATCCAGGCGCCGGAGCGCTTTGACGGCCGGGCGAAATAGTCGGCTAAAAACAGGCCGCGCTCGCTGCCGTCGGCGTTCTTCACCACGAACACGCGGGCGTCCGGATGCCAGGCGGCGATACCCTTCTTTTCCTCGAAGGTGATACCGAACAGTTTTGTCGCGACGTCGAAACAGGCCTCGATGACGCGCTCCAGCTGCAGATACGGCTTCAGCTCCGCCTCATCGAAGGCGAATTTCTCGGCGCGCAGCTTTTCCTGATAAAAACGCCAGTCCCAGGCGGCGAATTTTCCGTTGCTGCCGGCCTTCGCCGCCAACCGCTCCAGCTGCTTCTGGTCGGCGGCGGCCTTCTCCAGCGCCTTTTCCCAGACCGGATCGAGCAATTCATGCACGGCCTTCGGCGTCTTCGCCATCGTGTCGTCGAGCTTCAGCGCCGCGAAGGAGCCATAGCCGAGCAGCTTTGCTTTCTCGGCGCGCAGTTTCAGCATATCGCGCACGACATCGGTGTTGTCGGAGGCGCCGCCATTCTGGCCGCGCATGATGAAGGCGTTGAAGGCCACCTCGCGCAGGTCGCGGCGCTCCGAAAAGGTCGAGAACGGCTCGTAGATCGAGCGCGACAGCGTCACCGCGTAGCGGCCCTTCTGGCCACGCATCTCGGCGGCTTCCGCCATGGCGCTCTTAAGGAAGTCGGGCAGGCCGGCAAGATCGGCCTCGTCGAGGAACAGCGCCCAGTCGCGCTCGTCGGCGAGCACGTTCTGCCCGAACTTGGTGCCGAGCGAGGACAGTTCCTCATTGATGGCCGCAAGCCGCTTCTTGCCGTCGGCATCGAGCTTGGCGCCGGAGCGGACAAAGCCTTTCCAGGTCTTTTCCAGGACGCGCAGCGTTTCTGGATCGAGCTTCAGGCTGTCGCGGCGCTGGTAGAGATCGTCGATGCGGGCGAACAGTTTTTCGTTCATCGAGATCGCCGAGAAATGCCGCGACATCTTTGGCGAGATCTCGCGCTCCATCGCCTGGATCGTATCGTTGGTGTGGGCGCCGGCCCGGCACCAGAAGATCGACGAGACATGGTCGAGCGGCTCGCCGGCAAGCTCGAGCGCGGCCAACGTGTTTTCGATGGTCGGCGCCCCGCCATTGCCCGCGATGGCGTCGATCTCGGCTTCATGCGCCTTCAGCGCCGCATCGAAGACCGGGCCGAAATCGTCGTCGCCGATGCGCGAGAAATCCGGCAGGCCGAGCGGCCCTTGCCAGACGGTCAGCGGATGGGCGGCGAGGTCGACGGTTTTTGACATGGGGAGATCCAACTGGGTGATTTGGTGGGCTGAATGCTGCGGGGTCACCCCGATGTAGGGCGCTGCCCGACACGGCGCAACATCGAGGCTCAGTAAGCGCTGCAGTCCTGCGCCACCGCCGTCTGGGTGCTGGCGGTGATGCGGCCGGCGGCAACGGTGAAGGTTTCGCGCATCAGCGTGTCGTTGCTGGGGAAGTCGTAGCAGGCGAGCACCGTGGTCTGGCCGTTCTCGCTCTTCTCGATGCGGTGGCGGATTTCGGCGCCCGCGACCGCGCCCTGCCATTCGTCGATCGAGGCGATGAAATCCTGCTTGGTCTGGATGACGCCGATATCGTCGAGCTTCATGCGAGCGTTGTCGGCGAGCAGTTCGGTGAGTTCGCTGCGGTCGGCGACCAGAAGCGCCGAGTACCAGCGGTCGATGATGGCGCCGTCATCGGCGCTGGCGGCGGCGATCGAGCAAAGCAGCATCACCGCTGCGAGAACGTACCTGCCCGAGAATCGACGCATTACCCCCTCCGTTACAACTCCGGCCGCTCGAAATCGCCCGTATCCTTGTTCATCACCCAGAGTTCGCCGGTCGAAATGTCGAACCAAGCGCCGTAGAGCGCGAGCCTGCCCTTGCCTTCGAGGATCGAGACGCAAGGGAAAGTCCTGAGATTGGCCAGCGAATAGCGGACCGAAATCCGTTCCAGCGCCGTCTGGCGCTCGGTTGCCGTCATCATCGTGCTGGCGGAAACCGTCTCGGCCGCCGGCGCGATCAGGCTCATCCATTTGCCGATGAAATCGCCGGGTGAAAGCGGCGCCGAATTGGTGTCGAGCGCGGCGCGGATGCCGCCGCAGCGGCCATGGCCCATCACCACGATGTTCTTCACTTTGAGGCTCTGCACCGCGAACTCGAGCGCCGCCGAGGTCGAGTGGAACTCGCCGTCGGGTTCATAGGGCGGCACCAGATTGGCGACGTTGCGCACCACGAAGAGCTCGCCCGGCCCGGCATCGAAGATCGCCTCCGGGGCGGAGCGGGAATCGCAGCAGGCGACGATCATCGTCTCCGGCGCCTGGCCCTCGCGCGCCAGCGCGCGGTAGCGGTCGCTTTCGGATGGGTAGCGGCCGGTCATGAAATTGCGATAGCCGGTGAGAAGATGCTCGGGCAGATGCGGCATGGTCGGCTGAAGCCTTTCCGGGTTTACGGCGGCAAGGTCGTGGCGGTCGGAAAGCCTGTAGCGGCAAAAGCCTGCCGTGAGCAATGCAGAATTGTCGGCGCTGGCAACAAAGCCATGCATCATGGCGCGCCAAAACCAATCGCCATCGTCAGGCCCAGATCGCCACCGGGATGCCGAAACGATCGGTCAGCGGAGGATCGGGCGAAGGCCGCGCCTCGTCGTTGGCGATACGGCCCGCGATCAGCATCATGGCGGCGGCATCGAGGAAATCGTCGCTGGCGGCGCCGCGTGGCGGGGCCTGGTCAAGAAAGCTCCGCTCATAGCCATGCCGGCTAAGCAGCGCCTTGCGCTCCTCCATGCCGGCCGGATTGACCGCGCCCTTGATCTTCTTCGGCAGCGCCATCGCGACACCATCGTTCAGCCGGCAGAAGGCAACTTCGGGATGCGATTCGTAGACGCGGCCGCGCAGCTCCGGCCGCGCGATCAGGAGCTGGTCGATCTCGCGGATCTTGGCAAAAATCCCGAACGCCTGAATGGAGACGCCGCGCGGCGGATCGGAAGTGGTCATCGCCACCTCACTGGCCCGCCGATGTGCCGCATACCAGGTCTCGATGGTGGTGAAGTCGCTGGTGTCGGCATAGAGCGCCGCGCGGGACGGGATAGCGAACACGCTCGATTGCCGCGCGCCCAGCAGTGGCCGCACCAGCGCCTCCGGCCCGCGCCCGCCCTTGCCCGAAAAATCCGGCAGGCCGATCGGCATGTCGACGGCGATCGTCGCATCCGGCAGGGCGTCGAGAAGTCCCTGAAAACTTGGAAAGACTGTGACCGCAGGCGGTTCATCGAACTGTCGATGGACGGCGATCCAGCCGGCCTTGCAGCCGTCGACGCCGGCGAGCCTCAAGCCCGCTTGTCCCGCCCGGGATGCAGCAGATGGCGCAGTTGCACCATCGCCATCGGATGCGACAGGCTCTGCGCGTCGGTCTCGAGCTGCAGCTCGTCGCCGCCGCGTTTGGCCGTGCGCGCCAGGATCTCGTAGACGGCCGCCGTGGTCGATTGCAGCGCCTTGACCGGCGCCTGTCCCGACAGGATGCGCGCCAGATAGACCGCGGCCGTCAGGTCGCCGAGCCCGTTCGGCGGCTTGTCGATCAGGCGATGCTCGGCGAGCAGCGCCTGGCTGCCGTCGAGCAGGAAATTGCCGGTGCCGCCCGTCATCATCGCCGGCGCCGAGGTCACCAGCATGGTGGAAGGCCCGGCATGAAGTGCTGCCGCCGTCACCGACTTGATGTCGGGCAGCGGCGCGCCGGCCATCCATTCCAGCTCATAGCGGTTCGGCGTGGCGATATCGGCGATCGGCATCAGCCTGTCGCGCAAGGCAGTCGCCGTTGCTTGCGGCACATAGAGCCCACCGGAATCGCCCATCACCGGGTCGCAGACATAGAGCGCGCCCGGCGTCTTCGCCTTGACGGCGGCGACCAGCGAGGCGACGGCCTCGGCCTGGCCGGCTTCGCCGAGATAGCCCGACAGCACGGCGCGCACCTCGCCGAGCCAGGGCGCGCGTTCGAGATCGGCCATCAGCGCCTTGAACTGGTCGAGCGGCGGCACGATGCGCGTGGCGCGGCTGTGGCCGGGATGCCAGGGCAGGATGACGGTCGGCACCGCCCAGACGGGGAAACCCAGCGTCTCCAGCGCGAACACGGCGGCGCGGTTGCCGACCGAACCGCGGGCGACATGGCTGGAGATGACGATGACCGCGCGCGGCGCGTCGGTTTTTTCTGCATTCATGGAATTTCGGTCCTAGAGCGTTTCACCGTCTCACGGAAACGGCGAACCTCTCTTTCTCCTTGTTTGACGCAATCCCGGACGGAAAACCGCTTCGCACTTTTCCTGGAATTGCTCTAGCCACCCTGCGTGGCGGCATACACCAGCCAGGCCAGCAGCCCAATGGCGATGATGAAACCAAGCGTTCGGCCAATGCGGGTTCCCCAATACTCGATCGGGTCGGCGCGATCGGTATCGGCCGCCGTCACGCGATCGCGCATGTCTTTCGCCGCCCTCACGACGAAAGGCGTGCTGCCCGGCGCCGTCTCGCGCGCCACACGTTCGAGGATGCGTCGTGATTCCTGCTCGTCGTCCCGGCGCTCGGCCATGGCAATTGCCCTTTCGCGACGGGACCTTAGAGCAATTCCAGGAAAAGTGCGAAGCGGTTTTCCGTCCGGAATTGTGTCAAAACAAGTAGAGGAAATCCTGTTCGCGCCTCCTTTCACACAGGGACGGGCCGGGAGCAGGGATGCGCCATTGGCAGGGTCATTTTCTTGCGCGCGGATTGTGCTATTGCTTCGCTTGCAACTTCCGCAGAGGGACCGATCATGATTGCCCAGCGCCTCTCCTTCCCCTCCACCTTCCGCAACCTGCCCGCCTTCCTGATGATGGCTTTTGTGCTGCCGCTGCTCGCCGGCTGCGGCTACAACACCATCCCGACGGCGGAAGAGAACGCCAAGGCGGCCTGGAGCGAGGTGCTCAACCAGTATCAGCGCCGTTCCGACTTGATCCCGAACCTGGTCGAGACGGTGAAGGGCTACGCCTCGCATGAGAAGGACACCCTCGACGCCGTCGTCGAGGCCCGCGCCAAGGCAACCCAGATCACGGTGACGCCCGAGACGCTGAAGGATCCCGACGCGTTGAAGAAGTTCCAGGATGCCCAGTCCGGCCTGACCAGCGCGCTGTCGCGGCTGATCGCGGTGTCGGAAGCCTATCCCGACCTCAAGGCCAACCAGAATTTCATCGCCCTGCAGGCGCAGCTCGAAGGCACCGAGAACCGCATCGCAGTGGCGCGGCGCGACTACATCCAGGCGGTACGGGATTACAATCTGACGCTGAAGACCTTCCCCTCCGTGCTGTGGGCGACCTTCTGGTTCCGCGGCAACGAGCCCTTCGCCAACTTCACCGTCGACGAAGACAAGATGCAGGTGCCGAAGGTCGATTTCGGCACGGGCACGACCAAACAGGGCGGGTGAGCGGCGACTAATCGAGCCTGTCAGCTTTGCGTTCCTTCGCGCCCCCCTCTGTCCTGCCGGACATCTCCCCCACAAGGGGGGAGATCGGACGTCGTGTCGGCCTTCGCCAATCGCCAACGACTGAAAGTGAGAACCGGCGGCCGATCTGCCAATCTCCCCCCAAGTGGGGGAGATGTCCGGCAGGCCAGAGGGGGGCGCCTCGCGCATACCTCGCCCTTCTTGGCCTATTTTTCTCGCTCCTCCTCCCCCTCGCCGCGCTCGCCGCCGATCTCCCTGCCCTCACCGGCCGCGTCGTCGACAATGCCGGCATTATCGATTCAGGCACCCGCGCCGCGCTGACGCAGAAGCTCGCCGACTTCGAGACAAAAGGCTCGGACCAGATCGTCGTCGCCACCATCCCCAGCCTCGGCGGCGAGGAGATCGAGCCTTACGCCAACCGGCTGTTCCGCTTCTGGAAGCTCGGCCAGGCCAAGGAGAACAATGGCGTGCTGCTGCTGGTCGCGCCCAACGACCGCAAGATGCGCATCGAGGTCGGCTACGGGCTGGAAGGCACGCTGACCGACCTGCACACCAAGCTGATCATCGAGAACGACATGGTCCCGGCCTTCCGCGCCGGCGATTTCTCCGGCGGCATCACCAAGGCCGTCGACGACATGATCATGGTGCTGGAGGGCAATCCGGAGGAACTGGAAGCGCGCGGCAAGCGCAACGAGCAGGCGCCGTTCAACTCCGACGACCTGTTCTTCGCCATCTTCATCACCATCTGGGCGCTGATTTTCTTCGGCGGCATCGCGATGACGGTGCTGCCGCCGATCTTCGGCCAGAAGATCGGACCCGGCCGCTACCGCTGGCTCGGCATGACGTTCGAACCGGGCCGGCGATCCTCCTCGTCAAGCGGCGGCTGGTCGTCAGGTGGCGGTGGCTGGTCGTCCGGCGGCGGGGGCGGTGGCGGGTTTTCCGGTGGCGGCGGCTCGTCGGGCGGCGGCGGCTCGTCGGGAAGCTGGTGAGAAAAATGGCAACGCGATCGATCAGCGCCGAGGATCATGACCGCATCGCCGAGGCGATCCGGACGGCCGAGTTGAAAACCGACGGCGAAATCTATTGCGTCGTCGCGCGTTCGAGCGACGGCTATTTCTTCCCAGCCGCTTTCACCACCACGCTTGGCCTGTTCGTCGCCAGCCTCGCCGTCGCCTATGGGCTGGAGGCGTTGTGGCTGACCATCCGGCTGCCCCATTTCGTGCTGGCGCAACTGCTGGCATTGGCGTCGGTCCTCGCCCTGCTCTGGTTCCTGCCGGCCCTGCGCATTCATTTCGTGCCCAGGCGCCTGCGCTATCAGGCGGCACACATAAACGCGATGAAGCAGTTCCTTGCCCGCAACGTCCACCGCACCAGCGCGCGCACCGGCGTGCTGGTCTTCGTCTCCATCGCCGAGCGCTATGCCGAGGTGTTGGCCGACGCGGGCATCGACGCCAAGGTCGGCCAGCACGTCTGGGATGGGGTGGTGCGCGACCTGACAAAGCATGCCGGCGACGACCGGCTGGCCGACGGTTTCGTGCACGCGATCGACGCGGTCGGCGCGGTGCTGGCCGAGCATTTCCCGGTCACACAAGGCGACACCAACGAGCTCGACGATCACCTCGTCGAAATCTGATCAGGCTCCATCTTAGGCGGCGCGCCTTTCGCTTGTGCGAAATCGTCGGCGGCGCATGGCGGACTCTTTGCAAGCGCGCGGCGTGGGTTTATGGTTAACCAATCATGAACACGCTGACCATCGACATCCGCAAAGCCGAACCTCGAGACGCGAGCGCCATCGCCGACGTGCATCAGGAAGCGTGGCACGGCGCCTATTCGGGCATCATCCCGCACCGCACGCTGACCTCGATGATCAATCGCCGCGGCGTCGACTGGTGGGCCAATGCGATTCGCAAGGCAGCGACGGTGCTGGTGGTCGAGATCGGCGGCACGATCGCCGGCTATGCCACGATCGGCAAGAACCGCGCCCGCGAGCTCCGGCAGCAGGGCGAGATCTACGAGCTATACCTGCGCCCGGAATACCAGGGCATCGGGCTCGGCAGCCGGCTATTCAAGGCGGCGAAGAACCGCCTTTCCGACCACGGCCTGCGTGGCCTCGTCGTCTGGGCGCTCGAAGACAACCACAACGCCCTGGCCTTCTATGCCGGCAATGGCGGCCGCGATGTCGCCGAAGGCGTCGAGGTGTTCGAGCAGAAGGCGCTGAAGAAGGTCGCCTTCGTCTGGAATGACTGACACGGCTTCGTCATCCTAGGGCGTAGCGAAGCGGAGACCCTAGGATCCATGCCGTGACTTTAGAGCGTTGCAACGGTGCAGAATCTGCATCAAAGAGCGCCGCGCCCAACAATGGCTATACTCCACCGAAGCGTTCTACGATTTGCGTCACGGCATGGATCCTAGGGTCTGCGCCGCGTCGCTTCGCTCCTTGCTCCGCCCTAGGATGACGAATCCAGCCCATTAGCCGCATTGCACCATGACGCGTCCCCCGCTATCGGTCATTTCAACCGAGAGAGGGATTTAGCCATGCGTATCGAAGCAATCGCCACCGGAAAGAACCCGCCGGACGACGTCAACGTCATCATCGAGGTGCCGATCGGCGGCGAGCCGATCAAATACGAGATGGACAAGGAGGCCGGCACTTTGTTCGTCGACCGCTTCCTGCACACCTCGATGCGCTATCCCGGCAATTACGGCTTCGTGCCGCACACGCTGTCGGGCGACGGCGACCCGATCGACGTGCTGGTCTGCAACACCCGTGCGCTGGTGCCGGGCTGCGTCATCAATGTGCGGCCGATCGGCGTCTTGATCATGGAAGACAATGCCGGCCAGGACGAGAAGGTGATCGCGGTTCCCTCGCCGAAGCTGACGCTGCGCTACGAGAACGTCACCGAATACACCCACCTGCCCGACATCACCCGCCAGCAGGTCCAGCACTTCTTCGAGCACTACAAGGATCTCGAGCCCGGCAAATGGGTCAAGATCGAGGGCTGGCACGATTCCAAATATGCCAAGAAGATGATCGTCGACGCGATCGCACGGGCGAAGGCCACCAAAGCCTGATTAACGCACGGCCTTCTCGCCGCCGGCCGCGGTGATCACGCCGACGATGATCAGCCCGGTCAGCACCAGCCGCACGCCGGCGCTGACGCCAAAGGTGTTGAGCATGGTCAGCAGCAGCACCAGGAACAGCCCGGCGCCCCAGACGCCGGGCACATTGGCCTTGCCGCCGGCCACCGAGGTACCGCCGATCACCACGACGGCAATCGAAGCGAGCAGATACTCGTTGCCGATATCGACATTGGCGCCGCGGAAATAGCCGGCAAGCAGCGCCCCGTCGATGCCGCCCAGGGCGCCGCACAGCGTGTAGGTAAGGAAGCGGATGCGGCCGACATCGACGCCGGCCAGCCATGCGGCGCGGATGTTCTGGCCGATCGCCAGCACCGAACGTCCATAGATCATCCGCTGCAGCGCCAGTGCCGCGCCGATGGTGAAGACCACGGTCAGCATCGCCAGCACCGGAATGCCGAGGAACTGCCAGTTGGTGAAATCGGCGAAGCCGGGCGGCGGCTTGATCTGTAACCCGCGGCCGAAGCTGATGTCGACCGACTGGATGATGAAGCTTGCCGACAGCGTTGCGATGATCGGCGGGATCCTGAGCGCCCAGATCAGGAAATAGTTGATGGCGCCGATCGCAGCCCCGCAGGCAAGTGCAGCCAGCAGCCCGACCACGATCATCGAATCGCTGCCGCCCATGACCTTCATCGCCACGGCGCTGGCCAGCCCGATATTGGCCGGCAGCGACAGGTCGACATTGCCGGGCCCGAGCGTGATGACGAACATCTGGCCGACGCCGACGATGACTGTGAAGACGGCCAGCGACAGCGCGGCCGTGACCATGCCGCCAGCGCCATAGCCGCCGGTGAAAGCGATCGTCGCCAGCCACACGACAAGCGCGCCGACAAAGGACCAGATCCAGGGTTTTTCGAGCAGCGTGCGCACAGAGGCCATGGCTTACCGCTCCCTGCGGCTGATCAGCACGCGGGCCGCCAGCACGATGATCAGGATGGCGCCGTTGGCTGCGACCTGCCAGTCGGGCGGAATGTGCATGAAGGTTAAGAGCGGCGAGGCGGCCAGCGCCAGCGTCAGCGCGCCGAGCACCGCGCCGATCGGCGACACGCGGCCGCCGACGAACTCGCCGCCACCCAGGATGACGCCGGCGATCGACAACAGCGTGTAGCCATTGCCGATATTGGCGTCGGCGGAGGTGGTGATGCCGATCAGCGCCATGCCGGAGAGCACGCCGAACAGGCCGGTCAGCGCGAACAGCGCGATCTTGGCCCGAAGCAGCGACCAGCCGGCGCGCCGCAGCGCCGCCGCATTGCCGCCGGAACCGCGCAGGATGACGCCGTAGGAGGTGCGCATCAGGCCGAAATGGACGACGACAGCGATGAGCAGCGCGGCGAGAATCGGGAAAGGTATATAGGGCGGCTTGAAGGACATGATCGAAAGCAGCCAGTCCGGCGCCTTGCCGCCGGGCTTGGGCAGGACGAGAATGGCCAAGCCCTGCCAGACGAAGCTCATGCCGAGCGTCACCACAATGGATGGCAGGTTGCGCAGATGGATCAGCGCGCCGAGCAATGCGTAGACCCCAATCGAACCCAGCAGCACCAGAACGCCGATGAGCGGCGCGTCCCGCAGCCATGTCGCGGTGACGCAGCCAACGAAGCCGACAAAGGTTCCGATCGACAGATCGAGCTCGTTGCCGGCGATGACGAACATCTGCGCGATCGTCGCCAGCGCGATCGGGATCGCCAGGTTGAGCATCAGGTTGAACCCGAAATAGCTGATGGCGCGCGGATTGAGCCAGGCGATCGCAATCAGCACCAGCGCCAGCGACAAAGCCGGCAAAAGGCTGCGCAGCATGCGCGCCCGCGCCGCGTTGCCGCGCGGCGAGGATCTTGGGGCGGTGCCGGGGGTAATCGCCGTCATCTCAGGCCGCATCGCCGAACGAGGACTGGATGATCTTTTCCTCCGTCAGTTCGTCGCGCCTGAGATTGGCGACGATGCGGCCGTTCTTGAAGACATAGACGTGGTCGCAATTGTCGAGCTCTTCGGTTTCGGTCGTGTACCAGAGGAAGGTCCTGCCCTTGGCGGCCTCCTCGCGCACCAAATCGTAGACTTCGAGCTTGGTGCCGATATCGACGCCGCGCATCGGATCGTCCATCAGCACGATCTCGGCGTCGGAGCCGAGCGCGCGGGCAAACAGCGCCTTCTGCTGGTTGCCGCCCGACAGCGAATAGATGTTGTTGTTCATGTCCGGCGTGCGGATGCCGATCTTCTTCTTCCAGGTCTCGGCAAGCTCCGCTTCGCGCTGCGGCGAGATCAACAAGCCGTTGCGCAGGCTTCGCAGCGAGCGGATGCCGATGTTCTGCGCGATCGACCATTGCGAAAAAATGCCGTCGGACTGGCGGTCGCCGGCGACCAGCGCCACCGGCGCCGTCACCTCGACGCCGGTCTTGGCGCGCGAAGCGGCCGAGAAGATCGCCAGAAGCAGATCGGTCTGGCCATGGCCGGCGAGCCCGGCAAGGCCGATGATCTCGCCGGCGCGGGCGACCAGCTCCTTGCCGTCCTCCTGCCTGGCTGGGCGCGCCTTGACCCGGAGCGGACCCGTCTCGGCCTTGCGCGCTTCGGCCGCGGCCTTGTGATGGCCTTCCGCGCCGCCCATGGCCGCGACCAGCCTGTCGCGGTCGAAGGCGCTTGCCGCGTCGGCGGCGACCACCTTGCCGTCGCGCATCACCACGATGCGGTCGGCATTCTGCAGCACCTCGCCCAGCACATGCGAGATCAGGATGCAACTGCCGCCCGCCTCGACGAAGCGGCGCACGAAGGCGAGCAACTGGCCCGCCGTATGCGCGTCGAGCGAGGAGGTCGGCTCGTCGAGAATGACCAGATGCAGCGGCTCGCTGGTCAGCGTGAAGGCGCGCGCCACCTCGACCATCTGGCGCCTGCCGATGGAGAGGTCGCCGGCAATGTCGTCGGCGGAAATGCCGTGCTCGGGAAAGATCTCATCGAGCTTGGCCCGGATGAGATCGGCGGCCTTGCGCCGCCAGCCGAAGCCGATCATCGAAGGATGATTGATGCGGGTGTTTTCGGCGATGCTGAGGTTGGGGCAGAGCGACAGCTCCTGGAACACGCAGCGTATGCCGAGCTCCAGCGCGCGCGCCACGGAATAGCTCGCTTCCGCATTGCCGCGTACGGCGATCTCACCGCCATCCGGCCGCAGCGTGCCGGCAACCATATGCATCAATGTCGACTTGCCGGCGCCGTTATGGCCGACCAGCCCGACGCATTCGCCGGCGCCGACATGGAAGTCGACGCCGTTAAGCGCCCGAACGGCGCCGAAATGCTTTTCGGCGCCGTTCAGCCTGACGATGTCGGTGTTTGCCTTGAGCATGCTCAACGATACCCGGTCGTCCATGCGCGCGGCAACGGGTCCGCCATCACTTGATGTTGGTCTTGATCGCCGCTATGGCCTCTTCCTGCGTGTATTCGTGCGTGGCGACGCCGCCCTCCTTGATCTTCGGCAGCGCGGCCTCGAAATCGTCCTGGGTGAAGGCGAGATAGGGCACCAGGAGGTCGTGCGGGATGTCCTTGCGGCCGTCCAGCACCTGCTGCGCCACCCAGAAGGCGAGCGTCGACACGCCGGGCGCGATCGACGCCGACCATGTCTGATACCCGTCCTTGTCCTTCTGCTCCTTCCACCACTTCAGCTCGTCCTGGCGGTTGCCCATGATGATGGTCGGGCGAGGCTTGCCGGCGGCGGCAAAGGCTTGCGCGGCGCCATAGCCGTCGCCGCCCTGGTCGACGATGCCGACGACGTCCGGCAGCGAGGGCAGGATGGTCGCCACCGCCTTCTGCGCCGTGGTCTGATCCCAGTCGCCGGTAACCGAGCCGACGATCTTGAACTCGGGATGGGCCGCCACGCCTTCGAGGATGCCGGCATGGATGGCATCGTCGATCGAGGTGCCGGCCAGACCGCGGATCTCGAGCAGATTGCCGCCCTTGGGCTGGAACTTCGCCATCTGCTCGACTTCCTGCTTGCCCATGTCCTTGAAGTCGACGACGACGCGATAAGCGCAAGGCTCGGTGACGATGCCGTCGAAGGAGACGACGACGATGCCGGCGTCGCAGGCCTGCTTGATGGCGCCGTTAAGCGCATCCGGCGAGGCGGCGTTGATGACGATAGCGTCATAGCCTTGCAGGATCAGGTTCTGCACCTGGGCTGCCTGTGTCGGCACTTCCTTGTCGGCCGTGGTGAAGATATCGGCGGCGGCGACGATCTTGTCCTCGACCGCTTTCTTAGTGACGATGCCGTAGCTGTCGAGCATCGCCTGGCGCCATGAATTGCCGGCATAATTGTTGGAGAAGGCGATCTTCTTGCCGCTGGTGTCGGCAAGCGCGGTGCCCGAGGCGAGCATCGCCGCCAATGCACTCAATACGAGCAGTTTCTTCATGTCGGTTCCTCCCGAGGTTGCAGATATAGGCTGGTGGTCGTACGGATAGTCCCTGTTTTTTATCTATTGTCAGACAAATTTAGACGATCCGCAAGCCGTCACCTGCAAAGCCCTGGCACCGTCGATCAACTTGCGGTGCGACGATTGATAAGCCGCCGCGTCATGGTCTAGGAACGGGACAGGAGAGAGATTTTGATGGCAGTGACGCCGACCGTTGCCCAAGGCGCGCCCGGAATACCGGCGCGCTGGACGTCGAGCGCCAAGGGCGGCGTCGGCACCGCGCTTTCGGCGAAAAGCCGGCTCTGGTTCACCATCAGCCACGGCATCCTCAACGAGATCTATTATTCGCGTCTCGACAGCGCCTGCACGCGCGACATGGAACTGATCGTCACCGGCCCCGGCGGCTATTTTTCGGAAGAGAAGCGCGACGCCGCGCACACCATCGCGCCTTTCGAAGACGGTGTCCCAGGTTACAGGTTAACCAATGCCGCCGCCGACGGCGCCTACCGCATCGACAAGCGTATCATTACGGATCCGAAACGCCCCGTTCTGCTGCAGGAGATCACCTTCCTTCCGCTCAAGGATCCGGCGGCCGACTTCCATGTCTACGCGCTGCTTGCGCCGCACCTCGTCAATGCAGGCATGGGCAACACGGCCTGGGTCGGCGAGCACAAGGGCCAGCGCATGCTCTTCGCCACCGGGCGCGGCGTCTCGCTGGCGCTGGCGTCTTCCTTGCCGTGGGGCGACTGCTCCGCCGGCTATGTCGGCTTCTCCGACGGCTGGCAGCAATTGCACAAAAGCGGCGCGCTCGATCCATCGAGCCGGATCGCCGAAAACGGCAATGTCGCGCTGACCGGCGAGATCGGCTTTTCGGCCGGCAAGACCACGGCCCTGCTGGCGCTCGGCTTCGGCGCCTCGCCCGAAGAGGCCGCCGACCTCGCGCTGGCCAGCCTGAAACAAGGCTTCGACCCGGCGGCGAAAACCTATGTCGAGAATTGGCGCAAGTTCCAGGCGGGGCTGGAAAAGCTCGATCGCCACACCGCTTCGGGGCTGAACACCTACCGCGTCGGCACGGCGGTGCTCGCTTCGCATCTGTCGGTCGCGAGGCCAGGCGCGGCGGTTGCCAGCCTGTCGATCCCCTGGGGCTTCAACAAGGGCGACGACGACCTCGGCGGCTATCACCTCGTCTGGCCGCGCGACCTGGTCGAAACGGCGGGCGGTTTTCTCGCCGCCGGCGACGGCAAGCAGGCGCTGCAGATCCTCAACTATCTGCGTTCGATCCAGCAGCCGGACGGACACTGGCCGCAAAACGTCTGGTCGGACGGCACCGCCTACTGGCCGGGCATCCAGATGGATGAATGCGCCTTCCCGCTGATCCTGGCCGATGCCTTGCGCCGCGCCGGCCATCTGCCGAAGCCGAAGCTCGCCGATTTCCTGCCGATGATCGAAAGCGCGGCCTCCTATGTCGTGCGCAACGGTCCGGTCACCGGCGAGGACCGCTGGGAGGAGGATGCCGGCTACAGCCCGTTCACGCTGGCCGTCGAGATTATCGCGCTGCTTGCCGCCGCCGACATGCTCGATGCATTGGGTAAAACTGAGCCGGCAAACTATCTGCGCGAAATCGCCGATTGCTGGAACGACCAGATCGAGCGCTGGACCTATGTGACGGGCACCGGGCTTTGCGCCAAAGAAGGCATCGCCGGATATTATGTCCGCATCGCGCCGCCGGACGATGCGGGCGCCGCATCGCCGAAGGACGGCTTCGTGCCGATCAAGAACCGCCCGCCGGGCGACACCGACAAGCCGGCCGAGGCCATCATCAGCCCGGATGCGCTGGCGCTGGTTCGTTTCGGCTTAAGGGCGGCGGATGACCCGCGCATCGTCGACACCGTCAAGGCGGTCGACGCGCTGCTGCGCTGCGACCTTCCGCAAGGCCCGGTCTGGTACCGCTATACCGGCGATGGTTACGGCGAGCACGAGGACGGCGCGCCCTTTGACGGCACAGGAAAAGGCCGCGCCTGGCCGCTTCTCACCGGTGAGCGCGCGCATTACGAGCTGGCCGCCGGCCGCAAGGACAAGGCCGCAGAGCTCCTCGAAACCTTCGAGCGCTCGGCCGGCATCGGCGGCCTGCTGCCCGAACAGGTCTGGGACGGCACCGACATTCCGGAGCGCGAGCTGTGGCTCGGCAAGCCCTCCGGCAGCGCCATGCCGCTGGTCTGGGCGCATGCCGAGCACATCAAGCTGTTGCGCTCGCTGCGCGACGGAGCCGTTTTCGACATGCCGCCGCAAGGCGTCGAGCGCTACATCAAGGGCAAGACCGTCTCGCCGCTCAGGATATGGCGCTTCAACCACAAGATCCGCTCCATCGCCGCCGGCAAGCTTTTGCGCGTCGAGCTTTCGGCTCCGGGCGTCGTCCATTGGAGCAGCGACAAGTGGCTGACGATCCAGGACAGCCATACCGCCGAGAACGCGTTTGGTGTCCATCTGGTCGACCTGCCGGTTGCCGGTCTGAAGCCGGGAAGCACGATCGTCTTCACTTTTTTCTGGCCCGAGGCGATGCGTTGGGAGAATGTCGACTTCAGCGTCGGCATCGACGCGGCATGATCGTGAAACACGGCCGATAGATTTCTTCTTTCCTCAAGCAATCGGGATGAAACCATGCAGATCGGAATGATGGGATTGGGCAGGATGGGCGCCAACATGGTGCGCCGCCTGATGCGCGACGGTCATGAATGCGTCGTCTACGACATCAATTCGGCAAGCGTCGCCGGCATGGTCAAGGACGGCGCCGTCGGTGCGGCCTCGCTGGAGGAATTCGTCGGCAAGCTCGCCAAGCCGCGCTGCGCCTGGCTGATGCTGCCGGCGGCCATCACCGGCAAGATCGTCGACCAGGTCGCGGCACTGATGGAGCCGGGCGACATCATCATCGACGGCGGCAATTCCTACTACCACGACGCCGTCGACCAGGCGGCCAAGCTGGCAACCAAGGGCATCAACTTCGTCGATGTCGGCACCAGCGGCGGCGTCTGGGGCCTCGAGCGCGGCTACTGCCTGATGATCGGCGGTCCGGACGATGCGGTGAAGCATCTGGATTCAGTGTTCGCCACGCTTGCCCCCGGCCCGGACGCCGGAACCAACCCCTCCAAGGACGACGGCACGGCGGCCTTCGGCTATCTGCATTGCGGGGCAAGCGGCGCCGGCCATTTCGTCAAGATGGTGCACAACGGCATCGAATACGGCGTCATGGCCGCCTATGCCGAAGGCATGAACATCCTGAAATCGGCCAACGCCGGCAAGCGGTCGCGCACCGCCGACGCCGAGACCAGCCCGCTCGAAAGCCCGCAATACTACCAGTTCGACATCGACCTGCCGCAGGTCGCCGAAGTCTGGCGGCATGGCAGCGTCATCGGCTCCTGGCTGCTCGATCTTACCGCCGGCGCGCTGAAGAGCGACCCGGCGCTTGCTCAGTTCGGCGGCCGCGTTTCGGATTCCGGCGAGGGCCGCTGGACGCTGAAGGCAGCGATCGACACCGGCGTTCCGGCGCCGGTGCTGTCATCGGCGCTGTTCGACCGCTTCTCCTCGCAGGGCGAATCGCAATTCGCCGACAAGCTCCTGTCCGCGATGCGCTATGCCTTCGGCGGCCATGTCGAAAAGAAGACCGGCGCGTGAGGGGAGTGAACGCATGAGCCAGGAGAGGTCCGACACGTTGGTGCTTTTCGGAGCGACCGGCGACCTTGCCCATAAGAAGATTTTCCCCGCGCTCTACCAGATGGTCGCCAAAGGAACGCTGACCGAGCCGGTCATCGGCGTCGCCTTTGACCCCTGGGAGTTGCCCAAACTGGTGGACCGCGCCCGCGACGGCATCGTCAATGCGCTGGGCGCCGTCGACGACAAGGTGTTCGGCAAGTTCGCCTCGCTGCTGCGCTATGTCAGCGGCGACTATCGCGACAGCGCCACCTTCGAGAAATTGAAGACCGCGCTTGGTTCGGCGCAGCGGCCGCTGCATTACATGGCCGTGCCGCCGACCATGTTCGAGACCGTCGTGCAGGGGCTGGAACAGTCCGGCACCGCACGCGGCGCGCGGCTGATGGTCGAAAAACCCTTCGGCCACGATCTGCAGTCGGCGCGCTGGCTGAACAGGGTGTTGCATCTGGTCTTCGACGAGCAGTCGATCTTCCGCATCGACCACTATCTCGGCAAGGAAGCGATCCAGAACCTGCTCTATTTCCGCTTCGCCAATTCCTTCCTGGAGCCGATCTGGAACCGCAATTTCGTCGAGAGCGTGCAGATCACCATGGCCGAGGATTTCGGCGTCGAGGGCCGCGGCAAATTCTATGACGATGTCGGCTGTATCCGCGACGTCATCGAGAACCACCTGCTCAACATCCTGCTGCTGCTCGCCATGGAGCCGCCGGTCGGCCGCTCGGCCGACGATCTCATCGACGAGAAGGTGCAGGTGTTGCGTGCCATCCGTACGCTGACCAAGGACGATGTCGTGCGCGGCCAGTTCGACGGCTATCTGGCGGAACCGGGCGTGCGGCCCAACTCGCCGGTCGAGACATTTGCCGCCGTGCGCTTCTTTGTCGACACCTGGCGCTGGCAGGACGTGCCCTTCTTCATCCGCGCTGGCAAGAACATGCCGGTGCACGCGACCGAAGTGATCGTGCGGCTGAAGCGGCCGCCGCTCGACGTCTTCGATCCGATCAAGCCGAGCGACGCCAATTATGTCCGCTTCGGCATCGACCCGCAGGTGGCGATCTCGATCGGCGCCCAGCGCAAGCGGCCCGGCGACGACATGGTCGGCGAGCAAGTAGAACTGACCGCGCTCGACGACACCAAGGGCGACATGCCTCCCTATGAGCGGCTGATCGGCGACGCCATGAACGGCAACGGCCAGCTTTTTACGCGCCAGGACGCGGCTGAGCTTGCCTGGCGCATCGTCGGCCCGGTGCTCGGCGACACGACGCCGCCGGCGACCTATGCGCCGAAGACCTGGGGACCGGCCGATGCCATGAAAGGCTTCGGCCCACCCGACGGCTGGATCAATCCGGAGAAATAGTTTCGGAGGGAATTTGAAATGGCGAAAGCGGCAAAACCGGCTGCGGCAAGCGACAACCCGATCGTGCTGACCATCGACGTCGGCGGCTCGCATGTGAAGATCCTGACCAGCGCCGGCGGCGAGATGCGCCGGGTGCCATCCGGGCCCGGCCTGACGCCTGATCAGGTCGTCAACTCGGTGAAGAAGCTGGCCGAGGGGCTGGACTATGACGTGATCTCGATGGGCTATCCGGGCCCGGTGCGAGACAACAAGCCTTCGCTCGATCCCTTCAATCTCGGCAAGGGCTGGAACGGCTATGATTTCACCGCCGCCTTCGGCAAGCCGGTGAAGCTGGTCAACGACGCGCTGATGCAGGCGATCGGCAGCTATGACGGCGGCCGCATGCTCTTCCTCGGCCTCGGCACCGGCCTCGGCGCGGCGATGGTCATCAACAACGTCGGCCAGCCGATGGAGCTTGCCCACCTGCCCTACAAGAAAGGCGCCAGCTTCGAGGATTATGTCGGCGAGCGCGGCCTGGAAAAGCGCGGGAAGAAAAAGTGGCGCAAATACGTTTTCGACGTCGTCGACAGGCTTCGCGCCGCTTTGCAGCCGGATTATGTCGTCATCGGCGGCGGCAATGTCGATAAGCTTGACGAATTGCCTGAAAAATCAAGGCGCGGCGACAACACTCGCGCTTTCGAAGGTGGATTTCGTCTTTGGCGCGACAAGGCGCTGATCGTCTGATATTGTTACATTTCAGTATAATTGTTCAAAATAGCGTGTAATTGTGCGATAGATCATTGCGTCGCGCAGATTTGCCGACTAGAAGTTCGCCGGCTCGGCCTCCTTGCGTCTTTCGGGATTCGCGTCTTTCGGGATTCGCAAACAACGGTTGCGCGCCTTTGATATTACACGCCGCGAAGACCAGATCGGTTTCGCGGCACAATGGAGGGACTACGTGGACGAGGAAGCCAACACAGCCAAGGGCGAGATCGACCTGCTCGAGCTTACCGCTCACATCGTTTCGGCCTATGTCGCCAAGAACCGCCTGCCCGCCGCGGACCTGGGCGGACTGATCGCTAGCGTGGCCTCCTCGATCAGCGGGCTGAACCGGCCGCAGGAGCCCGCGGCGCCGCCGCCGGTTCCCGCCGTGAACCCGAGGCGCTCGGTGACGCCGGACTACATAATCTGTCTCGAGGACGGTAAGAAGTTCAAATCGCTGAAGCGCCATATCGGCGTGCATTTCAACCTGACGCCCGAGGCCTATCGCGCCAAATGGGGCCTCCCGGTCGACTACCCGATGGTCGCGCCCAACTACGCGGCCTCGCGCTCGCAACTGGCCAAGTCGATCGGCCTCGGCCGCAAGGCCGAACCCGAGCCGGAACCGGTGAAGCCCGCGAGGTCCAGGAAGGCCAAGGCAACCGCCTGAAAGCTATCGCCTGCACCAATGGTTTGAGGAAGCCTGCCGAGGAATCCGCCTTGGCAGGCTTCCTGCTTTTGTGGCTTGGATAGGCCGGATAGGGCAACTCCGGGAAAACTGTGAGGCAGTTTCCGTCAGGATTGCTCCAAATCACAGATAAAATGGGGAAGCTCGGCGATGAATTACGCCCGGATGGTGATCGAGAAGGAGGCGCCGGAGGAATACGGCTACGACCGCATCCGCTACAACCTCTCCGAAAGCTCGATCGCCGACCAGAAGCTCTCCGACATTGGTCTCACGCTTCCCGACCTGACACTGTTTTACGGCGAGCATCGCGGCGACAAGGAACTGCGTGCGCTGATCGCCGGGCAGGACAAGGACCTTTCGCTGGACGATGTGCTGGTGACCGCGGGCGCCGCCGGCGCCCTGTTCATCATTGCCACCGCGCTGCTGTCGGCTGGCGACCACCTCGTCGTCGTGCGACCCAACTACGCCACCAACATCGAGACGCCCAAGGCGATCGGCTGCGCCATTTCCTATGTCGATCTCGATTTCGACCAGGGTTTCGCCGTCGATATCGAGCGCGTGAAGGCAGAAGTGCGGCCGAACACCAGGCTGATCAGCGTGACCTGCCCGCATAACCCGACCGGCACGATGATGACACGCACCGATCTCGACGCGCTGGTCGCGCTGGCCGAGAGCCGGCCCCATCCTTGCCGGCTGCTGGTCGACGAGACCTATCGCGACCTCTCCTTCGGCGAAAAGCTGCCTGTGGCGGCCTCGCTCAGCCCAAGCGCCATCAGCGTCTGCTCGCTGTCCAAAGCCTTCGGCATTCCCGGCATCCGCATCGGCTGGCTGATCACCCGCGACGCGGAGTTGCAGGAGACATTCCTTGCCGCCAAGGAGCAGATCGGCATCTGCGGCAGCGTCATCGACGAGGCGATCGCGCGCGCCATGCTGGAGCGCCGCGACGCCTTCCTGGCTTCGCTTTTGCCCGACATGGCCAGGCGCCGCGACATCGTGCAGGCCTGGATTGACGGCGAGGCACTGGTCGATTGGGTGCGGCCGCAAGGCGGCGTCGTCGGCTTCCCGCGGCTGAACGTCGATGCCGGGTTCGACCTCGACGGCTTCTACGCCCGGCTGCTCGAAGAGCACGGCACCTATGTCGGCCCCGGGCACTGGTTCGACATGCCGAAGCGCTTCTTCCGCGTCGGCTTCGGCTGGCCGAAAGAGGCGGAACTGCAAGGCGGACTGGCCGCCATCTCGACCGCGTTGCGCCGGTAACTTCCTCGAGCGTTTCACCTTTTCAGAGAAGCGGCGAACCGCCCTATCTCTCTGTTTCGACGCAATTTCGGACGGAAAACCGCTGCGCGCTGTTTTGGAATTGCGCTGGTCCAGTCGACGGAAAATGGGAAAAATCCTTGATCGAACGCCGATTCTAAAGCATATGCCGCGCGAACTTTCTTAAGTTTCGTTGGCCGGAACAGCGCCCAATTCGGGAAGTGCCCCGCTGGCCAATTTTCGCAACGGGGCCCTATCTCCATGACCACAGAACAGACATCGCCGGACCAGCGCTATGCCGCGTTCCGCCACAAATCCTTTCGCAGCTACTGGACGGCGCGCTTCCTGACCACCTTTGCCGCGCAAATCGTGTCGGTGGCCGTCGGCTGGCAGATGTACGACCTGACCCGCGATCCGTTCGACCTCGGTATTGTCGGCATCGTGCAGTTCCTGCCTTCGCTGCTTCTGGTGCTGGTCACCGGCGTCGTCGCCGACCGCTTCGGCCGTCGCCTGATCATGACTTTGTCGTCAATGGGGGAGGCAAGCTGCGCGCTCATCCTGTTGGCGTTGACGCTGCACGGCCTGACCAGCCCGCTGCCGATCTTCGTCGTGCTTGCCGTATTCGGTGCCGCCCGCGCCTTCTACGGGCCGGCCTCGTCCTCGTTGTTCGCCAATCTGGTGCCGCAGGAGGACTTCGCCAACGCCATCGCCTGGAACTCCTCCGCCTGGCAGACGGCGACCATCGTCGGCCCCGTCGCAGGTGGCCTGCTCTACGGCCTGTCGGCCGAAATCGCCTATGCAATCGCCACCACCCTGATGCTTGCGGCCGCGTTGCTGATCTTCACCATCCCGAAGCCGGCCCAACAGACCGCCACGGACAAGCCGACGATCGAGACGCTGTTTGCCGGCTTCCGTTACATCTGGGGCGAGAAGGTGGTGCTCGGCGCCATCTCGCTCGACCTCTTCGCCGTGCTCCTGTCGGGCGCCTCGGCGCTGCTGCCAGTTTATGCGCGCGACATTCTGGATCTCGGCCCGTGGGGCCTCGGCCTGCTGCGCTCGGCGCCCGGCATCGGCGCCATCAGCGTCGCTGTCTGGCTCGCCGGCCATCCGGTGCGCGATCATGCCGGCAAGATCATGCTGGGCTTCGTGGCGGCATTCGGCACTGTTACCGTGCTGTTCGGCGTCTCGACCGTCACCTGGCTGTCGATCGTGGCGCTGGCCTTGCTCGGCGCCACCGACATGTTCAGCGTCTATATCCGCGAGACGCTGATCCAGCTCTGGACCCCGGACGAAGTGCGCGGCCGCGTCAACGCCGTCAACGGCGTCTTCGTCGGCGCTTCCAACGAAGTTGGCGAATTCCGCGCCGGCACCATGGCGGCGCTGATCGGCACAGTGCCCGCGGTGGTGATCGGCGGCATCGGAGCGATTGCGGTGGCCGGGTTGTGGGCGTGGCTGTTCCCAGCGCTGCGGCGGGTGCGGCATTTGAATAGCCGGGAGTGATCGGGGTCGCGGATCCAAGCTGCTCGATCCGATTTTCGGGCGAACTGCCGTGCGCCGTCAACGGATGATATGAGCCGTCCCCGGACTGGAGGCTTTTGGCTACCCTTGGGCCTATAACTGCCGTTCTCGAGCCGTCTCGTAGGGTAAGGAAAGTTTACGAACATGCCGTAACGTTGAGCAGCGGCGAGGATTGTGAGGCGCGCGAAAGTAGGTACCGGGCAGCTATGCGCTATGCCTTGAAACAGGCGCACCGGCGGCGCGGGCAATATTAGGCGTTGCTGTCCGCCAAGCACTTGGTCGCTCCGACGGTTTCAAGTCAAATGCCAACCAAGCGAACACTGCATGAGCAATTCTACGCTTCTTCAGATCGACAAGAATGAAGCCCGTCTCGGCATGTTTATCCATGGGTTCGGCAAGCAATGGCTGCGCAGCCCGTTTGCAGCCAGCCAGTTCAAACTATCCAGCCCGGCCGAACTGAAGGCGCTTCGCGAAAGTTCGGTAACGACGCTTGTCATCGATCTTTCAAAAGGGGTCGGGCCAACCAGTTCGACGGTCGAGCTACCAAAACCGATTGAGAGCTCAACACCCCCCGGCACTGAGGCCACGTTGATGAAAGCGACCGGGATGGTCCGCTCGATCTTCAGCGACGCAGCCTCATCAACACGCGTTGATCAGCAGCAAGTGGAAGCTGTTGTCGATGTCGTCGACCAGCTCCTGTACACTCGCCCGGCAAGCGTCTTGAACCTCACCAAGCTCAAGACAAAGGACGAAATCAGCTTTCAACACTCAGTGGCAGTCTGTGCCCTTGTCGGATTGTTCGCGCGACATCTCAAGCTTGACCGCAATTTGGTCCGGTTGCTGTCAATCGGCAGTCTTCTGCATGACATCGGAAAGATTCGCATCCCGACCGCCATTCTGACCAAGGCCGACAAACTCACGGCTCATGAGATGGCAGTGATGCAAACCCATCCGCGCGAGGGATATGCGATCCTGGTGGGAACGAAGGGGCTACCGGAAATCGTGGGAGAAATTTGCCTTCACCATCACGAAAAGCTGGACGGGTCCGGCTACCCGGATGGCTTGAAAGACACACAGGTCGGTGCTGCTGCACGGATTGTCGCGATTTGCGATGTTTTCGATGCCTTGACGTCCGCTCGGCCATACAAGAAGGGCTTCACTCCGGAGGCTGCCGCGGAGATGATGGGGACGTGGAGCGGTCATTTTGATCGGGTGCTTTTAAAACAGTTCTTTGATTGCATGGGCCTAGCCTCGCCGAGCGTCCCGGCTCAAACCCGGCAAATGACCGATGAGATGGGGGGCATTGCTCAGGCGGACTTACACAACTTCTAATTCACTTATCGCGTATGGTTCGAGCCCGCCGCCAAGTTGGCACACCGACGAACCCAACGATTCGCCAACATACCGTTGGCCTTCGCCGCTTTGCTTCGACGTCCGCTTCTGGGACAACGCGGCGCAGACCGTTCGGAACCCTAACCTACCCCGCCGCCGCCCTGCCGAAGATCATCCCCAAAAACTCGCTCAGCCAGCGCTTCAGGTGCATGTCCCAGATCAGCCGGCCGCCGAGGTGGTCGCGGCCGGGCTGGGCGCCGGGGAGTTCGAAGCGATGCGCGCCGCGCACCACCCAACGCTGCATCATCACCCGGGTCAGCTCGCCATGGAACTGGATGCCCCAGGCATTGTCGCCATAGCGGAACGCCTGGTTGGGATAGGTCTCGGCCGTCGCCAGCAGCGTCGCGTCCCTGGGCAGCGAGAAGCCCTCGCGGTGGAACTGGTAGACCATTTCGGGCCAATGCAGCAGCTTCCTGCCGGCATCGGTGGCCTTCAGCGGATACCAGCCGATCTCGACCAGCCCTTCGCCATGGCCCTCGACCTTGCCGCCGAGATGGTTGGCCAGCATCTGCGCGCCTAGGCAGATGCCAAGGAACGGCCGGTTCTCCTTGAGCGGGATTTCCAGCCAGTCGGTCTCGCGGCGGACGAACTCCTCCTGGTCGTTGGCGCTCATCGGCCCGCCGAAGACGACGGCGCCGGCGTGATCGGCGAGTGTGCAGGGGAGCTCGTCGCCGAGCGGCGGCCGGCGGATGTCGAGGTCGAAGCCGTCTTCCAGAAGCATGTGGCCAACGCGTCCGGGGCTCGAATTCTCCTGATGCAGCACGATCAGGATTTTTGGTCTCGGCCTCGGTCTGGATGGCATGGAGGAAGAAAGGCCCCTATTCGTCGCTCGAACTGCCACGCGCGCCGGGCGCTTCGGCCGCCGCCTTGCGGCGCGCCTCGACC
The DNA here is from genome assembly GCF_006442965.1 of Mesorhizobium sp. CU3. GTDB lineage: Bacteria > Pseudomonadota > Alphaproteobacteria > Rhizobiales > Rhizobiaceae > Mesorhizobium. Next base: position 222,914 of record NZ_VFWX01000007.1, on the reverse strand, counting down.
CGGTCGTGGCGCTCGACGCCGATCAGCTCGGCGACGCGCCAGACCGTATTGTCCTCAAGTTCGTGCAATTCGCCATCGGCATAGACGATTTCCCACATCAAACCGATGAAAGCCTTGCGCGCCTCGGCATCGAGATGGCGCTTGAGCACGCTGGTGAAGGCGTAGAGATCGATCGCCTCATTGTCGGCGCGCTCGCCAGCCGCGGCCAGCGCGTCCAGCTCCGCCCCGCTCACCGAATAGGTCTCGGCGAGGATCTCCTTGAAGCGCTCCCATTCGACGTCCTGGCGCACGCCGTCGGCGCTCATCACATGGTAGAGCAGGGCGGATGCCGCGACGCGCGGATCGTCGGCACTGGGCTTGGCATCGCCAGCCGGCAGATCCCTCAGGAAGGACAACACGCGTTCGAACATCGATGTTTTTTCCCTGCCCGCCATAGGCCGTTAGAACAAACGAAACCGGCGCGGCGCTTTTTCCGCTTCGTCCTCGGGCGGCACGCCCGGATCGTCCGGCAATCGCGGCAACTCCGACGCTTGCCCTTCGGTTCCGGTATCGGTTGTCGCAGCCGCGGCCGCCATGTCATTTTCGTCGCCCTGGCTCGCCGCGGCCGGCTTCTCGGCCGGCACTTCGGAGACGATGTCGATCGCCTTTTCGGCAGCGGGCTGGGCGGATGGCACTGCTGCGATCGCCGGCACCGGGATGTCCGCCTCGCTGTCGATCAACTGGCCAAGCCGCTCCATCGGCGCGCGCCAGGTGAAGGCGTCGAGCTTGCCGGTCACCGGCGACACCGGCGCCCAGCGCTCCGAGATCACGCCGTCGGCGACCCAGGCCGGGTCGCGCGGCGCCCGCACCGCCTTGGCCAGAAGCTGGCGCACCTTGCCCTGGTCGCCGGTCTCGGCCTCCTCGATATCGGCCAGAAGCAGATAGGCGCCTTCGCGCCGATCCATGCGGATCGCGGCTTCCGCCTCGCGCCGGGCGGTCGCAAAATCCTGCGCGTCGAGCGCCGCGCGCGCCACGGCGATCGAGGATTCGGCGTGGTTCTTCTTCAGATCCTGCAGCTTCTTGGCCCGGTTGAGACGGTCGAGCACGGCATCGCCGGGCCTGGCATGGGTGTAGAGCTCGGCGATGTCCGGATGCGGCTCGGCCTTCCAGGCGGTCTCGAGGATTTTCGAGCCCTTGCGGACATCGTTTTGCCGGAACGCCATGTCGGCGGCGATGACCGCTGCCGGCGCGAAATCGGGCGCCAGCTTGTTGGCCTCCAGCGCCGCCGTTCGCGCGCCGTTCGGGTCGCTGCCGGCCAGCGCCTGCGCCTTGGCGGTAAGCAGCACCGCGCGGCGGCGATTGGCCGCGTCGCGCTCGATCTGCTTGGTCGATTTCTGCCCTTCGACCAGCTTCAGCGCGCCGTCCCAGTCGCCGCGCTCGGTCAATTCTTCCAGCGTCGATTCCGCCGCCCAGGCGAGCTGCGGCGCAACGGCGGCAGCGCGGCCGGCATAGTGGCGTGCGGCGTTGCGGTCGCCCAGGCGCTCAGCTTCGAGATAGAGCCCGCGCAGGCCGAGCAGCCGCATCTCGGGATCGTCGAGCATGCGCTCGAATTTCTCGCGCGCGCCCTGATGGTCACCTTCGAGCAGCGAGGCCTGCGCGTCGAGCAGGTTGATCAGCGGCTCCTGGTCGGAGCTGATCAATTTCGCCGCTTCCTTGGTCTTCTTGCGCGCCAGCGCGCCGTCGCCGGCGCCGGCCGCGATCATGCCGGTCGAGAGCGCCTGGTAGCCGCGGTCGCGGCGTCGCACCCGGAAATAGCGCGAGATCGTATAGGGGCTGTTCCAAAGCGACTTGACCAGCCACCACAGGATCATCACCGCGGCAACCACGGCAACGATCGCCACCGCCGCCACCATCAGGCTGATTTGATACTGATAGCCGCTGAAAGTGACGACCATTTCGCCGGGGCGGTCGGCCAGCCAGGCAAAGCCCAGCCCGAGCGCAAAGACGACGGCGAGGAAGGCGAGGATGCGGATCATCGTTCTATCCTCACGTCTTCATCGCGCCGGCAATCAGCGAATCGATCTGCTTTTCGACCTCGATCCGCGCCTTCAGTTTGCCGGCAAAGTCGGCGCCGGCAGCCTTCGAGGCATCCGGCAGCGTGTCGTATTCGGCGAGCGCCTTGGCGTAGTCGCCCTGGTTGACCGCGACCTCCAGCCGCGCCACGATTTCGGGCGCGCCCTTGCCTTCGACGGCGCCGACCGGCCGCACCTTGACCAGCGATTCCGCGCTCGACATCAGGCTCTGGAAGAAGCCGGCATTCTGGTCGACCGGCGTCGCCGCATCGACCATGGCGCCGGCGGCGGCATCCACTTCGGAGGCGATGACGGCGCGCGTCGGCACACCCTTTTCGGCATAGGGGCGCAGCGCCGCGATTTCCGGCGCGTCGGGCGCGATGGCCGCGAAGGTTTCCAATTCCGTCGCGAAAGGCGCGCCGCGGTCGAGCGCCGCCTTGAGCGCCGAGGCGCCGATGGCCAGCGCGATCTTCGGCTGCGAGGCCTGCGCCTCGACCTTGCTGGAGAGCTGCGACACCGATTGCTCCAGTGCCGCGATCCGGCCGTCCTCGGCCTTGGCCGCGTCGCCGGCCGACTTCACCAGTGCGTCTAGGCCAGCGATCTTCTCGTTGAGCGGACCGAGATCGACGGGTGCAGCGCCGCCGGCCTTCTGCAGGTCGGCGATCGTCGTCTCGATCTGGCCGACCTTGTCGGTGAGCGCCTTGAGTGCGGCGCCGTCGCCGCCCTGAGAGGGCGAGGATTTCAGCGCCGCGACATCGGTCTTGACCTGCTCCAGCGCCGAGGAAAGGCCCTCGACCTTGGCGAAAGCGCCGGTGTCGCCATTTTCCTTCAGCGCCGCGATCTGGCCCTTCAGCGAAGCGATCTCGCTGTTGACGCCGTCGAGCGAACCCGCGCCCGTCCCCGGCGCGCCGAGCAGGCCGACGGCCTGCAACAGGCCGGCGCCGGCCAGAGCGATCACGCCACCGATGACGCCGGCGGCAATCGTATTGACGCCGGTCTTGCGCGACGGCTGCGGCCGATCTTCGTTGCGGCTCGCGCTCGCCTTCGGCGCGGAAGCGGCGGCGGCGGGCGATGCATCCTCGAAATTGTAGCCGAAGCTGCCGGACTGGCTTTTCGGCGCCTCGGAAGCAGCCCCGGAACCGCCGGGATAAGGCGTCTCCGCCTCACCGGAGGCTTCGGGCTTGTCGGTCGCCGCCTTGGCCGCGTCTTCATGTTCCCAAGGCTCGATATCGGCCTGCTCGGCATGGATCGGCTCCGCCGGCGTTTCCATCTGCGAGGCGTCAGTGGCCTCTTCGGTCGGCGCTGCATCGGTGCCGGCTTCAGTCTTGGCGGCATCCTCGCCGGCGATTCGAGAGACGGCGCCGGGTTCGAGCTCGATGGTCACCGGCTCGCGCCGGCTCTTCGAATGTCGCATCTTCGGCGTCTTGACCATGCTTGGGCTCCGCGAATTGGCTTGAGGATGGTTAGAGCTGAAGGATGCTCTAGCACATCACCAAGCGGTGAAAAGGGGCGGTGTGATGACGCGGATCAGCGCGTTTGCGACAAAAGCCCGAGAAGCGCGTCCTCGTCGGGATGCGGCGCAATCCTGATCCTGTGCCCGGCAATCCCATCCAGCGGCGCGGCGACGCGCGCTGAAAGCGCCAAAAATTCCGTCGTTTCAAAGAGATGACCTAGCGCCGGTCGCTCGATCAGCTTGACCAGCGCCGCGCTCGCCTTGGCCGAGTAGAGCAGCGCGGCATCGACCGGGCTCTCCGACAACCGCGCCAGCACGTCGGCATCCCGTTGGTCTAGCCCGGCCGTATCATAGGTCTCGACCGCATCGACGCGGACGCCTGCCGCCTTGAGCCGCGCCTCGAAGGCCGGCAACCGCACGCGGCCGCAAAGATAGACGATCGCCTTGCCCGCCAGGCCGGCGGCGATTGCATCGGCCAGCGCCGTCGCATCGCCCGGACCTTCGCTGACCGACGAAAAGCCGGCCGCGCGGCAGGCCTCCGCCGTCCTTTCGCCGACAGCATGGCAAGGCAACGCGGCAAGCGTCGCGATGAGCTCCCTCGGCGCATGGCGCACCGCATTGGCGCTGGTCACGGCGACGGCGACGGCATCCTGCATGGTATCGGCCTCGACCGGCAGCGCCTTGGTCTCGGTCAGCGGCAGCAGGACCGGCTGGAATCCCAGAGCTTCAAGCCGCCGCGCCGTGCGGGACGTGCCCGGTTCCGGCCTCGTCACCAGGACGCGGAGCATGTCAGGCCCAGCCATCGAAAAATGTCGCGCCGGCCCTGGCGCGTACCGTCCGCGCCGCGTCAGTGCCGATCTCGGCCGCATCGACGGCGAGCCCCTCCAGCCGGACCTCATGCGATTCCGTGCCGTCCGGCGAGATGATCAGCCCGGCGAAGGACAGATTTTCGCCGGCGACCGTCGCGTGCCCGGCGATCGGCGTGCGGCAGGAGCCGTCGAGCGCGGCGAGGAAGGCGCGCTCGCAGGCGAGCGCTTGCCCGGTCGGGGCATGGTGGATGGCGGCAAGCATCTTTTCGACCGCGCGGTCGCCGATGCGGGTTTCGATGCCGATCGCGCCCTGGCCCGGCGCCGGCGGGAAAGTCTCCAGCGGCATCAGGTCGGTGACAACGCTTTCGAGCCCGAGCCGCTTCAACCCGGCATAGGCGAGGATGGTGCCCTCGGCGACGCCTTCGTCCAGCTTGCGCAGCCTGGTCTGCACATTGCCGCGGAACATCACCACGTCGAGATCCGGCCGCATGCGCCGGATCAGCGCCTGGCGCCTGAGCGACGAGGAGCCGAGCTTCACGCCATGCGGCAGGTCGGCGATGCGCTTCGCCGCCTTGCCGATAAAGGCATCGCGCGCGTCCTCGCGCGGCAGGAAGGCGGAGAGCTCGAGCCCGTCCGGCAGCACCGTCGGCATGTCTTTCGACGAATGCACGGCGATGTCGATGCGACGTTCGAGCAGCGCTTCCTCGATCTCCTTGGTGAACAGGCCTTTGCCGCCGGCCTCCGACAGCGGCCGGTCCTGGATGCGGTCGCCGCTGGTCGAGATGACCATCACCTTGAAAGCCTGTTCGGGCAGCCCATGCGCCTGCATCAGCCGCGCTTGCGTCTCATGCGCCTGGGCCAGCGCCAGCGGGCTGCCGCGTGTTCCGATTTTCAAAGTTTGCATGGCGCGCGGTCCGTGATAACCCCCCGAGTGAACTCGAGGTCTGCCGAGATTCAGGTCAGGCCGAGCCGAAAATGGTGGGTTTCGAGAACCGGAGCGGAGCGTACTTTTGGGTACGTGAGCACCGGAAGCGCAGAAAACCGCCATTTGCAGGCCGGCCTCACCTGAATATCGATAGACCTCCGGTGAGACAATCTTCGAGAGTAGCGACCAATTGATCCGCGTTCTGGGCATTGAGACGAGCTGCGACGAGACCGCGGCCAGCGTGGTGGCGCTGGACGGTGCCTCTGCGCCCGAAATCCTGTCCAACGTCGTGCTGTCCCAGATCGAAGAGCATGCGGCCTTTGGCGGCGTGGTGCCGGAGATCGCCGCGCGCGCCCATGTCGAGGCGCTGGACGGCATCGTCGAGGCGGCGCTTGCCGATTCGTCCGTGTCGCTCGACGAGGTCGACGCCATCGCTGCCACCGCGGGGCCTGGCCTTGTCGGCGGGCTGATCGTCGGCCTGATGACGGCCAAGGCCATCGCCGCCGCCACGAACAAGCCGCTGATCGCCATCAACCACCTCGAAGGTCATGCGCTGACCGCAAGGCTGACCGACGGGCTCGACTTCCCCTATCTGCTGCTGCTCGTCTCCGGCGGCCATACGCAGATCGTCGCCGTGCGCGGCGTCGGCGACTACCAGCGCTGGGCAACGACCATCGACGATGCGCTGGGCGAAGCCTTCGACAAGACCGCCAAGATGCTTGGCCTGCCCTATCCGGGCGGCCCGAATGTCGAGAAGGCAGCTGCCAGCGGCGACGCGCGCTGCTTCGCTTTTCCGCGCCCAATGAAAGGCTCGGCGCAGCCGGATTTTTCCTTCTCCGGCCTGAAGACGGCGGTGCGCCAGGCGGCAAGCGCGATCGCACCGCTCAGCGAGCAGGACGTCGCCGACATCTGCGCCTCCTTCCAGGCGGCGGTGGCCGATGCCCTCGGCGACCGCGTCGCGCGGGCGCTCGACCGTTTCCGCCAGGAGTGCCCTGACGCGAAGAAGCCGGCGCTGGTCGTCGCCGGCGGCGTCGCCGCCAATCGCACGATCAAGGCGACGCTCGAAGCGCTGTGCGCTCGAGCCGGCTTTCAATTCGTCGCGCCGCCGCAAAAACTCTGCACCGACAATGCCGCCATGATCGCCTGGGCCGGCATCGAGCGGCTGCGCGCCGGCATCGCCGAGGAAAACGCCGCCGATTTCGTGCCGCGCTCGCGCTGGCCGCTCGACAGCGTGTCGGCGCCAATGGTCGGCTCGGGCCGCCGCGGAGCCAAGGCATGACAGGCGATAGATCGGCCAGCGGCTGGCGTGTTGCGGTGCTGGGTGGCGGCGCCTGGGGCACGGCGCTGGCGCTGGCGATGCTGCGCGCCGGCCACGAAGCGCGGCTCTATGCGCGTGACCAGGAAACCGTCGCCGCCATCCGCCGCGGCGAGAACCCGCGCTATCTGCCCGGCATCAGCATCGAGCCCGGCATTGCCGCGACCGGCGATATCGGCGAGGCACTCAGCGGCGCCGACTGCGTGCTGGCGGTGACGCCGGCGCAGTCGCTGCGCGCGGTGCTGGCGCATGCCGCCGGCCACGTTCCCAAAGCCGTGCCGCTGGTGCTCTGCGCCAAGGGCATCGAACGCGACACCGGCGCGCTGCTGTCCTCGATCGTCGAGGAGAAGCTGCCGGGCAATCCGGTCGCCGCCCTTTCCGGCCCGAGCTTTGCCAGCGACGTCGCGCGCGGGCTGCCGACCGCCGTCGTGGTCGCCGCCCGCGATGGCGACCTTGCGGCCGGGCTCGCCGCCCGCTTTTCGGCCGAAAACCTGCGCTGCTATTCCAGCGACGACCTGATCGGCGTCGAGATCGGCGGCGCGCTGAAGAACGTCTTTGCCATCGCCGCCGGCGCGGTCACCGGCGCCGGTCTCGGGGCCAGCGCCCAGGCCGCCATGGTGACGCGCGGCTTCGTTGAATTGCGCCGCATCGGCGCTGCCTTCGGCGCCAGGGCGGAGACGCTGATGGGTCTTTCCGGCCTCGGCGACCTCTTGCTCACCTGCTCCTCGTCGCAGTCGCGCAACTTCGCCTATGGCCTGGCGCTTGGCCAGGGCAAGCCGTTGGCCGGCCTGCCCTTGGCCGAAGGCGTGCCGACGGCAGGCATTGCCGCCCGCATCGCCGCCGAGCGCCAAATCGAGGCGCCGATCATCGCCGCCGTCGCCGCCATCCTCGACGGCAAGGTGACCATCGACCAGGCCGTCACGGCGTTGATGACGCGGCCGCTCAAAACCGAAACCGACATCTGAACCTGCGGAGTAGAAGAGATGCTTTTTGCGTTTGTATGCAAGGACAAGCCCAATAGCCTGCAGTTGCGTATCGACACGCGGCCGCCTCACGTCGCCTTCCTCGAGGGCCTGAACGCCGAGGGCAAGCTCGCCTTCGCCGGGCCGTTCCTCAACGCCGAAGGCAAGCCGGACGGCAGCCTTGTCGTGGTCGAGGCGCCGGATCTGGCCGCCGCGCAAGCGCTGTCGGCGGCCGATCCCTACGCCAAGGCCGGCCTGTTCGAGAGCGTCGAAATCCGCCAGTGGAACTGGACCTTCAACAAGCCTGCGGCTAGTTAATTCGCAAGTAAGCGCCGCAGGAGGAATACGAGCATGAATTACTGGCTGTTCAAGTCCGAACCCTCGGTATTTTCCTTCGAGGCGCTGAAGGCCAAGGGTAAGGCCGGCACGCAGTGGGACGGCGTGCGCAACTACGCCGCCCGCAACAACATGAAGGCGATGCAGATCGGCGATCTCGGCTTCTTCTACCATTCCAATGAGGGGCTCAACATCGTCGGCATCGCCGAAGTCTGCGCGCTGGCCCACCCCGACACCACCACCGACGACCCGCGCTGGGAATGCGTCGACATCCGCGCTTATAAGGATGTGCCGAAGCCGGTGACGCTGGAAGAGGTCAAGGCCAATCCGAAGCTCACCGAGATGGCGCTGGTTAGGCTTGGCCGGCTTTCCGTGCAGCCGGTGACGCCGGCCGAATGGAAAGAGGTCTGCCGCATGGCCGAGCTCAATCCGGCGCCGTGACGAAACTCACGCCCAAAAGCGCGAAAAAGTTCATCCTCGACAACACGGCCTTGATGGCGCCGCCGCATGTGCCGGAAGTGCTTTTGCACCTCGCCGACGAGGCGCATGAGCTTTGGCTGCGCACCGAGGAGGAACTGGCCGAAATCGGCCTGCCGCCGCCTTTCTGGGCTTTTGCCTGGGCCGGCGGCCAGGGCCTTGCCCGCTATGTGCTCGACCATCCGGAGGTCGTGCAAGGCAAAAGCGTGCTCGACTTCGCCTCAGGCTCCGGCCTGGTCGCCATCGCCGCCTTGAAAGCCGGCGCTTCCAATGTGGTTGCCGCCGACATCGATCCGTTCTGCGAGACGGCCATCGCGCTCAACCTCGAAGCCAATCGCGTCGAGGCCGAATTCCAGGGCGACGACTGCGTCGGCGTCGATGACGGCTGGGATGTCGTGCTGGCCGGCGATGTCTTTTACGACAAGGCCTTCGCCGACCGGCTGATGCCTTGGTTCGCCGCGCTTCAGGCGCGCGGCGCCAACATCCTTATCGGCGATCCCGGCCGCGCCTATCTGCCGAAGGCCGGGCTGCAATCGCTCGCCGTCTACGAAGTGCCGGTGACGCGGGTGCTGGAAGACGCCGAGGTCAAGCGAACGACGGTGTGGCGCTGCGGTCTCCCGGCGCCCGCTTGACGCAACCGCCGAACAGGGATTCCATCCCCTCATCGTCGAGGAGGGGATATCATGGATTTTTCGGTCGTGAATTGGCTGGCGGTGATCGTTGCCGCGGTCGCGGCATGGCTGTTCGGTGCCATCTGGTACACGGGCTTGAGCAAACCGTGGATGAAGGCGGCGAAAATCGGTCCCGCAAGCCAGAAACGCTCCATTCTCCCGTTCGTCATCAGCTTCATTGCCGAGCTGGTCATGGCGCTGGTCCTGACCCTGGTGGTCGGCGCAATGACCGGCGGCGAGCCCAATCCGCTTGCAGGCATCATCTTCGGCTTCCTGCTCTGGCTTGGCTTCGTCGCCACCACGCTGACAACCAACCACCGCTATGAAGGCTTTGGCTGGGACCTGACCTTGATCGATGCCGGCCACTGGCTGGGCGTGCTGCTGATCATCGGCGCCATTATCGGCTGGTTCGGCGCGCCGGCGGCACCGGCGGGCTAATCAGGTCGGCGTTTTGACCGCTTCCTCTAGCAGCCACTCGCGAAAGGCGATGACCCTGGCGTCGTCTTTCATCGCCTGCGGGTAGACCAGGAAGTAAGCGAAATCCGGCGCGACCTTGATGCCGAGCTCGAAGGGCTGCACGAGCCGCCCTTGCGAGAGATCGGTGGCCACCATGGCGAAATCCGCCAGCGCCACGGCATTGCCGTCAAGTGCTGCTTGCGTGGCGTCAGTCGACGTGCGGAAGACGAGCGTGCGGCTGTCGTCGAAATCCTCGACGCCGGCCGCCTGCATCCACATGCGCCAGTTCGGCCAGGTCACGCCCTGCCGCGACCATTCGATATGCGCCAGCGTATGGTTGAACAGGTCGCGCGGCTCCTTGAGCGGCGGGCCCGAGTTGAGCAGCGCCGGGCTGCAGACCGGGATGATGATGTTTTCGAACAGCCGATGCGACGTCAGCCCCGGATATCGGCCGGTGCCGAAGCGGATGCCGACATCGACATCGTCCAGATCGAAATCCCTGACATCGTAGGTGATGTCGAAGCGCAGCTCGATGCCGGGCTTCTGCTTGCGGAAGTCGTCGACACGCCGCATCAGCCATTTCGTGGCGAACTGCGCGTCGAGCGTCACCTTCAACAGCGCCGTGCCGCGCGTCAGCTTGCGCGCCCGGCTGACGGCGCGGTTGAGCAGGTCGAGCGCGTCGACCGAGGCGTCGAGCAGCACCGCTCCCGCCTCGGTCAGCCGGATGGTTCGGCTGGTGCGCGTGAACAGCACCAGGTCGAGCTGGTCCTCGATTTCCTTGATCTGATGGCTGACCGCGGCAGGCGTCAGCCCGAGCTCGTCGGCGGCGCGGGTGAAATTGAGATGCCGTGCGGCCGCCTCGAAGGTCCGCAGCGCGCGCGTTCCGGGCAGCAGCTTGGACATCCGATCTCCAAATAAAACTTGACGATCAGAAAAGAACTACTCGTTTCCCGTTTGTTTTTCAATCCGGCATGATGGCTGCAATCGAAACACTATCAAACCGGATTTGATATCCGGAGAACACGGACAAAGCCATGACCGACATCGCCCTGAAGTCTCACGCCGCCCTGAAATCCCCGCTTCCGCAGTGGCTGCGCGCCGCAATCGACTGGCTGCGCCAGGCCCGCATCGCCGCCCGGCTGCCCAACGAATCCATCGAGGACCTTTCCGACGATCTGCTGCGCGACATCGGCGCCGAGCGCCGCAACGTCGCAAAGGCGGTGGACCGCGAGCTTCGCGAAATCGGCCTGCTTGGCACCGGCTGGCAAAAGCCGAGGAGGTAAGGGAGTAGGGGAATAAGGCAGTAGGGGAGTAGGAAGATTGGCGGCTTATAGACGCCTACCGAACAGATATCCCTATTCCCCTATTCCCCTATTCCCCTATTCCCCTACCTCACCACTCTCACCACCGTTCTGTCCGACAACAACGGCAGCAGCCTCGCCATGGTCCGCGCCGTCACCGCCACGCAGCCTTGGGTCGGCGTGAAGCCCGACCGCGCCAGGTGAAAGAAGATCGCGCTGCCGCGCCCGCGCCGGCGCGGCGCGATGTTCCAGTCGAGCACTAGGCAGACATCGTAAAGCCGGTCGTCGCGCTTCATGCGCTCATGGCTGGCGCCATAGGGGATCTTCACCGGCCTATTGTAGTTGCGGTCATTCGGCACCTCGCACCAGCCGAGATCCGGGCCGATCGGCGCCATGGCAAGCCGCGTCCGCCGACCGCCCGGGAAATGATCGCCGCGAAAATAACCCGACAGGATGCGCATCGAAGCCAAGGGCGTCCCGCCGTCGCCCTCATGCTTGTCGGCGGTGATGCCATTGCGCCCCAAGGCGCAGGGAAACACCGTTTTGCCGGCTTGCAGCAAACCCTGCGCCGGTTTGCCGGGCCGCGCCCGAACGGTCAAAACCCTTAGGCCTTTCGGCAAAAATGCGCCTGCCTCATTGCGCACGCGTTTTTTCTTGTATGATTGTGTCACGGAACAAATCACTGTGAACGACTGTTGCGCCGGTGAGCTTCCGCATAAATGGGGGGAGGTCAACTGAATATTCTTTTTAAAACAACGGATTGATCCATGACATCACGCACCATCCTGATCGTCGATGACGATGACGACCTGCGCGCCACTTTGGTCGAGCAGCTTGCGCTCTATGAAGAATTCGACGTCCAGCAGGAAGCGAGCGCCGCCAAAGGCGTTGCCGCGGCGCGCAGCGGCGTTGTCGATCTGCTCATCATGGATGTCGGCCTGCCCGACATGGATGGCCGCGAGGCGGTAAAGATCCTGCGCAAGGGCGGCTACAAGGCGCCGATCATCATGCTGACGGGCCACGACACCGATTCCGATACCATCCTCGGTCTCGAGGCCGGCGCCAACGATTATGTGACCAAGCCGTTCCGCTTCGCGGTGCTCTTGGCCCGCATCCGCGCCCAGCTCCGCCAGCACGAGCAAAGCGAGGACGCCACCTTCTCGGTCGGCCCCTACACCTTCAAGCCCAGCCAGAAGCTGCTCATCGATCCGCGCGGCGCAAAGGTGCGGCTGACCGAAAAAGAGGCCTCGATCATCAAGTATCTCTATCGCGCCGACCAGAAGGTGGTGACGCGCGACGTGCTGCTGGAAGAGGTCTGGGGCTACAACTCCGGCGTCACCACGCACACGCTTGAGACACATGTCTACCGGTTGCGCCAGAAGATCGAGCGCGATCCTTCCAATGCCGAAATTCTTGTGACAGAAAGCGGCGGCTACAAGCTGGTTCCTTAAACATTTCATGATCTAGAGCAATTCCAGGAAAGTGTGCGGCGGTTTCCATCCGGGGTTGCGTCGAAACAAACGGACAGAGCGGTCGGGCGGCACCGCTTCGGGTTCGATCCTGGTGCTGGAGGGTCACGGATCGGCTCGTTGGATGCCTGCCACGATGCGCAGGCTGCAAGTGTTGGAGCGTCGGTTGCGCGAATCCAGGAGGACGCGCCGCTCCAAAGGAGGGACTGGACTGACCGCTCGGGGACGCAGCTAGGGATGCCGCTGGACGACGACATCCTCATCCTGTCCGGCGTAAAGCTTTTCCAGGGCTTCACGCAGGAACAGCTGCGCCTGCTCGCCTTCGGCGCCGAAAACACGATCCTGCAGGCCGATCGCAAGCTCTACCGCGAGGACGACGAAGCCGATTCGGCCTATGTCGTGGTCAGCGGCCTGATTTCGCTATATCGCGAGCAGGACGGCGAGCGCATCCCGATCGGCACCGCCGGCCCCGGCTCGATGCTGAGCGAGCTTGCTCTCATTGCCGACACCAGGCGCCTGACCAGCGCCTCGGCGGCCGCCGATTCTGAAGTGATCCGGTTGAGCCGAAAAATGTTCCGCCGCATCCTGGAGGAATATCCGGATTTGGCGGTGCAGTTGCATGCCCGCATCCTGGAGGAATTCCAGCAGATGATCGCCCGCATCGAGGAACTGGCGCCGCGTTTTACGGGCTAATCTAGGTTGAAGGTCGCGATGACCGGCACGTGGTCCGAGGGCTTCTCCCAGCCCCGCGCGGCCTGCAGGATCTCATAGCCGGTGAAGCTCGGCACCAGATTGGCTGACGACCACACATGGTCGAGCCGCCGTCCCCGGTTCGACGCTTCCCAGTCCTTCGCGCGGTAGCTCCACCAGGTGTAGAGCTTTTGCTCGGCGGGAATGTTGAGCCGCATCAGGTCGACCCAGCCGCCTGCCCGGCGCATCGCCTCGAAATTCTCGGTCTCGACCGGCGTATGGCTGACCACGTTGAGCAATTGCTTGTGCGACCAGACGTCGTGCTCTTGCGGCGCGATGTTCAGGTCGCCGACCAGGATCGAGGAAGACGACTCGTCCTGGCTCGCCGGCATGCCGTTCATCTCCGCCACGAAGTCGAGCTTGTGGCGGAATTTGCGGTTGATCTCCGGGTCCGGCTCATCGCCGCCGGCCGGCACGTAGAAATTATGCACCAGGATCGACCGGCTGCCGGCCTGGACCTTGACCGACAGATGCCGGCTGTCGTCGATCTCGCAGAAGCGCCGCTTCTCGACCAGCTCGATCGGCCGACGCGCAACGGTGGCGACGCCGTGATAGCCCTTCTGTCCGTGGAACAGGATGTGCTCGTAGCCCGCCTTGCGGAAGGCTTTTTCCGGAAACAGCTCGTCCGGCACCTTGGTTTCCTGCAGGCACAGCACATCCGGCGCACGCTCCTTCAACAGCCGCTCGACGATCGGCATGCGCAGGCGCACGGAGTTGATGTTCCAGGTGGCGATGGTGAAAGACATTCAGGCGAGGTCCGCAGAAGGGTCGCCGATCTACTGCCAGCCGGAGGCGGGAAACACAAGCCAGCCTTTGCGGCTGCTTTCGCTTGCGCCAGCGGTTCCTGATTCAGGTCAGGCCGAGTCGAAAATGGTGGGCTCCGAGAACCGGAGCGGAGCGTACTTCAGTACGTGAGCACCGGAAGCGCAGGCGACCGCCATTTGCAGGCCGGCCTCACCTGAATCTAGCGCGTCTTGGTGTTCAGCTCGCGGTTGGCCGTATAGTCGATGGCGAACGTATCGGGCGGGAAGCTGACGCCTTCCTTGGTGTTGAAGATCATCACCGTCGTGTCCTTGCCTTGCGCGTCCGTGATCGTCCACTGGCGCAGGTCATAGGTTTTCGGATCGAACATCATGGTGATCATCGCATTGCCGAACACCGATTTGTCGGAAAGCTTGATGGTGGTGAGGTCGTCCTCTTCCTTGACGTCCTTGACGCGGCCGCCGGAGAGATCGATGCGGTCGTCGAGCAAGAGCTTCAGCGGCGTCTTCGACAGCGGATAGAGGTCCGAGGTGTTGAGCTTCTTGTTGAGGATCACCACCGACTTGCCGTCGGAGATGACGCGGAAATTCGACGATCCGTCATAGTTGAAGCGGATCTTGCCCGGGCGTTCGAGGAAGAACTTGCCGCCGGTCTGCTCGCCCTTCGGGCCGAACTGCACGAACTCGCCGCTCATCGACCGCACCGAGGAGAAGTGGTCGGCGATCTTCTGCGCCGCCGGCGGCACCGCGGCCTGCGCCGCCGCGACAAGCTGGTATCCGGGCACGAGGTTGAGAGCGGCAACGCCGCCAAGCATCAGGCCGAGGCCGAGCACCTGGCGACGGGTAACGGCGAATTCTGTCTGGGTCTTCATGCCGGTCACTTCCTGTGATTCGTCTGGTGGCAGTATCTGGGCTCCCACTAGGGCTTAAGTTTGGCGGCTGCGCGACAGCCCGTCGCATGAACGCACAAGACGATTTCAGGTTGCCTGAGCCGGAGGCACAGAAGGTCCCGGCTTAGAATTTGTCCTCTTCGGTCGGCACCAGAATCTCGCGTTTGCCGGCGTGATTGGCCGGACCGACAATGCCTTCCTTCTCCATCTTCTCGATGATCGAGGCAGCGCGGTTGTAGCCGATGCCGAGCCGGCGCTGGATGTAGCTGGTCGAGGCCTTGCCGTCGCGCAGCACCACCGCCACCGCTTGGTCGTACGGGTCGTCGGAATCCTCGAAATTGCCGCCACCGCCGCTGGAGCCGCCCTTGGCCGACGGACCGTCCTCGTCCTCTTCCTCGTCATCCTCGGTGATGGCGTCGAGATATTCCGGCACGCCCTGCAGCTTGAGGTGCCCGACCACCTTCTCGACTTCGTCGTCCGAGACGAACGGACCGTGCACGCGCTGGATGCGGCCGCCGCCGGCCATGTAGAGCATGTCGCCCATGCCGAGCAGCTGCTCGGCGCCCTGTTCGCCAAGGATGGTGCGGCTGTCGATCTTGGACGTCACCTGGAAGGAGATGCGGGTCGGGAAATTGGCCTTGATCGTGCCGGTGATGACGTCGACCGAGGGACGCTGCGTCGCCATGATGACATGGATGCCGGCGGCGCGCGCCATCTGCGCCAGGCGCTGCACCGCGCCTTCGATGTCCTTGCCGGCCACCATCATCAGGTCGGCCATCTCGTCGATGATGACGACGATATAGGGCATCGGCTCGAGGTCGAGATCCTCGGTCTCGTAGATTGCCTCGCCGGTCTGGCGGTCGAAGCCGGTCTGCACCGTGCGCGAGATCTTTTCGCCCTTCTTCTCGGCCTGCTGCACGCGCGCATTGAAGCCATCGATGTTGCGCACGCCGACTTTGGACATCTTGCGGTAGCGGTCCTCCATCTCGCGCACGGTCCATTTCAGCGCCACCACCGCCTTCTTCGGATCGGTGACGACCGGCGTCAGAAGGTGCGGGATGCCGTCATAGACGGAGAGTTCGAGCATCTTCGGATCGATCATGATCAGCCGGCATTCCTGCGGCGTCAGCCGGTAGAGCAGCGACAGGATCATGGTGTTGATGGCGACCGACTTGCCCGAGCCCGTGGTGCCGGCGACCAGCACATGCGGCATCTTGGCGATGTCGACGATGACCGCCTCGCCATTGATGGTCTTGCCGAGCGCCAGCGCCAGCTTGGATTTGGTGGTCTCGAAGTCGCGGCTCGCCATGATCTCGCGCAGATAGACCGTCTCGCGCTTGGCGTTGGGCAGTTCGATGCCGATGGCGTTGCGGCCGGGCACGACCGCGACGCGGCAGGCAATCGCGCTCATCGAGCGGGCGATGTCGTCGGAGAGGCCGATGACGCGCGAGGACTTGATACCGGGCGCCGGCTCGAGCTCGTAAAGCGTGACGACCGGACCGGGGCGGACATGGATGATTTCGCCTTTGACGCCGAAATCCTCGAGCACGCCTTCCAGCAGCCGCGCATTCTGTTCCAGCGCATCCTTGGACAGGCTTGGGTCCTTGGCGATGTTCTTCGGCTCGGACAGGAAATGCAGCGACGGCATCTCGAAGGAGTCGGAACCGATCAGCGAGGTCTGCGCCTCGCGCTGGGCGCGCGCTCCGGGCACCGGGCGCGCCGCCGGCGCCGAGACCCGGGTCGCGGCGTCGGAGCGGAAATTCTGCACCTTGGCGCCCGCGCCGCGACGCTGCACCGGCTCGTCGTCGAGCTCGTCGAGATCGGCATCGTCGTCCTGGTCGTCGAAAATGTCCTGGTCGTCGGGATCGACCGAGACGCTGCGGTCGTTGACCATGGCGGCGAAGAATTCCGGCTCGACGCGGGCGCGGCCGCCCGGGCTCATCCGGCTTTCGGCGAACTCGGCCGATTCGACCCGCTCTGCGGCGCGCCGCCAGGCGCTGGCCTTGGGCTCCATCGGCGGCTCGAACTCGTCGCGCTCGCGCCTGCGCCGCTCGGCGCGGCGGTGCAGGAAGGCGCGGAACGACAGCCACCAATGGGTGATGGCGCCAAGCGCCAGGATGCCCTCGTCGCCTTCGTCATCGTCTTCGTCGAACAGCGTCTCGTCCTGCTCGCGCGGGTCGGGCTGGGCGGCGCGCTCCATGACGGCAAAACCATTCTTGCGCGCAATCAGCGCCGAGCCATAGGCGAACAGCCACAAGGACGGCGCGGCCAGGATGACGGCGATGATGCTGGCGAAGAGGCCCTTCGGGTAGCCGCCGACGGCGATGCCGGGGATCTTGAGCACCATGTCGCCGAACACGCCGCCGAGGCCGGTGGGCAGCGGCCAGGTGTTGGGCGGCGTCACGCAGCCGGCGATCGCCGCGGCAAGCAGTGCAAAGCCGAACCAAGCAAACCCGCGCTTCGGCAGCCTGTCGACGCCGCGTGCGGTAAACAGCAGAAAGCCCCAGATCACGGCGGGCACTAGGCCGGCGACGGCGGCAAGGCCGAAGAACTGCATGGCCAGATCGGAGAACACAGCGCCGGCATAGCCCATGGCGTTGGTGACGACGTTGCTGGTTGCGTGCGAGAAGCTCGGATCGGCGACGTTCCAGGTGGCCAAAGCAGCGACGCCGAAGGCGGTGAAGGCGAACAGCCCGGCGCCGACCAGTCGCCCGACCTGGCGCCGCGCGAATGCCTGCAGACCGTTCCCCGTGCCGGTCAGCGCGAGCGGTGCTGAAGCGCCTGAACGCATGCCTCTTCCCCGTTGAGTCGTTGCCTGGCCGGGCGCATGGCGCACCCCGGCAGATTCGTACGCCAGACTATCGGGGGGAAGGTTAAGGCCACATTAACCATGGCTCTTTACCCGGATGCCTCGGGCACGATCCCGAAAAAGATCATGCCCCGGCAAAGAGCTGGAAACGAAGATGGCAGGCTGTGCGGCCCGCCACCTCCCTGTCTTGAAACGCCAAAACGGTCAGGCCCTTCCGGAACCCGACCTTCCACGATCACTTGTTGGCGCCGCCATAGGCCTTCAGGTTGGCGCAGAATTCGGCATGAGGCTTGCTCATCGCCGCGTCCTGGCACTCTTTCATCATCATGTCCTGCTTGTCCTTCGGCATCGAAGCCCAGGCCGCCTTGAAGTCGGCTTCCGGCTTCATGGTCTTCATGCTGGAGTCGGTGAAGAACGGGGCCATGTTGTCCGGAGAATCGAGAGCGCCGGCAAGTGCAACGCCGCTGATCATCGAAAGAGCCACGGCTCCCAGGAAGATATTCTTGATGTTCATCAGTTGGTTCCTTCCCTTTTGTTTGGCAATCGCCAGATTGGCGGTCGCTATCCAATTACGGAACCAGGGAGGCCGACGTTTCATGCTGGTGCGATCAACTGAATGTGATCGAAACGACGCGTATAGATTTGGTGAAAAAACGCCCGGAATGACTTCCGGGCCGCTCGCTTGCTGGCAAAAAAGGAGGCCCGGAATGACTTCCGGGCCTCAAGGCGTGAGCCCCTTGCGGGAGCGTCACGACGGGATCTTGGGAGGGATCCTAACAAATTCGGGGCCGGCGGGAGGAGGATCCGCCGACCCTGACAAAGCATGCCTTATGGCACCACTTCGCCGTGCTGGGTAACGTCGAGACCCTCGACCTCTTCCTGGGTCGACGGACGCAGGCCGACGAGCGCCTTGACGATGTAGAGGATGACGAAGGTGGCGATCGCCGTCCACAGGATGGTGAAGACGATGCCGTAGAGCTGCTTGCCGAGCGAAGCGTCCTTGCCAAGCGCGTTGATCGCCGGATCGGCGAGCACGCCGGTGAGCAGGGCGCCGACGATACCGCCGATGCCGTGCACGCCGAAGGCGTCGAGCGAGTCGTCATAGCCGAGCGCATGCTTGAGCTTGACCGCCGAGAGGTAGCAGATCACGCCGGCGAGGATGCCGACGATGAAGGCGCCGGTCGGGTTGACGAAGCCGGAAGCCGGGGTCACGGCGACGAGGCCGGCGACGGCGCCCGAGATGATGCCGAGTACCGAAGGCTTCTTGGCGACGATCCATTCGGCGAACATCCAGGCCAGCGCCGCCGCGGCGGTGGCGACCTGCGTGTTCATCATGGCGGCACCGGCGAGGCCGTCGGCGGCGAGTTCCGAACCGGCGTTGAAGCCGAACCAGCCGACCCACAGCAGCGAGGCGCCGATCACCGAATAGACTAGGTTATGCGGCGCCATGTTGGTGGTGCCGTAGCCTTCGCGCTTGCCCAGGACCAGCGCGCAGACCAGGCCCGCGACACCAGCGTTGATGTGGACGACCGTGCCGCCGGCAAAGTCGAGAACGCCGGCCGAGCCGAGGAAGCCGCCGCCCCACACCCAGTGCGCGATGGGCGCATAGACGAAGACCAGCCACAGGCCCATGAAGATCAGCAGCGCCGAGAATTTCATGCGCTCGGCGAAGGCGCCGGCGATCAGCGCCGGCGTGATGATGGCGAAGGTCATCTGGAACATCGAGAAGACGAATTCAGGGATGTTCGCCACGCCCGGTAGCCACAGCGTCGAGACCGTGATGCCATGATGGAAGAAGCGCGAGAAGCCGCCAATATAGGCATTCATCGATGCCGATTCATTGGTGGTGAAGGCCAAGGAATAGCCGAACATGAACCACAGCACCGTCACCAGGCAGGTGATGGCGAAGCTCTGCATGATGGTGGCGAGCACGTTCTTCTTGCGCACCATGCCGCCATAGAACAGCGCCAGGCCCGGGATGGTCATCATCAGCACCAGCGCGGTGGAGGTCAGCATCCAGGCGGTATTGCCGGTGTCGAGAACCGGAGCGGGCGCTGCGGGTGCGGCGGCCGGCGCAGCAGCGGCGGCGGCCGGAGCTGCTTCCTGCGCGAAGGCGGCGACGGTGCCGAATAGTGCGAGGGTGAGCGCGCCGAGTGCGGCCGCCTTTCCCGTCGTCTTCAAAGTGGATGGAATATTCATTGAACTCTCCGTTGGAATGGTGGTTCGCCGCTCAGAGCGCGTCGCTATCTGTTTCGCCGGTACGGATGCGCACCGCCTGGTCGATGCCGAAGACGAAGATCTTGCCGTCGCCGATCTGACCGGTCTTGGCGGCCGCCGTGATGGCTTCGACGGCCTTGTCGACCATGTCGGCGCTGACGGCGACTTCGATCTTGATCTTGGGCAGGAAGCTCACCGCGTATTCGGCGCCGCGATAGATTTCCGTATGTCCCTTCTGACGCCCGTAGCCTTTGACTTCGGTGACGGTCAGGCCCTGGATGCCGACGGCGGTGAGCGCTTCGCGCACCTCGTCGAGCTTGAACGGCTTGATGATTGCCATCACGATTTTCATAAGGTTTCACCCTTTGCTGTTGCGGTCCCCCGCGTTTGCACACCTTCACCGATCCCGAGGAGAGCCGGAGAGTGCACACGAGGATTCAAGCTCCGTGCCAATTGCCGAAACGGGCGTTAACCTGTTGTAAACAAAGGAGATGGGCCACCCGTGCCCGTTTTTGATGCGCAGAGGCGTCGCGGCTAGTGATTAAAATATAGGCAGAATCTGAAAAATGCCTGCTTAGCAGGCTTGAGCGCAAGCCGGCTTAAAACTGTGCAGCGTTTAGCGGTAACGGCATAAAGCGTGACGCGCTTCAACGTTTCAGGCGGATCAGGCCTTCCTGTGCGACCGAAGCGATCAAGGTACCGTCGCGAGCGAACAGCGAGCCGCGGGTGAAGCCGCGCGAGCCCTGCGTCGAGGGACTGTCTTGCGTGTAGAGGATCCAGTCGTCCAGCGAATGGCTGCGGTGGAACCACATCGCATGGTCGAGGCTGGCGGCCTGGATGTCGCGGTCGAAGATGGCGCGGCCATGCGCGAAGGTCGAGGTGTCGAGCAGCGTCATGTCGGAGAGATAGGCAAGCACAGCCGCCTGGATGGCGCGGTCCTCCGGCACCGGGCCGGTGGTACGGATCCAGATGTTCTGTTCGGGCTCCAGCTTCTCGCGGCTTGTATAGTGCTTCAGCATCACCGGCTTCATCTCGATCGGCCGGTCGCGCTCCCAGTAGCGCTTGATGCCTTCCGGCACCGCCTCGCCGAACTTGCCGAGCACTTCGCGCTGCGACAGAAGCATGTCCGGCGCCGGCACGTCGCGCGGCATCGGCATCTGGTGCTCCAGGCCGACTTCGTCCTGCTGGAACGAAGCTTCAAGCGAGAAGATCGCCTGGCCGTGCTGGATCGCCACCACGCGCCGCGTGGTAAAGGAGCCGCCGTCGCGGATGCGGTCCACCTCGTAGACGATCGGCAGCTTGGTGTCGCCGGGCCGCATGAAATAGCCGTGCAGCGAATGCACGTGGCGCACAGGCTCGACCGTGCGCTGCGCCGCGACCAGCGCCTGGGCGATCGTCTGGCCGCCGAAGACGCGCTGCCAGTCGACCTTGGGGCTGCGACCACGATACAGATTGTGTTCGAGCTGCTCGAGGTCGAGAATGTCGAGAAGCTCGTCCATCGCCGCCGTCATGGTCCACGTCCCTCAAAGATGTGTCATGCGGTTTCGGACAGGACGGGCGGGCAGTCAAGCTGCAACGGCCGTCAAGACGGCCGCAAGCCGCGAAAGGAAAGAGTATGGCCGACCGCAAGGCGAATGGGGAAGCCCGGCTGGACGTGCTGATCGCCGGCGCCGGCTATGTCGGCCTCACCGCCGCCGTCTCGTTGAAGCAGTCGCGCCCCGGCCTCGCCGTCGCCATCGTCGATGCTGCGCCCGCCGGCGTGTGGCAGAAGGACGGCCGCGCTTCGGCGATCGCCGCCGCGGCCTGCCGCATGCTGGAACAGCTCGGCGTCTGGGACGAGATCGCGCCGGAGGCGCAGGCGATCACCGAGATGATCATAACCGATTCGCGCGCCGCCGATCCGGTGCGCCCGGTGTTCCTGACCTTCGACGGCGAGGTGGCGCCCGGCGAGCCTTTTGCCCACATGGTCGCCAACCGCGACCTGAACGGCGCGCTGCGCCGCCG
Organism: Mesorhizobium sp. CU3; assembly: GCF_006442965.1. Lineage (GTDB taxonomy): Bacteria > Pseudomonadota > Alphaproteobacteria > Rhizobiales > Rhizobiaceae > Mesorhizobium. The sequence goes on along the minus strand of NZ_VFWX01000007.1, from coordinate 201,258 downwards.
CGCGGCATCGCTTGGCATCGACATCATCGAGGGCATGGCGGTCAGCGCTTTCGATGTGAACGGTGCCGGCATCACCGTTCATCTCGCCGACGGCGCGACGCTGAAGGCGCGCCTGCTGGTCGCCGCCGACGGTGTCAATTCGAAATTGCGTGACATGGCCGGCATAAAGACCGTCAAATGGGAATACGGCCAATCCGGCATCGTTTGCACCGTCGCGCATGAACGCCCGCATAACGGCCGCGCCGAGGAGCATTTCCTGCCCGCCGGCCCCTTTGCCACCTTGCCGCTGAAGCCGGACAAGGACGGCACGAACCGCTCATCGATCGTCTGGGTCGAGCGCACGGAGGACGCGAGAGCGCTGGTTGGGGGCGACGATTTCGTCTTCGAGCACGATCTGGAGCAGCGCTTCGGCCTGAAGCTCGGCGAAATCCGCGTCGTCGACAAGCCGCGCGCCTGGCCGCTCGGCCTCACCCTTGCCCGCGCCTTCGTGGCGCCCCGCATCGCGCTCGCTGGTGACGCCGCGCACGGCATCCACCCGATCGCCGGCCAGGGCCTCAATCTCGGCTTCAAGGATGTCGCCGCCCTGGCCGAAGTGGTGGTCGAGGCCGACCGTCTGGGACAGGACATCGGCGCGCTCGACGTGCTCGAGCGCTACCAGCAGTGGCGCCGCTTCGACACGCTGCAGATGGGCGTCACCACCGACGTTTTGAATCGGCTGTTTTCCAACGACATCAACCCGCTGCGCCAGATCCGCGACATCGGGCTTGGCCTCGTCGAGCGCATGCCGAGATTGAAGGAGTTCTTCATCCGCCAAGCCTCGGGCCTGTCGGCCGACACGCCAAGACTGCTCAAGGGCGAAGCGATTTAGCGCTCTCGGTCTCGCGAGGCGCGAGGGTGTGCCGAGATTCAGGTCAGGCCGAGACGAAAATGGCGGGTTCCGAGAACCGGAGCGGAGCGTACTTAAAGTACGTGAGCACCGGAAGCGCAGGAAACCGGCATTTGCAGGCCGGCCTCACCTGAATATCGGTACACCGTCAATTGACCTCAAAGCCGAGCTTCTGCCTTAACCTCAACATCCGCTGGTCGGCGATCTTCAGGCTCTGTCCGCCGCCCTGGGCGACGCGGTTGAGCATCTGCAAAAAATCTTCCCGTTCATGCGGGTCGAGGCGCTCGCGCAGGAATGGCGCCAGCTTGTCGATGGCGATCGTCGTGTCGTCGACCTGCGCGGCCGCCCATTTGGCGTAGACGATCGCCTCGTCGGTCTTCTTCGGACTTTCGGCGATCTGCGCGATCACCTCGCGGAGAACCGCCTCGCGTTGCGGCAGCACCGGGCCGTGTTCGGCAACGATCGCGGCGATCAGCGTCGCCGCCGCCACCACCGGATCGTCGATAGCCGTCAGCGGCGACAGCGCCGCCTGCTTGCGCAGCTTCTTGCGGCGGATGTTGCCTTGCACGCGGCCGACGACATCGGCAACCTCGCGCGCGGCGTCGCTCATATATTTCAGCCGGTACCACCAGATGGCCGCAGCTCCCAGCAGGCCAAGAATCGCAATCAGGAAAGGCATGCCGAATTCCCCCGAAATCGCAGGCCACGATAAGAGAAGCGTGGAGTTGCTTCAACACGCAAGAGTTGCGACCGGTGAAGAAAGCCTGAAGAAGCCGTGCAAGAGAAAGCTCCGCTCCTGCCCATCCTGACCGGCGGTTATGACCCCGGTATGTCGTAGATCGCCCTCACTTCGACCGTGCCGAGCTCAGCCAGCGGAATGCCGTCGGCGATCTCCAGCGCCTCGTCGAGATCGACCGCCTCGACCATGACGAAGCCGAGCAGCTGTTCCTTGGTCTCGGCGAAGGGGCCGTCGGTGACCAGCCGCTTGCCCTTGCGCCGCCTAAGCGATTTCGAGGTCTTCACCGATTGCAGCGCCTGCGCGATGATCAGCTTGCCCTGGCGGTCGAGCGCCCTGTCATAGGAGAGCGAATCCGCGTCGAGCTTGGCTCCCTGCTCCGGCGTCAGCGCAAAAAGGTCCTTTTCCTCGCCATAGACCAAAAGCACGTATTTCATTTCGAACTCCCGTTATGCGACGAACCATACGAGGCGGCGACGAGCGTGTCAGCCTTGCCGCCGGAAGCGATCTCGTGGTCGAGCAGCCATGCCCCTGCCCCGATGATGGCAAGCGCAAGCAGCAACCGGCCGAAGCCGCTCGACGGCGGGTCCAGCCAGAAGTCTTGCCGTCGTTGGACCTTGCGGCCGGAGCCGCGCCAGATTGCGAAAAACAGATCGTCCATCTTGACCTCCATCCGGCCGCCAAAGGCACGGCCGCACGCAGGACGGTCCGGCGGGAGCCAAGCCGACATTTTTGCACGCGCATTTTTTTGAAAGAATTTCGGCACTCGGGATACCCGCTGCGCGGTGGCCTTCCGCCGCGTCCGCGCTATAGTTCTGGCGAACGCCGGCGCCCGCCGGCGCCGACCCCGTCATTTAAGGAGGATTCCATGGACCGCACCGCAAACGCCGTCTGGAAAGGCAATCTGAAGGAAGGCAAGGGAACGCTCGACACGCAGAGCGGGACGCTGAAAGGTACGCCCTATTCCTTCAAGGCGCGCTTCGAGGACGAGAGCGGCAAGTCCGGCACCAATCCCGAAGAACTGATCGCCGCGGCCCATGCCGGCTGCTATGCCATGCAGCTGTCGCATTTCCTGGCCGAGAACGGCACGCCGGCCGCCGAGCTCGACGCCAAGGCGGTGGTGACCCTGGTCCCCGGCACCGGCATCACCGGCAGCGCCATCACGCTGGTCGGCAAGGTGCCGGGCATCGACGCCGCGAAATTTAAGGAACTGGCCGAGAAGGCCAAGGCGGAGTGTCCGGTGTCGAAGGCGCTCGGCGCGATCAAGGTTTCGCTGGATGCGAAGCTGGGGTGACCGGTTTTGGGAGGGCGGCGATCCTTCGCCCCCTCTCTGCCCTGCCTTTCTGCTGAGCTACAAACCCAGCGCCTCGACCCTAGCCCGCAACGCCGCGACCTCCTCCTCCAGCGCCCGCACGCGCGCCTCGAGGTCAGTGTCCGAAGCTGTCGCCGCCGGCTGCCAAGGCGCCGCGACCGCAGCCGCCTCCACCGACCCGCTCAGCAAATGCACATAGCGCTCCTCGCGCTGCCCCGGCGCGCGTTCGAGCAGTTGGATCAGCGGCGGCCTCCGCCCGATCATCAGGTCGAGATTGTCGCGCAGCTCCTCGATCGAAGCAAAGCGCGCCATCCGCTCAGAGCGCGCCAGCAATTCATGCGCCGTCTGCGCGCCGCGCAGCAGCAAAAGACCGATCACCGCGATCTGCGGCGTCGTCAGCGAGAAGCGCTGCGCCATCAGATGCTCGTAGCGTTCGACGCGCGAGGCGAAGGCCTGCCGCACCAGCCCCTTCTGTTGCAGCGAATTCAGCGCCCGCCCAACTTCGGTCAGCTCGAGCGCCATCACCGGTTCACGCGCCGTCTTCTGGTTGGCGGCCTGGTGCGCGCCGTTGAGCGTCAGCGGATAGACATCCGGCGTCAGCTCCTTCTTCTCGATCAGCGAGCCGAGCACGCGCGCTTCGACGGCGGACAGGATGGGGAGATCGGTCATTGGCGTTCTGCCTCCCTGCGATAGAAATCGGTCGCCAGGGCGCGGTTGCGCGCCTGCCGCGTCTCGTCCCGGATCGAACCGGCCAGGTTCATCTCGTGATGACCATAGCGCGCTTCGAGATAGCGCGCGATCTCGGCCGGGATCGGCCCGGTACCCATCTCGCGGGTCTCGCGCTTCTTCTCGATGAGCCGGTGGATTTCGCTGGCAGCCTGTGCCGGAACCTCGGTCTCGGCCAGGCAATCGACCATGTTCATCGGCGGCAGGCCGACGAAATGGCGCTGCTCCATCCAGTCCAGCGCAACGATCGGCCGGATCAGATAGAACAGCTTCTTCAACTTCACTTCGCCGGCGAAGCTTCCCGTCTTGCCGACATGCGAGCGCGCCAGGCCGAGATAATGCCGCGAAACCCGCACCGGATCGACGATCTCGCCGAGCAGATCGCGGAGGCGCGCGCGGAAGCCGGGCGTCTCCTCATAGACGATCGGCGACTTCGCCCATTCGACGATGACGGCGTTGCCGCCGAGCGCCAGAAGCAGTGCCTTGCGCAAATCCCAGCCGCCGGCGTCGATCTCGCCCTCGAGCGGAAACTCGATCACGTCGCGTGCCTGCTCCAGCACGAGATGATCGGCGATCGGGCGGATATAGACGAAGCGGCAATCGTAATCGCTGTCCGGCGATGGAAAGCCCCAGGCGCGGCTGCCGCTTTCGATCGCGAACAGGATTCTTGCGCCCTGGCTTCGCGCCACATCCAGCCGCGCCTGGATCGCGGCGACCGCGTCCGGCGAAAAATCGGCGGGCAGGGACATTGCGAGACTAAACCCGGCGCTCCACCATCATTTTCTTGATTTCCGCGATCGCCTTGGCAGGGTTGAGCCCCTTCGGGCAAGTCTGCGCGCAGTTCATGATGGTGTGGCAGCGATAGAGCCGAAACGGATCTTCGAGATTGTCGAGCCGCTCGCCGGTGGCCTCGTCGCGGCTGTCGATCAGCCAGCGATAGGCCTGCAGCAGCACGGCTGGGCCGAGATAGCGGTCGCCGTTCCACCAGTAGCTCGGGCACGATGTCGAGCAGCAGGCGCACAGGATGCACTCGTAGAGCCCGTCGAGCTTCTCGCGGTCCTCATGGCTCTGCAGCCATTCCTTGGCCGGTGTCGGCGAGACCGTCTGCAGCCACGGCTGGATCGAGGCGTGCTGGGCGTAGAAATTGGTGAGGTCGGGCACCAAGTCCTTGATCACTTGCATATGCGGCAGCGGATAGACCTTCACCGCGCCCGAAATGTCCTCGGCACCCTTGGTGCAGGCCAGCGTGTTCGAGCCGTCGATGTTCATGGCGCAGGAGCCGCAAATGCCTTCGCGGCAGGAGCGGCGCAGCGTCAGCGTCGGGTCGATCTTGTTCTTGATCCACAACAGCGCGTCGAGGACCATCGGCCCGCAATCGTCCATGTCGACGAAATAGGTGTCCATGCGCGGGTTTTCGTCATCGTCCGGCGACCAGCGGTAGATGCGGTATTCGCGAAGGTTCGTGGCGCCTTCCGGCTTCGGCCAGGTCTTGCCCTGCTGGACCTTGGAATTCTTGGGAAGCGTGAGTTCGACCATTACCTGCGGTCCTTTCGAATGACGAGCTTCAGCCCGGACCAGATTTCGTTCACGGCGGCGACCTTGACGTCGACCAGGTCGCGTTTCAGCGCCTCGGTGCGGATCACATCCTCGGTGACGTCGGTCGGCACCTTCGAGGCCTTCTTGGGCCAGGATACCCAGACCATGCCGTCGCGCTTGATCGCCGTCTCGATGTTGGCCAGGCCGTCCTCGATCTCGGCGCGCTGCCGGGTGAAGGCATGCACGGCGTCGTATTTTTGCCTGCCGGAGATCGCCGACCACTCGGTGAGCCGATCGACGCCGGCAAAGGACACGGCCTGGGTCAATTCATCGAGCTCCGGCGGCAGCGCGATGAAGGCGGCGACCATCCCGTCCTTCAGGCCGAGCTTGGCCGGAAGCGGCGTGCCGGAATATCCAGTGGCCGCAGGCGCCATCATCAATACACCCGCGCCTTCGGCGCGATCTTGGCCAGGCTGATGCCACCGTCCTTCTCTGCCAGCAGCGGCTCGGTGTGGACCGGACGGTAAGTCAGCGTCACCTCGCCGTCCTCGCCGACATGGGCCAGCGTGTGCTTGCGCCAGTTGACGTCGTCGCGCTTGTCGAAATCCTCCCGCGCATGCGCGCCGCGGCTCTCCTTGCGCGCTTCGGCGCCGTAGACGGTGGCAATCGCATTGACCATCAGGTTTTCGAGCTCAAGCGTCTCGACCAGGTCCGAATTCCAGATCATCGAACGGTCGGTGACCTTGAGGTCCTTCAGCTCGCCCCAGATTTCCGAGATGCGCTTGCAGCCATTTTCCAGCGATTCCTGGGTTCGGAACACGGCGGCGTCTTCCTGCATGGCGCGCTGCATCTTCTCACGCAGCACCGCGGTCGGCGTCGAGCCGTTGGCGTGCCGAAGCTTGTCGAAGCGGTCCATGATCTTTTCGACCGACGCTGCGTTCGGCGACGGGATTGCCGACTTGCGGTCGATGACCTGGCCAGCGCGGATCGCCGCGGCGCGGCCGAACACGACGAGATCGATCAGCGAGTTGGAGCCGAGCCGGTTGGCGCCGTGCACCGAGGCGCAGCCGGCCTCGCCCACCGCCATCAGGCCGGGCGACACCTTGTCCGGATGCTCGGACGTTGGGCTGAGCGCCTCGCCCCAGTAATTGGTCGGCACACCGCCCATGTTGTAATGCACCGTCGGCAGCACCGGGATCGGCTCCTTGGTGAGGTCGACGCCGGCAAAGATCTTGGCCGATTCCGAAATGCCGGGGAGCCGCTCGTGCAGCACCGCCGGATCGAGATGGTCGAGATGCAGGAAGATGTGGTCCTTCTTCTTGCCGACGCCGCGGCCCTCGCGGATTTCCAGCGTCATGCAGCGCGAGACGACGTCGCGCGAGGCGAGGTCCTTGGCCGAGGGCGCATAGCGCTCCATGAAGCGCTCGCCCTCGGAATTGACCAAATAACCGCCCTCGCCGCGCGCGCCTTCGGTGATCAGGCAGCCTGCGCCATAGATGCCGGTCGGATGGAACTGCACGAATTCCATATCCTGCAGCGGAAAGCCGGCGCGCGCGGCCATGCCGCCGCCGTCGCCGGTGCAGGTATGCGCCGAAGTGGCGGAGAAATAGGAGCGGCCGTAACCGCCGGTCGCCAGCACCACCATTTTTGCCGAGAAGCGGTGGATCGTGCCGTCGTCGAGGTTCCAGGCGACGACGCCGGTGCAGGTGCCATCCGGCTCCATGATCAGGTCGAGCGCGAAATACTCGATGAAGAACTGCGCATTGTTCTTCAGCGACTGGCCGTAGAGCGTGTGCAGGATGGCGTGGCCGGTGCGGTCGGCGGCGGCGCAGGTGCGCTGCACGGGCGGGCCGTCGCCGTAGTTCATCATGTGGCCGCCGAACGGCCGCTGATAGATCTTGCCTTCCTCGGTGCGCGAGAACGGCACGCCGTAATGCTCGAGCTCGTAGACCGCGGCCGGCGCCTCGCGCACCATATATTCCATGGCGTCGACATCGCCCAGCCAGTCCGAACCCTTGACGGTGTCGTACATGTGCCACTGCCAGGAATCAGGCCCCATGTTGGAGAGCGAGGCGGCGATGCCGCCCTGCGCCGCCACCGTGTGCGAGCGCGTCGGGAACACCTTGGTGATGCAGGCGGTGCGCAGCCCCTGCTCGGCCATGCCGAGCGTGGCGCGCAAGCCAGCGCCGCCGGCGCCGACGATAACCACGTCGAATTTGTGGTCGACGAATGTGTAGGCGGAAGCCGTGTTGGATGTGTCCTTGGCCAAGGCCTCAGCCTCCGAATGCGAGTTTGAGCAGGGCAAACAGCGAAGCGACGCCGACTGCCACACAGAAGAAAGTGTTGAGCGCGAGCGTCAGCAACTTCAGCCCTTCGCCATGCACGTAGTCCTCGATGATGATCTGCATGCCGAGCCGCATGTGGTAGAGCCCGGAAATCAGCACCAGCGCCAGCATCAGCGCCACGAACGGGTTGGCGAGCGCTGCCCGCACATCCGCATAGCCATGGCCGTTGACCGCGATGAGGAAGCCGACAAAGAACAACAGCAGCGGGATGTTGGCGATCGCCGTCAGCCGCTGGCGCCAGAAATGCAGCGTGCCCTCGCGCGCCGAGCCAAGCCCGCGCACCTTGCCGAGCGGCGTGCGCATATCGTTTTGGGAACCGCTCATGCCAGCCCTCCACGCGCCATATAGCCGGCGATCCAGATGAGAAGGGTAAGCACGACCGAGCCGCCGACCGTTGCCCAGGCGATCTTCGAGGCGGTGTGCTTTTCGAGAGCCGCGCCCGTGTCCCAGATCAGGTGGCGCACGCCGCCGAGCATGTGGTGCATCAGCGCCCAGGTGTAGCCGAACAGGATAAGCCGGCCGAGCCAGGTGCCGAACGCCCAGTTCACCCAGTCGAACGCACCCTGCGAGGTCGAGGCAGCGATCAGCCATGCCGCCACCAGCAGCGTGCCGAAATAAAGCGCGCCGCCGGTGATGCGATGGATGATCGACATCGTCATCGTGATCGGCGGGCGATAGATCGTCAGATGCGGCGAGAGCGGCCGTTCACGTCTGGCAACTGCGCGGGTGGCTGGTGATTTGCTCATGGCTCCCCCAGATCGGCATCCTGGAGCCGCTGTATCAAGCGGCGTTTGCCGCTCTCATATCTGGCTCCAGACAGCCGGTTTCTAATGCTCTTTTTGCACCGCGTCAAAGCCGGAAAATCGTTTTGGAAAAGTCATTTAGTCTGACAAATCGAGGGCGCGGCCCTTCAATCGATTAGCGGCTGTTTGGACAGCCGGCGCAGCGTCGCTGCAGTGCAGCAAACGTTCATCTCCTGCATGTTTGCGGCGTCGACCCCCGCTTCATCACCAGGGCCTCGCGGCCGTCGATCACGATCGCGTCATGTGTCGCCGCTTCCTGGTAGCGGCTGTTCTGATTGGCGGGCGAGGCCGCGAACTCCTCGGTCGTGCCGTCGGCCTTCGCCACGCGCAGCACGCTGCCCAGATTCTGGATGGTGATCGTGCCGCCATTGCCGCATCTGTAGGTGGCCGTGCCGACGCCGGAGCGCGGCGCGGTCAGGTCGGTGACGATCTTGGCAGGCGGCGCAGCGGGTGTTGCGACGGCCGGAGCCGCCGTGGATGCCGGCGGCGTCGCAGTGGGCGACTGGACCGGTGAGGATGCGGCGCTCGGTGGCGGTCCGACATCCGCCGCCTTCGGCGCGCCATTCTGCGGCACGCAGGCCGCGACCGCGAGAAGCAGCGGGATGGCGATCGACGCCCGAACCGTGTGGCCAAAGCTCATGCGCTGCCCCTTTCGTGCGCGGCACGCTACCGCAATTCCGGGAAAAGTGTGAAACGGTTTTCCGTCCGGAATTGCGTCAAAACAAAGAGATACAGCGTCACCGTTTCCGTGAAACAATGACCGCTGTAGCCACGCAGCGCATCAAGATCAAGTTCACCCGTGAATGAGCCGACGCGTCGGGGCCGCTACTCCACCGCAAAAATTAACCATGTTCATTAAGAACCGGCGCCAACGGCCATCCGCCTCTTAACAAAGGTTAAGAAAGGGTTAATTTCCGATTCGGACCAATTTCCGGGCGCGATGCCGCGCCATTCAAGGGAGAGCGACATGCGTTCGAATTCAGTGGGGAAGAGCCTGGCCGCCGCAACGTTGGCGGCGCTGGCCGTTGCGATCGCCGCGCCGGCGCAGGCGGACCTTCGCCACCATGACCGTGTCTATGCCGATTCGTTCGGCAATCTCGTCATCGACAGCGCAGCCGGCTACAAGCGCATCATCGTCGGCGAGGGCAGGCTCGCCAAGAAGCTCTCCGAATTCACCAGCGCCGGCCAGCCTCATGTGGTCTATGAGTCGGACGATGCCGGCGCGCCCGGCTGCTACCAGCCGCCGGTGCTCGTGAAGGGCCGTTCCTATATGTACGGACTTTCCGACGGCGAGATGCCCAACCTCAGCCCTTGTCGCTGAGCTTTCCGGCCGGAACGCGGCGCGGGATGTTGGGCGCAACGCGTACGCAGTCGCGGCCGGCATTCTTGGCTTCGTAGAGCGCGGCGTCCGCGCGCCGCATCAAATTGGAAAACCCCTCATCCGCGTTGAGCTCGGCAACGCCGAAGCTCGCGCTGCAGCGATAGCCGACAGCCAGGCCTTCTATCGGCAGCGCGCCGAAGGCACTGCGCGCGCCCTCGGCGAACAACCGCGCGGCGGCGAGATTGGTGCCCGGCAGGATGATGGCGAATTCCTCGCCGCCGATGCGGCCGGCGACATGATGCTCGGCCGCAGCCTCGCGCAGGAAGCCGGCGAAGGTCGCGATGACGCGGTCGCCGCTGGCATGTCCGAAACTGTCGTTGATGCTCTTGAAGTGATCGAGATCGGCGATGACCAGCGCCACCGGCACGCCTCGCCGTACCGCATCCCGCATCGCCAGTTCCGCGTGGCGCTCGAAGCCGCCGCGATTGAACAGCCGCGACAGCGCGTCGGTCTCTGATTTCGACGTCGCTTCGTTGAGCACGTCGCGCACCAGCACGGCCAGCGCCAGCAGCGCCAACGCCAGGCCGAACACGGTGCCAAGCGACTGCGACACCAGCGCGTAGCCGGTCTGCACATAGGCCTGCGGATTGGCGCCCCAGCCGCCCAGCGCGCCTGCAATGAAAGGCTTAGAGGCGAACTGCACAGCGCTTGCCCCGAGCACCGCCGCCAAAAGGTAATCGAGCCGCCCGCGCCTCTGCCGCGAGGAAAGCACGATGCCGACCGCGGCAAACTGCATGGCGGCATAAGGAAGCTGGTAAGCCATCATGCGGGTGAGCGCGTGGCGCGGCAGGTCCTGCACCAGATAGACCGCGACCGAGGCGACCACTAGGAAGAACAGCATCGGCGGCCAGGGCGGCTTGATGCCATATTTATGCGCGAGCCCGCCATTGAAGGCGATGGTCGCCGCGAGGAATACGGCGAAGGCGGTAACGACCGGCAGCCGTGCATCGGCGAAGGCCGGGATAATGAATTCGATGGCGAAATAGGCCATGCCGATCAGATAGCTGAACGCCAGCCAGCGCGCCGACACGCGCCCCGTATCATAGACGGCGATCGTCATGAACGCCGCCGCCAGCAGGCCGGCGGCGGACAGATTGATCATCAATACGAAGTCGGCGCTGCCCATGTCTTCCTTCGACGGACTCGGCAAACAGCAAACCATCGAGGGGCGAAAAAGATGTTAATGCCAGGGCATGACTGGAGGGCACAGGCTTCCGCGACTGACTGCAACGCCCATGCTCTCGTCAGCGCATTTCGAACGCCGGTTAGAGGTCAAAGGCAATCGCCTCACCCCGGTGATTGGCCGGGCCCATCCCTCCGGTCGTCATCCACGGGCGAAGCAAGGAGCGAAGCGACGCGCGCAGACCCGAGGATCCATGCCGTTACTTTCGAGAGCGACTCACGGTGCAGAATTCTGCCCCGTTGCATCCTTCGGTAAAGGTCACGGAATGGATCCTCGGGTCTGCGCTCCGCTTCGCGTCGCTCCGCCCGTGGATGACGAAGTCGCGGGGGATCCGCCAGCCTCACCCGGCTGCGAGCGGCTCGGCGACGAAAGTGGTTTCGGGCCGCTCGTAGGATAGGCGCACGCTGTCGCGGCCGTTCTTCTTGGCCTTGTAGAGCGCTTCGTCGGCGCGCCGCATCAGCGGCATCAGCCCTTCCTTGCCGGTGCGGGCGGCGACGCCGAAACTGGCGGTCACCTTTATGCCGGGCAGGCCGGCGATGGTGCCGGCCGAATAGAAGGTGCGGATCGCTTCGGCAAAAAGCCTTGCGGAGCCGAGATCGCTGAGCGGCAGAAGCACGGCGAACTCTTCGCCGCCGATGCGCCCGGCCGCCCCGCGCGCGCCGGTGGCGGCGCGCAGCTTGGCGGCGAAATCGGCGATGACGCGGTCGCCGGCTTCATGACCGTGCTGGTCGTTCAGCGCCTTGAAGTGATCGAGGTCGGCAAGCACCAGCGCGACCGGAAATCCGGCCTTGTCGCATTGCTCGAGCAGGCGCGCCGCCCGCTCCTCGAAGCCGCGCCGATTGAGGATGCCCGACAGCGGATCGGTGTAGGTTTCGGTCCTGAGCGCCCGCAATATATCGAGCGCCGCGGCCGTGAACAGGCTGAGCGCGATCAACAGCGACAGGAGCGCGTGCGAAAACACCGCTGTCGTCCAGTAGGACGAGCCGTAGAAGCCGTCATAGTTCGGGAACGGCCCGTGCGCGATGACCACGATCAGCGTGCGGGCGATGAAGTTCAGCCCGGAAAGCAGCGAAAGCACGAACAGGATCTTTTCGGTCGGACCGTTGTTGCGCACGGGCCTGAGCTCGGCGGCGACCAGCAGGCTGAGGCCGCCAAAGCCGAAATTGACGCCCAGCACCCGCCAGGTGAGGTCCGGCTGGACGAACATGAACCACAGGAAGGCGGCGAACCCGCCACCGGCCATGATGGCGATGCCGACATAGGGCACGCGGCGTCCGTAGCGCGCGACGATCGCGCCGGACAGGCAGCAGGCGGCAGTGGTGTAGCAGATGTTGGAGACGAGCTTCGTCATCGCGAAGCCGATGGGGAGCGTGAAATACTGGAACAGGAAACCCGGCGCCGACAGGCAGTAGCTCGCCGCCAGCACCGCCAGATAGGGGCGATGGCGCTGGTGGTACCACAGCACGGCGAACGCAGCGCCAAGCGCAAGCGCTATCGTCGGATTGAGCAGCGCTATGAGCAGACCGGTGTCCAAGGGACTGCGACTTTCCCCAACTTACCCAAGGGGAGACAGTAATGTGGAAGCCCAAACAAGCAGTTAAGCGCGAGCGTATAAAGCGAGACATCGCGGGCAAAAAAGAAACCCCGGATCGTGCGAGGTCCGGGGTTTCGGAGAATCAGGTTCTGTAGTGCGACCCGGACTATTTCCAGTCGCGGATGTCGACGAAATGGCCGGCGATCGCCGCCGCCGCCGCCATCGCCGGCGACACCAGATGGGTGCGGCCCTTGAAGCCCTGCCGGCCCTCGAAATTGCGGTTCGAGGTCGAGGCGCAGCGCTCATGCGGCTTCAGCCGGTCGTCGTTCATGGCAAGGCACATCGAGCAGCCCGGCTCGCGCCAGTCGAAGCCGGCGGCAAGGAAGATCTTGTCGAGACCCTCGGCCTCCGCCTGCTCCTTCACCAGGCCGGAGCCCGGCACGATCATGGCGTTGACGCGCGGATTGACGGTTTTGCCCTCGACCACCTTGGCGGCGGCGCGCAGATCCTCGATGCGGCCATTGGTGCAGGAGCCGATGAAGACGCGGTCGAGCGCGATGTCGGTGATCTTGGTTCCCGGCGTCAGCCCCATATAGTCGAGCGCGCGGATTTTCGACGTCCGCTTGTTCTCGTCCGTGATCTCCTGCGGATTGGGCACCACGCCCTGCACCGAAACGACGTCCTCGGGCGAGGAGCCCCAAGAGACGATCGGCGGCAGTTTTTGCGCGTCGAGCACCACCACCTTGTCGAAATGCGCGCCTTCGTCCGAATGCAGCGTCTTCCAATAGGCCATCGCTGCATCCCAGGCCGCGCCCTTCGGCGCGCGCGGCTTGTCCTTGACATAGGCGAAGGTGGTTTCGTCCGGCGCGATCAGGCCGGCGCGCGCGCCGCCTTCGATCGACATGTTGCAGATCGTCATGCGGCCTTCCATCGACAGCGAGCGGATCGCCTCGCCGGCATATTCGATGACGTAGCCGGTGCCGCCGGCGGTGCCGATCTCGCCGATGATGGCCAGGATGATGTCCTTGGCGGTGACGCCTTCCGGCAGCTTGCCGTCGACGCGCACCAGCATGTTTTTGGCCTTGCGCTGGATCAGCGTTTGCGTCGCCAGCACATGCTCGACTTCAGAGGTGCCGATGCCATGCGCCAGCGCGCCGAAAGCGCCGTGCGTCGAGGTGTGGCTGTCGCCGCAGACGATGGTCATGCCGGGCAGGGTGAAACCCTGCTCAGGTCCGATGATGTGGACGATGCCCTGGCGGATATCGTTCTCGGAATAATAGTCGATGCCGAAATCCTTGGCGTTCTTGGCCAGCGCCTCGACCTGGATGCGGCTTTCCTCGTTCTTGATGCCGAACTTGCGATCCGGCGAGGTCGAGACATTGTGATCGACCACGGCCAGCGTCTTTTCCGGATGCCGGACCTTGCGGTTCGACATGCGCAGGCCCTCGAAGGCCTGCGGGCTGGTCACCTCATGCACGAGGTGGCGGTCGATATAGAGCAGGCAGGTGCCGTCGTCCTGGCGGTCGACCGTGTGGTCGTCGAAGATCTTGTCGTAGAGGGTGCGCGGTGCGCTCATGTGCGTAAATCCGTCGATATGAGAATGGGAAAAGGACGCCGGCTATCCGGCGCGACGATCGCGATCGGTCGGTTCAGCGAAGTCGGCTGGTCGGCGCGCCGCAGACGCGCGCGGAGAACCGCGACGGCAGGCGCTTTCTGTCCTGCAGCACGAAACCCTTGTAGGCCGGATCGCTGAAAAGCTTTTCCATGCCGGGGTAAATAGCAATGTTTTGGCTTTTCGGCAATTAGCGGAGGCTTTCCCTTCTCCCCTTGTGGGAGAAGGTGTCGCCGAAGGCGACGGATGAGTGGTGCTCCAGGGAAAGCCGACGTCTCACTCCGCTGGAACACCCCTCATCCGTCTCGGCGCTGACGCGCCGATCCACCTTCTCCCACAAGGGGAGAAGGGAAGTCGCGCTCACATCACCTCGAACACGAACGTCTTCACCAGCGCTTCCGGGTCGCCGATGGCGTAGCAGCGGAACCACGGGCTCTGTTCGACCAGCCGCCATTTCCCCGCTTGCGTCAGTTCATCGAACACCGCCTGAAAACCGCCGCTCTCGAACACCTGGTCGCGCACGGTGAAGATGGCGTGGCCGCCGCTCCGGGTGATGCGCACCAGCTCATGCAGCCCCGATGCCGGCGCGTGGCCGATGGTGAAGACGCCGGTCGAGAAGAAGGCGCGGAAATGCCGGTCCGGCCAGGGCAGCGGCCCGCCGAGCATCGCTTTCTTCAGCTCGCCATAGGCCGGTTCACCATTGGCTTGGCGGCTGCCGGCAAGCTTCAGCATGTCGTCGGAAAGGTCGAGCCCGGCGATGTCGCCATAGCCCAGCGCCTTGAGCGACGGTCCCGACAGTCCCGTGCCGCAGCCGGCGTCGAGCAGCGGGCCTTCGCCGGCCGGCACGTGGCGCGCCACCCAAGCGGTGATGAGGAACGGCAGCAGGTAGCCGAGCGAGGCGGTCTCGCTGTCATAGGTCGCCGCCCATTCGGCATAGGCCTTGGCGAGCCCTTCCGGCGTATCGGCCGAATAGACGGAATCCAGCGCCGCATTGGCCTTGTCGAAATTCATGGGCGCCTCCTCCGCGATGTTCATCGCAAGGATCGTAGCGCGCTCTGAGACGGCCGGCTATTCCTGATGCTGGCGGCGCAGTCGCTGCTCCAGCGCGCGCAGCGCCAGCGACAGGCCGACCGTCAGGATGAGATAGATATAAGCGACGATCGAATAGGTCTCGAAGAAGCGGAACGAGCCCGCCGCATAGACCTTGCCGATCTGGGTGATGTCGGCGACGCCGAGCACCGAGACCAAGGAGGAATCCTTGACCATGGCGACGAAATCATTGCCGAGCGGCGGCAGGATGGTGCGGATCGCCTGCGGGAACACGATCAGCCGGAAGCGCTGCGCGCGGCTGAGCCCGAGCGCCTTGGCGGCTTCGATCTGGCCCCTCTCGACCGACTGGATGCCGGCGCGGAACACTTCCGAGATGAAGGCCGAATAGCCGATGGTCAGCGCCATGATGGCGCGCCACAGAAGCGACACGTCGCGCACCAGCAATTCGCCGATCAGGCCGGCGCTCTGCAGCGGCGCGGTCAACGCGTTCCAGGCCGCCACGAAGGCCGGCGCGCCAGCAAAGGCGATCCAGAACAACAGCACCAGGATCGGCACACCGCGGACGATCTCGACATAGAAGCGCGCGATCTGGCGCAGCCATTGCGAGCGCGACAGCGCCATCAGCGCGATGCCGAGCCCAAGCGCCGAGGCAAGCGCAAAAGCGACCGCGGTGACAAAGACGGTGATGCCGATGCCTTTGGCCACGGTGGCGAAGACCTGCGCGTAGAGATCGCTGGAGGCGATGAACAGCGCGGCGGCAAGCGCCAGGACGAGCGCGGCGGCAAGCCACCACGGGAATTCGGGTTTGGCGGTGGAGGTGGGTGCTGCCATCAGGCGATGCCGGTGGAGCGGATGTCCCGAGAGGATAGCGCCCAGGCCCCTGGGCGCAATGTCAGCGCAATTTCCTGCAAACTCACCGCGCGCAACAAGATGAGGTCACTGCCCCATCTTGTAGTCAAGGAACCACTTCTTGTTCAGCTTGTCCAACGTCCCATCCGCCTTCAGCGAAGCGATGGCCGCGTTGACCGGCTTCACCAGGTCCGAGCCCTTCGGGAAGATGAAGCCGAAATCTTCGGTGCCGAGCGGGCCGCCGATCAGCTTCAGCTTGCCCTCGGAGGCGTCGACATAGCCCTTGCCGGCTGTGCCGTCGGTGAGCACAACGTCGACATCACCGGTCTTCAGCGCCTGCACGGTCGCGCCAAACGTTTCGAACAGCTTGATGCGCGGGTTCTGCTCATTGCCGTCGAGCACGCTGTAGACGGCGGTGTAGAAAGGTGTGGTGCCGGGCTGGGCGCCGATCAGCCCGTCCTTGAAGGCGCCAAAGCTCTTGGCGTCGGTGAAGCGGCTTTCGTCGCCGCGCACCAGCATGAACTGTTCCGAGCGCATATAGGGGTCGGAGAAGTCGACCTTCTCCTTGCGGTCTTCCTTGATGGTGATGCCGGTCATGCCGATGTTGTACTGGTTGTCGGAAACCGCCTGGATCATCGCGTCCCAGGAGGTGTTCTGGTACTCGACCTTGAAGTTCAGCCGCTTGGCGATCTCGTCCATCGCGTCATATTCCCAGCCGATCTGCTTGCCGGTCTTCTTGTCGATGAACTGCAGCGGCGGGTACGCGTTCTCCGTCACCACCACGACCTTCTTGCCACCGAGATCGGGCAGCGAGTCCGCCCATGCGGCGACGGGCGCGAGAACAATGGCCAGCAGGCCGGCCAGCAGCAGTTTCGACTTGGTCATGACACACTCCCCGGAGGTAACCGGCCGCGCCACAACCGCGCGACCTCGGAAAATCCGGCGCCGACTTTAGCTTTCCGCAAGCGCCTTGCAAGCCGATCCGCTGCGCAAACGAGCGCCGAAGCGGAATCCAATGCTCGCATCGACGCGGTTGGGAGTGGATCCGGCCAGGCGATCAGTCCGCCTCGGGGACGCCTGCCTCGCGAAGCCCCGCGACCAGCCGCGTCAGCGTGCCATGCAGGGCTTCGAGTTCGGACCTCTCCAGCGGCATGCCGCAGCTCAGCCCATCCTGCACATCCTTCATCTTCGCCCGTAGCGCCTCACCCTTGGCGGTCGGCTCGACCAGCACGCGGCGCTCGTCGGCGCTATCGCGCCGGCGCGTCACCAGGCCGCCGGCTTCCATGCGCTTGATCAGCGGCGTCAGCGTCGCCGAATCGAGGCCGAGCGCCGCGCCGAGCTCGCCAACCGTGCTCGGCGAATGCTGCCACAGCGCCAGCATCGCCAGATACTGCGGATAGGTGAGGCCGAGCGGCTCGAGCAGCGGCCGGTAAAGCTTGGTCATCAGCCCGCTTGCCGAATAGAGCGCGAAGCAAAGCTGCTGGTCGAGCCGCGGAACGGCGACCGCCCCGGCGGTATCCGCCGGGACGTCCATGGCTCGAATTTCGGTTTCAGTCGTCATGCTGCCTTTGCCGGAAGCGCCACCGTCGAAAGCGCCACCTCGACATTGCCGCGAATGGCGTTCGAATAGGGGCAGATCTTGTGCGCTTCCGATACAAGCGCTTCCGCGCCCGTCTGATCAAGCCCTTTGATCTCCGCCGCTAGCGCGACACCGAGCTTGAAGCCCTCGCCATTGGGAAGAAGGCTGACGGTAGCGGTAATCGCGGCGTCCTCGAGCGGCAGCTTCTGCTTGCGCGCGATAAACCGGATGGCGCTCTCGAAGCAGGCCGCGTAACCGACGGCGAAGAGCTGTTCGGGATTGGTGGCGCCGCCCTTGCCGCCGAGTTCCTTTGGCATGGCCAGATCGACCTTGAGCAGGCCGTCGCTGGTTTCGCCGTGGCCATTGCGGCCGCCGGTGACATGGGCTTGCGCGGTGTAAAGTGCCGACATTTTTGGTCTCCAATCGATTTGCACACGATTACTTAGTGTACAAGATAATTAGGTGTCAACCCCATATGTCGTCATCCACGGGC
Organism: Mesorhizobium sp. CU3; assembly: GCF_006442965.1. GTDB lineage: Bacteria > Pseudomonadota > Alphaproteobacteria > Rhizobiales > Rhizobiaceae > Mesorhizobium. Next base: position 183,233 of record NZ_VFWX01000007.1, on the reverse strand, counting down.
GGAGCGACGCGAAGCGGAGCGTAGACCCGAGGATCCATTCCGTTACATTGGCCGAAGGGCACGGCAGCGCAGAATTCTGCACCGTTGCGGCGCGTCGACGTCACGGATCCTCGGGTCTGCGCTGCGTCGCTACGCTCCTTGCTCCGCCCGTGGATGACGAAGCTCGGCCGTTTGGGCCAATCGCCACGGCATGCGGGTGCGCGAAGGCAGGGGATAGGAATTGAGCCCTTGCGTTCCGCCAAAACGAAAAAGGCGGCCGAAGCCGCCTTTCCAAAACAATGCTGGCGAAGCGCCTTATTCGGCGGCAGCGGCCTCGGCGGCGGCCTTCTTCTCGGCGGCGTCCTGCGCGGCCTTCTCGACGGCCAGCGCTTCCGCGGCAGCGACCTTCTCGGCCTCGATGCGGGCGCGCTCGGCGGCCAAGGCATCACGCTCTTCGTCGTTCAGCTTGCGCGCGCGCACGCCGGTGTTTTCCGAAATGCGGGCCGACTTGCCGCGACGGTCGCGCAGGTAATAGAGCTTGGCGCGGCGCACCTTGCCGCGGCGCACGATCTCGACGCCCTCGACCAGCGGCGAGTAGACCGGGAACACGCGCTCCACGCCTTCGCCGTAGGAAATCTTGCGGACGGTGAAATTCTCCTGAAAGCCGGAGCCGGAGCGGGCGATGACGACGCCCTCATAGGCCTGCACGCGGGTGCGGGTGCCTTCGGTGACGCGCACCTGGACACGCACGGTGTCGCCGGGCTGGAATTCGGGCAGCTTGCGCTTGGCTTCGATCTTGGCGGCCTGTTCGGCCTCGAGCTGACGGATGAGATCCATCTCAAAAATCCACTTCTTGTTCTTCCGACAGTCAGAGCGTCCTATCGCTCGCCTTGCAGTTCCTATGACCGCTCGGCTATGCCCTTTGCCCAGAGACTATCTAGGGCATCAGGCAGGGACGGCTACACCGCACTTGTTGACGGGTCCAGAAGATCGTTCTTCCGGTTCGGGCGGGCACATACAGCCATTTTGCCGCTTTGTCACGCCTTTGCAGCATTTTTTTACGCGGCCATGGCCCCACATTTGCTGCCGTCGTGCCGGGTTGCGCGGAGCCTTTACGCTCCCTAAGCCGGAAAATGTAAAATTTTCTCGGCGCAGCACTATGACACTTTTCGATGCCGCCTTGCTGTTTCTCGCTGGATTCGTCTCCGGCGCGGTCAATGCCGTCGCCGGTGGCGGCACCTTCGTCACCTTCGGCGCCATGACGCTGGTCGGCGTGCCGCCGATCGTCGCCAACGCCACCTCCTCGGTGACGCAGTTTCCGGGCTACGTCACCTCGACGCTCGCCTATCTCGACGACATAAAGCATTTCTGGCGCCAGGCGCTGCTGCTCTGTGTGGTCTCGGCCATCGGCGCGCTGGCCGGCTCGCTGATCCTGCTTGCGCTCTCCAATCCATCCTTCCGCGCGCTGGTGCCATGGCTGCTGATCGCCGCGACCGCGCTGTTCTCCGCCGGCCCGTGGCTGAAGCCGGCGCCAAAACCCGATGCCGATACCGAGGACCGGGTCGGCAGCATTGCCGGATCGCTGGCGCAGTTCGTCACCTCCATCTATGGCGGCTTCTTCGGCGCCGGCATGGGCGTGATGATGCTGGCCACGCTCGGCCTGACGCAAGCAGGCGACTACCACCGGCTGAACGCGCTGAAGAACATGCTGGCCGTCGTCATCGCGGCGATCGCCATCCTGGTCTTCGTCACCGGCGGCGTCGTCGCCTGGCCGCAGGCGATCGTCATGATCCCGGGCGGCGCTCTGGGCGGCTATGCCGGAGTCTGGATCGCCAAGCGCGTGCCGCAAGGCGTGGTCCGCGGCTTCGTCGTGGCCGTCGGCCTGTTTCTGGCGTTCTATTATTTCACCAAGGGCTGAGCGGCTGCCGATAAATCAGGCCGCCGTTCCTTCGTCAGCTTCTCCGCCTCGGCGCGGCGCCAGACGGCGATCTTCTTGTGGTTGCCGGAGATCAACACGTCCGGGATAGGCCTGCCTTCGAACTCCTGCGGTCGCGTGTAGTGCGGATGCTCGAGCAGGCCGTTCTCGAAACTTTCCTCCTCGCCCGACACGGCATTGCCCATGACGCCGGGCAACAGCCGCACTACAGCGTCGAGCAACACCAACGCCGCCGGTTCGCCGCCCGACAGGATGAAATCGCCGACGGAAACTTCCTCTAGTCCCCGCGCGTCGATCACCCGCTGGTCGATGCCTTCGAAGCGGCCGCACAGGATCACCGCGCCCGGCCCGGCGGCCAACTCGCGCACGCGCGCCTGCGTCAGCGGTTTGCCGCGCGGACTCATCAACAGGCGCGGTCGCGGATCGCCCGGCGGCGAGGCGTGGTCGATGGCCCTGGACAGCACATCGGCGCGCATCACCATGCCGGCGCCGCCGCCGGCCGGCGTGTCGTCGACGGTGCGATGTCTGTCGGTGGCGAAATCGCGGATCTGGATGGCTTCCAGCGACCAGGTGCCGGCCTCCAGCGCCCGCCCGGCTAGCGACAGCCCGAGCGCGCCCGGAAACATCTCCGGATAGAGCGTCAGCACCGAGGCGGCAAAGCTCACCGGTTGCCCCCGGCATCCTTCGGTCCGCGCGGCCGTCCCTTCGGGTCGAAGCCGTCATGGTCCGGCGCTTCGCCGTCTTCATCCTCGACCAGACCCGCCGCCAGCGGATCGATCCGGACAAAGCCCTCGGCGATAGAGACTTCCGGCACCGCGGCCTGTGTGAACGGGATCAGCACGCCCTTGCGGCCGGCAAGCGTGACGTCGAGGATGTCGCCGCCGCCGAAATTATGCACGGCGACGATCCTGCCGACGGCGCCGGTCTCATCGCGCACTTCGAGGCCGATCAGGTCGGCATGATAGAACTCGTCCTCCTCGCCGTCGTCGGGCAGCACCGACCGGTCGACGAACAATTCGGTGCCCGCCAGCGCCTCGGCGGCGTTGCGGTCGCTCACGCCCTTGAAGCGCACCACCACCACAGTTCCCGCCGGCCTGATATCGTTGATCTGGAAGGCGCGGCCGTCCTTGGCGTAAAGCGGCCCGTAATCGGCCAGCGCCAGCGGATCGCCTGTGAAGGTTTTCACCCGCAATTCGCCCTTGATGCCGTGCGCGGCGCCGATCACGGCCATCTGTACGGGATTTTCGAGCTTCGACATCGGCGGCTTCCTTTGCCTTGCTCTAACTCTCCCGGGTCGCCATTTCAATCACGGCCTCTTCACCGCTTCCTAACCCGCCGGCCCGACAATGGCCTCATGCAGGAATTCCTCATCCCGGCCAAACCCGACCTTCAGGCTGCGCGCGAGAACTGGCTTAAGATGCTGGCGCGCGAGCGCCGGCTGTCGCCGGAAACGGTCGAAGCCTATGAGCGCGACACCCGCCAGTTCCTGCATTTCCTGACCTCGCATTGCGGCGGCGCTCCGGGCATCTCCGACATTGCCGAGTTGCGCCCGGCTGATCTGCGCGGCTTCCTCGCCGCACGCCGAAACGGCGGCGCCGGCGCCCGCACGCTGGGGCGCGGCCTGGCCGGCATCCGCTCGCTGCTGCGCTTCCTCGAACGGCGCGGCCTAGCCAATGCCGCAGGTGCGGCAGCGCTTCGCGCCCCGCGCCAGCCGAAATCGCTGCCCAAGCCATTGACGGCGAGCGACGCCAAACAGGTCGTGGCGATGGAAGGGCAACTAGCCGAAGAGCCTTGGATCGCCGCCCGCAACGCCGCCGTGCTGACGCTGCTATACGGCTCCGGCCTGCGCATTTCCGAAGCGCTCGGACTCAGCGGCGCCGATCTCGCCACGGAAACCGACACGGTGCTGCGCGTCACCGGCAAGGGCGGCAAGACGCGGCTGGTGCCGGTGCTGCCGGTGGCGCAAAAGGCTGTCGCCGAGTACCGCAAGCTCTGCCCCTATCACATCGATCCGAAGGGCCTGTTGTTTCGCGGCGCGCGCGGCGGCCCGCTCAACCCGGCCATCGTCCAGCGCGAAATGGCGAGGCTGCGTTCGGCGCTCAACCTGCCGGACACCGCGACGCCGCACGCCTTGCGCCATTCCTTCGCCACGCATCTGCTCGGCCGCGGCGGCGACCTGCGCACCATCCAGGAACTGCTCGGCCACGCCAGCCTGTCGACCACCCAGATCTACACCGGCGTCGACACCACGCGCCTGCTCGACATCTACGAGAAGGCGCATCCAAGGGCGTGAAGTTTTTGGGGTCAACCGGAGCCCTCCGGACTTCGTCATTCTAGGGCGGAGCAAGGAGCGGAGCGACGCGCGTAGACCCTAGAATCCATGCCGTGACCTCAACGTTTCGCAGCGGAGCAGAATTCTGCACCGTCGCGACGCTTCGAAGTCACGGCATGGATCCTCGGGTCTGCGCGCGTCGCTTCGCTCCTTGCTCCGCCCGTGGATGACGACCCGATGGGCGTTTCCACTAATCGTCGAGGTATCCGATCCGACAACCCAAGCGAACGCCAAAGCCCACCCGAACCAAAAACAATTTCACCCTCCCGATTAACCGTTTTGCCGCTTTTACCCGCTAGAACGCCTTTCCATGAAACGCGTCATCGCCATCGCCGACCGCGCGGCCCTTGTCTCGTTGAAGCTGCTCGTCGCGCTCAACCTGCTGTTTTTCCTGTCGTTCCTCGTCGTGCTGCTGCTTGCCGGCCGGGCGCATGCGCAAGCGCCCAATTGCGCCGGCACGGACCTCTTGACCGCGCTGGAGAAGAGCGACCCGGCTGCGTTCAAGAAGGTCGAGACCGAGGCCGCCGCCGTGCCGAACGGCAAGGGCTTGCTGTGGAAGCTTGAAAAACCGGGCGAAAAGCCGTCCTACCTGTTCGGCACCATGCATATGACCGACATGCGCGTCACCACGCTGCCGCCGGCTGCCCAGAAAGCCTATGACGGCGCCGGCACCATCATCATCGAAACCACCGATGCGATGGACAAGGCCAAGATGATGGCCGCGATGGCGAGCGAACCCGGCCTGATGATGTTCACCGACAACACCACGCTGTCGTCGCTTTTGTCGCCGCAGGACGCGGCCATCCTCGACAAGGGGCTCGACGCGCGCGGCATCCCCCCGGCGACGGTCGCCAAGATGAAGCCTTGGATCCTGTCGGCGATGCTGGCGCTGCCCGCCTGCGAGGTAGCGCGCCAGGCAGCGGGCGCGCCGGTGCTCGACGTCAAGCTTGCGACGGAAGCCAAGGCCTCGGGCAAGGATGTCGAGGGCCTGGAAACCGCTGTCGACCAGCTGCGCGCCATGGCCTCCCTGCCGCTCGAGATGCACATGAAGAGCCTGGTCGAGACGATGAAGCTCGGCGACAAGGTCAACGACGTCAACGAGACGATGATCGTGCTCTACCAGCATGGCGAGACGGGCATGTTCTGGCCGCTGCTTCGCGCGGTGATGCCCGGCGCCGCCGACGACCCCGCCAGCGAAGCCGCTTTCGAGCAGACCATGATCACCAGCCGCAACAAGGTGATGGCCGCGCACGCGGCGCCGATTCTGGCCAAGGGCAACGTCTTCATGGCCGTCGGCGCCATGCATCTGCCCGGCGCGGAAGGCCTTGTCGAAGATTTTCGCAAGGCGGGGTATATTGTTACCGCTGTCAACTGAGTCGCCTGGCGGCTGACGGGCCGGAAAACGTCGGTTTTTCAGTGTTTTCCGCCCGCCCGCGTGAAACCGATTGCGGGATCCGCGCGTTGATGGCTGTTATTTGATGCTTTTCATCCAAGGAGGACACGTTTCATGGCGAACCCGAACGACCCCTTCAACACCCCGAGCGCACCTCCGCCATCCGGCGGCGGCGGCAGCGGATGGCTGATCGCCCTAGTTGTCATTATCCTGGCCATTGTTGCGTATTATGTCTTTGGCAGAAGCGGCGGCGAACATGCGCCCGCCCCGGCCGAGCCGCCGGCCGCCAGCACGCCGGCGCCCGCGCCTGCTCCGGCTGAGCCGGCTCCGGCCCCTGCGCCAGCCCCGGCACCCGCGCCTGCGCCAGCACCGGCTCCTGCACCCGCGCCAGCTCCGGCGCCCGCACCTGCTCCGGCTCCTGCGCCGGCCCAGTAATCGGACGGCATCGAACGACAAACGGCCCGCCAAAAGGCGGGCCGTTTTGTTTGGGGCGATGGGCGCCTGGCGCGTTGCGAGCGCCTAAATATGAATAGGCTTGAAGAAAGTCGCCAGGGCCGCTTCCTTCACCGCTTCCGACATGGTCGGATGCGCATGGCAGGTGCGGGCTAGGTCTTCGGACGAGCCGCCGAACTCCATCAGCACCGCCGCCTCGTGGATCATCTCGCCGGCGCCGAAGCCGACGATATGGACGCCGAGCACGCGGTCGCTTTGCTTGTCGGCCAGGATCTTCACGAAACCGTCGGTGTGCAGCATGGCGCGCGCCCGGCCATTGGCGGTGAACGGGAATTTGCCGACCTTGTAGTCGATGCCGGCCTTCTTCAATTCCTCCTCGGTCTTGCCGACCGAGGCGATCTCCGGGCTGGTGTAGACGACGCTCGGGATGACGTCGTAATTTACATGGCCGGCCTGCCCGGCGATGGTCTCGGCGACCGCGACGCCCTCGTCCTCGGCCTTGTGCGCCAGCATCGGCCCGGCAATCACGTCGCCGATGGCGTAGATGCCAGGCACGTTGGTCCTGAGATGCCCATCGGTCTTAACCCGGCCGCGTTCGTCGACCTCGACACCGGCTTCCTTCAGCCCGAGGCTGTCGGCATAGGCGCGGCGTCCCGTGGCGACCAGCACCACATCGGCCTCGATGGTTTCGGCAGCTCCCCCTTTGACCGGTTCGAAGGTGACGGTGGCGCCCTTCTTGGCCTTGGCGACGCCGGTGACCTTGGCGCCGAGCTTGAACTCGAAGCCCTGCTTGGCAAGCAGCCGCTGGAATTGCTTTGACACCTCACCATCCATGCCGCCAAGGATGGTATCGAGATACTCGACGACCGTGACCTTGGCGCCGAGCCTCGCCCAGACCGAGCCGAGCTCCAGCCCGATGACGCCGCCGCCGACGACCACGAGGCTGGCCGGCACCTTGGCCAGCGACAGCGCGCCGGTCGAGGACACGATCACCTTCTCGTCGAAATCGACCTTCACGCCCGGAATGCCGGCGACGTCGGAGCCGGTGGCGATGACGATGTTCTTGGTCTCGATCTCCTTGACCTTGCCGTCCTCGCCGGTCACCGAAACCTTGCCTGCGCCGACCACCTTGCCGGTGCCGCGGAAAGAATCGATCTTGTTCTTCTTGAACAGGAAGGCGACGCCGTTGACGTTGGCCGCGACCGTCGCATCCTTATGCGCCAACATCTTCTTCAGATTGAGTTTCGGCGCCGGGATCTCGACGCCCAGCGTATCGAAGGCGTGGCCGGCCTCGGCGAACATCTCGGAGGCGTAGAGCAGCGCCTTGGACGGAATGCAGCCGATGTTGAGGCACGTGCCGCCGAAAGTGGCGTTCTTCTCGACCACCGCCGTCTTCAGCCCGAGTTGCGCCGCCTTGATGGCGCAGACATAGCCGCCCGGTCCCGATCCGATGATTACGACGTCATAAGCCATGATCTTTTTTCCTTATCCTGGCGCCTTAGCGGCCGCCGCTCACATTCAGGATCGCGCCCGTTATATAGGAGGCCGCGTCCGACAGAAGATAGAGAACCGCGCCGGCGACTTCGTCCGCCGTACCCGCGCGCTTCATCGGCAACATGTCGCGCATCCGCGCCACGCGGTCGGGCTGGCCGCCCGAGGCGTGGATTTCGGTGTCGGTGATGCCGGGGCTGACCGCATTGACGCGGACGCCTTCCAGCACCACTTCTCGCGCGAGCCCGATGGTCATGGTGTCGATCGCGCCCTTCGAGGCGGCGTAGTCGACATATTCGCCCGGCGAGCCGAGCCGGGCCGCCGCCGAGGAGATGTTGACCATAGCGCCGCCCTTGCCGCCGTGGCGCGTCGACATGCGCTTCACCGCCTCGCGAGCACACAGGAAGGAGCCGACGACATTGACGCGCATCATGCGCTCGAGCCGCACCGCGCTCATCTCGTCGACACGCGCCTTGGCGTCGACGATCCCGGCATTGTTGACGAAGGCATCGAGCCGGCCGAAGTTTTTGTCCACCGCTTCGAACATCGCCAGGACGTCGGCCTCGCTGCCGACGTCGCCCTTGACCGCGAAGGCCTCACCGCCGGCGGCTTTGAGCTCGGCGACCAGGGCCTCGGCGGCCGCCTGGTTCGAGACATAGTTGACCGCCACGCTGTAGCCGACCCGGCCCGCCTGCCGGCAGATGGCCGCGCCGATGCCGCGGCTGCCGCCGGTGACCAGCAGCGTCTTTTTCCGAGCACTCATTCCTGGCAGCCTTTCAGGGCAAAGACGTCCCACGGCACTTTCGAAAAGCCGGCGGGACCATAAGCGGCCGACATTTCGAGCGATGCGCCCAGATCGGGAAAGATCAGGCTTTTCGGCGCATCCGCGCCTTCGGCAGGCAACAGGCCGACGACACCCTTGTCATCGGCACTGTAGATGACGCCTTCCCAGACCGTGCAGGCGGCCAGCTCCTCGCCGGTGACGTCGCCGGTCGGGCATTTATACATCAGCGAACCATGCGGCCGGCCGGCGGAGCCTTCGGTCCACATGGCGATGCCGTCGAGCACGACATTGTTGTCGAGGATCATGCGGAAGGCGTTGGTGACCGTGGCCGAGCTGCCGGCGGGCGTGAAGTCGATCTCGGCGCCGCTTTTCGCCTCGCCATAGACGGCAAGCTGAATCGGGCAGGCGGCGTGGGCGGCGGGAGCCTGCAACAAAACCACCGACCCAGCGATCAATCGGATTATGTGCGAGGCAACGATACTCATCGATCGGCCTCGTCACGGCCATCGGCGTTCTCAAGCACTTCGAAGTCGGTCATCAGGAGCAGTGGTTCGCCGGCCGCGTCCAATCCCCAGAAAGATCGATACGCGCCGTCACCATAGCCAGTGTCGAACATGGCGACATTGAGAGGATTCCCATCGAACGGACTATCCAGGCCAAACCTGTCGAGAGAACACGCAACATCAGCCAAATAGTCGTCAAGTTCCTCTTGGTCAGACATTATCTTCAGGAACGACTTGTCCATAAACGACGCAACTGCGTCGTCAACGATAAATTCAAACTCATAGCCCGATGGGCGGTCTCGAGCAAAGGTGGCCAATTCCCAACGCACCGGCAGGCCCGAGCCGAAACGCAATGCCGCCACGGCAACCTTCGCCCCCACCTGAAGCAATATGACCGGGTAGCGCCCCGGCTTTACCTTGCGGCTAAACGGCGGTCGTCCCAAACCGGTGATCAGCGGATCACAGGCGACGATTTCGCCGGTGGGCAATTCAAGCTCACCGATCTTGATGGCGGTGATTTTCCGTGCTGCCATCTCGGCAGAGCTGAGAGCGAAGACGCCGAGGTTGCTGTTGATCTCAGAGGCGTCCCAATCGTCGGGCGAAGCGACCACGGGCAAATCGGAAAAGAGCCAGACGCGTCCACGCCGAAGGAATCGGCGTAAGGCATCTGACCAACCGCCCATTGCGGATCCGCTCCGATCAGAGATCAAGCACCAGCCGCTCGGGATCCTCCAGGCTTTCCTTGACCCGCACCAGGAAGGTCACCGCTTCCTTGCCGTCGACGATGCGGTGGTCGTAGCTGAGCGCCAGATACATCATCGGCCGGATCACGATCTGGCCGCCGACCACCACCGGCCGATCCTGGATCTTGTGCATGCCGAGGATGCCGGACTGGGGCGCATTGAGGATCGGCGTCGACATCAGCGAGCCATAGACGCCGCCGTTGGAAATCGTGAACGTGCCGCCCTGCATATCGGCGACCGACAGCTTGCCGTCGCGCGCGGCGAGGCCGAGGCGGCCGATCTCCTTCTCGATCTCGGCGATGGACATCTGGTCGGCGTCGCGCACCACCGGCACCACCAGGCCCTTGTCGGTGCCGACGGCGACGCCGACATGGGCGAAGTTCTTGTAGATGATGTCGGTGCCGTCGATCTCGGCATTGACCGCCGGGATCTCCTTCAGCGCATGGGTGACGGCCTTGGTGAAGAAGCCCATGAAGCCGAGCTTCACGCCGTGCTTCTTCTCGAAGACGTCCTTGTATTTCGACCGCAATGCCATCACCGCGCTCATATCCACCTCGTTGAAGGTGGTGAGCATGGCGGCGGTCGACTGCGCTTCCTTGAGGCGGCGCGCGATGGTCTGGCGCAGCTTGGTCATGCGCACGCGCTCTTCGCGCGGCGCGTCCTCCGCCGTCGACGGTGCGCGGGCAACGATCGGCGCCGGCGCGGCCTTCGGCGTCTCGGCCGGCTGCGAGGGCGCGCCCCTGGCGATGGCGTCGAGCACATCGCCCTTCAGCACCTGGCCGCGCTTGCCCGAACCCGACAGTTGGTCGACGGCAAGATTGTTTTCGGCGATCAGCTTGGCGGCGGCAGGCGCCGGCGGCATGGTGCGCGGCTCGATGGCGCCGCCGTCGCCGGCGACCTTGGCGGTCTCGGCCGCGGCCTGCTTGACCGTCGAGGCCGCATCCGGGCTCGAAGCCTGCGCCACCGCTTGCGGCTTGGTCGCGGGCGCAGCGCCGCCCACCGAAATCGAACCGAGCAGCGCGCCGACGGCGACCGTCTCACCTTCCTTGACCGCGATCTCGGAGAGCGTGCCTGCGCCGGCTGCCGGCACCTCCACCGTCACCTTGTCGGTTTCGAGCTCGACCAGCGGCTCGTCGGCGGCGATCGCGTCGCCGACCTTCTTGAACCACTTGCCGACGGTCGCCTCGGTGACGGATTCGCCCAGAGTGGGGACGCGGATTTCGGTAGCCATTGTGCCTGTCCGTTCTTGTCTTCTTGAGGTCTGTTATTCGCCCAGCGCGTCATCGAGCAACGCGGCGAGCTGGCTGAGATGCTTCGACATCAGACCGGTCGCCGGCGAGGCCGAGGCCGGCCGTCCCGTGTAGCGCACCCGCTGATGCTTGGCGTCGATATGCGCCAGCACCCATTCGAGATAGGGGTCGATGAACGACCAGGCGCCCATGTTCTTGGGCTCCTCCTGGCACCACACCATCTCGGCATTGCGGAAGCGTGACAGTTCGGTGATCAGCGCCTTGGCAGGGAACGGATAGAGCTGCTCGACGCGCAAAAGGTAGATGTCGTTGATGCCGCGCTTCTCGCGCTCCTCGTAGAGGTCGTAATAAACCTTGCCCGAGCACAGCACGACGCGGCGGATCTTCGAATCCTTCACCAGCTTGATCGGCTGGTTCGGGAGAAGTTGCGCGTCGTCCCACAGCAAGCGGTGGAACGAGCTTTCGCCCGCCATTTCCGACAGCATCGACACCGCCCGTTTGTGGCGCAGCAGCGACTTCGGCGTCATCAGGATCAGCGGCTTGCGGAAGTCGCGCTTCAACTGCCGGCGCAGGATGTGGAAATAGTTGGCCGGCGTCGTGACGTTGGCGACCTGCATATTGTCTTCGGCGCAAAGCTGCAGGAACCGCTCCAGCCGCGCCGAGGAATGCTCCGGACCCTGGCCTTCATAGCCATGCGGCAACAGGCAGACGAGGCCCGACATCCTGAGCCACTTGCGCTCGCCCGACGAGATGAACTGGTCGAACACCACCTGGGCGCCGTTGGCGAAGTCGCCGAACTGCGCTTCCCACAAGGTTAGAGCCTTCGGTTCGGCCAGGCTGTAGCCATATTCGAAGCCCAGCACCGCCTCTTCCGAGAGCATCGAGTTGATGACTTCATAGCCGGCCTGCGCGGCCGACAGATTGTTGAGCGGGATGTAGCGGGTCTCGTCGTTCTGGTCGTAGAGCACGGAGTGGCGCTGCGAGAAGGTGCCGCGCTCCGAATCCTGGCCGGAAAGCCGGATCGGATTGCCGTCGAGCAGGATGGCGCCGAAGGCCAGCGCCTCGGCCGTCGACCAGTCGATGCCTTCGCCGGAATCGATCGCCTGGCGGCGGTTCTCGAGGAAGCGCAGGATCGTCTTGTGGGCGTCGAAGTCCTTCGGCACCTCGGTCAGCTTCTTGCCGATCTCCTTCAACGTGCGCACCGGCACGGCAGTCTTGCCGCGGCGCTGTTCGTCCTGGTTGTCGGCGGTGCGCAGGCCAGACCACGCGCCATCCAGCCAGTCGGCCTTGTTCGGCTTGTAGTGCTGGCCGACTTCCCACTCGGCTTCCAGATGGGCGCGCCAGTCAGCCCGCATCTTGTCGACCTCGGCCTGGGTGATGTGGCCCTCGGCGATCAAGCGGTCGGCATAGACCTGCACCACCGTCTTATGGGTGCGGATGTTGCGGTACATGATCGGCTGGGTGAAGGACGGCTCGTCGCCCTCATTGTGGCCGAAGCGGCGGTAGCAGAACATGTCGACCACCACCGGCTTGTGGAACTTCATGCGGAACTCGGTCGCCACCTTCGCCGCATGCACCACCGCTTCCGGATCGTCGCCGTTCACATGGAAGATCGGCGCCTCGATCATCTTGGCCACATCCGACGGATAGGGCGAGGAGCGCGAGAAACGTGGATTGGTGGTGAAGCCGATCTGGTTGTTGATGATGACATGCAGCGTGCCGGCGACGCGATGGCCGCGCAGGCCGGACAGGCCGAGGATTTCGGCGATCACGCCCTGGCCGGCGAATGCCGCGTCGCCATGGAGCAGCAACGGCATCACCTTGGCGCGCTCCGACAGCGGCACCACCTCGCCGCGCTCGCGGCCGGCGAACTGGTCCTGTTTGGCGCGCGCCTTGCCCATCACGACGGGATCGACGATTTCCAGATGCGAGGGGTTGGCGGTCAGCGACAGATGCACCTTGTTGCCGTCGAACTCGCGGTCCGAAGAGGCGCCGAGATGGTATTTCACGTCGCCAGAGCCTTCGACCTCGTCGGGTGCGGCCGAGCCGCCCTTGAACTCGTGGAAGATGGCGCGGTGCGGCTTGGCCATCACCTGCGAAAGCACGTTGAGGCGGCCGCGATGCGCCATGCCGAGCACGATCTCCTTCAGGCCGAGCTGGCCGCCGCGCTTGACGATCTGCTCCAGCGCCGGGATCAGCGACTCGCCGCCGTCGAGGCCGAAGCGCTTGGTGCCCTTGTACTTGACGTCGATATATTGCTCGAAGCCCTCGGCCTCGACCAGCTTCGACAGGATCGCCTTCTTGCCGGCGGCGGTGAAGGTGATCTCCTTGTCGGCGCCTTCGATGCGCGCCTGGATCCAGGCCTTTTCCTCCGGGTCGGAGATGTGCATGAACTCGACGCCGAGCGTCGAGCAGTAGGTACGGGTCAGGATCTCCAACATCTGCCGGATGGTGCCGAATTCCAGCCCCAGCACATTGTCAAGGAAGATCGGCCGGTCGTAGTCGGCTTCGGTGAAGCCGTAATTCTCCGGCGACAGCTCATTATAGTCCTCGATCGGGTTGGCGATGCCGAGCGGATCGAGATTGGCGTGCAGATGGCCGCGCATGCGGTAGGCGCGGATCATCATGATGGCGCGCACCGAATCGCGCGTCGCCTGGTGCACGTCGGCATCGGAAAGTGCTGCGCCGTTGACGACCGCCTTTTCCTTGACCTTCTTTTCGATCGTCCTTTCGACTAGGCCCCAATTGCCGTCGAGCGCCGACACCAGCTCGCCATTGGCCGAAAGCGGCCAGGAGGGCTTCGCCCATGAGGCGCCCTTGGCGTTCTTGCGCACGTCGCCGGCATCGTCCTTCAGCGCCGCGAAGAAATCCTGCCACTCCGGATCGACCGAGGCCGGATTGTCCTCATAGGCGGCGTAGAGCGCGTCGATGTAATCGGCATTGCCGCCATAGAGGAACGAGGTGAGCGAGAATTGGTCGTTGGCCTGATCTTGTCTTGCCATTTTTGTCCGCGGAGCCTGGCTCCGTCTCCTGTTTGGAGGGGAGTAGGGGTATAAGGCAGTAGGGGAGTAGGGCTTTTTGCCGCTGACTTTTCCCTACTCCCCTATTCCCTTACTCCCCTACTCCCTTAACCCTTGATCGCCTCGACCAGCGTCGTGCCGAGACGCGCCGGCGATGGCGAAACCTTGATCCCGGCCGATTCCATGGCCGCGATCTTGTCTTCCGCGCCGCCCTTGCCGCCCGAGATCACCGCGCCCGCATGGCCCATGGTGCGTCCGGCCGGCGCGGTGCGCCCGGCGATGAAGCCCGCCATCGGTTTCTTGCGGCCGCGCTTGGCTTCGTCCTTGAGGAACTGCGCGGCGTCCTCCTCGGCCGAGCCGCCGATCTCGCCGATCATGATGATCGACTTGGTCTCGTCGTCGGCGAGGAACATCTCCAAGACGTCGATGAACTCGGTGCCCTTGACCGGGTCGCCGCCGATACCCACTGCCGTGGTCTGGCCGAGGCCGACATTGGTGGTCTGGAAGACTGCCTCATAGGTAAGTGTTCCCGAGCGCGAAACAACGCCGACCGAACCCTTGCGGAAGATGTTTCCGGGCATGATGCCGATCTTGCATTCGTCGGGCGTCAGCACGCCCGGGCAGTTCGGTCCGATCAGCCGCGAGGTCGAGCGGTCGAGCCGCGCCTTGACCTTGACCATGTCCATCACCGGGATGCCTTCGGTGATGCAGACGATGAGCGGTATCTCGGCCTCGATCGCCTCGATGATGGCTTCGCCGGCGCCCGCCGGCGGCACATAGATGACGGAGGCATTGGCGCCGGTCTTTGCCTTGCCCTCTGCGACGGTTGCGAAGATCGGCAGGCTCTCGCCCTTCGAGCCGGTCCAGGTCTCGCCGCCCTTCTTGGGATGGATACCGCCCACCATCTTGGTGCCGTGATAGGCCAGCGCCTGCTCGGTATGGAACGTGCCGGTCTTGCCGGTCAGGCCCTGCACCAGCACCTTGGTATTCTTGTCGACGAGAATGGACATTTTTAGCGACCCGATCAGTGAGTACGGAAGGGATTGATGGCGACTACGGAACCGTAAGCCTGCCCGTGGTTGAGGTCTTCGGTGTAAAGTCTCTTGACGCCGAGGCGCTCGGCGGCGGCGATGATTGCGCCGTCCCAATAGGAAATCTGGTAGCGCTGCGCGTTCTCGATGCCGCGCATGACGACCGCACTGTCCAGATCCTGGCAGGGCTTCATCGAGATCGCGGCGACCCACTCGGCGGCTTTCGCCGGCGGCAACACGACGTCCGCCCTCTTGGTCACATTCACGTAGAATTCCTGCAGAACCTGGGCGGAGGTCGAGTAGTCCTCTTTCTCGATCAACGCGACGGCGCGCTCATACTTGGCACGCTCGGATTTGTGTCCGATGGCGGCGTAGACGAGGACATTGGTGTCGAGGAAGCATTCAGCGATCATAGAGCGCTTCCCGGTTCCATTGCTTGCCGCCCATATCTCCGGCCGCCTCACGGGCGAGCCGCAGCAGCGCTTCGCGCGCCTCGTCCTTGGCGCGCCGCTTCGCGGCCACCGCCTCAAAGAACTCTCGCACCATGCCATTGACGGTCGTTCGCTGTTCAGCGGCCGCCAGTTTGACCTGCTCGAGGATGCCTTCCTCTACGGCCAGGGTGATGTTCTTCATGTCTTTTCTCCTGCGAAATCCACACAGTATATGTGTAACTGTGTCGTTGTCGCAAGTTTCTCGCCTGTCTGTTCGGACCCATCAGAGAAAAGGAAAATCTTGCCGGCGGTCTCCATCGTTCAGCCTTCCTTCGTCTCGGAAGGCGGGACACGCCGATAGACGCCGCGCACCATGTCTTGCCAGGCATCGCTGCCCGCGGGCCTGAACTGAAGTTTCATGCGGTATGTGTCGGCGCCGTCGAAAACATAGGTCACGCGGGCGGCGCCGCGCTGCGACGAACGCTCAAGCATAAGCTCGTCGCCGTTCCATGTGCCCGTGGCCGGCGACATCGGCACGAACCCCATCGAATCGAACTGGTGCATGGTGACCAGGCCGTTCTGCTGGTCGAAGCCGAACACATTATGCGCGCCGAACGAGATCGTGCCGTCGCGGCGCTGGCGATAGCGCTGCATCACGAACAGCCCCCCGAATTGCGCCTCGGCGAGAACCTCCGCTGTCGCCGTGCCGGCATCGGTCCATTGCGTTGCCGCCACCTCTTCCTCGCCGCGCCACGCGCCGACCAGCGCCTGCAGGCGCTGGTGGCCGGTCGAGAGTGAGGAGAAAGGCGCCGCGTTCATGTCTCAGAGCCGCTTCAGATCGGTGACGGTGAGATCGCTCGTGGCATTGCCGGTGTTCAAGGTCGTCGCCGGTTCGAACATCAGCACCACGGGCTCCGAGGTCAGCGAGCGCGGCCGGTGTTCGACACCGCGCGGCACGACGATGAAATCGCCCTCGCCGAGCTCGACCGGCCCGTCGCGGAAATCGATGGCGATCCTGCCTCGCAACACGAGGAAGGCCTCGTCCTCATGCTCATGCGCGTGCCAGTCGAAGATCTCGCCGAACTTGGCGACCTTGGCCTGGCTGTCATTGACGTCGCCGGCGATATGCGGATCGAAGACCTTGGCGATCTTCGCGTCCGCAGCTTCGACCAAATTTATCTTGCGGGGAGGCATCCGCTCAGCCCTTCACCGCCTTGACGATCTTCTTGGCCGCATCATCCAGATCGTCGGCCGACACGACGTTCAAGCCGCTGTCGTTGATGATCTTCTTGCCGAGCTCGGCATTGGTGCCTTCGAGCCGCACCACCAGCGGCACTTTCAGGCCCACTTCCTTGACCGCGGCGATCACGCCCTCGGCGATGACATCGCACTTCATGATGCCGCCGAAGATGTTGATCAGGATGCCCTCGACCGCCGGGTCCTTGGTGATGATCTTGAACGCCGCAGTGACCTTCTCCTTCGACGCGCCGCCGCCGACATCGAGGAAGTTGGCGGGCTCGGCGCCATAGAGCTTGATGATGTCCATCGTCGCCATGGCAAGGCCGGCGCCGTTGACCATGCAGCCGATATTGCCGTCGAGCGCGACATAGGCGAGGTCGTATTTCGACGCTTCGATTTCCTTCTCGTCCTCTTCGGTGGTGTCGCGCAGTTCCATCACATCGGGATGGCGGAACAGCGCGTTGTTGTCGAACGACACTTTCGCGTCGAGCACGCGCAGATGGCCGTCCTTCATGACGATCAGCGGGTTGACCTCGAGCAGGCTCATGTCCTTCTCGACGAAGGCCTTGTAGAGGATCGGAAACAGCGTGCCGCCGTCCTTGGCGGCATCGCCGTCGAGCTTCAGCGCGGCGTTGAGCTTCTTCACGTCGTCCGCCGTCACGCCCTTTTCCGGGTCGATGGCGACCGTGACGATCTTTTCCGGCGTGTCATGCGCGACCGTTTCGATATCCATGCCGCCCTCGGTCGAGACGACGAAGGCGATGCGGCCAACCGAGCGGTCGACCAGGATCGACAGATAGAGCTCGCGGGCGATGTCGGCGCCGTCCTCGATATAGAGGCGGTTGACCTGCTTGCCGGCCGGACCGGTCTGCTTGGTCACCAGCGTGTGGCCGAGCATCTCGTTGGTGTTGGCGACCACTTCGGCCGCCGACTTCGCCAGCCGCACGCCGCCCTTGGCATCGGCGGGCAGCTCCTTGAACTTGCCCTTGCCGCGGCCGCCGGCATGGATCTGGCTCTTCACCACATAAAGCGGGCCGGGCAGCGCCTTGGCAGCGGCTTCCGCCTCGCTTGCCTTGAACACGGGAACGCCGCTTGCCACCGGCGCGCCGAATGTCTTCAGCAGCGCCTTGGCCTGATATTCATGGATGTTCATACGCTTGGTCTCCGGAGAGGGCGATTACTTGCCGGCCAGATTACTTGCCTGCCAGATGGGGGGCGATCTTGGTGCAGGCCTCGGTCAGGCCCTGAACGGCCGCCACCGAATTGTCGAACATCTTCTGCTCGGCCTTCGACAGGTCGATCTCGATGACGCGCTCGACGCCGCCGGCGCCGATCACCACCGGAACGCCGACATAAGTGCCCTTGACGCCATACTGTCCGGAGAGATGCGCAGCACATGGCAGCACGCGCTTCTTATCCTTGAGGTAGGATTCGGCCATGGCGATCGCCGAGGCCGCCGGCGCGTAATAGGCCGAGCCGGTCTTGAGCAGCCCGACGATCTCGGCGCCGCCGTCACGGGTGCGCTGCACGATCTGGTCGAGCTTCTCCTTCGAAGTCCAGCCCATCTTGACGAGGTCGGGCAGCGGAATGCCGGCAACCGTCGAATAGCGGATCATCGGCACCATCGAGTCGCCGTGGCCGCCGAGCACGAAGGCGGTGACGTCCTCGACCGAGACCTTGAATTCCTCCGCCAGGAAATAGCGGAAGCGGGCGCTGTCCAGCACGCCGGCCATGCCGACGACATGGCTGGACGGCAGGCCGGAGAACTTCTGCAGCGCCCAGACCATGGCGTCGAGCGGGTTGGTGATGCAGATGACAAAGGCTTTCGGCGCGTACTTCTTGAGGCCGGCGCCGACCTGTTCCATGACCTTGAGGTTGATGCCGAGCAGATCGTCGCGGCTCATGCCTGGCTTGCGCGGCACGCCGGCGGTGACGATGCACACATCCGCGCCCTCGATGCCGGCATAGTCGTTGACGCCGGTCAGCCGGGAATCGAAGCCGTCGACCGGCGAAGACTGCGCGATGTCGAGGCCCTTGCCCTGCGGAATGCCCTCGGCGATATCGAACAGCACCACGTCGCCGAGATCCTTGAGACCGATCATATGGGCGAGCGTGCCGCCGATCATGCCCGAGCCGATGAGCGCTATCTTGTTGCGTGCCATGTGAGGATGTTTTCCCTTTGACTGTGACGAGGCCGTGACGGGGCCGGGGAGGCCGAAAGCATGCGGGAAACCGCGAGATTTAGCCGCACGGCATAGACCCGGCCGTTGTAAAATTCAAACGATTATTTCGAGCCTAGCATTTTCAATCGGTTAGATGCTTTGGGAATTACGTAAACGTTAAAATTCGTGAGCCGACTGAGGAGAATTTACACATTCAACGTCGAAATCAGGAGGCTTCTTCCCGGCAATGACGGCCTTGTGATGCGGTTGGCCCCCCAAGGCGTCGAGACGCCGCCATTCGCAGGCCGGCCTCACATGAATATCAGCGCGCCGCCAATGCCTTTTCGATCTGCGGCAGCAGAAGCTCCCGTGCCGAGTCCGGCGTCAGCGGGCCCACATGTTTGTAGGCGATCTTGCCGTCCTTGCCGATGACGAAGGTTTCCGGCACGCCATAGACGCCCCAGTCTATCGCCGTGCGCCCGGCCGGATCGACGCCGATCGCCTGGAACGGATTGCCGAGATCGCCGAGGAAGCGGCGGGCGTTTTCAGGCTGATCCTTGTAGTTCAGCGCGACCAACGCGAAGCGCTTGTCCTGCGACAGTCCAAGCAGCACAGGATGCTCCTCGCGGCACGGCGCGCACCAGGACGCAAAGACATTGACCAGCGTCACCTTGCCGATGAAGTTTTTGGAATCGAGCCCCGGCAGGTTTGCCCCTTCTAGCGGCGGCAGATTGGTCTGCGGCGCCGGCAGGCCGATCAGCGCCGAAGGGATTTCCGAGGCGTCGTGGCCTGACAGAAGCTGCGACAGGAACAGCCCGGCCAGCCCCAGAAACACCAGCAGCGGCAAAAGCACGAACAAGCGGCGACGCGGCGCCGGCGCTTCGGTCTCGCTGCTCACGACTTCGTCGCCCCGGCCTTGTCGGAACGCCGACGCACGCCGGCCGCCTCGAGCGCAGCCAGTTCGCGCTTGCGGGCCCGCTGGTCGAGCAGGATCCAGCCGATCAGCCCGGCCAGCACGATCGCCGTGATGGCATAGGCGGCGGTGACGAAAAGGGCGTGTGCGCTCATTTCCAGATCAGGGGCCTCCAGCGCGTATCTCTTAACCGCGGCGGCTTTTCACCGCAATGAACCGCCTCTGCGGCAGATTTGCGATCCTGAGCGGCTACATCAATCCGTCCCGTGCCGCAGCGCCAGTGCCGCGGCGATCGGCCCGACCACCGCAAGAAACAAGGTCAGCGCGGCAAGAATGAGGAAAGGCTGCAGAAACGGCGCCGGATCGGCCACCGCGCCGTAGCTTGCCGAGACGCCGAAGATCAGCACCGGGATGGTCAAAGGCAGCACCAGCACCGAGATCAATAGCCCGCCGCGCGGCAGCGCCACCGCAACCGCAGCGCCTGCGGCGCCGATGAAGGTAATTGCCGGCGTGCCGACAAGCAGAGTGAGCGCCGTGGCGCCGATGCCCAGCGGCTCCATGTTCATGAACAGGCCGAGCAGGGGTGCCGCGATCACCAGCGGCAGCACGCTGCCGGTCCAATGCGCCAGGCATTTCGTCAGCACCGTCAGCGCCAGCATGTGGCGGTCGTTGTTCAGGACAAGAAGGTCGAGCGAGCCGTCTTCGCGGTCGGCCTGGAACAGCCGGTCGAGCCCGAGCAGGCAGGCGAGCAGGGCGGCGATCCAGAGAATTGCCGGGCCGATGCGCGACAGAAGGTTGAGGTCCGGGCCGACGCCGAAAGGGATGGTGACGATGACGGCAAGGAAGAAGATGACGCCGATCAGCGCCCCGCCGCCGGCGCGGATGGAAAGGCGGATATCGCGCATGAAGAGGGACCACATTACGTCGTGATCCCCTTGCAAGGTTTGCGTTCCTTCGCGCCCCCCTCTGTCCTGCCGGACATCTCCCCCACGAGGGGGGAGATTAGCAACTCGAGCGCCCCGCCCGTCTTGTCAACGTTGGCAATTGGCGAAAGCCGCGGCAAGGGCTGATCTCCCCCCTTGTGGGGGAGATGCCCGGCAGGGCAGAGGGGGGCGCCGTAGAGCACCGACATCAAAGACCTACCGTCTTCATTTGGAGCTCGCGCGCCCCCTCGATCCCCAGCGGCAGATGCGTCGCCGCCACCACGATCCCTCCACCCTGCAGATGCCCTCGCATCAACCCCGCAAACCTTTCCTCCGAAGCCTTGTCCAGCCCTGCCGTCGGCTCGTCCAGCAGCCACACCGGTTGCCGGCTGACCAAAAGCTTCGCGATCGACGCCCGCCGCCTTTGCCCGGTGGAGAGATAACCGAACGGCAAATGCCCGAGCCCGCCCAGGCCGACCGTCTCCAGCGCCTCTTCCACGCCCAGCCCCGGCTCGCCCTGGAACGCACGCCAGAATCCGAGATTCTCCTCGACGCTGAGCGCCGGCTTCATCGCGTTGAGATGACCGAGATAATGCGCGGCCGCCGCGACGGTCGGAAAGGCCTCGCCACCGCCTTCGACCCGCACATGGCCTTGCGCCACCGGCAGCAGCCCGGCGACCACACGCAGCAGCGTCGACTTGCCGGTGCCGTTCGGCCCGGTGACGATGAGCGCCTCGCCCTTCTCAAGCGCAAAGCCAATGCCGGAAAACACCGTCTCGCCGCCGCGCTCGCCGCCCAGATTTTCGGCGATCAGCCGCATGCCTGCCCGTCCCCGAAAGCCCTGTTTGGCGGTCACCGCCGCATCGCACAAATTTGCCGTCCGACTGTCTAGAACTATTCCAGGAAATTCTCTATATGCGGTTCATCCGTGCCAGCGGTCGGCGCGGGAACAGAATATGCGCCGAACCAGCGCACGCGCCGCCTTGAACGGCTCGGGTTGCTTGGGAGCGGACAGCGGAAATGGCCGTACCCGCACCTTTGCGCGTGATTGCATGCCATCGGCGTCCGTTCCCTTTCAGGCTGAACAGACAAGGACGGATCGCACGTGTCTAAATCCCTCGACAGTTTCAATTGCCGCCGCACCCTGACCGTGGGTGGCGCGGACTATGTCTATTACAATCTCGTCGAGGCCGAGAAGAACGGCCTCACCGGCATTGCCCAGCTGCCCTATTCGATGAAGGTGCTGCTGGAAAACCTTTTGCGCAATGAAGACGGTCGCTCCGTCACCAAGGAATCGATCCAGGCGGTCGCCGGCTGGCTGACCGACAAGGGCACCGCCGGCGTCGAGATCGCCTATCGCCCGGCACGCGTGCTGATGCAGGATTTCACCGGCGTTCCGGCCGTGGTGGATCTGGCCGCCATGCGCGACGGCATCAAGGCGCTGGGCGGCGATCCGGAAAAGATCAACCCGCTGGTGCCGGTCGACCTCGTCATCGACCACTCCGTCATCGTCGACGAATTCGGCACGCCGATGGCCTTCGCCCGCAATGTCGAGCTCGAATATGAGCGCAACGAGGAGCGCTACAAATTCCTGAAATGGGGCCAGCAGGCCTTCCGCAACTTCCGCGTCGTGCCGCCCGGCACCGGCATCTGCCACCAGGTCAACCTTGAATATCTCGGACAGGTGGTGTGGACGAACAGCGAGGACGGCGAAACAACCGCCTATCCCGACACCTGCGTCGGCACCGATTCGCACACCACCATGATCAACGGCCTTGGCGTGCTCGGCTGGGGCGTCGGCGGCATCGAGGCCGAGGCCGCGATGCTCGGCCAGCCGGTCTCCATGCTTCTGCCCGAGGTCATCGGCTTCCGCCTCACCGGCAAGCTGAAGGAAGGCGTCACCGCCACCGATCTCGTGCTCACCGTCACCCAGATGCTGCGCAAGAAGGGCGTCGTCGGCAAGTTCGTCGAGTTCTTCGGCCCCGGCCTCTCCAACATGACGCTGGCCGACCGCGCCACCATCGGCAACATGGCGCCGGAATATGGCGCCACCTGCGGCTTCTTCCCGGTCGATTCGGAAACCATCCGCTATCTCACCATGTCCGGCCGCGAGGAAAGCCGCATCGCCCTGGTCGAGGCCTATTCCAAGGCGCAGGGCATGTGGCGCGACGCCGGCTCGGCCGATCCGGTCTTCACCGACTTGCTCGAACTCGACCTCGGCGACGTCGTGCCGTCGATGGCCGGCCCGAAGCGCCCCGAGGGCCGCGTCGCCCTGGAAGGCATCCCCGCCGGCTTCGCCAAGGCGATGGAGACCGAATACAAAAAGGCCGCCGAAATCTCGAAGCGCTATGCCGTCGAAGGCACTGGACACGATCTCGGCCATGGCGACGTCGTCATCGCGGCCATCACGTCCTGCACCAATACCTCGAACCCGAGCGTGCTGATCGGGGCCGGGCTGCTTGCCCGCAACGCCAATCGCGTCGGCCTGAAGCAGAAGCCCTGGGTGAAGACCTCGCTCGCCCCCGGCAGCCAGGTGGTCGCCGAATATCTCGAAAAATCCGGGCTGCAGAAGGAACTCGACCAGATCGGCTTCAACCTGGTCGGCTTCGGCTGCACCACCTGCATCGGCAATTCCGGTCCGCTGCCGGCGCCGATCTCCAAGACGATCAACGACAAGGGTTTGATCGCCGCCGCGGTCCTGTCCGGCAACCGCAACTTCGAAGGCCGCGTCTCGCCCGACGTGCAGGCCAACTACCTCGCCTCGCCGCCGCTGGTCGTTGCCCATGCGCTGGCCGGCACGGTGACCAAGGACCTGACCACCGAGCCGCTCGGCGAGGGCAGCGACGGCAAGCCGGTCTATCTGAAGGACATCTGGCCGAGCACGGCCGAGATCCAGGAGTTCATCGAGAAGAACGTCACGCGCGAGCTGTTCGCCCGCAAATATGCCGACGTCTTCAAGGGCGACGAGTACTGGCAGAAGGTCAAGGCGCCGGCGGGCCAGACCTATGCCTGGGACGATCACTCGACCTATGTGCAGAACCCGCCCTATTTCACCGGCATGGGCCGCTCCTTCGGCAAGGTCGGCGACATCAAGGGCGCGCGTGTGCTCGGCCTGTTCGGCGACAAGATCACCACCGACCACATCTCGCCGGCGGGCTCGATCAAGGCCGCTTCTCCGGCCGGCAAATACCTCACCGACCATGGCGTCGGCGTCGCCGACTTCAACCAGTATGGCACGCGGCGCGGCAACCACGAGGTGATGATGCGCGGCACCTTCGCCAACATCCGCATCCGCAACCACATGCTGGGCGAAAACGGCCGCGAGGGCGGTTACACGATCCACTATCCCTCGAAGGAGGAGATGTCGATCTACGACGCCGCGATGGAATACAAGAAGGAAGGCGTGCCGCTGGTCATCTTCGCCGGCGTCGAATACGGCAACGGCTCCTCGCGCGACTGGGCAGCCAAGGGCACCAACCTGCTCGGCGTCCGCGCCGTCATCGCCCAGTCCTTCGAGCGCATCCACCGCTCCAACCTGGTCGGCATGGGCGTCATCCCCTTCGTCTTCGAGGACGGCACCTCATGGGCCTCGCTGAACCTCAAGGGCGACGAGTTGGTCGAGATCGACGGGCTGGACGCCATCAAGCCGCGCCAGAAGATGGTCGCCAAGGTGACCTACGGCGACGGCACGGTGAAGAACCTGCCGATCATCTGCCGCATCGATACGCTGGACGAGCTCGACTACTTCAAGAACGGCGGCATCTTGCAGTATGTGCTGCGCGATTTGGCTGCTTAGGATGGGGAGTAGTGAGTAGGAATTAGTGAGTAGGGAAAAAGAAACTTCCCTACTCACTACCTACTACTCACTCCTTACCTTAGGCGCCCCGAATCGCGCCGTCGCCGCCAGCAGCACCGCAAGCATGAGCGCGTTGAAGACGTGCCACAGGAAATGCGTACCGAGCGGGAAGCTGGCGCAGACCAGCGGGTCGATCATGCGGCAGATGACCGAGACAACGAAGATTGCCGATCCCGTCAGATTATACCAGCCGGCGCGGTTGCCGCTGGCCGCAACCCATACCCCGAAAAACGCCAGCGCCAGGAACGGCGGCAGATAACCGGTGGTGCCGTTCGAAGCCTGGCGCAGCCAGTCCGGCACGGCAAAGGTGATCAGCCCCGCGACCACGTAGAAGGCGACGAAGACGGCGATCGCCTTGCCCCAGCCCATGCCGAGGAAGCGCCGCAGGTTGAACAGCGTATAGGCCAGCGTGAAGCCTGCGATCGGCAGGATATCGGCCCAGATCGTGACCTTGTTGGCGAAGGTATGGAACAGGGTCGAGCCGATGCCGATCGCCACCACCCACCATGCCAGAACCTCCGCGAATGTGCCGGCCCGGTGCCGCCGGACCTGCGACACGCCCCACAGTCCGGCGGCAATGAAAGCCAAGTTGGTCAAAGCATTAGCCGGCTCCGCCCAAAGTCCTGGACCGGTGCGTTCGCAGTAGAGATCGACTGGTGTCAGGAGAGTTTGCCACATGGTTAGGATGCCTCCGCCGAATCGAACCGTGCCGTGAAGTGCAACGCCCTCTCTATTGCCGCCTTACCTGCGGTTGCAACGGCAAAGTTTCACCGCAACGTGACTTCCCGTTGACAGGCGCTTCTGCCACATATTTTACCAATGAGAACAAGGCCGGCACCACCCGGCGTGAATTGGAAAAGTCATGGGATCTCGAGGACCATTGCGGCTTGCGGCATTTGCGCTGGTCCTTTCCGCATTTGCCGGAACGGCCCTGGCCGCCGAAACCGAAAAGCCTCCGACGGAGAAGCTCGAAAAGCCCTTGGGGGTAGTCGAGCTTTTCACCAGCCAAGGCTGCAGTTCCTGTCCGCCTGCCGATGAGTTCTTCGCCGAGCTCGCCGGCAAGGACGATATCATCGCGCTCGCTTACCATGTCAATTACTGGGATTACCTTGGCTGGCAGGATACGTTGAGCACCAAGGAAAACACCGAGCGGCAATATGACTATATGCGCGCCTTCAACAGCCGCTCGGTCTACACGCCGCAAGCCGTCATCAACGGCCGCAATCATGTCAACGGCGCCAACCGCAAGGAGGTCGACGGCACGCTCGCCCGGCTCGACCGTACAGGCGAGGGCATGCGCGTTGGCATCAAGGTAAGCCGCACCAGCGACCGCGTCATGATCGACGCCGGCGATGCCGGCAACGGGCCGAGCGACGCGCATGTGGTGATCGTCTATTTCGACCCGCCGCAGACGGTCGAGATCGGCCAGGGCGAGAACAGCGGCCGCCGCCTGACCTATTGGAACGCCGTCTCCGACATCCAGATCGCCGGCATGTGGAGCGGCAAGGCGCAGCGCTACGAATTGCCAATGACCGAGATTTCGAAGAAGGGCGGCTGCGCCGTGCTGTTGCAGTCCGTCGGCAAGGACGGCGTCCCGGGACCTATTCTCGGCGCTGCCTTCATCCGCAAGCCTGAGCGGCTTTGACGCTCCTTTTCCTTCTCCCCCTGTGGGGTGAGCGGCCGCTTCGCGAGGCGAATTCATTGTGCCAGTGGCGCAATGAAAGGCCGGAGAACGACATGGATAAAAACAAGGACCTAAGGCGCGTCGCCTGAATCCGTTTCTGCGCGATGGCGCTTTTAGGGGTGTTCCGGCTTGGCAACAGCTCGAAATCGCCGCCGCCTCATTCCTTCCAACACCCCTCATCAACCGAGTCTCGCTCGGCCACCTTTCGAGAGAAGGAAAATAAAAAACCGGCGTCAGCTTGCTTCTGACGCCGGTCATTTAGGTTTTGGGATCGTCGCACCTGATTTTCCAAGGAAAACCGAGGTTGGTTCGATCCGACGCTGACCCGTGGGCGGGGGGCTTGGGGTTTACGAGCCGGTGCCGGACCGAACCGTCTCAGGCAACGCCGGTAAACTCGTCGGACATTGGGGCATGAGCGCGGATTATTTGTGGCGAGATTGTGGCAAAGCATCACCAATTCCAACACGCGTATTGCAAACGTGACTGGACGTTTGTGAAATAGCGCGACCATCGGCGCTTGCTTCGCCGGGCCTTGCAATTCGACTGCGAAAGCGCGAACCTTGGCCGGCGCATGATTCAATCGAAGGATCGCGGCATGACCGAATACGGCGGCGGGACGGAGGATGGGGAAGCATCCGGAATACTGATCCCGTTGCATGAGGCGCGCAACGCACGCCTCGAACAGCCGGTGCGATTCGACCGGCGCGAGCTCGACCAGATCCTGAGGCTTTACGGGCGCATGGTGGCGGCCAACGAATGGCGCGACTATGCCATCGACCATCTCACTGATCGCGCTGTCTTTTCCGTCTTTCGGCGGGCCAGCGAAGTGCCGCTGTTCCAGATCGTCAAGGACCCCAAGCTGGCGCGCCGCCAAGGCGCCTTCGCCGTCATCGCCGCCGGCGGCCGAATCCTCAAGCGCGGCCAGGAACTCGGCCGCGTGCTTGGGGTGTTCGACGCGAAGCTGAAGGTGGTTGAGGCCTGAAGGGGAACTGGAGAATTGGAGAATTGAAGAACTGAGCGTCTGATACGGCGCTATTTTTCTCCAGTTCTCCAGTTCTTCAATTCTCCAGTTCCTCTTTCAATTCCTCAGTTCCCTGCCCCACGAAACCGCCGCTCCGGCAGCGAATCAGGGTCGGGCGGCAACGCCGCGCCGCCATTCAGCGACAATTGCATGAACACCGTGTCCAGCCAGCGCCCGTGCTTGTAGCCGGAGCCTTCCAGCCGGCCTGAATGGCGAAAGCCGAGTTTTTCGTGCAGCCGCACCGAGGCGCTGTCGGCATGGCCGTCGCCGATCACCGCGATGATCTGGCGAAAACCGGCCGCCCGCGCCGTCTCGATCAGCGCCTGCATCAGCAGCGAGCCGACGCCTTGGCCCTTGGCCTCGGGCGCGACATAGACCGAATCCTCGATGACGAATCGGTAGGCGGGGCGCGGCCGGAACGGCCCGGCGTAGGCATAGCCAAGCACCACGCCGTCCTTTTCCGCCGCCAGATAGGGAAAGCCGCCCGCCACCAGGCTGTCGAATCGATTGCCCATTTCGGCGCGGCTGGGCGGTTCGAGCTCGTAGCTTGCTGTGCCGTGTGTGACCGCGTCGGCATAGATGTCGGTGATTCGGTCGAGGTCGGCCGCAGTCGCGGCCCTGACGGAAATACTGCTCATAATTTGTGCAACAATCTTTTCTGCCTCGATTACAGCAAGGGTCGTCACAAAAGAAAAGGGCGGCCATTGGGCCGCCCTTCGCGAAATCTGTGGTCCAGCTCTGATTGGACTACCTTAACGGCGCTGGCCCATGAACTGCAGCAGGAACATGAACAGGTTGATGAAGTCGAGATAGAGCCTCAACGCGCCCATGATCGCCTTGCGGCCGGCGGTATCCATGGCATCGCCCTCGAAATACATCTCCTTGATCTTCTGCGTATCGTAGGCGGTCAGGCCGGCGAAGATCAGCACGCCGATCGCCGAGATGGCGAAGGCCAAAGCCGGCGACCCCAGGAAGATGTTTATCAGCGAGGCGATGATCAAGCCGATCAGGCCCATGATCAGGAACGAGCCGACCGCAGTCAGATCACGCCGCGTCGTGTAGCCGTAGAGCGACAGACCGCCGAAGGCAGCGGCTGTCGCAAAGAAGGTCTGGGTGATGCTGGTGCCGGTATAGATCAGGAAGATCGTCGACAGCGACAGGCCGACAAGGCCGGCATAGACCCAGAACGTCGTCTGCGCCGCGGCCACACTCATCGATTGGATCCTGAACGACAGGAACATCACGGCGGCGAGCGGAGCGAAGATGACGACCCAGCGGAACGCGCTGGCATAGATCAGCTGGCCGAAGGCGGTCAGTTGGCCGTCGCCGGTGACGGCGAGTTGGAATGCGCCCCAGGCGGCAAGGCCGGTGATCAACAGGCCAAGCCCCATGAGGTTATAGACTTTGATCATATAGGCCCGCAGGCCCTGATCGATATCGACGCGCGCGCCGGAGGCGGCGCCCGTCTGGTAGTTGCGAATGGGATCAGCCATTGGAAATCCTCTGTTGCTTCTGCCCCGTCCGGTGACAGGTCTTTGGGGTTATCCCATAAGACCGGGCGCCGCTGTGCGGGACTCCAGCATGCCTGCGGCGAAATATGATGGTTCTTGGCGTCAAGAACAAGACGGTAACAGGGTGTAACGCCTTGTGAGACTCCAAAAAAGGCCGGTTTCCGGCCCTTCCCGGCGCATTCTTACAAAGATTTAACCGGACGGGCGGCTCGAACCCATGCGTGTCACAGGTTGCGCAGCACCGGCGCCGCCTTGTGGCCGAGCACCCGCCAGGTGCCGGCCAGACCGATGCCGACGGTCACCGCCAGCGAGACCAGGATCGTCACCACTGCCACTTCCGGCATGAAGTGCGAGGGCAGCGTCATGATATGCGCCACGACGAACCAGGCCGCCACACCTCCCGCCGCGAGCGCGAACAGCGCGGTGGCGAGGCCGATCAGCATATACTCTAAGGAGAAGGCGGCAATCAGCGTGCGCCGCGTCGCGCCCAGCGTCTTCAGCACCACCGCGTCATGGATGCGCGCCCGGTTGCCGGCGGCCAAGGCGCCGGAAAGCACCAGCACAGAGGCGATCAATGCCACGCCGGCAGCTGTGCGGATCGCCGTGCCGAGCTGCGCCACCAGCCGGTTGACGATGTCGAGCGCATCCTTGACCCGCACCGTCGTCACCGCCGGAAAGGCGCGGGTGACGGCGTTGAGCAGCCTTGCGTCGTCGGCTGTGGTGGCACCCTTGTCCGTCAGCGTCGCCAGCCAGCCATGCGGCGCCCCGGCAAAGGTGTTGGGCGAGAAGACCATGACGAAATTGATGCCCATGGTTTCCCACTGCACCTGGCGGAAATTGGCGATCTTCGCGGTGACGTTGCGACCCAGCACGTTGACGGTGACGGTGTCGCCAAGCTTCAATCCGATCGCCTTGCCTTCCTCGGCCGAGAAGGACACCAGCGGCTCGCCGGCATAGTTCTCCGGCCACCAGGCACCTTCGGTCAGCGTCGCATTCTCCGGTTGCTTGGCGTCATAGGTCAGGCCGCGGTCGCCGCGCAGCACCCAGGCGCCGTCGGCGGGGATCGGCAGCTTGGCGACATCGACGCCGTTGAGCGCCATGATGCGGCCGCGCAGCATCGGCACCTTGACCAGCGTTCCGTTTGGCGACTCCTTGCCGACCAGACTGGCGAAGGCATCGACATCGCCGCTCTGTATATCGACGAAGAAGAAGTTCGGCGCCCGCTCCGGCAGGCTGCCCGAGATCTGGCGCCGCAGATTCCCGTCGATCAGCGCCAGCGTCACCAACAGCGTCAGGCCGAGCCCAAGCGACAGCACGACCGACGGCGTCAGCGCGCCGGGGCGGTGGATGTTGCCGAGCGCCAAGCGCAGCGGTACCGAGCGCACACGCGGGCTCTTTCTGGCCGCCCACTGCACCAGGAGCGCCACCAGCCGCAGCACAAGGAAGGCAAAGACGGTGGCGCCGACAAAGATCGAGGCGATGCGGTGGTCGTTGGACGAAAGGATCGCAAGCCCCGCCAGCACGACGACGATCGCCAGCGCAGCACCCGCATAAGGCAGGCGCGGCAGGCCGCGGCTCTCGAATCCCATTTCGCGGAACAGCGCGGTGGCCGGCACGTCGCGGGCACGGCCGAGCGGCAACAGCGCGAAGGCGAGCGTCACCAGGAGACCGAATAGCGCGGCCATGGCGAGCGCGCCGGGATAAAAGCCGCCTTCGGCCGGCACCGGGATGACCGACTGCAGCAGCGCACTGGCCACGAAGGGCATCGCGGCGCCGAGGATCAGCCCGAGCACGATGCCCAGCCCGGCGATCAAAAGGATCTGCACCAGATAGACGGTGAAGACGAAGCCGCCGGAAGCGCCCAGGCTCTTGAAGGTGGCGATGACGCCGCGCTTGCCGTCGAGATAGGCGCGCACGGCGTTCGCCACGCCGACGCCGCCGACCACCAGCGCCGTCAGCCCGACCAGAGTCAGGAACTGCGAGAAACGCTCGATGTTGGCGGAGAGTGCGGGTGCTGCATTGCCGCGCGCGCGGACCGACCAGCCGGCCTGCGGAAAGTCCTTGGACGCCTGGTCCTGGACCTCCTTGATCCGCGCCTCGGACGTGCCGTCGGGCAGGCGCACCTTATAGGCGTTCTCGACCAGGCTGCCGGGCTGCACCAGGCCGGACGCGGCAAGCCCCTCGCGCGAGATCATTAGCCGCGGCGCGAAGCCGAAACCGTCGGAAACCGCATCCGGTTCGCTGACCAGCCTGGCGCGCAACTCGAAGGTGGCGCTGCCGAGCTTCAGCCTGTCGCCGATACGAAGATTGAGGCGGTCGAACAACAGATCGGGCGCCGCGGCGCCGAACACGCCGGATTTTTCGCCGAACAATTGCGCTTTCGGGAGTTGCGGATCGGTTTCGAGCCTTCCGTAAAGCGGGTAGGCGTCGTCGACCGCCTTGGCCTCCACCAGAGCCTGGTCGGACCCGTCCTCCAACCGCGCCATCGAACGCATGCCGGAATTGAGCGAGACCGTGCCGAGGCTTTTCATGAAGCCGAGCTCGGCCTCGGACGCGCTTCGCTGGTTGATCTGGAAGCGCAAATCGCCGCCGAGCAGGGTCTGGCCCTGATTGGCGACGCCGGCGGTGATCGCCTGCGCCACCGAATTGACGCCGCCGATCGCCGCGACGCCGAGCGCGATGCAGGCGAGGAAGATCAGGAAGCCGGACAGGCCGCCGCGCATCTCGCGCAGCGAGAAGCGGATGGCAAGCTTCAATGTCCGCATCAGGCCGGCACCTTCACCGGTTTCGGCGCATCCTCGATCCGCCCCGAGCGCATCGAAACCTGGCGGGCGCAGCGCGCGGCGAGTGCCGGATCATGTGTGACCAGCACCAGCGTCATGCCGCGCTCGGCCGCCTTGGCGAACAGAAGGTCGGCGATCTGCCGGCCCGTCGCCTGGTCGAGATTGCCGGTCGGCTCGTCGGCAATGAGGATGCGCGGCGAGGGTGCAAGCGCCCTGGCGATCGCTACGCGCTGCTGCTCGCCGCCGGACAGCTCGCCCGGATAATGCGTCACACGGTCGCTCAAGCCCACCGCCGCCAGTTCCCGCGCCGCCACGCCGAACGGATCGGCATGGCCGGCAAGCTCCAGCGGTACCGCGACATTTTCGAGCGCCGTCATGTTGGGAATGAGATGGAAGGACTGGAAGACGATGCCAATGTTTCGGCCACGAAACGATGCAATCTGGTCCTCGCTTTTGCCGTTTAGCGGCTCGCCGGCGATTCGTACCGTGCCCGAATCGACCCTTTCCAAACCTGCCAGAACCATCAGCAGAGTGGACTTGCCGGAGCCCGAGGGGCCGACGATGCCGGTGGCTTGGCCGGCCGCGACGTCGAGGCTGACGCCTTTCAGCACATGGACGGAGGAAGCACCCTCGCCGAGCGTCAGCGATACATCCCTCAGCGCGATGACGGCTTCTGTCACAATGAAAGCGTCCTATATATGAAAAAAGGAGACGGGCTTAGTCTCCTCCAGGGATTGTTCCGGTCATATGGGGCTCGCCGCATGGCTTTCAAACACCGTTTTGCCGCAGCCTTCATGCTTTTTCTTGGACTTTTCGGCGCCATGTCGCCGGCGCGCGCCGAGACCTTCAGCATCGTCGGCTTCGGCGACAGCCTGATGGCGGGCTTCAGCCTCGGTCCGGGCGAAGGTTTCACCGACCGGCTGCAGGCGGCGCTCAAGGCCAAGGGCTATGATATCAGCGTCGCCAATGCCGGCGTGTCCGGCGATACCTCCAGCGGCGGGCTGGCGCGGCTCGACTGGTCGGTACCGGACGGCACCAGGCTGGTCATCCTCGAGCTCGGCGCCAACGACATGCTGCGCGGCGTTTCGCCCGACGTGCCCGGGAAGAACCTCGACGCCATGCTGGAAAAGCTGAAGCAGCGCAAGATTCCAGTGCTTCTCGCCGGCATGCGCGCCGCGCCCAATCTCGGCGATGACTACCAGGAGGCTTTCGACGCCATCTATCCGCGGCTCGCCGCGAAATACGGGGTGCCGCTCTATCCGTTCTTCCTCGACGGCGTCGCCGGGCACCCGGATCTGCAGCTGGAGGACGGCCTGCATCCCAATCCCCGTGGCGTCGACGTGATGGTCGAGCGCATCCTTCCCGTGGTCGAGAAGGCGATCGCCGACAATGGCGGCGCGTCATGAGGTGCCTCATGAGTCCGGAATGCAACGGTTTCCCTTGGGGAAACATTGTGGACAACAAACCGCTTGCCCCAGGCGGGTATCGATGATTCGCTAAGGCTGAGAGTTTCGATTCGAGGACAGGAGGCTTCACATGCCACGTCTTTTCACCGCCCTCGAAATTCCGCGTGATGCCGCTCTCTCCCTATCCCTGCTCCGGGGGGGATTGCCCGGAGCACGCTGGATCGACGTCGAAAACTACCACCTCACCTTGCGCTTCTTCGGCGATATCGAAGGCCATGTCGCCGACGAGATCGCCAATGCGCTCGATCGGGTGCATCGCCCTTCTTTCCAATTGACGCTGTCGGGCGTCGGCGCCTTCGGCGGCAAGAAGCCGCATGCGGTATGGGCCGGGGTCGCCACTTCGCCCGACCTTGTGGCGCTGCAGGGCGAAATCGACCGCATCTGCCAGCGCCTCGGCCTGCCGGCCGATGCCCGCAAGTTCTCGCCGCATGTGACGCTGGCCAGGCTGCGCAATGGAAACCCGCTCGACGTCGCGCAATATCTGTCGGCGCGTGGCAATTTCTCCGCAACGCCCTTCCGCGTCGGCCGCTTCGTCTTGATGTCGTCGCGCGATTCGGTCGGCGGCGGCCCTTACATCGTCGAGGAGGCCTGGCCGCTGGTCGGCGACACATTGGCCTCGAGCCGCTTCGCCAGCGCTTCCGACGCCTCACGGATCATGCGGTAGACAGAAGCGAAGGCCTGCCGGTCCTCGTAATAGGGGTCCGGCACGTCGCGGGCGGCGCCCGTCGTGAAATCCAGATAGAGATGGACACGCTGGCGCGCGGCCTGCGGCGCCAGCGCCTTGAGATCGCGCACATTGGCCCGGTCCATGCCGAGGATCAGGTCGAATCGCGAAAAATCCTCCTGCAGCACCTTGCGCGCCCTTTGCCCTGAAATGTCGACGCCATGCTCGGCGGCGACCGCGATCGAGCGCGGATCGGGAGCGGAGCCGACCTCCCAGCCGCTGGTCGCGGCCGAATCGAGCCTGATGTGCCCGGCCAGTCCGCGCTCGGAGAGCACGCTGTGGAATACGCCCTCAGCCAGCGGTGACCGGCAGATGTTGCCGAGGCAGACGAACAGAATGGAATTTATCGGCTTTATGCTCATTCGATATGCGCCGTTTGTGCATTTGGAACCCCAAAACCGCAAAGCAGCTGTGGGCGACTTGCACTATGGTGAGGGTCGAATTCGAGATAGCACGGGAAATCATCATGACGAGAGAAAAACTCAGCAAGGACGCCATCACCGCTGCCCTTGCCGAACTCGGCAGCTGGTCGCTGGCCACCGACGGCGCCTCGATCAAACGCAGCTTCGTCTTCAAGAATTTTTCCGAGGCCTTCGCTTTCATGACCCGCGTGGCGCTGGCCGCCGAGAAGATGGACCATCACCCCGACTGGTCGAATGTCTACAAGACCGTCGACGTGACGCTGAACACCCATGACGCCGGCGGCGTGACGGCGCTGGATATCGAGCTGGCCAAGCGGATGAACCGGTATTTCGGCTGAGGCGAGCGGCCACCTCAGCCTTCGTCATCCACGGGCGGAGCGACGCGAAGCGGAGCGCAGACCCGAGGATCCATTCCATGACCTTGGTCGAAGAATGCAGCGGCGCAGAATTCTGCACCGTGAGCGGCTCTCGAAAGTAACGGCATGGATCCTCGGGTCTGCGCGCGTCGCTTCGCTCCTTGCTCCGCCCGTGGATGACGATCGGAGGGATGGCTCGGCCAATCGCGGAACCAGGCGATTGCAACCCGGCCTACCCTCCGGTCAGCATCCCTCTCCGATTTTCCTAATCGACCAACCACTGAACTCTTGCAGCCGCCCCCTGCTTTCACCACATCTTTCGGCGGCGGACCGATGCGCAACCATGTGCACGGTCGCCAAGGAGTGACGGATGGCGCAAGGTCCCGGTTTTGATTACTTCGGCTTCGGCGACAAGCTTGCCGGCGAAGGCGAGGTGCGCGAGAAATTCTGGCGTACCGCCAAGAAGGCCGCCAGGCAGATCCCGTTCATGGACGAGGTGGTCGCCTCCTATTACTGCGCCATGGACAAGGACACGCCGCTGCGCGCCAAGGCGATCCTGCTCGGCGCCTTGGGCTATTTCGTGCTGCCGTTCGATTTCATCCCCGACTTCGTCGTCGGCCTCGGCTACACCGATGACCTTGCCGTGCTGACCGCGGCGATCACCGCCGTCAGCACCCATATCACCGCCGCCCACAGGCAGGCCGCCAGGGATGCGCTGGACGACAAGGGCTGATCGCCGCGCGGAAAAACCGCATGACGCGACCCGCGCAACCGCCTCGCGCGAAAAGACAAACTCTTGCCGTTTTCGTGGCCTCCAAGTTCGCGCCGGGACATCGCGCTGACAACCACAGGCAGCAGCGTGACAATTGCATGTCGCCCAAAAGTGCGTAGCGGTTTTGGGAAAACGACATGCAAAAGACAAGAAGGCCAAAGCACGTCGCTCGAACCCCTCGGCGTGACGTGCTTTGGGGGCGGTTTCCTGGGGTGATCTCCTTTCTTCGAGGAAAATTCACCGTTTGGTAACCCTGATTAAATCAAAATGAAGCGACGGCAGGACGCCATGCGGCCCGCCTCCGCACCATTTGGAATACGGGAAGAACGATGCGCGGATTGACAGCTCTAGTTTCCAGCCTGGCCCTGGTGGCCGCCTTCGCGGCGCCGGCGCTGGCTCAGCAGGCGACCAAGATCGGCCAGCACAATGCCTGGGGCACCTACAGCTATCAGTCGCAGGCCGGCAAGGTCTGCTACGTGCTGACCGTGCCGACCGACAAGCAGCCGCCGTCGCTCGACCATGGCGACATGTTCTTCTTCGTCAGCCAGCGTCCCGGACAGCAGGTCTCCTACGAGCCGCAGTTCATCGCGGGCTACAATTTCCAGGAAGGCTCCAAGGCCACCGTCACCATCGACAAGAAGTCGTTCTCGATGTTCACCCGCGGCAAGTCGGCCTGGGTCGAGAACGCGGCGGAAGAGCCGGTGCTGATCGCCGCCATGAAGACCGGCACCGACATGAAGGTGACGGCGAAGTCCGGCCGCGGCAATCCGACCTCCTATGTCTTCTCGCTGAAAGGCATTTCGGCCGCGCTGTCGTCGATCGCCAAGTGCAAATAACCAAAGCAGGGTTATCCGATATAGAGGCCGGACCGAAGGGTTCGGCCTTTTTGTTTGAACGACCGCTTTGTGGGACTCAAGCCTGGGCTGACGGCACCTCGGCCCGCCTGCGCCGGATCGCCTCGGCGATGAACACCCGCGACAGCGCGTGGTAGAGCGGCTCGTTGGAGATCAGCCGCGCCGTGCCGTAGCCCAGCACCGCCGCGCACATCAGCGCGATCACATTGTCGTGGTTGCCAGTCATTTCGAGGATGATGACGAAGGCGGTCATCGGCGCCTGCACGACGCCGGCGAAATAACCGGCCATGCCGAGCAGTGCCGCGGTGCCGGTGGCGGCGCCGAAGACCAGGCCGAGCGTGCTGCCTAGGCCGGCGCCGACCGCCAGCGACGGCGCAAAAATGCCGCCCGGAATGCCTGACACCATCGACAAAAGCCCGGCCGCGAATTTCTCGACGAAGAAGAAGGCCGGCAGCGGCGCGCCCTCGATGGCGCCGCGCGCCTGCGCATACCCGGTGCCGAAGGTCAGCCCGCCTGAGCCGATGCCGATAACCGCGACCAGCAGACCGCAGCATGCCGCCACGGCCAGCGCGCGCGGCAGCGGCTGCAGCGCGTTCCAGCGCCGTATTCGCCTCCCGATCCTGAGCGCGAGCAGCGAGAACAGCGCGCCGACACCGCCGCCGATGATGCCGCAGGCGAGCACCAGCGGCCAGTCGCCGGCGAACGCCACCGTGTCCTTGGCCACGCCAAAATAGGTGTAGTTGCCGAGCAGGCCGAGCGAGGCGAGGCCGGCCAGGATCACCGCCGTCAGCACCAGGCCGTTGGTGCGCGATTCATAGGCGCGGCCCATCTCCTCGATGGCAAACACGATGCCGGCGAGCGGCGTGTTGAAGGCGGCGGCGATGCCCGCGGCCGAGCCTGCCAGGATCAAGCCCCGCGCCTGCGCCATGCCGCCCCAGCGCGCCGCCTGCAGCATCACAGAGGCGCCGACCTGCACCGTCGGCCCTTCGCGTCCGATCGAGGCGCCGCAGGCGAGCCCGACGACGGTGAGCGCGATCTTGCCGACCACCAGCCTGAGCGACAGGATGTGGCTGCGATCCTCGTCGTCGCGCAGATGCCGTGCCGCGATCGCCTGCGGGATGCCGCTGCCTTGCGATCCGGGGA
Organism: Mesorhizobium sp. CU3; assembly: GCF_006442965.1. Taxonomy (GTDB): domain Bacteria; phylum Pseudomonadota; class Alphaproteobacteria; order Rhizobiales; family Rhizobiaceae; genus Mesorhizobium. Next base: position 146,058 of record NZ_VFWX01000007.1, on the reverse strand, counting down.
AGAAGGAATGCGCGAGCCAGGCGCACAAGACGAAGCCCAGCGGCGTCATCACCAGCGGCAGATAGAAGCGCCGGCCGCCGTCATTGCCGATGACAAGGTGGAACAGCGCCTGCGCCTGGTCGGCCATCATCGCGAAGAGAACGCTGATCAGCCCGATCGAGATGGCGCCGGCCCAGAAGACCAGCCGCGGCTGCCAGACGCGCCGCGACACCCACATCGCCTGGGAACGCCGCAGCATGCGGGATTTTCGCGATAGTCCGGCCATGTCGATCCTCGTGATGGCCCGGCCTAGCACAATGGCGGGGCCGATCAACCCTGGGGAACGATGGCGACGGCCGGCGCCCGGTCAGTCACGAGGATCGTGACAGCCAAGCGAAAATACGGGAGCCGGTTGCTCCCGCCGGACCTTGCCCGGCGGGTGTCATGGCTCGCCCGGAATGGCTCACATGGCCATCTTTTCGCACTCGGCCTGCGCCTTCTTGGTCGAGGTGTCGATCATATAGGTTTTGCCCTTGGCGTCGGTCATCATCATCATGCAATGCTTGACCGGCTTCGCCATCTTCATCATTTCGGCGCTCATTTTCGCGTCCGGCATCATGGTTCCCATATGGCCGTCGGGCATGACCGCCGTCACCTGGCCAGGCTTCATCATGGTCATGGCGCCCATCGCGTCCTCGGCCAGGGCCTGCGAGGCGGAGAGACCGACGAGGCCGGCGATAAGAACGAACTTGATCGAATGCATGCGGAGAACTCCCATTGTTGAGGGGCATGGTCGCCCCTTTCCAGCTTCGCGGATGCATTTCGATTGGTTACGCCAACACGAACATGTGATCGATTTTCGGCCGACAACGGAGCGAGCCGGCCGCCTTCCTGGCACAGGCGGGTCAAGATTTGTTGACCGCTGTACCAGTCGAAATAACTACCGCTTCGCATCGGCCGGGACATAAAGCAGTCCTGTGCGGCGGGAGGCCAGGCCGGCTGGGCTGCACGGCGTGGATCGCCGGCTTGATTGCGGATGGCTCGGGACTGGTCACCGCTTCCTGCACAATGGAATTGGCCGACAATTGGAACAGCATCTCTTTGCGACCGAGCGCGACCCGCGGCTCAAACTGATCATCCCGTCGATCGTCGCCATCGCCTTCCTGATGGAGCAGCTCGATTCCACCATCCTCACCACCGCCATTCCGGCGATCGCGCAAAGCCTCGACACCACTCCGGTGCGGCTCAATCTCGCGGTCACCACCTACATCCTGACCTTGGCCGTGTTCATCCCAGTCAGCGGCTGGTTCGCCGACCGCTACGGCGCGCGCCGCATCTTTGCGCTGGCGCTGTTCACCTTCACAATCGGCTCGGTGTTGTGCGGCGTGGCCGAGAACGTCGGCATGCTCCTGGCCATGCGTGCGCTGCAGGGGCTGGGCGGCGCCATGATGACGCCGGTCGGGCGGCTGATCCTGCTGCGCTCCTTTCCGCGCAGCGGCCTGATCACCGCCATGACCTACATGACCCTGCCGGCGATCGTGGGGCCCGTCATCGGGCCGCTGCTCGGCGGCCTGTTGACCACCTATGCCTCCTGGCGCTGGATCTTCTACGTCAACGTGCCGTTCGGCCTGATCGGCATCGTCGCCGCCTTGCGCTTCGTCGACGATTTCCATGAGGAGGATGCGCAGCCTTTCGACTTCGCCGGTTTCCTGATGGTCGGCGTCGGCGCGGCACTCCTGCAGTTCGGCCTGGAGAATATCGGCCGTCCGGTCATTTCGCCGCTGGCGACCGTGCTGGTGCTGGCCGCTTCGATCCTGCTCTTGCTCGCCTTCGGCCGTTACGCCCGCCGCGTTGCGGCACCTGCCGTGGATCTGACGCTGTTCCGCTTTCGCTCCTTCTGGGTCGGCACGCTGGCCGGCGGCCTGTGCCGCATCGGCCTCAACGGCGCGCCGTTCCTGTTGCCGCTGATGCTGCAGGTCGGCTTCGGCATGAGCCCGGTCACCTCCGGATCGCTGACCTTCGTCGGCAGCTTCGGCGCTCTTCTGATGCGGCCGCTGCTGTCGTTGCTGTTGCGGCGCTTCGGTTTCAAGGCCGTGCTGACCGGCAGCGCGGTCGTCGGCGCTTTTGCCGTGGCGGGTTTCTCGCTGCTCGATGCCGACACGCCGCATTGGGCGATCGGCCTGTACGTCTTTTGCTTTGGCATCGTCCGTTCGGCGCAGTTCATGTCGTCCAACACGCTGTCCTATGCCGACCTGCCGGGGGAAAAACTCAGCCGCGCCACCAGCCTGGGCGGCGTGCTGCAGCAGCTCAGCGTGTCGCTCGGCGTCTCGATCGCCGCCATGGTGCTCGGCCTCGTCTCCAGCCAAGCGCATGCGCCGACGGCGGACCAGTTCCATTGGGCGTTCCTGCTGACGGCGGTGATCCCGCTGCTGCCCATTCCCGGCTTCTTCTTCCTGCACCCGGAAGACGGCGCGCAGGTCAGCGGCCATCGCAGCAAGGTGGATACTCAAGAGTAGGGTGCTGCCAGTCGCGGCTCCCCCCTTCTCCCCTTGTGGGAGAAGGTGGCCGAGCGAAGCTCGGTCGGATGAGGGGTGCTCCAGCGGAGTGAGACGCTGGTGTTCCCTGGAACACCCCTCAACCGTCTCGGCGCTACGCGCCGATCCACCTTCTCCCACAAGGGGAGAAGGAAAGGCCGGAGCATGACTCCGCCGTCAACCTGTGCTATGCGCCGCGCTTCCCAAATCCGGCGGATGCTGAAATCGGCCGCAAATCGCTTATATTGGCGCCACCATGACCGTTTCGCTTGACCTTACCGCCGAGGGCGCCCGTGACGCCTTGCGCGCCCGCACCGCCGAGAAGCCGACGCTGATCGGCCTGACCCGCGCCGAGCTTGGCGAGGCGCTGGTCGGCGCCGGCATCGTGCCGGAGCGCCAGGCCAGGATGCGCGCCCAGCAGCTCTGGCACTGGATGTATGTGCGCGGCGTCTCCGACTTCGCGCATATGTTCAACATCTCCAAGGATTTGCGCGCGGAGCTCGGCAAGCACTTCACCGTTGCCCGGCCCGAAATCGTCGAGGAGCAGATTTCCGCCGACGGCACGCGCAAATGGCTGTTCCGCTTCCCGCCGCGCGGCGCCGGCCGTCCGGTCGAGATCGAGACCGTCTATATCCCAGAGGAAGGCCGCGGCACGCTCTGCATCTCCTCGCAGGTCGGCTGCACCCTGACCTGCTCCTTCTGCCACACCGGCACGCAGAAGCTGGTGCGCAACCTGACGACGGAAGAGATCCTGGCGCAATTGCTCACCGCGCGCGACCGGCTCGGCGACTTCCCCGACCGCGACACGCCCGACGGCGCCATCGTGCCGGCCGAAGGGCGCAAGGTTTCGAACATCGTCATGATGGGCATGGGCGAGCCGCTCTACAATTTCGAGGCGGTGAAGAAGGCGCTGCTGATCGCCTCCGACGGCGACGGACTTTCTTTGTCAAAAAGACGCATCACGCTGTCGACCTCCGGCGTGGTGCCGGAGATCGCCCGCACCGGCGAGGAGATCGGCGTCATGCTGGCGATCTCGCTGCATGCCACCAATGACGACCTGCGCGACCTTCTGGTGCCTATAAACAAGAAGTTCCCGCTGAAAGACCTGATCGCCGCCTGCAAGGCCTATCCGGGCCTTTCCAACGCCAAGCGCATCACCTTCGAATATGTGATGCTGAAGGACGTCAACGATTCGCTCGAGGATGCCAAGGCGCTGGTCAAGCTCTTGAAGGGCATTCCGGCCAAGATCAATCTGATCCCGTTCAACCCCTGGCCCGGCACCAACTATCAGTGCTCGGACTGGGAGACGATCGAGAAGTTTGCCGACTACATAAACAATGCCGGCTACGCCTCGCCGATCCGCACCCCGCGCGGCCGCGACATCCTCGCCGCCTGCGGCCAGCTCAAATCGGAATCGGAGCGCATGCGCAAGGTCGACCGCCTGGCGCTGGAAGCTATGATGATCGCGGGGCACGGCGAGGCGTGAGATTCATCCGGCGATTGGCAGCCGCCGCTGTTTGCTTTGCAATCGCGTCATTTGTCATGCCTCTCCTGTATCTTTTGTACGATAACGCTTTGTTCGTGTGGCGTAGCGGCGAGTTCTTCTTCGACCTGGCGGACACGGTGCTGGCCTTGATCGCCGGCGCGACAGTTGCCGCCGTGTATGGCGCACTGCCCGCAGTGCCACTCATCGTGCTGTCCGAGCTGACCCGAGAGCGAGGGTGGCCAAATTTCATAGTGGGTGGCGCTCTCGTCGGGATCCTCATATTTGCCGAGATGCTGGTGTATCCAACGATGCAAAGGTTGCCCGGCCTGGACATGCTGGGGTTCTTGATCGTGGGAGGCAGCCTATGCGGGATCGTTTATCGGCTGACCTTGACACGACTCCTTCCGATCTCCGGATAGCGTAGGATGGTCCGCCTCATCGCCTATCTCGTCCGCTTCGCCGTCATCCTGATCGGCTATGTCGTCGCCTCGCTGGCGGCGAGCGCCTTCCTCAACATCCTGTTCCTCGCCTATCACGGCTACATGACGGGCGATCCGGAGCCGGCGGCAACCGCCTCGCTCTATTTCTCGGTGCCCTTCGTGGCGCTGTTCGTCGCCTATTTCGCTTTCATGCCGGTGACCGTCGTGATCTTGATCGCGGAGGTGCTCAATCGCCGCGACTGGCTTTTCTACGCGCTGGGCGGCGCGATCAGTGCAATCGTTTTCCTTGGCTTCGCTCACGCGACCGGCGATGCCAATTTCGACGTCACCGAGACCAATAGCCAACTGGCGGTGATCGGCAGCGGCATGGTCGGCGGCATTTTTTACTGGCTTTCCGCCGGCCGCTGGGCCGGCAGCTGGCGCCGTGCGCCATTGCCCGATGACGAACGTTGAGCCGATGACGAAAAGTTGCAGACTTTTCCGCGGCGGATCATGCCAGAACCCGGCGAGTTGAACAGGCTGCCCGAATCGACTTCGGCGCACGTGGCCGAGACATTTCCGGCAAATCCTACCGACGAGGAGCGGGCCCTTGGCCGAAGGTGAAAAGAATGGCGGGTCGGCCGCGGCCGTCGCGGCGCGGTTCGATCAACCGGCCGAGCACGGCCCTTCCGGCCTGAGCGCCGGCCTGCTGTTCATCCTCTCCATCGCCTGCGGCGTCAGCGTCGCCACCATCTACTTCCCCCAGGCCATAACGCTGCTGATCGCATCCGACCTGCATGTCCCGGCCGAAACGGCGGCGCTGGTGGTCACCACCGCGCAGCTCGGCTACGCATTGGGCCTTCTCCTACTCGTGCCGCTGGGCGACCGGTTTCCGCATCGCCCGCTCGTCGCGACCTTGCTGACGCTGACGGCCGCCGCGCTCCTGATCGCCAGCCAGGCGCCGACGCTGCCGGTGCTGGCACTCGCCAGCATGGTGACCGGCATCACCACCGTGGTGCCGCAGATCCTTTTGCCAATGGCGGCGGGCCTGATGCCGCCGGAACGGCGCGGCGCAGTCACCGGCACGCTGCTCAGCGGATTGCTGGCCGGCATTCTCCTGGCCCGCACCTTCGGCGGCTTCCTCGGCGAGCATCTCGGCTGGCGCGGACCCTATTTCGTCGCCGCGGCGGCGCTGTTCGTGTTCGCCATCCTGCTCGGTCTGGTGCTGCCGAGGACGGCGCCGACATCCTCGCAGCGCTACCCTTCGCTGGTCGCCGCGGCCTTCATCCTCTTTCGCGACGAGCCGGAACTGCGCCGCTCCTGCCTCTACCAGGCGCTTATGTTCGGCGGCTTCACCGCCGCCTGGACAAGCCTTGCCCTTTTGCTCGGCGGACCGCTCTACCACCTTGGCGGCCAGGCGGTCGGGCTGATCGCCCTGGTCGGCGCGGCAAGCGTGCTCTGCACGCCGATCGCCGGCCGGCTGATTGACCGCAAGGGCCCCGATTTCGTCAGCCCGCTCGCCTTCGTCACCGGCATCGCGGCGGCGATCGTCCTGCTCGGCGGCGGGCTTGGCGGAATGACAGGCCTGCTGGCGCTGACGGCAGGCATGCTGCTTCTCGATATCGCCGTGCAAAGCGGCCAGACCGCCAACCAGGCACGCGTCTTCGCGATCCGACCCGATGCGCGAAGCCGGCTCAACACGGCCTACATGACTTGCGTGTTCCTCGGCGGCAGCGCCGGCTCGTGGATCGGCGTCAAGATCTACGGCCAATGGGGCTGGCCGGGCGTCTGTGCGCTGATCGCCGTCGCGGCGACGATCGCCCTGGCACGGCATGCGGTGAAGGTGTTTCGCTGACGCCTTGTCGATTGCCGCAGGCGCCGAGCGGCGCTTACTTCGCCTGCGCCGTCAGGATTTTCAGCGCGAAGCCCGAGAAGACGCCGGCGAACAGATAGTCGACCACGCGCGTCACGCGGGGGCTCGCCTTCATCGCCGCCGAAAACTTCTCCGCCGCCAGCACCATCGGCACGGTCACCGGGGTCGACAGCACGACGAACATCACGCCGAGGAAGAACAGTTTTCCCGACGCGTCCGGATCATGCGCGGAGACGAATTGCGGCAGGAAGGTCATGAAGAACAGGATGATCTTGGGGTTGAGCAGGTTGACGCCAAGCCCTGCGACCCAGCTGCGCAACAGTGAAACCTGTGGCCCGGTCTTCTTCTCCGGCGAGAAGGCCGAGCCTTTGGTCACCGCCTGAAAGGCCAGGAACACCAGATAACCGGCGCCGAAGATTTTCAGCACGAAGAAGGCCATCGGCGAGGCGACGATCAGCGCCGAGATGCCGACCACCACCAAAGTGGTGTGGATCAGCGTGCCGCAGAGCGCACCCGCCATCGAGGCGAAGCCGGTGGCGCGGCCCTGGCTCAGCGTGCGCGAGACGAACAGTGTCATGTCCGGCCCCGGCGTGATCGCCAGGATGATTGTCGCGATGGCGAACTGGATCAACGTCGAAGTATCGGGAATGAAGGACATCGGTCGCACCTGAGAGATCACTGCGCGGCCTTTAACCCGACGGTTTTGCCGCCGCCAGCATCTGCCGGCGCAAAGTTCTGGCCCAGCCTATGCCATGACCCGGCAAGCGTTCGTCTCTTGCGCCGCCCGGAAAGGCCGTGATACCTCGCCCGCGAAACTTTTCCCCGCGGAACCGCCAAAATGTCCAAGATCAAAAACGTCAAGAAAGTCGTGCTCGCCTATTCCGGCGGCCTCGACACCTCCATCATCCTGAAGTGGCTGCAGACCGAGCTCGGCGCCGAAGTCGTCACCTTCACCGCCGATCTAGGCCAGGGCGGCGAATTGGAGCCGGCCCGCAAGAAGGCCGAGATGATGGGCATCAAGGATATCCGCATCGTCGACGTGCGCGAGGAATTCGTCGCCGACTTCGTCTTCCCGATGTTCCGCGCCAATGCCGTCTATGAAGGCACCTATCTGCTTGGAACCTCGATCGCCCGGCCGCTGATCTCCAAGCATCTGGTCGAGATCGCCAAGGAGACCGGCGCCGACGCCATCGCGCACGGCGCCACCGGCAAGGGCAACGACCAGGTCCGCTTCGAGCTCTCGGCCTATGCGCTCAACCCCGACATCAAGGTCATCGCGCCGTGGCGCGACTGGTCGTTCAAGTCGCGCACCGACCTGATCAATTTCGCCGAGCAGCACCAGATCCCGGTGGCCAAGGACAAGCGCGGCGAAGCGCCCTTCTCGGTCGACGCCAACCTTTTGCACTCTTCCTCCGAGGGCAAGGTGCTGGAGGATCCGTGGGGCGAGCCGCCGGAATTCGTGCATCAGCGCACCGTATCGCCGATGGACGCGCCCGACGTCGTCACCGAGATCGAGATCGAGTTCCTCAAGGGCGATCCGATCGCACTCAACGGCAAGAAGCTGTCGCCGGCGACCATGCTGGCGGCGCTGAACGACCTTGGCCGCGACAATGGCATCGGCCGCCTCGACCTCGTCGAGAACCGCTTCGTCGGCATGAAGTCGCGCGGCGTCTACGAAACGCCCGGCGGCACCATCCTGCTCGCCGCGCATCGCGCCATCGAATCGATCACGCTCGACCGCGGTGCCGCGCACCTCAAGGACGAGTTCATGCCGCGCTACGCCGAACTTATCTACAACGGCTTCTGGTTCTCGCCCGAGCGAGTCATGCTGCAGGCGATGATCGACAAGAGCCAGGAAGATGTCGAAGGCACGGTGCGGCTGAAGCTCTACAAGGGCAATGTCATCGTTACCGGCCGCAAGTCGAAGAAGACGCTTTACTCCGATGCGCTGGTCACCTTCGAGGACGACCGCGGCGCCTACGACCAGAAGGACGCCGAGGGCTTTATCCGTCTCAATGGATTGCGGCTGCGGACGCTGGCGGCGAGGAGCCGCAGGGGCTGATAGTTGCTTGCCTTCCCCGCAAGGGCAAGGCAGACAGTGTGCGGTCCCGGCAGCCCGGACTTCGTCATTCTAGGGCGGAGCAAGGAGCGAAGCGACGCGCGCAGACCCTAGAATCCATGCCGTGACGCATGAGCGTCGCAGCGGTGCAGAACGATCACCAGCCAATTCCGCGAAGGAGCTCGAACCATACCGGATTGGTCTTCTCGATCAATTCAACTTTCCATCGGCGCGGCCAGCGCTTCAATGACGTCTCACGCTGGATGGCATCGGTGATGTCGAAATACTCCTCGTACCAGACCAGACGCTGCACACCATACCGGCTGGCGAAGCTGGAGCCTTGGCCTGTCTTGTGCTCGGGCATCCGGCGAGCAAGATCGTTGGTGACGCCGATATAGATCGTGCCGCCTTTCTGGCTCGCGGTCATGTAGACGTAGCCTGTCATGCTGCGACCTTACCTAGTGCCATCGCCAACGGCTATTCTGGACCGTTGCATTCTACGGCCGATGTCACGGCATGGATTCTAGGGTCTGCGCGCGTCGCTTCGCTCCTTGCTCCGCCCTAGAATGACGAAGGATAGGTCGCCGCTTCACGCGCAAAGACCCCCTCTGTCGCCTTCGGCGACATCCCTCCCTTGAGTGCTGCTCAAGGGTGGGGATTCGCGCTTTCACCAATGTCCAAGCCCATAAACAAGAAAAGCCCGGCACATATTGGCCGGGCTTTCCCGCCGAATCAGGATTCGATCAATTCGCGTCGATCGCCTCGCCGATGCGGGCGATGGCCTGCTGATAGACACTTGCAGAATTCCAGCCGGCGATGGCGCCCATATTGGCCTCATAGCTCGCGCCGGCGTGCCAGCCATGCGCCTTGAGGTAGTTGGCGGTGGAGGCGAGCGCTGTATTCCTGTCGCGCAGGTTTCTGCTGCCGACGCCGTATTTCATGACGTTTCCGGGCAGGAACTGGGTATGGCCGATCTCGCCATGCATGGCGCCGACTGATGAGGCGCTCAATGCCCCGCTATCGACCAGCTTGAGCGCGGCGATGGCATGCGGCGTGAAATAATCCGGGCGGCGGCAGTCATAGGCCAGCGTCACGATCGCCGAGACGGTGTTCTGGTTGCCCATCGCGGCGCCGAAGCCGGTCTCCATGCCCCAGATGGCGAGCAGCACGCCCGGCGGCACGCCATAGGTGCGCTCGATGTTGTCGAACAGCGCCGCATTCGACTTCTTCAGCGCCCGCCCGCGCGAGATGATCGCCGCACCGCCGCGACGCTTCATGAATGCCTCCACCGAGCCGCTGAAGGCCTTGTGGAGAGCGCGGTCGGCAGCGATCGTCCTGGTCGCGTAGGTCGCCCCGGCCAGCGCCGACAGGCCCTTCTGGCCGACGCCATTGGCCCTGGCCTCGGCGGCGAAATCCTGTTTCCAGGCGTCGAAGCCGGCGGCGTTCTTGCCGCAACTGGCGGCGGCCTGCGCGCCCGTTGCCAGCGCCAGCGACGCCACCACCGCCGCCGCGAAAATCCTTCCCTTGGCAAACAATGCCATGCTGTTCTCCTGGTTGCCTGAATCACGTCCCGGTTGCGAATTTGCCAGCGAAACGCCGGATTGTCACCGCCCCCGCGGGGAAGCGGTGACCGGCACTGGCGAAAGGCGGCCAATTTGCCTACGATCAAGGACTAACTGTGGCGGGCTTGCCTCATGGAAGACGTTGATGTGGTGATCATTGGCGCCGGCTCCGCGGGGCTGGCGGCGGCAAAGACGCTGCGCGCGGCCGGCCTTTCCTTCACCCTTCTCGAAGCCATGGACCGCATCGGCGGCCGCGCCTGGACCAGCGACCGGCAGTTCGGCGTGCCCTTCGACATCGGCTGCGCCTGGCTGCACGCCGCCGACCGCAACCCGTATTTCCCGGAGGCGAAGGCGGCGGGCTGGACGCTGCATCACCACGACATGAATGTCGACCACCTCTACTATCGCGACCGCAAGGCGAGCGAGGACGAGGAAGCCGAGATGAAGGCGGCCGACGCCAAGCTGTTCGAGCTGCTTGCCGCGCACCAGGTCCGGGATGGCGACGACGACCGGCTGTCGGCGCTGATGGCCAAGGGCCATGCCCCTCGCGCCGCCGCCACCTTCGCCGGCCCGATGGATTTCGGCGCCGACGAGGACGAAATCTCGATCCGCGACTTCCAGGCCGCCGCCGATCTCGACCCGAACTACTTCAGCAAGGAAGGTTTTGGCGCGCTGGTCGCGCATTTCGGCGCCGACGTGCCGGTCGAACTGTCGACGCCGGTTCGCCGGATCCTGTGGGATGTACCGGGCGTCGCCTGCGTCACCGATCGCGGCACGGTGCGGGCCAAGGCCGTCATCGTCACCGCTTCGCCGGCCGTGCTCGCCTTCGAGGAGATCGAATTCTCGCCGGCGCTGCCCGACGCCCATTTCGGCGCCTTTTTCGACCTGCCCATGGGCATGCTGACCAAGCTGCCGATCGAGATCAAAGGCACAAGGCTCGGCCTCGAGCCCTTCGACGACCTGCTGATCGAGCGCATGGCCAGGCACGACATCTATTTCCTTTGCTTTCCCTTCGATCTCGACCTGATGGTCGGCTTCGTCGGCGGCGACTTCGCCTGGGAAATGTCGGTGGCAGGCGAGGCGGCCGGGGTCGACTTCGCTATCGACCGGCTCTGCAGCATCTTCGGCGGCGACGTGAAAAAGCATGTCGGCCGCGCCATGATGACCAATTGGGGCGCCGAGCGCTTCGTGCGCGGCGCTTACGCCGCCGCGCGGCCGGGCCGCTCGCAGGCGCGCGCGACGCTGATGCAGCCTGTTGCCGAAAAGATCTTCTTTGCCGGTGAGCATGTCGCCGGACCGCTGATCCAGACCTGCGGCGGCGCCAGGCTCTCGGGCGAGAGCGTGGCCCGCCAGGTCATCGCTGAGCTTGCGGCAAAATGATCCCGGAACACTGGGCGGAGCCTCGCGTTTGAAGAAGCCCGCTCACTGCCTGCTCTGCATGTTGAAGATAAAATGAAGCTGTTCGACTGCCCAAATTGCGGCCACCGTCTCTATTTCGAAAATGCCCAGTGCCTGAACTGCTCCAGCCTGGTGCTGTACGACCCGGACCAGGCGCGTTTCCTTCTGTCCGGCGCCGAGGGCATCTTCCAATGCGGCAATGCCGACGAATGCGCCTGCAACTGGCGCGCCGAGCCCGACCACAACTTCTGCCGCGCCTGCGCGCTCAACCAGCTGATCCCGGACCTGTCGGTTGACGGCAACCGCCAGCGCTGGATCCGCGTCGAAGCGGCGAAGAAACGCGCCGTCTATTCGCTGCTGGCTTTCGGCCTGCCGGTCGCGCCGAAGGTCAACCCGGAGGATGAGGTCGGCCTCGCCTTCGACTTCCTCGCCGATCCGATCGGCGCCGGCCCGGGCGGCGAGCGCATCCTGACCGGCCACGACAACGGCCTGATCACGCTCAACGTCGCCGAGGCCGATTCCGCCGAGCGCGAAAGGCGGCGCGTCGAGATGGGCGAGATTTACCGCACCTTGCTCGGCCATTTCCGCCACGAGCTCGGCCACTATTACTGGGATCGGCTGATCCGCGACGATGCGGACCGGCTTTCGGCCTTCCGCGCCCTGTTCGGCGACGAGCAAGCCGACTACGAGCAGGCGTTGAAGGGCTATTACGCCAATGGCGCGCCGCCCGACTGGCAGCAGCGCCACATCTCGGCCTATGCGACCGCGCACCCCTGGGAGGACTGGGCCGAGACCTTCGCGCACCACCTCCACATCACCGACACGCTGGAAATGGTGCATGCGCTGAATTTCCCGCTGGGGCGCCTGGAGACGGTGGATGCCGATGCCGTCCCGCGCGACGATACCGGCGGCCGCCTGCAACCGGCGCCAGCCGATCCCGACCCGGTCCCGGAACCGTTCGAAAAGATTCTCGCCCGCTGGCTGGTGTTGTCGGAGGCCTCCAACTCGATCAACCGCTGCATGGGCCTGCCGGACCTCTACCCCTTCGTGATTTCCGAGGTGACGGCGCGGAAATTGAGCTTCATGCACGATCTTTTGACCGGCTCGCCGAAAAAACCCTGGAACAATTCGTGAGCGGGCGAACGCCACTTTAGCCGGAACGCATAAGCTTCCGTTTCGTTTCCGAGCCCGAGGGAGCGTTAAAACGGAGAGAAAAATCATGAAACGCATGTTGTTTCCGGCACTTGCCGGCACGATGCTTGCCATGTCGGGCGCCGCTTTCGCCGACACCCCCGTGTCCGCGGTGGCCAATCTCAACGTACGCGCCGGTCCAGGCCCGCAATACCCGGTCATAGGCGTGCTGGCGGCCGGCCAGTCGGCCACTCTCGTCGGCTGCATCGAAGGCAGCAAATGGTGCACGATCGCCGAAGCCGGCGGCAAAGGTTGGGTCTATTCCGACTATGTGACGGGCGACTTCGGCGGCAGCCGCGTGGTGCTGACACGCCGGCCGGCCGATGCGGGCATCGCCGTCGTGGCGCCGCCGACCGACGATATCTACACCACGGACACATACACCGGAGCCATCGTCTCCGACGACGATGACGACGCCATCGAATCGATCGGCAGGCCGCCGGCCGAGGTCGGCACCTATGTCTCCGCGCACCGGGTCGATCCGGTCTATCTCGACGGCGAGGTGGTGACCGGCGCCACGCTGCCCGACACGGTGGAGCTGCGCGAAATCCCGGATTACCGCTACCGCTACGTCTATGTGAACAACCAGCCGGCGCTGGTCGATCCGGGCACGAGGCGTATCGTCTACGTCATGCGCTGATCGCGCCCTGACGCCTGACAAGAAAACGGCCGCCAGCGATGGCGGCCGTTTTCTCTCCACGCGTAGCAGCCTGGCTTGATGGTAATTGGGTGGTAACTGCGATCTCCTACATCATGCAGCCGAAAGCCTTCGGCAGGGGACCCGCGTGACGATCGACAATGCCGCCTTCGAGCGTTATCGCCGCTCGCCCAACGCAAAAACCAATCTGCTGCGCCTGTTCTTCGGGTCGGCCATCGTCGTCGCCTTGTGGATGGCCATGACGGCCGTGGTGCTGATTGCCGGTACCTATACCTATCTCGCGCTCAAGCTGCCTGGCCCCTCATCGGGGCGCTACATGCAGGATTTCCTGGCGTCGCCGACCGGCATCCTCAGCGCGCTGACCTCCTTTGCCGGTATCTGGATCGGTCTGTGGGTGGCGATGCGCTTCGTGCATGGCGAACCCTTGTCAGCGCTCTTCGGCGTCAGCCGCCGCATCGCCGGCGGCGATTTCCTCAAGGGGCTGATCGCCGTGCTGATCACATCGCTGTTTTCGGAGGTGCTGCTTTACGCGCTGCAGCCGGAGATCGCGCGCGGACCGATCGCCTTTTGGTCCTGGCTGCTCTTCCTGGTGCCGATCGCGCTGCTCGCCTTCCTGCAGACCTCGTCGGAGGAAATGCTGTTTCGCGGCTACCTGCCGCGCGCGCTCGCCTACCGCTTCAAGAGCCCGTGGATCTGGGCGCTGCTGCCGGGACTTCTGTTCACTTCCCTGCACTGGAACTCGGCCTCGTCGCTGGCCATCAATGCCTGCGTGCTGGTCTCGATCGGCGCCTTCGCCCTGCTCCTGATGCTGCTGGTCTATGCCACCGGCAATCTCGGCGCTTCGTTCGGCGCCCATCTCGCCAATAATTTGACCGGCTTCCTGCTGATCTCGCACCAGGAAGGCTACAATGGCTTCGCCTTGCTCAACGCCAAGCCGCTCGAAGGCCCCGGCTGGACGAATTGGGACGCCGTGCTGATCGCCGTCATCGGCATCGTCAGCACGCTTTTGACGATGCTGCTCCTGTTGCACCGGCACTCGCCGCTCAAGGTCGGGACGAATACGCAAAGCCCGGGCTGAGCCTTTACAAATCGCGGCGTTTGGCCCCGATTTGAGCATTGTTTTTTGATGCATGTCGTTGCCGCAAAACCGCTGCGCACTTTTGCGCGACATGCATTAGCCTTGACTCCGCCGCCGATTTCCTGTCTAGAGCCGCTGAATTTCCGCGACGAGTATCCTTCGCGAAAGCCGACCAGGACGCCGATGCTTCATTGAGGCGGGTGCTGTAAAGAGATCCTGGAGGCCAACACCCGGCAGCGCGATGCGCCCCCGGGTGCTTTTTGGCTTTGCGCTTTTGCTTGGCGACCCGGTGCGAACGCACTACCTCTCGGGCATCATCCGGATGCCAGGGAAAAGGAAGAAGAATGTTTGAATCACTCCAGGAACGCCTTGGTTCGATCCTGAACGGCCTCACCGGCCGCGGCGCGCTGTCCGAGGCGGATGTCTCGGCAGCACTTCGCGAGGTGCGCCGCGCGCTGCTCGAGGCCGACGTCGCGCTGGAGGTGGTGCGGTCCTTCACCGACAAGGTGCGCGAAAAGGCTGTCGGCGCGGCTGTGCTGAAGTCGATCAAGCCCGGACAGATGGTCGTCAAGATCGTCCATGACGAGCTGGTCGACATGCTCGGCGCCGAGGGCGTCGCCGTCGATCTCAACGCGCCGGCGCCGGTCGTCGTCATGATGGTCGGCCTGCAGGGCTCCGGCAAGACGACCACCTCGGCCAAGATCGCCAAGCGGCTGACCGAGCGGCAGAACAAGAAGGTCCTGATGGCCTCGCTCGACACGCGGCGTCCGGCCGCGCAGGAGCAGCTTCGCCAGCTCGGCGAGCAGACCAAGGTCGCGACGCTGCCGATCATCGCCGGACAGAGCCCGGTCGACATCGCCAAGCGCGCCGTGCAGGCGGCCAAGCTCGGCGGCCATGACGTCGTCATCCTCGACACGGCCGGCCGCACCCATATCGACGAGCCGCTGATGGTCGAGATGGCCGACATCAAGAAGGTGTCCGGCCCGCACGAAATCCTGCTCGTCGCGGATTCGCTGACCGGCCAGGACGCCGTCAATCTGGCGAAGAGCTTCGACGAGCGCGTCGGCATCACCGGCCTTGTGCTGACCCGCATGGACGGCGACGGCCGCGGCGGCGCCGCACTTTCCATGCGCGCCGTCACCGGCAAGCCGATCAAGCTGATCGGCACCGGCGAAAAGATGGACGGGCTGGAGGAATTCCACCCCAAGCGCATCGCCGACCGCATCCTCGGCATGGGCGACATCGTCTCGCTTGTCGAAAAAGCCGCCGAGACCATCGACGCCGAGCAGGCGGCGGCGATGGCCAAGAAGATGCAGTCGGGCAAGTTCGACCTGAACGACCTGGCACAGCAGCTTCAGCAGATGTCGAAAATGGGCGGCATGGGCGGCATCATGGGCATGATGCCCGGCATGGGCAAGATGAAGGACCAGCTTGCCGCCGCCGGCCTCGACGACAAGATGTTCGGCCGCCAGCTCGCCATCATCTCCTCGATGACCAAGGCCGAGCGCGCCAATCCCGATCTCCTCAAGCATTCGCGCAAGAAGCGCATCGCCGCCGGCTCCGGCACCGACGCGGCCGAGATCAACAAACTGCTCAAGATGCATCGCGGCATGGCCGACATGATGAAGGCGATGGGCGGCAAGGGCAAAGGCGGCGGCCTCATGCGCGGCATGATGGGCGGCCTTGCCTCCAAGATGGGCCTCGGCGGCATGATGCCTGGAGGCATGGGCGGCATGCCCGACCTTTCCAAGATGGATCCCAAGCAGCTCGAAGCTCTTCAGAAGCAGGCGCAGGCCGCCGGCCTCGGCAAGGGCCTGCCTGGCGGACTCCCCGGTGGCGGCGGATTGCCGGGCTTGCCTGGCGGCATGAAGCTTCCCGGACTTCCTGGCCTGGGCGGCGGCGGGCTGCCTGGTTTGGGTAAGAAGAAGTGAGGGGGCGATGAACGAGGAGAAAGACATGGCCGATGCACGCGCCCTCCTGGCGGGCTATCGCGCTTCGATCGACAACATCGACGCCGCCCTCATCCATATGCTGGCCGAGCGCTTCCGCTGCACCAAGGCAGTCGGCGTGCTCAAGGCCGAGCATGGCCTGCCGCCCGCCGACCCGTCGCGCGAGCAGCAGCAGATCGCCCGCCTTCGCCAGTTGGCAAAGGATGCGAACCTCGATCCGGATTTCGCGGAGAAGTTCCTGAACTTCGTCATCCGCGAGGTGATTCGGCATCACGAACAGATCGCCGCTAACAACGGCGCTGCCAAAGCCGGTTGAAAGTTTCAACCGCAACCACATCAAACGAAATCAGAGCTTTTAGGAGATAAGAATGGCACTGAAGATCAGACTGGCCCGCGCGGGCTCGAAGAAGCGTCCTTACTACCACGTCGTCGTCGCCGACGCCCGTTCGCCGCGCGACGGCCGTTTCATCGAGTCGCTCGGCTCGTGGAATCCGCTGCTGCCGAAGGACGGCGAGCGCGTCAAGGTCGACGCCGAGCGCGTCAAGCATTGGCTGTCGCACGGCGCCCAGCCGACCGACCGCGTGCTGCGCTTCCTCGACGAGGCCGGCCTCGCCAAGCGCGAAGCCCGCTCGAACCCGAACAAGGCCCTGCCCGGCAAGAAGGCGCAGGAACGCGCCGCCCTGCTGAAGAAGGCCCAGGACGACGCAGCAGCAGCGGTTGCCGCCGCTGCCGCGGCACCGGCCGAGGCGGAAGCCGCGACTGCCGAGTAATTCGGTTTCTTGGCTGAATGCAAAAACGGCGGGCATTGCCCGCCGTTCTTCTTTTTGACCTGTCCTGCGACCTCAGTATCCGTCCGGGCAGCGCGCGATATAGGTCTGGCCGTAACGGTCTCGGTAGCGGCACTTGCCGCGTTCGCTGGCACGGCCGATCAACGCGCCTGCGACCGCACCGACCGCGCCGCCGACCACCGCGCCTTCGACCGGATCGCCCGCCACCGCGGCGCCGACGGCCGCGCCGCCCAGGCCGCCGATCGCTGCGCCCTTTTCTGTCTGGGAACACGCGCCGAGCGCGATCGCCAGCACAAGAATGGTAATGGCTTTCTTCATTTTGAATTCCTCTCTCACGCGGGTCGCCGTCCTTACCGCCATGGCCTTAACTCGCGGGTGGCCGATTTGATCCATGAGAGAGTGAATATTGGCCGGCTCAGCGTCGAGAACGATCTGTGCAGCCATGGTCAAATTGCTGAAATCATTATCTTTTACTCACCGCGCAAAGACTCTCCGATCAGCCAGGGCCGCGTGTATGAGCGCTGCGTGAGCGGCAATGACAAGGATGATGAGGATGGCTGCGAACACCTTTGTCTTCTCCGTTTAGCGGCTGAACGGGATCAGCGCCCGCACTCTGGCGTCGCGCAGGTAGAGCCCGCCCCACAGCATGATGCCGAGATAGATGCCGAACAGTGTGTGCGAGAACAGCGGGTTGCCGATGCGTATATGCGTGGCGATGGCGCCACCCATGTAGCCGGTGAGCAGGATGGCCCCGAGCACCGATGTGCGCGGCAGCGCATAGAGCGCGGTCGAGAGCAGCCCGATGATGCCGAGCAGACGCGCGGTGCCGGCATCGGCCGGCCAGCCGATCTGCGCCATGGTTTCGGTGACGATGGCCAGCGGTGGCAGCTTGATGACGCCGTCGAAGATCATGAACAGGACGACGACGGCGCTGAGCGCGCGCCCGGTCCACAAAGCGCCCTTCGAGGCGGGCGCGGCTTCGGCAATGCTCATGGTACCCTCCGTTGGTTACAAGGCTGGCTTTCCAGCGTCGAACTAAGGACGGGTGACCGCGCAGCGATCCTACAGGGCTAGAGCAGTTCCAGGAAAAGTGTGATCGGTTTTCCGTCCGGAACTGCGTAAACAAAGAGATAGAGCGGTTCACCGTTTCCGTGAAACGGTGAAAGGCTCTACGAAAAATAGAACTTGTCGGCCGCGATCATCTTCGGCGGCGGCTCGTCCAGCGCCTCGAACACGGAGATCTCGCAGACGCGGCAGAGCCCATCGAGAGCAAGGTCATTGGCTTCGACGCCGAACGGATCCTCGAGCTCCTCCGACAGCGCGTCGAGGCCGAAGAAGGTGTAGGCGATCAGCGCCATGAACAACGGAGTCGCCCAGCCGGTGGTCGAGATCAGGCCGATCGGCAGAAGCAGGCAGACGACATAGGCCGTGCGGTGCACCAACAGCGTGTAGGCGAAGGGCAGGGGCGTGCCGGCGATGCGCTCGCAGCCGGCCTGGATGGCGGCGATGGCGGCCAGCCTTTCATCGAGGATGCGGAAGCCGATCGGATCGAGCTCGCCCGCGACCCGCCGCGCATTGGCGCGGCGGCCCATGCGGCGGACCATCTCGTCGGCCGGATTGGTGCGGGTCGCCGCCTGGTCGACCGCGTCGCCGATGAAAGCGCGGGCGTCCTTTGTGCTGTCGATACGACGCAACTGGCCGCGCAGCAGGTGGCAGAAACCCAGCGCCTCCATCAAGAGCGCCCGCTGCTCGGTGCGCTCGCCGATCAGGCTGGTGCTGGCGCGCGCCAGGTTGCGGATCTCGAACACCAACGCGCCCCATAATTTACGCGCCTCCCACCAGCGGTCATAGGCAGCGTTGTTGCGGAACGACAGATAGATCGACAGCGTCACGCCGACGAGCCCGAAGGGGGTGATGTTGAAGGCGCTGAGATCGAGATGGAAATAGCGTGCCACGAGCAGGATGACCGCCGAATAGATGGCGAAACCGACGATCTGCGGCAGGATGCGCGGCACCACCGAACCGCGCATGATGAAGAACAGCTGCAAAAATGTCGGGCGCGGACGGACGATCATCGAGTGAACCCTTGCAAGTCGTTATGTTTCTATGGCGATAACGCGCCTGCGGCTCAGCCGCCAGCGACATCGCCATGTCGTCCACACGGCTGCAGGCCGGGCTGTTGACGTTTCGACGGGACTGCGGAGAAGGTTGCGAAACGCCACGCGCGTCCGGGAAGGAAAAAACATGAGCGGCGAGACGGACCTGCAAAAGCTGCTGGCATCGATGACGCCGCAGCTATACCCGGAAGTCCATGTCTTCGCCAGTTTGGCACCTGGCACGCCGGTCCCCGCAGGGCTCGACCCCGTGATGCAATTTCGCGAGCGCGAAGGCCTAACGCTGATCGTGACCGAAGACGAGGCGAAGGCAGCCGGACTCGTCGGCACGTTCCGCTGCCGCATGATCACGCTCGACATCCACTCCTCGCTGGAAGCCGTCGGCTTCCTCGCCGCGATCACGACGCGTCTGGCAAAGGCCGGCATGGGCGTCAATCCGGTCTCGGCTTTTTACCACGACCATCTGTTCGTGCCGGCGGAACGGGCGGAGGAGGCGCTGGCCATCCTGCGGCAGTTGGCGACGGAAAGCCGTGCCTGAATTCAGCGCCTGAGCACGTAAAGAATATCCGGCAGGCCTTCCTCATTGGCCGAGCCGTCGCCGAAACCTTCGGCGCGAAAGCCGTGGCGTTCGTAGAAGCGGCGCGCATCGGTGTTGGCCTGAAAGCAGCGCAGCTTGATTGAAGGCATGCCGGCCGTGGCCCGGGCAAGCAGCCGGCTGCCGATACCTTGTCCGGTCCAGGCTGGATCGAGATAAAGCTGGTCGACCCATTCGCCGTTAACGGCGATGAAGCCGACGATGCGTTCGCCGGCGACGGCGACGGTCACCTGCTGATTGGGGAGCAGGATGTCTTGGATGAAGAACAGGTCTTCCTCCGGCGTGTGCAGGAGCGGCATCCACGGAAAAGCGTTGAGTGAGGCGCGCATCGTCCTGGCGATGGCGATGGCGTCGGAAGCGATGGCTGGGCGAAGTACAGCTTCAGGAAAATTGGACATGCCGGCGCTGCCCCTCATCCGCCCTTCGGGCACCTTCTCCCCGTAAACAGGGGAGAAGGAAATGGCGCCCCCGGCCGAAGGCCGAGCCCGCGACCGCGGGCCGCCGATCGTTCGGCGCCCCCGCGGAGGGCCCGCCGCGGCAGCGGCGGAACAGCCCGTGAGCGTTAATCAAACAGCCGTCAGGCCGCCTTCTTCTTCGGCTGGATCAGGCCGCGCTCGACCAGGAGCTCGGCGATCTGCACGGCATTGAGCGCCGCGCCTTTGCGCAGATTGTCGGAGACGACCCACATCGACAACCCGTTGTCGACCGTCGAATCCTCGCGGATGCGCGAGATGAAGGTAGCGTCCTCGCCGGCCGATTCCAGCGGCGTGATGTAGCCGCCATTCTCGCGCTTATCGAGCACCTGGCATCCCGGCGCCTCGCGCAGGATCTCGCGCGCCTCGTCGGCCGTGATGGGCTTTTCGAACTCGATGTTGACCGCTTCCGAATGGCCGATGAAGACCGGCACGCGCACGCAGGTCGCCGTCAGCTTGATCTTGGGGTCGAGCATCTTCTTGGTCTCGGCGACCATCTTCCACTCTTCCTTGGTGAAGCCGTCGTCGAGGAAGACGTCGATATGCGGAATGACGTTGAAGGCGATGCGCTTGGTGAACTTCTTGACGTCGACCTGGTCGGCGACGAACACCGCGCGCGTCTGGGTGAACAGCTCGTCCATGCCTTCCTTGCCGGCGCCCGACACCGACTGGTAGGTGGCGACGACGACACGCTTGATGGTGGCGACGTCGTGCAGCGGCTTCAGCGCCACGACGAGCTGCGCGGTCGAGCAGTTCGGATTGGCGATGATGTTCTTGCGCGAGAACTGCTCGATCGCGTCCGGATTCACTTCCGGCACGATCAGCGGCACGTCCTGGTCGTAGCGGAAGGCCGACGAATTATCGATGACGACGCAGCCCTGCTTGCCGATCTTCGGCGACCATTCCTTGGAGACATTGCCGCCCGCCGACATCACGCAGATGTCGGTGTCGGAAAAATCATACTGGTCGAGCGCCCTGACCTTCAGCGTGCGGTCGCCGAAGGACACTTCGGTGCCCTGGCTGCGCCGCGACGCCAGCGCCACGACCTCACTCACCGGAAAGCCGCGCTCGTCCAGAATGTTGAGCATTTCGCGGCCCACATTGCCCGTGGCGCCGACTACCGCAACCTTGAAACTCATCGTAATCTCCTTGTCCCTCTCCGCTTGGTTTTTGGAGAAAACCCGCCGGCCTAAGCGGGTTCCGTCCCCCGGGCCGGACCCGGGAGAGGGTGGTTAGGCCAAGGGGATCACACCGTTTTGGTGGTGGTTTTGGCCGTAGTTTTGCTGGAACGAGCGGACGCGCCGAAGCGCCCGGCCCAATGGTTCGCATTGAGGCTGGGGGCGTCGAGTGCAAGAAGAGCCATCAAGAGGCCGCGCATCGAATAACGATCCCGTTCGACGCGGGCTTTTACGCGGTTTGCGGAAAGAGTCAATTGGCGCCTGCCCTGTACAATGGCGTCGCCAAGAAGTAGGAACCACCCAACCGTCCGGCCTTGCGGCGCTTCAGCGCCCGCCGGCACTAGGGTGTGTTGAGATTCAGGTCAGGCCGAGCCGAAAACGGTGGTTTTCGAGAACCGGAGCGGAGCGTACTTAAAGTACGTGAGCACCGGAAGCGCAGGAAACCGGCGTTTGCAGGCCGGCATCACCTGAATATCAACACACCTTAGCCCATCGACGGGCCTTCAGCAGCTCCGAATTCCGAAAGAGAAGAATGTCCAGTTTCGAAACGATCGTTCCTGCGTTGGCGCAGGCGCTGGAAAAGCGCGGCTATGCCCAGCTGACGCCGGTGCAGCAGGCGGTGCTGGGGCCCGAGCTCGGCGAGGCCGACGCGCTGGTTTCGGCGCAGACCGGCTCCGGCAAGACCGTCGCCTTCGGCCTTGCGGTGGCGCCGACGCTTCTCGGCGGCGCCGAGCGCTTCGCCGATGCCGGCGCGCCGCTGGGCCTGGTCGTGGCGCCGACGCGCGAGCTGGCGCTGCAGGTGCGCCGCGAGCTGGAATGGCTCTATGAACTGACCGGCGCGCAAATCGCGTCATGCGTCGGCGGCATGGACATGCGCACGGAGCGGCGCGCGCTGGAGCGCGGCGCCCATATCGTCGTCGGCACGCCGGGGCGGCTGCGCGACCACATCACGCGCAGCGCGCTCGACATGTCGGCCTTGAAAGCAGTCGTGCTGGACGAAGCCGACGAGATGCTCGATCTCGGTTTTCGCGAAGATCTCGAATTCATCCTAGACGCCGCGCCCACCGAGCGCCGCACGCTGATGTTTTCTGCCACCGTGCCGCGCGCCATCGCCACGCTGGCGAAGAACTACCAGCGCGACGCCGTGCGCATTTCGGCCGGGGGCGAGGAGAAACAGCATCTCGACATCGAATACCGGGCACTCAACGTCGCCCAAGTCGACCGGGAAAACGCCATCATCAACGTGCTGCGCTACTATGAAGCTGGCAACGCGCTGGTGTTCTGCAACACCCGCGCCGCCGTCAATCATCTCACCGCGCGCTTCAACAACCGCAATTTCTCCGTCGTGGCGTTGTCTGGCGAGCTCAGCCAGAACGAACGCAGCCACGCGCTTCAGGCGATGCGCGACGGCCGCGCCAGGGTCTGCATCGCAACCGATGTCGCGGCGCGCGGCATCGACCTGCCCAGTCTCGAGCTGGTCGTCCATGCCGACCTGCCGAGCAACCCGGAAACGCTGCTGCACCGCAGTGGTCGCACCGGTCGCGCCGGGCGCAAGGGCGTCAGCGCGCTGATCGTGCCCGGCAATGCCCGCAGGCGCGCCGAGCGGCTGCTTGCCAATGCCGGCATCAAGGCGACATGGGCGAGCCCGCCCTCGGCCGACGAGGTGCTGCGCCGCGACGACGAGCGCATCCTGGCCGACCTCGCGCTCAGCGAGCCGGTCAGCGAGGACGAACGCGGTTTCATCGACACGCTGCTCACGCAGCACGGCGCCGAACAGGTGGCGGCCGCCTTCGTGCGGCTTTGCCGCTCCAGCCGCTCGGCGCCGGAGGACCTGATGGAGGTCGCGCCCTTCACGCCCTCGCGTGAAAAACCGGCGGGCGAAAAATTCACCGGGCGCGACGAGGCGCCGAGCCGCCGCGACGATTTCGGCGACAGCGTCTGGTTTTCGCTGTCGGTCGGCCGCCGGCAGAATGCCGAGCCGCGCTGGCTGATCCCGATGCTGTGCCGCACCGCCGGCATGTCCAAGCGCGAGATCGGCGCCATCAAGATGCAGCCGGAGGAAACCTTCGTGCAGATCGCCGCCGACTGGGCCGACCGCTTCGTCGCCGCGATCGGCCCCGACCGCAAGCTGCAGGGCAGCATCGCGGTCAGGCGCATCGACGGCACGCCGGACCTGTCACGCGCCGGCTATCAGCCGCCGAAGCCGGACAAGAAGCCGCATCGCGGCAAGCGCGGTTTCGAGCAGGGTGCGGCCGGGTTCGAAAAGCGGGCGCCGAGCGAACGTCAGCCTGCCGGGACGCCGGACTCAAAGCCCTGGGCGAAGAAGCCCGGCAAGGCGAAATTCGACAGGCCGAAGTTCGAAGGGCCAAAGTTCGACAGGCCGAAATCCGACCAGCCGGCAAAGCGCAAGAAGCAGAAGAAGCGGCCGGCTTAGGGTCGCGAGGCTGGGAGCCGACCCGCGACGAATGCCGGTGGCAAGCAGCGAATGCTGGTGGCAAATCGCAACCTTCGCGATTAGCTGAGCCATCCGAACTTCGTCATCCACGGGCGGAGCGGGAGCGAAGCGGACGCGTAGACCCGAGGATCCATGCCGTAACCTCGCGCGAAGGGTAAAGACGGTGCAGAACAGAGGTCGTTCTGCACCGCGGTGACGCTGATAGGTAACGGCATGGATCCTCGGGTCTGCGCCGCGTCGCTTCGCTCCTTGCTCCGCCCGTGGATGACGACAGCGTGGTGCGTGCAGATCGCTTCATCGTATGCCCCTTGCGAACGGCCGTAACTTTGAACAGTCTGGACCGACGCGACGCGGGGGAACGGCAATGCGCGGCGAGATTCTTCACTACGATGCGGAGCAGCGCTTCGGCTTCATCACCGGCGCCGACGGCAAGCGCTACAGCTTCGCGCGCGAGGATCTGCACCGCGAGATGAACCTGGTCAAAGGCGACGCGGTCGAATTCCAGCCGAATGGCGAGCGGGCCACCGCCATCTTCTCGGTCCATGCCCGTGTGACCGGTCTGGCGGACAACACCACGCCGGTCGCGGCGGCCCCGCCGTTGCCGGGCACGCCCGCAACGCCCCCGCATTTCGGCCGCAACGCCGAAAACGGGGCGCCGGAAACGACCGGCCTCTGGAGCTATTTCTGGCGCGCCCTGACCGTAAATTACGTGAACTTCAACAGCCGCGCCCGGCGCAAGGAGTTCTGGAGCTTTTGCCTGTTCTGGGCGATCGGCTTCGCCGTCCTCGTCACCATCGGCCTCTTTTTCGACTTGTCGGGCGACGATTTCGAACGCGGCGGCGAGCTGCCGATCGTCATGTTCGGCCTTGTCGCGATCTACGTGCTCCTCACCATCCTGCCCTGGGTCGCGCTGCTGGTGCGCCGGCTGCACGATGTCGGCCTGACCGGCTGGCTCGCGATCCTGTACTTCGTGCCCTATATCGGCTGGCTCATGATGGTGGTGTTCGGCCTGATCCCCTCCCAGGCCGGCGAAAACAAACATGGGCCGGTGCCGACTGGAATTAGGTTTTAGCGGCCTCCTTCAGCGCTTCGCCTGCCAGCCGGAGAAAGATTTTCTGGCCGTGGCGGTCCGCGCCGAGCCGCTCGTAGAAGCGCAGCGCGCCTTCGTTCCAGTCTTCCGTGGTCAGGTCGATGCGGCCGATGCCCTTGTCGAGGCAATAGGCGGCGAGAAAGCCGATCAGCGCGCGCCCAGTGCCCTGGTTGCGCGCGCTGCCCAACACGAACAGGTCCTTCAGGAACAGCAGCCTTTCGAGGTCGATGCCGGGATGCGCTATCGCCACCGAGGCGAGGCCGGCGACCTCGCTGCCCACGAAAGCCAAAGCGAAATGCGGATAGAACGGGCTTTCGTCGCCCAGCCATTGCCGCGCCGTGGCCGTGGCGCGGCTGTGATCGAGCGGCGCCTGCCGGTAATGCGTCGCCATTTCGCAAAGCACGGTGGCGAGCGCGGCCGCGTCGTCCACCGTCGCCCAGCGGATTTCGACGGGCATCAGCCCAGGAATTTGGCGATGATGGCGTCGCCCATTTCAACCGTGCCGACTTCCTTCATGCCGTCGGAGAAAATGTCCTTGGTGCGCAGGCCGTCGTCGAGCACGGCGGCGATCGCCGCTTCGAGCTTGTCGGCTTCCGCCACCATGCCGAAGGAATAGCGCAGGCACATCGCAAACGATGCGATCATGGCGATCGGGTTGGCGATGCCCTTGCCGGCGATGTCGGGCGCCGAGCCGTGCACCGGCTCGTAGAGCGCCTTGCGCTTCTTGGTCTTGACGTCCGGCGCGCCGAGCGAGGCCGAAGGCAGCATTCCGATCGAACCAGTCAGCATGGCGGCGATGTCGGACAGCATGTCGCCGAACAGATTGTCGGTGACGATGACGTCGAACTGTTTTGGCCAGCGCACCAGCTGCATGCCGCCGGCATCGGCCAGCATGTGGTCGAGCTTGACGTCGGCATACTTGGCGTTGTGCGTCTGGGTGACCACCTCGTTCCACAGCACGCCCGATTTCATGACGTTGCGCTTTTCCATCGAGGTGACGTGATTCCTGCGCGTGCGCGCTAGCTCGAAGGCGACGCCGGAAATCCGCTCGATCTCGAACGTGTCATAGACCTGCGTGTCGATGCCGCGCTTCTGGCCGTTGCCAAGATCGATGATCTGCTTCGGCTCGCCGAAATAGACGCCGCCGGTGAGCTCGCGCACGATCAATATGTCGAGACCTTCGACCACGTCCTGTTTGAGCGAGGAGGACGCGGCCAAGGCCGGATAGCAGATCGCCGGACGAAGATTGGCGAACAGCTCCATGTCCTTGCGCAGGCGCAAGAGCCCGGCCTCGGGCCGCACTTCGTAAGGCACCTTGTCCCATTTCGGCCCGCCGACAGCGCCGAACAGCACCGCGTCCGCCGCCATCGCCTTTGTCATGTCGGCATCCGAGATCGCCGCGCCATGCGCATCGTAGGCGCAACCGCCGACCAGGCCCTCGTCGGTGGCAAAACCGCTGCCGAGCTTGGCGTTCATGGCAGCGATCAGCTTCTTCACCTCGGCCATGGCCTCGGGGCCGATGCCGTCGCCGGCGAGCAGGAAGAGATTTTTCGAAGCCATGGAGAACCGTCCCAATAGTGTCTGGAGAAACCGCGGCCTTGCTAAACGCCAAGCGGGCTGCGCGCAAGAGGACGGACGCCGAGATCCTTCGCGCCCCCCTCTGTCCCGCCGACATATCAGTACGTGCTCAACCCTCACGGATGCGCCAAAATATTCACCAGCCTGCCGAACGGGTCGCGGACATAGAAGCGCCGCACGCCCCAGGGCTCGTCGGCCGGGCCGTATTCGACGACGAAGCCCGCGGCCCTCATGGCATCGAGCGCCGCATCCACGTCGTCGACCTCGATCGACAGGTCCGGCACCGGCGTGCCGGAGCCGCCTTGCGTCATGACGCTGACCTGCACCTGCATGCTTTCATTCGAGCCATAGGTGGCGATCCAGCTCTGATCCATCAGCATGTCGAGGCCGAGCACGTCCTGATAGAAACGCTTCGCCGCCGCTATATCCTGCGTCGCGACGTTGGCGACGATGCGCCGGACCTTCACCATGGGCCGACCCTCAAGCGGTCCGCCGGAGCGCCGTGACCTCGATCTCGATCTTCATCTCCGGCTTGTTGAGCTGGCAAACGATCATCGTCGCCGCCGGGCGGATGTCGCCGAACGCCTCGCCGAGGATCGGGAAGACAACGTCAACATGGGTCTGGTCGGTGATGTAATAATGCGCTCGCACCACATCGGCCATGTCGAAGCCGCCGTCGGCCAAGGCCTTGGCGATGGTGGCAAGGCAATTGCGCGTCTGCGCCTCGACGGTTTCCGGCATCGTCATGGTGGTGTAGTCGTAACCGGTCGTGCCGGAGACGAAACACCAGTCGCCCTGCACCACCGCGCGCGAATAGCCGGCGGTCTTTTCGAAAGGCGAACCGGTAGAGATGAGTTTGCGCATGGGGCGGGCCTCCTCGTGATGGTAGCGCCTCTCTAGCAGTTGAAGACGGCGTAGTCGTGGGCCAAGCCGGGCGGACCGTTGTCAGGAAAGGTAAGCGCGACATGGGTGATTGGCCGAAAACCTCCCACCGGTCGTCATTCCTGGGCGGAGCAAGGAGCGAAGCGACGCGCGTAGACCCTGGAATCCATGCCGTGACGTCGAGGCGCCGCAGCGTTTCAGAATTCTGCACCGCTTGCACTCTACGCCAACGGTCACGGCATGGATTCTAGGGTCTGCGCTCCGCTGCGCGTCGCTCCGCCCTAGAATGACGAAGGCAGGGATGGTCGTCGCGATACACCCTAATTTCCTTGAGCGTCGTCATACGCCTTCTTGATATCCGCCGGCCAATCCTTCACAGGCGGCCAGGTGAGCGGACCATTGTCGCCGCGGCGGGCGAAATAGACCTTGTGCTTGGCCGGGTCGATGGCCATGAAGCCGTCATTGCCGCCGCAATCATGCGGCACGCAGCCGGTGGCGTAGAAGGCGCCCGATGCGGTCTTTTCGGTATCCCCGCCGCTGACCAGCAGGCTGGTCGCCATGTCTGGCATATCGTCGCCCAGCAGCGCCTTGGCCGCCTTGTAGACCGCTTCGTTGTGGAAAGCGTCGACGATGTAGCTGTATTTCGAGGCGTCGAGATCCTTCCAGTCGGTGCCGGGTTCCGGCGTGTAGGTCAAATTGCCGGATGTCGTCAGCCCGTCGGTCGGCGACCATTGCAGCGCCGGCTTCGTTTCTCCGGGCAGCAGGAAAGGCACGAAATAGATGGCCTGGTCGGCGACCGCGGCCGGTGGCGCGCCGCATTCGTCCTGCTCGACCGTGGTGGTCTCGATCTGGCCGTCCTTCTTCCAGACGATGACCTTGGCCGGTCCGCACTGGTTGCCGCCGTCGCCGACATCGACCAGCGCGACATTGACGTCGCCGATCTTGACCACCTTGTCGAAGGAGACGTCGTAGTTGCTGGCGAGCTGCTTGCCGTCATAGGCCAGCACCTTCTCGCCGTCCTGTTCCGGCTGCGTGATGGTGAGCTGGCCGCCTTCGAAGGCGATCGGCGCCTGCTTGTCGTCGTCGGCGGAAGCGGCATCGGACGTGCTCGACGCGCCCTGATCGGTCATCCCTTGATCCGGGGCAGGCTGATCGGCGGCGGCAGGGGGTTGCGGTGCGGCCTGGGTCTGCGCGCTCGCGCCGGACAGCGCCAGAAGGATTGCAGCCGAGGCGCAGGCACCGGCCAGAAGCGAGCGTGTCATGACTGTGCCTCCACTCAGCCGCCACGAACCCGGCCGCAAGCGGCCGGGCCTATCTCAATGCAGGCCGCTCAGGCCCAGGGGCGCTGCTCGGCGTTCTTCTTCTCGAACGAAGCGATGGCGCCGGCCTTCTCCATGGTGAGGCCGATGTCGTCGAGGCCGTTGAGCAGGCAGTGGCGCTTGAAGTCGTCGAGGTCAAAGGTGACCACGCCGCCGTCCGGACCGCGGATTTCCTTGGCCTCGAGATCGACCGAGATCGTCGCGTTCGAGCCGCGCGAGGCGTCGTCCATCAGCTTGTCGAGGTCTTCCGGGCTGACCGTGATCGGCAGGATGCCGTTCTTGAAGCAGTTGTTGTAGAAAATGTCGGCGAACGAGGTCGAGATCACGCAGCGGATGCCGAAATCGAGCAGCGCCCACGGCGCGTGCTCGCGGCTCGAGCCGCAGCCGAAATTGTCGCCGGCGACCAGGATCTGCGCCTTGCGATAGGCCGGCTTGTTGAGCACGAAATCCGGGTTTTCCGAACCGTCGTCCTTGTAGCGCATCTCGGCGAACAGGCCGGTGCCGAGGCCGGTGCGCTTGATCGTCTTGAGATAATCCTTCGGGATGATCATGTCGGTGTCGACATTGACGATCGGCATGGGCGCGGCGACGCCGGTGAGCTTGGTGAATTTATCCATGGCTTTGGCCCGTATTTTCGTTGCGGGGGATTTTGCTGAGCGCCGGTTTACACAAAGCCGCGGGCAAATAAAAGGCAACTGTTCGTGTGGCCGTTGGTGCAGGGGCGCGGCACAAACGGCTTCGAATTCGCAGCCCCTTAGTGCATCCTGAACGCCATGGCGCAAAATTCTCACGTCCTCTACGCACGCGAACCCGGGCTCGACGTCGCGGAATTCCGCCGCGTGCTGGTGGAATCCGGCCTCGGCGAGGTGCGGCCCGTCGACGACGAGGCCCGGCTGAAGGCGATGCTGGGCAACGCCAATCTGGTGCTGACCGCGCGGCTCGATGTCGAGGGCAAGCCGCTGCTCGGCGTCGCTCGCGGCATGACCGACTTTTCCTGGGTCTGCTACATCTCGGACCTTGCCGTATCAGCCTCGGCGCAGGGACTCGGCGTCGGCAAGGGCCTGATGGACGAGGCGCGGCGCATGCTCGGACCTTCGGTCGCCATCAGCCTGATCTCGATGCCCGACGCCGTCGGTTTCTACGAACGCATCGGCATGAAAAGCATGCCGGCCTTCTGGTTCAGCCGCAAAGGCTGACCCCTCCTTCCCGCAATTTCCGATTGGCTCACAGGCATGTGATCGGCCGATTTGCCGCGCTGCTTGACATGCAACCAAATGGTTGCATATTAAAGCCATGAGCATGGATGCCGTCTTTCGCGCCTTGGCCGACCCGACCCGCCGGCAGTTGCTGGACAGTCTCCATGCCAGGAACGGGCAGACGCTGAACGCGCTGTGCGAGCGGATGGAGATGACGCGCCAGGCGGTGACCAAGCACCTGGCGATCCTCGAGGAGGCCAATCTCGTCACCACAATCCGCAAGGGCCGCGAGAAGGAGCACTACCTCAACCCGGTTCCGATCAACGAGATCGCCGAGCGCTGGATCGGCAAGTTCGAGCGCCATCGGCTCACTGCATTGAGCGATTTGAAGAAACGACTTGAAAGGGAAGAGCCGTGAGCGAGAACAGCTTCGTCTATGTCACCTATATCCGCACCACGCCTGAAAAACTCTGGACGGCGCTGACCGACCCGGAATTCAACCGCCAGTTCTTCCTCTGCTCCCATCAGGAGAGCGACTGGAAGGTGGGGTCCAGCTGGAAGCTGGTTTTCCCGGACGGCCGTATTGCGGACTCCGGCGAGATCCTCGAGGTCGATCCGCCGAAACGCCTCGTCATCAAATGGCGCAACGAATGGCTGCCCGAGGTCAAGGAAGACGGCTACACGCGCTGCACCTTCGCCATCGAGCAGGATGGCGAGTTGACGAAGCTCGCCGTAACCCATGAGGCAGACGGCCCGCACAGGCTGATCCCCAACGTCTCCAAGGGCTGGCCGCTGGTGCTGGCGAGCCTCAAGAGCCTGATCGAGACCGGCAAGGGTTTCGAGCGCCCGCCGTCGAAGGGGTGATGCATGTCGCCAGAAGTGCGCGGCGGTCTGGGAGAACGACATGCATCAAACAAAAGAACCTTCGTTTCGGATACGAGACAATTACTGTCAAAGGTGGGTTTGATGCTGCAACTATCCCTGCCGCAAGCCATGGCGAATGCCGACACGGTCATGGCTTCGGCCGATCTTTCCGCCTCGCCGGAGAAAGTCATCGCCGCACTCGTCAGCAAGGAGGTCGAGCGCTGGTGGGGCTCGGCAGACACCTATCGCATGACCGGCTGGACCGCCGAGCTTCGCGTCGGCGGCCATTGGAACGTCACGGTGCTGACCGCCGACGGCAGGCGCCTGCCTGCCAGCGGCAGATTCCTCGAAATCGAGGAGCGCCGGATCGTCCTGACGCGGCGCTACGACTGGGACCACCCGACGCTTGGCCGGCGCGAGACGACGGTTGCCTATTTGCTGGAACCGACCGCCGGCGGCACGCGGCTGACCGTCTGCCATGGCGGTTTCGCTGGTTTTGCGGACGCGGCGGCGGAGCATGCCGAGGGATGGGCGCGGGTGCTGGGGTGGCTGCAGGGGTATTTGTCAGCTTGAAGAATAAGAAGCGCCGAGATCCTTCGCGCCCCCCTCTGCCCTGCCGGGCATCTCCCCCACGAGGGGGGAGATTGGCAGTTTCGGCGGCCCACCCTTCTCTCAACGTCGGAGATTGGCGAAGGCCGGCGTGACGTCCAATCTCCCCCCTTGTGGGGGAGATGTCCGGCAGGACAGAGGGGGGCGCTGTCCCGCCAGCGTCGAAGAGAAGCGTCTAGATAACATTCAATTCCCGGAACGCCCTACCTTCCGCCACGCGCTCATACCCGAACGCCCCGCAGTCCACCGTCCTGTACCCGCCATGCACGACAAGCTCGGCGATCGACTTGCCGACCGCCGGCGCCTGCTGCAGGCCGTGGCCGGAAAAGCCGTTGGCGAAGAGGAAATTCCCGACCTCCGGATGCGGCCCGATCACCGCGTTCTGGTCGAGCGTGTTGTAGTCGTAATGCCCGACCCAGGCGCGAGTCGGCTTGATCGCTTCGAAGGCCGGGATGCGGGTGGCCAGCGTCGGCCAGATCACCTCTTCGAACAACGGCCAGTTGACGTCGAAATCCTTCGGGTCGGGAGCGACATCGCCTTCTTCGGGCTCGGCGCCGCCGGTGAGGTAGACCGAGCCTTCAGGCCGCACATAGATGCCGGACGGATCGACCAGCAGCGGCATGTCGGCATATTTCTCGCGCGCCTCGAAGACGAAGACGTTGCGCTTGCGCGGCTCGACCGGCAACTCAAGCCCGGCCAGAGCCGCCACCTTGCCGGCATTCGGCCCGGCGGCGTTGACGACGATGCCGGCCTCCAGCGTTTCGCCATTGTCGAGGGAAACACCGGTGACGCGGCTGCCATCGCGTAAAATGCCGGTGACGTCGGCCGTGATGAAGTCGACCTTCTTGTCGCGCAGCGCCTTGCGGAACAGCGTCAGCAGCGCATGCGCGTCGAACCAGCCCTCGCCCGAGCGGCCGTAGGCGCCGGCGGAGACGCCTTCGCTCGACAGCCAGGCGAAGCGTTTCGTCAGCTGCCCGGCGTCCTCCAGCACGATGTCGGCGCCCTCGGCGACCTGCGTTTCGTGATTGGCCTTGAGGATCGGATATCCGGCCTCGCCGGCGAGGATCAGGTAGCCGCCCTCGCGAAAGCCGATATCGGCGTCGGCGCCAAAGGTCTCCTTGAGCCGCCGGAACAGTTTCAGCGTGAATTGCGACAGGCGGATGTTCTCGGGGATCGAGAATTGCTGGCGGATCGAGGCCAGCGACAAGGTCGTCGCCGAATGCGAGAATTGCGGATCGCGCTCGATCAGCGCGATGGAGCCGGTAAAGCCCTCCTCGCGCAGATAATAGGCGACCGAGGAGCCGACGATGGCCCCGCCGACGATGACGATGTCGTAACGCATCTTTTCTCCGACCTGAGGCAATTCCAGGAAAAGTGTTTCCGTCCGGAATTGCGTAGAACAAAGCCGCCGCGTGTTTACGCAACCGGCAGATCGATCTCGAAGCGCGTGCCGCGCTCGCTGTCAACCAGCCTGATCGTGCCATCATGCGCTTTCAGGAGGGCCAGCACGATGCCGAGGCCCATGCCGGTGCCGCCGGTCTCGCGCCGAGTGGTGAAGAACGGCTCGAAGATCTTCGCGCGGTTGGCGGCCGAGATGCCGTCGCCGTCGTCGCCGATCTGGATTGCTGCCCGCTCGCCGCTGCCCGCCACCCCGAGCGTCACCCGCTTCGCGCCATGCCGCGCCGAATTGTCGATGAGGTTGGCGAGCACGATGCCGAGATTCTCGGCCGAGATGCCGAGCCTGATATCGCCGCCGGCCTCGACGCCGGCCTCCAGCCTGGTGTCGATCGGCAGCGAAGCCAAGGCCACCTGTAGCGTCGTGCTTTCGCCGCTCGGTTCGAGATTTTCGGCGCGCGCCAGGTCGAGCAGCCGCCGCACCAGCAGGTTGAGCCGCCCGGCATCGGTGACGATGTTGTTGGAAAAGCGTCGGCGCTCGGCCTCGTCCATCGCCCCGCCTGAGTCGCGCAGCAGCTCGGCCGCGCCCTGGATCGCCGTCAGCGGCGATTTCAATTCATGCGAGACGTGGGTGGCGAAGGTCTGGATGGAGTCGGAGCGCGCCTGCAGCTTTTGC
Organism: Mesorhizobium sp. CU3; assembly: GCF_006442965.1. GTDB lineage: Bacteria > Pseudomonadota > Alphaproteobacteria > Rhizobiales > Rhizobiaceae > Mesorhizobium. The sequence goes on along the minus strand of NZ_VFWX01000007.1, from coordinate 112,660 downwards.
GCCATGTCGAGGAAGGCCGACGACAGTTCCGCCATCTCGCGCGTGCCGTGATGGGCGAGCGGCCGGATCGCCTCGCGATCGCCGGCGGCGATGCGTTTCGTCCGCTCGATCAGCGCATAGATCGGCCGGCTGACGGTGCGGATGAAGACGAGCGCAATCAAAAGCGTGCCGCCGACGATGGAGATCGCGGCCAAGGTTACCTTGCCGCGCTCGCCATAGAGGTGTTTCACGATGTTGTTCGGCGTTCGCGACAGATAGACCACGCCGGCGACGCGGCCGTCGAGCTCCACCGGCATGGCGACGAAGACGCGCACCTTGGTGCCGCGGCTCACCGAATAAAGCGGTGGCGTTGGCTGGTCGGGGATGCGCAGCCTGAGCTCGCTGGCATAGACGCCGGTGAGCGCTCTTTGCACCTCCTCGACCGCGCCGAGCGACTGGCCGACCTCACCGCCGCCGGCGATCACCACGCCATGCGGGTCAAGCAGGCGAAAGCCGGCAAGCGTCGTCTTCTGCGTCTCGTCGAGGATGCCGTCGAGCCGGGCGCCTATGGCCGCGAAGGCCGGATCGGCGATGGCGGCAACGGCCGCCGGCCGCGACGGCATGACGTCGTCGGAAGCGAGATCGAGCTGCGGCTCGATCGGCTCATAGGGATAATTGTTGTCCCTGGTAGGGTCGGCCGAAACCGGCGTGCCGAGCTTTTCCGGGGCGATGCCGGTGGCACGGACCTCTTGGGCATAGATCGCCGCGACCACCGCGCCCTGCGCGATCAGCTCACCCTCGGTCTGGCGGATCAGCTGGTTCTCATAGAGCCTGAAGAAGAACAGCCCGACCAGCGGCAGCGCCATCACCAGGATCAGGATGACGACGACGACGGTGGCGAGCCTGGGCCGCCATCTTTCCTTGCTCAACCACCGCATCGGCCGAGCCGGAAACCGACGCCATGCACGGTCTCGATCGCGTCGAGGCAGCCGGCCGCCGCGAGCTTGGCGCGGATGTTGCGGATATGGCTGTCCACCGTGCGCTCCGAGACATGGATGTTGGAGGCATAGGCATTGGCCATCACCGCGTCGCGGCCAAGCACATGCAGCGGGCGGGCGAGAAAGCCTTTGAGGATGGCGAATTCGATCGCGGTCAGCACCAGCGCCTTGTCGGCGAAGCTCGCCGCGTGGCTGGCCGGAACAAGCGCCAGCTTGCCATGCGCGAACTGCCTGTCGTCTTCCTCTTCCGCCGGCGCCGGCCGGGCGCGGCGCAGGATGACATTGACGCGCGCCACCAGCTCGCGCGGGCTGAACGGTTTTGTGACGTAGTCGTCGCCACCCATTTCCAAACCCAGGATGCGGTCGATTTCTTCATCCCGCGCCGACAGGAACAGCACCGGCACGTCGGATTTTTGCCGCAGACGCCGGCACACCTCCAGCCCGTCCATCTCCGGCATGCCGATGTCGAGCACGATGAGATCGGGCGCGCGATGCTCGACCGCCTGGAGTGCCGCGGCGCCGTCGGCCACGGCATTTGTCTTCATGCCGGCCTTTTCCAGCGCAAAGCAGATGATCTCGCGGATATGCGGATCGTCATCGGCGACGAGGATGTTGTGCGGCATCGATCAATGACCCGGTGCATAAGGTTGGTTGACGGCAGGATTAGCAGGCAGGCCGCGCTTGTCGAGAGTGCGCAGCAATCGCCAATCGCGAAAGCTCCAGGCGCGCCAGTGGTTCAGAGTCACGCGATACCAACTTTCGTTCTCGCGTCGCGCCGCCGCAAGATACTGAAGCGCTATATCGCCGTTAACGGACGACCTGCGGTGGTCGAGATAGCGATCGAGCGCTGGAAATCCGCTCGGCCCAAGGTCTTGCAGGTAAAGGGTGTCGAGAGAAACGCCTTTTCCGGTCATTTCAAGTGAATGGTTGACATTGAAGTCAGCAATAAGCGCGGCGAAGTTGACGAAACAGCAGGCATAAAGCGTCACAGATAACGTCAGAAGATTGGCGGAGAGCAGCCATTCGCCGGATTTCGCCAGCGCGATGCGGGCGATGATGAGCGCTAGTCCCGCCGCCACCAGCCCCATCCAGATGAAGGCGGCGATGCGCAGATAGGTCAGCGCATAGACGTCGATATAGAGGTCGAGCCTGAGCATCGAGGAGACGACCAGCACGATGTTCTGCGCCACCCAGAGATAGACGAGTGGGCGGATCAGCGGATCCTTCGATGTCTCGCTGCCAGAGCGCAATGCTACCAGCACGAAGCCGGCGGCAAGCAGCGCCGTGACGATCAGCGGATAAGCGCCGCGATGCGCGTAGGCCGCATAGGTCATGCCGTCGGGAAGCGCCACACCGCCCCACAGATAGGTGGCGTCGAGCCCGGTCTGCAGCGCGAACAGCGCGTTGAAGACGACGAGCGCGCGCAGGATGGCACCCTTGCCGAACAAAATGTCCTCGACGGCTGTTTTTGCCGGCCGCGCGGGTGTCGCGGGCAGGGCGCGCCAGCGATGGGCGGCGAAGCGCGGCAGGCGTGGCCGCAGGAACGCCCAGACGCCGGCAAGCACGATCAGCCAGAAGGCAAGCCGGGCGATCTCGATTTTTTCGATGAGCGCATAGAGGTCGATCAGCGACAGCCAGTGCTCGATAATGGGATTGGCGGCGCCGAACAGCGCCAGGAAGACGAGGCCAAGCGTCAGCGGCATGACCCAGACCGCGATGGCCGCAAGGCGGATGCGCTGCTGCCCGAGCTCGCGCGCTGCCTTGCGCCAGCGGAAGAAATCGAAGGCGAAGCGGAACGGCGCCGAAAGCAGGAACAGCCAAAGCTGGCGGGCAATCCGGGCAGGTGCGCTGCGCAGCCGCCCGGCGAAAGACAGCGCGAACATCGCCAGCGCCGCGACGGCGACCACCACCGACAGAAGGCTGACATTTTCGATCGTTGGCAACAGCGCGGCAAACAGCGCGACGTGCTTCAGCCAAATCCGGCCATTGCTGAGCGCCGCCGGATGCATGGCGACGACGGCTGCCGCAAGCAGGACGGCGAAGATGAAGACCGTGATGCCGACGGGTTGGCCGTAGAACAGAAAATCGGCCAGCGCCGCCAGCAGCACGCCGGCGCCGACACGGCGGCAATAGCTCGGCGTGAACGACGTTTTCAGCGTCGGAGCCAACATGGTGATCGCCGTCATCGCTGCGCCTTCCTGGCTGTGCCGCCGCCGCATGCCGGCCGCGCTCTCGGGGTGAAGGGAAGCACCGTCGCCGTGCAGCGCGGCCGTTGCGGCTCGACGAGCCACCAGCCTTCGTTGCGCAGCCGGCGCGGCAGGGACCAGCGGGATATGTGACGTGTTCGCATGACGCCATGTTGGCGGTCGGGCGGGGAAAGGGCGCGGCGGATTGGAGGAGGTTTTCCGCAGAGGTTTGCAGATTTGGTGCAGGGCAATCGCCAAATGCTGGCGCTGCCCCTCACCTGCCTGCCGGCATCCTCTCCCCGTATAGTGACGGGGAGAGGGGCGCTGTCGCCGCCGGCTTCGCCAATCGCCAGCGTTGCAACGAGGAGCCAGCCGTGCGGCAAGCCCCTTCTCCCCGTCACTATACGGGGAGAAGTGCCCGGCAGGGCGATGAGGGGCAGCGCCGATCTCGGCGACTAGCTGGTCCCCAGCACAGAGCGGGAGATCGCCCTTGCACTTGCCTCACCCGAACGCACCCGGCATAGATCGCCCATGACCCTCGACACCTACCGCCCGCGCCGCTCGGTGCTCTACATCCCGGCCGCCAACGACAAGGCGCTGGCCAAGATCGCCTCGCTCGCCTGCGATGCCGTCATCATCGACCTCGAGGACGGCGTGCTGGCGGCAGACAAAGCGACTGCGCGCGAAAAACTCGCCGGCATTTTCACCGCGCGGCCAGAACGGCGCTGCGAGATGCTGGTGCGCGTCAATGCGCTGTCGACCGAGTGGGGCGCCGACGATCTTCTCGCCGCGGCCAAGGCCGAACCGGACGGCATCCTTTTGCCCAAGGTCGACAAGCCGCGCGACATCCTCGAAGCGGGTGATCTGCTCGACGACAATTTCGCCCCGGACAGCGTCAAACTATGGGCCATGATCGAGACGCCCAAGGCGCTGCTCAACATCGGCGCCATCGCCGAGCTCGGCCGCGATCCAGCTTCGCGATTGGCTTGTTTCGTTGCCGGAACGAACGATCTGGCCAAAGCGACCGGCGCGCTGGTCACGCCCGACCGCCGCTATCTGATGCCGTGGCTGATGCAGCTCGTCCTCGCCGCCCGCGCCGGCGGCCTCGACGTGATCGACGGCGTTGCCAATGATTTTCGCGATCTCGAAACCCTGGCGCGCGAATGCGCGGAGGCGGCGGCCATGGGTTTCGACGGCAAGTCGGTGATCCATCCCGCCCAGATCGAGCCGGCCAACCGCGCGTTTTCGCCGTCGCCGGAAGCGCTGGCGAGAGCGCGCGCCATCCGCGACGCCTTCGCGCAGCGCGAGAATGCTGGCAAGGGGGTGATCGCGCTCGACGGCCGCATGGTCGAGCGGCTGCACCTGGCCGAAGCCGAGAAACTTCTGGCGAAGGCCGCGATCATCGGCGCATGATGCGCCGGCGCTTTAAGGATTAAGACGATGAAACTCTACCGCTTCCTCTCCGCTCCGGACGATTCAACCTTTTGCCACAAGGTGACCGCGGCGCTGAACAAAGGTTGGCACCTGTTCGGCTCGCCGACCTATGCCTATGACAAGAAGAGCAAGTCGATGCGCTGCGGCCAGGCCGTGGTGAAGGATGTCGAAGGCCAGGAATACACGCCGGATACCAAGCTGAGCGATTGGTAGGGGAAAGGGCGGCGACCCTCCAACTTCGTCATCCTAGGGCGGAGCGACGCGAAGCGGCGCGCAGACCCTAGGATCCATGCCGTTACCTGAGCCGAAGAGTACGACGACGCAGAACTGTCGTGTTCTCTCGCTAAGAGGCCGCACGACTTCTGAACCGCAGCAACGCTCGTATGTCACGGAATGGATCCTCGGGTCTGCGCGCGTCGCTTCGCTCCTTGCTCCGCCCGTGGATGACGAACTTCCTAGGATGACGAACTGCGCTCAGCTGGCCGCCGTCTGCTCCGCCGCTTCCTCGATCCGCTCCATGTCGTCGTCCGACAGGCCGAAATGGTGGCCGATCTCGTGGATCAGCACATGGGTGACGATGTCGCCCAGTGTCTCTTCGTTCTCGGCCCAGTAGTCGAGGATCGCCCTGCGATAGAGCGTGATGCGGTTCGGCCCCTCGCCGGTTTGCGGGTTCCAACGCTCGGCGATGCCGCGCCCCTCGAACAGGCCGAGCAGGTCGAACGGCGTCTCCAGCGACAGATCGTCCATGATCTCGTCGGTCGGGAAATCGGCGATCAGGATGACGATCTCGCCGGTGAGCTTGCGGAACTCTTCCGGCAGATGGGCATAGGTCTCCAGCGCCAGAAACTCCAGCTCGTCGATCGACGGCGAGAGCTGATCGTGCCAGGTGCGTGTCTTGTAGATGCGAGCCATAAAATTTCCTTTGATCCCGGCATATAGGCTTTTGCACGAAGCGAGGCAAATGAGTGGGCTGGCCGGCAGCGTTCCGGGTAAAAGCCGAAGGAATAAATTCCTTCTGACTCCGCTTGACTCTTCCGGCACCCTCTGGAATCTATAAGAACATAACAGGAACAATTGCTGCCGGAAGTGAACGTCATGGCGATGAGCGCCGTGGCGCGGGACACTGTTTTTGCCCTGCGCCGCCAGATCGCGAAGATCGAAGGAACACTGCCCGAGCGCCTGCAGGCGCCTGTGGCTGGTGTGTCTGCCGATGCCGTTCGCTCCGACATGACGCTTGTCCGGCGCGGCCTTGCCGTGGCCTCGGCGGACGCCCTCCTGTGCACCGGCATCGAACGCCTGGACACCGCTCTCGGCGGTGGCCTGCCCAAGGCGGCGCTCGGCGAAATCCATGGCCTGGAAACCCGCGACGCGGGAGCCGTCGCCGGTTTCGCGCTGTCGCTCATCAGCCTGATCCTCAAGGAAAAGCAGGGCCTGCCGGTCCTGTGGATCGGCACTGCCGAAATCTTCCACGAGGCCGGCTTTCCCTACGCCAGGGGGCTGCACGCTTTGTTCGGCATCGCCCCGGAGCAATTGCTGTTTTCCGAAGCGCCGAAGCTGCTCGATGCGCTGTGGATCGCCGAGGAGGCCGCCCGCATGACAGCCTTCGCTGCCGTCATCCTGGAGATCCGCGGCAGTCCGCAGCGGCTCGACCTCACAGCCACGCGGCGCCTGCACGCCCGCGCCCAGAATGCCGGCCGTCCGGTGCTTCTGCTGCGCCAGGCCGGCGAGGCCGAACCCACCGCGGCGCCCGTGCGCCTCATCGTTTCGGCGGCACCCTCGGCAAGCCGCGAGACGGTAGCCGGGCCGCTCGCCGGCTCGATCGGCCGCCCCGCCTTCACCGTCGACATCGGCAAGAGCCGCACGGCGCTTCCCGGACAATTCACACTGGAGTGGAACCCCAATGAGCACGCTTTCGCAGAAAGAAGCGCCGAGAAAGAGCGGGCAGAGGATCCTGTCGCTGTGGTTCCCGCATCTGCCCGCGGAGCGGATCCTGCGCCAGCGTCTGGGGCGGTCCTGGCGTTCCCGGCCGTCGCAGCATCTGCCGCTGGTGATCAGCCACCGCGACAACAACACCCAGCGCATCGCGGCCCTCGACGAGCAGGCTGAGGCGCTGAAACTGAAGCGCGGCATGGGCATTGCCGACGCCCGCGCCATGCACCCGACCATCGACGTGGTCGAGGCCGACGCGGAAGCCGACCGCCGCCTGCTCGAAGGCCTCGCCGACTGGTGCGATCGCTACACGCCGCTGGTGGCGATCGACGGCGAGGACGGGTTGTTCCTCGACGTCACCGGCTGCACGCATCTGTTCGGCGGCGAACGCGCCATGCAGGAGGAAATCCTCGCCCGCTTCCTCCAGCAGGGTTTCGATGTCCGCGCCGGGCTGGCCTCGACCCCCGGCGCCGCCTGGGCGGCGGCCCGCTTCCATGGCGACCGCATCGTCGCCGGTGGCGAGGAGGAGGAGCTACTGGCGCCGCTGCCGTTGTCGGCGCTGCGCATCGCGCCGCAAACCCGCACTGGCCTCGAAAGCGTCGGCTTGCGCACCGCCGGCGCGGTGATGGCCGCGCCCCGCGCCCCGCTCGCCCGTCGTTTCGGCGCCACTCTGCTTCTGCGTCTCGACCAGGCGCTCGGCCGGCTCGACGAGGCGGTGTCGCCGCGCCTGCCCGTCGCGCCGCTTTCGGTCGAGCGGCATCTGGCCGAGCCGATCATGCTCACCGACGACATCGAGCGGCTGGTGAGCCGGCTTGCCGTCGCCTTGAAGAGCGACCTCGAACGCCGCGGCGAGGGCGCCCGGACGCTCGCGCTTCTGCTTTTCCGCGTCGACGGCGCCGTCAGCCGCATCTCCGTCGGCACCTCGCGGCCGATGCGCGAGCCGCGGCTGATCCAAAGGCTGTTCCACGAAAGGCTGACCGCGATGGAGCAGAACATCGATGCCGGCTTCGGCTTCGACCTCGTGCGGCTCTCGGTCCTGTCGGTCGCCGCCTTCGATATGTTGCAGGGCGACCTTGCCGGCGAGGAAACCGACGATGACGCCGACATCGCCTTGTTTGCCGACCGCATCCGCGCCCGGTTGGGCGAGGCCGCCGTGCTGAAACCCGTCGTTGTCGAAAGCCATCTGCCGGAGCGCGCCGTGACCGCGGTGCCCTTCGCCGAGGCGCCGCAAAGGCGCGCGCCGAAGCCCGACCGGACGGCACCGCCGATGACCATCTATCCGCCGGAGCGGCCGGTGCGGCTGTTCCGCTCGCCCGAACCGATCGAGGTGCCGGCGACCGAGATCCCGGAAGGTCCGCCGATGAATTTCCGCTGGCGGCGGGCGCTCTACCGCGTCGCCCGCGCCGAAGGGCCGGAGCGCATCGCCGGCGAATGGTGGCGGCAATTGCCCGGCGAGGCGGAAGCGCCCACCCGCGACTATTACCGCATCGAGGACAGCGAGGGCCGCCGCTACTGGCTCTACCGCCAGGGTCTTTACAGCAGCGCACCGCAGGCCGCGCCGCCGCGCTGGTTCATGCATGGGGTGTTCGCATGAATGCGCTGACCGCCATCCCCTATGCCGAGTTCGGCATCAGCTCGAATTTCTCCTTCCTGCGCGGCGCCTCCAAGCCGGAGGAACTGGTGGTGACGGCGAAATTCTACGGTTTCGCCTCGATCGGTCTCGCCGACCGCAACACGGTGGCAGGCGTCGTGCGCGCCTGGCAACAGGCCAAGGTCGAGAAGATGGCCTACCACCCCGGCTGCCGTCTGGTGTTCGGCGACGGCACGCCCGACATCCTCGCCTATCCGCGCAACCGCCAGGGCTGGGGGCATCTCTGCCGCATGCTGACCCAGGCCAATCTGCGCGACGAGACCGAGAAGGGCGCGACGCTGCTCGAGCTGGGCGATCTCCTCGAATGGGGGGACCGGATGTCGCTGGCGGTCCTGCCTAACCTGTCCGTCGACGCTGAGGGCAGCCTGCCTCTTATTAGCCGGCTCAAGGACCGTTTCGGCGCAGCCCTTCGGCTGGCCGTGGCGCTGGATTATGCCGGCAACGACCGCTTCCGCATCGAGCAGGCAGCGGCGATAGCCGACCTCCTTGGCGTCCCGCTGATGGCGACCAATGACGTGCTCTACCATGCCGCCGAGCGCCGGCCGCTGCAGGATGTGCTGACCGCGATCCGCCTCAACACGCCGGTTGCCGAGGTCGGATTGGAGCTCGCAGCCAATGCCGAGCGCCACCTGAAGCCGCCGCTGGAGATGGCGCGGCTTTTCCGTCGCCACCCGCAGGCGCTGGCCGAGACGCTGCGCTTCGCCGGGGAGCTCTCCTTCTCGCTCAGCGATCTCGAATACAATTATCCGGACGAGCCGACTGAATCCGGGCTTGGCCCGCAAGCCGAGCTCGAACGGCTGGCGCATGAAGGGGCCATGAGACGCTACCCGGGCGGGATCCCCGAGGATGTCACGAAGCGCATCGACAGCGAACTCGCTCTGATCGAGCGCCTGAACTATGCGCGCTATTTCCTCACCGTCCACGACATCGTCAAATTCGCCCGCAGCCAGGATATCCTATGCCAGGGCCGAGGTTCGGCCGCCAATTCGATCATCTGCTTCTGCATCGGCATCACCGAAGTCGGGCCCGAGCGCATAGACACGCTCTTCGAGCGTTTCATCTCCGAGGAGCGCAACGAGCCGCCCGACATCGACGTCGACTTCGAGCACGCACGGCGCGAAGAGGTCATTCAGTACATCTATACGAAATACAGCGCCAAGCGCACCGCCTTGGCCGCCGCGGTCATCAGCTATCGAGGCCGCTCGGCGCTGCGCGAGGTGGCCAAGGCCATGGGCCTGTCGGAAGACGTCCGCAGCGCGCTGTCCAGCACCATCTGGGGCTGGTCGACCTCCGAGCTCGGCGAAAGGGAAGCCAATGCCGGCGGCCTCGACCGCACCGATCCGCTGTCGCGCCAGGTGCTGGAGCGCGCCAACGAGATCATGGGTTTCCCCCGCCATCTCTCGCAGCATGTCGGCGGCTTCGTCATCACCCGCGACCGGCTCGACGAGGTCGTGCCCATCGTCAAGACGGCGATGGACGAGCGCAAGATGGTCGAGTGGGACAAGGACGATCTCGACGCGGTGAGGATCCTCAAGGTCGACGTGCTGGCGCTTGGCATGCTGACCTGCCTGAAACGCGCCTTCACCTTGCTCACCGATCATTATCCGCGGGCGCGGGATCCCTTCGGCCGACCTTACGTGCTTGCCACGCTTCCCGAAGAGGACGACGACGTTTACGCCATGATCCAGAGGGCCGACACGCTCGGCGTCTTCCAGATCGAGTCGCGCGCGCAGATGTCGATGCTGCCGCGCCTCCGGCCGAAAAATTTCTACGATCTCGTCATCGAGGTCGCCATCGTGCGCCCCGGCCCGATCCAGGGCGACATGGTCCACCCTTACCTGCGTCGACGGCAGGGCAAGGAGAGTGTCAATTATCCCAGCCTGGAGTTGAAAAAGATCCTCGGCAAGACGTTGGGCGTGCCGCTGTTCCAGGAGCAGGCGATGAAGATCGCCATCGTCGCCGGCGGCTTCAGGCCGGGCGAGGCCGACGAATTGCGCCGCGCCATGGCGACCTTCAAGCGCACCGGCACGATCGGCAACTACCGCCAGCGCATGATCGACGGCATGGTGGGCAATGGCTACGAGAAGGATTTCGCCGAACGCTGCTTCAAGCAGATCGAGGGCTTTGGCGAATATGGCTTCCCCGAAAGCCATGCCGCCTCCTTCGCGCTTCTGGTCTACGCCTCCTGCTGGTTCAAGACCTTCTATCCGGACGTCTTCTGCGCCGCGATCCTGAACGCGCAGCCGATGGGTTTTTACCAGCCGGCCCAGCTCGTCCGCGACGCGCGCGACCATGGCGTCGACATCCGCGAGGTCGACATCAACCATTCCGTCTGGGACTGCACGCTGGAGGAATCCGCCTTCGATCCGGCGTGCATCCAGCAGCGCCACGCCTCGATGCGCGGCGTCATCGAGACGGCTCATGCCGTCCGCCTCGGCTTCCGCCAGATCAAGGGCCTGTCCGAGGAGCGCATGAAGGCCGTCGTCACGCAGCGCGGCGACGGCTACCGGTCGGTCCGCGATGTCTGGCTGCGCTCGGGCCTCGATGTCGGCGAGATCCAGAAGCTGGCCGAGGCCGACGCCTTCCGCTCGATCGGCCTCGACCGCCGCGCGGCCCTTTGGGAAGTGCGCGCGCTGGACGGCAGGACCGCTGCCGAAAAACTGCCGCTCTTCGACCAGCCGGCGCTCCGCCTGCGCGAGCTGGAGCCGGAGACCAGGCTGCCGAAGATGCCGCTCGGCGAGCATGTCGTGCACGACTACCGCGCGCTCGGCCTGTCGCTGAAGGAACATCCGGTCGCCTTCCTGCGCGAGCGGCTCACCCGCGCCGGCATCACCCCCAACGCCCATTTGCCCTCGGTGCGCGACGGCCGCCGCGTTTCGGTCGCCGGCCTAGTGCTGGTGCGTCAGCGCCCGGGCAAGGGCAATGCCATCTTCGTCACGCTGGAGGACGAGAAGGCGGTCGCCAATGTCATCATCTGGCCGCGCGTCTTCGACCGCTTCCGCTCGGTGGTGATGGGCGCGCGCTTCATCCGCGTCACCGGCAAATTGCAGCATGAATCGGACGTCATCCACATCGTCGCCGACCGGATCGAGGACCTGACCTCATGGCTGAGCGTGCTGTTACACGAAGCCGCGCCCACCATCGAGCATCGACCCGGCGAAACGATCCCCGACCGGTCCGACGGCCGCGGCCTGCCGGTCCGCCAGGATATCGCGACGCTGTCGAGCGAGGCGCGACAGGTCATGCCCAAGGGGAGGAATTTTCAATAGCAGCGGTTTCCAGCACACAATAGGGATCGCAGCAGCGGCGAAAACGTCTTCGTCATCAACGGGCGGAGCAAGGAGCGCAGCGACGCGCGCAGACCCGAGGATCCATGCCGCGACTTGCGGGCGCCGCTACGGAGCAGAATTCTGCTCCGCTGCGTTCCTCGTACGAGGTCACGGCATGGATCCCAGGTCTCCGCGACGCCGCTTCGCGGCTGCTCCGCCCTGGGATGACGACGAGATGATGCTCCTGCCAACTTCGAAAGTTGCTGCATTCGTTCGGAAACGTCTTCAGCGGAGGAAATCTACGACGGCCCACCCAACCGCGGCGGCGCCGCCGGCAAGACATCCTCGGCGGAAATAGAACGCGCTTCCGAGGGCAGCATGACCGGGATGCCGTCGCGCACCGGATAGGCAAGCTTGGCGACCCGCGACACCAGCTCGCTGCGCTCCGGGTCCCAGGCCAGTGGCCCCTTGGTCAGCGGGCAGGCTAGCAATTCCAGAAGCTTCGGGTCGATCTCGGCCTTGCGCCCGTCACGTCCATCGGCCATCGCACTTCCTTTTCCAATCGCCCACAGCTTGGATGTGCCGAGATTCAGGTCAGGCCGAGCCGAGAACGCAGGCCGGCCTCACCTGATCGGCGCATCCTACTGGATGCTGGACCCAAACTCATCCCCCTCGCGCGCCAGCGCCATTTCGGTGATGGCGATCAGCGTTTCGGCGCGCGTCTTCAGGTCCGGCGCCTCGAGCAGCGCCTGTTTTTCGGCCGGGCCGTAGGGCGCCATCATCGACAGCGCATTGACCAGCATGCCGTTCTCGGCGCGGCTGACGCTTTCCCAGTCGGCTTCCAGCTCGTTGGCCTGCAGATAGGCGCGAAACGCCTTGAGCAACGCCGGACGGTCGACATCGGCGCCGGCCTGATCCTCCGCGAGATCGGCCAGGAACGGCGCGATCCGGCTTTGCCGGAACGGCGTCTTCACCGTTTGCTCCTGCGTGACGCGGAAGCGGCACACGCCCTGAAGCGAGATCAGATAGCGGCCGTCGCCGCTCTCGGCGAGCGAGATGATGCGCCCGATACAGCCGACATTGCACAGTTCCGGCTCGCCGTCATCGCGCAGCGCGCCGTCCAGACTCGGCTGGATCATGCCGATCAGCCGCGCGCCGGCCATCGCCTGGTCGATCATTTGCAGGTAACGCGGCTCGAAGATGTTGAGCGGCATGCGCCCGCCTGGCAATAGCAACGCACCGGCAAGCGGAAACACCGGGATCGTCGGCGGAAAATCCTTTGCGAGCCGATAGCGCGCGTTTCCGACCTGCACCTCAACCCTCCGACAGAGCAATTCCGGGAAAACCGTGCGACGGTTCCGGACCTGCGCAAGAACAAGAACATAAGCCGTTTCGAGATTTCCGCGAAACGGCAAACTGCTCCGGCGTCGCTGACCGACCTGTCAAACCAGCACTCTCCTCCCGGTCTCCGGCACTTGCAAGCCGCCTAGAGCAATTCCAGGAAAAGTGCGTAGCGGTTTTCCGTCCGGAATTGCGTACAAACAAAGAGACGGCGGGGCCAGCGGCTTGCCGCTCTATCTGGCGTCGCCGCCGCCTGCCGCAAGGCCATCCGGCAAATAAAGCCGGCAAAGGTCAGGAAAACAGCAGCGAGGAAAGCTTGCGCCGCGCCGCCAGCGTCGCCTCGTCGGTCATTCCCCAGGCTTCGAAGAATTTCAGCAGCTGCGCCCGGGCGCCGTCGTCGTTCCAGGTCCGGTCGGCCTTGACGATCGAAAGCAGATTGTCGGCCGCCTCGTGGCGTTCGCCGCGCGCGTTCTGGATCATCGCCAGGTCGAAGCGCGCCTGGTGGTCGGCCGGGTTGGCGGCGAGCCGCTTCTCGAACTCGGCCGGATTGCCGAGCGCCGCTGCTTCCGCCGCGAGCGTCATCTTCGTGCGCAGCGCAGCGAGCGCCGGCGCGTCCCTCTTGTCATCCGGCGCGCGCGAAAGCACCGCCTCCGCGCCTTCGGCGTCGCCGGCCTCGAACAGGATTTCGCCCAAACCCGCGATCGCCTCGATGGTCTCGGGCGCCTGTTCCAGCACCGCGTCATAGATGTCGGCTGCGGTCTGGATATCGCCCGCCGCGCGCGCCTCGGCGGCCGCGGCCAGCGCATCGGCGATCTGCGGCGCGCCATTGCCCTTGCCGCCGACCTTCTCGATGAACTGCGCGATCTGGCTTTCCGGAACGGCACCCATGAAGCCGTCGACCGGTTGGCCGTCCTTGAAGGCGATGACCGCAGGAATGGACTGGATGCCGAGCTGGCCGGCGATCGATGGATGGTCGTCGATGTTCATCTTGACCAGCCTGACCTTGCCGCCGGCGGCCTTCACCGCCTTTTCGAGCTGCGGCGTCAGCTGCTTGCAGGGGCCGCACCAGGGCGCCCAGAAGTCGACCAGCACCGGTTGACGGCGCGATTCCTGGATGACGTCGGCGGCAAAGGTCGCGGTCGTGGTGTCCTTGATCAGATCGGCCGCCGCCGGCGCCTCGCCGAGCGAGACCTTGGGGCGGTCGCCGCCGCCATACTGCACCGTCTGGGCATATTGGCCGCCGCTGCCGAACGAGCCGCCATAGGGATTGTTGTCACTCATGTCGTCGCCCTTTCGGTCGCGCCGCCGGCGTCGGGCGCGTCATTGTCGGATTTCGCTTTCGCCCACATGTGGCGATCAAGCCGATACTTTCAAGATAACAGGATCGTGGCCGGTTGCCTCGACGAATCTGATCAGATCGGCGGCGGCGATCGAGGTCGTTGCCTCATTGGTCAGCGGATGGCCGTTGATGACGTCGTGGCTCATCAACTCCTGGTCGAGGAAGACTTTCACCCGCCCGGCCGTGTCGTTGATCAGTCCGAACACGGTGACCGCGCCCGGAATGACGCCGAGCAGCTCCATCAGCATCTCCGGCTTGCCGAACGACACCCGGCCGGCGGCGCCGATCAGATGGTGGATCTGCTTCAGATCGACCTCCGCCTCCTCGCCGACCGTGACCAGGAAGAAATTGTCCTTCTTGTCCTTCAGGAACAGGTTCTTGGTGTGGCCGCCGGCGATCTCGCCGCGCAGCGCCTGCGAATCGGCGACCGTATAGAGCGGCGGGTGCCTGACCGTCGAAACGGCAATGCCGAGATCGGCAAGGAATTGATTGAGCTCGGCTTCGGTCTTCGGCATCGGTCCTCGCGCGGTCGAACAGTCTGACGCCGTTTACGGCCAAGAATGCTTCCGGGGCAAGGCCGCCGCGATCGGCCAGCACGAATCCCACGTCCGCACAGGGAACATGGGTGGGAGAGCTAGCTCCAAAAACACCGTCATTTCCCTGTTGCAATCGCCGCGCGCTTCGGTCATATAAGCCCGGCTTGCGGCCCAAGGCCGCGCGAGCGGGTGTAGCTCAGGGGTAGAGCACAACCTTGCCAAGGTTGGGGTCGGGCGTTCGAATCGCCTCACCCGCTCCAGTTTCCTCAGGAAATTAAGCAGCATGAAAAAAGGCCGGTTCAATCCGGCCTTTTTCATTTGTGGCCCTGGTACTGATCACGGCGCTTCACCGCGCGATCACATCGGATAACGTTAGCGTTCCACCCCGGTTTCGACGCCAACATGTCCACTATATGGCATTTTCGGGACCGAGTACCGCCGGCGATGAATGACTGACTCCACCGCGACACGACGCGACCTGACGGCCCCATTTCGGAAAAGCGGTCTTACCGCTTCTCAACCCTCGGGAGATGTCATCATGCGTTCTTTCACACCAAGGATTATCGCGGCTGCGGCGATCTTCGCGGCGATACCGCTTTCCAGCGCCTATGCGGTTCACCGTCACAAGGTCGACACCACGACCACGGCATCGGTGCCGGCCGATCCGGAGACGAGGGCGGTGTTCGACCAGTTGCAGGGCGTCAAGCAGGGCATTCGCGAAGCGCAGGATGCCGGCAAGCTCACGGCGGGCCAGGCGCGCGATCTGATGCAGCAGGCCGATACCATCAGGGTTTCCGAAGGCCGTTCGGCGTTGGGGCAGATCAACGCGCTGGACCAGCGGCTCCAGAACGACACTGGGCAGGGAACATATATGGGTGACGGCGCCGACGGCGGTTACTATCCGAACGGCTGACGCATAAACGCTCGTCGCAAGGCGGTGCCGATGTGAGCCTCCCGGCCTAACATCGGCGCCGCCGCATCCGGCCAGTTATCCCAGCCGCGCCCGCGTCGTGCGCGGCGTCGCCAAGAGCAAGCTCGTCTCGCTGCCCGTGATCCCGGGGATCAGCCTGATCCGCCGCAGCACCGCGTCGAAATCGGTGAGCGTCGCAGTACCCAATTCCACCACCAGGTCCCAGCGGCCGTTGGTGGTGTGGATGGTCGAGACCTCGGCCAACCCGCCCAGCGCCTTGACCACGCGGTCGGCGGCATGGCCTTCGATCTCGATCGTCATCACGCCGCGT
Source organism: Mesorhizobium sp. CU3 (assembly GCF_006442965.1). GTDB lineage: Bacteria > Pseudomonadota > Alphaproteobacteria > Rhizobiales > Rhizobiaceae > Mesorhizobium. Next base: position 96,757 of record NZ_VFWX01000007.1, on the reverse strand, counting down.
ATTCTCTGATCGACCGCGTCGGCGCGCAGCACCACCGTGTAGCCGATGATCTCGCCGGATTTTTCCAGCCGCTCCATGCGCGACCTGACCGTGGCGCGCGAGACGCCGAGATCGATGGCGAGGTCGGACACGCTGCGCCGCGCGTCGTGCCTCAGCAGCGTCACCAATCTTTCGTCGAGAGCGTCCATACCTTGTCCATTTCGGTCAAATTATCTGTCCAATATGATAGAATAGTCTTCTCGAAATGCCAATTTTGGCTGTTCAAACCGCCAGCTGCCGATGATCCAATCCGCGCAATCAATCGCGAGGACGAAGAATTATGCGTTGCAGGATCGTCGGCGCGCCGGTGCAGGACGGCGCGGGCAGGATGGGATGCGAGATGGGGCCGAGCGCGCTGCGCACGGCAGGCCTTGTCTCGATGCTTGCGGAACTCGGCCATGAGGTCGAGGACTGGGGCGCGGTCGAGAAACTCGCCGCGCGTCCCGTCGTGCACGGCAATCTGGCGCTGAAGGCGCTGCCCGAAATTTCGGCCTGGACGGCGACGATCGCCGAGACGGCTTATGCGGCTGCGAACAACGCCATGCCGATCTTTCTCGGCGGCGACCATTCGATTTCCGCCGGCACGGTCTCCGGCGTCGCGCGCCGCGCCGCCGAGCGCGGCCGGCCGCTCTTCGTGCTGTGGCTCGACGCGCATCCCGATTTCCACACGCTCGACACCACCACCAGCGGCAATCTGCACGGCGTGCCGCTCGCCTATGCCAGCGGCCAGGCGGGCTTCAAGGGCTATTTTCCGGACCTGCCGCAGGCCGTCGATCCGGCCCGCATCTGCGCCATCGGCCTGCGCAGCGTCGACCCGGCCGAGCGCCGCGCGCTGAACGATGCCGGCGTCACCGTGCACGACATGCGCGCCATCGACGAGCACGGCATCGCGCCGCTGCTGCGCGCCTTCCTCGCCCGCGTCGAGAAGGAAAACGGCCTCCTGCATGTCAGCCTCGATGTCGACTTCCTCGATCCTTCGATCGCGCCGGCGGTGGGCACCACCGTGCCCGGCGGAGCCACTTTTCGCGAAGCGCATCTGGTGATGGAGATGCTGTCCGACAGCTGCCTGGTCTCCAGCCTCGACCTGGTCGAGTTGAACCCCTTCCTCGACGAGCGCGGCCGCACCGCAACCCTGATGGTCGACCTGACCGCCAGCCTGATGGGCCGCCGCATCATGGACCGCCCGACCCGCAGCCACTCCGGAAGCCTCTGATCATGACCCAGCCTTCGCGCCTTGCCATCGTTCCCTTCGTCAGCGTCGACCGCATGATGAAGCTGGTGCTCGCCATCGGCGTCGAGCGCTTCCTCACCGAGCTGGCCTCCTACATCGAGGAGGATTTCCGCCGCTGGGAACTGTTCGACAAGACGCCGCGCATCGCCTCGCACAGCCATGACGGCGTCATCGAATTGATGCCGACCAGCGACGGCAAGATGTACGGCTTCAAATATGTCAACGGCCACCCGAAGAACATGCGCGAGGGTCGCCAGACCGTCACCGCCTTCGGCGTGCTGGCCGATGTCGGCTCCGGCTATCCGATGCTGCTGACCGAAATGACCATCCTGACGGCGCTGCGCACCGCCGCCACTTCGGCCGTCGCGGCAAAGTATCTGGCGCCGAAGGGTGCGCGCGCCATGGCCATCATCGGCAACGGCGCCCAGTCGGAGTTCCAGGCCATCGCCTTCAAGGCGCTGCTCGGCATCGACCGGCTGCGGCTCTATGACATCGACCGCTCGGCCTCGGAAAAATGCGCCCGCAACCTGGCCGGCAAGGGCTTTGATGTCACCATCTGTTCGACCGGGCAGGACGCGGTCGAAGGCGTCGACATCATCACCACGGTGACCGCCGACAAGCAGTACGCCACCATCCTTACCGACAACATGGTCGGCTCCGGCGTCCACATCAACGCCGTCGGCGGCGACTGCCCGGGCAAGACCGAGCTGCATCGCGACATCCTGTTGCGCTCCGACATCTTCGTCGAATTCCCGCCGCAGACCCGCATCGAGGGCGAGATCCAGCAGCTCGACGCCGATCATCCGGTGACCGAGCTATGGCAGGTGATGACCGGCCAGGCTGAAGGCCGCAAGTCGGCGAAACAGATCACGCTGTTCGACAGCGTCGGCTTCGCCACCGAGGATTTTTCCGCGCTGCGCTATGTCCGCGACCAGCTCCAGGCCACCGGCCTCTACGAAGAACTCGACCTGCTCGCCGACCCCGACGAGCCGCGCGACCTGTTCGGGATGCTGCTCAGGGCCGCGATGCAGCCGGCGGCGTGACGCCCTTTCCTTCTCCGCGTTCACGGGGAGAAGGTGCCCGAAGGGCGGATGAGGGGCGGCGCGGCGGTCGAAAATGAGCACATTGCGGCCTCCACGGATGGCTTTTGAAGGCAATCTTGCAGCCTCGGCGCTGCCCCTCATCTGCCTGCCGGCATCTTCTCCCCGTGAACGGGGAGAAGGGGGCTGGCCGCGATCTCGGCGCCTATAGTGCAGCGTTGGCGATTGGCGAAAGCGCCGGTGCCAGCATCGATGATTGCCCCGTACTACCCGCGCGCCGCGCAGCTCTCCCTTTCCACCAGCACCGGCGCCAGCACCTCGCGGCGTGACGCGGCGGCCGGATCGCCGAGGCGCTCGAGCAGGAGGCTCACCGCGCGCGTGCCGATCTTTTCCACCGGCTGCGCGATCGTCGTCAGCGGCGGCCAGGTGGTGACGGCATAGGGGATGTCGTCGAAGCCGATCATCGACATGTCGTCCGGCACCCGCAGTCCGCGCGAGCGCAGCAGCGTCAGCGCGCCCATCGCCATCAGGTCGTTGCAGGCAAACAGCGCCGTGATCTGAGGCGCCTGCGCCATCAGCTGTTCCATCGCCAGCCGGCCGCCGGCGAAATGATAGTCGGAATCGACGATCGACGACGGCGGCAGTTCGAGCCCGGCCTCCTCGAGCGCGCGGACAAAGCCGCGCAAGCGCGCCGGGCCGGAGCTCGAATCGCGCGGGCCGCCGATGACGCCGATCTTTTCGTGGCCGAGCGCGACCAGATGTTTTCCGGCGAGGTAGCCGCCATGGTCGTGATCGACCAGCACCGAATCGACGTTGACCGACTGGATCTCGCGGTCGAGCAGCACCGCCGGCACGTTGGGTAAGAGACGCGAGAACACACGCGCATGGTCGGACGAGCCGGCGAAGATCAGCCCGTCGATCTGCTTGGCCATCAGCACCGAGAGATAGCGCTCCTCCTTCTCGGCGCTGCCGTCGGAATTGCACAGGATCACCGTATAGCCCGACACGAAGCCGGCGTCCTCGATCTGGCGCGCGACGCTGGCGAAGAACGGGTTGGAATTGTCGGGAAGCAGCAGGCCGATGGTCTTGGTCTCGCCGCGCCTGAGGCTCCGCGCCACCGAATTCGGACTGTAGCGCAAGGCGGCGATCGCTGCGCGCACCCGCTCGGCCGTTTCCGGCTCGACATGGCGCGTGTGGTTCATCACATGCGAGACGGTAGCGACGGATACTCCCGCGTGACGCGCAACATCGGCAATCGTCGTCATGGTCCCTGGTCCCCTGAACCCCCTACCGAATCTTCCGCAGCAGCCGCTCCCGATATGCGTCTAGAATGACGGCAAGCACGATGACAAGGCCGATCACGATCGGCTTGAAGTTGTCCCCCACGCCGAGCAACTGCAGCCCGGTCGACAGCACTTGCAGGATACAGGCGCCGACCAGCGTGCCGATGATCGAGCCCTTGCCGCCGCTCAAGGAGGTGCCGCCGATGATGACGGCGGCGATCGCGTTGAGCTCGTAGCCGACGCCGGCGATCGGGCTGCCGATATTGAGGCGCAACAGATAGACCATCGCCGCGATGCCGGCGGTGAGCCCGCTGATGGTGAAGGCGGCGACCTTGTAGAAATCCGGATTGTGGCCCGACAGCCGCACCGCCTCGTCATTGGTGCCGACGGCGAAGATCATGCGGCCGAAGACGGTGAAGCGCAGCACGAACCAGCCGGCCGCGATCACCAGCACGGCGATCAGGAAGATCGACGGGAGGAAGCCGCCGATGATGAGATTGCCGAAATCGACGAAACTTTGCGGCAGGCCGGTGATGGTCGAATTGTCGCTGACCACGCGCGCCGCCCCCGCCGCCATGTTGAGCATGCCGAGCGTGACGATGAAGGAGGGAATCTTCCAGCGCGTCGAGATCCAGCCGTTGAGAAAGCCGCAGACGGCGCCCGTTGCCATGCAAGCGAGCAGCGCCAGCGTGATGGCGACCGCCGGCGAGAGATTCTCGTCGATCATCACGGTGGCGCCGACCACGGTGCACAGCGCCAGCACCGAGCCGACCGAAAGATCGATGCCACCGGTGAGGATGACGAAGGTCATGCCGGCCGCCAGCACCGTGTTGATGGCGATCTGCACGAAGATTTTTAGCGCATTGCCCGATGTGGCGAAGTAAGGGGCGGTCGCCGAGAAAAACAGCGTGATCAGCACCAGCGCGAGCAGCACGCCGGCGTCGCGCACCAGGAAGCGCAGGAATTTCGCCTTGGCCGGTGAAACGGGCGCCGCCACGACTGTCTCGGACGTCTCGCTCATGGTCGCACATACTCCTGATAGGCGAGCGACAGGATGCGCTCCTGGTCGAACTCGGCGCGCGGCACCTCGCCGACGATTTTGTTTTTCGAGAAGACGATGATGCGGTGGCACATGCCCATCAGCTCGGGCAGGTCCGACGACACCATGATGATGCCTTTCTGCTGCGCCGCCAGCATCCACAACAGCTGATAGATCTCGCGCCGCGCGCCGATGTCGACGCCGCGCGTCGGCTCGTCGAGGATCAACGTCGAGGTGCCGCGGAACAGCCATTTGGCCAGCACCACCTTCTGCTGGTTGCCGCCGGAGAGGTTGCGCACCGCCTGCTCGATCGAGCTTGCCTTGACCCGCAGCTGCCCGACGAGGTCGTTGGCGGCCGCGACTTCGGCCCGGCGGTTGAGCAGCCCGTTGCGCGAAACCTTGTCCAGATCGGTGATGGTGATGTTCTTGTCGACCGGCATGTCGAGCAGCAACCCTTGCCCCTTGCGGTCCTCGGTGAGCAGGCTGAGGCCATGCCGCACCGCGTCCTTGGGCGCGGCGATCGCCACCGGCTTGCCGTCGATCTCGACGAGCCCGTCGAGCTTCGGATCAGCGCCGAACAGCGCCCGCATCGCCTCGGTGCGGCCGCTGCCGACCAGCCCTGCGACGCCGAGGATCTCGCCATGGCGAACGGCGAAGGAGATGTCCGGGGTGGAAGCGTCGCGCTTCAGATTGGCGACGCTGAGCGCCACCGTGCCCGGCACGATCGAGGCGTCGAAACCATATTCGTCGGCGATGTCGCGCCCGATCATCATGCGCACCAGGTCGGGCACGGTGAGCCCCTGCAGCTCGCGGGTGGCGACCAGCCGGCCATTGCGCAGCACCGTCACCCGGTTGCCGATCTCGAACACCTCATGCAGCCGGTGCGAGATGTAGATGATGGTGACACCCCGGGACTTCAGCCGCTTGATAATGGCAAACAGCCGCTCGATCTCCGGCGGCGTCAGCGTCGCCGTCGGCTCGTCGAGCACCAGCAGCTTCGAGTCGTAGCTCAGCGCCTTGGCGATCTCGACCAGCTGCATCTGCGCGACGCCCAGCGCCTCGACCCGGGTACGCGGGTCGATGTCGAGCCCGACTTCCTTGAGCAGCGCCACGGCGCGGCTGTTCAGCGCCTTGCGATCGACGATACCGAAGGCGCGGCGCGGCAGGCTTTCCAGCATCAGGTTCTCGGCGATGCTGAGATAGGGCAGGAGGTTCAGTTCCTGATGCACGATGCGGATGCCCGAAAGCTGCGCGTCATGCGGCGTCTTCGGCTGGTAGGGCTCACCGTTGAAGGCGATCGTGCCCGAGTCCGGCTGGTAGATGCCAGCGAGCAGCTTGATCAGCGTCGATTTTCCGGCGCCGTTTTCGCCGAGGATGATGTGGGTCTCGCCACACGCGATCGACAGCGACACGTCGCTGAGCGCGACGGCGCCGGGAAAGATCTTTCCGACCCCTTCGAGGGAGAGAATCGCATCCATAGGCAGAGGAATCCTAGACCGCGCATATTCGCGGCGGTAGCTGCGCATCGTCACCGCCGCCGGCACTGTGCCGACGGCGATGGTGAGACAAGCACGATGCCGGAGGGAGTCCCGGCGCTTGCTCGCCTCAGGCGGTGATCAGCTTGATGTCGGTCTTGACCCAGCCCGAGAATTTTTCGCCGGCGAGCTCGCGCAGGCCGTAGTCGATGCCCATCGCCGCCATCTGCGCGCCATACTGCTCGACGGTGGCGAGCATCTTGCCTTCCTTGAGCAGCGGGCCGACGGCCGGGATGTTGTCGAAGCCGACGACCTTGATCTGGCCGGACTTGCCGGCCGCGTCGATCGCCTTGACGACGCCGAGCGCCATCGAATCATTGGCCGCCATCACACCCTGGATGTCGGGATGCTGGGTGAGGAAGTTGGTCATCAGCGTGTTGGCTTCCTCGGTCTCCCAATGCGCGGTCTTGGAATCGAGCAGGTCGAGGCCGTTTTCCTTGACCGAGTCGTCGAAGCCGAGCTTGCGCTCCTTGGCGTTGTCGGCCTCCGGATTACCTTCGAGGATGACGACCTTGCCGCCCTTGCCGAGCGCCTTGCCCAGCGCGTCGCCGGCAAGCTTGGCGCCCGCACGGTTGTCCGGGCCGAAGAAAGCGAGGTCGATGCCGGCCTTCTTCTTGGCCTCCTCGTCGAGCGAGACGTCGATGTTGATGACCTTGATGCCGGCCTTCAGCGCCTTGGCAATCGGCGTCACCATCGCCTTGGAATCGGCCGGCGCCACGACGATGATGTTGTAGTTCTGGGTGATGAAGTTCTCGATCGCGTCGACCTGCGCGGCGAAATCGCGCTCGTCCTTCATGCCGACGGCGGCGAAATCGAACTTGTCCTTGTTCTTGGCCGCGTAATCCTCCGCGCCGGCCTGCATCTGCTTGAAGAACTCGTTGGCCAGCGACTTCATAACCAGGCCGACCCTCGGCTTGTCGGCGGCCAGAACCGGGCCGAGCGGCAGTGCAAGCGCGCCGGCGGCCAGAGCGCTGGTCTTCAGGAACTGGCGGCGCGAGAACGGGCCAAGCCCATGCGTGTTCGAAATCTTGCTCATTAGTCTCCTCCACTTGATTGAGCCGTAATCGGTTACGTAACCGATTACGCGCCAAGATAATGTGCAGATTTGCCGGGTGTCAATATCAGATACGGGCTATCGAGGGCGGCAGCGCCACTCCCAAATCTCGTCATTCTAGGGCGGAGCAAGGAGCGAAGCGACGCGCGCAGACCCTAGAATCCATTCCGTTACCTGGGCCGAAATATGCAACGGTGCAGAATTCTGGACCGCCGCAGCGCTTCCAAGTCACGGCATGGATCCTCGGGTCTGCGCGCGTCGCTTCGCTCCTTGCTCCGCCCGTGGATGACGATTGCGATGGGCGTTTCGGCCAATCTCCAGGGCATGCCGCCTGCCAACGCACGCATGGCCAGCCGGTCAAAATCTCTGTGCATCCCCTCTGGCCCAATTACCATCGCTGAGAGGTGGCTCGCCACCCACCCTCACCGCCACCCCATGGCCGGCGCGACATGCTTCAGGATCGCCTCGATGACATGGGCGTTGTAGTCGACGCCGAGCTGATTGGGCACGGTGAGCAGCAGCGTGTCGGCCTCGGCGATCGCCTCGTCCTGCTTGAGCTGCTCGACCAGCTTGTCCGGCTCGTCGGCATAGGTGCGGCCGAATACGGCGCGTTTCTCCGGCTCGATGTAACCAAAATGGTCCTCGCCCTCGCTGCCGCCGAAATAGGCGCGGTCCATGTCGTTGACCAGCGCAAAGATGCTTCGGCTGACCGAGACGCGCGGCTCCCGCGTGTGGCCGGCCTCGTTCCAGGCGGCGCGATAGGCCCTGATCTGCTTGGCCTGCTGGACATGCAGCGGTTCGCCGCTCTCGTCGAATTTCAGCGTCGAGCTCTGCAAATTCATGCCGAGCTTGGCCGCCCAGACGGCGGTGGCGTCGGTGGCCGCGCCCCACCAGATGCGCTCGCGCAAGCCTGCCGAGAACGGCTCGAGCCTGAGCAATCCGGGCGGATTGGGGAACATCGGCCTGGGGTTGGGCTGGGCAAAGCCTTCGCCGCGCAGCAGGTCGAGGAAGATCTCCGAATGACGGCGCGCCATGTCGGCGTCGCTCTTGCCCTCTTCCGGCACGTAGCCGAAATAGCGCCAGCCATCGATCACCTGCTCGGGCGAGCCGCGGCTGATGCCGAGCTGCAGACGCCCGCCGGCGATGAGGTCGGCGGCGCCCGCATCCTCGGCCATGTAGAGCGGGTTCTCGTAGCGCATGTCGATGACGGCGGTGCCGAGCTCGATACGTTTGGTTTTCGCGCCGGCCGCGGCCAGCAGCGGGAAGGGCGAGGCGAGCTGCCGGGCGAAATGGTGGACGCGGTAATAGGCGCCGTCTGCGCCGAGCTCCTCGGCCGCGACCGCCAAGTCGATCGATTGCAAGAGCGCATCGGCGCCCGAGCGCGTGCCCGATTGCGGCGAGGGTGACCAATGCCCAAACGACAGGAATCCGATTTTCTTCATGGCTCCATTCCGGTTGAGCTGAGCCGCTCAAACTCTTGTGTTGCTCCAGCAATATCAGGAAAAGCTATAAGGGCTTCTGCTTTGGAATTGCATAGAAGCAGATAGCCAGGTGAGCCCGCCGATTCAACGGAAGCCCGAATGAACGATCTGTCACCCATTCTGTCCACCGTGACGGCGTCGTTCCTGGCGTCCTTCGTCGAAGTGGTCGAGGCCTTCACCATCGTGCTGGCTGTCGGCGTCACGCGCGGCTGGCGCCCGGCGCTGACGGGGGCGGCCCTGGCGCTCGCCGTGTTGGCAGCGCTGGTGCTCGTTTTCGGGCCGCTGCTGGCGCTTGTGCCAATCACCGTGCTGCAATTCGTCGTCGGCGTGCTCTTGATCCTGTTCGGCATGCGCTGGCTGAGGAAAGCCATCCTGCGCAGCGTCGGCGTCATTGCGCTACATGACGAAGCGCATGCCTTTTCCGAGGAAACAGCCACCTTGCAGCGGCAGGCCGACGACCGCCGCGCCGACTATCTGGCCGGCGTGGCCTCGTTCAAGGCGGTGCTGCTCGAAGGTGTCGAAGTGGTGTTCATCGTCATTGCCGTCGGCGCCGCGCATGGGCAGACGCTTTATGCAAGCCTCGGCGCGCTGGCGGCCTTCGTGCTGGTGATGCTGATCGGGCTCGCCGTGCACCGGCCGCTGACGCGCGTCCCGGAAAACGCCCTCAAATTCGTTGTCGGGCTGATGCTGACCAGCTTCGGCATTTTCTGGACCGGCGAGGGCCTTGGCGCCGAATGGCCGGGCGAGGACCTGGCCTTGCTTGGCATATTCGCGATCGTGGCGCTGGCGTCCTTCGCCATCGTGCGCTGGCTGCGCGGCGCCTATCCGGCCGAGGGAGCCGCTCGATGACCATAGTCCGCATCATTATCAAAGAGCTCGGCGGCATGTTTGTCGATGACGGCAGCTTGGCGCTGCTGGCTTTGATCCTGATCGCGCTGGTCGCCGCGGCGGTGAAGCTCCTCGCACTGCCGCCGCTGATCGGCGGCTTGCTGCTGCTCGCCGGCTGCCTGGCAATTCTCCTCGATAGCGTGCGGCGTGGGGCGCGCGACAAGGCGCGCTGATCAGTAAACGGTGAAAAGCGTCGGCAGGGCACCACTCGCGCGGAAATACTCGACCGTCTCGATGACCGGAAACAGCGCCAGGAAATAGAGGCCGTCGCAAAACGTGCTCTTCAGCGCGCGCGTCGAAAAGAGCCACTGGTCCTCGTCGCGGTAAAGCAGCGGGTTCGGCCAGAAGCGCGGCGTGCGGTCGGCATAGGCCGTGTAGACGGCGCCGAACTTGCCGGCGAGGTACTCCGCCTCCTTGCCCGCGGTGAAGCGGAAGACCGCGTAGCTTGCCAGGCCCAGCATCGCTGCGGCCAGCGCCGAGCCGAACATCAGCCCGATGCCGACAGCGCCGACGGTCGAAAAGAAGTAGAGCGGGTTCCGGGTCATCGAGAAGGGGCCGGACACGATCAGCTCGTCATTCTTCCTGCCGCCGACGAAAAGGATGCTCCACAGCCGGCCAAGGAAGCAGATCAGCACCATCGCAAACCCGATCGTCTCCACGATTTCATGCCCGTTCGAGCCTTCGGCCAGGGCCGGCCTGCTGAACAGAAGCAGGATGACGGCAAACACGGCGGCCGCCTGCACGACGATCAGACGCTTGTCCTGGTCGAACGCCTTCGGTGCCGCTTTCAGGGACGTGTAAGCCATTCTTTTCTCACGCTCCGGTGCCGACAGGGGACGCCGAGCTTTCTCTAGCTCTTCCACCGCGCGATGACGAGGCCAGGCGAACGTTTTTGACCGACCTTACGAAATTGTAAGCGCGCGGACAGGCTGCGGTGAATTTGCCTGCCTAACTTCACGATCGCCTCACGGAATTTTGAGGCGACCCGAACAGGAGCCGAACACCGGCCCAAACATCAGGATAAAGTCATGAACAAATTTGCCTTTGCCTTCGCTTTTGCCGCTGTCGCGATCGTCACTCCGCTTGCTGTGGCCATTGCCGCCCCGACGCCTTGCGAGACCGCGCTGAAGGACCTGCGCGCCGCCGAGGCCAAGGCGACGCTGAACGATGCCGACAAGAACAAGGTTTCCGAGCTGGAGACCAAGGGCATCGAGCGCTGCAATGCCGATGACGACAAGCGCGCCGACGACTTCTTCGCCCAGGCCATGAAGATCATCGGCAAGTAATCGCCAGAGACCGGAGTTGGACATTGCCATGACCGCAATCATCAACGAACACGAGTCCGAACTGAACCGGGTTCCGGAAGTCACCGTCGATTTCTGGCTGATCAAGGTCATGGCGGTGACCATGGGTGAGACGGCGGCCGACTATCTGGCCGTCAATCTCGGCCTCGGCCTCACCACCACCTCGCTCATCATGACCGGCGTCCTTGTCGCCGCCCTTGTCCTGCAATTCGCCCAGAAGCGTTATGTGCCCTGGGCCTACTGGCTGGCGGTCGTGCTGATCAGCATCGTCGGCACTTTGGTCACCGACAACCTCGTCGACAATTTCGGCGTGCGGCTGGAAACGACGACGATCGTCTTCTCCATCGTCCTCGCGCTGACCTTCGTGGCCTGGTATGCGAGCGAAAAAACCTTGTCGATCCACACCATCTTCACCATCAGGCGCGAGATCTTCTACTGGCTGGCTATCTTGTTCACCTTCTCGCTCGGCACGGCCGCCGGCGATCTCGTCGCCGAACGCTTCGACATGGGTTACCTCACCACCGGCCTCATCTTCGGCGGCGTGATCGCGGCGATCGCCCTCGCCTACTTCTTCCTCGGCCTGAACGGCATCCTTGCCTTCTGGCTCGCCTATATCCTGACGAGGCCGCTCGGCGCCTCCTTCGGCGACCTGCTTTCGCAGCCGGTCGAATATGGCGGCATGGGCTTCGGCACCACCTTCACCAGCCTGGCCTTCCTCGGCTGCATCGTGGCCATCGTTCTCTATATGACGCTGAAGGACATCATTGATGAAGATGATCATGCCCTTCTCGATTGAGGCGTTTTCGGTAAGGATGGGCGTTCCCTGTCAGCGATGGTATGGCCGGCGGCCGGCCAAGAAAAAGCCGCACCCGGCGCTACCATGCCGGCGGGATTGAGGCAGCAAAGGGTGGGACCGCACTGGGCAATGCGACTTCTGCTTGTTGAGGACGATGCGAGAACCGCCGACTATATCGTCAGGGGACTGACCGAGGCCGGCCATGTCTGCGACCAGTTGCGCGACGGCCATGACGGTCTCTTTGCCGCGACCCGCACCGCCTATGACGTGATCATTGCCGATCGCATGGTGCCCAGCCTCGACGGCCTGTCGATGATCAAGGCGGTGCGCGCCGCCGGAGTCCGCACGCCGGTGATCTTCTTGACCTCCATCGGCGGCGTCGACGACCGCGTCGAGGGGCTGGAAGCGGGCGGCGACGACTATCTGGTGAAACCCTTCGCCTTTTCGGAATTGCTTGCCCGCATCCATGCGCTGGGACGGCGGCCGACGGCGCCCGAGCAGAAGACCAGCCTGCGCGTCGCAGATCTCGAGATGGACCTGATCCAGCGGCGTGTTACCAGGCAGGGCCAAGCGATCGACCTGCAGCCGCGCGAGTTCAGCCTGCTCGAAGTGCTGATGCGCGGCGAGGGCCGCGTCATCACCCGAACCATGCTTCTCGAGCGCGTCTGGGACTTTCATTTCGACCCCAAGACCAGCGTGGTCGAGACGCATATCAGCCGGCTGCGCACCAAGGTTGACAAGCCTTTCGACGTGCCGCTCATCCACACGATCCGCAACACCGGCTACAGCCTGCATGCACCGAGCTGAGGCCGCATGAACGGACCGCGCGCCAGCCTGCTGCGCAGCACGCCGTTCAGGCTGGCGCTGACCTTCGCCTTCCTGTTCCTGCTCGCCTTCATCCTCTCCGGCGCGATCGTCTATCAACTGATGAGCGCCGAACTCGCCAAGCAGCTCGATCGGTCGATCAAGGAAACCTACGCCCTGATCGCCGCGACCTATGCCGAGAGCGACGAGGAGGATCTTGTCGCCACCGTCAGGGACCATGCCCAGTTCAGCCAGGACAGCGACCAGATCTTTTCCCTCACCGACCATAGCGGCAACCGCCTGGCCGGGGATTTCGCCGCCACGGACCTGCCGGACGGGTTCTCGATGTTCACCGCTGCCTTGCCTGGTGTGCCGCCCGGCACGGAATATCGCGCCTACTCGGGCAGGGTCGGCGACAACAATTTGACGGTCGCCTTCTCGCTCTCGGAAACCGAGGAGCTCGAGACCATCATCCTGATGAGCTTCGGCTGGGCGACGCTGTTCATCACCGGCCTGGCGATCGCCGGCGGCGCGGTGCTTGCCTCGCGGGTCCAACGGCGTCTCGACGCGATCGCCGACACAATGGTCGAGGTCTCCCACGGACGGCTCGGCGCCCGCATCCCGCTGATCGGCAATGGCGACGACATCGATGCGGTCTCCGGCCAGGTCAACGCCGCCCTGGAGCGCCTGTCGGCGCTGGTCGACGGCATGCGCGAGGTCAGCGCCAACATCGCCCATGATCTGAAGACGCCGCTCAACCGCCTGCAGATGATCCTGGAATCCGCCGCCGACAAGACTGCCGCCGGCAAGGACGTTTCGGGCGAATTGACCGACGCCCGCGCCGAAAGCCTGCAGATCAACGAAACCTTCGACGCGCTGCTGCGCATCGCCCAGATCGAGGCTGGCGCGCGCAAGGCGCGTTTCGTCGATGTCGATGTCGGCCATGTCGTCGAGACCATTGGCGAGGTCTATGCCGACGTCGCCGAGGATGACGGGAAGTCACTTTCGACAAAGCTCATTCCGGGTACGAAATGGTATATCCACGGTGACCGTGACTTGCTTATGCAAATGCTCGCCAATCTGGTCGAGAATGCGCTGAGGCACTGCCCACCCGGCACCACGATCGAACTCGCGGCCACCGGGCAAGTCGATCGTGTAGTGGTGCATGTCCGCGACAATGGGCCTGGCATTCCGGCCGAGGAGCGCGAAAAGGTCTTTCGCCGGCTCTACCGGCTGGATTCCAGCCGCACGACGCCGGGCAGCGGCTTGGGCCTCAGCCTCGTCAAGGCGGTCGCCGACCTGCACGGCGCCACGATTTCGCTGGAAGACCGCAATCCCGGCCTCGACGTGATCGTCAGCTTTCCGGCGGTGAAGCCGCCTTCCCCTTAAGGTGCTAGCGAATGCCCGCCCGGCGAAAGTCCTTGGGCGACATGCCGGCGAGCTTGCGGAAGGATTTGTTGAAGGCGCTGAGCGAGCCGAAGCCTGAATCCATGGCGACGCGCAGCACATTGGCGTCCTCATGCATCAAAAGCGCCTGCGCGTAGCTCAGCCGCAGGAGATTGACATACTCGTTGAGCGTCATGCCGGTCGACTTCTTGAAGATGCTCATGGCGTATTTCGGGTGGATCTCCGCCGCCGCCGCTATGTCGACGCAGTCGATCTCGTAGAGGAAATTCTCGGCGATGAAATCGCACATGCGCCCGACATTGCGCGACGACTGCTGGTCGAACGGGCCGCCGGCCACCTGGCCGGTAGATGCGCCGGAGACCAGATCGTAGGGCTCGAAGCGCACCCGCTCCAGCCTGAGCAGCAATTCGTTCACCGCATGCTCGGCCTTCACCGCGTCGCCCGATCGCGCGTAGCTGTTCCAGCGCTGGAAATTGTGGTCGTCGGACTGGTCGGTCGCCGACGTCACCAGCGTCGCGCCCGTCATCAGCCGGTGGCGGACATCCGCCGGCAGATGCAGCCGGAAGAAATGCACCAGCGGCAGATGCGCGCCGGCATAGACGGCGTCGTCGGAAAGATCGTCCATCTGATGCGGCAGGCCGCCCCAGAACAGGCACATCTCGCCGGCCGTCAGCGCGATCTCGTGATCGTTCATCAGGTAATGCACGCTGCCGCGAACGATGAAATTGACCTCGACCTGCGCGTGCCAATGCGGCTTGAGCATCACCAGCGGCTGCGTGTGGAACATCTGCAGCATCAGCGGCATGCCTTCCACGCTGCTGGCGCCAGGCTGGTAAAACGGCCGATCCGGCATCTTACTTTCCGCCAATTTTCTTTTCCCTTTGTCCGGGACAAGCCTTCCGCCTTGCCTAATTTAGGCACGCTCACTGTCAGAGAGCAAATGAAATGGGAGGAGTTTCAATGCGCAAGACACTGGCCTGCGCCGCGCTTATGCTTGCCCTGGGCTCCGGCCCGGCGCTCGCGCAATCCGGCGAAATCACCATCTGGAGCTGGAACATCGCCGCCTCGTCGCTGAAGGCGACGGTCGCCGGTTTCAACAAGAAATATCCCGATATCAAGGTCACGGTTCAAGACCTCGGCAACCAGCCGACCTACGACAAATCGATCGCCGGCTGCGCCGCCGGCGGCGTCGGCCTGCCCGATATCGTCTCGATCGAGAATGGCGAGGCGGAGAACTACTGGAGCCAGTTCCCCGACTGCTTCGTCGACTTGCACACGCTGGGCTATACGGCGGATGACCAGAAGAAATTCCCCGATTTCAAGCGCACCGAGCTCGAGGTCGGCGACAAGGCCTACGCCATGCCATGGGATTCCGGTCCGGTCGCGGCCTTCTACCGCCGCGATTTCTACGAGAAGGCCGGCGTCGACCCGTCCTCAATCAAGACCTGGGACGATTTCATCGCCGCCGGCAAGAAGATCCAGGCCGCCAATCCCGGCGTGTCTATGACCAATGCCGATTTCAACGGCGACACCGAATTCTTCCGCATGATCTCCAACGAGCAGGGCTGCGCCTATTTCGCCGATGACGGCAAGTCGATCACGGTCAACCAGCCGAAATGCGTCGACAGCCTGGCCAAGGTCAAGGAGATGAAGGACGCCGGCATCGTGTCTTCGGCCGACTGGTCGACCAAGATCACCAACAACACCGCCGGCACCGTCGCGACCCAGGTCTATGGCGGCTGGTACGAAGGCACGATCCGCACCGAATCGCCCAAGGAAAGCGGCAAGTGGGGCGTCTATCTGATGCCGAGCCTGACCGCCGACGGCCCGCGCGCCGCCAATCTCGGCGGCTCTTCGCTCGCCATCACCTCGGCCTCGAAGAACAAGGAGGCGGCCTACGCCTATCTGAAATACACGCTGGAGACCAATGAGGGACAGATCACCATGCTGAAGGATTTCGGCCTGGTGCCCTCCCTGATCTCGGCGCTCGACGATCCTTACGTCTCGCAAGGCCTGGAATACTGGGGCGGCCAGGCGGTGTGGAAGGATATCCTCGCCACTCTGCCCAAGGTCGATCCGAGCCGCGGCACGCAGTTCCAGAGCGACGCCGAGATCATCGTGCGTGCCGTCCAGACCAAATATCTGGCCAACGGCTATCCGGACGCCAAGGCCGCGCTCGACGACGCCGCCAACCAGATCGCCGCCGCCACCGGCCTGCCGGTGAAGTAAGCGCGGTTTCCCCTTCTCCCCTTGTGGGAGAAGGTGGATCGGCGCGACAGCGCCGAGACGGATGAGGGGTGTTCCAGCGGAGTGAGACGCTGGCTTTCCCTGGAGCACCCCTCATCCGGCCGCTTCGCGGCCACCTTCTCCCACAAGGGGAGAAGGTTAAGACAGGGCGGCGCCGACATCGACAATTGGCGCCGCTCCAGCAAACTCAAAGTCTGATCAACACCGCGCCCATGAGAAGGCGCACCCAACAATCGGAAAGGAGGAGGACGATGCGCTACCGGAACGCCACCGCGTATCGCTTCCTCACGCCTTATCTGTTGATCTTCGCCATCTTCTGGATCTGGCCGATCATCTCGTCCTTCATCATCTCCTTCCAGGCGACCCGCACCGTGCCGTGGCGCTTCGCGCCGACCTTCAACTGGGGCCGCCTGATCGGCGACCCCGCCTTCTACAACGCGCTGAAGAACACGCTGCTGATCCTGGTCATCCAGGTTCCGGTGATGATATCGCTGGCGATCGTCATGGCGGTGCTGCTGAACTCGCCGCTGTTAAAAGCCCGCGGCCTGTATCGCTTTGCCTTCTTCGCCCCGGTCGTCGTCGGCGAGGTCGCCTATTCGGCGGTGTTCCGCCTGATGTTCAGCCTCGATTTCGGCATCGTCAACAAGCTGCTCGATAGCGTCGGCCTGTCCAAGATCGACTGGTTCTCCAACGTCACGCCGGCCATGGCGGTGATCATGATCGCGGTCACCTGGCGCTGGGCCGGCTACAACGCCATCATCCTGCTTGCCGGCCTGCAATCGATCCCCGACGACGTCTATGAAGCGGCGACGCTCGACCGCGTCAGCAAGCTCAAGCAGTTCTTCTACATCACCTTGCCGCTCTTGAAGCCCGTCATCGTCTTTTGCGCCGTGCTGTCGATCATCGGCACCATGCAGCTCTTCACCGAGCCGTTCCTGATCACCGAGCGCGGCGGTCCGGGCGGCGGCACCGAGACGCTTGGGCTGCTGCTCTATCGCCAGGGCTTCCGCTCGCTCAATTTCGGCTACGCCTCGGCCGTCGCCTACACCATGGCGGGCCTGGCCATCGCCATCACCTTGGTGCAGCTCTGGCTGACGAGGGATCCGAAATGAGGGGGGAGCCGAAATGACCTCGCGCTCGCAGGCACGGCTCGGACGCAGCATTGCGCTGCATCTCTTCCTCACGCCGCTGGCGCTGATCTGGCTGTTCCCGCTGTGGATGATGGTGGTTTTTTCCACCATGCCCGACAACGGCATCTTCAGCCCCGCCATCGAGATGCTGCCGCACGACTACTTCCTCGAGAACGTCAACAATTTGCAGCGCGACACCAATTTCATCGGCGCCATCGGCATTTCGGTCGGGGTGGCGGTGACCTACACCTTCCTCTCGGTGCTGCTCACCTCGATGGCCGGCTGGGCGCTGGCCCGCTACGAGTTCATCGGCAAGGGCGGCGTGGTGGCGATCATATTCGGCACCATCACCTTGCCCTATGCGGTCGTGCTGATCCCGCAATTCATCATGGTGGCGCGCGACTTCGCCTTGGCCAACACCTGGATCGCGCTGATCGTGCCGCCGCTGTTCAATTCGCTGGGCGTGCTGTTCATGCGCCAGGCCTTCTCGATGATGCCGGCCGAATTGTTCGACGCCGCACGCGTCGAGGGCGTCAAGGAATGGCGCATCTTCCTCTTCGTCGCGCTGCCCCTGGCCAGGCCGATGCTGGCCGCGCTTGCCATCATCCTCTTCCTCGCGTCGTGGAACAATTATCTCTGGCCGCTTCTGATCAACAGCCAGCCCGGCGCGATGACCGCACCGGTGGCGCTGGGCACGCTGGTCGGCCTGACCAAAGTGTCCTGGGGCGGCATCATGGCAGGTGCGGTCATGCTGACGGTGCCCATGCTCGTCGTCTTCGTGCTGTTGCAGCGCCATTTCATCGCCGGCATCGCCGCCGGCGCGGTCAAGTAGGATAGGAGCGCAATGGCCGCCGTCACCCTCACCAATGTTGTAAAACGCTTCGGCGGCTTCGAGGTCGTCCACGGCGCCAACATCGATATCGCCGATGGCGAGTTCGTCGTCTTCGTCGGCCCGTCCGGCTGTGGCAAATCCACTTTGCTCCGCATGGTCGCCGGGTTGGAGGATATCAGTGGCGGCGAGATCGCCATCGGCGGCAAGGTGGTGAACGATGTCGAGCCGGCCGACCGCGGCGTCGCCATGGTGTTCCAGTCCTACGCGCTCTACCCGCATATGACGGTGGAACAGAATCTGAGCTTCGGCCTCAGGATGAACGGCAATCCGAAGGCCGATACCGAACGCCGGGTCAAGCGCGCCGCCGAAATCCTGCGCATCGACGAATTGATGCAGCGGCGGCCGAAGCAACTGTCGGGCGGCCAGCGCCAGCGCGTCGCCATCGGCCGCGCCATCGTGCGTGAGCCGCAGGTTTTCCTCTTCGACGAGCCGCTGTCCAACCTCGATGCCGAGCTGCGCGTGCAGATGCGGGTCGAGATCTCGCGCCTGCACAAGGAGCTCGGCGTCACCATGATCTATGTGACGCATGACCAGACCGAGGCGATGACGCTGGCTGACCGTATCGTCGTGCTGAAGAGCGGCAATGTCGAGCAGATCGGCGCGCCGCTCGATCTCTACGACGATCCCTCCAACCGTTTCGTAGCCGGCTTCATCGGCTCGCCGAAGATGAATTTTCTCAAGGGCAAAGTCACCGAGATATCCAACAGCGCCGCGATCATCGAACTCGTCAATCATGGCGGTGCCAAGTTGCGAAAACCGCTCGGCCAAGAGTTGCCGGCGGTTGGCGCCGAAGTCGTACTCGGGGTCCGGCCGGAGCATTTCTGCGAAGCGGGCGAGGGCGATTGCGACATTCCGGTCAAGGCCGACGTCGCCGAGCATCTCGGTTCCGTGAGCTATGTCTATGCCAACGCCGGACCCGAGGAGCTGGTCATCGAGCGCGAAGCCTCGCGCCAGCGCGCCGGCGACGACCATTTCACCGTTTCGATCAAGGCCGAGCGTTCGCTGCTCTTCGACAAGGCGGGCGCGAGGATTCGCTGAGTTTCTTGTCCGCCCGCTTCCCAAGACGTGGCGGCGATCCATGGAGTATTCGATATGACATCCGCATCTGGAAAAATCCGCTGGGGCATTCTCGGGCCGGGCAGCATCGCAAAATCCTTTGCCGGCGGCGTGGCCCAGTCGCGCACCGGCGAACTGGTCGCTTTGGGCGCTCGCAATCCAGGCAAAGCCGGGCTTGCCGAGACGTTTCCCGGGGCGCGCATCCTTGACGGCTATGAAGCGCTGCTCGCCGACAAAGACGTGGACGCGGTCTACATTTCGATCCCGCATCCCGGCCATGCCGAATGGGCGATCAAGGCCGCCGAAGCCGGCAAGCATGTGCTGTGCGAAAAGCCGCTGGCGCTGACCGCCTTCGAGGCCGACGCCATGATGCATGCGGCGCGCAAGGCCGGCACTTTTCTGGGCGAGGCCTTCATGTACCGGCTGCATCCGCAGACGAGGCAACTGGTCGAGCTGATAAGGTCGGGGGCCATCGGTGAAATCCGCATGATCAAGTCTAGCTTCGGCTTCGCCATGCCGGGCTTCATGCCGGAGCACCGGCTCTACGCCAACGATCTCGCCGGCGGCGGCATTCTGGATGTCGGCGGTTATCCGGTGTCGATGGCGCGGCTGATCGCCGGCGCCGCGACCGGCCAGCCCTTCGTCGAGCCGGACAAGGTTGTCGGCGCGGCGCATCTCGGCCAGTCCGGCGTCGACGAATGGGCTTCGGCGCTGCTGCACTTCCCCGGCGGCATCGTCGCCGAAGTCTCCTGCAGCATCTCTCTCAACCAGGACAATGTGCTGCGCATCCTTGGCACCAAGGGCAACATCGATGTGCCCGATTTCTGGTTCGCCGGTGGCAACCGCGATGTCGGGCCGGGTCGGATCGACGTAATCCGGTCCGGCGGCACACGCGAGACGGTCAGCGTCAACGAGACCCGCCATGTCTATTCCTTCGAGGTCGACGCCGCCGGCGAGGCGATCCTTGCCGGCCGCCAGGAATTCGCCTGGCCGGGTATGTCCTGGGCCGACAGCCTGGGCACGCTGCGCGTGCTCGACAGATGGCGCCATGCCGTCGGGCTCGAATACGGCATCGAGAAGCCGGCTAAGCGTGTGGCCACGATCTCTGGCCGGCCGCTTCGGACAGATGGCAAGTCGATCGCCAAGCGCGACATTCCCGGCCTGCCGAAACCTGTGTCACTTCTGGCGCTCGGCTTCGAGGATTTCCGCACCTTCTCCTCAGGTTCGATTCTGCTCGACGCCTTTTTCGAAGCCGGCGGCAATCTGTTCGACACCGGCTTCGTCTATGGCGCCGGCTATACCGAGGCGCTGCTCGGCCAGTGGCTGAGAAATCGCGGCGTGCGCGAAAAATCGGTCATCATCGCCAAGGGCGCGCATTCGCCGCTCTGCTATCCCGACGTCATCGGCAAGCAATTGGCGCAATCGCTCGACCGGCTGCAGACCGACCATGTCGACATCTATTTCATGCACCGCGACAATCCGGACGTGCCGGTCGGCGAGTTCGTCGACGCCATGGACGCAGAGGCCAAAGCTGGCCGCATCCGCGGCCTGTTCGGCGGCTCGAACTGGACGATGGAGCGCATGGATGCCGCGATTGCCTATGCCGAGAAGAACGGCAAGCAGAAGCCCGGCGCGCTCTCCAACAATTTCTCCCTGGCCGAGATGCTGGAGCCGATCTGGGCCGGCTGCATCACCTCTTCGACCGACGCCTGGAAAGCCTGGCTGACGAAGCGGCAAATGCCCAACTTCGCCTGGTCGAGCCAGGGCCGCGGCTTCTTCACCGACCGCGCCGGCCGCGACAAGCAAGACAATGAGGAGCTGGTGCGGGTCTGGTACTCGGAGAAAAACTTCGGCC
This sequence comes from Mesorhizobium sp. CU3, assembly GCF_006442965.1. Lineage (GTDB taxonomy): Bacteria > Pseudomonadota > Alphaproteobacteria > Rhizobiales > Rhizobiaceae > Mesorhizobium. Next base: position 75,676 of record NZ_VFWX01000007.1, on the reverse strand, counting down.
GCCGCGACCGCGCCATCGAGCTGGCGAGACGGCTTGGCAAGAGCCCGATCCATGTCGCGCTGGCCTTTGTGCTGGCGCAGCCCTTCCCCTCGGTTCCGCTGATCGGCCCGCGCACGCTGGACGAGCTGGAGGACAGCCTGAAGGCGCTGGATATCAAGCTGACGCCGGAAGATGTGGCGTGGCTGGATGAGGGGCCGGAGAGGAGGAGGGCCTAGGGGGCGACGCCGGAGATTGGCGAAACCCGCCGCGACGGCCAATCTCCCCCCTTACGGGGGAGATGCCTGGCAAGGGCAGAGGGGGTGCTGTCCCGCTAGCCTTTCCTTCGTCATTCTAGGGCGGAGCAAGGAGCGAAGCGACGCGCGCAGACCCTAGAATCCATGCCGTGACGCATGAGCGTCGCAGCGGTGCAGAACGATCACCAGCCAATTCCGCGAAAGAGCTCGAACCATTCCGGATTGGTCTTCTCGATCAATTCAACTTTCCATCGGCGCGGCCAACGCTTCAATGACGTCTCACGCTGGATAGCATCAGCGATGTCGAAATATTCCTCGTACCAGACCAAACGCTGCACCCCGTAGCGGCTGGTGAAGCTGGAGCCTTGGCCGGTCTTGTGCTCTGGCATCCGTCGAGCAAGGTCGTTGGTGACGCCGATATAGATCGTGCCGCCCTTCCGGCTTGCGGTCATGTAGACGTAGCCGGTCATCGATTGATGTTAGCTGGCCTTGTTACAGGTGACCATTCTGCACCGCTGCATCCTACGGCCAATGTCACGGCATGGATTCTAGGGTCTGCGCGCGTCGCTTCGCTCCTTGCTCCGCCCTAGAATGACGAAGGATAGGTCGCCGCTTCACGCGCAAAGGCCCCTCTGGCCTGCCGGCCATATCCCCCGCAAGGGAGGAGATCGGCTAATCACCGATCCACCCGCGTCGACAGGATAATCGACGACGACGTCCGTTCCACCCCGTCCATCGACCCGATCCTATCCAGCAGCGCGTCCAAATCCCTGATCGACGGCGCGTCCACAATAACGATCATGTCGAAATTGCCGCTGACCGAATGCACTGTCCTCACTGGCGGCATCGCTTCCAGGCTGCGCACCACCTTGTCGGCGAGCTTCGGGGTGACGGTGAGCAGCACATGCGCCTTGACCAGTCCCTGCTCATAATCGGCCGACAGCCTGACGCCATAGCCGGCGATAATGCCGCGCTGCTCCAGCCGCTCGATCCGGCTCTGCACCGTGGTGCGCGACACGCCGAGTTTTCGCGCCAGCTCGGCGGTCGAGGCGCGCGCATTGGCACGCAAGAGCGTGAGCAGGGCCTGTTCGGCTTCAGTGATCATTTCGACGAGACCTGTCGGCATATTGCTGAGAATGGTGCTTCGTTTCGTACAGTTCCACGCTTCCTTTCGACAGGCAAGCTGCGATGATTCCGGGTAACTCGAAATGCCAGGGGTATTGATCATGAAGAACATCGTTGTCGTCGGCGCCGGAAAGATCGGCTCGACCATTGCCGAGATGCTGAGCGCCACGGGCGACTATCGCGTCACCCTCGTCGACCGCTCGGCCGCCCAGCTCGCCGCCGCCGAACTGCCGGACGGCGTCGCGACGCAGGAGCTCGACATCGCCGCCGCCGGCGAGCTGGAAAAGATCCTCGCCGGCAAGTTCGCGGTGCTGAGCGCCGCGCCTTTCCATCTCACCACGCGCATCGCCGAAGCGGCGGCGGCCACCGGCGTGCATTATCTCGACCTCACCGAGGACGTCGTCTCGACCCGCCGGGTGAAGGAGCTGGCGCGCGGAGCGAAAAACGCCTTCATCCCGCAATGCGGCCTGGCGCCGGGCTTCATCTCGATCGTCGCCAACGATCTCGCCAGCCGTTTCGACACGCTGGAAAGCGTGCGCATGCGCGTCGGCGCGCTGCCGCAATATCCGTCCAACGCGCTGAACTACAATCTGACCTGGAGCACCGACGGCGTCATCAACGAATATTGCGAGCCCTGCGAGGCGATCGTCGAAGGCGAGCTGATCGAGGTGCCGCCGCTGGAAGAGCGCGAGGAATTCTCGCTCGACGGCGTCACCTACGAGGCCTTCAACACCTCCGGCGGTCTGGGCACGCTGGCCGAGACGCTGAAGGGCAAGGTGCGTACGCTGAACTACCGCACCATCCGCTATCCCGGTCACGCCGCGATCATGAAGGCGCTGCTCAACGACCTCGGCCTGCGCCACCGTCGCGACGTGCTGAAGGACATTTTCGAAAGCGCTTTGCCGTCGACGCTGCAGGACGTGGTCATCGTCTTCGTCACCGTCTCGGGCCGTCGCAACGGCCGCCTGCTGCAGGAAACCTACGCCAACAAGATCTATTCGCAGCGCGTCGGCGGGGTTGTGCGCAGCGCCATCCAGATCACCACCGCTTCCGGCATCTGCGCCGTGCTCGACATGCTGGCCGACGGCTCGCTGCCGGCGAAGGGTTTCGTGCGCCAGGAAGACATTGCGCTGGACGCCTTCCTGGCTAACCGCTTCGGCCGCGCCTATGCACAACACGAGATGGTAAGTCGGCTCGCGAGCTGAGCAGATTCGCGCCACGCCGCCGCTGGCATTACTTACGCAGGATCAGCGGCTGACCTGAGACAAACCGCATGAGGTTTCCGAAGGTGCGCGAAGCCTTTGCGGTTCGCCCCACAGGCGAAGCCGCGTCGCCCTTCGCGACAGGGACCGCCGGCAGCTTGGGAGAAAAGCCCGGCCGGCCCACGGAGAAGGAAGGCGTATCAATCGGCTTGCCCCTGAGGCTATTGGCGGCGTTGTTGTCATGCACGACGATGCACCACAGGGCGCCGTGTGCAGTCGCGACGACGGTGTTGTAGCGGGCCGACATCTTTTGATGATGATCGCTGTAGACGCCCTTCATCACCGGCGACCTCTTCTCGACCAGGGCGCCGAATGCCGACGCGACAAAGTCGTGCTGGGTGTAGCGGCCGGTCGCCACGTCGAAATTCTGTCCCTGCGGGAAGGCGATGTAGAGAGGCTGTTCGTCGACCGCGCCCTTGGCGATCTCCCTGCGCGCATAGTGGTCGACCCGCTCCATGAAGCCCGGCGCCAGCGCATCGTCGCTGTCCAGCCGCACGACGCAGACAAAGTCGGCGTCCGTGTCGGCTTGGACGAGCGCATTGAACCGAGCATTGTGAATCTCGCCCGGCCGCACCAGCACCGGCCGTACGTCGATGCCGGCGACACAGTCGCAAACCATGCGCATGTAATTCTCATGCGTATCGGCATCGAACGCGACCAGCACAGTGAAGTCTTTCATCGACTGGTTTTCCAGTGACGGCGCGCAATAGTTGTCGAACAGCGCCAGCCGCTCGACCAGCCAGACAGGATCGAGATTGGCCCGACCCGTGCCGTTCCATCGGCTCGGCTTGAAGCCGGTCGGCGCATTGTACCGGATCGCAATGTATTTCTTCAGCTCCATGCAGCGCAAAGACACCAGCATGGTCCGATATGCAACCTAAAGCGCGTCGCGCAGAGGCGGATTCAGGCGACGCGCTTTAGGTCATTGTTTTCATGCATGTCGTTGCCGCAAAACCGCTGCACACTTTTGCGCGACATGCATCAGATATGCAGCGCGTGGCCCAGCGCCTTCAGCGCCGCTTCCTGGAACGCCTCGCCTTGCGTCGGATGCGCGTGGATGGTGCCGGCGATATCCTCCAGCCGTGCGCCCATTTCCAGCGCCAGGCCGAAGGCCGCCGCCAGTTCCGACACGCCCTGCCCGACTGCTTGGATGCCGAGCACCAGATGATTGTCGGCACGAGCCACGACGCGGATAAAGCCGTCCTCGCCCTGCCTAGTCATGGCGCGGCCGTTGGCGGCAAACGGGAACTGGCCGATCTTGATCTCGCCGCCGAGCGCCTTCGCCTCTTCCGGCGTGAGCCCGGCGGTGACCAGTTCGGGATCGGTGAAGCAGATCGCGGGAATAGCGCGCTTGTCCCAGCTTCTTTTGTGGCCGGCGACGATCTCGGCCACCATCTCGCCCTGCGCCATCGCCCGATGCGCCAGCATCGGCTCGCCGGTGACGTCGCCAATGGCATAGATGCCGCGCATCGAGGTGCGGCACTGGTCGTCGATGCGGATGAATTTGCCGGCCATGTCGAGGTCGATCTGCTCCAGACCCCAGCCTAAGGTGAGCGGCTTGCGGCCGACGGTGACCAGGATCCTGTCGGCGGCGACCTTGGCGCTCTTGCCGTCGGCCGTCTCGACCAGCAGCGCGTCGCCCTTGGTCGACAGCCCCTTGGCCTTGGCGCCCGTCATCACCTCGACGCCAAGCTCGCCGAGCCGCTTCAGCACCGGCTTCGTCAGGTCGGCATCGTACTGCGCCAGCACCCGCGGCAGGGCTTCGACCACGGTGACCTTCGATCCCATCTTGGCGAACGCCATGCCGAGCTCCAGCCCTATATAGCCGCCGCCGACGACGGCGAGCCTCTGAGGCATTTCGCGGAGCGCCAGCGCCTCGGTCGACGAGATGACCGCTCCGCCAAAGGGCAGGAACGGCAACTCGACAGGCGCCGAGCCGGTGGCGATCACCACGAACTCCGCGCGGATCACCTGCGTTCCCGTCTCGGTCTCGACCTCGACGGTCTTGCCGTCGCGGAACGTCGCCCAGCCCTGCACGATCTTGACCTTGGCCTTCTTCAGCAACCCGGCGACGCCGCCGGTCAGCCGGCTAACGATACCGTCTTTCCAGGCGACGGTTTTTGCCAGGTCGAGCGTCGGCGCGCCGACCTCGATGCCGAGCGGATCCTTGCCGCCGGCCATATGCGCGATCTTGGCGAACTCTTCAGCCGCATGGATCATCGCCTTGGACGGGATGCAGCCGACGGTAAGGCAGGTGCCACCCGGCTTTGCCGCTTCGACGATCACCGTATCGATGCCGAGCTGTCCCGCCCGGATGGCGCAGACATAGCCGCCGGGGCCGGCGCCGATGACGAGCAGCTTGCAGGAGATTTCTTTCATGGGGTCACCTCGATCGGTCGCCATGCCTGGGTGCCGTATCGCCTGGGTTGGAGATTTGCCGAGGCGCTCGTGCCTTCGTCATTCCAGGGCGGAGCAAGGAGCGAAGCGACGCGCGCAGACCCTGGAATCCATGCCGTGACGTTCGAGCTTTGCAACGGTGCGGAATTCTGCGCCGCTGCGACCGTCGTCGTCGGGCACGGCATGGATCCTCGGGTCAAGCCCGAGGATGACGAAGGTGCGGGGGCAACGTCCCTCTCCATCCCCATCAATCCACGAAAATCAGCGCAGGCGTCTCGAGCAGCGCCTTGATGCGCTGCACGAACACCGCTGCATCCCAGCCATCGATGACGCGGTGGTCGAAACTGGACGACAGGTTCATCATCTTGCGCGGGATGAACTGCGTGCCGTCCCATACAGGCCGCACCATCATCTTGTTGACGCCGACGATCGCCACCTCCGGGTAGTTGATGACCGGCGTCGTCGCCACGCCGCCCATGGCGCCGAGAGAGGTGATGGTGATGGTCGAGCCGGAAAGCTCGTCTCGCGTCGCCGTGCCCGACTTCGCCGCATCGGCCAACCGGTTGACTTCAGCCGCACTGTCCCAAAGGTCGCGCGCTTCGGCATGCTTGACCACCGGCACCACGAGGCCGTTCGGCGTCTGCGCGGCGATGCCGATATGGATGCCTTCATGCTGGTGGATGATGCCGGCATCGTCGTCGAACAGCGCGTTGAGATTGGGCTGGTCGGCGATCGCCTTCACCATCGCCCGCATCAGGAAAGGCAGCAGCGTCAGCTTCGGCCGATCCGCGCGCTTCTCCTTGTTGAGGGCCGCGCGCAATTCTTCCAGCGCCGTGACGTCGATCTCCTCGACATAAGTGATATGCGGGATGCGCGACTTCGCCAGCGACATCTTCTCCGCGATCTTGCGCCTGAGACCGACGACCTTGATGTCCTCGACACCGTCCTTCTGGGCGAGCCCGGTCGCGCGAGCCGCTTGCGGACCCCGCGCCAGAAAAGCCTCGATGTCCTCATGGCCGATCCGCCCGGCCGGGCCGCTGCCCGCGACCTGGCGAAGATCGATGCCGGCCTCCTTCGCGCGCAGGCGGACAGCCGGCGAGGCCAGCGGCTTTTCGCCTTCGGCGCGCGGCGCGGCGGAAGCGGAGGCGGGACGCTTCGGCGCGGCAACGCTCGTCTTCGGCGGCTCCGCCGGCTTTGGCGCTGCTTTTGCGGCAGCCGGCGCCGGCTTTGCCTCGACCGGCTTAGCCGGCGCTTTCTCCTCGGATGCGGGCTCGGCGGCGGTCTTCACATTGCCTTCGCCGGCTACTTTCAGCCGCACGATCGGCGAGCCGATCGCCACCGTGTCGCCGATCTCGGCGCCCAGCCAGAGGATCTCGCCATCGACCGGCGAAGGGATCTCGACCGTCGCCTTGTCGGTCATGACGGCGGCCAGCACCATATCCTCGCGCACGAGGTCGCCGACCTTGACGTGCCATTCGACAAGCTCGGCCTCGGCGACGCCTTCGCCGACATCGGGAAGCTTGATGATGTGTTCGCCCATGTCAGGCCTCCCCCACTCTATGCTTCCAATGTTTCGATGAGCGCACGCCCGACCCGTGCAGGGCCCGGGAAATAGTCCCACTCCTGCGCATGCGGATAGGGCGTGTCCCAGCCGGCCACCCGCGCCACCGGCGCTTCGAGATGGTAGAAGCAGTTCTCCTGCACCAGCGAGACCAGCTCGGCGCCGAAGCCCGAGGTCAGCGTCGCCTCATGCACGACGACGCAGCGCCCGGTCTTCTTGACCGAGGCGACGATGGCGTCGAGGTCGAGCGGCAAGAGCGTCCTGAGATCGATGATCTCGGCGTCGATGCCGGTCTCTTCGGCCGCGGCCTGTGCGACATAGACCATGGTGCCATAGGCGAGCACGGTGACCGCCGATCCCGGCCGCCGGATCGCCGCCTTGCCGAGCGGGATGGTGTAATGGCCGTCGGCCACTTCGCCCAGTTCATGCTTCGACCAGGGCGTCACCGGCCGGTCGTGATGGCCGTCGAACGGGCCGTTGTAGAGCCGCTTCGGCTCGAGGAAGATCACCGGATCCGGATCCTCGATCGCCGCGATCAGCAGGCCCTTGGCGTCATGCGGATTCGACGGCACGACGGTCTTCAAGCCGGACACGTGCGTGAACAAAGCTTCGGGGCTCTGGCTGTGCGTCTGGCCGCCGAAGATGCCGCCGCCGGTCGGCATGCGCACCACGATCGGGCAGGTGAAATCGCCATTCGAGCGGTAGCGCAGTCTAGCTGCTTCCTGCGTCAGCTGGTCGTAAGCTGGGTACATGTAGTCGGCAAACTGAATCTCGACGCAAGGCTTCAAGCCATAGGCCGCCATGCCGATGGCCGAGCCGACAATGCCGGATTCGTTGATCGGCGCGTCGAAACAGCGGCTGCGGCCATATTTGGCCTGCAGCCCCTGCGTGGCGCGAAAGACGCCGCCGAAGAAGCCGACATCCTCGCCATAGACGACAACTTTGCTGTCGCGCCCCATGGAAACATCCATGGCGTCGCGGATCGCCTCGATCATGGTTTTTCTGGGCATCGTCAGACCCCCGCCTGTTGGCGCTGACGCCTGAGATGCGGCGGCATCTCTTCATAGAGCCCTTCGAACATGTCGCGCGTCGACGGCTTGCCGCCGGCATGCAGCGTGCCGTGGCTTTCCGCTTCCTTCTGCGCCGCGATCACCGTCTCCAGGATCTCGGCCTCGGCCTGGGTGTGGCGCTCCTCCGACCAGACACCCCGGTGGATGAGATGGTTCTTCAGCCGGATGACCGGATCGCCGAGCGGCCAGGCGTCGGACTCGGCTTTCGGCCGGTAGGCCGACGGATCGTCCGAGCTCGAATGCGCGCCGGCGCGGTAGGTGACATATTCGACCAGCGTCGGCCCGAGATTGGCGCGCGCCCGCTCAGCCGCCCATTTGGCCACCGCATGGACGGCGAGATAGTCGTTGCCGTCGACGCGCAGCGCCGGGATGCCGAAGCCGAGGCCGCGCGCGGCGAAGGTGCCGGAGCCGCCGCGCGCGATGCCCTGGAACGTCGAGATCGCCCACTGGTTGTTGACGACATTGAGGATGACCGGCGCCTTGTAGGTCGAGGCGAACACCAGCGCCGAGTGGAAATCGGATTCGGCGGTCGAACCGTCGCCGATCCAGGCGGCGGCGATCCGAGAGTCATTCGAGATCGCCGAGGCCATCGCCCAGCCGACCGCCTGGATATACTGCGTCGCCAGATTGCCGGAGATCGAAAAGAAGCCGTGCTCCTTCGAGGAATACATGATCGGCAGTTGCCTTCCCTTCAGCGGGTCGGCCTCGTTGGAATAGATCTGGTTCATCATCATGACCATCGGATAGCCGTCGGCGATCAGCAGCCCGGCTTGCCGATAGGTCGGGAAGTTCATGTCGCCAGGGGCCAGCGCCTTGCGGAAGGCGCAGGCCACCGCCTCTTCGCCCAGATGCTGCATGTAGAACGAGGTCTTGCCCTGGCGCTGCGCCATCTGCATGCGGGCATCGAAGGTCCTGAGCGTCATCATGTGGCGCAGGCCTTCGAGCAATTCCTCGTCGGTGAGCAGCCCTGCCCATGGACCGACCGCCTCGCCGGCGCGGTTGAGCACGCGGATGATGGAGAAGGCCATGTCGCGGATGCTGCGCGGATCGACATCGATCTCCGGCCGCGGCACCGAACCGGCCTTGGGGATGGTCACATTGGAGAAATCGGGCGTACCGCCGGGCCGAACCTCCGGCTCGGGCACATGAAAGCGCAACAGTCCAGCATCGGCCATGAGCTAATGTCCTCCAATGTTGCCGGTGCGATATTTGCACATCCGCGCCGTGTGACCAGTGCCAATTCGCCGGGTCTGGGCACAGCCGTCCTCCCGACCGTCGGCCCTCCGGCACGCAGGCGCCAAGATGCAGATATGGCGGCGAAATTTCTTGTCGATGTTTTCGCGCCGCGCGCAATTTGGCGGAAGTTTAGGAGGCGATTGCCGCCAGATAAGGTAAGTGAGATAGGCGCGGTGGCCGAAGCAGCTAATCTCCCCCCTCGTGGGGGAGATGCCCGGCAGGGCAGAGGGGGGCGTGACAGAACGCTACCTCTCCGTTGTCGTTTTTGGAGGCTAGCAAGGATTCTGAGGGACGCGCGCGCACCAGCAGCCGATGCGTCGATCGGTGCTAGGGATTATGCATCGATACGCTGGCGGGACAGCGCCTCCCTCTGGCCTGCCGGCCATCTCCCCCACAAAGGGGGAGATCACGCTCGCTGCCGCCGCTTCTCCGTTCACTCCGCCACCGCCCCATGCTAACTCACCCCTCATGGCACAGAAGAAGGGATACGAGGTCGATTCGTGGCTGGCGAAGCCGGACCCGTCCATGGCGATCGTCCTGCTTTACGGCCCCGACCGCGGCCTCGTCGCTGAACGCGCCAAAAGCTTCGCGACGAAGACCGGCCTGCCGCTCGACGACCCGTTCTCAGTGGTCAAGCTCGACGGCGCCGAAGTCGACCGCGACCAGGGCCGCCTGCTCGACGAAGCGCGCACCGTGCCGATGTTTTCCGACCGGCGGCTGCTTTGGGTGCGCAATGCCAGCGGCCAGAAGGCGCTGGCCGACGACGTCAAGGCGCTGACCACCGAGCCCGCGCGCGACGCCATCATCCTCATCGAAGCCGGCGACCTGAAGAAGGGCGCGGGCCTGCGCACCATCGTCGAGGCCGCGGGCAACGCGATGGCCTTGCCCTGTTATGCCGACGAGGCGCGCGACCTCGACACTGTGATCGACGACGAGTTGCGCAAGGCCGGCATGTCGATGACGCTGGATGCCCGCCAGGCGCTGCGCCGCAATCTCGGCGGCGACCGGCTGGCCTCGCGCGGCGAGATCGAGAAGCTGGTGCTTTTCGCGCATGGCCAGAAAGAGATCGGCGTCGACGACGTCAACGCCTTGTCCGGCGACGTTTCCGGCGCCTCCTTCGACGACGCGGTCGATGCCGTCCTCGACGGCAAGGTCGGCGACTTCGACATCGCCTTCACCCGGCACTGCCAGTCCGGCGGCCATCCTTTCCTGGTGCTGTCCTCGGCGATGCGGCAGCTGCAGGCGATCCAGGTGATGCGCGGCCAGATGGAGAGCGGCGGCCGCAACGCCGCTTCGGTCGTCGCCGGCGCCCGCCCGCCGGTCTTCTTCTCGCGCCGCAAGCTGGTGGAAAAGACGCTGGAGCGCTGGAACACGGATGCGCTCGGTCGCGCGCTGGGGCGGCTGCAGACAGCGGTGCTGCAGACGCGCAAACGGCCGGACCTGTCGGAAGCGCTGGCAAGACAGGCGCTTCTGGGGATCGCCATCGAAAGCGCGAGGCTGGCGCAGAGGTAACCGTGTGGCCAATCTCCCCGGGTGGATAGGGTGCGACCTATCCTTCGTCATTCTAGGGCGGAGCAAGGAGCGAAGCGACGCGCGCAGACCCTAGAATCCATGCCGTGACGCTGGCCGTAGAACGCAACGGTCCAGAATGGCCGTTGGCGATAACGACAGGTACGATCGTAACATGACAGGTTACGTCTACATGACCGCAAGCCAAAAGGGCGGCACGATCTACATCGGTGTCACCAACGACCTTGCTCGTCGCATGCCCGAGCACAAGACCGGCCAAGGCTCCAGCTTCACCGGACGCTATGGTGTGCAACGTCTGGTCTGGTACGAGGAGTATTTCGACATCACTGACGCCATTCAGCGTGAGACATCATTGAAGCGCTGGCCACGGCAATGGAAAATCGAACTGATCGAGAAGACCAATCCGGAATGGTTCGAGCTCTTTCGCGGGATTGGCTGGTGAGCGTCCTGCACCGTCGCGGCGCAAAAACGTCACGGCATGGATTCTAGGGTCTGCGCGCGTCGCTTCGCTCCTTGCTCCGCCCTAGAATGACGAAGGGTAAGAAGGCGATCCGAACGCCGCCTTTCCGCTCAGTTCATCATCATCTGGTCCATCGGCATCGTTGCGTCCATCGGTTGGAAGGTTGGCAGCGCTTGCGGAAACACCAGCACCGCCGCGCCGTAAAGAAGCAGGGCGACACCCGACACTTTTGCTATCCGCTCTCCATACGGGAGGGTCTTCTCTGCAAAGACCAGCAACGAGACCACCGCCATCGCCGCGACGTTCATGATCCCGAGCGGAAAGAGCGCGAGAAACAAGAGCCAGCAGCAGCCGGCGCAGAAGAGCCCGTGCTGCAGGCCCATCCGCACCGCGCCCCACCGGCCGTCGCGCCACGAGGTCAGGATGAAGCCGATCGGCGTCCGGCATTTGCCGAGGCAAATATCCTTCAACGGCGAGAGCTGATAGGCGCCAGCCACCATCAGCAGCGCGCCGCCGATGCGCGCGGCCGTCGCAGCGGACAGTCCGGCATGCGCCGCGATCAGCTCCGCGCCGGCCGCGCCGGCAAAGGCGAGTCCGCCCATGGCGCCCCAAAGCAGCATGTAGGCGGCCACGAAAACCCAAGTCGAGACAAAAGCCTCGCCGCGCTCTTGTTTGCCGGCTTGCACGCGATGAAACGTCAGGATCATCGGCGCGGCCGTCGGGAACATCATCGCAACCATCATGACCATCCAGACGGCGAGAAACAGCGGCGCCTTCATGCCCATGGTCGGCGAGTACATCGCCATGCCCATATCCGCGGCGATGCCGAACTGTTCCCGGATCAGCAGCGTCCACGCCCCCGCGGCCACCGCGATCAGCAGCGCGAGGATGATGTTTCGCTGCGACGTCAGCTCCATGGATGCCCGCAGGGCTATTGCTGGCCGGACCAGTTGATCGGCGCGTAATGCCCGTTGCGGCGGGAATTGTCCCAGCTCATGCCATGGTCGCTGAAGGTGCTGCCTTCGACGCCCATCGCCATACCGAGCCAGTCGGGATTGACGGGATGGCCGGAAGCCACCCACATCTCGCCATCCTCGCGCATGGTCGGCAGCGGCTTGACCGCCAGCCGCATCACGCCCGCGATCTCCGCCGACCTCGTCTTGCCGTCGACCTGGTATTTCATCGGCACCTTCTTGGCGCCGAGATTGGTGCTGATCATCGGCGCGAAGGCCGCCATCGGACCGCCCGCGGCGCCGGTGAAGATCGCGCCCAGCGCTTCCGTCTGCCGGTCATCGGCCCTGTCGTCGATATAGGCGGCAGCCGTCCAGCTGCCTTCGGCCATCGGGCCAGGCGTATGCGCCACCATCGCGACATTGAGCCCGTCCAGTCGCACGTCGCCGAAATTGCCCTTGTCGATGTGAAAGACCAGACCGACATCGCAGACGCCTTTGGTCGGCTTCGATGTCAGCTGCGCGTTGGTGGATAAGAGGCAAGGACACACGACATCGCAGCTGCAATTTTCGAAATAGCTTCCAGACAATTGCCAACTGACTGCCATTTGCACCTCCCGTTCGCGTCGGCGCGTCGGCATTTTCGCTTTGGCGAGGCGGTGCCATTCCCGGTTGTGCCCGGGACCGGCAGATAGCCCTCGCCGCGACTGATCGGCACGCCAGGGCATAATTAAGATGTATCTAATAAAGGGTACGCCGTTGACCGGCGGTGTCAAGCAGAGCCACCATGCTGAGCCGATGAAGCCGACACTTCCTCGTGCCGGCTTGGATATCGGTGGCCGCTAGCGGGGCAGAGATTGGGCGATGCTTCGTCGCCCGATGCCGACGTCGGCGATTGGCGAAAGCCGATGTGCCAGCTGATCTCCCCCCTCGTGGGGGAGATGTCCGGCAGGACAGAGAGGGGCGCTGTCCCACCGACTTCTCAGCACTTTGTTCGCAGGAACCGACGCGTCGTCATCCTCGGCTGGATCATCCGTGGCCCTTCGTCGTGGGCGTGAATTCCGAGTCTAACACGCATCCCTTTGCTTCTTCGCCCTTGAAGGCAGCGTTCCTTCGCGCCCCCCTCTGCCCTGCCGGGCATCTCCCCCACGAGGGGGGAGATTGGCCGTCACCACCGCCTTCGCCAATTACCCCGCAAAGGAAAAGGGCCGGCGCAACCGCCAGCCCTCACTGTCTATCACCGATATATCAGCCGTATCCAACCTTAAGCCAGAACCTCAAACCCCGCCAAATTCCATTGCACCCCAATCGCCTACCGCTCGTCCTTCAGCCGCCGGCACAACTCATCGAGCTGGTCCAGCGACCGGTAGTCGATCCGCAGCGTGCCGCCCTTGGGCTTATGCTCGATCGAGACGATCATGCCGATCGTGTCGGTGATCAGCTTTTCCAGGGCCAGCGTGTCGGGGTCCTTGTTCGGTTTACTCGGCGCCGACTTCGCCTTCGCCGGCGTAGGGCCGGCGGGCGTCTGCGCCAGCGCTTCGGCCTGGCGCACCGAGAGCCCTTCCTCGACGATGCGCTTGGCGAGACCGGCCGGGTCCTCGGCGGTCACCAGCGTGCGGGCATGGCCGGCCGACAGATCGCCGTCGACCAGCATCGAGTGAATGACGTCGGGCAGTTTCAGCAAGCGAAGCGTGTTGGCGACATGGCTGCGGCTCTTGCCGATCACCTGGCCGAGATCGGCCTGGGTGTAGCCATGCTCGTCGATCAGCTGCTGATAGCCTTGCGCCTCTTCCACGGGATTGAGATCGGCGCGCTGCACATTCTCGATGATCGCCAACTCGAGTGCGGTGCGGTCGTTGACGTCGCGCAGGATCACCGGGATCTCGGTGAGACCCGCTCGCTGCGCCGCGCGCCAGCGCCGCTCGCCGGCGATGATCTCGTAGCGCCCCGGCTGCGACGGCGACGGCCGCGCCACCACCGGCTGCACCACGCCATGCTCGCGGATCGACTGGGCAAGGTCAGTGAGCTCGGCGTCGCCGAAATGCCGCCGGGGGTTCTTCGGATTCGGGCTGACGAATTCGATCGGCACCTTGCCGTCCGCCGCCACCGTTGCCTTCGGCTGTTCCGGCGCCGCCGGCCGGTCGATCTCGCCGATCAGCGCCGCGAGGCCACGGCCCAGTCTTTTTCTTGATTGGTCTTCGCTCATTATACTGCCCAGATCGTTTCGGAATCGAATCGGCTAATTAACCAAAGCCCGCAAGCCGCTGAAGCTCAGGCCGCGCGCAGCTTGCGCTCGCGTCGAATCACCTCGGAAGCGAGCTGCAGATAGGCCTGGCTGCCGGAGCATTTCAGGTCGTACAGGATTGCCGGCTTGCCGTAGGACGGCGCTTCGGAAATGCGCACATTGCGCGGAATGATGGTCTCGTAGACCTTGTCGCCCATATGGGTGCGCACATCCTGCACCACCTGGTTGGCGAGGTTGTTGCGGCCGTCATACATGGTGAGCACGATGCCCTGGATGGTCAGGTCCGGATTGATCGTGCGGCGCACCTGCTCGACCGTCTCGAGCAGCTGGCTGAGACCTTCGAGCGCAAAAAACTCGCACTGCAGCGGCACCAGAACCGAATCGGCCGCCGCCATCGAATTCAGCGTCAACAGATTGAGCGAGGGCGGGCAATCGATCAGCACATAGCCGAAATCGGCCGAGCGTTCCGCCGCGGCGCGCAGCGCATTGCGCAGCCTGAGCACGCGGTCCGGCGCCGAGGCGATTTCCATTTCGATGCCGAGCAGATCGAGCGTGGAAGGAACGATCGACAGGCCGGGCACCGCTGTCGGCAAGGCCGCCTGTTCCAGATCAAGCTCGCCGGTCAGCACGTCATAGGACGAGACAGTGCGGTCCTTGCGGTCGATGCCGAGACCGGTCGAGGCATTGCCCTGCGGGTCGAGGTCGATGATCAGCACGCGCTCGCCGATCGCGGCCAGCGCCGTGGCCAGGTTGATCGCAGTCGTCGTCTTGCCGACGCCGCCCTTCTGGTTGGCGACTGTGATGATACGCGGTGCTGTGCTCATGGGCCTGTGCCGGTAATTCATTTGCCAGTAACTCATTCGCTTGTCGCCGGGCGCAATTCGCTGATGTCGAGGATGACGCCGTGAGGGTCGGTCATACTCGAATGTTCTACCAGATCGAAGCCCCAGCGGTGAGTGCTTTCTTCCACCTCGGCGCGGTAATCCCGGCCTTTGTGGAAAAGCGCGCGCGCCTTTTTGGTCAACCAGAGCGCCGACAGATCAAGCAAGTCCGGAAGTGCTGCGAGCGCCCGCGCCGTGACGATTTCCGGTTCCCGAACAAGTGCATAGCTGTCGTCGATGCGCCGCGCGATCACACGCGCCGGCAGATCGAACTGGCCGACGACCGACTGCAGGAACGAGGCCTTCTTGCGGTTGCTTTCGACCAGATCGATCGAAGCGCCTGGGCGCTCCGCCAATAGGAAGCCGAGCACCAGACCGGGAAAGCCACCGCCGGAGCCGAGGTCGACCCAGCGCGTTGCGGCGGGCGCCAACCGCGCAAGCTGGGCGCTGTCCAGGATATGACGGCGCCAGACATCATCCAGCGTCGAAGGCGCCGCGAGATTGATGCTGCGGTTCCACTTCAGGAACAGTTGTTCGAAGGCTTGCAGCCGCTCGAATGTTTCACGTGAAACTGGCCCTGCCGCCTTTTGCAGGGCTTCCCAGGCATCGGCACTCACGCCACATCCCTTCGCGCGGCGAGCTCGGCATTGCGCACATGCGCGACGATGATCGCCAAGGCCGCCGGGGTCATGCCTTCCATGCGCTGCGCATCAGCGATCGAGCGTGGCTCCCGCGTCTTCATCTTCTGCTTCAGCTCGTTCGAAAGCCCAGGCACATCCGAGAAGTCGATAGCTTCCGGAATAAGCCGCGACTCCTCATACCTGATTTGCGCAACATCGGCCTGCTGCCGATCGAGATAGACGGAATATTTCGCTTCCGTTTCAAGCCGCTCGACCGTCTTGGCGTCGAGTTCGCCAAAACGCGGCTCGACGCGAGCGAGCCAGGCCATGTCGACGCCCGGATGCGCCAACAATTCATAGGCCGAGCGGCGCACGCCGTCCTTGTTGATCTCCAGTCCGTGCCGAGCCGCTTCGTTCGGCGTCCAGGCCACGGATTTCGCCAGATCGCGGGCCCGATCCAGCTTCTGCGCCATCTCGCCAAAACGATGCAGCCGCCGCGGCGACGCAATGCCGAGCTTTCCGGCCAGCGGCGTCAGCCGCTCATCGGCGTTGTCGGCGCGCAGCGACAGCCGGAACTCGGCGCGCGAAGTGAACATGCGGTAGGGCTCGGCAATGCCGCGGCTGGTGAGGTCGTCGACCATCACGCCGATGTAAGCTTGCGTGCGGCTGAGCACGATCTGCTCATCTCCCGCTGCCTTGCGCGCGGCATTGAGGCCAGCGAGAAGACCCTGGGCTCCAGCCTCCTCGTAACCGGTCGTGCCGTTGATCTGCCCGGCCAGGAACAGGCCAGCAACCCGCTTGGTCTCCAGCGTCGTGTCCAGTTCGCGCGGATCGACATGGTCATACTCGATGGCATAGCCGGGCTGCAGCATCGTTGCCTTTTCCAGCCCGGGAATGGTCTTCAATATGTCGAGCTGCACGTCTTCCGGCAGCGAGGTCGAGATGCCGTTCGGATAGACGGTATCGTCGTCGAGGCCTTCCGGCTCGAGAAAAATCTGGTGACCCTCGCGGTCGCCGAACTTGACGATCTTGTCCTCGATCGACGGGCAGTAGCGCGGCCCGACGCCTTCGATCGAGCCGGAATACATGGCGGAGCGGCCAAGATTGGCGCGGATCAACTCATGTGTGGCCGGCATGGTCCGCGTAATGCCACAATGGATCTGTGGGTTGACGATCGCGTCGGTCAGGAGCGAGAACGGCACCGGATGCTCGTCAGCTGCTTGGCTTTCCAGCGAGGCCCAATCAATGGTGCGGCCATCGAGGCGAGGGGGCGTCCCGGTCTTGAGGCGCCCGAGCTTGAAACCGGCGCGGGCCATTGTGGCCGACAGCCCATGGCTTGCCTGCTCGTTCATGCGGCCGGCAACGATCTTCCTCTCGCCGATATGGATCAGTCCGCGCAGGAAGGTGCCGGTGGTCAAAACCACCGCGCCGCAGGCAAGCCGGCGGTCGCCGGACACTTGAACGGCAGCGATCCGCCCGTCAACGATTTCAAAGTCGAGAACCTCGCCCTCGACCACATCGAGATCGTTCTGCTGCCGAATCGCTTCCTGCATCGCCAGCCGATAGAGCTTGCGGTCGGCTTGGGTTCGCGGCCCGCGCACGGCCGGACCCTTGCGGCGGTTGAGCAGGCGGAATTGAATGCCGGCGGCGTCGGCGATGCGGCCCATCAGCCCGTCCATTGCGTCGATCTCGCGCACGAGATGGCCTTTGCCGAGACCACCGATGGCCGGGTTGCAGGACATCACGCCGATCGTGTCAAAGCGCAAAGTCACTAGCGCGGTCCTGGCGCCGGCGCGCGCTGCGGCACTTGCCGCCTCGCATCCAGCATGACCGCCGCCCACCACCACCACATCATAGTGATTGGTCATTTGAAGAATCCGCTTTCAGAGATCGACCGACACATGTCTCCGCGGCAGCGCCCTGTCAAGGATGAAGGCTGGACTCGTTTCACGTGAAACATCGATCCGGTGGCTTTCATAAGTGTTTCACGTGAATCACTGCAGGGTGAAGGGTGGCCCTGTGTTTCACGTGAATCATTTACCGATGCAGAATTGCGAGAAGATGACGTCCAGCAGGTCTTCAACGTCAACGGCGCCGACGATCCGACCAAGGCGATCCGCCGCCAGGCGCAATTCCTCCGCCTGCAACTCCGCCCGATTGCCGGCCAACGCGGTGCCCAGGAAATCCCTGGCCTCGCCCAACAGCTCGACGTGCCGAAGCCGAGAAGGCAGGACATCACCGGCATCGCCGGCCCCATCCTCTGCCCGTCGCCCGATCTCTTCCAGCAATTCCGTCAATCCCGTCCCAACGATCGACGAAATGGTAAAATCATACCCGCCCGAGCCTACGGCCTTGAGGTCGACCTTCGTTCCGACGCGAAGTAGCGGAACACCGACCGGTACGTGGCTGACAGGCAAGGGATCGGCCATGTCCTCCAGCAGAAGGATAAGATTGGCGTCGGCGGCCCTGCTGCGCGCCTTCTCGATTCCGATCGCCTCAACCTTGCCGGACGATTCGCGCAACCCGGCGGTGTCGACGATCCGTACGCGCATGCCGTTCAGATCAAGAACGACTTCGAGCAAATCTCTGGTGGTGCCCGGCTCGTCGGTGACGATTGCAGCTTCGCGCCGCGCCAGTGCGTTGAACAGGCTGGACTTACCGGCATTCGGCGCGCCCAGGATGACCACCTCGAAACCGTCGCGGATGATCTCGGCAGCCTTGTAGCCGTTAATATGCCGCTCTATCTCCCCAACCAGGGCAGAGACATCCGACCAGACCGTATCCGAAACGGATCCCGGCACATCCTCTTCATCGGCGAAGTCGATCTCCGCTTCGATCATCGCTCGGGCATGGATTAGCCGCCGGCGCCAGCTCGCGTAAAGCTCGCTCTGCGCGCCTTCCGCATTGCGAACCGCAAAGCGCCGCTGCGCTTCGGTCTCAGCATTGACCAGATCGGCCAGCGCTTCGGTTTCGACCAGATCGAGCCTGCCGTTGAGAAAGGCGCGCCGCGTGAATTCGCCCGGCTCCGCATGCCTGACACCATCGAAACTGGTGACCGTCTCCAGCATCTTGGCCGCGACCGCTCGGCTGCCATGAACATGGAACTCGGCGACGTCCTCGCCGGTGAAACTTCCGGGCCCCGGAAAGAAGATGACTAGGCCGTGGTCGATGGTCGAGCCATCGGCCGCCTTCAGCCGCCGCAACGTGGTGAACCGACCCTTAACAGGCCCTGCCATCGTTTCGATGACGAATCGAGTCTGCGGTCCCGAAATACGGATCGCTGCGATGCCGGCGGGCAGCCGGCCGCTTGAGAGCGCGACGATCGAATCCTTAAATTGGGAAACCATTTGCCCGACCTACCGAACCGCCCTAGCGTCTCTTCTCACTCAAATGACAATACCGAGCCGCCGATCGTGACCTTGCCTGCCAAGAACCTGCTCGCCGAAGAGGCGAGCCCCTACCTGCAGCAGCACAGCGACAATCCCGTGCATTGGCGGGGCTGGTCGCCGGCGGCGCTTGCAGAAGCCAGGGAACTCGGGCGGCCGATCCTGCTCTCCATCGGTTACGCCGCCTGCCACTGGTGCCATGTCATGGCACATGAAAGTTTCGAGAACGACGCCGTCGCCGCCGTCATGAACCGGCTCTATGTGAATATCAAGGTCGATCGAGAGGAGCGGCCCGACATCGACCAGATCTATATGGCGGCACTTCATGCCATGGGCGAGCAAGGCGGCTGGCCGCTGACCATGTTCCTGACGCCCGACGGCAAGCCGTTCTGGGGCGGAACCTATTTTCCGCGCGAGGCGCGCTACGGGCGGCCGGGCTTCATCCAGGTGCTGGAAGCGGTCGACAAGGCCTGGCGCGAAAAGCAGCAAAGCCTCGCCGAAAGCGCGGACGGGCTGACCGCCCATGTCGAGCAACGGCTGGCCGGCGGCAAGGGCAGGGCCATCCTCGACCGCGACGCGCTGGCCGACCTCGCCGGACGCATCGACGGCATGATCGACCGCGATCTCGGTGGCCTGCAGGGTGCGCCAAAGTTCCCCAATGCGCCGTTCATGCACGCGCTTTGGCTTTCCTGGCTGCGCGACGGTCAGACGGTGCATCGCGATGCCGTGTTGATCAGCCTGGAAAAGATGCTCGCCGGCGGCATCTACGATCATGTCGGCGGCGGCCTCTCGCGCTATTCGACCGATGCCGAATGGCTGGTGCCGCATTTCGAAAAAATGCTCTACGACAATGCCCAGCTCATCCGCCTGTGCAATTGGGCCTATGCCGCCACGGGCAACAGCTTGTTCCGGGTACGAATCGAAGAGACCGTCGCCTGGCTGCTGCGTGAGATGCGGGCCGAAGGCCGCGCCTTTGCCGCCAGCCTCGATGCGGACAGCGACGGCGAGGAGGGGCTTTTCTACACCTGGAGCCGCGACGAGATCGAAGCCGCGCTAGGCGACGATGCCTCAACCTTCTTCCGCTATTTCGAGCTCGCCGCGCCGCATGGTTGGGAAGGCAAGCCGATCGTCCGCCAGAGCGAGGCGCAGCAACGTGAGGGTATCGCCGACTATGCCCAGCTCACGCCGCTGAAGGCGAAACTGTTGGAGATCCGGGAAAAACGCGTCAGGCCGGGCCGCGACGGCAAGGCGCTGACCGACTGGAACGGCCTGATGATCGCGGCGCTCGCCGAAGCGGGCCGTTCGCTCGGCAGGCGCGACTGGATCGACGCCGCGGCAAAGGCCTTCGCCCATATCGTCAAGGCCGGCCAGGATGGCCGCCTGCCCCACTCCATGCTTGGCGCCAAGAAACTCTTCCCGGCGCTGTCGAGCGACTATGCCGCAATGACCAACGCGGCGATCGCGCTGCTCGAGGCAACCGGCGATCCGGCCTATTCGGCGCAGGCGAAGAAATTCAGCGACGAGCTCGACCGCTGGCATCTCGATGGCGAAAAAACCGGCTACTGGCTGACCGCCTCAGACAGCCGCGACGTGCCGATCCGCATCCGCGGCGATGTCGACGAGGCTATTCCCTCGGCGACCAGCCAGATTGTCGAGGCCTTGGTTCGGCTGTCCTCGCTGAGCGGCGATCTCGATCTCTGGGAAAAGGCTTCGTCAATCGCCGAGCATGCCATGGGCCGCGCCGCGCAGCAGGTCTACGGCCAGGCCGGCATCGTCAACGCCTGCGCGTTGGTGCTCGAACCGCTGAAACTGGTGTTGGTCGATTCCGCAGAGAATCCAAGCCTTGTTCCGGTTGCGAATCGGAATCCGGATCCGCGCCGTGTCGATATCGTCGTGCCGATTGGTACGGAGGCGAATCGAGCGCTGTTGCCAGGCGGCGTGTTGCCGGCGGCCGACAAGCCAGGCGCTTGGTTCTGCACTGGGCAAGCTTGTTTGCCTGCGGTGACTGATGCGGGGGAATTGGAGAACTTACTGCGGCGAATGGCGTGATCGCCATCGACCATTAACAAGCGCCGGCGCCGCCCCTCATCTGGCTGCCGCCATCTTCTCCCCGTAAACGGGGAGAAGGGAGCTGTTGCCGCCGCCTTCGCCAATCACCATCGTTGCAGAAAAAGCGCTGCGGCCACATCCAGCCTCTTTCTCCCCGTTTACGGGGAGAAATGCCCGGCAGGGCAATGAGGGGCGGCGCCGACTTCTCTAATTGTCGCCGGACCCGCGCAGCCTCGTTCGACAGAGCGAGGAAGCGCCACCCGCCCCCGCCAATCACGTATTCATCGAATCGAAGAAGTCCGCGTTGGTCTTGGTCTGCTTGAGCTTGTCGATGAGGAACTCGATCGCGTCGGTGGTGCCCATCGGCGCCAGGATGCGGCGCAGCACGAAGATCTTCTGCAGGTCCGCGCGCGGCACGAGCAGGTCTTCCTTGCGGGTGCCGGACTTGAGGATGTCCATCGCCGGATAGATGCGCTTGTCGGCCACCTTGCGGTCGAGCTGGATTTCGCAGTTGCCGGTGCCCTTGAATTCTTCGAAGATGACTTCGTCCATGCGGCTGCCGGTGTCGATCAGCGCGGTGGCGATGATGGTCAGCGAGCCGCCTTCCTCGATGTTGCGGGCGGCGCCGAAGAAGCGCTTCGGACGCTGCAGCGCGTTGGCGTCGACACCGCCGGTCAGCACCTTGCCGGATGACGGCACGACGGTGTTGTAGGCGCGGCCGAGGCGGGTAATCGAATCGAGCAGGATGACGACGTCGCGGCCATGCTCGACCAGGCGCTTGGCCTTCTCGATGACCATTTCGGCGACCTGCACGTGACGCGCGGCCGGCTCGTCGAAGGTGGACGAAATCACCTCGCCCTTCACCGAGCGCTGCATGTCGGTCACTTCTTCCGGACGCTCGTCGATCAGAAGCACGATCAGATAGCATTCCGGATGATTGGCGGTGATCGAGTGCGCGATGTTCTGCATCAGCACCGTTTTACCGGTACGCGGCTGCGCGTTGATCAGTGCGCGCTGGCCCTTGCCAATCGGCGCGACCAGGTCGATCACGCGCGGCGAGATGTCCTTCGAGGTCGGATTGTCGACCTCCATCTTCAGCCGCTTGGTCGGATAGAGCGGTGTGAGATTGTCGAAGTGGATCTTGTGACGGATCTTTTCGGGATCGTCGAAATTGATGGTGTTGACCTTGAGCAGCGCGAAATAGCGCTCGCCCTCTTTCGGGCTGCGGATCGGCCCTTCGACCGTATCGCCGGTCTTGAGCGAAAAGCGCCTGATCTGCGACGGCGAAATATAGATGTCGTCGGGACCCGGCAGGTAATTGGCATTTGCCGAGCGCAGGAAGCCGAAACCGTCCTGCAGCACCTCGACCACGCCGTCACCGATGATTTCGATGTCTTGCGCGGCGAGCTTCTTCAGGATCGCAAACATCAGCTCCTGCTTGCGCATGACGCTGGCGTTCTCCACCTCGAGCGATTCGGCATAGGCGATCAGCTCTGGCGGCTTCTTGTTCTTGAACTCTGCGAGTTTCATTTCTTGCATTAGATAGACTCTGGGTAGGCTTTGGAGAGGAAAATCGGCTGGATACGACAAAATGCCGGGCGCGGCCGAAAGCGAGTAAAGGGGCGGCGCATGACGGGAAGGAAGACCCGTCTTGTATCGTCGCTCGCCTGAAAGAGCAAGCCGACTTTTGCGGAGGTCTGGCCGGATGGAAGAGGCCTAGAGCATCATCCCGAAAAGTGGAAACCGGTTTTCGGATAAGATCATGCTTCGATCTAAAACGGCTTCACAACAACCAGGATGACGATGACGATCATCAGCAATGTGGGGATTTCGTTGACGATCCGCCAGTGCCTTGCCGGCTTTTCGTTCTTGTCCTCGGCGAATTTCCGCACCGCGCCGGCGAGATAGCCATGCAGGCCGGACAGCACGAGCACCAACGCGATCTTGGCGTGCAGCCAGCCACCCTGGAAATGGAAGATCTTCCAGGCCATCCATAGGCCGAACACCCAGGTCACGATCATCGCCGGATTGATGATGCCCCTCAGCAGCCGGCGCTCCATCACCTTGAAGGTTTCGGACTGCACCGAGCCCTTTTCGGCATCGACGTGATAGACGAAGAGCCGCGGCAGATAGAGCATACCGGCCATCCAGGCGATGACGGCGATGATGTGGATCGCCTTGGCCCACGGATAGAAGCCGTCGCCCGCCACATAAAAAAGCAGCACCGTCGCCACCACCAGAACGGCAATGCCGATCGCCATGCGCTTCATCGCCTGGCCGGTGCTGTTGTCGTTGCTGCTCATCGGTGGCTCCTCACCTGTTTCACCATCGCCTCGACATGCGCCACCGGCGTTTCCGGCGTGATGCCGTGGCCGAGGTTGAAGATCAGCGGTCCGCCACCCAAGCTCTTCAGAATGGAATCGACGCCGTCGGCCAGCGCCTTGCCGCCGGCGACCAGCCGCAGCGGATCGAGATTGCCTTGCACCGCGCCTTCTCTCTGCAACTCCCTTGCCATCGACAGCGGCACGGTCCAGTCTAGGCCGAGGCCGGTGATGCCGGTCTTTGCCCTGTAGTCGCGATAACGTTCGCCCGCGCCCTTCGGAAATCCGATCACCGGAACATCCGGATGCGCCGCCTTCACTTGCCGAACGATCTCGGCCACCGGCTCGACGCAGAAAGCTTCGAAAGAAACCTCGTCGAGCACGCCCGACCACGAGTCAAAGATCTGCACGACATCGGCGCCGGCCTCAATCTGGCGAATGAGATAGGCGGCCGAATGATCGGCCAGGATCTTCAGAAGCCTGCCAAAAGCCTCCGGCTCGCGATAGGCGAAAAGCCGGGCCGGGCCCTGATCCGGCGTGCCGTGGCCGGCAATCATATAGGTCGCCACCGTCCAGGGCGCGCCGCAGAAGCCGATCAGCGTCGTCTCACCCGGCAGTTTGGCGCGCAACCGGCGCACCGTCTCGTAGACCGGTTCGAGATTCACGTGAAACATATCGCCGTCGAGCGCCGGAATCTCAGAAGCTGTAATCGGCTTCAGGATCGGTCCGCGGCCCTCCTCGAAGCGCACGTCGCGACCGAGCGCATTGGGCACCACGAGAATGTCGGAAAACATGATCGAGGCATCGAAGCCGAAGCGCTCGATCGGCTGTAGTGTCACTTCGACCGCAAGATCGGGATCGTAGCAGAGATCGAGGAAGGAGCCGGCTCGCTTCCTGGTCTCGCGATACTCCGGCAGATAGCGGCCAGCCTGGCGCATCATCCAGAGCGGCGGCGGTGAAACCGTCTCGCCCTTGAGGACGTCCAGCATGATCCGTTTCCCAGCCATTCGGCGCTGCCCTCTCCAGCTCTCTTAAATCAAATATCTATTTTAAAAGAGTCTTCTGATTCTAAGAGTCTGTTGGTTGTGGTGGTTGCGACCTGTCCAATCCGCCGCCCCGAAATGCCAGTCAGCATATTGTCGCGCATTCGCATTCGCAATTTGGAGGGATCTGGGGACGAATCGGATTCCCGCTTTGGAGTCAGCGGCTTGCTATCTCGCAACCGCGCCCATGGCTGTGGATGAAATCGCTGGAGAAAAAATGATCCCCGGTTTTGTCCCCAGCGCTCCGACAAAGCCGACAGCGGGGCGAATTGTGGACAAGGTGTCATCTGATACAGTCGCCTCGAACGGCCGGGCTTCTTCATCCAGCCTTGTCCACAATTGCCCACAGCCAGGACCTACCCCCTGTGAACAAACCGCAAAGCTTCTTCCATCTGCATCTGATCTCCGACGCCACCGGCGAAACGCTGCTGGCGGCAGGCCGCGCCGCGTCCGCGCAATACAAGGATGCGCGCGCCATCGAGCACATCTATCCGCTGATCCGGACGGAGAAGCAGGTGGCCAAGGTCTTCGAGGACATCGATGAAGAGCCCGGCATCATCCTCTACACCGTCGTCGACCAGAAGCTGGCGCGCTCGATCGACGAGCGTTGCGCGGCGATGGGCCTGCCTTGCGTCTCGGTGCTCGAACCTGTGCTCACGGTCTTCCAGTCCTATCTCGGTACGCCGGCCGGCCGCCGCGTCGGCGCCCAGCATGTGCTCGACGCGGAATATTTCCGCCGCATCGATGCCTTGAACTTCACCTTGGAGCATGACGATGGCCAGCTGCCGGCCAATATGGACGATGCCGATATCGTGCTGATCGGCATCTCGCGCACCTCGAAGACGCCGACCTCCATCTATCTCGCCAATCGCGGCATCAAGACCGCCAACATCCCGATCGTGCTCGGCGTGCCGCTGCCCGAAAGCCTGCTCGAGGCCAAGAAACCGCTGATCGTCGGCCTCGTCGCCACAGCCGAGCGCATCTCGCATGTGCGGCAGAACCGCATCCTCGGCAACACCAGCACCTTCGTTCCCAATGATTATGTCGACCGCGCGACGATCAACGAGGAGCTCGCCTATGCGCGCCAGCTCTGCTCCAGGCATGGCTGGCCGATGATCGACGTCAGCCGCCGCTCCATCGAGGAAACGGCTGCGGCCATCGTTGCCCTGAGAGGGAAGAACAGATAACCCATTGCGCCGATCAACCGGGACGCGATGGCGCAGGAACATGACCGAAAAAATCATCCTCGCCTCTGGCAGTCCCTACCGCAAGGCGATGCTCGTCAATGCTGGCCTCGACATCGAAGCGGTGCCGGCCGATGTCGACGAGCGCGCGCTCGAAGCTCCGCTGCAGGACAGCGGCGCGTCGCCGGAAGATGTCGCCTCGATCCTGGCCGAAGCCAAGGCGACCGAGGTCAGCGAGCGCAAGCCCGGCGCCCTGGTGCTGGGCTGCGACCAGACCCTGTCGCTCGGCGACGAGGTGTTTCACAAGCCCGCCGACATGGAAGGCGCGCGCCGCCATCTGCTCGCGCTGTCGGGCAAGACGCATCAATTGAACAGTGCCGCGGTGCTGTGCCGCGACAGTGAGGTGCTGTGGCGCCATGTCGGCATCGCCAGCCTCACCATGAGGAAACTCGATCCGGCCTTTATCGGCCGGCATCTCGCCCGCGTCGGCGCCAAGGCGCTGTCCAGCGTCGGCGCCTACCAGATCGAGGGTGAAGGCATCCAGCTGTTCGAAAAGGTCGAGGGCGACTATTTCACCATTGTCGGTCTGCCGCTCTTGCCGCTGCTGAAGGAGCTGCGCGCGCTGGGAGCGATCGATGGCTGAAAAGAAAGCTTTCGTTACCGGCCACCCCATCGCGCATTCGCGCTCGCCGAAAATCCATGGCCACTGGCTGAAGACCTATGGCATTGACGGCAGCTACGAGGCGATCGATGTTCAGCCAGTGAATTTTTCGTCCTTCCTGGAAGCGCTGGGCGAAAACCGCTTTCGCGGCGGCAACGTCACCATCCCGCACAAGGAAGCGGCCTTTGCCGGCGTCGCCCGCCGCGACGAGGCGGCCGACGCGATTGGCGCGGTCAACACGCTGTGGTTCGAAGATGGCGTTCTGTGCGGCGGCAATACGGACGGCTACGGCTTCGCCGCCAATCTCGACGAGCATGCGCCGGGCTGGGCGGCCAATGGCCCGGCCGTGGTGCTCGGCGCCGGCGGTGCCTCCCGCGCAATCATCCATGCGCTAAAGGAGCGCGCGGTGAAGGATATCCGCATCGTCAACCGCACGCTCGCCAGGGCCGAGGAACTCGCGCGCCACTTCGGGCCCGGCGTTTCGTCACATGGCGCCGAGGCGGTTGATGAACTGCTCGCCGATGCCGGGCTGCTGATCAACACCACGGCGCTCGGCATGCATGGCGACGGCCTTGCCGCCGATCCGGCTGGCCTGCCGGGCCATGCCATCGTCACCGATCTTGTCTATGTGCCGCTGGAAACGCCATTGCTTGCCGCCGCCAAGAAGTGCGGACTGAAAACGGTGGACGGTCTGGGCATGCTGCTACATCAGGCGGTGCCGGGCTTCGAGCGTTGGTTCGGCGTAAAGCCCGAGGTGACGGCCGAGCTGCGCCGCATGATCGTCGCCGATATCGAGGCTCATTGATGATCGTGCTCGGCCTCACCGGATCGATCGGCATGGGCAAGTCGGCCACGGCGAAAATTTTCGCCGAGGCCGGCGTTCCCGTGCATGATTCCGACGAGACCGTGCATCGTCTCTATTCCGGCAAGGCAGCACCCTTGGTCGAAGCGGCCTTCCCGGGCACCACGCATCAAGGCGTCGTCGACCGGGTGAAGCTCGCTGGCAAGGTGCTCGCCGATCCGGCCGCGCTGAAGCAGCTCGAGGCGATCGTGCATCCGCTGGTGCGCGCCGACGCCGATGCGTTTCTGGCCAAACATCGCGCCGCCGGCGCGCCGGTCGCGGTGCTCGACATCCCGCTGCTTTTCGAGACCGGCGGCCGCAACCGCGTCGACAAGGTCGTGGTCGTCACGGCCGCGCCCGAGATCCAGCGCGCCCGAGTGCTGGCCAGGCCCGGCATGAGCGAGGAGAAGTTTTTGTCGATCCTCGCAAAGCAGGTGCCGGATGCCGAAAAGCGCCGCCAGGCCGATTCCGTCATCGACACCGGCCATGGCTTCGATGCGGCGCGCCAGGCGGTCGACGCGATCATCGCCGAACTTACAGGGGATAAGCCCGCGAAGCCGCGCTCCTGACTCTTGTTGTCAGCATGAGCCATTGCCATTTTGTTCCGGTCCATGATTGTGCTCTCAGGAGCAAACTGATTCGATGCGTGAGATCATCTTCGATACCGAAACCACCGGCCTCGATCTGCGCGACGACCGCATCATCGAGCTTGGCGGCGTCGAGCTGGTCAACCGCTTCCCGACCGGCCGCACTTTCCACAAATTCATCAACCCGCAGGGGCGCGCCATCCATGCCGAGGCGCAGGCCGTGCACGGCATCAGCGCTGACGATCTTGTCGGTAAGCCAGTATTCGCCGAAATCGTCGATGAGTGGTTGGCTTTCACCGACGGCGCCAAGCTGATCGCGCACAACGCCACCTTCGACCTTGGCTTCCTCAATCTCGAATATAGCCGGCTCGACCAGCCGGCCATCGATCCCGGCCGCATCATCGACACTTTGGCGCTGGCGCGCCGCAAGCATCCGATGGGCCCGAACTCGCTCGACGCGCTCTGCCGCCGCTACGGCATCGACAACACCCGCCGCACCAAGCACGGCGCCCTGTTGGACTCGGAATTGCTGGCCGAGGTCTATATCGAGCTCATCGGCGGCAAGCAGGCCGCGCTGGTGCTGGAGGCGGTCGCCGTACAGATGAACGGCTCCGGCGAGGTCGCCGATATCGACATCTCGGTCGGCGCCCGGCCGATCGCGCTGCCGCCGCGGCTGACGGAAGCCGACCGCGCGGCGCATGCCGGGCTGGTCGGTACGCTGGGCGAAAAGGCGCTTTGGCTGAAGCTGGCGGTGGGGTGAGCTGTTAGCCCCCGAACAGCCTGTCGAGATTAGCCGAAACTTTCGCGCCATCGTCATCCTAGGGCGGAGCAAGGAGCGAAGCGACGCGCGCAGACCCTAGGATCCATGCCGTGACACTGATGCTATGCTCCGGCGGTGCAAGAAACCGGGCGGAGCTACCACCCTGTTCCGCGGAAAAGCTCGAACCATTCCGGGTTGGTCTTCTCGATCAACTCGATCTTCCATTGTCGCGGCCAGCGCTTCAATGACTTCTCGCGTTGGATGGCGTCGGCAATGTCGAAATATTCTTCATACCAGACCAGCCGCTGCACGCTGTAGCGACTGGTGAAACGCGAGCCAGTGCCCGCTTTGTGCTCCGGCATGCGGCGGCCAAGATCGCTGGTGACACCGATATAGATCGTGCCGCCCTTCTGGCTTGCGGTCATATAGACATAGCCGGTCATCGTTTCAGGGTAGCGAGCATTGATGCGCGCACAAGGGCATTCCTGGTCCGCCGCATTCTACAGCTGATGTCACGGCATGGATCCTAGGGTCTGCGCGCGTCGCTTCGCTCCTTGCTCCGCCCTAGGATGACGATGAAAAGGGCGCTCTCGCCAATCTCCAACGTCTCCAACAAAAAAGCCCGGCCGAAGCCGGGCTCTCGATAGAGCGTGCAGCGCCGAATCTTCTCAGCTCACCTGGACCTTGCTCGCCGCCTGGTCCTCGGCAATCCGCTGCTGGAACATCTGCGCGAAGTCGATCGGGTCGAGCATCAGCGGCGGGAAGCCGCCATTGCGGGTCGCGTCGGCGATGATCTGGCGGGCGAAGGGGAACAAAAGCCGCGGGCACTCGATGAACAGGATCGGCAGCATGTGCTCCTGCGGGAAGCCCGAAATGGCGAAGACGCCGCCATAGACCAGCTCGACATTGAACAGCACTTCCTGGTCGAAGGAAGCCTTGGCGTTCAACGTCAAATTGACGTCGAACTGCTTGTCGGACAGCGGGTTGGCGTTGACGTTGACGTTGATGGCGATGCCCGGAGCCTTGTCGCGGCCGCGCAGCGAGTTCGGCGCGCCGGGGCTCTCGAAGGACAGGTCCTTCACATACTGGGCAAGCACGTTGAGCGAGGGCTGGGTTCCGTTGCCGTTGGCGGCCGCCGGGGCGTCGTCATTGCTGGCCATGAGCCTATAGTCCTTTTGCCTGGGCAGCCTTGCTGACCGGATTGAAATCGCGGGTTCGCTACCATGGCCGGCAGCACAAGACAAGTTTTGCCGGTTCGAGCCGATCAGACCTTTGCGGCTAATCGTTTTTCAGCCGCCGCCATGGCGAATTATGGTCCGGCCGGCTCGGATAATCGTCGCGCGAATAGTCGTTGTCGTCGAGGTCGATGACCTTGTCGCGCCGGCGCGCCGAAAAGCCGCCGCTGAAATTTGTCGCCATGACGATGCGGCCCTTGAGCCGGCTCCAGGCGAAGTCGCGCACCGGCGGCAGTAAGAGAAGAAGGGCGAAGATGTCGGTGATGAAGCCCGGGATGATGAGCAGGATCGCCGCCAGCACGATCATGGCGCCATGCGCCAGCTGGCGGCTCGGATCGCGGCCGGCGTCCATCTCGGCCCGCACCCGCGCCATCACGCCGAAACCCTGATGCCTGAGCAGAAGCATGCCGGCGAGGCTGGAAAGGATGACCAGGGCGACCGTCGCCAAAGCGCCGACTTCGCGACCGACAATGACGAAGCCGGCGATTTCCAAGAGCGGCAAAAGCAGCAGGAACAGCGGAATGAACGAAACGCGCAAGTCTTGACCGATCGCTTTCTTCTTTTATGGCCCGGCGGCACTATCGCCGCTGGCCTTGGCGCCCTTAGATAGGTATGGCTGCCTTTGATTTGAATGATTGCGCCTGCCGTTCTATATGCTTTGAGTGTTGAACGCTATGCGACCGCGGCCTCGGCTTGAGGCATGCCGGTCCGGCCAGGACAGGGATCGAGTTGGCGGAAAATATGGGTTTCTTCGACTTCGGCACGATTTTCTTCTTGATTGCGGCGGTTGTGATCTTTTTCCAGCTGCGCAACGTGCTCGGACGTCGCACCGGCAACGAGCGGCCGCCCTTCGATCCGTATTCGGCGAGCCGCACGCGCGAGCAGGACGCCGCGCAAGGACCCGAAAACGTCGTCTCGCTGCCGCGCAAGCGCCTGCCGGGTGAAGCCGCCGCCGACGCCTATGCCGATATCGACGCCTTCGCCAAGCCCGACACCGACCTCAACAAGGGCCTGCGTACGATCAAGGACAATGACCCGACGTTCGAGCCCAAGGGCTTCATCGACGGCGCCAAGCAGGCTTACGAGATGATCGTCATGGCCTATGCCGACGGCGACCGCAAAACGCTGAAGAACCTTCTGTCCCGCGAGGTATACGACGGTTTCGTCGCGGCCATCGGCGAGCGCGAGGCGAAGTCGGAAAAGATCCAGTCGTCCTTCGTCGGCATCGACAAGGCCGACATCGTCGCCGCCGAAATGAAGGGCTCGGAAGCGCATATCACGCTGCGCGTCGTCTCCGAGCTCATCTCCGCGACCCGCGACAAGGCCGGCGCCGTCATCGACGGCGATCCGGAAACCGTCGCCGAGGTCAAGGATGTCTGGACCTTCGCCCGCGACACCCGCTCGCGCGACCCGAACTGGAAGCTCGTCGCCACCGAGGAAGAAGACTAGGTCCAGGCGGCTGAGGCCCCGGTGGTGCCGCTCTCTCCCACATTCAGCGAGAAGTCTTTCAGCGACCTGCCCGGCTGGGGCGATGACGACCATGCCGCGGCCTTTGCCGCCTTTCGCCGCTCCGCCTTCCATGCGCCGGTAAAACCCTATCGCACCGGTTCGCTCGGCGTCGGTTTCGACGCTTTCGCCGAGGCCTATGCGGAAGCCCGCGCCGTTTCGGAGCCGAATCGGTCTGAGGCGCGCGCCTTCTTCGAGCGGCATTTCGTTCCGATGCTGGTGAAGGCCGAGACTGGCGCAGGGCTGGTCACCGGCTTCTACGAGCCTGAGGCCGAGGCTTCGCCGGTCAGGACGGAGCGCTTCGTCGTGCCGCTGCTGTCGCGGCCCGCCGACCTGATCGACATCGACGACGCCAACCGCCCGGCCGGCATGGATTCCTATCTCGCCTTCGCGCGAGACACGCCGGCGGGCCCGGTCGAATATTTCGACCGCGGCACGATCGAACGCGGCGCGCTTGCCGGCCAAAACCTCGAAATCGCCTGGCTGGCCGAAAAGGTCGACGCCTTCTTCATCCACGTGCAGGGCGCGGCGCGGCTGAAGATGACCGACGGCAGGCTGAGCCGCGTCACCTATGCCGCGAAATCGGGCCAGCGCTTCACCGGCCCCGGCAAGATTCTGAGCGAGCTCGGCGAAATCCCGCTGGAAAAGGTGACGATGCAGTCGATCCGCGCCTGGTTCAAGGCGCACCCGGATCGCGTCGACGAGATCCTGTGGCAGAACCGCTCCTATATTTTCTTCCGCGAGGCGCCGGTGGACGATGCTTCGCTTGGGCCCATCGCCGCGGCCAAGGTGCCGCTGACGCCGGGGCGGTCGGTGGCGGTCGACCGGCTGCTGCACACTTTCGGCACGCCCTTTTACATCGACGCGCCGACGCTGACCGCCTTCGACCAAAAGCCGTTCCGGCGGCTGATGATCGCGCAGGACACCGGCTCGGCCATCACCGGACCGGCGCGCGGCGATCTCTTCGCCGGCTCCGGCGACGCCGCCGGCGAGATCGCCGGCGTGGTCCGCAACGCGGCGGATTTTTATGCCCTGGTGCCTCGCGGCCTGCTTGCCGGAGGCCGACCATGAGCCGCGGCAATGATCATCTGAGCGAAGCCGACCGCATCCTGTGGAACCTGGTGGCGCGCTCGGCGCGGCCGTTGAAGGGCAAAAATTCGGTCGAGATCCCCGACATCATCGAGCCGAAGCCCGAGCCGGCCGCAGCTCCCGTCAACGGCGTTGCGGCGCCGGCTGCGAAGCCGAAGACGCAGCATGTGGCGCATGCGCTGGACGACCAGACGCTCAACAAGCTGAAAAAAGGCCGGTTGCCGATCGAAGGCCGCGTCGACCTGCACGGCATGACGCAGGACGAAGCCTATTCGCTGCTGCTCACATTCCTCAACCGCGCGCATGCCGGCGGCATCCGCTATGTGCTGATCATCACCGGCAAGGGCTCGTCCTCAGGCGGCGACGGCATATTGCGCCGCGCCGTGCCCGCCTGGCTGTCGACGC
The DNA here is from genome assembly GCF_006442965.1 of Mesorhizobium sp. CU3. Classification (GTDB taxonomy): domain Bacteria; phylum Pseudomonadota; class Alphaproteobacteria; order Rhizobiales; family Rhizobiaceae; genus Mesorhizobium. Next base: position 43,039 of record NZ_VFWX01000007.1, on the reverse strand, counting down.
CGGCCTTCCGTCATCTGGTCTCCAGCCACGACCATGCCGCCCGCAACCATGGCGGCTCGGGCGCGCTCTATGTCCGGCTGCGGCGCACGCGTTCATGAGGGAGGCGGGCATGAGGAAGCGGTGGATGAGCACGGCGTCATGACCCCGTTCGGCGAGAAGCTCAGGGCCTTGCGCGCCGAACGCGGCGTCAGCCAGAAGGCGATGGCGCAAGCGATCGGGGTCAGCGCCGCTTATCTCTCGGCGCTCGAGCACGGCCGCCGCGGCGCCCCGACCTGGACGCTGATCCAGAAGATCATCGGCTATTTCAACATCATCTGGGACGACGCCGAGGATCTTGCGCGGCTCGCCGAGAGCTCGCATCCAAGGGTGCGGATCGACACGTCGGGCCTGTCGCCGGCAGCGACGGAACTGGCGAACCTTCTGGCGGAGAGCATCGAGAAGCTCGATGAGGCGGAGCTGCAGAAAATCACGGCATTGGTTCGGACCGTGTTGCGCCGATAGTTTTCTCGGATGCACCTGAGCTCCGTCATCCACGGGCGGAGCGGGAGCGAAACGGACGCGCAGACCCGAGGATCCATGCCGTTACGTCCATGGCGTCCCTCTACAGTGCAGAACCAGGGCCATCCGCGACAAGGGTCTGCGCGTGTCGCTGCGCTCCTTGCTCCGCCCTGGAATAACGACCACGGGATCGGCCCAGCCAATCGCTTGGCGGTCGTTCCAGCGAACCAAAACTCCTCCTGTCACGCCGTTTCGGTAAATCCATGCTTCAAATCGCCGGCGAATTGGCAAACTGTTTTCGTGTGCGCGGCGGTTAGTATAGTAATCTTATCAACATTGGGAGTGAGAGAACGATGCGCGACCTTCTCAAGACCGTTCCGGCGATCGTTAGTGGCCTGCGGCAATTGCCGCCCGCATCGGCCGCCGTGCGCTGATCGCTCAAGTCGAAATCCGGCTCGCAACCATGGTTGGACGCGGCAACTCCATCATCATTGTCGGCGGCGGCGCCAGCGGCGTCGTGCTTGCCGCGCATCTTTTGATGTCATCTAACCCCGATCTGCGCGTCACTCTGATCGAGAAGCGGCCGCATTTCGGCCAGGGCATGGCCTATTCCACCCTCTTGTCGGCGCATGTGCTCAACGTGAAAGCCTCCGGGATGAGCGCCTATGCCGACGATCCCGCCCATTTCGCGCGCTGGGTGCTGGAGCGCGGCTTCGCCAAACCCGATCAAGGGCCGTTCTATGCGCCGCGCAGCCTCTATGCGCGCTACCTGAGAGAGTTGCTCGACGATCTGGTGGAACGCGAGCGCGAGACCGGCCGGTTGCGGCTGATTGCCGAGGAAAGCCTGTCGATCTCGCCGACGCCGGCCGGTGTCGAGGTGGTGCTTGCCAACGGCACCAGCGTCGTTGGCCATCTGGCCGTTCTGGCCACCGGCCATGACGAGCAGCCCGGCGCCTTCCAGGGCCAGGCCATCCGCATGGGCTCCGAGGCCGATACCGCTCTCGATCCCGAAGCCCCGGTCCTGCTGCTTGGCACGGGCCTCAGCATGGTCGACGCCTTCCTGTCGCTGGAGCAGCGCGGTCATCGCGGCGCAATCATCGCCGTGTCGCGGCGCGGCCTGCTGCCTTCGCCGCATCGCAAGGGCGACCCGATCAAGCTTGATGTCGCCGACATTCCGCTCGGCACCGAGCTTTCCTATTTCGTCGGCTGGTTCCGCAACCTGATCCGCGACAACCAGAAGGCCGGCGGCGACTGGCGCGACGTCGTCGACGGCTTGAGGCCCTTCAACCAGACCATCTGGCAGAACTGGCCGTCCTCGGCCAAGCGCCGCTTCGTCGAGCACACCAAGGCTTGGTGGGACATCCACCGCCACCGCATGGCCCCGGAAGTCTATGCGCAGGTCACCGAAGCGGTCCAGTCAGGCCGCATCCGCCTCGTCGCCGGCCGGGTGGTGGATGTCGAGCCGAATGACGGTTTTGTCGTCAAAATCCAGCCGCGTGGAACGCAGGACATCGAGACGCTGGAGGTCGCGCGCATCTATGACTGCATGGGCATCGCCCGCGACATTTCGCGGACGTCGAACGGCGTCGTGCGCTCGCTGGTCGAGCGCTCGCTGGCGCGGCCGGACCCGCTGCGCCTCGGCCTCGACGTCACCGCCAGATGCGAGCTGATCGCGGCCGACGGTACGGTGTCGTCGAAGCTCCTCGCCGTAGGACCGCTGACGCGTGGCACCTTCTTCGAGATCGACGCCATTCCCGACATCCGCGTGCAATGCGCGAAACTCAGCAAGCTGCTGCTGGGGTAGGCATTCAGCCGTTGGCCTGAAATTCCATTCCCCGTCTCGCCGCCTGATTGGCACGATCTATCTTCTTTCCGAAGGCAAAGGGCTGGAAAAGACGGGGCGCGCGATCCGCGAAGCCGGAATGGATTCCGCCGGCTCGATGCGCAAGATTGCGAACACCCGCGTCGATCCACGGAGCGACCAGATGAGCGAGCAGACCAAAGCGGCGCCCGGGGGCGCGGACACCAATCTGGCGAGGCTGCGGCCGCCTTACGGCTCGGTGCTCGACCTGATCGGCCAGACGCCGATCGTCGAGCTGACCAAGTTCGACACCGGCAAATGCCGGTTGTTCATCAAGCTGGAAAGCCAGAACCCGGGCGGCTCGATCAAGGACCGCATCGCTTTGTCGATGATCGCTGCGGCCGAGAAAGAGGGGCGGCTGAAGCGCGGCGGCACGATCGTCGAGGCGACCGCCGGCAACACCGGCCTTGGGCTTGCCCAGGTCGGCATCCCCAAGGGTTACCGCATCATCCTCGTCGTGCCCGACAAGATGTCGCGCGAAAAGATCCAGCATCTGCGCGCGCTCGGCGCCGAGGTGCGCATGACGCGCTCGGACGTCGGCAAGGGCCATCCAGAACATTACCAGGACATGGCCGAGAAGATCGCCGCCGAGACGCGCGGCGCCTTCTACGCCAATCAGTTCGCCAACCCGGCCAACCCGCTGGCGCATGAGACGACGACCGGCCCGGAGATCTTTTGGCAGCTCAACGGCGATGTCGACGCGGTGGTGGTCGGCGTCGGCTCCGGCGGCACGCTCACGGGGCTGGGCCGCTATTTCGCGCAACATTCGCCGAAGACCGAGATGGTGCTTGCCGATCCGGTCGGCTCGGTGCTGGCGCCGCTGATCAAGACCGGCAAGATGGAAGAGGCCGGCAGTTGGACCGTCGAAGGCATCGGCGAGGATTTCGTGCCACCCAATGCGGATCTCTCGCTGGTGAAGAAAGCCTATTCCATCACCGACAAGCAGAGCATGCTTGCGGTGCGCGATCTTCTGTCGCGCGAAGGCATCCTGGCCGGCTCGTCCTCCGGCACGCTGTTGTCGGCCGCACTTCGCTATTGCCGCGAGCAGACGACGGCCAAGCGCGTCGTTACCTTCGTCTGCGACAGCGGCAACAAATATCTGTCGAAGGTCTTCGACGACATCTGGCTGGCCGAGCAGGGCCTTGCCGACCACGAACAGCATGGCGATCTGCGCGACCTGGTCATGCGCTCGCCGCGCACCGGCGACATCGTCACCGTCGGCCCGGACGAAAGCCTGCTCAACGCCTATGGCCGTATGCGCCGCTCGGACGTTTCGCAACTGCCGGTGCTGGACGGCGGCAAGCTGATCGGCATCGTCGACGAGAGCGACATCCTGGCCAAGGTCGACGGCCCTTATGACGGCCGCTGGGACCGCTTCAACGGTCCGGTCCGCTCGGCCATGAGCTCGAACCTGCACACGCTGCAGGCCAGCCAGACGCTCGATGCGCTCTTGCCCGTCTTCGACCGCAACGAGGTCGCCATTGTCTTCGATGGCGAGGAATTCGTCGGCCTGATAACCCGTATCGACCTGATCAACCATCTGAGGCGCCGCGCAAAATGACTAACGGCAAGAACCGCCTGGCTTTCGACACCCGCGCCATCCATGGCGGCCAGAGCCACGACCCGCTGACCGGCGCGGTGATGGTGCCGATCTACGCCACCTCCACCTACGGCCAGCAGTCGCCCGGCGTGCACAAGGGCTTTGAATATGCCCGCAGCCAGAACCCGACCCGCTTTGCCTTCGAGCGCGCCGTGGCCGATCTCGAAAGCGGCACAGCCGCCTTCGCCTTCGCCTCCGGCCTGGCGGCGATCGGAACGGTGCTCGAACTGCTCGATGCTGGCGCCCACATCGTCGCCACCGACGACATTTATGGCGGCTCGTTCCGGCTGATGGAGCGGGTGCGCAAGCGCTCCTCCGGCCTCAAGGTGAGCTTCGCCGACTTCACGGACCTTGCCGCCGTCGAGGCCGCGATCCGCCTGGAGACGAAACTGCTCTGGGTCGAGACGCCGACCAACCCGCTGCTGCGCGTCGTCGACCTGGAAGGCGTCGCCGCGCTCGCCAAGCGTAAGGGCATGCTTACGGTTGCCGACAACACCTTCGCCAGCCCTTACATCCAGCGGCCGCTGGAGCTCGGCATCGATATCGTCGTCCACTCGGTGACGAAATATCTCAATGGCCATTCGGACATGGTCGGCGGCGTCGCCGTCGTCGGCGACAACAAGGACCTCGCCGCCCAGCTGAAGTTCCTGCAGAACGCCATCGGCGCCATCTCCGGCCCGTTCGACAGTTTTCTCGCGCTGCGCGGCGTCAAGACGCTGGCGCTGAGGATGGAACGCCATTCCGCCAATGGGCTGAAGATCGCCAGATGGCTGGAAGCGCGCAAAGATGTGCGCCGCGTCATCTATCCGGGCCTGCCGAGCCATCCGCAATATGAGATCGCCAAGCGCCAGATGCATGCCTTCGGCGGCATGATCTCGGTCGATCTCGACCGCGACCTTGCCGGCACGAAACGCTTCCTCGAGCGCACGCAGCTCTTCACGCTGGCCGAAAGCCTCGGCGGTGTCGAAAGCCTGATCGAGCACCCGGCGCTGATGACGCACGGCTCGATCCCGGCGGAGAAGCGCGCCGCGATCGGCATATCGGATTCGCTGGTGCGGTTGTCGTGCGGGATCGAGGATGGGGATGATTTGATTGGGGATCTGGAGCAGGCGTTGGGAGTGTGAATCGTCTTGGCGGCGATCCCCTTTGCGGGCTGACGACGCGCCATATGCGGTCGTGCTACCCAGAGAGGGGCGCTGTCCCGCCGACATCCTGGTGTGTGTGCCATTGCAGGCCGCAAGCCACGCTCTAAACTAATCCCAACTTGCGATCTCCGGAGGCGCCATGCGCGTGATCGTGTTGGGTGGGGGCGTGGTCGGCGTCACCACTGCTTACCAGTTGCAGAAGGACGGGCACGAGGTCGTCATCCTCGAGCGCCAGCCTCAGGTCGCCGCCGAGACCAGCTGGGGCAATGCCGGCATGATCGCGCCGGGGCATTCCTTCGTCTGGTCCTCGCCCCGGGCGCCATTGATCCTGTTGAAATCGCTGGTACTGAAGGACCAGGCGCTGCGCTTCAAGCTGTCGGCCGATCCGAGGCTCTACAGCTGGTCCTGGCTGTTCCTGATGGAGTGCACGGCCGAGAAGGCCCGGCGCAACACGCTGCTCAAGCATCGGCTGGCCGTCTATTCGCAATCGGTGCTGCGCGAAGTGATCGCCGACGAGGCAATCGACTACGACCGCAACGATCGCGGCATCCTCTATTTCTACCGCAGCCAGCAGGCGCTCGACAAAGGCGTCGAGCATATGCGGCTCTTGGAATCCGACGGACAGCTGATCAAGGTGCTCGACCGCGACGCCATCGTCGCGCTCGATCCGTCGCTGGCTTCGGCCAAGGAAAAGATCGCCGGCGGCATCCATTGCCCGACCGACGAGACCGGCGATCCGGCGAAGTTCACGAGAGCACTTGCGGCGAAAGTGGTCGAGCGCGGCGGCGATATCCGCACCGGCACGACCATAACGGGCATCGAGACGTCCGGCGACGGTGTGGCGCAGGTGATGACCGACAAGGGCGCGGTCAAGGGCGACGCCTATGTGCTGGCGCTCGGCTCCTACAGCCCGCTGATCGCCAAGACGGTCGGGCTCAGCCTGCCGATCTATCCGATCAAGGGCTATTCGCTGACCATTCCGATCGGTAACCGGCCGCAGCCGCCGACCATCGCCGCGATCGACGAGCACAATCTGGTCGCCGTCTCGCGCTTCGGCGACCGGCTGCGCGTGACCGCCACGGCGGAATTCGCCGGCTACGACACCAGCCACAAGCCGGCCGATTTCGCCTTCATGAAGGGCGTGACCGAGGAGCTTTATCCGGAGGGCGCGGACTACGACCGCGCCGAGATGTGGGCGGGCTTGCGGCCGATGACCCCGAACAATCTGCCCGAATTCGGCCAGCGGCGGCTCCGCAACCTCTACCTCAACACCGGGCACGGCCACATCGGCTGGACCATGTCGCACGGCTCGGCCCGCATCACCGCCGACCTGATCGCCGGCCGCAAGCCGGCCATATCGATGGACGGGCTTTTGAACTGAGAGCATGATCCCGGACGGGATCGACCAAGAAAGGGAATGCCATGTCTGTCAGCGCGGCCGCTACCCGCCCTCAATCCTCGGGGCCTGTCGATCCCAAGCCGGTTGACCTCGGCGTGCTGCCATCCGTGATCGACGGCGGCCTCGCCTCGCGCGCGGCGATCGGGCTTGCGATCCTCGCCACCGACCAGACGCTGGAGCATGAATTCCGCGCGCTGGTGCGCATTCCGGGCGTCGCCTTCTACGAGGCGCGGCTGTTCAACGACAACGACATCACGCCGGAGACTTTGCGCGCCATCGGTCCGCGCATCGCGCCCACCGTCGATCTCATCCTACCCAGCATTCCGCTCGACGTCGTCGGCTTCGGCTGCACCTCGGCGACGATGACGCTGGGCGAAGAAGCTGTGTTCGCCGAAATAAGAAAGGCGCGGCCGGGCGTCGCCTGCACCACGCCGGTGACAGGCGCTTTGGCCGCCTTCAAGGCGCTGGGCGCCCGGGGCATCGGGCTGCTGACGCCCTACGCGCCCGAGATCAACCAGGGCCTGGTGCGCTATTTCACCGGACGCGGCCTCGACATATCAGCCGTCGCCACCTTCGACCGGCGCGACGACCGCGAGGCGGCTCGCATCTCGCTGGCCTCGATCGAGGCAGCGGCGGAGCGCATGGCCGAGGTGCCGGGCGTCGACGCGATCTTCATCTCCTGCACCAGCCTGCGCGTCGCCGAGGCGGTGGCGGAGCTGGAACGCCGCATAGGTATTCCAGTTACCTCCTCCAATCACGCCATGGCCTGGCACTGCCTGCGCCTTGCTGGCATCGACGACGTGGTGCCGGCCGGCGGGAGGTTGTTCGCGCTGAAAGCCGGTTGAGCGCAGTCCGATAATCTCCGCAGATGTTGCGGAGATTAGGCGTCCCTTTCGCCGCACGGAACAAGGTCTACCTGCTGCGCACCGAAGGATCGCCGATGCCCTCGGCCACCACCCGGATCAGCCGGCGGATATCATCCTCGCCGGGGCGTTCGGCTGGCTGGACGTCTGATGCCCGTCTCACTCGGTAATCGTCTCATGCAAGTCCGTCAGCGAGACCATCAGTGTCATCGGGTTCAGCGGTGATGGGCCAAACCCCAGCGCTGTGTAGAAAGCCCGAGCCTCATCCGAGATTGCGTGGACCAGGATGCCGCGAATGCCGAGCGACTGTGCCGCATTCATCACCCGGCGAGCCGCGTCTTGCACCAGCGCTCGGCCGAGGCCTAGGCGTTGGTATGACGCATCAATCGCAAGGCGGGCAAGGATGGCGACCGGAATGGGATCCGGCATGTTGCGCCGGAAGCGGCCCGGTGTCTCACTGGCGGTGACACTGCCGGAAGCAAGCGCGTAATAGGCAACGATCCTTGCGTCCCGGCAAACGACGAAAGTCCTTGTCGCGCCGCTATCCTGATTGGCAAGCGCCCGGCGCTTGAGCCAGTCGTCGAGAACCGGAACACCGGATGAGAACGAGGATGGATCATGGCTGCGGTCCAGCGGCACAGGCGGCTGGAGCGTCACTTGCTCTTCCAGGGCAATGGCGCGTTCATCAGCTTGGCGAGTCGCTCGTTGGGTTTGGCCGGCGCATCGAGCAGGGCTAGAAATTCCGCATAAGCCTCCGGCGAGACCTTGATCAGTGTCCGGTCAAGCAGGGTATCCTCGGCCATGCGCCGAGCGGCATCGAGGATGAAATCCGTTCGGGTCTTGCCAAGCGCGCGCGCAGCCTCGTCGATCAGGCCGCGCTCCTCCGGCTTGATGCGAATATTAAGCGTGCTTCTCTTGGAAGCCTCATCTGGAGGTTCGTGTTTCATGGCTTGAGAATAGCAGCCCGTAATGACGTTGTCATTACTTCGGGCTGCCGACCGTGTTATCGAAATCTGAGCGTTAACCGAATCGGAAAAGGTTGTTTAACGCTTCGTCTCTATGTCCCGCCCCGGGAGGCCAACAGAGCGAGCATGATGAACGACAGCCCCGAAAAGCGGAACGAATGGCGTGCCATCTTCTACGTGCAGGCGCGCGTGGCCATCCTGTTCGTGCCGGTCGTCGTCAGCCTGCTGATCATCGGCGCGCTCGCCGGCAACGACCGCGATCCCAAGGCCATCGATCGCACCGTCACGGGTTCAGTGCGGTAAGAAAGCCGGACCGCGTTCAGACCCAGGATTTCAAACGAACTTCGGGATTGGCCCGTTCTGCGGCGTCGTGTCCTCGCCGAGGTCGATGAAGACCTCGTCGACAAAGCACCAGCCCCAGCCTTCCGGCGGGTCGTAGCCTTCGATGACCGGATGCTGCGTGGCGTGGAAATGTTTTGTCGCGTGGCGGTTGGGCGAGTCGTCGCAGCAGCCGACATGGCCGCAGGTGCGGCAGAGTCTCAGATGCACCCACCAGGAACCGGTCTTCAGGCATTCCTCGCAGCCGAGCGCGCTCGGAGTGACCTTTTTGATGTCCCTGGTGTGCCTGCATTCGTCCATCACGGTCTCCTCGGCGATTCAGCATTTTGCGCCAGATAGGCATGCAGCGCCGCGACCACCTGGGCGCCTTCGCCGACGGCGGCCGCGACCCGCTTGGTCGAACCGCAGCGCACGTCGCCGATGGCGAAGACGCCGCTGCGGCTGGTCTCCATCAGCCCGTGCCCCGGGGTCGTCTCCGGCCCGGTGCGGACAAAGCCTTTGGCGTCGAGCGCGACGTTGCAGTTCGCCAGCCAGTCGGTGTTCGGATCGGCACCGATGAACAGGAAGAGATGCTGGATGGCGCGCATCGTCGCTTCGCCGGTCGCTCGGTTGCGCCAGCGCACCGCCTGCAGATTGCCGTCCTGACCTTCCAGCGCCTCGACCTCGGTCCCGGTCAGCACCTCGATGTTGGGTTGCGCCGCGATGCGTTCGACCAGGTAGCGCGACATGGTGGCGTCGAGGCTGCGGCGCGCCAGAAGCGTCACCTTGCGCACCTGGCTCGCCAGATAGACCGCCGCCTGCCCGGCCGAATTGCCGGCGCCGACCAGCGCCACCTCCTGGCTTTGGCAAAGCCGCGCCTCGATCGGCGATGCCCAGTAATGCACGGACGTGCCCTCGAACTCGGCCAGGTTCGGCACATCGAGCCGGCGGTAGCGCGCGCCGCTGGCGATCACCACCGTGCGGGTGCGCACGGTCTCGCCGTCGCCGATGGCAAGCCGGTAACGGGCGCCGGAATCATCGTCGGCCGCGCCGAGCAGCTTCGCCTCGTCGGGGATCACCATCTCGACGCCGAATTTCTGCGCCTGGTTGTAGGCGCGCGCCATGAGCGCCATGCCGGTGATGCCGGTCGGGAAGCCGAGATAGTTTTCGATGCGCGCCGACGCGCCGGCCTGTCCGCCGAAGGCGCGGCAGTCGAGCACGATGGTCGACAGGCCTTCGGAAGCCGCATAAACCGCCGCCGCAAGCCCGGCCGGCCCGGCGCCGACGATCGCCACGTCGAAAACCTTGTCGGCGTCGACCGGCCGCAACAGGCCCGTGCAGCGCGCAAGCTCGGTTTCGCCGGGATTGTGCATCAGCTTGCCGTTCGGGCAGAGCACGATCGGCAGATGGTGCGGGTCGACATGGAAACGCTCGATCAGCGTTTTCGCGCATGGGTCGGTGTCGGAATCGAGCGCGCGATGAGGAAGACCGCTGCGGCGCAAAAACCCCGCGAGCCGCAGCACGTCGCCATTGCCGGGAGGGCCGATGACGATCGGCCCGCTGATGCCGCTTTCAAGCAAGCCGACGCGGCGCAGGATCAGCGCCCGCATGACGCGCTCGCCGAGATTGGCCTCCTGCACCATCAGGTCGCGCAGCCGCTGCGAGGGGATGACGATGGCCTCGACCGGCGAGGCCGCCTCGGCGTTGACCAGCGACGGCCGGTTCGACAATTGCGCCAGCTCACCGATGAAATTGCCCGGACCATAGGTGACGATCGCCTCGCGCGGGCTGAGCCCGCCGGCCTGGGTGATATCGGCCTTGCCCGACAGGATGAGGATCAGTCCGGGCGACACCGTGCCGGCGGTGACCATATGCTCGCCCGCCGCATAGCTACGCGCCTCGCCGAACCGGCGCATGCGCTCGATGTCCGCGTCGGTGAGGATCGGGAACATCTGGTCGCGGCGGTTGGCGATGGTCGGGCTGACGACGGGTGCCATGGCGAGGACCGTAGCGCCGAGGGCGAGGGGTTTGAAGCGGTTTGTTGGGGGACTGGCCGGACGGGTAGTTCTGGCGCCTTTCGTCATCCACGGGCGGAGCAAGGAGCGAAGCGACGTGGCGCAGACCCGAAGATCCATGCCGTGACTTTCGCCGGAGGGTGCTGCGGGCCAGAATTTTGCACCGTCAGCGACGCTTCAATGTAACGGAATGGATTCCAGGGTCTGCGCGCGTCGCTTCGCTCCTTGCTCCGCCCTGGAATGACGAAGTTCAGAGGTTGTCGCGTCGCGTGTGACTGTGAAGCAATCCCGTTGGCAGTCGGGATGAGATGGTGCCCAGAAGAGGACTCGAACCTCCACTCCTTGCGGAACACGGACCTGAACCGTGCGCGTCTACCAATTCCGCCATCTGGGCTGGTGCGGGCTCATGTAAGCGGGCAAACGATGTGTGTCAACGCGGTTTTTTTCGCTGGCGCCGGCTCTCTTAATCCTCAGCGTCGGCGCTGCCCCCCATTGCCCTGCCGGGCACTTCTCCCCGTAGAACGGGTCGAAACAGGCTGACCCAACGCCTCACCCCTCAAGCACATCCTTCTTCGCCACGGTGGAATCGGCGTTGAGCCGGTAGATCACCGGCACGCCGGTGCCGAGCTCGAGCTTGACGATCTCTTCGCCGCTCTTGCCGTCCAGCGCCATGATCAGCGCGCGCAGCGAATTGCCGTGGGCGGCGACGAGCACGGTTTCGCCGCGCAGCACATGCGGCTGCACCTCGTGCAGGTAATAGGGCCAGACGCGGGCGCCGGTGTCCTTCAGGCTTTCGCCGCCGGGCGGGGCGATGTCGTAGGAGCGGCGCCAGATATGCACTTGATCTTCGCCCCATTTCTTGCGCGCGTCGTCCTTGTTGAGGCCGGAGAGGTCGCCATAGTCGCGCTCGTTGAGCGCTTGGTCGCGGATCGTCTTGAGGTCGCTCTGGCCGACGACGTCGAGGATGTGCTGGCAGGTCTTTTGCGCCCGCTTCAGCGCCGAGGTGTAGGCGACGTCGAACTTCAGGCCGAGCGCCTTGAGTTTTGCGCCGGCGGCGAGGGCCTCGGCATTGCCCTGCTCGGTCAGGTCGACATCGCGCCAGCCGGTGAACAGGTTCTTCAGGTTCCATTCGCTCTGGCCATGGCGCACGAGCACGAGAGTTCCCGACATGTTTGCTCCTTTGGAATTTGCGGAAGAGACGCCTCAGCTCAGGCCGAGTACGTCCCGCATGGAATAGAGACCAGGTTTCTTGCCGTGCGCCCAGAGCGCCGCCTTGACGGCGCCGCGCGCGAAAATCGCCCGGTCCTCGGCATTGTGGGACAGCGTGATGCGTTCGCCGGTGCCGGCAATGATCACCGAGTGGTCGCCGACCACGGAACCACCGCGCAGCGTGGCGAAGCCGATCGAGCCCGGCTGGCGAACGCCGGTATGGCCGTCGCGCACCCGCACGCTGTTGTCGGCAAGGTCGATGCCGCGGCCCTTGGCGGCCGCCTCGCCGAGCAGCAGCGCGGTGCCCGACGGCGCGTCGACCTTGTGCCTGTGGTGCATCTCCAAGATCTCGATGTCGAAATCGTCCGGATCGAGCGCCCGCGCCGCCTGCTCGACAAGCACGGCCAGAAGATTGACGCCGAGGCTCATATTGCCGGATTTGACGATGGTCGCATGGCGCGCGGCGGCGGCGATCTTCGCATTGTCGTCCACCGTGCAGCCGGTGGTGCCGATGACATGGACGATGCGCGCCTGCGCGGCATAGCCGGCAAATTCGACGGTTGCCGCGGGCGCGGTGAAATCGAGCACGCCGTCGGCCTTGGCGAAGGCCGGCAGCGGATCATCGACGATCGGCACGTTGATGATGCCGATACCGGCAAGCTCGCCCGCGTCCTTGCCGAGATAGGGGGAGCCCGGCCGCTCGACGGCGCCGGCGACGCGCGCCCCGGGCATGGTGTGGATGGCGCGGATCAGCGTCTGGCCCATGCGGCCGGCCGCGCCCACCACCACTAGGCCCATGTCGCCGGTTTCACTCATACGCTTCCCCTCACGGCCTTCTTGGCGCGGCTTCGCGCCGGAGTTTGGCCCGAAGTCTGGCTTGCCTTGGCATCGTCGACAAGCCCCAGCCCGTTCTTGCCCTGGATCCGGTGGAAGCGGGCATAGATGCTGTCCGGGTCGGCCATCAGCCCGGCATGGTTGCCCTGCTCGACCAGCCGGCCCTCCTCCAGGACGATGATGTGGTCGGCATTGACTACCGTCGACAGCCGGTGTGCGATGACGATGGTCGTGCGGCCTTCCATGACATGCGTCAGCGCTTCCTGGACGCGCGCTTCCGCCTCGTTGTCGAGTGCTGAGGTCGCCTCGTCGAGCAGCAGGATCGGCGCCTGGCGCACGATGGCCCGCGCGATCGAGACGCGCTGACGCTGACCGCCGGAGAGCGTCGAACCGCTTTCGCCGACCGGTGTGTCGTAGCCTTTCGGTTGCTGGCGGATGAACTCGTCGGCGGCGGCCAGTTTGGCAGCCTGCTCGATCTCGGCATCGGTCGCCGAGAGCCGGCCGTAGCGGATGTTGTCGCGAATCGTGCCTTCGAAGAGATAGGGCGCCTGCGAGACATAGGCGATCGAGCTGCGCAGCGAATGTTTGGTCACCTTGGCGATGTCCTGGCCATCGACCTCGATACTGCCTTGGTCGACATCGTAGAAGCGCTGCAGCAGCGCCACCATGGTCGACTTGCCGGCGCCCGAAGCGCCGACGATGGCCGTCACCTTGCCTGCGGCGGCGGTGAAGCTCAAATCACGCAGCACCGGTATATCGGCGCTGTAGCCGAACGTCACATGGTTGAAGCGCACTTCGCCGGTGGCGATCCTGGCCTCGACGGCGTCGGGCGCATCGCCCTGTTTCGGCTCGAGGTCGAGCAACTCGTAGATCATGCGCGCATTGACCAGCGCGCGCTCCATCGTCACCTGCGTGCGCGCCAGCCGCCGCGCCGGATCATAGGCCATGATCAGGGCGGTGATGAAGGAAAAGACTGCGCCCGGCGGCTGCCCAAGCACAAGCGCCCGGTAGCCGGAATAGGCAAGCACGGCGGTAACGGCGAGACCGCCCAGAATCTCGGAAATCGGCGATAGCCGCTCGGCGACGCGGGCTATCTTGTTGTTCCGCTGCTCGGCCGTATCGGCCATGATGCCGATGCGTCGCGCCAGCTCGCCCTCCAAGGTGAAAGCCTTGACGATGGCAATGCCTTGCGTGGCCTCCTGTACCGATCCGTTCAGCTGCGAATTGATCAGCACGGACTCCCGGTTGATCTTGCGCAGCCGGCGGGTGATGTAGACGACGGCCCAGATCAGCGGCGGTCCGATCAGCAGCGAGCTCAGCGACAACACCGGGTCCTGGTAGATCATGACGCCGACGAGGCCGATCAGCGTCACCGCATCGCGGCTGATGGAGGTCAGCGTCAGCGACAGGAGATCGCGAACGCCGCCGACATTCTCGTTGACCTGCGCCGCCAGCCGGCCCGAACGCGTGTCGTTGAAGAAGTTGACGCCGAGCCTCATCAGATGATCGAAGACGCGCTTCTGGTAGCGCGCGACCAGATTGTTGCCGATCTTGGCCAGTGCGACTGCCTGGCCGTAGCCGGCGAAGCCGCGCAACAGGGAGGCACCCATGAACCCGGCGCAGATCCAGAAGATCATGTCGGAACGCCGTTCATAAAAGATCTGGTTGATCATCGGGGCCATGATCCACGCCGTGAAGGCAGTGGTTCCGGAAACGATCAGCAGGCAAGTGATGGCGACCACATAGGTCCAGCGGTATTCACTGCCGTTTTCAGCCAGGATACGGCGCAGCACCGCCCTGACCTCGGAGGGCTGGACTTTCAGCTTGAGTGGATTTTGGACTGTCAAATCGCGGGCGCTTCGTGGTTTGTCGGGATGCCAGGCTGCATTTCGGCACCCTCTTAGCGCCCCCGCTACGGCTTGCCTATGGCGAAACTTCGTCGCGGCGACCAATCACCATCCCAAAACCTGGCCCGATCACGCCCGCCAGTGCCGCCCCGCCGTCTGCACGCCGAACAGCGACGGCGTCCGCGCATAAGCGGCGAGCCCGAGCAGCGCCGCCAGCGGATGGGTGATGACATAGACCGGCATTTCGCGCATCAGCGCGCTGTGCGGCGCCTTGTCCTCGAAGGCGGCGCGGAAATTGCCGGCTTTCAGCGCCGGCACGATCTTTTGCGCGATGCCGCCGGTGAGGAACACGCCGCCGCGGCCCATGAACACCAGCGCCAGATCGCCGGCGGTGCGGCCGAGGCAAGTGACGAACAGCTCCAGCGCCTCTTCGGCTGTTCGGTCGGATTTCGAAAGCGCCGCGCCGGTGATCTCGGCCGGCGTGGTGAACGGCGTCGGCTTGGCGTCGGCCCTGGCCACGGCGCGGTAGACGTTGACCAGCCCGCGGCCGCACAGGATCTGCTCGCCGGAGATGCGGCCCTGCAGCTTCTCGATATGCGGGAACACCTCGAAGTCGCGCGGCGTGCGCGGGCCGATATCCATATGCCCGCCCTCGCCCGGCACCGGGATCCAGCGGTTGAGCGCGTAGATCAGCCCGGCGACGCCGAGGCCGGTCCCCGGGCCGAGCACGACGCGGCTGGCATTGGGCTCCGGCGTGCCGCCGCCGATCTTTTCCATATGCTCTTCGCCGAGCGCCACCACGGCAAGCGCCTGCGCCTCGAAATCGTTGAGCACGACGACCTCGCTCAGGCCCAGATTGGCAAACATCTGCCTCGGCTTAACCACCCAGGGACAGTTGGTGAGCGGGATCTCGTCGCCGTCGACCGGCCCGGCAATCGCCAGCACCGCCGAATTCGGCCGGATGGACGAACGATCGAGCACCGCCGCCTGGATCGCGTCGTCGATGGTGGCGAAATTGGCGGTCTGGACGATCTGCGGCTCAGTCGCCTCGGAATTGGCGTCGAGCACGATCGAGAAGCGCGCATTGGTGCCGCCGATGTCGCCGATCAGGACCGGAAATCGCAGCCCCGTCTCATCTTCGCCTGCCATGCTCTTCGATCGTCCTCGTTGCGGCGCCAATACGCCGTTTCAATCGATTGACTAGCGTATGACCCCCGAAAGGGGAAGCCCGCTTGCGCCTCAATTCCCCGGTCGTGGACGCGGTACCGGAATGCCGATCTTTGGCGTCGGCGCGAAGGCGTTGGCGGCGGCGGGCATGCTCCCCGCCCCGCTGGAGATCGTCTCGGCCGGCGCGTCCGGCGCCGGCTCGGCCACGGCGATCGCGGCTGCGCTGCCGCCACGGTAGGTCACCGCTTCCAGCGAGGGCGCGTCCGGCGCGTCGACCACGCCCTGGCACTGCTTGGGCAGGTTCGCCATGGTCATCAGGTCGCGCGCCTTGGGCGCATCCGGGTTCTTGTTCGGCCGCCACGGCTCCTCGGTGAACCACCAGGCGAGCGGCTTGCCGCAGCCGTCATCGTCGGGCGTCGTCTCCTGCGCCTTGCAGAAGGGCGAGCCCGGCTGGCAGCCGATGCGCATGTGGAAATGATAGTCATGACCCCAGAACGGCCGGATCTTGCGCAGCCAGGAGCGATCACCGGTGACGGTGTCGCAGAGCTTCTTCTTGATTCCGGGATTGACCAGGATGCGCTCGACCTCCGGGTAGCTCGCCGCTCGCTTCAGCAGCCTGGTGTGCTGCGGCGTCCACAGCGCCTCCTTCACCAGATGTGTCTTTTCGTCGACCATCAGCGTCGCGCTCATACTCTCGCGCTGCGCCATGGTCAGAGGCCGCTTCGGCATCGGCGTCAGCCAGATGTCGGCGTCGAGCCCGATCTGGTGCGAGGCATGGCCGGTGGTCATCGGGCCGCCGCGCGGCTGCGAGACGTCGCCGACCAGAAGACCCGGCCAGCCATCCGCCTGGGCGTCGCGCGACAATTTCTCGATCAGCGCGATCATCGCCGGATGGCCCCAGCGGCGGTTGCGCGACGGGCGCATCACTTCCCAGGTCGGTCCGTCCATCGGCAGCGCGACGCCGCCGGCAAAACAGCCTTTGGAATAGAAGCCGAAGGATTGCGCCGCCGCGACTGCCGGCAGTTTTCTGGCGCCGAACAGGTCCTTCGCGCGCGGCTCGGCCGAAATCGCGCCGGCCGCCAGCGCGGCCAAGGTCACCAGCGCCAGGGCGGCGGTCAGGAACGGTTTGCGCTCCGGCAGCGATCGCAAATTCATCAGGCTGGTTACCCCCCAGTCTAAGCTCCGACGCGGTCGATCAGGCGCGAATCATACCATGTCCTGCGGCTCGCTTCGATCATCAGCGACTTTAATCAAAGAAGGATGATGTCGTCCGAAAACCGCTTCACACTTTTCGGCATCATCCTCTGATCGCGCTGCGCGGCTCGCCGTTGCGCCAATCCCCGTCCGCCCACATCCGGTCCAGCGCCACGCGATAATTCGGGTAGCGGAAGCGATAGCCGGCGGCCTTGATGGCCGCGTTGGCGACGCGCTTGTTCTCGCCGTAGAAGGAGCGGGCCATGGGCGAAAGCTCCGCGGTTTCGAAGGGGATTTCCGGCGGCGGCTCCACGCCCATCAGCCCGGCGGCGTAAGTCACGACATGCTGCGGCGGCGCCGGCTCGTCGTCGGTGACGTTGAAGATGCCGCCGAGGATCTTCTGCGCCAGCAGCCAGAGCGCGCCGGCAATGTCGTCGCAATGGATGCGGTTGAACACCTGGCCGGGTTTCACCAGCCGCCGCGCGGTGCCATCCTCGAGATTGATCAGTGCGTTGCGGCCGGGGCCGTAAATGCCGGAAAGGCGCAGGATCGCCACCGGCTTGCCGACTGCTCGGCCAAGATCGAGCCATTGCTGCTCGGCCGCGACCCGCATCACCGAACGCTTCGACACCGGCTTGCATTCGGCCGTTTCGTCCACCCAGGCGCCGCCATGGTCGCCATAGACGCCGACGGTGGAGAGATAGCCGATCCATTGCAGCGCCGGCATTTTTGCCTGGATCGCCGCGCCGACCGCGTTCAGCACCGGGTCGCCGGTTTCATCGGGCGCCACCGAAATCACGAGATGCGTGGTTTTCGCCAGCGCGTCCTCGATTTCCCCGATCACGGCGCCGTCGAACAGCAGCGGCTCGATGCCGGCCAGCCTCAGCGCGTCGAACTTTTCCATTGAACGGGTCGTGCCGAGGACCGGAACGCCCTGCCGGTTGGCGCGGCCAAACGCCTTGCCGGAATAACCCGCGCCGAAAATCAAAACCTGCATATCGCCCCTCAATGAACCCCAGCCGGATCCGCCGACAACCATTCGTCACGCACCGTCGCGTCGTTCTCGGCTTTGACGGCCGTGACGGCAAGGTCGGCAAATTCGCGGGTGGAAAGCAGTCGCGACAGGGCCCAGATTGCCGCACCCCGCACCAGCGGCGAGGCGTCATCGAGCAGACCGCGCACGATGGGCGCCAGTGAAGCATCGCCGGAATTGCCGGCGGCGATCAGCACGTTGCGGACAAAGCGGTCGCGGCCGATGCGCTTGATCGGCGAGCCCGAGAAGAAGGCGCGGAAGGCCGCATCGTCGAGCGCCAGCAGCTGCGAAAGCTTCGGCTCGCGCAAATCGGCGCGCGCGGCCAGCTTGGCTTCGGAGGCGGCGGAGGCGAATTTGTTCCACGGACAGGCGGCCAGGCAATCGTCGCAGCCATAGATGCGATTTCCCATCTTTTCGCGGAATTCGAGCGGGATCGGCCCCTTGTTCTCGATGGTGAGGTAGGAGATGCAGCGCCGCGCATCGAGCCGGTAGGGTGCCGGAAAGGCTTCGGTCGGGCAGGCATCGAGGCAGGCGCGGCAGGAGCCGCAATGGTCGATCTCGGCCTTGTCCGGCCCGAGCTCGGCGGTGGTGAAGATGGTGCCGAGGAACAGCCACGAGCCATGCTCGCGGCTGACCAGATTGGTGTGCTTGCCCTGCCAGCCGAGCCCCGCCGCTTCCGCCAACGGCTTCTCCATCACCGGCGCGGTGTCGACAAAGACCTTCACGTCGCCGCCGGCCCTTGCCACGATCTTGCCGGCGATCTCCTTCAGCCGGCCTTTCATCACGTCGTGATAGTCGCGGTTCTGCGCGTAGACCGAGATCGCGCCGCGCTCGCGACGTCCCTGCAGCAGACGCGGATCGTGGTCCGGCCCGTAATTCATCGCCAGCACGACGATCGAGCGCACCTCTGGCCACAGCGTCGAAGGTTCGCTGCGCCGCTCGAGCGTCTCGGCGATCCAGTCCATCGAGCCGTGAAAGCCGTCGGCGACGAATTCGGCGAGACGTGCAGGCGCCAGCGGGATCGCGTCCGGCCTGGTCACGGCGACGGCCTCGAAGCCGGCGCGGCGCGCCTCGGCGTCGATCAGCGCGCGCAATTTCTCAGAAGTCGAGGTCCGCATAATGCGACACCGGCGACAGGCCGCGCACCCGGTCGGTGAGCAGCGGCCTAAACGACGGCCGCGACTTCACGCGGGTATACCATTCGCGCGCGGCGGCATGCTCGCGCCAGTCGATCTCCCCAAGATAGTCGAGCACCGACAGCGTCGCCGCCGCCGCGAGATCGGCATAGGTCACCTTGTTGCCGGCCAGCCAGTGGCGGGTGCCGGCCAGCCAGTTGGTGTATTTCATGTGCTGGCGGATGTTGGCGCGGGCGGCACGGATCGCCGCCGAATCGGGCGAGCCGCCGCCGGCCGTCTCCGGCATCACCGGCTTCAGCACGCGCTCGCGCACCAGATGGCGGGTGACCTCGCTTTCGGCCTTGTTGAGATACCAGTCGGTCAGCCGGCGGATTTCGGCGCGCTGCATCGGGTCTTCGGCGAACAGGCGCTTGTCGCGCTTCAGAACGCCGCGCGTCTCGTCGAGATATTCGGCGATCACGACAGCGCCGACAATCGGCACATCGCCTTCGGCCAGCAGGATCGGCAGCGTGCCGGCCGGGTTCAGCGCCAGGAACTCCTTGCGCCTGGTCCACGGCTTTTCCTCGATCAGCGCCAGCTCCTCGCCATATTCGCCGAAGGCGAGGCGGACGAACCGGCAGGTGGAAAACATCGGATGGTGGAAAAGCGTCAGCATGGTTCCGCGATGATAGGGCGCACTGGCGAATCGTTACCCGCGCCGGTAAGTCTTGGCTGCCCGATTCCAGGGGCTGTCATGGGTGTTGCGACCTATAGGGACACTTCCGCCCCATGACAAGCAAGCCCTTCCCTTAGCCATCGTCCAAGATCAGAGGTTGCCAATGGAAAGCCAGACCATCGTCGAAGCGCTGCTGCTTGGGCTTTTGGAGGGCCTGACCGAGTTCATTCCGGTCTCCTCGACCGGCCATATCCTGCTCGCCGGCCACTTCCTCGGCTTCCATTCCACCGGAAAGGCTTTCGAGATACTGATCCAGCTCGGCGCGATCCTGGCCATATTGAGTGTCTATTTCGGCAAGCTATGGCAGATGCTGACCAAGCTGCCCAGCGACCCGCAGACCCGGCATTTCGTCATCGGCATCCTGGTCGCATTCCTGCCGGCCGCCATCCTCGGCGCGCTGGCACATGATTTCATCAAGACCATCCTGTTCGAATCGCCGCGGCTAATCTGCATCATGCTGATCATCGGCGGCGTCGTGCTGCTCGTCGTCGACCGCATCAATTTCAAGCCGGTGCATCACGATGTCGAGCGCTTCCCGTTGAGCCTTTATCTTAAAATCGGCCTGTTCCAGTGCCTGTCGCTGATCCCCGGCACCTCGCGCTCCGGCTCGACCATCGTCGGCGCGCTGCTGATGGGCGTCGACAAGCGCGCGGCGGCGGAATTCTCATTCTTCCTCGCCATGCCGACCATGGTCGGCGCCTTCGTCTTCGACCTCTACAAGAACCGCAACGTGCTGACCTCGGCGGATCTCCCGATCATTTCCGTCGGCTTCATCGCCGCCTTCATCACCGCGCTCATCGTCGTGCGCTTCCTGCTCGATTACGTCTCGAAGAACGGCTATTCGCTGTTCGGCTGGTGGCGGCTGGTGGTCGGCGGGCTCGGGCTGCTGGCGCTGATGGTGTGGGGGTGAACCCTCAATTCCTCCCATAAAACGCGTTCTCGACATGCACCGGCCAGCGCCAGGGCAGCACCGCGACCATATCGAAACGCAGCGAAAGCCTGCCATAGTCGGGCTGGCGTGACAGCCAGATATCGGCGGCGCCTTCGATGCGGCGCTCCGATTCATGGCCGATCGCTTCCATGGCCTCGATCAGCGTGCGCCGCGCCTTGACCTCGACGAACAGCACGAGATCGCCGCGCCTGGCGATAAGATCGATCTCGCCGAGCTTGGTGCGGTGGCGGCGAGCCAGGATGCGATAGCCTTTCAGCATCAGTGCCAGCGCCGCCAGCCATTCGCCGCGATGCCCGCGCCGATAGGCCTTTCGGCGATTGCCCGCCGAACGCTTAGCCACCGTCGCCTTCCCTAAGCTCCAGCAGCCGCCGGTAAAGCGCCTGTTTCTGCCCGCCGGTCATTTTCGCCGCTTCCGCCGCCGCCTTGGACGCCGGCATTTCGGCGGCCAGCGACAGCAACAGCCGGTCGATATCGGCAGGCTGTTCTTCCCCGGCCTCCGGCGGGCCGACGCAGATGACGATCTCGCCCTTCGGCGTGTCGGCGGCGGCATAGTGGCC
This sequence comes from Mesorhizobium sp. CU3, assembly GCF_006442965.1. GTDB lineage: Bacteria > Pseudomonadota > Alphaproteobacteria > Rhizobiales > Rhizobiaceae > Mesorhizobium. The sequence goes on along the minus strand of NZ_VFWX01000007.1, from coordinate 21,731 downwards.
GGCGAGCGCGGCAAGCGTGCCGGTCCGCATCTCCTCGAAGGTCTTGGTCAGCTCGCGGCCGATGGCGGCCTTGCGTTCGCCGCCGAGCGCTTCGACCATAGCTGCAAGCGTCTCGGCCAGCCGTCTTGGCGATTCGAAGAAGATCAGCGTTGCCGGCACCGCCTTGAATGTCTCGAGCTTGGTCAGCCGCTGCCCGGTCTTCACCGGCAGGAAGCCGGCGAACAGGAAGGCATCGGACGGCAGCCCGGAAGCCGTCAGTGCGGCGAGCGCCGCCGAAGGCCCGGGGATCGGCACGACGCGGATGCCATGCTCCAGCGCCTCGCCGACCAGCCGGTAGCCGGGATCGGACACTAGCGGCGTGCCGGCGTCCGAGATCAGCGCCACGCTTTGTCCGGCCTGCAAAGCCTCGATGAGCTTCGGCCCGGCCTCGGCGGCATTGTGCTCGTGATAGGCGGTGGTGCGGCGGCGGATGCCGTAGCGTTCGAGCAGCACGCGCGAGACGCGGGTGTCCTCGCAGGCGACGATATCGGCGGCGGCCAGCGTCTCCAGCGCGCGCAGCGTGATGTCGGCGAGATTGCCGATCGGCGTCGCCACCAGATAGAGCGCGGGCTGAAGCGGCCGCGCCACGATCTCGCTCTGCCCGATCAGATAGCTGCGTTTTTCGCCGGTCAAGGATAACCCTCCGTTCACCCTCTTTGGCATGGCTGACGGCCTGTTGCAAAACGTGAGGTCGGGTCGATGAAATCGCCATGCCTTTGCCACAGTGCGGAACCAGACCGGCACCAGCGAATTTCATCCCTGATTCCCCGGGAGGAGGCAGGACCGGACGATGCCCAATCGCTTCGACATTTTCATCAGCAAACTTGAGACCAAAACCGCCCGCGAGGGCATCCCGCCGCATCCGATCGCCGCGCAGCAAGGCGCGCGCCGCGACAAGGCCGATTTGAAGCCGGTCCGCCACGGCGAAGCGCATGGCGAGAAGACCCGCGGCAAGCACCGCCAGAAGCACGACGCTTAGACAAGCAGGACCCTTCGCGATCTCGCGTTTCGTCATTCCAGGGCGAAGCAAGGAGCGAAGCGACGCGCGCAAACCCTGGAATCCATGCCGTTACATCGAAGCGCCACCAGCGGTGCAGAATTCTGCCCGGCCGCACCCTTCGTGTAGGTCACGGCGTGGATTCTCGGGTCAAGCCCGAGAATGACGAACGCGCTGAGGAGCGCCACAGCCTTCAAAGGTATCGAGGCACCTTCGCCTCCAATAACCGCACCAGCTCCGGATCCATGAATTCGTAGTCGTCCGGAATATCCAGGCAGATGACCCGGGCGCCCTTCAGGCTCGACCGGAACTTCTTCTGCAGCTTGGCGCGATGCGCCTTTTCCATGACGAAGATGGTGTCGGCCCAGGCGACCAGCTCATGCGTCAGCGGATTATCGGCGTCGTGATTGGTGCCGGCCGATTCGACCTCGATGTCGCGGCGTTTGGAAAACACCTGCTCGGCGGTTGGGCTGCGCAGGCGGTTCTGGCTGCAGACGAAGAGGATTTTCTTCAAAGGCTATCGTGCCAGATCCGCTACGACGGCATCCAGCACGATCATGCCGGCGGTCGTGGCGCGCAGCCTTGCATTGCCGACCGGCGCCACCAGCCCTTCCTCTTGCAGCACCGAAAGCCGATCCGTCGAAAGGCTGCGCCCGGCAAACGTCTCGTAGCGCTGCAGGTCGATGCCTTCGGCAAGCCGCAGCCCCATCAGCAGGAACTCGTCTGCTTCCTCCGAGCGCGTCAGAATCTCGCCGCCGGTGACGCCGTGGCCCTTGGCCTCGACCAGATTGGCCCAGGTCTCCGGCATCCTCTCCGCGACCGTCACGGTGCGGCGGCCGTTCTCGACGAAGCGGCCATGCGCGCCCGGTCCGACGCCGACATATTCGCCATAGCGCCAATAGGTCAGATTGTGCCGGCTCTCGGCGCCTGGACGTGCGTGATTGGAGATCTCGTAGGCCGGCAGGCCGTGCGCCGCCGTCACCTCCTGCGTCAGCGCATAAAGGTCGGCGGCGTGGTCGTTGTCGGGCAGCGTGAATTTTCGGGCCGCGTAAAGCGCGTGGAAGGGCGTGCCTTCCTCGATGGTGAGCTGGTAGAGCGACAAATGGTCGACGGCATAGCCGATCGCCTGTTCGAGCTCCGCGCCCCATTCCTCCGGCGTCTGGCCGGGCCGGGCGTAGATCAGGTCGAAGGACAGGCGCGGAAAAATCTCGCGCGCCAAGCTGATCGCATGCAAGGCTTCCTCGACATTGTGCAGCCGGCCGAGGAAGCGCAAATCCTTGTCGTTCAGCGCCTGCACGCCGAGCGAAACCCGGTTGACGCCGGCGGCGCGATAGCCGCGGAAACGCTCGGCCTCGACCGAAGACGGGTTTGCCTCCAGGGTCACTTCGATGCCGGCAGGCACCGTCCAGTTCTTCGCCACGGCGTCCAGCACCGCGCCCACCGTTTCCGGCTTCATCAGCGACGGGGTGCCGCCGCCGAGGAAGATGCTGGTCACCTCGCGCGGGCCGGTGCGATCGCGCATGGTCTTGAGCTCGGTCTCGAAGGCGCGCGCGAAGCGCTCCTGGTCGACCGGCTGGTGGCGGACATGGCTGTTGAAGTCGCAATAAGGGCATTTGGCCGCGCAGAACGGCCAATGGATGTAGACGCCGAAGCCGGGGCTGCGGTCGAGTTGCATCGTCTGGCCGGTCCCGATCATTCCGAACCGAGCCCGGCCAGGTCCAGTCGAGCCTGGGCAAATTTCTGGAAGGCGCGGGCGCGGTGCGAAAGCGCGGTCGCCTGTCCAGGCTTCCAGCCGTGTTTTTCTTCCGCACTCATCTCGCCGAACGTCTTGTCGAAGCCATTGGGCAGGAACACTGGATCATAGCCGAAGCCGAGCGTGCCGCGCGGCGGCCACACCAGCGTGCCTTCCGCTTCGCCGCGGTAATATTCCGCCTCGCCGTTCGGGAACGCCAGGCAGATGACAGCGACGAAGCGGCCGGTGCGCTCAGCGGGCCCGGTCGCGCCGGCATCCTGCAGGGCGGTCTCCGTCTTCTGCATCGCCATGCCGAAATCCCTGCTGCCGTCCGGCTTTTCCGCCCAGTTGGCGGTGTAGACGCCCGGCGCGCCGCCAAGCGCATCGACGCAAAGTCCGGAATCGTCGGACATCGCCGGCAGGCCGGTCGCCTTGGCGGCCGCGAAGGCCTTGATATAGGCGTTTTCCTCGAAGGTCGTGCCGGTCTCGTCCGGTTCCGGCAGGCCGTACTCCTTGGCCGACTTCGCCTCGAAGCCGAACGGGCCCATCAAATCGGCGAATTCGCGCAGCTTTCCGGCATTGTGGCTGGCGACGACGATCTTTCGTCCGTTCAGGGAATGCATCAGAGACCCCAGATCCTCGGTTCGGCGAACTCGATCGAATTGCCCGACGGGTCGCGGATATAGATCGAGCGCCCGCCTTGCGGCCATTCGAAATCGCTTTCGATGGCGATGTCTTTCGCGGCGAGACGGTTCCGCCATTCGGCGATCTCGTCGGCGCTGGCGGCAAAACAAAGATGCCCCTCGCCGACCGTGCCGTGGGGAGGCACCTGCAGCCTTGCATCCGGCGCCGGCGGGATTCTTGTCGCCTCGGCGTTGAAGAGCAGCAGCACGCCGTCGCCGCAGCGAAAGAAGACGTGGCGGCCTTCGACCTTGCCCAGCGGCTCGAGGCCGATGATGTCGCGGTAGAAGGCTTCCGCGGCGGTCAGATCGGTGACGTATAGCGCCGATTCCAGAATTGCGGAGGGGCCCGGGCTCGGCATTCGAAAACCTACGCCACCGCCATCTGCTGCAAGCTCACCAGCCGCGAAATGCCCTTTTTCGCCAGGCCCATCAGCGCCGCGAACTGATCCTCGGAGAACGGCTCGCCCTCGGCGGTGCCCTGGATCTCGACGATGCCGCCCTTGCCGGTCATGACGAAATTGGCGTCGGTGCCGGCGGACGAATCCTCCAGATAGTCGAGGTCGATGACCGGCTGGCCGTCATGGATGCCGCAGGAAATCGCCGCGACATGGTCCTTCAGCACCTTGGAAACGCTGGCCATCTGGCGCGCTTCCATCCAGCGCAGGCAGTCATGGAGCGCCACCCAGCCGCCGGTGATCGAGGCGGTGCGGGTGCCGCCGTCGGCCTGGATGACGTCGCAGTCGACGGTGATCTGCTGTTCGCCCAGCGCCTGCAGGTCGACCACGGCGCGCAGCGAACGGCCGATCAGCCGCTGTATTTCCAGCGTGCGGCCGCCCTGCTTGCCGGCGGAAGCCTCACGCCGCATGCGCTCGCCGGTCGAGCGCGGGAGCATGCCGTATTCGGCCGTCACCCAGCCCTTGCCGGAATTTCGCATCCAGGCCGGGACTTTTTCCTCCAGGCTCGCCGTACATAGGACATGCGTGTCGCCGAACTTCACCAGGCAGGAGCCTTCGGCGTGTTTGGATACGCCGCGCTCGAAGGAGATGGCGCGCATTTCGTCGGCTTGGCGTTTGGAGGGGCGCATTCGGCCTGCTTTCCTGTCGGTTCCGGAATCGTGGCCGGCTTGTAGACGCATGCGGGGCAAGTCGCAAAGGAAAACCCGCAAACGCGGCACCGGGTTGCGCCGCGCTGGCTTAAGTCTATATCCTTTCCACAGGAGGTTTTCGCCGGGATGAACAAACCAGTCGATCCGACGTCGCAGGGGTCAGGGCTGCAATCGCCCGTGCTGCAGTCGCTCGACATGCGTTCGCGCGACATCTTCAGGCGGATCGTCGATTCTTATCTGCGCGACGGCGAGCCGGTCGGCTCGCGCAGCCTGTCGCGCATCCTGCCCTCCTCGCTGTCGCCGGCCACCATCCGCAACGTGATGAGCGACCTGGAACATCTGGGGCTGATCTACGCGCCGCACATCTCGGCCGGACGCCTGCCGACGCAGACCGGCCTGCGCTTTTTCGTCGATGCCTTCATGGAGCTCGGCGACCTGTCGGACGAAGAACGCCGCATCATCGAGGCGCAGGTGCGCGCCTCCGGCTCCGGCGCGACGCTGGAGCACATGCTGACCGAGGCCAGCCAGATGCTGTCCGGCATGTCGCGCGGCGCCGGCCTGGTGCTCGCCTCGAAGAACGAAGTGGCGCTGAAGCATATCGAATTCATCCAGCTGGAACCCACCAAGGCACTCGCGGTGATGGTGTCGCAGAATGGCGATGTCGAGAACCGTGTCGTCGACCTGCCGGCCGGCATCACGGTGTCGCAGTTGCATGAGGCCTCGAACTTCCTCAATGCCCATATCCGCGGACGCACGCTGGCCGAGGCGCGCATCGAGATCGCCCGCATCAAGGACGAGACCCGGGCGGCGCTGGACACGCTGTCGCAGGACCTGGTCGAGAAGGGCCTTGCGGTGTGGGCCGGCGCCGAAAGCGGCCTGCCGGCGCGCCTCATCGTGCGCGGCCGCGCCAATCTCTTGGAAAACGTCACCGCGCAGGCCGATCTGGAGCTGCTGCGGCACCTGTTCGAGGACCTGGAGACGCAGGACGGGCTGCTGCAACTGCTCGACCTCGCCGAGGAAGGGCCGGGCGTGCGCATCTTCATCGGCTCGGAGAACAAGCTGTTTTCGTTGTCCGGCTCGTCGCTTGTGGTGGCGCCCTATCGCGACAAGGATGCCCGCGTCATCGGCGCGCTCGGCGTCATCGGCCCGACGCGGCTGAATTACGCCCGCATCGTTCCGATGGTCGACTACACGGCGCAACTGATCTCCCGGATGCTGAGGTAAATCTGGAGGCGGCGACCGCCGCAAGGAGAGTGCGAGATGGCGTTGGAATCGCTGAAGGCCCAGATCAGCCTGCTGCTTGAGGAAATGGTCAACCAGCCCGAGGACGAGCACGAGATCCAGGAGCAGCTGCGCGAGAAATTGCGCGAGCTGCGCGCCATGGGCCTGCCCTTGCCCGCCGACCTCGTCGAACTGGAACAGCGCCTCGACGACGACCTGGATGCCGAGGAGGCCTGAGCCCGGCCCTCGTCGTTGGCGAGCCACGGAGGAACAGCATGATGCAGATTGCCGGCCTTGCGGGCCTCGCGCTGGTCCTTGCCGGCAGCGCCCTCGCGCAGCAGGCCGATCAACCCCTGCTCAGCGGCGAGAAGGCTTTCGGCGACTGGACGGCCGACCGCCCAGGCGTTCGCAGGCTGCTGAAACCTGAAGATCTGCAAAAACCCTATGTGACGGAGTCTGCTTCAAACAGCAGCGATGTCACCGATCGCCCCGAGGACGCCAGGCCGAAACTTCCGCCTGGCTTCTCCGCCGAGCTCGTCGCTTCCGGCATCGACAATCCTCGTGTCGTACGCGTGGCGCCGAATGGCGACCTCTTCGTCGCCGACAGCATGTCGAACCAGATACGCGTCTACCGCCTTGCCGAAGGCAGCGCCAAGCCCGCCGAGGCGTCGATCTTCGCCAAGGGCCTGACCCGGCCCTATGGCATCGCCTTCTATCCGCCTGGCGATAAGCCGCAATGGGTCTATGTCGCCAACAGCAACAGCGTCGTGCGATTCCCCTATCGCGATGGCGACCTCGAAGCGTCCGGCCAGCCGGAAACCATCGTCGCAAAGATCCCGGCCAGCCATCACTGGACGCGCGACATCGCCTTCTCGGCCGACGGCAAGACGCTCTACCTCTCGGTCGGCTCCGGCTCCAACATCGCCGAGGATATGGGCGGCGAGCCGAAGGGCGGCCTCGAAGACTGGGCGAAAGTACAGCCGCTGGGCGCCGCCTGGGGTTCGGAACAGGGCCGCGCCGACGTGCTGGCCTTCGATCCCGACGGCAACAACCGCAGGACCGTCGCCACCGGCCTGCGCAACTGCTCCGGCATGAGCGTGCAGCCGGCGACAGGGGCGCTCTGGTGTGTCGTCAACGAGCGCGACGAGCTCGGCGACGATGTCCCCTTCGAATATGCCACCGCGGTGAAGGACGGCGCCTTCTATGGCTGGCCCTGGTATTACATCGGCGGCAATGAGGACCCGCGCTACAAAGGCGCACGCCCCGATCTTGCCGGCAAGGTCACGCTGCCCGACGTGCTGATCCAGGCGCATTCGGCCCCGCTCAACATCGCCTTCTATGACGGCGCCAACTTCCCGGCCGACTATCTGGGTGATGCGTTCGTCGCGCTGCACGGCTCGTGGAACCGCAATGTCCGCACAGGTTACAAGGTGGTGCGGCTGAAATTCAAGGACGGCAAGCCGACCGGCGAGTATGAGGATTTCGCCACCGGCTTCGTAATTTCCGACGACGAGGTCTGGGGCCGGCCGGTCGGCGTGGCCGTCGCCAAGGATGGCGCGCTGATCCTCACCGAGGACGGCAACGGCACCATCTGGCGCATCACCTATGGGCAGTCCTGAGATCGAGTAGGACGATCCGGTTGGCAGTCGGCGTCTGGTGCAATTGAAACCGGCCTCAGGGAATACATTCCCCACTGGTTTCATGCGAAAAGGGCGCCCGATCCTCGGACCTCCGCCTATGACACTCACCGGATTTGTCGCCTACAGTGCAACCCTTGCCATCGCCGCCGCGATTCCCGGCCCGGGCGTCACGGCGCTTGTCGCCCGCGCGCTCGGCTCCGGCTTTCGCTCGTCGCTCGCCATGTCGTTCGGCCTGATGCTTGGCGATCTGACCTATCTCACCGCCGTGGTGCTCGGGCTTGCCTTCGTCGCCCAGACCTTCGGCATGGTGTTCCTGGCCATCAAATGGGCTGGTGTCGCCTATCTCGCCTTCCTTGCCTGGCGCTTCTGGACGAGCGGCATCACGCCCGAGACCGTCGAGGCGCGGAAGGCCAAGGACGGGCTGGTGTCGAGTTTCATCGCCGGGCTGACGCTGACGCTCGGCAATCCGAAGACGATGATTTTCTACCTCGCCATCACGCCGACCATCGTCGACCTGAAGACGATCACGCTCGCCGACTACGCCATCCTGGCGGTGCTTACGGTCATCGTGCTGTTCGTGGTGCTGGTGCCCTATCTGGCTTTGGCCGCCAAGGCGCGCTGGTTCTTGAAATCGCCGCGTGCACTGAAGCTTTTGAACCGCACCGCCGCCGGTTTCATGATGGGCGCGGCAGCCGCGATCGCCGCAAGGCAATAGGCACCGATCTCAGCCGGTCTTGATTTCAGCCAAACCATTCCCGAAATCGGCCTGGCCGGAAAATGCATTTCCGGCGCGGGCCGGTTTTGAGCAACCGTCCCACTCGGATATTTTCGGCCGGCGGCCTATCTTGCGCGGCTGAAAGCCCTATTCTGTTTGCCAATTGCCTTTGCCTTGGGAGCGAGAACCATGAACAAGCCCGTCTCTTCCGCGCGCGTGCCCGGCCGCGGCCGCGTCTTCAATTCGATCACCGAGACGATCGGCGACACGCCGCTGGTCAGGCTGGACAAATTCGCCAAGGAGAAGGGCATCGTCGCCAACCTGATGGCCAAGCTCGAATTCTTCAACCCGATCGCTTCGGTCAAGGACCGCATCGGCGTTGCCATGATCGAGGCGCTGGAGGCGGCCGGCAAGATTGCGCCCGGCAAGACGACGCTGATCGAGCCGACCTCCGGCAACACCGGCATCGCGCTTGCCTTCGCCGCCGCCGCCAAGGGCTACAAGCTGATCCTCACCATGCCGGAGACGATGTCGGTGGAGCGGCGCAAGATGCTGGCGCTGCTCGGCGCCGAGCTGGTGCTGACCGAAGGGCCGAAAGGCATGAAGGGCGCCATCGCCAAGGCCGACGAGCTCGCCGCCACCCTGCCCAACGCCATCATCCCGCAGCAGTTCGAGAACCCGGCCAATCCGGAAATCCACCGCCGCACCACGGCCGAGGAGATCTGGAACGACACCCAGGGCGAGGTCGATATCTTCGTCGCCGGCATCGGCACCGGCGGCACCATCACCGGCGTCGGCCAGGTGCTGAAGAAGCGCAAGCCCGCGCTGCATGTCGTGGCCGTCGAGCCGGAAGCCTCGCCGGTGCTGTCGGGCGGCCAGCCAGGCCCGCACAAGATCCAGGGCATCGGCGCCGGCTTCGCGCCGAAGATCCTCGACACCTCGGTCTATGACGAGATCGTCCGGGTCTCCAACGAGGATTCCGTCGCCAATGCCCGCCTCGTCGCCCGCCTCGAAGGCGTGCCGGTCGGCATCTCGTCGGGTGCAGCACTCCAGGCCGCGATCGTCGTCGGCTCGCGGCCCGAGAACAAGGGCAAGAACCTTGTCGTCGTCATCCCGTCCTTCGCCGAGCGCTATCTGTCGACCATCCTGTTCGACGGACTGGGCGCCTGACACGTTGGACCGCTGAAAAGTCCGGGGCTGGCTTCCACCAGTGACTTGAGCAAGCCCGGACTTCCAGCTCATATCGCCGCCGGCTGCGGTCGGCCGACGGGGGGATTTTGATGTACAAGCTTTTTACGCGCCCGGGCAGCGGCGGCTTTGTCGTCGAGGCGGCGCTTGCCATGGCCGGCGCGCCGTTCGAGCAGATCGACGTGCCGAAGAAGGACGTGTCCGATCCGGCCTTTCTTGCCATCAGCCCGTTGAACCAGGTGCCGGCACTGATATTGCCCGACGGCCATTCGCTGACCGAGTCGGCGGCGATCTGCATCCTGCTCGCCGAGCGCCATCCTGAAGCCGGCCTGGCGCCCGAAGCCGGTTCGCCCGGACGGGCCGATTTCCTGCGCTGGCTGGCCTTCATGTCGTCGGTGCTCTACCCGGCGATCCTTAGGCTCTACTACGCCCATCGCTACACCGCCGATGCCGGCAGCGTGCAAGCGGTGAAGGATGCAGCGATTGCCGAGATGGATCGCGGTTTCGCCATCCTCGACCGGGCGCTTGCCGACCGGAGCTGGCTGGCCGGCGACAAGCGGTCGCTGGCCGACATCTATCTCGCCATGCTCGTCGCCTGGCATCCGGACACGATGCGCGCCCGCAACGACTGGCCGAACATCGAACGCCTGTGGGCAAGGCTGCGGGAGGACGAGCTGATGCGGAAACTCAATGCATCCCACGAGATGTGGCCTTAAAGCAAATTCCGGGAAAAGTGCGCAGCGGTTGGGCCAGGCATTGCTCTAATTCCTGACAAGCTTGGCCTTCTCGGCCTGCAGGAAGCGGCGCACGGCATCGTCGCGTTCGAGGCCGATGGCGCGGTCATAGGCCTCGGCTGCTTTCGTGATGGTGCCCAGTCTGGCGAGCAGGCCGGCGCGGGCGGCCCAATAGGGCTGATAGTCCTGCAGCCGCTTGTCCTCGCCCAGCACGTAGAGCGCGGACAGCCCGGCCGGCGTGCCTTCTTCCTCGGCGATCGCCACGGCGCGGTTTATGGCCACCACCGGCGAACCGGCAACGGTCATCAGCGCGTCGTAGAGCTGGCGGATCGCCGCCCAGTCGGTGCGCCCGCCACGCCGTCGCGCGGTGTGGGCGGACTGCACGGCCGCCTCCAGCTGGTAGCGGCCGATGACGCCTTTTCGCGCGGCGCGGCCGAGCAGCGCTTCCGCCTCGTCGATCAAGCCATCGTCCCAAAGTGCCGTGTCCTGATCGGCGAGCGCCACGAAGTCGCCCTCCGGGCTGCGCCTCGCGGCGCGGCGCGCCTCGGCGAACAGCATCAGCGCCAGAAGCCCGAGCGCCTCGGGCTCTTCCGGCATCAGCGAGGCGACCAGCCGTCCGAGCCAGATGCCTTCGGTTGCGAGGTTGCGGCGTCTGGTTTCGGTGCCGCTCGGGTCCGACCAGCCCTCGGCGAAGCTCGCGTAGATGGCCTCGAGCACTGCGCCCAGCCTTTCGCCGAGCTCGGCCTGTTCCGGCACGCGGAACGGGATGCCGGTTTCGCGGATGCGGTTCTTCGCGCGCACCAGCCGCTGGCCCATCGTCGCCGGCGAGACCAGGAAGGCCGAGGCGATGGCGGCTGCGTCGAAACCGAGGATGGTCTGCAGGATCAGCGGCGCGCGCACGCTCGATTCGATCGCCGGATGGGCGCAGGCGAACATCAGCCGCAACCTTTCGTCGGGCAATTCCTCGCTGCTCATGCGCGCCTCTATCTCTTCCGAAATCAGCTTGAGATGATCGCGGGCTGCTTCGCTGGTCAGCCGCCGCCTGACGGCGTCCACATCGCGGCGGCGCGCCACCGCAAGCAGCCAGGCTTCCGGCTGCGCCGGGACACCGGTTCGCGGCCAGCGTTCGAGCGCCGCGGCGAAGGCGTCGGCCAGCGCATCCTCGGCGCCGGCGACGTCGCGCGTGCGGGCCGCCAGCCAGGCGACCAGCTTGCCGTAGCTCTGCCGGGCGGCCGCTTCGGCCGCCGCCCGCGCAATATCAGAGCGATCGTCCATCACAGGTCATTCCCGATATACAGGATTATCCCGCCTTGGCCGCATACTCGGCCATCTCCCAGATCGGCCGCAGCTCGACCGTGCCGATGCTGGCAGCCGGACAGCGCGCCGCCCATTCGATGGCGGTGTCGATGTCGGCCGCCTCGATCATATAGAAGCCGGCAAGCTGCTCCTTGGTGTCGGCATAGGGGCCGTCGAGCACGTTGGTCTTGCCGTTGCTCATCTTCACCTGGGTCGTGACCTGGCTTGGCTTCAGCCGGTCGCCGGCCAGCCAGACGCCGGACTTTTTCAGCGCCTCGGTATAAGCGCCATAGGCCGCGCTGATCTGATAGGTGGTCTCCGTCGGCACGCTCGCCATCGCGGCTTCGTCAGCATAGATCATAATCATGTAGCGCATGGTGTTCTCCCGTTTTCGAAGGCCGCATCGTTGCGGGCCGCACTAAAGTCGCGCGGCTCTGACCGATTTCGACAGGCTGCAAAAATTTTCTTCCCCTTGCGCGACATGCGCAAGGGCGAGCCCTCAACCCGCCATCGCTTCTTCGCGCACCTTGCTGTCGTTGTGACGCGAAGCCGGCTCCAGCCAGCCGCGATAGCGCGCGATCAATCCGGTCAGCGGATGCGAGATGTCGACATGGAAGCGGAAGCGGCCGTCTTGAACCGTCTCGTAGGATGTCGAGCGCGGACAAAGCCACATCGGCAGCGGCAGGCCGAGAAAGCTCCAGCGGCGCATAACCAGCGAAAGACGATTGTCGCCGGCGACCAGCGCCATGGCAAAATTCAACGGGCCGAAGCGCTCGACAAGCAGTCGCTCGGAGCGCCCCTGCCCGGCAAGCTGGCGGCTCGAAAAGCTGTGCGTGCCGAAGGTGCGCGTCCAGGTCTCGCCATCTGCGCCAATGTCGAACCGGACCTTAACCGCAACATCGGTCTGGGCCGGCGGGAAGCCGACCAGCCAGGCAGCAAGCCGGCTAAGCATGCCGTCGCCGCGCTCGACGCTGGCGCGCCCTTCCGCAACCGCCGTGCCCTCATGCATGGCGCGGATCGGAGCCGGGAGGTTTTTCCAGGCGTCGCCAAGCAAGCGGGGATAAAGCGGCTTTCCCTGTTCCTCGCTGTCATGGCGGAAGCCGGTGTAGATCGTCTTGCTGGCGAACAGCGTTTCATAGTCATCGAGCTCGAGATCGCGCACCGCCGCGCGCGCGCCGGGCGCAGGCATCCGGCCGCCGATCGCCTTGCGGATCACCGCCTCGACCGCCATGGCGGGTATCAGCGGCCCGTCACTGCCTTCCGCCAGCAAATGCCACGACCGCCTGGCTGGTCTGCCCGCATCGTCGGCGCCTTCGACCGCGACGAACATGCCGCCGCGATGCTCGCCCCAGGCCAGCCGGTTGCTCGCCCAGTGCATCAATGGCGACAGCAGCGAGAGCGAGCGGACCAGCCCGACGCGCACAAGCCAAGCCAGGCCGACCAGCGCGCGGTGCAATACCTCCGGCACCGGGCCGGCGCCCATCCAGATCGTCTTCGCCTCAGGCCACAGCGCGGCAAGCGCGCGCAGGTCCGGCACGTCGACCAGCGAGAACAAGGTGCTGCGCACCGGCACGCGGCCGGGCGGCGCGATCGTATAGCGCATCTGCTCGGTCAACGGGTAACCCTCGGCCTGCTTGCCGTCGCGCGTCAGCCGCACCGGCTGGCCGGCATAGCTCGCAATGGCGCGGATGACGTTTTCGCCGACGCCGGCGAAAGGCGACGGCGCAATGCCGCCGCGGATGGTCTCGACCCGCGCCAAGCCGGACGACAGGCGCCGCACCACCGCCGCCGTCAGCACCGGGAAGCTCGACACGCCGGACAGGACGAAGACGCCTGCCTCTCTCGCCTGTTCGTCGAAAGCGGCGACGCCGGCGACGAAATCCGAGCCGTCGGCAAGGTCCAGATAGTGGGTATGCCCGGCGATGCAGGCCTCGATCAGCCGGTAGCACCCCTCGCCATAGGCCTGGAACGGGCCGCTGGCGTCGATGACGGCATCGGGCCGCAAGGCGGCAAGCTGGACGCCCAGATCGCCATCGCGGTCGAATGCCGTCGGCACGAGCTCGGCTTTGGCATCGACGCGGGTCCGGCAAAACGCCCCGGCCTTGCCGGGCGAGCGGCCGGCGACAAGCAGACTCAAGCGCGGTTCGTTCTCCAGAAGCTCGACGATGCGCCCGCCGAAGATGCCGTAGCCGCCGACGATCAGGAGTTTCATCGCCGCCCCTCTCTTTACTCGCGCATTATCCGACCAGCCGCTGCCGCAATTCGGCGGACGGGATCTCGCAACTGTCCTTCCGGCCGAACAGGGCGTAGCGGTTCCTGGCGACGCGGTCGTAGATCCAGTCCCGTAGCGGGCGCGGCAGGATGAGCAGCGCCTTCGCCGCCCGCCATGGCCAGCCGAGTTCGGCCATGATGGCGATGAAACTGTCGAGATGGGTGAAGCCGACGCCGTCGATGAGGGCGAGATTGCTGTCGTAGTCGTCGGTCGGCAGGCCATGCCGGCGAAACAGCGCCTCGCCGAAAGGCGACTGCGCGGTGGCAAAGCGGAAGCGTTTCTTGCGGTCGAGCCGGACGATCAGCCGGACGAAGCCGGAGCAGAACACGCAGACGCCGTCGAAGACGAGCAGCGGCAGGCTTGGATCATAGACCTGGTGAGGCGGACTGTACTGATCGGGCAGGTCGGTCATGGCGGCCCCGGCTGCTTGTGCTTTTCAACACTAAGCCAGCCGGCGGCGGCGTCAAAGTCGCGGCGTTGTCGCACGCCAGTTGGCGGCAAGCGCGAGGCGCTCGGCGCGATAGGTGGTGGCGCGCTGGTCGGCGGCCGGCCGGCAAATGCGGCTGTGGTGGGCGCGTTCGCGGATCATATCAGTTGGCGCTGACGCCCAGCGAGTTGCCGCGACGCGCGCAGGCCGGGCCCGGGCCGCGCATGTAATAGCGCTCCGGCCGGTAGGTCGGCGCGACGAATTCGCGGATGGCGGTGGCATAGCCGGCGATTTGGTTCCAGAAGTTCATTTTACCTGTCCCTGTCCCGTTTTCGGATGTCCCGTCCGAATTGTCTGGGAGCATAGCATCTAGGCGTGAATAGTCGGTGAACGTGATGTTAATTTCTGGTCCGAAAGTCGTTGCATCGTGGCCGGAATGCGGCTGATTCGGGGTCTTTCGGTGCCTTTTGTCGCCTTTGCGCATGATGTGCCTTTTGCATCACATATGTTTCGCCTCGATGTCGCTTCGGCGCGCTTCTGTTTCACGGTTCGGCGGCGTCGCGAAATTTCATTGCTTGAGCGCAACGGGAGCCGGTCGGCCGCCGCGGAACCCAAGCCAGCCTCCGCCCGTTGCGGATAAGCGCGCATCGCCCGGGAGTTTGTCATGGCACCACGCCCCGCCTGGAAGGGTTATCTGAAACTGTCGCTGGTCACCTGCGCCATCGAGCTGACGAACGTCGTCACGCACATCGAAAAGGTCTCGTTCCGCATCCTCAACCGCAAGACCGGCAACACGGTCAACCGTATCTATGTCGATGCCGAGACCGGCAAGCCGGTCGAGGACGGCGACGAGATCAAGGGCTACGAGGTGAGTGACGGCGACTTCGTCCATATCGAGGAGGACGAAATCGAAGCGGTGCAGATCGAATCCTCGCACACGATGAGCCTCGACGGCTTCGTCGATAAAGCCTCGATCGAGCAGATCTATCTCGATACGCCCTATTATGTCGCGCCGGCGGACAAGGTGTCGGAGGAGGCTTTTGCCGTGATCCGTGACGCGATGGCCGGCAAGAAGATGGCTGGGCTCGCGCGCATCGTGCTCTACAGCCGCGAACGCCCGGTGGTGATTGAGCCGCTCGGCAAGGGCATGGTGCTGACGACGCTGCGCTATGACAACACGGTGCGCCAGCCCGAAACGGTGTTCGGCGACATCAAGTCGGTAAAGACCGACCAGGAGATGACGGATCTCGCCGAGCTCATCATCGACAAGAAACACGCCAAGTTCGATCCTTCGAAGTTCGACGACAAATATGAGGACGCGCTGCTCGAACTGATCCGCGCCAAGAAGGCCGGCAAGAAGGCGCCGAAGGCCAAGGCGCCGCCAAAGCCGTCCAATGTCGTCAACCTGTTCGATGCGCTGAAGAAGAGCTTGAACGCGGACGGCGGCGGCAAGGGCGGCAAGTCCAAGGCGCCGGCGAAGGGGCCCAAGGCCAAAGCAGCGCCCAAGCGCAAGTCGGCTTAGGAGCACGCTGCCATGGCCGGCCTCGCGCAATATCATGCCAAGCGCGATTTCAAGAAAACCGCCGAGCCGGCCGGCAAGGTCGCACGCGGCAGGATGGGCGGCGGCATCTTCGTCGTCCAGAAGCACGACGCCACGCGCCTGCATTACGATTTCCGGCTGGAGCATGACGGCGTTTTGTGGAGCTGGGCGGTGACGCGCGGCCCGAGCCTCGATCCGCATGAGAAGCGGCTGGCCGTCCATGTCGAGGACCATCCCGTCGACTACGCTTCGTTCGAGGGCACCATACCGAAGGGCGAGTATGGCGGCGGCGCCGTCATCGTCTGGGACGAAGGCAAATGGGTCCCGGACGGCGATCCGGCCGCGGCGATGAAGAAGGGCCATATCAATTTCGAGCTCGAAGGCCACAAGCTCAACGGCCGCTGGCATCTGGTGCGGCTGAAGCCGCGTCCCGGCGAGAAGCGTGACAACTGGCTGCTTATCAAATCCGACGATACCGCGGCCCGCCCGGGCGAGGACATTCTGGAAGATGAGCCGAAATCGGTGAAGTCGGGCCTGACCATAGAGGAGGTCGGCCAGGGCAAGGCGGCGAAAGGCGAGAAGCCAAAGGTCTGGCATTCCAACAAGCCGGCCGCCGGCAAGGCCAAGAGCGCAGCAGCCAAACGCCTCGACTTCATCGAACCGCAACTGGCGACCTTGGAAAGGAACGCGCCGGGCGGCGAGGACTGGCTGCACGAGGTGAAATTCGACGGCTACCGCATGCAAGCGCAGATCGCCGGCAGTGAGGTCAGGCTGCTGACCCGCGCCGGGCTCGACTGGACCGAGAAATTCGATGGGCCGGTCACTGCGGCGCTTGCCAGGCTGAAATGCCGCGATGCCATCATCGATGGCGAGGTCGTGGTGCTGGCCGACAGCGGCGTGTCGTCGTTTCCGTTGCTGCAAGCCGACCTGTCGGCGCGCCGCGCCGATCGCTTCGTCTATTATGCCTTCGACCTGATGCGGCTGAACGGCCAGGATTTGCGCGGCGAGCCGCTGGTCGAGCGCAAGCAGGCCTTGGCTCAACTGCTCGGCGCGCAACCGGAAGATTCGGCGCTGCGCTTCAGCGACCATTTCCACGAGCCCGGCAAGGTCATGCTGCAGCATGTCTGCCGCATGGGCCTGGAAGGCGTGGTGTCGAAGCGCGCCGACGCGCCCTATCGCAGCGGACGGGGGCTCTCCTGGGTCAAATCGAAATGCACGCTCCGCCAGGAATTCGTCATCGGCGGCTATCTGCCGTCAGACAAGACCGGACGCGGCCTGCGCTCGCTTCTCGTCGGCTACAATGAGGGCGGCAAGCTCAGCTATGCCGGCCGCGTCGGCACCGGCTTTTCCGGCAAGGTGGCGACGGACCTCAAGAAGAAGCTCGATGCTCTCCAGGCCAAGAGTTCGCCTTTTTCGACCGCCGTGCCGAAGGGCAAGGGCCTCACTTTCGTCAAGCCCGAACTGGTCGGCGAGGTGGAGTTCCGCACCTGGACATCCGACCGTATAATCCGCCACGCCTCGTTCCAGGGGCTTCGCGAAGACAAGCCGGCGGAGGAAGTCGTGCAGGAAAAGCCGAAGAAGGCCGAGAGCGAAGCAAAGCCCGGCGGCAAATCCGCGCCGAAGGCGTCAGCCGGAACGGCGAAGACCTCGGTAAAGCTCTCGCATCCCGACAAGCTTTTGTGGCCCGACGAAAAAGTCTCGAAACAGGACCTGCTCGATCACTACGCGCTGGTCTGGCCGCGCATGCAGCAATTCGTCGTCAACCGGCCGCTCAGTCTGGTCAGGGCGCCGGACGGCATCCACGGCCAGCGCTTTTTCCAGAAACACGCCTCGCCAGGCATGAGCGACAGGATTCTGCGCATGAAGGATCCGGCCGACGGCGAGGAGATCCTCTACGTCAAGGACTTCGACGGGCTCGCCGCGCTCGTCCAGTACGGCGTGGTGGAGGTCCATATCTGGGGCTGCACGCTCGATGCGCTGGAAAAGCCGGACCAGATCGTCTTCGACCTCGATCCCGATGAAGGCGTCGACGTCGGCAAGGTGCGCGAGGCGGCGCTCGACATTCATAAGCAGCTCGACGCGCTGGCGTTGCCCAATCTGGTCAAGACCTCGGGCGGCAAGGGCTATCACGTGCTGGTGCCGCTGAAGCCTGCTGCCGACTGGGACGCGGTCAAGGATTTCGCGCATGACTTTGCCCGCGCGCTGGAGCAAGCAGCGCCCGACCGCTACACGGCGACGCTGTCGAAGAAGGCACGCACCGGGAAGATCTTCGTCGATTATCTGCGCAACGGACGCGGTTCAACGACGGTGGCGCCCTACTCGTCACGCGCCAAGAAGGGCGCGACGGTGTCGATGCCGGTGACCTGGGCCGAGCTGGAGAAGGGTGTTGCGCCGAATGCGTTTCCGCTAGGCGATGCTTCCACGCTGCAGGAGTTGAAGAAGGCCGATCCGTGGAAGGATTTCTTTGAGTTGGGGAAGGTGTTGAAGCGGGGGTGAGCGTCAGGCCAGAAACACCTTCTCAAACGCCTGCCTGCCTGTGGGCGAAAACACCACGGCGCGGCTGTCCTTTTCGCGGCGCGCCCATTTTTCCGCGATGATCTTGTCGAGTATGGCGGCGCCCAGCGTGCCGGCAAGATGCGAGCGGCGCACGCTCCAGTCGAGGCAGGCGCGGCAGACCGGCCGCCTCGCCTTGCGGTCTATGTCGATGCCGAGCGCCGTGAAATGCGAGGCGCCCGCAGGCGCCAGCCTGATCTCGTTATCTTCGCGCAGCAGAAGCTTCCTGTCGAACAGGCGGTCGAGCATGGCGACGGCCTGTTCGCCGGCGAGATGGTCGTAGCAGACCCGCGCCACGCGCATGGCCGCATCGCGCGGGCCGGGCCGCACGCGCTTGGGGCCGACCGCCTCGGCAACGCCGATGATCGCCTCGATCATGCCGGCCACCTGGGCGCTGGCGAGGCCGTAATAGCGATGGCGGCCCTGGCTTGCCAAAGTCAGCAGCCCGCCCTCCATCAGCTTTGACAGATGCGAGGATGCGGTGGGCAGCGACACGCCGGCTTCCAACGCCAGTTCCGTCGCGGTCAGCGCCGTGCCGCCCATCAGCGCGTTGAGCATATTGGCGCGGGCCGGGTCGCCGACCAGGCTGGCGATGCGGGCGATGTCGGGTCCTTCACGCATGGTTTGATCCCTATCGAAGCATTCTCGTCAGAAGAGCATTATTCTCAAGCCAGCACAAGGAGCCGCGGCAACGCTCCTGACACGAGAATGCCTAGCACAACGGCACAAGGGATGTTTCGACCGCAATCGAACCATCCTCGCAGAGAATCCCAAGAAGGAGACGAGCCATGACCATCACCTGCTTCATCCGCTACGAGATCGATCCGTTCGGCAAGGAGGCCTTCGAGCAGTATGCCCGCGCCTGGGGCCAGGCCATCCCCCGCTGCGGCGCCGACCTGATCGGCTACTACGCCCCGCACGAAGGCTCGGCCACCACGGCCTATGCGGCCTACAACATCGAGAGCCTCGCCGCCTACGAAGCCTATCGCGCGCGGCTTGCCGCCGACCCGGCGGGCAAGGCGAACTACGAATTCGCGCGGCGCGAAAAATTCATCCTCAAGGAAGACCGCATCTTCCTCAAGCAGGTGTCCGCACCGCACGGGCCGCGACAGCTCTTCCAGACCGACGTCATGGTCAAGGAGGAGGCATGATCGCCGTCATCTTCGAGGTGGAGCCGGCGGCGGGAAAGCGCGATGCCTATCTCGGCATCGCCGCCGAGCTCAGGCCGCTGCTCGACGGTATCGACGGCTTCCTGTCGATCGAACGCTTCCAGAGCCTTGCCGATCCGAAGCGCGTGCTGTCGCTCTCCTTCTGGCGCGACGAAGACGCCGTCAAAGCCTGGCGCAACACCGAAGAACACCGGCAGGCGCAGAAGGCCGGCCGCGGTGGTATCTTTGCCGGCTATCGTCTGCGCATCGCCCATGTCGTGCGCGACTACGGGCTGACGGAAAGAGAAGAGGCGCCGCAGGATAGCAGAGCGGTGAATGGGTAAGGCGCAGCGCGCCTCTTCCACAAGGGGTGCACACATCTTCCGTGACTGGCGTGACGGATCAGGCCGAGGCTTGATTGCCAGGTGGTTCCCCAATCCGTCGCTGCTTCGCAGCGCCACCTTTCCCCCCCTCCGGAGGGAAAGGAAGGGCGCGTTGCTGGACGAGCGTTGACGACAAAAAGCCTGGCGCCTTTCCTCTACCCCGTCGATCGGGGGAGAGGTGGCGAGCGAAGCTCGACGGAGTGGGGGTCGACCAGCGCTGCATTAGACAGTGCATGCGCCAAGTTGCCATGCACGCTATCGCCAAAACCAGCCACTTGGAGATGTGTGCATGCCGTAGACAAGGGGGGGAAGGAAGAGACCTACGCATTCCCGATCAGCACACCGGCGCCGAACACCAGCGCGCCGCCGAGCACCACCTGCAGGGCGGCGCGCCAGAAAGGGGTCTGCATGTAGCGGTTCTGGACGAAAGCGATGGCCCAGAGCTCGAAGAACACCACGATCGCGGCAACCGTCGTCGCCGTCCAGAATTGCGGGATGAGATAGGGCAGCGCGTGGCCGAGGCCGCCCAGCGTCGTCATCAGCCCGACCGTCAGGCCGCGCTTGATCGGCGAGCCGCGGCCCGACAGCTTGCCGTCGTCGGAGGCGACTTCGGTGAAGCCCATCGAGATGCCGGCGCCGATCGAGGCGGCGAGCCCGACCAGCAGCGTCTGCCAGGTGTCATGCGTGGCGAAGGCGGCGGCGAAGATCGGCGCCAGCGTCGACACCGAGCCGTCCATCAGCCCGGCCAGCCCCGGCTGCACATAGGTGAGGATGAACTGGCGCTGCTCGGCGCTCGCTTCCTCGGCCTTCACCTCGCCCGGCACATGTTCCTGCTCCAGCTTGTGCGCCGAGCTTTCATGGCTCTGCTCGGCGGCGGCGAGTTCATCGAGCAGTTTTCGGGTCGAGGCATCCGTGGTGCGCCTGGCCGCCGCGACATAGAAGCGGTAGGCCTGCTGCTCCATTTCTTCAGCCTGGCGCCGCACATGCTCGATGCCCAGCGGCTTCACCAGCCAGTCGGGCTTGCGCTCGTAATAGCCCTTCACATGCTCGCGCCTGAGCAGCGGGATGCGCTCGCCGAAGCGTTTTCTGTAAAGCTCGATCAGCGAATCGCGGTGGCCGTCCTCTTCCTCGGCCATCGCCTCGAACACTTTCGCCGATTGCGGAAAGTCCTGCGCGAGCCCGTCGGCATAGGCGCGGTAGATGCGCCCGTCATCCTCTTCGGAGGAGATCGCCAGCGCCAGGATCTCCTGTTCGGAGAGCGAATCGAAGGAACGGCGGCTGAGGCCGAAAACACGGGAAAGCATGATGGCATCACTCTAGTTTAGAACAGTTCTAAACTAGGATTGTAACCGGCGGCCGTCAATTGCAAGCGGCATCGATGCGCTCGCGAATGGTTGATCCAGCGGAAGCGCGCCAACCCTTCATTATTGCCGAATGTTTGCCTATATAGGCAGCAACAGCTTAGAGCGGTCCGCCGTTTCACGGAAACGGCAAACCGCTCAGGTCTTTGTCTTTACGCAGTTCCGGACGGAAAACCGATCACACTTTTCCTGGAGCTGCTCCGACCAAAGGAGCCCACCGGATGACAGACAAAAAGCACCCGCATGCGTTCGACGCGAAGCCGGTTCTCGACCTCATCGCCAGCATCGAGGCAGATTTGCAGCGCCTGAAAGGCCTGGTCGAGCAGCAGATCGAAAAATTCGACCCGGCCAACCCGCACAACAAGACGCCCGACGGCAAGCTGACCGAGGAAGGCGCCGAGTGCTGCTACCGCATGTTCGACGAAGGCAAGTCGCGCTACACCGTCGCCCAGCAGATGAAGATCTCGTTTGCCGCCGCGACGCATCGGTTCAACAATTGGCGCAAGCTGGGCGGGAACAAGAGGACGCGGACGTTGCTGGGGTGAGGGGGCAGTCGGCGGCCATCGCTACGCTATGCACATATCTTCTGTGACTGGCGTGACTGACCGGGGCCGAGGTTTGATTGCCAGGTGGTTCCCCCAATCCGTCGCTGCTTCGCAGCGCCACCTTTCCCCCTCCGGAGGGAAAGGAAGGGAGC
>NZ_VFWX01000063.1 GCF_006442965.1 Mesorhizobium sp. CU3 | reverse complement strand
GAGCGTGCCCAGCCGCAGCAGGTCCAGACCGAGCGTGGCCTGCTCGCTGATGCTCGGCGGCAGGTTGCCCTGCAGCGCGCCGAGGTCGCGGTAGTCGCCGTGGCTGCGTACGCTGCGCAGATTGATGTTGAAGCGACGGTTGTTCCAGCTGTAGCCCAGTGCCCATTGCCCACCCTGCAGGCCGTGGTAGCCGCTGTGCGCATAGGCGGCATTGAACACGCCAGCGGCGCCGAGCAGCCACCAGCCACCGACACC
>NZ_VFWX01000062.1 GCF_006442965.1 Mesorhizobium sp. CU3 | reverse complement strand
GCTGTTTGAAGAAGCAAAAGCACTTGTCGTTGAAATGCAAACGGCAAGTATTTCCCTTCTCCAAAGAAGATTTCGGATCGGTTACAACCGAGCAGCACGTTTAGTAGATGAACTGGAAGCTCATGGAGTTGTTGGCCCGTCAGAAGGAAGCAGGCCTCGGAAAGTATTCATTGAGCAGGAAGAAACATCAGAAACGTTGCCGGACGATAATGACATGTAAAACTTGTGTGATGAAGGGTTGAAAAACGAATAACC
>NZ_VFWX01000061.1 GCF_006442965.1 Mesorhizobium sp. CU3 | reverse complement strand
GACCAACGTCGACCCCGACGGCAAAGGCAACGCGCGCTTTGCCAATGCCAACAAGTCCGCCGACTTCACCGCCGGCAGCCTGTCGTCTGGCGCGGTGTACACCCTCACGCCAATCTGGTCCCTGGCCGCCACCCTCGGCTACACCGAACGCGCCCCGACGTTCTACGAGCTGTATGCCAACGGCGCTCACGTCGCCACCGGCACCTATGAACTGGGCGACGCCAACCTGTCGAAAGAAAAAGCGGTGTCCAGCGAC
>NZ_VFWX01000060.1 GCF_006442965.1 Mesorhizobium sp. CU3 | reverse complement strand
GCGACAAACTGATCGGCATCTGCTTCGGCCACCAGTTGCTGGCGCTGCTGTTGGGCGGCAAGACCGAGCGGGCGACCAAGGGTTGGGGCATGGGCATCCATGACTACAAACTGAACGCCAAGGCACCGTGGATGAGCCCGGTGGTGGAAGAATTGACGCTGTTGATCAGCCACCAGGACCAGGTCACCACCTTGCCGGAAAACGCCACAGTGATCGCTTCCAGCGAATTCTGCCCGTTTGCGGCGTACCACATCGA
>NZ_VFWX01000059.1 GCF_006442965.1 Mesorhizobium sp. CU3 | reverse complement strand
ATGCGCTCCCATTCGAGCACCTTCGGCGTCGGCCTGACCCGCTCCAGTTGATCGCGGAACGCGGCCGCCAGCGGGTCATTGGCCAGCGACGGCGTGTTCCACGCACTGCGGCGCGGCGGCAGGTCGCCAATGATCGAATGGAAGCGTGCCTGGATTTCCGGCCGCGACAGGAATTCGATCAGCTTCCAGGACGCCTCCTTCTGCTGCGACTTGCGGAAGATCACCAGGCTGGTACCACCGGCGATGCCCGCGCCCGGAC
>NZ_VFWX01000058.1 GCF_006442965.1 Mesorhizobium sp. CU3 | reverse complement strand
ACCTCAACTACATCGTCACCGGGGTCAACGACATCCGCTTCGTGCCCTGCGCGCCCGAACTGACCATCACCCCCAGCGTGGTCAACTTCCCCACACCGTCGCGCAAGGCACAGATCGGCGAAGTGGCCAGTACCGCCACGTTCAACTTGAGCCTGCGCAAAGCCTGCGACACTCCGTACACGGTGGACGCACGGTTCGCCACCACACCGGGAGGCGGCAGCTTGATCAATGGTTTGCTGGTGCCGGACAACAACAGCTC
>NZ_VFWX01000006.1 GCF_006442965.1 Mesorhizobium sp. CU3 | reverse complement strand
CTCGGCGCGCAGCGCCGAGACGGAGTGGGGGTCGACCAGCGCTACATTAGACAATGCATGCGCCAAGCTGGGAGAGGAAGGGCGCGAAACCGCGTTCTCTCCTTCCGGAATACCAGAAGGAGAGAAGAGGAAGTCGTGCGCTTAAATGTCCGCCTTGAACGTCTGCTTCTGCTGGCCCATGCCTTCGATGCCGAGCTCGACAACGTCGCCGGCCTTCAAAAACACCGGCGGCTTCATGCCTAGCCCGACGCCGGGCGGGGTGCCGGTGGAGATGATGTCGCCGGGGTGCAGCGACATGAACTGGCTGAGATAGGAGACCAGGTATTTGACGCCGTACACCATGGTCTTGGTCGAGCCGTTCTGCATAGTCTTGCCGTTGACGGTCAGCCACATTTTGAGGTTCTGCGGGTCGGCGACCTCGTCCTTGGTGACCAGCCAGGGGCCGATCGGGCCGAACGTGTCGCAGGACTTGCCCTTGGTCCACTGGCCCTGGCGCTCGGCCTGGAAGGCGCGCTCGGAGACGTCGTGCGAGACGCAATAGCCGGCGACGTAATCCAGCGCGTCGTCCTCCGAGACATATTTCGCCGTCTTGCCTATGACGACGCCGAGCTCGACCTCCCAGTCGGTCTTGACCGAACCGCGCGGGATCAGCACGTCGTCGTCCGGGCCGACGATGGCCGAGCTTGCCTTCATGAAGATGATCGGTTCCGGCGGCACGGTGGCGCCGGTCTCGGCGGCGTGGTCGGAATAGTTGAGGCCGATGCAGATGAACTTGCCGGTGCCGGCAACGCAGGCGCCCATGCGCGGGCTGCCGGAAACCGCCGGCAGCGATTTCGGATCGAGCTTGGAAAGCATGTCCAGCGAGGCCGGATGAAGCGTCGTCCCGCCAATGTCGGCGACATAGGCCGAAAGGTCGCGGATCGTGCCATCCGCATCGAGCAGGCCGGGCTTCTCGCTGCCAGCCTCGCCATAGCGCAACAGTTTCATCTTGGTTCTCCAGCTTGCGGCCAACGGCCGTTTCAAATTCCCGTCAAGGCCCGCGGACCGTAGTCGCCGGCCCACCCGGCGGCAAGCGCGCCATTTGTTGCAGCTAGCCGATCCGCAGGATTTTCAGACGCTTCGATGCGGCCGACAATCCTTCCGGCCCTGTCGTCAGACCGACCAGCCGCCGTCGATGTTGTAGGCCTGCCCCGATGTGTAAGTGGCGCCGGCAAGGTAGACCGCGAGATCGGCGATTTCTTCGGGCGTGCCCAGACGGCCCATCGGCTGGCGGGCGATGAAGGCCGCGCGCGCCGCATCATAGTCGCCCTGCGCATGCATGCGATCCTGCAGCGACGGGCTTTCGACGGTGCCCGGGCAGATGGCGTTGCAGCGGATGCCCTTGGCGACATAGTCGGCGGCGACGGCCTTGGTCAGGCCGATGACCGCCGCCTTGGTCAGGCCATAGGCGAAACGGTTCGGAACGCCCTTCTGCGAGCTTGCCAGCGAGGCCATGTTGATGATCGAACCGTCGCCGCACTCGAGCATGCCGGGCAGCACGGCGCGAATGGTGCGCACCATCGAGCGGACATTGAGGTTGAGCGCGAAGTCGAGGTCCTCGTCTTTCATTTCCAGGATCGAGCCCGCGTGGACGAAGCCGGCGCAGTTGAACAGCACGTCGACACGGCCGATCTCGGCGAAAGCCGAGGCGACGGCGGCGTCGTTGAGGACGTCGAGACGGCGGATGTTGATGCCAGGCGTCTTGCCGAGTTCGGCCAGCAAGGCGTCGTTGATGTCTGTGGCGTAAACGGTGGCGCCTGCCTTGGCGAAAGCCAGCGCGCTGGCCTTGCCGATGCCCTGGGCCGCAGCCGTGACGACGACGACCTTGCCTGCAAGATCCGCCATGCTGTTCTCCTCGCTCTTTGGATTCGACCGGATTGCCAGCGGCTGGCCAAATACCAGCCAACCCGCGCTATCCGCCACGGACAAGATGTTTTTTCTCGTTAAAGAACACACATTCGGGCGTCAAGCCCGAACGCGATCACCTTCGCGGCAGCCGCTTTAATGCATATCGCCTGCCGGGATGCAACTACTTGTATGACAACCGGGCAACAAGTTCCGCTGCCTTGAACCATTCGGAAGCGATTAATCGCCGTAAGGCACCCAGACGTTCTTGACCTCGATGGCGCGGCGCAGCATGGCCTCGCCGGCCGCCTCGCTGGACGTCCAGTCGAGGCTGCGGCCATTGCCGGTCCAGACACGCTTGAGGTTGCCGATGGAATCGGCCTCCGCCTTGGCGCAGGTTTCGGCATCGGCAAACAGCCAGAGCCCGTCGACATCGTCGTGCTTGGCCAGCACGCCGGCAAGCTCGGCGCTGCGGCCGGTGACGATGTTGATGGCGCCGCCCGGGATGTCGGAATACTCGATCACCTGGTAGAGGTCGGTCGCCAGAAGCGGGTGGCGTTCCGACGGAACGGCGACCACGGTGTTGCCCATTGCGAGCGCCGGCGCCACCAGGGAGATGAAGCCGAGCAGCGGCTGGTTGTCCGGCGCGACGATGCCGACGACGCCAACCGGCTCATGTAGCGCCAGCGTCACGGCGCGGGCCGGTGGCTGGTGGACGCGGCCCTCGAACTTGTCGGCGAGACCGGCATAGAGGAACAGCCGCTCGATCGACTGCTCGACCTCCTCGCGTGCTGCCTTTGCCGTCACGCCGGTCAGTTGGACAAGACGCGCGGAAAACTCATCGGCGCGGCCGGACAGGTTCTCGGCGAGATAATACAGCACCTGGCTGCGGTTATAGGCGGTCGCTTCCGGCCAGGCCTTGCAGGCGCGGGCAGCGGCCACGGCGTCGCGGATATCCTTACGGTTGCCGAGGCCGACTTCGCCGGCAAGCTTGCCTTTGGCGGTGGCGACGCCAAGCGAATAATTGCCGTCCGGCCGCACCTGCTTGCCGCCGATGAACAGCTTTGCCGTGCGGTCGATCGAACCGCCGTCGGCCTGCTCGACGGGCTGGGCGGAACCAGCGCCGGCCTGCTTGATGACCAGGCCGACCGGCAGCTTCACCGTCAGATACTCGAACATGCCTTCGCGGCCGCCCTCGCGGCCGAAACCGCTTTCGCGATAGCCGCCGAAGCCGCAGGCGGCGTCGAACATGTTGGTGCCGTTGACCCAAACCACGCCGGCCTTCAGCTGCGGCGCGACATGCAGCGCGAGGTTGATGTTCTCGCTCCAGACGGAAGCGGCGAGGCCGTAGCGCGTGTTGTTGGCGAGTTCGATCGCTTCCTCGGTGTTGCGGAAAGTCATGGTGGCGAGCACCGGCCCGAACACCTCTTCCTGCGCCAGGATATTAGCCGGCGATACACCTGTGGCCAGCGTCGGCAAATGATAGTAGCCCGAGGACGGCAACGTGGCGTCCGGCTGCCAGCAGACAGCGCCCTGCTTGGCGCCTTCGGCGATCAGGCCCTTGACGCGGTCGAGCTGGGTGCGGTCGACCAGCGGGCCGATATCGGTGTTCTTGTCGAGCGGGCTGCCTACGCGCAGCCGGCTCATCCTGACCTTGACCTTGGCAATCAAAGCCTCGGCAATGCCTTCCTGGACCAGCAGGCGCGAACCGGCGCAGCAGACCTGGCCCTGGTTGAACCAGATGCCGTCGACGAGGCCCTCAACGGCGCTGTCGAGATCGGCATCCTCGAAGACGATGAAGGCCGACTTGCCGCCAAGCTCCAGCGACAGTTTTTTCCCTGAGCCGGCGGTGGCCTTGCGGATGATCTTGCCGACTTCCGAAGAGCCGGTGAAGGCGATCTTCTGGATGCCGGAATGGTTGACGATCGCAGCACCCGCCTCAGGCCCGCCCTGGACGATGTTGACGACGCCCTTCGGCACGCCGGCGCGCTCGCAGATTTCGGCGAACAGGATGGCGGTGAGCGGCGTGAATTCGGCCGGCTTCAACACCACGGTGCAGCCGGCGGCCAGCGCCGGCGCGATCTTCCAGGCCAGCATCAGCAGCGGGAAATTCCACGGAATGACCTGGCCGACGACGCCGACCGGCTTGTGATCGGGAAAATCCTTGTCCAGCGTCTGCGCCCAGCCGGCATGGTGGATGAAATGGCGGATGGCCAGCGGCACGTCGATGTCGCGGCTTTCGCGGATCGGCTTGCCGTTGTCGATCGATTCCAGAACCGCGAACAGGCGCTGGTGGCGCTGCATGGCGCGGCCGATGGCGTAGAGCACTTTTGCGCGCGCGTAACCCGAAGACGCCGACCATTTCGGCAGCGCCTTGGTGGCGGCCGCGACCGCGGCGTCGATATCGGCGGCGCCGGCATCCGAGACCTTGGCGAGCAGCTTGCCGGAGGACGGTTCGCTGGTTTCGAAGGTCTTGCCGCTGGCAGCCGCTTTCCAGCCGCCGTCGATGAACAGCGCTTTGGCGAAATCGCGCCCGGCGAGCCAGGCGTCGGCCTCGTTGCGGGCTTCCGGCGCCGGGCCGTATTCCATGGCGTGATAGCGTTCGAGGATGTTCATGGGGCGCTCCTCCCGGAGGAGATTTCTGGATAAGTGGGTGCTCTACGGCGCCCCCCTCTGTCCTGCCGGACATCTCCCCCACTTGGGGGGAGATTGGCCGTCATCGGCGATTTCGCCAATCGCCAGCGTTGCAGGATTGGGGCGGACAGAGGCGCAAGCTGATCTCCCCCCTTGTGGGGGAGATGTCCGGCAGGACAGAGGGGGGCGCGAAGGAACTCGACGTTCAAGGCCTTCACTCGCCTCAAGCCATCGCGTGGCGATGGTTGGCCGAATAGTGGCCGGTCAGATGGTGCTCGAGCTGGCGCTCGATGTCGGTGAGCAGGCTGGACGCGCCGAAGCGGAACAGATCCGGTTCCAGCCACGGCCGGCCGAGTTCTTCCTTCATCAGCACCAGCCAGTCGAGCGAGACTTTCGCTGTCGAAATGCCGCCGGCCGGCTTGAAGCCGATCAGATAGCCGGTTTCCTCGAAATAGGCGCGGATGGCGCGCACCATGGCAAGGCCGACGGGAAGCGTGGCGTTGACGCTTTCCTTGCCGGTCGAGGTTTTGATGAAATCGGCGCCCGCCATCATCGCCACCATGGAGGCGAGCATGACGTTGCGCAAAGTGGCGAGGTCGCCGGTGCCGAGGATGACTTTCAGATGCGCCTCGCCGCAGGCGGCGCGCATGGCGACGATCTCGTTGAACAACTCGCGCCATTTGGCGCCGTAGACCAGGCCGCGCGGAATGACGACGTCGATCTCGTCGGCGCCGTCCTTCACCGATGCCTCGATCTCCTGCAGGCGGGTCGAAAGCGGCGCAAGGCCGTGCGGGAAGGCGGTGGAGACCGCGGCGACATGGATGCCGGTGCCGCGCACGGCGTCCACCGCGGTGGCGACGAAGGGATGGTAGACGCAGACCGCCGCCGGGCGGATCGTTTCGCCCGCAATGCCGAGGCCCTCGACGATATCCCGGCGCAGCGGGTTGATCGCCTTGGCGCAGAGCCGGCGCACGCGCTCGTCGGTGTCGTTGGAATTCAGCGTGGTGAGGTCCATGCAGGCAATCGCCCGCAGCAGCCAGGCGGCCTGGTTGTCGGCCTTGATCGAGCGTCGCTTGGTCAGCGTGGCGACGCGGCGCTCCAGCGCCGAGCGGTTGACGCTACGCACCGATTCCAGGAAGCCGAGATCGAGCTTCATGCCGGGGTTGCGGGCAATGCCGTGCTCCAACGGCACAGGCGTGTTGGCGGCGGCGCGCGCCGGCAGCGGCATCACCTTGGAGGCGCCGGCGCCTGCTTCGCGGATCGTGCTCATCTCCTGCCCTTTCATCGACGGCTCACACCGCTTTTCTTGGTGCGTGTCGTGTTCCCAAAACCGCTCAACACTTTTGGGCGACACGCACAAGGATAGCCCGTGAAGCGGTGCTTCACGAGTCTTTCAAAGGCTCATAGCGGAAAAAGGCTGCTCAGGCAGCAGATTTTTTGACCGTATGGTCAAAGCGTCTTACTGAGTAGGCGCTCCCGGCGTTGGAGATTGGCCGAAACGCCCATCCCTTCGTCATACTCGGGCTTGACCCGAGTATCCATTCCGTGACCTCTGCCACAGAGTGCAACGGCGCAGAATTCTGTAACCGCTGCAACGCTTTAGCGTAACGGCATGGATTCTAGGGTCTGCGCGCGTCGCTCCGCTCCTTGCTCCGCCCTAGAATGACGAAGCGCGAATGTCGTCGCTACTCTCGGACGCCTCCAACAGAGCTGGCGGACTGCGATAAGCCTCAGCCGACGAAGGCGCGCTCGACGACGAAGCTGGCCGGATGGCTCAACGAACCTTCCTGGAAGCCGAGACTTTCGGCCAGTTCCTTGACGTCCTTCAGCATGTGCATCGAACCGCAGATCATGATGCGGTCGGTCTCGGGGTTGAGCTTGTCGATACCGAGATCGGTGTAGAACTTACCCGAGCCGATCAGCGCGGTGATGCGGCCCATGCGCGCCGATTCCTCGCGGGTGGTCGAATTGTAGAGCGTGACGCGGCCGCCGGTCAACTCGCCGATCAGCGGGTCGCTCTCAAGTGCTGCCACCAGCTCCTGGCCATAGGTCAGCTCGGCATTGTCGCGGCAGGTGTGGGTGAGGATGACTTGGTCGAACTTCTCATAGGTGTCGGGATCGCGCAGCAGGCTGGCGAAGGGCGCGATGCCGGTGCCGGTCGAGATCATGAACACGCGCCTGGCGGGCGTCAGCGCGTCGAGCACCAGCGTGCCGGTCGACTTCTGGCGCATGATGACGGTGTCGCCGACCTGGATCTTCTGCAGCTCGGAGGTCAGCGGGCCGTCCGGCACCTTGATCGAAAAGAATTCAAGCTCCTCGTCCCAGGCGGGGCTGGCGACCGAATAGGCGCGGAAGATCGGCTTTTCGGCATTGGGCAGGCCGATCATGACGAACTCGCCGGAGCGGAAGCGCAGCGACTGCGGGCGGGTGATGCGGAAGGAGAACAGCCGGTCGGTGTAATGCTTCACCGACACCACGGTCTCGGCATAGACATTGGCCGGGATCGGGAACTGCAGCGGCTTTACGCCGGCGACGTTCAAGGCGGATGTCGTGTTCATCAAGCCCAACTTTCCATGCCAGACGAGACCCGCTGGCGCCAAACTCTGTCCTGCGCGCCCGAACGGTCAGGTCCCGGCGTGCTGCTCACACACTGACAAGCAGTAAGCTCTTGTGTCGGAAACTTATTAGTATACAAATGATCTCCAGGTCAAGATGGCGACGTAAAATGCCTTTCCAAACCGAGGCATATCCGTAGTCCTGCTGTTTCGGGTTTCGGCAATGAATGAGAATTTTTCAGCGTCGGCGGGTAGCGTCGTGGCAGGCATCGACGTCGGCGGAACCTTCACCGACCTGCTTTTGATCGACGGCAAGGCGGGCGGCAAGGTGCATATCGCCAAGACGCCGACCACCGTCGAAAACCAGGCCTTCGGCGTGGTCTCGGCGCTCGGCGCGACCGGCTTTCCGATCGACGGCATCGACCTCATCGTGCATGGCACCACGACCACCACCAACGCCGTGCTGGAGCGCCGCCTGGCCAGGACCGGCATGATCACGACGCGCGGCTTTCGCGATGTGATCGAGCTTGGCCGGCGCACAAGGCCGCAGCCTTACGGCATGACCGGAACCTTCGTGCCGGTCATTCCGCGTGACCTTCGGCTCGAAGTGTCGGAGCGCGTCGAGGCGTCCGGCACCGTCCGCGTTCCGCTCGACGAAGCCGAGATGCGCGACGCGGTGCAGAAGCTGCTCGACGCCGGCTGCGAGTCCCTCGTCATCCACTTCCTCCACTCCTACGCAAACCCCTCTCACGAACGGCGCGCGGCCGAGATTGCCGCCGAGCTTTGGCCGAACGGCCACATCACCGCCGGACATGCACTGCTGTCTGAGGCGCGCGAGTTCGAACGCGGCGTGACGGCTTCGGTCAACGCCTCGGTGCAGCCGATCCTGGAGCGCTATGTCGAGCGGCTGCGCAAGGAGCTCGCGGCGCAAGGCTATGCGCGCGACTTCCTGATCATGAACGGCAATGGCGGCATGATCTCGGCGCGCTTCGTCACGCTGGAATCGGCGAAGACGGTGATGTCGGGGCCCGCTTCCGGCGTGATCGCCGCCGCCTATACGGGCAAGCGCGCCGGCTTCGGCAACCTCGTCACCTACGACATGGGCGGTACCTCGACCGACGTGGCGCTGATCCGGAATGCCGAACCGGCCGTCTCCAACGAGATCGAGATCGAATATGCGATGCCGATCCATGTGCCTATGGTGGCGGTGCACACGGTCGGCGCCGGCGGCGGCTCGATCGCGCGCGTCGATGCGGCCGGGCTGATCCAGATCGGCCCGGAAAGCGCCGGCGCCAATCCAGGCCCGATCTGCTACGGGCGCGGCGGCGTTGAGCCGACCATCACCGACGCCAATCTGGTGCTGGGACGGCTGGCGCCGAAGAAGCTGCTCGCGGTCGACAATCCGGTGACCGTCGAGCGCGTCACCGGCATCTTCGAGGATAAGATCGGCAAGAGGACAGGCCTTTCCGGCGTCGAGGCGGCGGGCGCGGTGCTGCGGCTCGGCAACATGAAAATGGCGGGCGCCATCCGCATGGTCTCGGTGTCGCGCGGCCACGACCCGCGCGATTTCGCGCTGTTCGCCTTCGGCGGCGCCGGGCCGCTGCATGCCACAGCCCTTGCGCGCGAGCTCGGCCTGCCGCGCGTGCTGGTGCCGGCGCGTCCAGGCATCACCAATGCGCTTGGCTGCGTCGTCGCCGATCTGCGGCACGACTTCGTCAACACAATCAACATACCGGTCGGCGCGCTCGATGAAGCAAAGCTTCGCGAGGTGCTGGAACGGCACCGGGATGAAGGCGAGGCGCTGATCGCCAAGGAAGCGGTTAAGCCGGATGCGATCCGCGTCACCCATTCGGCCGACATGCAGTTCGTCGGCCAGACGCACATCATCAACGTGCCGCTGCCGTCGTCCTCGGTTTCACGAGAAACGCTGCAGCAGCTGTTCGAGAAAGCCTATTTCGCGCGCTTCAAGGTCGAGCTGCCGGAAATCCGCGCCAACCTCGTCAACCTCAACACCTCGGTCACCGGCGTGCGGCCGCAGATCGACCTGTCGCGGCTGATCGACCCTGCAGGGCGCGCGCCGACGCTCGAGGAGGCGCGGCGCGAAATTCGGCCGGTCTGGTATCACGGCGCCTGGCACGACACGCCGGTCTATAGCAGAGAAAAACTGCCGCTCGACGCAACGATCGAAGGGCCGGCGATCCTGGAACAGATGGACGCCA
This sequence comes from Mesorhizobium sp. CU3, assembly GCF_006442965.1. Classification (GTDB taxonomy): domain Bacteria; phylum Pseudomonadota; class Alphaproteobacteria; order Rhizobiales; family Rhizobiaceae; genus Mesorhizobium. Next base: position 298,353 of record NZ_VFWX01000006.1, on the reverse strand, counting down.
CCACGGTGCTGGAGCCCGGCGACCGGGCGCGCTCGGACGCGGACGGCAACATCATCATCGACATCGGCGAGGCTTGAGATGACAAAGCTCGACACGATCACGCTTTCGGTGCTGCAGGCGGCCCTGCAGCAGGTCTGCGACGAGATGGACCTGACCTTTTCCCGCGCGGCTTTCTCGCCGGTCATCGCCGAGGCCAATGACCGCTCGGACGGCATCTATTCGGCCGTCGACGGCTCGCTTATCGCCCAAGGCAGCCAAGGCCTGCCGGTGTTCGTCGGCGTGATGCAGTATTCGACCAAGACGGTGATCGAGATGATCGCCGACGGCCGTTGCCTGGCGCCGGAGCCGGGCGACATCTACATTGTCAACGACCCCTATCTCGGCGGCACGCATCTGATGGATGTGCGCTTCGTCATGCCGGTCTATCGCGGCGGCAAGATCTTTTGCTGGCTGTCCAACACCGGCCACTGGCCGGATATCGGCGGCTCGGTGCCGGGCGGCTTCTCGGCTTCGGCCACCGCCGTCGAGCAGGAAGGCTTGCGACTGCCGCCGGTAAAGCTGTTCAAGAAGGGCGTGCTCGATCCCGAGATCTACGCCATCATCTGCTCCAACATCCGTGTCGCCGACCAGCGCATCGGCGACATCCGCGCGCAGGCGGCGGCGCTGCTGATCGGCCAGGACAGGCTCAACGAAATCCTGGATCGTTACGGCGACGAAACCGTCGTCGAAGCGATCGCCGAGCTGCGCCGCCGCGCCGCCGAACAGATGCGCGCCTCGATCGCCGCCATCCCCGATGGCATCTACCGCTCGCAGGCCTTCGTCGATTCCGACGGGGTGGTGAACGAGCCGCTGACCATCAATCTGGCCGTCGAGAAAAAAGGCGACGCGCTGACCTTCGACTTTGCAGGCTCATCGAAACCCTGCGCCGGGCCAATGAACAGCGTGCTGGCGACGACGCTGTCGTCGGTCTACCTCGCCATGCGCCACATCTTCCCGGAAGTGCCGATCAGCGCCGGCGCCTTCGAGCCGCTGAACGTCAAGCGGCCGGAAGGCACCTTCCTCGACGCCAAATATCCGCGCCCCGTATCGGGCTGCGCGGCCGAAGTCTCGCAGCGCATCGCCGAAGCGGTGTTCGCGGCCATGGTGCAGGCCTTGCCGGAGAAGGTGACGGCCGCACCCGCGGGTTCCAGCGGCAATTTCGCGCTCGGCGGCAACGATCCGGCGCGCGGCCGCGACTATGTCATGTACCAGATTTCCGGCGGCGGCTATGGCGGCAATGCAGGCCATGACGGTCTGAGCAATGGCTGCTCGACCATCGGAATTTCCAAATCGCCGCCGGTCGAGATCATGGAGCAGGCTTTCCCGGTGCTCTACCGGCACTATGCGCTGCGCGAAGGCTCGGGCGGCGCGGGAAAGCATCGCGGCGGCTTCGGGCTCGCCTATGAGGTCGAGATCTTGCGCGGCGACGCCCGCGCCTCCTTCGTCATGGACCACGGCCGCTTCGGCCCGCAGGGCGCGCTCGGCGGCAAGGACGGCGCGCCGAACAGCGTGACCGTGTTCCGCGGCGGCGAGGCGCATGTGCCGCCGCATCTTTCCAAGGAACAGGACATCGCGCTCAAGGCCGGCGACCGCGTGCGCGTCGGCACGCCGGGCGGCGGCGGCTATGGCGACCCGCGCGAGCGCGACCCGAAGCAGGTCGCCGAGGATGTCAGGCTCGGATACTACACCGCCGAGCAGGCCGGGGAGATGTTCGGTGTCGCAATTTCCGAACCCTAAAGCGCGTCGCGTTGAAACGGATTCAGGCGACGCGCTTTAGGTCCCTATTTTTATGCATGTCGTTCTCCCAAAACCGAGGTCACTTTTGGGCGACATGCATTAGCGCCGCAGAATAGATCGTTGTGCGCTTTAGGAATCCCCAATTGCTTTGTTTTTTGAGCGCGTTTCTAAGCATGTATTAAGCCCTCTCTTATAAAAGAAAGGTCTAAAATCTAGGGCGCTTGAGGGGGCGTTCGTGGACTCTTTGGATAGGGGCCTCGCGGCTATCGGCCGCGGGTGGCGGATACAGATAGAGCAAGCCGGCGTCGATGACCGGCTAGTTGATATCTCACTGAAACTTGTAGCACTGTGCCTCCTCTACACGTTCGGCGCGGCACTGATCTGGCCGACGGCTTTCGGCGAAGTGCTTTACATCTATCTGGCGAAACTCATTGCCATCGGCCCGATGACGCTCTTGCTTGCGCTCGTTTCGTCGGCCGTGTTCACCGCGCCAAAAGCACCAATCAGCTTCGTCATCCAACTGCTCCGCGCGCGTGGGAGGCAGGCGGCGGTCATAGTCGCGATCTTTGTTCTGCTGCTGGCCGCATTCACAACCTACAAGGTGAACATCCCAAAGATCGTGCCCTTTTACTGCGACAATGCTCTTGCCGACCTGGGCGAACTCCTTCACGGGCAAGCGCCGTGGAAAATCGCGCATGCCTTCGATTCCGACGGCCTGGCCTGGCTTGTCGACGTAGCCTATTCCAGGATCTGGTTCCTGGAATGGTTCGGCATGGCGATGTATGCGGCTCTCTATGCCAACAGGGCTCCGCATCTTCGCTATCTTGCGGCGCTCGTCCTCACCACGGTGGTGGTCGGAACAATGCTGGCGACGCTGCTCTCGTCGGCTGGCCCGCTATTTTATGACCAGTTATACAGCGGCACTCGCTATGAGGGTCTGTTGAGGGCGCTGCGTCAATTTCCCTCTAACGAACAAGTGCTCCACTACTCGGACTACCTGATGCGGAACTATCGGACCGGGACAGCGGCCTTCGGCACCGGGATCTCCGCCATGCCCAGCATGCATGTCGCGATCGCCACGTTGAACGCGCTCTACCTTGCGCGGCTCAATCGCTGGTTCGGCGTAGCGGGCTGGGTATTCGCGATGTTCATCCTGTTCGGCTCGGTCTATACCGGCTGGCATTATTCCGTCGACGGCTATGTCGCGATATTGGTCGTCGCCGTGATCTGGCAACGCACTCGACCCATCGACAACACACTCGGCGCTTCCAAGGCTTTGGCGGAGACATTATACCCAGCGCCGGCAGCCCGGCCGATACAGTATAGCTAGGCCAGCTTCGCCAGCAGCCGCAGGAATGTCGCGGCTTCCTTGGCGGTCAGCGGCGCCAGCGTTTCCCCGGTGATCGTGCGGGCCAGGGGGATCAGCCGCTCGATCGCCTCACGGCCTTCCGGCGTCAGATTGACCAGCAGCCGGCGCTTGTCGACCTCATGCTTGGAGAGCTCGACCAGGCCGCGCGCCTTCAGCCGGTCGATGACGCCTTTCACCGTGGCGGCGTCCATGGCGATCAGCGTTCCGAGCTGGTTCTGCGAGGTCTCGCCGATATCGTAGAGCTTGGCCAGAGCCGCGAATTGCGGCGGCGTCAAATCATCGATATGCGTAGCGAATATCGAGACATGGCGCTGATGCGCCTTGCGCAGGATGAAGCCGACCTGGTCCTGCAGGTGGTAGTTGTTTTCGTCCGGCTCATCGGCCTCGACCAGCCGCAGCAGATTGTCCTCGCCGCTCATCTCAAGCCGTCCCATGCCTTGATGTCGTCGGCTGCCAGGCCGCCCATGCGGTTGTGGACGCGCGGGCCGCAGGTCATGGCGAGGCAGAACAGGATCTCGTCGGGGCGCGGACCGTCGCTGATGCCGACCTCCATGGCGTCGAAATGGCTGCGCACATAGGCGGCGTTGATATGGCCGAGCGGCACGTCGAGCTTCGAGCCGAAGGCGCCGACCTTCTTGGCCGAAGGCACGATCGCCTTGGCGTCGCCCAGCCGCTCGCGCATGGCGTAGCCGCCCGGCACATGCCAGAGCGCGCCATGCTCCAATTCGCCGGCCGTGCCGACGATGGCGCCCTTGCCGTAGCCGTCGATCTTCTTGACGTCGCCGCCGAGCGCCGCGATCAGTCTGTCGGAGAGCAGAAGCCCGAGCGGTTTCAAGTCTTCCATCGCGCCTTGCAGTTCCTCGACGTAACGGCCGGCGAAGGGGTTCCTGACCACGGCAAGGGCGGCGGCGCGCCGGCGCGGCGCACTGGCCACGGGGCCGCCCTCGTGGAAGATTTCTTCCGAGAGCACGGCGATCTTGCGGATCGGAAACTCAGGCATGGGCAAACTCCTCCTCTGCATGCTTGTTGGGCGCGGCGAGCTTCACCGAGCCGCTGATGCGGGCATCGCCCGCCAGGAACAGCGCCGATGCGGCGATCAGGCCGCGCCGGCGAAAATCTTCTGCGACGGCAAGGCCGTTGTCCAGCGCCCGGGCAACCTCGCCCGTCGAAAGCGCGCCGACGCTTTGCGTCACCAGTTGCTCGCCGAGATCGCTGTCGGGCGAAAGCTCACGCGCCGGAACACGCGCAATGGCCGGATGTCCCGGCAGGTCGACGGCATTGGCGATCAGCGTTGCCGCGGCGTCGGCCTCGGCGCCGGTCGCCGCGAGAACGGTGACGGCATCGGCGATGCCCAGGGAAAACGACCGGCCGCGCCAGCCGCTGGTGGCGACGCCGCGCACGCCATCCTCGGCGCGGATGGCGACGCGATCTGCCATGCCGTTGCCGGTGCCGGCGATCGCCACAGTCATCGACTGGCCTCCGGCGAGATGGAGAGCGCTGTCGCCGCCATTGTTGACGTAAGCGCGGTCGAGCCGGCGGCCGGAGAGGAGCGCGCCGAGAATTTCGTCGGCTACCGAACCGGCTACGGCGGCCATCGGCGTGATGAAGCATTCAGCCAACGGCATGACGGCCGCTTCCATGCGGCGCGCCGTCGGGCCGGCGAAAGCGCGCGGCGCCAGGAAGAAGGCCGGCAGGCGTAATTCGGGAAGCTCCTCGACCACCTCGATCAGGATCGTCCGGAAGCGTGCGACCGCCTGCTCGTAAGCGGCACGGCATTCATCCGGCGCGCCGAATGCCTCGACGATCAGGTCGATCGGCCCGTGGTTGAGATGCAACCGCCTGCCGTCGGCAAGCCAATGCGCCTGTGGGCCGTTCATCAGCCGGCACCGTTGGCCGCGGCGCGCCGCAGTTGCGCCAGCGGCGGCCAGGGATTGCTGCGAGGGGCGCCGGCACTGCTGCGCGGATTGAGATACTCGCCGCCCCGGGCGAGGATATCCTCGACGCTGCGAATCTCGTTCTCATAGCCGCCGAGGCGGACATAGTCGTCGCGGCGCAGCGTGAATTCGATCGGCGCCACCAGCGCCGGCGTCGGCACATAGCCGAAAGCGCCTTCCGGCACGCGGGTGACGTCGACCATCAGCGTGATGCCGCCGCCCGGCCAGACATAGACCGGCGCGCCGCCAACGGTGACGTAGGTCTTCAGGCCCTGCACCGAGCGGGTGAGATTGACCGGGTTCTCGGTGACGCCGGCACGCAGCGAGCCGCCGGCGCCGCCGATGAACAGCACGGTGCAGAGCGCCGGCTCGCAATTGTCTTCAATCAAGCCGACGGACTTTTGCAGCCGATCCGGAAAAGGCTTTTGGACAGGCTTCAGCTCGTCGTCGAGCTCGTAATAGGCGAACTGCTCACCGGTGGTCGACACCATCAGCAGCGACAGGCCGGGGCGCGCGCCCTTCTTGGCGTTCCAGTCGCCGAGGATCGACAGCGGATCGGAGATCGTCGTACCGCCCCAGCCGAGGCCGGGTTCAGACACCTTGAAATAGCGACCGGGCGTCGAACGGCGGCCGATGATCTTTATGCCCGTATCCTCCCAGCCCAGCACCTTGCCGGCCTGATGCTCGGAGACGACGCCGGTGATGTGGTCGTCGACCACCACCACCTCATCGACCAACCCGCGCCATTGCGTGGCGAACATGCCGATGGTGGCCGAGCCGCAGCCGACGCGCATGCGGTGCTCGACCTTGCCGTCGATGACCGGCGCCTTGCCGGCCTCGACGATGATTGTGGCGCCGCCATCGATGGTGAGTTCGACCGGCTTGCGGTTGCACAGGTTGAGCAGCGCGTCGCAGGTGGCGCGGCCTTCCTGCTTGGAGCCGCCGGTGAGGTGATGGACGCCGCCGAGCGACAGCATCTGCGAGCCGTATTCGCCTGTCGTGACATGGCCGATCGCCTCGCCTTCGGCGCGCACCGTCGCCGTCTCGTCGCCGATATGGCGGTCGGTGTCGATCTTCACCTTGACGCCGCAATAGGAGAAGATCCCCTCTGTGACGACGGTGACGAGATCGACGCCCTCGACCTCCTGGCTGACGATGAACGGCGCCGGCTTATAATCGGGATAGGTGGTGCCGGCGCCGATAGCGGTGACGAAGCGGCGGCCGGTGTTGACCAGTTCGCCATTCCACGCCTCGCCCTCGGCGACGAACGGCACGACCGCGCCGCCGGTCTCGGCCGCGTGGTCGAGGATGGTGAGCGGGTCCATGCGCACGATGCGGCCGCCGACATTGCCGTAGCGGTCGCAGGCACCGGTGCGGCCGTCGGCGATGTAGCACATGACCGGACAGGCATCGCAGCGGATCTTTTCCGCCACCTGTTTTGCACCCGGATCATGGGTTTCGAAACGTTCGGCAAGCTCGCTCATCGGCGCGCCTCCTTCTCGCGGATCGCCGCCAGGATGCGGCTCGGCGTCGCCGGCACCTTGGTGACTAGGACGCCGGTGGCATGGCGGATGGCGTTGAGGATCGCCGGCGCGGTCGGGATCAGCACATGCTCGCCCAGGCCCTTGGCGCCGAAGGGTCCTTCGGGGTCGGGAACCTCGACCAATATGTGCTCGACCGGCGGCACGTCGCCGATGGTCGGGATGAGGTAGTCGTGCAAATTCTCAGTGCGGCCGGGAATATATTCCTCCATCAGCGCCATGCCGATGCCTTGCGCGATGCCACCCTCGATCTGGCCCTCGACCAGCACCGGGTTGATCGCCTTGCCGACATCGTGGGCGGCGGTGATCTTGATGAGCTTCACCGTGCCAAGCTTCAGATCGACCTCGAGCTCGGCGATCTGTGCGCCATAGCCGTAAAGCGCGTAAGGCTTGCCCTGGCCCTTGGCGTCGAGCGGCAGCGTCGGCGGGTCGTAAGTTTCCTCGGCGACGAAGACCAAGTCGTCGGCATCCGTATCGAGCGCGGCGAGATCGATGCGGCGGGTGGCCTCGCCCTGATGGATGACGATCGTCGAACCGTCGAGATCAAGGGAAGCGTTTTCCGAAACGTTGGCGAAACGCAGGATCTTGTCGCGCAAGGCGCGGCCCGACTTCTCGGCCGCCTTGCCGGTGACGAAGGTCTGGCGCGAAGCCGATGTTTTGCCGGCGTCGGGGCTGATCGCGGTATCGGCGCTGCGCAGTTTGAATTTTTCCAGCGGCAGGCCGAGCGCGTCGGCGCAGATCTGGGTGATGACGGTGTTGGAGCCCTGGCCGATATCGACCGCGCCCTGATGCAGGATCACTTCGCCGGCGGCCGAGATGCCGACCTTGATGGTCGAGGGATTGGGCAGCGAGGTGTTGCCGCAGCCATACCAGCAGGACGCCACCCCGACGCCGCGCTTGCTTGCGGTGCTGGTGGCATTGAATGCTTCTGCCTCGGCCACCGCACGGGTCCAATGCGGCTGAAGCTGCTCCAGGCATTCGCCGATGCCGACGCCCGATTCCAGGCGCTGTCCGGTGACGGTCTCGCAGCCATCGCGCAGGCAGTTCTTCAGGCGGAAGTCGAGCCGGTCGATGCCCAGCTTGCCGGCGAGCTCGTCATAGAGCGTTTCCTGCATGATGGTCGCCTGCGGCACGCCGAAGCCACGGAAGGCGCCGGCGATCGGGCCATTGGTGTGGATGGCATAGCCGGTCGCGCGATAGTTCGGCGTGGCATAGGGGCCGGAGGCATGCACCGGCACGCGATTGGCCACCGTCGGGCCCCAGCTGGCATAGGCGCCAGTGTTGAAATCGCCCTCGAACACCATGCCGGTGACACGTCCCTCGCCATCGGTGCCGATCGTCGCTTTCATCTCTGCCGGATGGCGCTTGGTGGTCGACATCATGGATTCGTTGCGGGTGTAGGCGAGCGCCGCCGGCCGGCCTGTCTTCATCGCCACGAGGCCGATCAGCGGCTGCAGCGAGACATCAAGCTTGGAACCAAAACCGCCACCGGTGGCGGTCGGCACGATGCGCACCTTCTCGACCGGCAGGCCCAGCACCTTGGCCGTGTCGTCACGGTCCATATAGGGCGCCTGGGTGCAGGCGACGACGACCAGCGTGTCGCCATCCATGTAAGCGTAGCCGGCTTCCGGCTCGATATAGGCATGCTCGACGAAGGAGGTCTCAAAGGCGCCCGAAGCCGTGACCGCGGCACCGGCGAGGGCGCCTTCCGCATCGCCGCGCTCGACATAGCCGGAGGTGAGCAGGTTCGCCGGGCGATGCTGGTGGATGGGCGCCGCACCCTCGGCCTTCGCCTCGCGCGGCTGCAGCACATGCGGCCGCTCGGTCCAGGTGATTGGAAAATCCGCTAGGTCGAGATCGAGGATCGTCTCGCGCTCGCCCGCCACCAGCGCCACCGCCTCGCCGCGCAGGCGGGCCGCACCCTCGGCCAGCGCCGGCTGGTCGGCGAAGGGGCCGATGACGCCAAAACAATTCTTGCCGGGAATGTCGGCAGCGGTGAAGACACCGGTGATGCCGGGATGCGCTTTGACCCAGGCCTCGATATCGCCGAAGCTGAAGCCGGCATGATAATGCGGCGAGCGCACCACCAGCACCGACAGCGCATCGGCCGGGAAGGAATCGCCGCCAAACTTCTCGGTGCCATTGACCTTCGGCACGCCATCGAGCCGGATCGGCGAGGCGCCGACCGCATGGCCGGCCTCTGGCAGGCGGAGATCGACGCCGTTCACATGCTGCGAGGCCTGCATCACCGCCGCGACGATCTTCCGGTAGCCGGTGCAGCGGCAGAGCACGCCGCCCAGCGCATCCTGCGTTTCGGCTTCGCTTGGCGTCGGGTTGCGCTCCAGAAGCGCTGTGGCCGCAACCAGCAGGCCGGGCGTGCAGATGCCGCATTGCGCGGCGCCATGTTCCAGGAACGAGGCCTGCAGCGCCGACAGACGGCCATTGGCAAGGCCTTCGACGGTGGTGACGGAAGCGCCCGTCACCGAAGCCGCCGGCACCAGGCAGGCACAGACCGGATTGCCGTCGACCAACACCGTGCAGGCGCCGCAATCGCCGGCGTCGCAGCCGACCTTGGTTCCGGTCAGCCGCAGTTCGTCGCGCAGGACTTGCGACAGACGCCGCACCGGCGGCACCGAAACGCTGACGGCGGCGCCGTTGACCTCAAAGGCGATGTCGGCGCGTTCCATGCCGGACCGGGTCATGCCGGATCGGGTCATGCTCATGCCGCCACCTTGCCTTCGTCCAACCCGGCTGCAGCACGCACGGCGCGGACGACGATCTCGCGCGCCGCGTCCTGCCGGTACTCGGCGCTGCCGCGCACATCGGCGATGGGTGAGAGTTCATCGATCGGCGCCGAAAACACCGCGTCGGCAAGCGCGGCCGAGACCGGCTTGCCACGCAACGCCGTCTCGACACCGACGAGGCGACGCGCGACCGCGGAGCATGCGCCGACGGCAACGGCCGCATCGGCGACGACGCCGTCTTCGATCACCAGCCGCGCCGCCGCCATGGCGATGGAAATGACGAGATAACGCCGCGCGCCAAGCTTGACGAAGGCAGACGAGCCGACAGCAGAACGCTTCGGCACGCGAATGGCGGTGACCATCTCGCCCGGCTGCAGCGCGGTGCGGCGATTGCCGAGGATGAAGTCGCCGATCGGCAGGTGACGGGTCGCCCGCGCGGACTTCAGCTCGACATCGGCATCGAGCACCAGCAGCGCTGGCACGCCATCGGCGGCAGGCGAGGCGTTGCAGAGATTGCCGGCGATGGAGGCGAGATTCTGGATCTGCACCGAGCCGACTTCACGCGCGGCCGATTTCAGAGCATCGAACGCGCCCGGCAGTTTTTGGCGGACAATGTCGGTCCAGGTGGTGCGGGCGCCGACGCGCCAATGCTCGCCGGTCTCGGCGATGCCGCGCAACGCGGCCAGGCCGTTGATGTCGAGGATGTTGTCGCGGAACGGTTTTGCGCCCTGTGCTGGATAAAAATCCGTGCCGCCGGCCAGAATCCGCCAGCGATCCTCGCCAAGCAGAGCGAGCGCCTCCTCGACCGTGGTGGGTTTCGCGTAACGGATCACGCTCTGCCTTCCAGAACCTTCCCAGAAACGGACCATTCCCACTTGGCCCTCCCAAAGCGCCCGGGCTTCAGGCTTTCTGCCGGTTTCACACCGGTCAAATTCATTCGTATGCAAATGATATCAGGCGGGCTGGAATTGTCAAAGCAAGAGTTCGTGCCGTTGCGGCGGCGCGCCAGCCTGAACGTATTTGTTATGGCCTTGGAGGTTGACGAGGCCGGCCATCTGGTCAAGGTTCCGTGTCCGGTCGCGTCAGCGGCTTTTGGACTGGAGCCCGCAAGCCAGACGACGGGGCCAAAACGAGAGGGAACCGCATGGCCGACGAAGCGCTCATCGTCATCGACCTGCAGAACGACTTTTGCCCCGGCGGCGCGCTGGCCGTTGCCGGCGGCGACGAGATCGTGCCTTTGGTCAACGACCTGATCCGCCGCACCGAGCATGTCATCCTGACGCAGGACTGGCATCCCGCCGGACATTCGAGCTTCGCCTCCAGCCATCCCGGCAAGCAGGCCTTCGAGGCGATCGAGATGCCTTACGGGCCGCAGACCTTGTGGCCGGATCATTGCATCCAGGGCAGCCTCGGTTCGGATTTCCATTCGGGGCTCGCCTGGACCAAGGCGGAGCTGGTTATCCGCAAGGGATACCGCACTGCGATCGATAGCTATTCGGCCTTCTTCGAGAACGATCATAAGACGCCGACCGGCCTTGGCGGCCACCTCAAGGAACGCGGTATCGACACGATCACCCTGGTCGGGCTGGCCACCGATTTCTGCGTCGCGTTCTCGGCACTCGATGCCGTCAAGCAAGGTTTCAAGACGATCGTGCGGCTCGACGCCTGCCGCGGCATCGACCTCAACGGCTCGGTCGAGGCGATGCTGAAACGGATGCATGATGCCGGCGTGACACTCGAAGACCACTCGGCGGATTGAGCGGACTGTGGGGAAAGACCCCCTCACCCGGATTGCCAACCGAATTGCGAAGGGCAATTCGGGGCAATCCGACCTCTCCCCAAGGGGAGAGGAGATGGCCAGTTTGCAGCGCCGCTCCCCCTTCTCCCCTTGTGGGAGAAGGTGTCGCCGAAGGCGACGGATGAGGGGTGTTCCAGATGCCACCAGCGCCTCACTCCGCTGGAACACCCCTCATCCGTCTCGGCGCTATCGCGCCGACCCACCTTCTCCCACAAGGGGAGAAGGGAGGGCGCGCTGCGGCCGGATGATTGCTCCATTCGCCGCGCTCGCCATCGCGTTGCTCCTTCCCGCACAGGCTTTCGCCGCCGAAATCGACGAACTGCCCGGCGCCGCCATGTCGCTGTGGTGGGCGCTGCCCTTTGCCGGTTTGCTTCTGTCGATCGCCACCGGGCCGCTGCTCTTTCCGCATCTGTGGGAACATCACTATGGCAAGATCGCCGCCGCCTGGGCGGCGCTGGCGGTTGTTCCGCTGGCGGTCGCTTTCGGCATTCCAACGGCCGGCGAATCGGTGCTGCACACGCTGCTCACCGAATACCTCTCCTTCATCATCCTGCTCTTTGCGCTGTTCACCATCTCCGGCGGCATATTGGTTGCGGGCAACATTCACGGCACGCCGCTGGTCAATGCCGGGCTGCTGCTCGTGGGCGCGCTGCTTGCCTCGGTGATCGGCACCACCGGCGCCTCGATGATCCTGATCCGTCCGATGCTGCGCGCCAACGACAACCGGCCATTCAACGCCCATGTGGTGATCTTCTTCATCTTCCTGGTCTCCAACATAGGTGGCTCGCTGACGCCGCTCGGCGACCCGCCACTTTTCGTCGGCTTCCTGCGCGGCGTCGACTTCTTCTGGACGACCGCCAATCTGTGGCGCGAGACGCTGTTCACCGGCGGGCTGGTGCTCGCCGTCTTCCTGGCGCTCGACATCGTTCTGCATCGCCGCGAGGGCGGCGCGCCGAAGATCAAGGACCCGACGCCGGACACCAAAGTGCGGCTGCGCGGTCTCGCCAACCTGCCGCTGCTTGCCGGCGTGATCGGCGCGATCCTGCTTTCGGCGAGCTGGAAGCCGGGCGTCAGCTTCTCCGTCCTCGGCGTCAGCCTGGAGCTGCAGAACCTGGTGCGCGACGCCATCATCCTGGCGCTGGCCCTGCTTTCGCTAAAAGTCTCCTACAAGAGCCATCGCGAAGCGAACGGTTTTAGCTGGGGGCCTATCGCCGAAGTGGCAAAACTCTTTGCCGGGATCTTCGTCTGTATCGTGCCGGTGATCGCCGTCCTTAAGGCCGGGCTCGGCGGCGCGCTGGCGCCGCTGGTGGCGCTGGTCACCTCGGCCGACGGCCAGCCCAACGACCTCGCCTATTTCTGGCTGACGGGCGCGCTGTCGTCCTTCCTCGACAACGCGCCGACCTATCTGGTGTTCTTCGAGCTGGCCGGCGGCGACGCGAAACATCTGATGAGCGAGGCCGCCTCGACGCTCGCCGCGATCTCGGCGGGCGCCGTGTTCATGGGCGCCAACACCTATGTCGGCAACGCGCCGAACTTCATGGTCTTTGCCATCGCCAGGCATCGCGGCTTCAAGATGCCCGGCTTCTTCGGCTATATGGCTTGGTCTGGTCTGGTGCTGATCCCGACGTTTCTGATTGCCGGGTTTCTGTTCTTCGGCTGATCAGCCGACGCCGACATAGCGCCGTACCGCAGACGGATCGGCGCGCAATGCCTCGACATCGACCGTCTCGCGGTTGCGGCCGTTCTCGATGAAGCAAACACGATCGGCTACCGACAGCACGGCGTCGACGCGCTGCTCGACCAGGATGGTGGAGACGTCAAGCTCGCGCAATTTCGCGACCGTCTCGCGGATTTTTGCAATCATCGACGGCATCAGCCCTTCGGTCGGTTCGTCGAGCAACAGCACCTGCGGCTCGAGGCAGAGCGCACGCGCCATGGCCAGCATCTGCTGCTCGCCGCCGGAGAGCGTGCCCGAGCGCTGCTTCAGCCGCTCGCGCAGCAGCGGGAAGAGATCGAGGACGTTTTCCCGCGTGGCCCTGCCCTTGCCGCGCGCCATCAGGCCGATCTCGATGTTCTCCGCCACCGTCATCTCGGCGAACAGGCGCCTGCCCTGCGGCACATAGGCGACGCCGGCCTTGGGCACGTCATGCGCGGCAAGCCCGGTCAGTTCCTTGCCGTCCAATTTGATCGAACCGGCAGCCGCCGGCACCAGGCCCATGATCGCCTTCAGCGTCGTCGTCTTGCCGGCGCCGTTGCGGCCGAACAGGCACAGCACCTCGCCTTTGTTCAACACGAGGTCGAGGCCGTAGAGCACCTGGACCTCGCCATAGAAGCAGTCCAGCCCGGCGATCGTCAGCAGCTCAGCCATGGGTTGCTCCGAGATAAGCATCCTGGACCTGGGCGTCGGCGCGGATCTGTTCCGGCGTGCCTTCGGCGAGAATCCTTCCCATGTTGAAGACGGTGATGCGGTCGGCGAGCTGCATGACGACCGGCATGTTGTGCTCGATGAGCAGCACCGTGGCGCTCCGCGCGATCTCGCGCACCAGCGCGATGAAATTGTCGATCTCGCTGTCGGCCAGGCCTTGCGTCGGCTCGTCGAGGATCAAAAGGCGCGGCTTCAGCGCCAGGCCCATTGCCACTTCGAGCAAGCGCTGATGGCCGTAGGAAAGCTGCCCGGCAAGGGTGTGGGCGCGGTCGGCGAGGCCGGTGCGTTCCAGCGCCTCCATGACGCCGGTCCTGACCTGTCCCTTCGTGCGACCGTCGGTCAGCGTGCGCTGCACCGGCAGCGCGACATTGTCGAAGGCGGTGAGGTTGGCGAAGACGCTGGTGATCTGGAAGGTGTAGGCGACGCCGAGGCGAACCCGTTTGTAAGCCGGCATATTGGTGATGTCGGCGCCGTCGAAGACGACCATGCCGGAAGACGGCTGGATGCGGCCCGAAAGCAGGCTGACGAAAGTGGTCTTGCCGGCGCCGTTCGGGCCGATGATGGCGCGGATCTCGCCCGGCATCAGCGAGAAGTCGACGCCGTCGACGGCGCGCAGGCCACCGAACCGGCGCGACAGGCCCTTGGTGGTGAGCAGCGGCATCACGGCAGCCACCCGAGCCAGCGCTGGCGGATGGTGCCCAGAATGCCCTTCGGCGCAAACAGCACCAAAAGGATGAGCGCGATGCCGACGATCAGCAGATAGGCCGACGTGAAGCCGCTGGTGATGTCGGTGACGTAATACATGAACAGCGTGCCGACGAGCGGCCCGAGCACGGTCGCAGCACCCCCGAGCAGCACCCAGAGCAAGGGCAGGATCGAATATTGCACCGAGGCAAAATTCGAGCCGACATAACCGAACAGCAGCGCATAGGCCGCGCCCGAGGCCGCGCAGGTAGCGCCGGAAGCGACGACCGCGATGAGCTTGTTCGCTGTTGTGTCGTAGCCCAGCATCCTGGTGCGCTCCTCGTTCTCGCGGATGGCGACCAGCACGCGGCCGAAGCGGGAGCGGACAATCGCAAGCGTGATAAGGAGCACCACCGAGAACAGTGCCAGCGCGCTCATGTAGCGCACCGTCGGGTCGGTCAGGTCGAAGGACGCGCCGCCGATCGACACCACCCGCGACGCCTGCTGGATGACCAGGCCCTGGTCGCCGCCGGTCCAGGCGGCGAAATAGAGGATGAGAAGGTAGAAGACCTGCGCGAACATCATGGTGACGATCATGAACGCCACGCCGGATGTGCGCAGCGCCAGGAGGCCGATGACCAAAGCAAGCAGCGCGCCGCAGGCGATGCCGGCAAGGAAGGCTTCCGGCACGCCCCAGCCGAGATGGTAGACGGTCAGGCCCGCGCCATATAGGCCGGCCGAAAAGAACATGGCATGTCCCAGGCTGAGCAGGCCGCCATAGCCGAAGAGCAGATTATAGCCCATGGCGAAGACGGCGAGCGCCATGATGCGGGCGAACAGGCCCTGGTGATAGTCCGGCAGGACGAAATTCAGCGCGAACAGGGCCAAGATGACGCCGATATGCAGCGCATAGACTTTCGCCGGCGATGCATCCCTCATCGCGCTGTTGTCCCGAACAGGCCTTGCGGGCGGAACACCAGCACCATGGCGACGACGAGCGTGGCGATGATCTTGGCCAAGGTCGGCGAGAAAAACACCGAGATGATGCCGTCGGAAAGGCCGATCAGGATGGCAGCAACGACCGTGCCGCGCAGCGAACCCAGACCTCCGATGATGACGACGATGAAGGAGAGGAGCAGCGGATCCTGCCCCATCAGGTAATGCGCCTGGCTGATCGGCACGATCAGCACGGCGGCGATCGCCGCCAGCATGGCGCCGACGGCGAAGACGCCGGCATAGACGCGCTCGACCGGAATGCCAAAGGCCTGCGCCGTCTCGCTGTCATACTGAGTGGCGCGCATGATCAGGCCGATTTTCGTGCGCGTCAGCACCAACCAGGTGAGCACGAGCAGAATGACCGATGCGGCGACGACCGAGAGCTTGTAGCCGGAATAGCCGAACCAGGGCAGCAGGATGCGGTAGCTGAAAGGCGGCTCGACGGGCCGCGCCTCCGGCCCATAGAAGGTCAGCGCCAGCTGCTGGATGATGTAGAGCATGCCGATGGTGGCGACGATGGTGCCTTCGGGATTGTAGTTCAGCCGGCGCAGCACCAGGCGTTCGGCGATCAGCGCCACCAGCCCGACCAGCAAGGGCGCGATGACGAGCGCCGCGACGAAGCCAACCGCCGGATGGCCGGCGATCGCGGTCGAGATCGCCCAGGCAAGCACCGCGCCCAGCATGAAGAATTCGCCATGCGCGACATTGACGACGCGCATGACGCCGAAGACCAGCGACAGGCCAAGCGCCGTCAGCGCCAGCACAGCGGAGGTGACGAGGCCTTCGAGGGCGGCGAGGAGGAGATGGGGACCGAAATGCATCGGCTATGAGACAAGCTCACAGCGCCTGCGTCGTGTAATCCCCCTCGGCCTCGTAGAGGCCGTCCTCGATCTTGGTCTTGTGCACGACCTTCAGCTTGCCGCCTTCGACCTTGGAGATGTTCTGGATGCCGAAACACTGGTGGATCTTGCCGTTGAAGGTTTTGGCACCCTGCGGATGCTCCGGCCCTTCGGCGAATTCCTTCAGCGCCTCGGTCGCCTCGACCAGCTTGGCGCGGTCTTCCGGACCCTTGTAGCCGGCGTCTTCCATTGCCTTCTTGACGACGTAGAGCGTCTCCCAGCAGCCGAACATGTGCGAGGCGGTGGAGACATCCTTGGCGTCGCCGACGGCGGCGCCATTGTCGTCGATGCCGACGGCGGCGCGGTAGGCTTTTTGCGCGGCGGAATCGTCAGCCTGAGCGTAGCGCGGCGAGCCTTCCCAGAAATGGCTGCCGTCGAGGAATTCGAGGCCGGGGCTGTTGATGTCGGTGGCCTCGAGCGAATCCATGAAGCCGAAGAGCTGCGGCCGCTGCGAGCCATAGAACTCGCCGAGTTCCTTGACGAAGGTGAGCACCGCAGGGCCGACCATGACGTGGTAGATCACCTCGGTCTCGGCCGGGATCTGCGGGAAGTACTTCGTGAAGGACGATTCCGTCGGAGGGATGGCGATTTGCGCGATGACGTCGGCGCCCTGCGCTTTCAGCGCCGGCGGCAGGTAGTCGCGATGATCGTAGCCGAAGGCGAAATCGGGGAAGATCTGCGTCACCTTCTTGCCGGCGTTGGCGGCGATCCACGGCGCCATCGACTGGATCTGGCTCTTCACGTCGGTGATGCCGGGCTGGAAGACATAGCGGTTGAGCTTGGTCGACGCGACGTGGTGGCCTTCGCTGACGACGAAGTAAGGGATCTTGTTCTCGCCCGCCGCCGGCGCCGAACCGATCACCACATGCGAGAATAAGGTGCCGAAGACGATGTCGGTCTTGTGCTGCTTGGCGAATTTCGCCACCACTTCCGCGCCACGCGCGGGATCGGTGCCGTCATCCTCGATGACCAGCTCGACCGGGCGGCCGCCGATGCCGCCGGCGTCGTTGATCGCCTTGACGGCGGCGGCGCTGGTCTTTTCGTACCAGCGGCCATAGGCGGCGCCGATGCCGGTGCGGTGCGACTGGAAGCCGATCTTGATCGATGCCGAGCTCTGCGCCTGGCTGTAGCGGACGAAGCCAGGCGCCAGCGCCAGGCCGGCGCCGGCGGCAATGCCCTTCAGCGCGGTGCGGCGGGATAATGTGGTTTTCGAAAGGTCGAAAAATCCGTTCTTGTCAGCCATGTCGTTCCCCTGTTTTTTCAGTCTTGACCAGCGATAAGGCGGCTAACCCACCCTCTGCGGAGGATGGGAAAATTGCATGTGTACAAACTAAATCACCAAAGCTTTGACCTGGCAAGCGAGCTTTACCCGACGGCATTGGCGGCGCGCTCTTGTGTCATCCGGCGGTCGGCGTGGCAAGCAACCAAAGGCCGAAGATCGTGTAGGCGATCATTAGCAAAGTGAGCGGCAATTGGCTGAGCGCAGCACGCGACGGTTGCCGATAGAGCCGCCAGGCAAGGCCGTGCGCGACAAGCACCGCCAGCACATGGCCGGCGATGATCACGCCGGCCTGCAAATTCCACAGCCACCAGGCCGACTGAGCGCCGGCGACGATTCCCGCCTCGATCATCATGTTGGCGGTGCCAAAGAGATTCCAGCCGAGCGCGAAGGGATCGGAGAGCGCCACCAGCGCATACTGGCCGTCGACCAGCAGCACGGTGAGGTAATGCGCGATATGGTAGGCGAGCGCGATCGGCACGATCGACCACACCAGCAGGCCGGCGGCTTCCGCAAATGAATGCTTGTCGCCGGCAAGGCGTTGGCCGAGCCGGACGGCAAGCGCAAAGACGGCGGCCAGCAGGATGAAGGTAAGGACGAGGCCGAAGCTGCCTACCCCGATCAGCGCGGTGCGGCCAGGATATTCCAGCGGATTGACGCCGAACAGGCCAAGCCAGAAGAAGGTCTTCGACAGGCCGTCGAAGGAGACCGACGACAGCGCCAGCAGAAGGAAGGCTATGCCGCTCAACGGCAAGGGCTCGGCCGCCAGCAGCTTGGCGCCGGGCCAGCAGAGGCTGAGCCGGCCTTCGAGGCGCTCGACCGGCGCGAAGCGCGCGACCATCGAGAAAAAGACACTGAGGAATTCGCCGCGCCGGCTCCAGTCCTCATAGCCGAAAGCCAGCATGGCGGCGAAGCTGACCAGCCAGTAGGGGCCGGCGGCAAAGGCCAGCCGCGCCGGATCGTCGGGGGCTGGGTCGATCAGCTCGAACCAGGCGAAGGCGAAGAACAGGACGAAGGCCGACCAGTAGCCGAACCATGATGGTAGACGCGACGGCTTCGCCTCTCGAGCGTCGAGGCCGAAGATACGAGATGCGATGCGCCATGGCCCGTACCACGGGTTGAGCCATGCCCAGAGGTCGCCGAGGACACCTTGCAGCAGGGTGAAGCCGGCCCAAAGCAGCGTCCAGATCACCAGCGGCAGCGGATTGGAGAGCGGGTCGCGGCTGCCAAAGACACCGGCGGCTATGAGCAGTGCGAAGCCGGCAAAGGAAATCAGGCTGACGATGATACGAGGGTGGTCGCCGAAAGCGAAAAGTTGGAGGCGCTTGCGCCAGAAATTGTCGAGGGCGGCGGGCGGCAGCAGCGCGAGCACGAGGAAGCTGACGGCGACAGCGAGCGCGCCGCCGGCGATGTAATAGCCGGTGGGCAGCAGCAGGACGTGGCCGCGGTCGGAAGCGTGCGCGAGGGCTGGGGTGGGGAAGAGGGCTGCTAGTGCAGGTGCAAGAAAGGCCAATCTCCAAGGCTGGCGCTCTACGGCGCCCCCCTCTGTCCTACCGGACATCTCCCCCACGAGGGGGGAGATTGGCGGTTCAGGCGCCGGCGCTCCGCTTTCGGCGTTGAAGATTGGCGAAAGCGGCGATGACAGCACAATCTCCCCCCTCGTGGGGGAGATGTCCGGCAGGACAGAGGGGGGCGCGAAGGAACTCAGCCTATCCAATTTTACTGTCCCGCGTGACGGCGTCAGTTAGCCAACGCCCTCACACCTTCACCAGCTGCTCCACCCGCCCCTTCTCGCCGAAAATCCTGAGATACCTCTTGATCTCCTTGGCATCCCCGGTCGCCTTGGCCGGGTTGTCCGACAGCTTCACCGCCGGCCTGCCATTGGCTTCCGTCACCTTGCAGACCAGCGATATCGCGTCGAGGCTGTCGGTCTCGGTCGGGGCGCAGCCTTCGAAATCGTTGGTGAGGTTGGTGCCCCAGCCGAAGGACATGCGCACCTTGCCGCGGAAATGCCGGTAGGTCTCCTCGATGGTCTCGACCTCGAGCCCGTCGGAGAAGATGAGCAGTTTCTGCTTCGGGTCCTTGCCCTTCTTGCGCCACCACTCGATGATCCGCTCGCCGCCCTCGATCGGCGGGGCGCTGTCGGGGCGGAAGCCGGTCCAGTCGGCGACCCAGTCCGGCGCGTCGCGCAGGAAGGATTCGGTGCCGAAGGCGTCGGGCAGCACGATCAGCAAGTTGCCGCCGTAGTAGCGCTGCCAGTCCTGCAGGACCTTGTAGGGCGCCTCGCGCAATTCCTCCTCGGAATTGGCCAGCGCTGCAAAGACCATCGGCAATTCATGCGCGTTGGTGCCGAGCGCTTCCAAGTCGTTGTCCATGGCCAGAAGCACGTTGGAGGTGCCGGTGAAGGCCTCGCCGATGCCTTCCTTCAGCGCCTCGACGCACCAGCGCTGCCAGAGGAAGGAATGGCGCCGGCGCGTGCCGAAATCGGAGATGCGGATCCCGGGCAATGCCTTCAGCCGCTCGGTCTTGGCCCACATCTTGGCCTTGGCGCGGGCGTAGAGCACGTCGAGCGCGAACGGGCCGTAGGAGCGCATCGCGGCTCGCGAGCGCAGCTCGTTGATGATCGCCAGAGCCGGGATTTCCCACAGCGTTGTGTACATCCAAGGGCCGGGGAAAGAGAGTTCAAACTGGCCGTCGCGCCTGGTGAGCTCGTAGTCGGGCAGGCGGAAACCCTCCAGCCAGGCGAGGAATTCCGGCTCGAAGATCTGCTTGCGGCCGTAGAAATTGTTGCCGCCCAGCCAGATCATCTCCTTCTTGGAAAAGCGCAGGGTACGGGCATGGTCGAGCTGCTCGCGCAATTCGCCCTCGTCGATGTCGTCGGCGAGACGCACCGAGGTCGTGCGGTTGATCAGCGAGAAGGTGGCGTCGACCTTGGGATACATGCCCCAGATCATCTGCAGCATCAGGAGCTTGTAGAAGTCGGTGTCCAGCAGGCTGCGGACGATCGGGTCGAGCTTCCAGGTGTGGTTGTAGACGCGCCGCGCTATATCGGTCTTTGCCATATCCAACTGCCAACTTTGCTGCTCGCTGCGGAAGGAAGCCTCTTAGCATCGAATTTATGCAAGCGCTGCACTGCTTTACGGGCTGGCCCGACAAAAAGCAGCTATTCCGGTCCTGCCATCAGGATGCCGCCCTCGCCCCGATCACCTTCAACGCCGGCCGTTTCCTGCGGCTCGGCACGCGGCCGGCCACCGGCGCATCGGCGCGGCCCTCATCCTGTTCCTTCTCGGCGAACAGCCAGTCGATGAAGAGCTGGACGATCGGCGCCGAGCGCATCTCGTTGCGGCAGACGACGTAGAAATCGTCGACCGCCGGCACCGACAAAGTGAAGGGCGCGACCAGCATGCCCCTGGCCAGCAGCGCACGCGCCGTCACTGAATCACCAAGCGCCACGCCATGGCCGTGGACGGCGGCCTCCGTCGCCATGCGGGCGTCGCCGAGATGATGGCGGCGGCCGCGCGCGAGGTCGAGCGCGTCGGCGGCGGCGAGCCAGGTGTGCCATTCGCGGCCATCGTCGCCATGCAGGAAGACATGGTCGGCAAGGTCGCGCACGCCACGGATCGGGCGGTTGTTGATCAGCGTCGGGCTGACCACCGGAAACAACTCCAGACCGGACCATTTGCGCATCCAGCAATCGGTCCAGCCGCCGTCGCCATAATGCACGCAGACGTCGATCTCGGGAGCGCGAATGTCGCGGGCGTCGTTGGACGGGATCAAGGTGAGCTGGATGTCGGGATATTGCGCGGTGAAGGAGCCGAGCCGCGGCGTCATCCAGAGCAGCAGCAGCGCCGGCACGCAGGACACCGAGAGCGCGCCGGCGCTTGCCGGCCTGGTCATGCGCTGCGTGGCGGCGGCGATGCCTTCGAAGGCGGTCGAAACCGCCGGCAGGAATTCCGCGCCATGCGGTGTCAGCTTCACCCGCTGGCCCGTGCGCTCGAAGAGTTTCACGCCGAGCGACTGCTCGAGCGCCTTGATCTGGTGGCTGATGGCGCCATGCGTGACGTTGAGCTCACCAGCGGCCTTGGTCAGCGAGGCGTGCCGCGCGGTAGCTTCGAAGGCGCGCAGCGGATTGAGAGGCGGCAGGCGCTTGGCCATGGGGAGCTCCCTACTTTGTGAGATTTTCTCACACCGAAGACCCTAACAATATCAATTGATTTTTCAATGCCGCTGCCCGACACTTTTATCTGGAACAGCTTTCAAGAGACGTGAAATCCGCAGGGACAGCGGGCAACGATCCAGCCGGACAACAGGCTGGCTTGGCAAGCCATCCGTGCGGGCAGCAAGCAGAGGAGGACCGGACATGGGTTACGATCGCGGCAAGCTCGAAGCGTTGCGCCGCAAATATGGCGAGAGCCATGGCGGCGAGATGTTCGACCCGAAATTCCGCAAGGTCGCCGACAAGATCTTCAACAAGTCGGGCACGCGGCTTGCGCCCTATTCCGGCATCCCGACCTTCCTCGCCGCGCCCTATCGCGAAATCGCCGCCGAGAACCCGGATTTCGGCGACCTGCAGGTGGCGATGATCGGCGTGCCTATGGATCTTGGCGTCACCAATCGTCCGGGCTCGCGCTTCGGGCCGCGCGCGCTGCGCACCATCGAGCGCATCGGCCCCTACAACCATGTGCTGGAATGCGCGCCGACGCATGAGCTGCGCGTCGCCGACATCGGCGATACGCCGTTCCGCAGCCGCTACCGGCTGGAAATCAGCCATGAGGACATCGAAAAGCGCACCAACCAGATCGTCGATGCCGGCGTGCTGCCGCTTTCGGTCGGCGGCGACCATTCGATCAGCCATCCGATCCTGAAGGCGGTCGGCAGACAAGCGCCGGTCGGGATGATCCATATCGACGCCCATTGCGACACCAGCGGGCTGTTCGACCTGACCAAGTTCCACCATGGCGGGCCGTTCCGCAACGCGGTGCTGGACGGCGTGCTCGACCCGTCGCGCACGATCCAGATCGGCATCCGCGGCGCGGCCGAATATCTGTGGGAGTTCACCTACGAGTCCGGCATGACCGTCGTGCATGCCGAGGAGGTGACTGGTCTCGGCATCCCCGCCATCATCGAGAAGGCGCGAAAAATTGTCGGCGACGGGCCGACCTATATCTCCTTCGATGTCGACAGCGTCGATCCGGCCTTCGCGCCGGGCACCGGCACGCCGGAAGTCGGCGGGCTGACGACGCGCGAGGTGCTCGAGCTGCTGCGCGGCTTCAAGGGCCTCAACATCGTCGGCGGCGACGTCGTCGAGGTGGCGCCGCAATATGACGCGACCACCAACACCGCCCATGTCGGCGCCCAGGTTCTGTTCGAGATTCTCAGCCTGATGGTGTTCAGCCCGGCGATCAAGAAAGACTAATGCCAAACCAACTACGGCCGCCGTGCTGGAGCCGGCGGCCGGTTTCAACAACAAGCCTTCAGCAGGGGAACCAAAAAATGACTCTTCATGCCAAGTTCAAGTCATCCATTGCCGCGGCGCTGATGCTTGCCACGGCTGGCCTCGGCCTCGCCACGCAGGCCAGGGCCGACGCCGTCGACGACATCACCAAGGCCGGCGCCATCAATGTCGGCATCTTCTCCGACTTCCCGCCCTTCTCGTCGGCCAGCGCCGATATGAGCATCAAGGGCTATGACGTCGACGTCGCGCAAGCCATCGCCGATTCCTTGAAGGTGAAGCTCAACCTGGTCAGCGTCACCGGCCAGAACCGCATCCCTTACCTCACCGACAAGCGCGTCGATATATTGATGAGCGTCGGCTACTCCAAGGAGCGCGAGCAGGTGATCGACTTCGCCGCCGCCTACGCGCCCTACTACATCGCCGTCATCGGCCCGAAGGCGCTGGCGGTCAAAGGCAAGGAAGATCTCGCCGACAAGTCGATCGCCGTCAATCGCGGCACGCTGGAGGACACCTCGCTGACCGAGGCCGCGCCCGCCTCCGCCGACATCCGCCGCTTCGACAACTACAATTCGGTCATCCAGGCCTTCATCTCCGGCCAGACGCAGCTGATGGTGGTCGGCAACGACGTCGGCGCCCAGGTGCTGGCCAAGCAGGATGCGCTGCAGCCGGAGCAGAAGTTTCAGCTTTTGACCTCGCCCTCGCATATCGGCCTCAACAAGAACGAGGACCGGCTGAAGAAGGCGGTGAACGACGCGGTCGCCAAGATGCTGGCCGACGGCAAGCTCGACGAGAGCTCGAAGGCCTGGCTGAAGACGCCGCTCAATCCCGACAATCTCAAGGATTGATGTCGATCGGTTCGGCGCCGTAACAGGCGCCGAACCCCTTGCGACCTCTTTCGCCAGGCACCTCCAACAAGGTCAATCGCCATGGGCTACAGCCTCGATTTCGGCTGGCTTGCGGGTGCGGCGGGCGTGATCGCGCGCGGCGCGGCGATGACGCTGCTGCTGATCGTCGTCACCACGATCGCCGGCACCTTCCTCAGCATCCTCGGCGCCGCCGGCCGCCGCAGCGGCCCGAAGCCGCTCAAAGTGGCGATCGGCGTGTATGTCGAGGTGATGCGCAACACGCCGTTCCTGGTGCAGCTGTTCTTCATCTTCTTCGGACTGCCCAGCCTCGGCATAAGGCTAGACCCGATCCTGGCCGCCATGCTGGCGATGACGCTCAACATGGCGGCCTATACGATCGAGATCGTCGGCGCCGGCCTCGACGCGGTGCCGCGCGGACAAACCGAGGCAGCGCTTGCGCTGGGCTTGAGGCCCCGGCAGGTGTTCGTCAAGATCGTGCTGCCGCAAGCGCTGAAGGTGATCTACCCGGCGCTGACCAGCCAGATCGTCATCATGATGCTGGAATCGGCTGTGGTGTCGCAGATCGCGGTGCGCGAGCTGACCTACGAGGCCGACATGCTGCAGGCCCGCACGTTTCGCGCGTTCGAAACCTATTTCGTGGTGACGATGGTCTATCTCGGCCTGTCGATGGGGCTGCGCCGGCTGCTCGTCGCCGGCGGCCGCCGAGCGCTTGGAGCAGGTGTGTCATGATCGAATTCACCTTCTGGGACATCGTCCGCAACCTTTTGCTCGCCGCGCGCTGGACGGTGCTGTTGTCGCTCGCCGCCTTTGTCGGTGGCGCGCTGGTCGGGCTGATCGTCCTGTTCTTCCGCATCGCCAAGAACAAATGGGCGAAGCGGATCGCCTCGGGCTACATTGCGCTGTTCCAGGGCACGCCGCTCCTGATGCAGCTCTTCCTGATGTTCTTCGGCCTGCCGATGCTTGGCCTGCGCATCGACCCATGGATGGCGGCGGTGTTGGGCTTGACCTTCTTCGCCAGCGCCTATCTCGCCGAAATCTGGCGCAGCGGCGTCGACGCGCTGCCGAAGGGACAGTGGGACGCCGGCGCCAGCCTCGGTCTGCACTATCTGCAGGAACTGAGGCTGATCATCCTGCCGCAGGCTTTCGCCATCACCCGCGCGCCGACCGTCGGTTTCCTGGTGCAGCTGATCAAGTCGACGGCGCTGACCTCGATCATCGGCTTCGAGGAGCTGGTCAGGACCTCCAACGCCATCAACAACGCCACCTTCGAACCGTTCAAGGTCTACGGGATGGTGGCGCTGATCTTCTTCGCCCTATGCTTCCCGCTGACGCAGTATGCAAGGCGG
Source organism: Mesorhizobium sp. CU3 (assembly GCF_006442965.1). Classification (GTDB taxonomy): domain Bacteria; phylum Pseudomonadota; class Alphaproteobacteria; order Rhizobiales; family Rhizobiaceae; genus Mesorhizobium. Next base: position 273,241 of record NZ_VFWX01000006.1, on the reverse strand, counting down.
CTCGAGCGCGCGGCCGCCCGGTAGTCACTCGCCACGCAAGTGTGATTTGCGGCGGGCCTGGGCGCACCTCATTCTCCGCGTCTCGGCTTGGAGAAGAGGGGGGCGGCGATGCATGCGAAACATCTTGTTGCGCTGTCAGGCCTGTTCGCCCTTTGGCTGGCCCAGCCGGTCATCGCCGCTGAACAGGAGCCGGAAAGCGTCAGCATCCCGGCCGATGGCGAGAACCAGCCGGGAGTGCTGGATGCAAGGCTGTTCAAGCCGCAGGGACAAGGACCGTTTCCGGCGATCGTCGCCATGCATGGCTGCAGCGGGCTCTGGAGCAGCAAGACTATAGGGCTCAGCCCGCGCCATGCCGATTGGGGCCGGCGGTTAGCCGCGCTCGGCTATGTCGTGCTCTTTCCGGACAGCTACGGCTCGCGCGATCTCGGCCCGCAATGCAAGAACGATGACCGGCGGGTCGAGCCCTATCGCGAGCGGGTCGAGGATGCCAATGCCGCCCGCCGCTATCTGCAGACGCTGCCCTATGTGAAGCCGGACGCCATCGGCCTGCTCGGATGGTCGAATGGCGGCTCGAGCGTGCTTTACACGGTGCGGCCGAAGGACAGGCCGAAGGCGGGCTCGCCGGACTTTCGCGCGGCGGTCGCCTTCTATCCGGGCTGCACGGCAATCGCCGACAAGGGCGACTGGGCGACACGCGTGCCGCTGCTCATCGTCATGGGCGAGGCGGACGACTGGACGCCGGCCAAGCCCTGCAAGGCGCTCGCCGACGCCAATCCCGACAAGGTGAAGCTGATCCTCTATCCCGGCGCCTATCATGACTTCGACAATGAGGCGCAGAAGCTGCACGAACTGCATGGCCTGGCCTATACGGCCAATGACGACGGCATTGCGCATGCGGGGCTGAACCCGGCCGCCCGCGAAAAGGCGCTCAAGGACGTGCCCGATTTCCTCGCCGTGCTGAAGCAGTAGGCGGCAAACGCCTACCGCCTTAATGCCCGAAGGCGAGCTTCGGCGCGATGCGGTCGCGCCTCAGCCAGCGCGCGAGCAGCAGCGCAGCCACCACGGCGAGGCCCGACGCCAGGCCGATCCAGATACCGACGCCGTTCAGGCCGAAACGGAACGCAAGCAGCACGCCGAGCGGCAGGCCGACGCCCCAATAGCCGATCGCGGCATAGATCATCGGCACCTTGGTGTCGTGCAGGCCGCGCAGCATGCCGGCGGCTACAGCTTGAGCGCCGTCGAAGATCTGGAACAGGGCCGCGAACACCAGGAAGGACACGGCAAGCGTGATCACCCTGGCATTGGCCGGGTCGGCAAGATCGATGAAGGCGCTGATCAAGAGATGCGGCCACAGGATCATCACCAGGGCCATCAGCGCCATGAAGGAGACGCCGATGACGAAGCTGGTCCAGCCGGCGCGCGAGACGCCTTCCGGATTGCCGGCGCCATGCGCCAGGCCGACGCGCACGGTGACCGCCTGGTTGAGGCCGAGCGGCACCATGAAGGAGATCGAGGCTATCTGGATGGCGATGGCATGGGCGGCCAGCGAATCGGCGTCGATCAGACCCATCAGCAGCGCCGCCGCGTTGAAGATCGTCACCTCGAAGGCGAGGATGCCGGCGATCGGCAGGCCGAGCCGGAGCAGGCCGCGAAAACGCGGCCAGTCGGCGCGCCAGAAGCGGCCGAACAGGCGATAGCGGCGGAATTTTTTCTCCAGCATCACCACCGCGGCCAGGCCGACGAACATCAGCGTGCTGGACAAAGTGGTGGCGAGGCCGGAGCCGGCGATGCCCATCGGGCGGACGCCGAGATTGCCGAACATGAACACCCAGTTGAAGAAGATATTGCAGGCGACAGCTACGAAGACGATGACCAGCGCCCAGCCCGGCCGCTCCAGCGCCGAGATGAAGGAGCGCAGCACGATATAGCCGTAAAAGGGCAGCACCGCCCATTGCAGCCAATGCAGATAGATGCCGGCCTGATGTGCAAGCTCGGGCTTCTGGCCCATGGCAAGCAGGATCGCTTCGCCATGCCAGAGGAACAACCAGATCGGGATCGAGATCAGGATCGCCAGCCACAGGCCCTGGCGCACGGTGCGGCGCAGGTCGCGCACCGAGTGGTGGCGGCGGCCGAGCTCGGTCGCCATCATCGGCGAGGTCGCCAGCATCAGGCCGAGGCCGAAGATCAGCGGCATGAAATAGAGGTTGGCGCCGAGCGCGCCGGCCGCCAGCGTATCGGCGCCCAGGCGCCCCATCATCATGACGTCGGTCGCGGTCATCGCGGTCTGGCCGAGATTGGTCAGCACCATCGGCCAGGCAAGCGCGACCGTCGCCCTGATTTCCTGACGCCAAAGGTTTTCCGGCGCGAGAGCGCCGGTTTCGATCGCAGACATTGTTCCGCTCTTCAGGACACGGCGCGTCGGCAAAAAGGCCGGAAGCCGCACACAAACGGCACGAAATGGCGCCGTTTGCGTCGTCTATTGAACGAAATGCGACACAATGGCAAGGGAGGAGCCCCCGGCAACTATTGAGCCAGCGGCGGGGACCGCCGGCGTCGCGTGCCGGCGAACCAAGGTCGGGAGGTGAGGATTGCCGTTCAGGCGCAGAAAGAACACAGCCGCGATCCCGCGCACGGTGCCGGCCTTCGAGCACATCGTGACCGAGGCGAGCGACAGTTTCCTGTGGCGGCTGGACGACTATCCGTGGGAACGCAATGTCTGGAATTTCCACCCCGAATACGAGATCCATCTGTTGCGCAAATCCTCCGGCGTGGCGCTGGTCGGCGACCATATCGGCGAGTTCGGGCCGGGCTACCTGACCATCGTCGGCGGCGGGCTGCCGCATGACTGGGTGACGGCGGTGCAACCGGGCGAGATGATCGAGGGCCGCGATATCGTGCTGCAATTCGATGCCCAAAGGCTGCGCGGCTCGTCGGGGCTGCTGCCGGAACTGCGCGAGCTGGAGCCGTTCCTCGAACGCTCGCTGCGCGGCATGCTCTTCCATGGCCAGACGGCGCTCGACGGCGCCGAGCTGATGGAGCGAATGGGCGAGGTGCAGGGGCTGGCGAGGTTCCGCCTGTTCCTCGAACTGCTCGACCTTCTGGCCACCACCGACGAATACGAGCTGTTGTCGTCGCCGGATTTTTCGCCGCTTCTCGATGCGGAATCGCTCGATATCATCCAGCGCTCGCTGACCTATCTGTTCCAGCATTTCGCCGAGGATTTGAAGCTGCCGGAGGTGGCTCAGCTGGCCGGCATGAGCGAAAGCACTTTTTCGCGCTTCTTCCAGAAGAACACCGGCAACTCGTTCAGCGACCACGTCGCCAAGCTGAGACTCTGGCAGGCCTGCAAGCTGCTCGCCGACACCGATACCCCGATCACCGACATCTGTTTCCAGGTCGGCTATATGAACATCTCCAACTTCAACCGGGCCTTCCTGCGCAAGCACAGGATGACGCCGTCATCCTATCGCAAGCTGTCGCGGCAGCGGCTGACGCTGCGGACCTGATCCAGGCCGACCACTGGTTTCCAAACGGCACTGATACTCGTGTGACGAGCAGACTCTACCCGCGCTAAATTTTGCGCCGCACAATGCATAAAAGTACAGGTCTGCTGCAACGGGGCTTCTAGTCTCGCTCTCCCCGACTGCTCATTTTGGCGACGGGTGGCAAGTCACCCGGGCGACGGTGAGGGTCGCTTAGCCTGCGGACTTGCCGCTTCCGCGAGTGTTCCTGGAGGAGAAAAACCAATGAATTCAACCCGGCTCGCTGCCAGCCTTGGCGCAGCGTTCGTGCTTACCGCTTCCGTTTCAACCGTGGCTCTGGCACAGGCGCCGGTCTGCTCGGCGCCGGTCAAGGTGCTGGCGCAGCCGCGCGACGGCCTGACGCTTCTGGAGGACTCCAAGGATGAGTTCAAGAAGCTCTCCGGCGCCTCGTTCCAGATCGATTACCTGAACGAGAACGACCGCCGCGCCAAGTCGCGCGCCGATGCTTCCACCGTCGGCAACTACAACGTCTACTATGTCGACGAGGCCAATGTCGCGCTGTTCGCGTCGTCGGGCTGGATCGTGCCGCTCAAGGATTATTATCCGGCTGACTATGACTATGCCGACTTCGACCCGGGCCGCCAGAAGGTCGCCACCTATGACGGCAAGGTGTGGTTCGCGCCGCTGACCGGCGGCGGCGACCTGATGGTCTACCGCAAGGATGTTCTGGAAGCCGCTGGCATCCAGCCGCCGAAGACGCTGGACGAATTGATCGCCGACGTGCCGAAGCTGACCAATGCCGACAAGGGCATCTACGGCATCGCGCTGCGCGGCGCGCGCGGCTCGGGCGCCAATGTCTGGCGCTGGATGCCGTTCTTCAAGGCCTATGGCGGTAAGTGGTTCGACGGCGACAAGCCGGCTTTCAATTCGGACGCCGCCGTCAAGGCGACGGAGACCTACCTCAAACTGTTCAAGGATTCGGCGCCCGGCACGCAGACCGGCAGCTGGGATGAATCGACCGGCGCCTTCCTGTCGGGACAGGTCGCCATCCTTGTCGAATCGACGCCGCTGTCGGGCATGGCGGTCGATCCGAAGACCTCGCAGGTGGTCGGCAAGATCGGCTTCCTGCCGCCGCCATCGCCGCTGCCGGGCGGTGGCTACGGCCACGGGCTTGCCATCGGCACCAAGGCCAATGCCGATGACGCGGCGAAAAAATGCGCCGGCCTGTTCATCGCCTGGGCGACGTCGAAAGAAAACGAGAAGCGCCGGCTCGACGCGCATCAGTTCGGCGAGCTCAACCGCACCAGCATCCTGTCCAGCAAGGAATTCGCCGACATCTACGGCGCCGATCTCGGCCAGGCGCTGGCCGAAACCGGCAAAGTGACGGCGGTGAACTTCTGGCAGGATCCGCGCTGGCCCGATCTCGGCGACCGCTGGGGCATCATCCTGGAAGAGCTGGTCACCGGCACGCGCACCGACATCAAAGGCGGCCTCAACGAACTCGAGGCCTATGCCAACGAGCTGGTGAAGAAGAAGTAATCCTCCCGCCCGTGGCGCGCGGTCCGCGGCATTCGTCGGAATGCGGGGACCTGCGCGGCACGGGTTCCCTGCCCGCAAGCAAACCCAAGCAAGGACAGGCCGATGCGCCGCCGCTCTTCCCTGCCCGTCACCTTTCTCGTGCCGACGCTCGCCATCCTGCTCGTGTTGTCGATGGTGCCGACGCTCTACGCCATCGTGATCGCGCTGCAGAACCGCGAGCTCAGCACGCCGGGCTATTCCTGGGTCTGGTTTTCGAATTTCGCCGACCTCTTTGCCGACCGCCGCTTCCTTAACGCCGTCTGGGTTTCGGTGAAGTGGGAGATAGTCACCGTGGTCGCGACAATGGTGGTGGCAATCGGGCTCGGCGTGCTGATGTTCGAGGTCGCCGGCCCGCGCCTGCGCAATTTCTACTGCCTGTTGTTCATCATCCCGGTGCTTTTGCCGCGCGTGTCCGCCGCCTTCGTGTGGAAATTCGCCTATCACCCGCTCTACGGCATCGCGACCTATCCGTATCGTCTCATCACCGGCGGACTGATCTTCGATCCGCTCTCCAAGCCGGCCAGCGCGCTGTTCGCGGTCGCCTCGGTCGATGTCTGGCAATGGGGGCTGTTCTTCGCCGTCATCGTGCTGAAGCTCTTGGAAACCTTGCCGCCGCAGCCGATCGAAGCGGCCAGGCTCGACCATGCGAAACGCTGGCAGATCCATGCCTATGTCACCCTGCCGATGCTGAAGGCGCCGCTGATCAGCCTGATGTTCGTCAAGATGATCGAGTCGCTGCGCTCCTTCGACCTGATCTATGTGATGACGCGCGGCGGCCCCGGCGTGGCGACAGAGACGCTCGACATGTACGCCTTCTCGCAGGGCTTCATCGAATCCGGCAAGGTCTCCTACGCCTCGGCCATGGCGGTGCTGATGATGGTCGCGACGGTCATCACCTTCACCATGCTGTGGAAGCGGGTGCAGGCATGAAGCCCGGCAAACTGATCGCCAAGGCCATACTGGCGCTGGCCGGGTTCCTCGCCGTGTTTCCGCTCGTATGGACGGCGCTCAATGCGCTCAAGAACAATGTCGACATCATCACGCGCGTGCCGAAGGTGATCTTTACGCCGACGCTCGCCAATATCGGCTACATTCTCGGCCGCGACAGCGTGCTGACCGGGCTCTACAATTCGGTCGTTGCCTGCGGCTCGGCCGTCGCGATCGGCATCGTGCTCGGCCTGCCGGCGGCTTATGCGGTGGCTCGCTATCCCAATCGATGGGCGGGCGACATCCAGTTCTTCGTCCTGTCGCTGCGCTTCCTGCCGCCGGTGGCGGTCGCCATCCCGCTGATGGTGATCTGGCTGCAGATCGGCCTCTACGACACGCTTCCCGCACTGATCGTCACCTATTCGCTGCTCACCATCTCGGTCATCATGTGGCTTGCGATTCCCGCCTTCCAAAGCGTGCCGAAGGAGATCGAGGAAGCCGCCTTCGTCGACGGCTACGGCGCCTATTCGGTGTTCTGGCGGATCGCGCTTCCCGTCGCGGCGCGCTCGCTTATCGGCGCCGTCGCCTTCAGTTTCGTGCTTGTCTGGAACGAGTTCCTGATCGCGCTGATGCTGTCGAGCTCCAACGCCAAGACGCTGCCGATCGTCGCTTCCGAACTGTCGCAGCAAGGCATGAACGTGCCCTGGGGCATCCTCAACGCATCGGTCGTGCTGCTGTCGCTGCCGCCGCTGCTTTTCCTCGGCGTCTTGAGCGGCTTCCTGAATTCCGTTTTCCGGCAAAAGAAGAGTTGAAACGATGCGGGCACTGGTGCTTGAGAAAAAAGGCGAACTGTCGCTGCGCGAGATCGCGCTGCCGCTGGACGTTGGACCGGACGACGTCAAGATCGCCATCCACACGGTCGGCGTCTGCGGCAGCGACGTGCATTATTATACGCATGGCGCCATCGGCAGCTATGTCGTGCGGGCACCGATGGTGCTCGGACACGAGGCTTCGGGAACGGTCATCGAGGTCGGCGCCAATGTCGAGACGCTGAAGGTCGGCGACCGCGTCTGCATGGAGCCGGGCGTGCCGAACCTGTCGTCGCGCGCGGCCAAGCTCGGCATCTACAATGTCGATCCCGACGTCAGCTTCTGGGCGACGCCGCCGGTGCATGGCGTGCTCGCGCCTTACGCCGTGCATCCCGCCGCCTTCACCTACAAATTGCCGGACAACGTCTCCTTCGCCGAAGGCGCGATGGTGGAACCCTTCGCCATCGGCATGCAGGCGGCCACCCGCGCCCGAATCGTGCCGGGCGACGTCGCCGTGGTGGTCGGCTGCGGCCCGATCGGCATCATGATCGCGCTGGCGGCTCTGGCCGGCGGCTGTTCCAAGGTGCTGATCTCCGATTTTTCGGCGCCCAAGCTGGAAATCGCCGCGCAATATCCGGGCATCGAGCCGGTCAATATCGGCGAGCGCTCGCTGGCCGATGCGGTTGGCGCCGCGACCGACAATTGGGGCGCCGACATCGTCTTCGAGGCGAGTGGCAGCCCGAAGGCCTTTGCCGGCCTGTTCGAGGTCGTGCGCCCGGGTGGCGCCATCGTGCTGGTCGGGCTGCCGGTCGAGCCGGTCAGCCTCGACGTGCCGGCGGCGATCGCCAAGGAAGTGCGCATTGAGACGGTGTTCCGCTACGCCAACATCTTCGATCGCGCGCTGCAGCTCATCGCCTCCGGCAAGGTCGACCTCAAGCCGCTGATCACCGGCACATATGATTTCTCCGAAAGCATCCAGGCGTTCGAGCGCGCCGCCCAGGGCAAGCCGCAGGACGTCAAGCTGCAGATCCTGCTCACCGGCCAGAAGGGATAAGGCATGTCCGCAATCGTTTGCTCCCATGTCGACAAGGCCTATGGCGCCACGACCGTCATCCGCGACCTCAATCTCGCGATCGAGGAGCATGAGTTCGTCGTGTTCCTCGGCCCGTCCGGCTGCGGCAAGTCCACGCTGCTTCGGATGCTGGCTGGACTGGAAGAGATCAGCGGCGGCGAGGTGTCGATCGGCGGCAAGGTGGTGAACGATCTGGAGCCCGGCGACCGCGGCATCGCCATGGTGTTCCAGAACTACGCGCTCTATCCGCATATGACGATCTTCGACAACATCGCCTTCGGGCTGAAGCGCCAGAAGGTGCCGGCGGCCGAGATCAGGAAACGGGTCGAGGCGGTCGCCAAGACCCTTGGGCTGGAGCCCTATCTCGGCCGCAAGCCGACCGAGCTTTCCGGCGGCCAGCAGCAGCGCGTGGCGATCGCGCGCGCCATGATCAAGACGCCGAAGGTGTTTCTGTTCGACGAGCCGCTCTCCAATCTCGACGCCAAGCTGCGCAACCATATGCGGGTCGAGATCGCCAGGCTGCACCAGTCGCTGAAGACGACCACCGTCTATGTCACGCATGACCAGCTCGAAGCGATGACGCTGGCCGACCGCATCGTGCTGTTGAAGGACGGCGTGATCGAGCAGACCGGCTCGCCGGCGGAGATCTATCGCCAGCCGGGCAACATGTTCGTGGCCGGTTTCATCGGCACGCCGAACATGAACTTTATCGAGGTCACGGTCGAACGCTCAGGAAACAGCTGGACGCTGACTGGCGCCGGCACGGTGCTTTCGATAGGCGGCTCAGATTTTCATCTCGAGCATGGCGGCCGCGCCGTGCTCGGCATCCGGCCACCCGACTTGAAGACGGCGGGAGGGGCCAGCGGCAATGTGCTGCAAGGCACGGCTGACCTCATAGAATTCCACGGCAATGACGCGCTGGTAACCTTCGGCTCCGGCGGCAAGGAGATCAGCGCCCTGGTGCCGGCCCGCGAATGCCCGCAATTGCGTGCGCCCGTCCGCTACACATTCGACGAGGACAGCATCCACCTGTTCGACGCGGCGACTGGCATGTCGCTGCGCAAGGTCAGCTGATCACGTCCAGCATCTGCCGCTGGCGGTGCATTTCGAGGAAAATGCGGTAGTCGCGGTCGAAGCGGGCGCCGGCTTGCTTGTTGGGGGCGCGCGTCCTGCCGCCTTGCTGCATGGCGACGCAGGCCGCGTTGAGATCGGGATAGAGCCCGGCGGCGGTCGCCGCCACCATGCCGGTGCCGAGCAGCACCGCTTCGTCGGCCAGCGGTTCGACCACCGTGCAGCCGGTGGCGTCGGCGTAGAGCTCCATCAGAAGCGGGTTCTTGGTGTGACCGCCGGTGACGTGCAGCGTGTCGATCAGGTAGCCGTTCTCGTTCAGCGCATCGAGCACATGGCGCACGCCGAGCGCGATGCCGACGGCGGTGCGCCAATAGAGCTTGCACAGGCTGTCGAAGGAAGCGTCCAGCGTCAGGCCGCTGATGACGCCGACGGCATGCGGGTCGGCGAGCGGCGAGCGGTTGCCGTGGAAATCCGGCAGCACATGCAGCCGCGCCGCCAGCGCGTCGCCATCCTCGGCGCGCAACTCGGCAACGCGCCCGGCGATCTTCATGTGCATGGCCGCATCGGGCTCGCCGCCGGCGCCGTGCCAGCGGATGATGTGGTCGAGAAGCGCGCCGGTGGCCGACTGGCCGCCTTCGGAGAGCCACAGCGTCGGCAATGCCGCGCCGTAATAGGGACCCCAGACGCCGGCAAAGGGTTGCGGATCCGGCGACATCGCCATGACGCAGGACGACGTGCCGGCGATCAGCGCCAAATGCCGGCCAATGTCCTTCTCGTCGCCGGCGAAGCCGCCGAGAACGCCGAGCGCGCCGGCATAGGCATCGATGACGCCGGCACCAACCCGGCATTTCGTCGTCAGGCCGAGCTCGGCGGCCGCCTCGGCCGTCAGTGCACCGATATCGGCGCCGACGGGGCTGGCCTTTTCCGGCAGACTGCCGTGCTCGAACAGATCGCCGAGACCGACGAGCTCGAAGAAATCGCGCCGCCAGCCTTTTTCCTCATGCGCGAGATATGTCCACTTCGCCGTCAGCGTGCATTGCGAGCGGGCGAGCGAGCCGGATGCCTTCCAGGTGAGGAAATCGGCGAGGTCGAATAGATAGCCGGCTTCATTCCAAGTCTTCGGCAGATGACGCTTCAGCCACATCAACTTCGGCGTTTCCATCTCCGGCGACATCACGCCGCCGATATAGTCGAGCACCGCATGGCCGCTCGTCGTGCATTCGTCCGCTTCGGCGATGGCGCGGTGATCGAGCCAGACAAGCGTGTCCCAGCGCTTCTCGCCGGTGACGGAAACGCTGAGTGGATCGCCCTTTTTGTCGCGCACGACCAGCGAGCAGGTGGCGTCGAAGGAGATGCCGGCGATGGCATCGCCGGCGACGCCGGATTTCTGCAGAGCGGCGCGCACGGCCTTGCACACGGCCGCCCAGATATCCTGCGAATCATGCTCGGCATGATCGGGCTTGGGCTGGTGCATGGCGATCGGGTGATCGGCGCGTCCGAGAAGGTTGCCGCCGGAGTCGAGAATGCCCGCGCGAGCGCTCCCGGTGCCGACATCGACCGCGCAAACGAAACTCTTCGTCAAGATGCTTTTTCTCTCGCTCCCAGGCCTGCAATCAGATCGGGCAATTGCAGCATGTCAGCGAATATAAAGTCCGGTTCGGTCGACGCAAGCCGGGCTTTCAAGCCGGGATTGCCGGCATGCGAACCGCCGGTGAAGGCAAAGACGCGCATGCCCGCAGCGCGCGCCGCGGCGATGCCGGCCGGACTGTCCTCGATGACCAGGCAATTGCGCGGATGCACCTGCATCGAGGCGGCGGCATGCAGGAAAAGGTCGGGCGCCGGCTTGCCGCGCTTGACCATGGTGGCACTGAAAAGATGCGGCTCCAGGAGCGCTAGCAGGCCGGTGACGTCGAGCGCGTAGCGGATGCGCTCCAGCGTTCCGGATGAGGCGACGCAGCAGGGCCGGCCAAGCTTCGGCAGCACCTCCTTGACGCCCGGGATCGGCTTCAATTCCTCGCGAAATTTGCGCATCAGGTCGACGCGCATGGCAGTCAGATGCTCGTCGCTGATCTCCAGGCCGAAATCGCGGCCGAGGATCTCGCGCACGCTCTTCATGCTCTTGCCGAGGAAATGCTCGTAGGCGGCGTCCTCGCTGACCGCACCGCCGGCGAGATCGATCATGGCAAGCAGCGCCGAGACCGAGAGCGCCTCGCTGTCGACCAGCACGCCGTCGCAGTCGAAGATGACCATTTCCGGCGTCATCGAGGCTTGCTTCCAGTCGATTCTTTGTTGGAGCGTGATCTTTTCCGAAAACCGGTTCCCACTTTTCGGGATCACGCTCTAGAGCTTGCCGGCGAGATAGCGCGTCAGCGTTTCGCGCGCGCCGTTCGCCCACAGCACGTTCAGCGCATGGCCGAAAGCCTCGGCGAAGACGGGCGAGCGGCCGACATCACCATAAATGTCCTCCATCGCCAGCCAGGCCTTCGGATCGTCCTTGGCCTTTCTCGCGGTCGCCTGCATGCGATCCCAATTGGGATCGTTCGGCTCGATCACCGCGCCGCTGTCGGTGGTGCCGAAGCAGTAGCGGCACCACAGCGCCGATTCCAGCGCGAGGCCGGCGACGCCCTTGCCCGCCTTCAACCGGTCGGCGATGGTCGGAATGATGAATTTCGGCTGGCGATTGGAGCCGTCGAGGCAGAGCCGGCGGATGGTGTCGCCGATCTTCGGGTTGGAGAAGCGGCGCTCGATGAGCTGGTAGTAATCCTCCAGGTCGGTATTCGGCACAGGCGGCACGGTCGGGATGATCTCGTCATGCTCGAGTTTCGACAGGAAGCTGCGCACCAGCGGCTCCTGCATGCCTTCATGGACGAAATGGATGTCCATCAGGCCGGCCGGATAGGCGATGGTGGCGTGGCCGCCATTGAGGATGCGTATCTTCATCAGCTCGTAGGGAGAGACATCCTTGACGAACTGCACGCCGACCTTTTCCAGCGCCGGGCGGCCGGCGGTGAAGTGATCCTCCAGCACCCATTGCTTGAACGGTTCGCAGAACACCGGCCAGCTGTCCTCCAGGCCGAAATCGTCGGCGAGGATCTTGCGCTCGCGGTCGGTGGTGGCCGGCGTGATGCGGTCGACCATGCCGTTCGGGAAAGCGACCTTGTCTTCTACCCATCTGGCAAGATCCTCATCGATCAGCCGGGCGAGGCCGATGACGCCGTCGGAGGTGACATGGCCGTTATGGGGGATGTTGTCGCAGGACATGACCGTGAACGGCACGATGCCGTCGGCGCGGCGGCGCAACAGGCCGGCCAGGATGATGCCGAACACCGTCTTCGGCTTTGCTCCCGGCTGCGCGTCGGCGACGATGTCGGGATGGGCCGGGTTGAACTTGCCCGACGCCGGATCGATGAAATAGCCGCCCTCGGTGATGGTCAGCGACACGATCTTGATCGCCGGATCGGCCAGCTGATCGATGACCGCGGCGGCATCGCCGGGCATCAGGAAATCGATCATGGCGCCGGTGACGCGGGCGCTCATATGGCCCTGGTCCTGCTCGACCACCGTGGTCAGCCAGTCCTGTTCCTGCAGCCTGGAGCGGCCGACCTTCTCGCCGTCGAAGACGCCGGCGCCGATCAGCGCCCATTCATGGCCCTGGCCGGTGGCGAAGAGATCGTCCAAATAGATGGCCTGGTGCGAACGGTGGAAATTGCCGACGCCGAAATGGACGATGCCGGCTCTCAACGCCGAGCGGTCGTATTGCGGCCCGGCGACCTTGGACGGAAGCTTGGCGAGGTTCGCGGAGGAGAGTTTCACGGTCATCGCATTTTACCCTTTGGCCGACCCGCAGCCCAACTGTTCCGCCTCCCTGGGAGAGCGAGGATGAGGGGCAGCATCCGGTGCTTCGGCGTGCTGCCCCTCACCTGCCCATGGCGTCTTCTCCGGAGGAAAGAGAGAAGCGCCTTCCCCCTCAACTCATCCAATTGCCGCCGTCGACATTGTAGGTCTGGGCGACAATGTATTCTGCCTCGTCGCTGGCGAGGAAAACCGCCATGCCGGCCAGATCCTCGGGCCTGCCCATGCGCCCGTAAGGCACGTTTTCGCCGACCAGGCGTTTCTTCTCGCCCTTCGGCCGGTTCTCGTATTTGGCGAACAGCGCGTCGACCTGGTCCCACATGTCGCTGTCGACAACGCCCGGCGCGATGCCGTTCACGTTGATGCGATGCTTGATGAGATCGAGCCCTGCCGACTGCGTCAGCGAAATGACCGCAGCCTTGGTGGCGCAGTAGACAGCCACCAGCGGCTCGCCGCGCCGTCCGGCCTGGCTCGCCATGTTGATGATCCGGCCGCCCTTGCCACGCCCGATCATCGAGCGGGCGGCCGCCTGCAGCATGAACAGCGTGCCGGCGACATTGACCGTGAACAATTTGTCGTAGCTCGCCTTGGTGATCTCGACGATCGGCGCCAGGTCGAAGATCGCGGCGTTGTTGACCAGCACGTCGAGGCCGCCGGTTCTGGTTTCGACCGCTTTCACCGCCGCGTCGATCGAAGCCTGGTCGGTGACGTCGAGCTTGACCGCATAGGCCTTGTCGCCGATCGCAGCCGCGGTCTTTTCCGCGGCCGACAGATCGATGTCGGCAATCGCCACCGTCGCCCCTTCGCGCGCGTAGGTTTCGGCGAAGGCCTTGCCGATGCCGCGCGCCGATCCGGTGATCAGCGCCGATTTGCCTCTCAACCTCACAGTCCCGCCCTCACTGAGCCAACGCCTTGCCGTCGGCGCCGAAGCGATGCAGCTTGGTCTTGTCGGGGGTCAGATAGACGGTATCGCCGTGCTTGACCGCTACCTCGCCGTCGGCGCGCACATTGACCGTGCCGATGCCGTCTGCCTGGACATGCAGGAAGGTATCGGATCCGAGATGCTCGGCAACGCCGACCGTCGCCTTCCAGTCGCCCGACGTGGTCGAGATGTTGAGATGCTCTGGCCGGATGCCGATGGTCTTGGCACCATACTTGTCGGCCGGCGCGCCTTCGATGAGGTTCATCTTGGGCGAGCCGATGAAGCCGGCAACGAATAGGTTTCGCGGCGTCTTGTAGAGTTCCATCGGCGAGCCGACCTGCTCGATGTTGCCGGCGTTGAGGACGACGATCTTGTCGGCCATGGTCATGGCTTCGACCTGGTCGTGTGTGACGTAGATCATCGTCGTCTTCAGTTGATGATGCAGTTCGCTGATCTCGAGGCGCATGGTCCCGCGAAGTGCGGCGTCGAGGTTGGACAGCGGCTCGTCGAACAGGAAGGCCGAAGGTTGGCGCACGATGGCGCGGCCGATGGCGACGCGCTGGCGCTGGCCGCCGGAGAGCTGGCCGGGACGGCGTTCGAGATAGTTGGTAAGGTTCAAGACGCGCGCGGCGTCCTTCACCTTCTTGTCGATGGTCGCCTGGTCCTCGCCGGCCATCTTCAGCGGGAAGGCAATGTTCTTGGCGACGGTCATATGCGGGTAGAGCGCGTAGGACTGGAACACCATGGCGAGCTTGCGCTTGGCCGGCGCCTCGCGGGTGACGTCGCGGCCGTCGATGTTGATGGTGCCGCCGCTGGTGTCCTCGAGGCCTGCGATCAGCCTGAGCAGCGTGGACTTGCCGCAGCCGGACGGACCGACGAACACGACGAACTCGCCATCCTCGATGTTGAGGTCGATGTTGGGGATGATCGTCGTCGACCCGAAGGATTTTGAGACGTTCTTGAGCGTGATGTTTCCCATGGTTTCCTCCCGGGGATAGTCTTCGTCGTCCGCCGCTTGGGCGTTCCTACTTCACGGCACCGCGCTACTTCACAGCACCAAAGGTCAGGCCGCGCACCAGTTGCTTCTGGCTGAACCAGCCCATGATCAGGATCGGCGCGATGGCCAGCGTAGAGGCAGCCGAGAGCTTGGCCCAGAACAGGCCTTGCGGGCTGGAGAAGGAGCTGATGAAGGCGGTGAGCGGTGCGGCATTGGTGGTGGTGAGCCGGATCGTCCAGAACGCCTCGTTCCAGGCCAGGATGATGTTAAGCAGCATGGTTGAGGCGATGCCCGGCACCGCCATCGGCGTCAGCACATAGATGATCTCGTTCCACAGCGAGGCCCCGTCCATGCGCGCCGCTTCGAGGATCTCGCCGGGGATCTCGCGGAAATAGGTGTAGAGCATCCAGACCACGATCGGCAGGTTGATCAGCATCAGCATGACCATCAGGCCGATGCGGCTGTCGAGCAGGCCGGAGTCGCGGAAGATCAGGTAGATCGGGAACAGCACCGCGACCGCCGGCATCATCTTGGTGGACAGCATCCACATCAGGATGTCCTTGGTCCGCCTGGTCGGCGAGAAGGCCATCGACCAGGCCGCCGGGATGGCGACGATGAGGGCGAGGATGGTCGAGCCGACCGAGAGCAGCACCGAATTGAAGAAGAATTTGAAGTAGCCGCTCTGCTGCTGCACCTCCGAATAGCTCTCGAAGGTTCCCGACGGGATCAGGTTGAAGCCCTGGATCGCCTCCTGTTCCGACTTGAACGAGGTGATGATCGTGTAGAGGATCGGAAAGAAGATCAGCAGGGCGACGATCCAGGCAGCTAGCGTGGCGATGGTCTTGTGCTGGGTGGTGACTGCGCGTGCCATCTGATCCTCCCTTACTTGTCCAGGTTCTTGCCGACGGCGCGCATGGCGAAGAAGGCGACGATGTTGGCGAGAATGACGGCGATCACGCCACCGGCGGATGCCTGGCCGATTTTGAACTCCAGCAATGCCTTCTGGTAGACGAGGAAGGGCAGGTTGGTGGAGGCGTAGCCCGGGCCGCCATTGGTGGTGACCAGGATCTCGGCATAGACCGAGAGCAGGAAGATCGTCTGGATCAGGATGACGACGGTGATGGCGCGCGACATGTGCGGCAGCGTCAGATACCAGAAGCGGCTGAGGAAGCCGGCGCCGTCCATCTCGGCCGCCTCCTTCTGCTCGCCGTCGAGCGACTGCAGCGAGGTCAAAAGGATCAGCGTCGCGAAGGGCAGCCATTGCCAGGCGACGATGATGATGATGGCGGTCAGCGGATGCTGGCCGAACCAGTCTATGGGTTCGCCGCCGAAGAAGCGCGCAATGTCGGCGAAGACGCCGTATTGCGGATGCATGATCATGTTCTTCCACACCAGTGCCGCCACCGGCGGCATGACGAAGAATGGCGAGATCACCAGGATGCGCACGATGCCCTGGCCCCACATCGGCTGGTCGAGGAGCATCGCCAAAAGGATGCCTCCGACCACGGTGATGATCAGCACGCTGACGACGATGGTGAGCGTGTTGAGGATCGAATAGAGGAAGGCCGGATTGGAATAGAACAGCGCGTAATTGGAGAAGCCGACGAAACCGTCGCGGATCGGGTTCAGCGGATTGTATTGCTGGAACGAGAACCACAGCGTGAAGGCCAGCGGCACGATCATCCAGACGAACAAAAGGATTACCGATGGCGCCATCATGAAACGGGCAAGCGAACGGGTTTGCTGAGTAGCCATGACGGTCACCCTCCAACGGTCAGCCAGGTTTTAGAGTTGTGCCAGAATTTTCCCGAGTTTGAAAAGAGGCCGCCCGAACTGGGTTTCGGGCGGCCTCCTGCCGGTCATGATGCGCGACCGGCTTTCGGCACCGGGAGGAGCCTTACTTGATGTAGCCGCCTTCGGTCATCGCCGCGGTGGCAGCGTCCTGCGCCTGCTTCAGCGCATCGTCGACGCTCGACTGGCCGGCAAGGGCGGCCGAGAAGAGCTGGCCGACGGTGGTGCCGAGGCCCTGGAACTCAGGAATGGCGACGAACTGCACGCCAACATAAGGCACCGGCTTGACGGTCGGATGCGTCGGGTCGGCGGCGTTGATGGAGTCCAGCGTCATCTTCGCGAAGGGCGCTGCCTTCTGGTACTCCGGATTGGCGTAGAGCGAGGAGCGCGTTCCCGGCGGAACGTTGGCCCAGCCCTCCTTAGACGCGACCAACTCGGCATAGTGCTTCGAGGTCGCCCAGGACACGAACTTCTCGGCGGCGTCGGCCTTCTGCGTACCGGCGGGGATCGCCAGCGACCACGCCCACAGCCAGTTGCCGCGCTTGCCGAGCCCATTGTCGGGGGCCAGCGCATAGCCGACCTTGTCGGCGACGGTCGAGTTCTTCGGGTCGGAGACGAAGGACGCGGCGACGGTGGCATCGATCCACATGCCGCACTTGCCCTGCTGGAACAGCGCCAGGTTCTCGTTGAAGCCGTTGGACGAGGCGCCTTCCGGACCGTCGGCCTTCATCAGGTCGACATAGAATTGCAGCGTGTTCTTCCACTCCGGTTGGTCGAACTGCGGCTTCCAATTCTCGTCGAACCAGCGGGCGCCGAAGGAGTTCGACATGGCGGTCAGGAAGGCCATGTTCTCGCCCCAGCCGGCCTTGCCGCGCAGGCAGACGCCGTTCACGCCATTGGCGCGGTCGGTCATCTTGTCGGCGGCCTGCTTGATGAAGTCCCAGGTCGGGGCGTCGGGCATCTTGAGGCCCGCCTTCTCCATCAGGTCCTTGCGGTACATGACGAAGGAGCTTTCGCCGTAGAAGGGCGCGGCATAGAGCTTGCCGTCGACCGAGAGACCGCCGGCGATGGCCGGGATGATGTCCTTGGTGTCGTAGTCGTCGCCGAGCTTGTCGAGCGGCAAGAGCCAGTTCTGCTTCGCCCAGATCGGAACCTCGTAGGTGCCGATGGTCATGACGTCGTACTGGCCGCCCTTGGTGGCGATGTCGGTGGTGACGCGCTCGCGCAGCACGTTCTCTTCAAGCGTGACCCAGTTGAGCTGGATGTCGGGGTTAGCCTTGGTGAAGTCGTCCGTCAGCTTCTGCATGCGGACCATGTCGCCATTGTTGACGGTGGCGATGGTGATGGATTCGGCATGCGCGGCGAAAGCAAGAGCGCTGGCCGACAACAAGCCCAGGGTGAGCGTGCGAAGTTTCATCAAATTCCTCCCATAAACCAAAGTGAGCATTTGCCTTGGCTCTGGGCAATTACTCACTTGGCGTGAATTATGTCAAGGCGGAATCGATGCTGCAGTGCAATAGAAATGACGCAGCGTGACCCAGCCGGCGAGGCGGCCGGCGATAGTCGAAGAACGTAGCTAGAGGCGGTTGGCCTATGGGCAAGCGATCTCGGCGAGGATCCAATCGCGGAAGGCGCGGATCTTCGGCACGTTGCGGCGCGCCGTCGGATAGACCAGCCAATAGGCGTGACCGTCGTCGCCGACCAGGTCGAAAGGCTGGACGAGACGGCCGTCGGCGATCTCATTCTTGAACAGCGCCCGGGTGAGGATAGCGACGCCGTGACCGGCCATCGCGGCGTTCGCCTCATAGGCCTGCGCACCCATGCTGGAGCCCGGCCGCCTGGCGAGGTCGTGCCCGGTGACGCCGGCCGCCTCGAACCATTGCGTCCACCAGATGTCGCCGGGATCGAGGATCGGCAGCCGCAGAAGATCCGCCGGCTGCTTGACCCCACCGATGCTCGCCGCCAGCTTCGGGCTCAGCATCGGCGTGAAATCGGCGTCGAGCAATTTGTGAGACTCGAGGCCCGGCCACTTGCCACCACCGGAGCGGATGGCGAGATCGACATCCTCGCGCGCGAAATCGGTCAGCCGGCTCGACGTGTCGAGCCGCACGGCAAGTGCGGGATGAGCAAGCTGGAAAGAGCCCAGATGCTGCGCCAGCCAGTTGGAAGCGAAGGTGAGCACCGTGGTGACGCAAAGCAGCCCGTCGGCCCCGCCGCGTGCCGCGGCATAGGCCTGGCCGAGGATAGCGAAGGCTTCGCTGACGGCCGGCGCCAGGCGCTGCCCCGGTTCGGTCAATTCGATCTGCTTCGGACGGCGCAGGAAAAGCGGCGCGCCGATGCGCTCCTCGAGCACCTTGATCTGATAGCTCGCAGCCGCCTGGGTCATGCCCAGTTCCTGCGCGGCCTTGGTGAAGGAGAGATGCCGGGCCACCGCCTCGAAAACCCGGATCGCCGGAAGCGGCGGCAACGGTGCAAGCTGCGGGGGCTTCAGATCGGGCATAAAACCTCCTTATGGGTCATGATCGAGGTTTAATTGGCAGCGCGAGTCCGCCAGACCGATATTTGGGGTCGACGATCATTCCAGTTCAAGAAGAAGCGAAAGCTGAAGATCATGACCACGATCCAGGAAAAGCTCGTTACCACCCCGGCGCAAAGCTGGTTTTCCCTGCTGATGCACGAATTTTCACGATTTGCCCGCCGCCGGCGCGGCTATGTCGATGTACGCGATCTGTCGCCGCATCTGCAGCGCGACATGGGATTCCTCGACGGCAACGACCCGCGCGGGCCGTCGCAATAAGTGGCTCGTTTTTATCGGTGTTCAGCCCGCGAGCAGAGCTTCGGCCGTCCGCTCGTCGGTGATGAGACCGTTGACCAGCCGGCGGTTGACCGCCGCCAGTATGCCCGGCAGCTTGCGCTCGCCCATGGCCAGCGCAATGACCAGCGATTTTTCGCGCGACGGCAGTGAGGCCGAAGACACGCGGTCGTTGGTTATGCCCTCGATCATGCGACCCTCGCGGTCGTAAACCCAGCCGACGATCTCGGCGATGCCGCCGGCCTTCTGCAGCGCCTTCAACTCGCTTTCCGAAATGAAGCCGTCCTCATAGAGCGGCGCCTTGGGGCCAAGGTCGCCGATGCCGACGAAAGTGACGTCGGCTTCCGCGGCCAGCGCCAGCGTCGGCTGGATCATCGGCTGGTTGAGCAACATGTCGCGCTCCTCCGGCGAGGAGGCGATGACCGGCAATGGCATCGGGAAGGATCGCGCCTTGACGCGGTCGGCCATGGTGAAGATGACGTTGTAGAAAGCGGCGGAGCCGTCGGGCGAGATGTTGCCGGTCAAGGACACCACCTTGTGCTGCGGGCACTCCATCGGCGGCAGTTGCTCGATCGCTGCCTTCAGCGTGCGGCCGGTGCCGATCGCCATAACGATCGGCGCTTCGGAGCGCAACCGGCGCTCGATCTCGGCCGCGGCCGCTTCGGCGATGCCGATGGTCGTCGAGGTCGAGGTCGGATCGCTCGGCACCACTTCGACCAGGTCGAGCGCGAAGCGCGACTTCAGCCTGGCAGCAAGGTCGAGGCAGTTGGCGATCGGATGGTCTACGCGCACCTTGATCAAGCCCTCAGACATGGCCAGAGAGACCAACCGCTGCGCCGTCTGCCTGGAGATGCCGAGCTTGGCTGCGATCTGGTCTTGCGTGTTGCCGGCAACGTAATAAAGCCAGCCGGCGCGCGCGGCGTCGTCCAACCTGGTGTTGCCGGTTTCCTGTCGCGAATTCACGTCCTGCCTCCCAACCCCGACAAGGGCGCTATAGCTTACAGCGATTATTTTGGCGCGCAATTGTCTGTCAAAAGAGCAAATGTTTGCAGGCGTCGCCCGCCACCAAAAGGTTGCTCGTCCCCAGCGTCAACCATTTGCGGCTGGGCGGTTTATCTCGGCGGCGAAACCCATTAAGGGGAGCGGACAAAGGAGCCGCGCATGACGCCGAAAGCCGTTTTCTGGGACATGGACGGAACGCTGGTAGACAGCGAGCCGCTGCACGAGGCAGCCCTTGCGGCCGCGCTGCGCAGCGTCGGCATCGCGCCGCCGACCGACCTGCATGAACGGGTGCTGGGCGTCGCAGCATGGCCGGTCTACGAGATGCTGCGCGACGAGTTCGGCTTGGTCATGCCCTTCGACGACTGGATCGTGCGCAAATACGACCACTATCTGCCAATGGCAGACACGCTGAAGCCGCGCCCCGGCGCGATCGAGGTGTTCAACGAATTGCGGGCGCTCGGCGTCGAGCAGGCGGTGGTGTCCAACTCCGACCGGCTGATCGTCGACGCCAATCTCTCCGCCGTCGGGCTGATCTATCCGGGCATGCGCACGGTGAGCCGCAACGATGTCATCGAAGGCAAGCCTTATCCGGAACCCTTCCTGCGCGCCGCCTATCTCGCCGGCGTCGATCCGAAGGATGCGTTCGCGGTCGACGACAGCGTGACCGGCGCTATGGCCGGGCTGGCGGCCGGCATGAAGACGATCTTCTGGCCGGAAGCGCCGATGGCAGGACCGCCGGGCGCGATCGTGATCAACAGTGCCGAAGAGTTGCGGGCGCAGTTGGGGCTGTGATCAGCCTCCTTCTCCCCGTCACTATACGGGGAGAAGGTGCCGGCAGGCGGATGAGGGGCAGCGCTGACCTGGCAAAACGCTGGCGCATAGGCGTTGACTTCTGAAACCTTGGTGCCGCCCCTCATCCGCCCTTCGGGCACCGGAACGGGGAGAAGGGAAAGAAGCTCAATTCCGATAGACCGGCTCTTCCTCGTCGAGGATCGCCTTGAGCTCGGCGAGATGGCGCTCGGCCTGGCCGGGGTAGTCGTCCATTTCGCTGGCTGTCTTTTCGGCGATCTCATCCGATAGCGTGCGCAGCGGGCGGCCGGTCCATAGCGCCTTGATGTAGGTCTCGGCGGCGCGCTCGAAATAGAACATGCGGTTGAAGGTGTCGGCGACGCTGTCGCCGATGACCATGACGCCGTGATTGCCCATCACCATCACCTTGACCTTGGGATCGGTGAGAAGCTGCGAGCAGCGCTCGCCCTCCTCCTCGAAGGCCAGCCCGCCATAATTGGCGTCGACGACATGGCGGTTGAAGAACATGGCGGAGTTCTGGTCGACGGGCGGCAGCGTCGAATCGGCCAGCGAGGCAAGCACGGTGGCGTGGATCGAATGCACATGCATGGCGCAGCGCGCATGCGGGACG
The DNA here is from genome assembly GCF_006442965.1 of Mesorhizobium sp. CU3. Lineage (GTDB taxonomy): Bacteria > Pseudomonadota > Alphaproteobacteria > Rhizobiales > Rhizobiaceae > Mesorhizobium. The sequence continues at coordinate 251,506 of NZ_VFWX01000006.1, read as the reverse complement.
TTGCGGTGAATGGCGCCGTGCAGGCCCCAGGCGGTCGGGTCGGGCGCGTTGGGCCCGGAGAGCGTTTCAGGATCGTTGGCGTCGATCAAAAGCAGGTCGCTCGCCTTGATGCGCGAGAAATGCACCTGGTTGGGGTTCATCAGGAATTTGGTGCCGTCCTCGTTGACCGACAGCGAGAAATGATTGGCCACCGCCTCATGCATGTTGAGCCGCGCCGTCCAGCGGAAGGCGGCGGCGAGATCGACCCGCTCCTCATAGTAGGGCAGGTTGCTCAGCGGTTCCTTGTGCAGGCGGGCAAGGCTCATCGAAAATCCTCCGCTTGGGTCTACTAGCAAGAATGCCGTGCGGGGCGCCGACCAGCAACCGATAAACGATGGCTCAGGCCGCCGAGACGCTCAGGCCGCCGGGCGCGCCGACTGCAATCCGCCCTGCTCGACGATGAACTCGATGACCTCCTTGAGGCCCCTGCCGCGCGACAGATCGGTGAAGCCGAAGGGGCGCTTGCCGCGCATGCGGCCGGCATCGCTCTCCATGATTTCGAGATTGACGTTCACATAGGGCGCGAGGTCGCTCTTGTTGATGATGAGGAAATCGGAGCGGGTGATCGCCGGGCCGCCCTTCCTCGGGATCTCCTCGCCTTGGCAGACCGAGATGACGTAGAGCGTCAGATCGGCAAGGTCGGGCGAGAAGGTGGCGGCAAGATTGTCGCCGCCGGATTCGATGAAGATGATGTCAAGATCGGGGAATCTCTTGTTGAGCTCCGCGATGGCGCGCAGGTTGATCGAGGCGTCCTCGCGGATGGCGGTGTGCGGGCAGCCGCCGGTCTCGACGCCGACGATGCGCTCTTCGGGCAATGCCTGCAGCCGCGCCAGCATCATGGCGTCTTCCTTGGTGTAGATGTCGTTGGTGACGACGGCGATGGAGAAGTCGTCGCGCAGTGCCTTGCACAGCTTTTCGGTCAGCGTGGTCTTGCCGGAGCCGACAGGGCCGCCAATGCCGATGCGAAGAGGACCGTTTTTCGAGGTCATGCCGGAAACTCCGAAATAGCGAGGATGGCGAAGCCCAACCCGATCAGCAGGCAGAGCGGAGAATAAAGGCGCTGGTCGAGCCGCGCGAAAGGCTGTTCGGACGCCAGCCGGCGCCACCAGGGCGTAAAGCCGGCGATGCCACGGCCGAGAAAGACGAGGCCGATCATCAAGGCGGTGGCGGCCAGGCCTGCCCTCGGAAAAGGCGTGGCGAAGACGCCGGTCAGCGCCAGCGGCCAGAGCGTCGCCAGCGCCAGACAGGCCGCGACGGCGAAGCTCGCGAATGACGACGGCATCTCGTCGACGCCGCGAAAACCGACGACGGCGCGGGCGCAGGAGGCCTGATCCGTGCCCGGCCAGATGCCGCCTATGCCCCAATAGACATGCAGCGAGGTGATCAGGAGCAGGACGAAAGAGAGGATGAGCGCAAGGGCTGTCATGAGCGGAACAATCGCGAATATTGGGTTTCGTGACGCATCGCCGTTATGTCCGAGATGAAGGCCGAGCCGCCGAGATCGTCGACGCTGGAGGCGGCCGCGCGGGCTGCGGTCGACAGCGCAGGCGACTCAAAGCCGGCTAACAATGCGGTGGCATCGACCTGGCCGACGACACCGAGCCGGATCGCCGCCTGGACCAGATTGGAGAAGAAGGCCTGCAGGAAGGCGGACAGGGCGTCCCGTAGGCCGATGCCATGGTCGCCGGCCACGGCGCCGACGGCGACGCAGTAGGGGCAATCGGCGGGCAGGCGCTCGAGCCCCGGAGACGGCCAGGCGGACGCCGCCTTCAAGAAAGCCGCGCCCTGCAGCATCGTCTCCAGGTGGCGCTCCTGCGAGCCGGCCAGCGCTTCGGCCAGGGCGGCGACCTCCGCAAGATCGCCGTCGTCCCGCGCGCAGCGCCAGGCTTCGGCGAACAGCACCGCGTCGTTCCAGCCGGAACCCATCTCGACCAGCGTCTCCAGCCATTGGGCGAGGTCCCGGCGATTGGCGATCAGCCCGTCCTGCACGGCGCGTTCCAGGCCGTGGCTGTAGGAAAAGCCGCCGACCGGAAAGGCCGGCGACAGCCATGCCATCAGCCGCAAAAGCGCGACGCTGGAAGACTGCTCAGTCATGGTGATGGTGGTGACCATGGTCGTGGTGGTGATGGTCGTGATCGTGATCGTGATGATGATCATGGTCGTGGTGATCGTGGTCGTGGTGATCGTGCGAATGATCGTGGCCATGCCCCGAATAGGCGCCGCGCACCGGGGTGAACGGCTCAGACACTTCGGCCACCGTAGCGCCCAGGCCTTCCAGCATCGCCTTGATGACGTGGTCGCGCAGAATGAGGATGCGGTTCGGCTCGATCGCGGCGGCGAGATGGCGGTTGCCGATGTGCCAGGCAAGCTCGGTCAGATGCACGGCGTCGCGGGCGCGGATGTCGTAGACCTCTTCGGGCGCCGCGACGATCTCGAGCTGGCGGCCGTCCTCCAGCACCAGCCGGTCGCCGTCGCTGAGCGCCACCGGCTCGGGCAGGTCGACCAGCACCTTATCGCCGGCCGCCGTCTCGATGGCCCGCCGGCGCAGGTGCCGCTCGTCATGCGGCAGCACGGCTTTGTCGTAGGGGGCCACCGGTCCGGCTTCGCCGGCCGGAAGAACCGAGACGGCGCGCGGAAATTTGGTGAAGTCGGTGGTGATGTTGAGTTTCATCTCATGGCTCCGCCATTGGCTTGGGCGCGGGCGCGGGCGGGCCGCGACAGCACGCGATCGAAATAGGCGCCGACCCGCTCGGAGTCGACCGGGAATTTTCCGGCGCGCGCCCAGGCGCCCATGTCGCCGAGCAGCACGTCGACAGCGGTGAACCGGTCGCCCAGCGCAAAAGGCCTGTCGCCGAGCCTGCGATCCAGCGCCTGCACTTCGGAGGCGAAATCATAGACCGCCGCCGGACCGACATCGACGCGGACATCCTTCGGCAAGAGGAAACGGTGGCGCAGCTTGTTCCACAGCGGCGCCTCCAACTCGCTCTGGGCGAAATGCATCCAGGAATCCATCTCGGCGCGACCGGCGAGGCCCGGATTGGCGCCCATGCCTTTGTCGGCATGCTTGTCGGCCAGATAGACGCAGATCGCCGCGGAATCCGTGATTTTCAGGTCGCCATCGATCAGGATCGGCACCTTGCCGGAGGGATTGAGCGCATAGGCTTCCGGCGAGCGCAATTTGACCTCGACGAATTCATAGGGCTGCCCGAGTTCCTCGAGCATCCAGAGCACCCGGCTGACGCGGGAGCCACGCGATCCGACAGCCTTGTACATGGTTGACCCTGCCTTTCCCCTGAATCCTAGACCATCGCGTTCGCTCAGACGATGGTGTCGAAGAGCCGCAGGATGAAGGAAATCTGGTAGATCAGCGCGGCCGCGACGAAGGCGATGTGGAAGCGCTTGTCGCGCACCAGGATCGCGACCAGACACAAAGCGACGAAGACCGGCGTGCGGAACAGATACTCGTTGCCGAAACGGGCGAAGTGCTCCGGGCCTTTGAGCAGCGTGTCGATGACGTCGAGCAGATAGGTCGCCGCCAGCAGGCCGAAGAACCAGGCGCGACGCGAGTAAAAATAGTCCTCGTAGCTGGTGTAATCGAGCATCGAATCCGGGAACAGCAGCGCGCAGAGCAGGAACAGCGTGATGGCGTAGAAAATGATGAAAAGATATTTGCCGAAGGTCCAGTTCTCGATGGCGTAGAGCCCGAACTCCCACCACCAGAAATGCACCAGCATCAGCAGCACCGAGGCGACCCAGGCGAGATGCACCGCGTAGAGCCGGTACTGTCCAGGATGCTGGACGATGCGGGCGGTTCCCGAGAGCAGCCGGGTGACGCCGAGGCCGATCACCATGCCCATGACGATGCGGATATGCGGGAAGATGTCGTGCGGAGAGGCGATTTCGGTGGCCATGCCCGATCACATTGCGGCTGATGCTTGGCCGCATATTGCGGCCTCGACGCGCCAGCCGCAACGGTCTTTGCCCGCTCACCGCAAACGCATCAGAACAGAAAATACCTCTGCGCCATCGGCAGCACCGTCGCGGGCTCGCAGGTCAAGAGCTCGCCATCGGCGCGCACCTCGTAGGTTTCTGGATCGACCTCGACATGCGGCGTGGCGTCGTTGAGCACCATCGAATGCTTGCCGATGCCGCCGCGCGTGTTTTCGACCGCGACCATCGCCTTGGCGACGCCGAGCCTCGCCTGCAGGCCGGCATCGAGGGCGGCCTTGGAGACGAAGGTGACCGAGGAGTTGGTCAACGCCTTGCCATAGGCGCCGAACATCGGCCGGTAGTGCATCGGCTGCGGCGTCGGGATTGAGGCGTTGGGATCGCCCATCGGTGCGGCGGCGATCGAGCCGCCGACCAGCACCATCTCGGGCTTTACGCCGAAAAAGGCCGGGTTCCACAGCACCAGATCGGCGCGTTTGCCGACGGTGATCGAGCCGATCTCCTTCGACAGGCCGTGCGCGATGGCCGGATTGATCGTGTATTTGGCGATGTAGCGGCGGACGCGGAAATTGTCGTTGTCGCCGGTCTCGTCGGGGAGCGACCCGCGCTGGCGCTTCATCTTGTCGGCGGTCTGCCAGGTCCGGATCGCCACCTCGCCGACGCGGCCCATGGCCTGGCTGTCGGAGGAGATGATCGAGAAGGCGCCGATGTCGTGCAGGATATCCTCGGCAGCGATCGTCTCCTTGCGGATGCGGCTTTCAGCGAAGGCGATGTCTTCCGGGATCGACGGCGACAGATGATGGCAGACCATCAGCATGTCGAGATGCTCGGAAAGCGTGTTGACCGTGTAGGGCCTGGTCGGATTGGTCGAGGACGGGATGATGTTGGGCAGGCCGCAGACCTTGATGATATCCGGCGCATGGCCGCCGCCGGCGCCCTCGGTATGGAAGGCGTGGATGGTGCGGCCTTTGATCGCCGCGACCGTGTTCTCGACGAACCCTGACTCGTTCAGGGTGTCGGTGTGGATCATCACCTGCACGTCGTAAGCGTCGGCGACCGACAGGCAGCAGTCGATCGCGGCCGGCGTCGTGCCCCAGTCCTCATGCAGCTTCAGCGAACAGGCGCCGGCCAGCACCATTTCCTCCAGCGCCGCCGGCTTCGAGGCATTGCCCTTGCCGGACAGGCCGATATTCATCGGGAAGGCGTCAAAGGACTGGATCATGCGCGCCATGTGCCAGGGGCCGGGCGTGCAGGTGGTGGCCAAGGTGCCGTGCGCCGGGCCGGTGCCGCCGCCGAGCATGGTGGTGACGCCGCTCATCAGCGCTTCCTCGATCTGCTGCGGGCAGATGAAGTGGATATGCGCGTCGAAGCCGCCGGCGGTCAGGATCTTGCCCTCGCCGGCGATGATTTCCGTGCCCGGGCCGATGATGATGGTGACGCCGGCCTGCGTGTCCGGATTGCCGGCCTTGCCGATCGCGGCGATGCGGCCGTCCTTGAGGCCGATATCCGCCTTGACGATGCCGATAAGCGCATCGACGACCAGCGCGTTGGTGATGACCGTATCGACCGCGCCGTCGGCCCGCGTCACCTGGCTCTGGCCCATGCCGTCGCGGATGACCTTGCCGCCGCCGAATTTCACCTCCTCGCCATGGACGGTGAAATCCCTCTCGACCTCGATGAAGAGCTCGGTGTCAGCCAGGCGCACCTTGTCGCCGACGGTCGGACCATACATCTGCGCATAGGCGGCGCGGGTAATTCTGGCCATCAGCGATTGCTCCCGAAAACGAGGTTGGTTGGGGGTTGGCCGCACATTGTCGCCATCCAATGGTCACGCAATGACCCGTTCGGCGACACTTTGCCCGCCCATTTGGCGGTTGAGGTGGCCTGGTCAGCCCAAAACGAGTGTTTGCCAAACCGATGGAAGGAACATCCATGCGCAGAACGATATTTTTCGCCGCCGCCGCCAGCCTGATCATGGCAGGCGCCGCGAACGCCCAGCAGTCGGCGCCGACACCGAGCCCCTCTCCCGCCGCTCCGGCGCCAGCCACTCCGCAGGCTCAGCCGGCCGTGCCGTCGATCCAGGGCGTCAGCATCGTCGACATCACCGAGCTGCCGAAGGACACGCAGACCCAGGTCAACAAGATCGTGGCGCAGCGCGGCGATGTCGGCCTGCAGACCTTGCGCAAATCGATCGACGCGACGCCCAAGGTGAAATCGGCGCTGGACGCCAAGGGAGTCAGCTCGGCGCAGGTGATCGCCGCCAGCCTGCAGCCCAACGGCGCGCTGACGCTGATCACCAAGAAAGCGAGCTGATTGAGCGGGCCGGCGGTCCCGATGCGGGTCCGCCGGCGCGAGCGCGGCGGAGATCACAGCTTGCCCATCACCTTTTGCTGGAAACCGTAGACCTCGCGTTTTCCACCGAGCGGCACCAGCGTGACGTCACGCTCCTGGCCCGGCTCGAAGCGCATGGCGGTGCCGGCGGCGATGTCGAGCCGCATGCCGCGCGCGCGGTCGCGGTCGAATTTCAACCCCTCATTGGTCTCGAAGAAATGATAGTGGCTGCCGACCTGGATCGGCCGGTCGCCGCTGTTGGCGACCTTGAGCGTCACTGTCGGCAAGCCGGTGTTGAGCTCGATTTCGCCCTTTGCGGGAATGACTTCGCCCGGGATCATCTCGGCCCTCACAGAACGCCGAAGGCAAGGCCGAGACCGACCGCCGCGCAAGCCGCACCGGCGGCACGCACCAGGCCGCGGAAGCGCAGGCCGAGACCGAGAGCCGCCGCTATGCCGACGCCGTGGAGCAGCGCGGTCGCGACGGCGAAGCCCGCCATATATTCGAGACCGCCGGCATTTTCCGGCACTTCCGTGCCATGCGCGTGGCCGTGGAACAGCGCAAACAGGCCGATGATCGCCACGCCCGCCGAGACCGGCAGGTCGATCGCCAGCGCCACCAGCAGGCCGAGCGCGACGACCGAGGCGAGAATGCCGGGCTCGACGAAAGGCACCGGCACATGCAGCATGCCGAGCGCTGCGCCAAACAGCATGACGCCGACGAAGGCGAGCGGCCAGGCCCAAATCGCCTTGCCGCCTTTCAGCGCCGCCCACAGGCCAACGGCGATCATCACCGTCATATGGTCGAGGCCGGACAACGGATGCGCGAAGCCAGCGGCAAAGGACGAGGTAGAGCCAACGCCGACATGTGCGTAAGCCGGCATCGCCGCGGCCAGGAGCAGGATGGCGGCGAGCGTGGTGCGTTTGGTCGAAGCGGGGATCATCTGGCTACCTCTGATTATTTGTTCAAGCGGCTTGGCGCGGGCCGCAGCCTTCGGCCTTCAGCACGCGCTTGGTAGAAGGCGGATATTTCTTCAGCAAAGCCGCCGGCCGGATCGGGCGCGGCGCGAAATTGCCGCCGCAATTCGGACAGACGCCGCCAAGCACTGTTTCGGCGCAGTCCGCGCAAAACGTGCATTCGAAGGTGCATATCCGCGCATCGCTCGCATCCGGCGGCAGATCCTTGTCGCAGCACTCGCAGTTGGGCCTGATTTCCAACATCGGTCCTCTCCTTGCCTTACGGGCCTCAGCGGATCGGCTCATGCACGGTCACCAGCTTGGTGCCGTCGGGAAACGTCGCCTCGACCTGGACGTCGTGGATCATCTCGGCGATGCCGTCCATGACCTGGGCGCGGGTGACGACATGCGCGCCCGCCTCCATCAGCTCGGCCACGGCGCGGCCGTCGCGCGCACCTTCGACGACGAAGTCGGTGATCAAAGCGATGGCTTCCGGGTGGTTGAGCTTGACGCCGCGCTCCAGCCGCTTGCGCGCCACCATCGCCGCCATGGCGATCAGCAGCTTGTCCTTTTCACGCGGCGTCAAATTCATGCGATATCCCGGTATTCGAAATCAGAGTGACCACAATTTGGGCAGACCCGCCCGCCCGTTGAGCAGTTCGACGAGCGGAACCAGCCGCTTGCGGAGCTGGTAGCCGTCGCCGGCGTGAAGCCTCGCAAGAAGCTTGCCAGATCGGCCGACGCGCCAAAAGCTGGCGCCGCCTTCATCGCCGATGACCTGTCGAGCCGGCTCCAGCAGGTCTTGCGCATTCGGCGACACGAGCAACAGGGTGGCGATCGCCGACGCGCCGCCGGCCACGGCCGGACGGGCCAGCCTTGCGGCGATATCGGGGCCAACGCGGAAATCCTCGGCGTGGATGAGCGCGCCGCCCTGGCGGATCCGCCAGCGGTCGTGGAAGCTGCCTTGAACGGTGCGCTCGCCCATCGCCAGCCGGCCGAACAGCGTCGCTTCGAGGATCAGCGCCTCGGCGCCTTCGGCAAGCTCGACATCCAGCCCGCGGGCGAAGGCCGCCTGGTCGAAGACGATGGTTTCCTGCGGCAGCCAGGCGATGCGGCCGCCGGCGGCGGCGCGCAGGCTGACCTTCGCCTCGGCGCGATCGGCGGCGGCGCGATAGACCTTCTCGCAAGCCTGGGTGGTGATCGAGGCGGATGCGCCTTCGCCTACTTCGATCGCCCAGCCGATGCGGTCGCCGCCGGTCAGGCCGCCGGCGGTGTTGATCAGCACGGCTTCGAGCGGATCGCCGCGCACCGAAGGCATGCGGATCTTGGCCGAGCCGTCCTGGTAGAGACGTTGCAGCCTGGTCCGGCCGCCGTTCCTGCCGCAGAAAAGCCTGCCTAGGCCGGCAACACGTTGTGCGGCAGGCAACGGGGGCCCGGCAGGCAAAGGAGCGGCGGCCTGGGACGCCAGGCGATTGTCGATCATGTCCATCGCGCCAAGGTTAAGCACGCTCGCGGCTTTGTCGATATAGCTTGTTGCTTGACATCGTTTCGGTTTCTATAGAGGGAAGCCACCCTGGAGCGGTCATGCGGCGCCTTGCGTGGCAGGAACAGCCCGTTCGTGGAAGCCGGGGATCAAAAAGAGGCGCTGATCGTTTGGCGTCGGGAAACGACAGGGAAGGGAACGAATGGCTGACCAACTGACGACCGAGATCATCGAGAAGATCAAGGCGCATGCCGAAACCGGCGGCGAGGAAATCACCCCCAGCACCGATCTCGGCACGCTCGGCATCCATTCGCTGGAGCTGACCGAGATCATCTTCGACCTGGAAGAGAAATACGGCATCGAGATCGAGATGAACACGGTCGATGCCTGGAGCAATCTGAAGAACGTCGGCGACATGGTCGAGGCGGTTCGCGAATTGATCGCGAAAAAAGCCTGACTGCATGCAAAAACGCGTCGTTATCACCGGCATCGGCGGTATTTGCGGGCTCGGCAACGATGTGGCCGCGATGTGGGATGCCATGCGCGCCGGCCGCTCGGCCATCGGCGCGATCGAGAATCCGTCCCTGCATGATTTGAAGGTCAAGGTCGGCTGCGAGGTCAAGGCATTGCCGGAGCACGGCATCGACCGCAAGCAGCTGGTATCGATGGACCGCTTCAGCCTCTTGGCGGTGATCGCGGCGCGGGAAGCCATGCGGCAGTCGGGGCTGAGCGCGCATGCCGACAACACCTACCGGATGGGCGCGATCGTCGGCGTCGGCGTCGCCGGCTTCGAGACCATCGAGGAGAATTACCGGGCGATCCTAGTCGAAGGCAAGAATCGCGCCGCCATCTTCACCGTGCCGAAAGTGATGCCGGGCGCAGCAGCCGGCCAGGTCAGCATGAATCTCGGGCTGCGCGGCCCGGTGTTCGGTGTCACCTCGGCCTGCTCGTCGGCCAATCATGCGATTTCCACGGCGGTCGACCAGATCCGGCTCGGCCGCGCCGATGTGATGCTTGCCGGCGGCACCGAGGCGCCGCTGGTCTGGGGCGTGCTCAAAGGCTGGGAAGCGCTGCGCGTGCTCGCGCCCGACACCTGCCGGCCGTTCTCGGCCGACCGCCAGGGCCTGTCGCTCGGCGAAGGCGCCGGCATGGCGGTGCTGGAAAGCTACGACCACGCCATGGCGCGCGGCGCCACCATCCTTGCCGAGATCGCCGGCGTCGGGCTTTCCGCCGATGCCTCCGACATCGTCGCCCCGACCATCGAAGGGCCGGAAGCGGCGATGCGCTTCTGTCTGGCGGACGCCGGGCTCAACCCGGAAGATATCGACTATCTCAACGCGCACGGCACCGGCACCAAGGCCAACGACCAGATCGAGACCGCGGCGATCAAGCGCGTTTTCGGCGGCCATGCCGGCGCGCTTTCGGTCTCCTCGACCAAGTCGATGCATGCGCATTGCCTCGGCGCCTCCGGCGGACTGGAGATGATCGCCTGCGTCATGGCGATCCGCGAAGGCGTCGTGCCGCCGACCGCCAATTACCGCGAGCCGGACCCGGACTGCGACCTCGACGTCACGCCCAACGTGGCGCGCGAACGCAAGGTGCGCGCGGCGCTCAGCAACAGCTTTGCCTTCGGCGGCACCAATGCGGTGCTGGCCTTCAAGGCCGTCTGATCGGCGCGGCTGATCCGCCAAAGCGCGACTTCGGTTGACTGTGCGTGCACGGCCAACCGCCTGCCGGCATGTTGATCGCGACGAAGCCCGGTCGTAATTCTGTGCACCCCGCCACGAGCGCCGCCTGGCGCCATCCCGCACCCCGGAGCCTTCGATGACCGACCTGTCCGCCTTCCCGATCGCCAAGCGCTGGCCGGCCAAGCATCCCGACCGGCTGCAGCTCTATTCCGCCACGACGCCCAACGGCGTGAAGGTGTCGATCGCGCTGGAGGAGATCGGTCTCGCTTACGAGCCGCACTATGTCGATATCGGCAAGAACGAGAGCTGGACGCCGGAATTCCTGTCGCTCAACCCGAACGGCAAGATACCGGCGATCATCGATCCGGACGGGCCGGGCGGCAAGCCGATCGGCTTGTTCGAATCCGGCGCCATCCTGCTCTACCTGGCGGACAAGACCGGCAAGCTGATGCCCGCCGATCCGATCCGGCGCTACGAAACCATCCAGTGGGTGTTCTTCCAGATGGCGTCGATCGGCCCGATCTTCGGCCAGGTCGGCTTCTTCAACAAATTCGCCGGACGCGAGATCGCCGACAAGCGGCCGCTGACGCGCTACCGCGACGAATCGCGCCGGCTGATCGGCGTACTGGAGACGCGGCTCAAGGGCCGGCAATGGATCATGGGTGACGACTACACCATCGCCGATGTCTCGATGCTCGGCTGGGTGCGCAACCTGATCGGTTTTTACGAGGCGCGCGAGTTGGTCGGCTTCGACGATTTCCCAACCGTCGCCGCATGGCTGGAGCGGGGCTTGGCAAGGCCGGCGGTGAAGCGCGGCCTGACCATCCCGGCAAAGGGCTGAAAGACTATTTGGCCTTGGCCTTGGCGCCGCGGCCGAACACTGAAGCCGCGAGCCGCGCCGTCGCCACCACCGCGCCGGTCGCCACGCTGGCTACGGTGCGGATCGGGCCGGACTTGCCGGCCGCCTTCGCAGTCGCAGGCTTGTGCGGCTTCGCGGGCTTGACCGCGACCTTGTGCGCAGCACCTGCCACGACTTTCCTGGGCGCCGCCTTGCCGAAGGCCGGCTTGCCGTCCTTCGCAAGCGGCGCTTCCTCGGCAGGTTTGGGCTGCCTGGGCTGATTGGCTCGGCCCTTTGCGGGCGCAGGTTTTCTGGTTCTGGTTGCCATCGGACGGCTCCCTCAACGGCGGATAAAGGGGATGCCGCCATAACGACCTGAAAACCTTAAGGTTCCCGAGCAGAAATATTGAAAATTGAGCGGGTTAACCAATCACCAGGGTGATTAACCAATCACCAGGGTGATTAACCAATCACCTCCGTGATTAACCAATCACCAGATCGGCCGGCCGGCGGCGCGCCAGCACGCGCTCGATGTTGGGCATGTCGTTGGAGGCGATCCAGGCGCGGGCATCCTCTTCGGACTTTCCATGTTCGTGCCAGCGCTCCATCAGGCGGCGCTCAAGCTCACCCCGGGGCACGTCGACGAAGATGGTGAAATCGAACAGCGGCGCCAGCCGCGACCACGGCTCTTCGTCGAGCAGAAGATAATTGCCCTCGACCAGGACGAACTTGGTGTCCGCCGAAACGATCTCGGCCGCGGCGCGCGACAATTCGATGTTGCGGTCGAAGACCGGAATGGCGATGTCCGGCTCGCCCGACCGGATGCGCTTCAAGAGCGTCTCGAAGCCGGCGAAATCGAAGGTTTCCGGCGCGCCTTTGCGCGCGCGCATGCCGCGGCGGTTGAGGATGATATCGTCATAGTGGAAGCCATCCATCGGCACGACTTCCGAGGTGCCCTCCGGCAAAAGCTCGTGCAGCCTGCCCGATATGGTCGATTTGCCGGCTCCCGGCGGCCCGGCAATGGCGACGACGAAACGCTTGGCCTTGCCGGCGCGCTTGAAGATGGCGGCGGTGATATGGGCTAGGTCAGACATCGACGCCTCTGCGTTAGCGAATCCGGCCGCATCTTGGCGGGTGGTGGTGGAAATATCAAACGGTGATCCTATCGCCGGGTTTGCTATCGCGGGCTTCGAAGATTGGCCCCGGCCTTTCTCACATCGTCATCCACGGGCGAAGCAAGGAGCGTAGCGACGCAGCGCAGACCCGAGGATCCATGCCGTGACGCGGAGGCGCTGCTACGGTGCAGAATTCTGCTCCGCTGCGCCTTGCGATCAAGGTAACGGCATGGATTCCAGGGTCTGCGCGCGTCGCTTCGCTCCTTGCTTCGCCCTGGAATGACGAACTCGCGGGCGCTCTGCCCAAACCAGTCACGCCGGCACCGAACGCCCGATGCGCAGGAACTCGCCGTCGAACGGCACCTCCTCAGCAGTGCCGTTGGCGGCGAGGATGCGCATGCGGTCGCTCACCGTCTCGATGGCGCTCGGCGGCTCGACACCCGCGGCGGGAACACCCCCGATGACATGGCGGAAGGACACAGAGCGTCCCTCGGCAAGCGCGAAGGCCGTCGCCACGCCTTCACGCTTTAGCCAATTGTCGCCGAGCGAGGCGGCATGGCCGACCGCGGCGCGGCCGTCCTCGATGCCGAGCACGCCGAGATGGCGACCGCTCCACGGCGCGTAGTCCCGGCCGCCATTGGAGAACCACAGCATGGTGATGGGCAGTTCGGCCGGGTTCTTCAGCACCAGCACCAGATCCTTTTCGGCGCGCCGCGCGATTGCCGTCCAACCCGGACCGGCATGGTCAGCCTCGACCAAGGTGATGAAATCCTCGCGCTTGTCCTGCATGCGGTAATCGGTGAGGTCGGCGGCGCCGCCGGCGGCGAGCGGGAACTGCGCGAGATCGCCGGAGCGGGCCGGATAGGCTAGCATGAAGCGGCCGCGCGCCGGGTCCGGCTCCAGCGGCGTCGGCGGCGTCACCGCGACGCGCTTGGGCGAAAAGGCGAGCCGGCCGCCGTCCCGCATGGAGGTCATCGGATGATGTGCCACCGAGATGGCGCCGGAGCCGCCGGAAAAGATATGTTCCTGGTAGAGGAAGGGATGGCCGTCGCGAAGGGTAAAAACCTTGTCGATCGCCGCGCCCATGACCTTGCGGCGCAGCCGGAACACGGCGCGCCAGCCGCCGGCAATGGCGCCGTTCTCGACGACATCCCATTCGCTGTTCGCCGGCCAGCCATGCAGGGGAGCTGCTTCGACATCGCTCGCCGAAAACGGCGCGCAAAGGAAATCGCCGGACAGCCTCACCGTGCCTTCGGGGGTGCTTTCGGGCAGCGTTTCGCGCGGCGAACCGACCCAGGGGGCACGGTGCAGCGGCTTCAGGATGCGGCCGTCGGCCTCGACGTCCATGGCGGCGATGTGGCCGACCGCGAGGTCGAGCGAAACCGAGATGCCTTTTGCGCTGATGGTGACCGTGTCCATGGGTGCCTCCCCGAATCTCTTTGGGGCGCAAGGAAAGCCTGCGTAGTGCCTTCCGCGCAAGTCGGCTGACGGGCAATTTGCATCAGGACGTCGCGCCCTACGAGCTCCCTCTCCCCCACAAAGGCTACGCTATGCACACATCTTTTGTGATTGGCGTGACTGATCGGGCCTGAGGCTTGATTGCCAGGTGGTTCCCCCAATCCGTCGCTGCTTCGCAGCGCCACCTTTCCCCCCCTCCGGAGGGAAAGGAAGGGAGCCTTGCTGGACAAGCGTTGACGGCAAAAGAAGCTTGGCGCCTTTCCTCTACCCCGTCGATCGGGGGAGAGGTGGCTCGGCGAAGCCGAGACGGAGTGGGGGTCGACCGGCGTCGACGCAGACAGTTGGCCTCACCCGCCCTACTGCCGCTTATATTCCCGCACCGGTGACTTCGTCCCGTCCGTGTAGGTCACCTGGACCGCCATCGACGTGATGTCGTCCTTCACCTTGAAATAGGGCTGGTAGTTGTCGGGGATGGAGTAGGGGTCCTTGGCGTCGCAAGGCGGCATCTTGATCTCTTTGTCGAGCGTCGTGCCGTTCAGGCTGTAATGCACAGCCTTGATGGCGCAGCGGTAGGACAGCATCTGGGTGAAATAGACCAGGCCGTGATTGCCGCCGGAATCGAAGGCGATCCATGAGGTCCAGAACTGGTCGAGTATCTGCTTGTTGCCCTGCTGCAGCGCGCCGTCCGGGTCGAAGCGGATGTCGAACGGGCCGGTCTCGCGGCCCCTGATGTCGAGATATTTGATGGCGATGGTGGTGGCCGCGGTGCTGTCCGGCAATTCGAAGCTCGGATTGGGCATCGGCTTGCCGGTGCGCTGGTCGTTCATCGCCATCACACCGGTGTCGATGAACGGACCTGTATCGCCGAGCCGCCAGGAAATCGCCGTCGCCGGCTCGGGCAGCGAGATCGTCATCGACCAGCCGGCATTGGAGCGCATCGGCGTCAATGTCGGCGCGAAGCGCGACGGGTCGAGCACGTCGCCAAGCGCCGTCAGGCGGCTGCGACTGCGGTCGAGCCAATCGGCCAGCTGCGTCTGGTCGACGAAATATTTGAGCAGGCCGCCATCCTTCTCGTAGGAAACGAATTTGGTCAGCGCCTGGGCTTCGTTCCGCTTGTCGGCCAGCGTCTGGCTGCCCAGACGATCCTCGGAGAATTCCTGCGCCAGCAGGAAGTAAGCCGGCGCGTAATCCGGATTGGCCGCGATGAAGGCGTTGAGCTTGTCGAGCCGCTGGGCGTCGTCGAACTGCAACAGATGGACGAGCTTGATCGACGGCGCCTTGGCCTTTTCGGCAAGCTGGCCGAACACTTCGCGCGCGCCGGCCTTGCCGTCCTGGACACGAATTAAGGTGGCAAAGCGCGTATAGGGATCGACGGCGTCGACATCGAAGCCGGCAAAGGCGAGATAGGAACGCCTTGCATTGAGCATGTCGCCGGCAAGCTCATAGACGCGGGCGTTGTGGTAAAACTCGTCGGGCCGCTTGGGATCGCCGATCGCGCCACCTTGCGCCGAAAGCTGGGCAAAGCCCTTGGCTATGGTGTCGATGGAAGCGGCGATCTGTTCGGTGGTCGCCTGCAGTTTTTCGGCCTGCGCCTGCTGCTGCTTCTGGCCGGCGGCCAAAGTGTCCGTCGTCTGCTTGACTGCCTCGACGCTCTTTTGCGTCTCAGCGCCCTGCGCCGCCTGCTGCTGCTGGGTGGCTGCAATCTGCTCGGTGGTCTTGGCCACCGTGTCCGTCGATTTCTTCACCTCCTCGACGGTCTTCTGCGTCTCGGTGACGGTCTTCTCGATCTTGGCGACCTTCTCCGAGACGATGCCCAGCGACTGCTGCAGTTGCGCGACCGCCGGCACCAGCGCGGCAATGACGCCGTTCTGCGAGGAGGTTTCCTGCTGGACGGCGTAGACGCCGCTGGCGATGGCGGCGGCACTGGTGGCGAAGATCAGCGCCGGCATGGCTCTTGCCGCCAGCACCAGGCGCAGCACCATCGCAATGGCGATGATCAACGCCGCGACCGCCGCACCCAGCGCGATATAGGCGGCAAAGGGTCCGAGTGGATTGAGCACGTCGCCGACCGCGCCGCTGATGAAAGCAAAACTCGCCGCCCATTTGCCGGTGCGGCTCAGCGATGCCCGCAGAAGCGAGGTCGTACCCGTGGCGATTTCCGACATGCCGATTCCCCCAAACCGATTGCCGCATCATAGCGGCAAGGGGATGCGGATGGCAAAACCCGCCTATCTAGGTGTGTCCAAAAGGCCGCGAAAGCTGGGTAAAATGCCCAGCCCCCGCCGTTAACCAGTTGGACGGGGCGGATCGGTTACGTTAGCGTCCCGGCGTCTCAGCAACAGTTTCAGAACAATCTTGCCCCGTTCCTTTCCGCTCCTCCACAAGCTCTTCGCCGTCTTGGCACTTCTCGCGCTGGTCGCCGGCTGCACCACGGCCGCACCCCCGGAAAGCGTGCTCAACGTGCCGGCGCAGCCGCAGAAATACGCGGCGATCGTGGTCGACGCCTCGAGCGGCAAGACACTGTTCGAGGTCAATTCGCGGTCGCAGCGCTATCCGGCGTCGCTGACCAAGATGATGACGCTCTACATGCTGTTCGAGGCGATGGAGAGCGGGCGCGTCACCAAACAGACGCAGATCCCGGTCTCCGACCACGCCGCCTCGCAGCCGCCGACCAAGCTGCGCTTCAGGCGCGGCGAGACGATCGACGTCGATTCCGCCATCCGCGCCATGGTGGTGAAATCGGCCAACGACGTCGCGGTGGCGGTGGGCGAATATCTGGGCGGCGGCTCGGAAGAGCGGTTCGCCCAGATGATGACCGCCAAGGCGCGCTCGCTGGGCATGAGCGGCACCAATTTCCAGAACGCCTGCGGCCTGCCCGACGACGGCCAGGTGACGACGGCGCGCGACATGGCGGTGCTGGGCATGGCGCTGGAGAAGCGCTTCCCGCAGCATTTCCACTATTTCTCCGAAAGCGACTTCATGTTCCGCGGCCGGCTGGTGCGCGGCCATAACGACATGCTTGGACGGGTGCGCGGCGTCGACGGCATCAAGACCGGCTATATCCGCGCTTCCGGCTACAATATCGTCACCTCCTACAATGCCGACGGCAGGCACCTGATCGTGGTGGTGATGGGCGCCGACAGCGCGCGCCAGCGCAACGACCATGTCGAGGCGCTGATCCAGCGCAGCCTTGGGCAGTCGACCGCCGCCGCGGCCCAGCCAAGGCTGATGTATGCCGGCCAGCAGCCTGACTCGCCGCCGCCGGGCTCGGCATTGCCTGGACTGCCGCAGCAGGACTCGTCATTGCCCGGTTTGCCGCCGCCACCGGATCAGGCAACAGCCGCGCCGCCGCCGGGTTCGCCGGCGTCCGACCTGCCGTCGCCGGATCTGGCTTCGCCGACGTCGCCGCTGCTGCAGACGCAGTAGGGCGTCGGGGCGCTCAGCTCTCGCCCGCCATCACCACAAAATCCTTGCCGGTGCGGCTGTCGGGGTGGAGCGGCGCGTCGGTCAGCACCAGCACCATGCCGGCGCGCATGCGCGACTGCACCGCATCGGCAAAGCCCTTGGTCACGGTAAGGCGCTTCAGCACCGATTGCGCACCGCCGCCGAACATGGCGCCGGAGCCGGCGCTGCGGCTGATATCGACCCATTGCAGCGTGCCGCCTGGGCCGCTCGGCTGCATGGTCATGACATAATTGCCGAGCTTGCCGTCGCCGGCGACGCTGAGCGGCGCCTGGTCGACCACCTTGTCGTTCTCGATCAGCAGCATCTGCTTGTCGGCCGAAGAGCCGATCACCGAAATGACCGGCTGGGCCTTGTCGCTGGTCCAGTCGGTCGGCGCCTTGCTGCCGTCCTTGCTCGACACGATCTGGGCAAACTGGCCGGCGGCGGAGCCGCCCAGCACCATGCCCGGATGCACCAGATCGGGCGCCGCGTCGGGCCCGCCGGCGATGATCACCGGTGTGCCGAGATGGGTGATGGAGAAGAGGTCCGCCGAGAAGGCGAGCGGCAGGCGCACGCAGCCATGCGACGCGGGATATCCCGGCAGATTTCCGGCATGGAGCGCAATGCCCGACCAGGTCAGCCGGTTCATGTTCGGCATCGGCGCGTCGTCATAGGTGCTCGACTTGTGGTTCTTGTCCTTCTCCAGGATGACGAACACGCCGGTCGGCGTCTCGTGGCCGGGCTTGCCGGTCGAGCAGGTGGAGACCGCGATGCGGATGCCGTTGCGGTAGACATGGACGCGCTGCTCAGGCAACGAGACGATGATCGCCAGCGGACCGTCGGGCGTGCGGTCCGGATGCCAGGTGAACTGGCCCGGCTGCATGTCCTGGATATCCTTGAGTGTTTCGGCGGCCCGCGCCGTACCGGCGACAAGGCCGAACAGGCTGACCGCAAGCAACTGACGCCGATGCAGGATCATCATCGCACCCCTCGATGGAAGGGGCAGTGTAACGGATTGTGGGGGTTGCGGCTATGTGGGTGTGGCGCAGGCCCCCAACGCGTTGTCATTCTAGGGCGGAGCAAGGAGCGAAGCGACGCGCGCAGACCCTAGTATGACGAACGTAAAGGGGCAGCCCCGCGCCCTGTCGTTACCCTACCGAACCACCAGCACCGGGATTTCCGTCAGCGACACCACTTCGGCCGTCTGGCTGCCCAGCACCAGCCTTCCCAGCCCGCGGCGGCCGTGCGAGGCCATGACGATGAGGTCGCTCGCTTCCGAGCGGGCGACGTCGAGGATCGCCTCGGCGGGCGTGCGGTTCTCGATATGCAGGGTTTTCGCGACGACGCCCTTGGCATCGGCATCGGCCTTGCATTTGTCCAGCACCTCGCGAGCGTATTTGCGCGCGCTTTCCTCGTAATCGACCAGCGCGTCGGCGGCGACATAGCCGGACATCGCGCCGCCCCAGGCAAGCGTCGGGAACGCCTCGGAGACGTTGAGGAAGGTGACCGCGGCGTCGAGGCCCTTGGCGAGCTCCAGCCCATGGGCGACGCCCTTGCCGGCGAGTTCCGAACCGTCGGTGGCGATCAGGATTTTCTTGTACATGATGACGATCCCTCATTTTGTGGGGCGCGACCCCCGGTGGTGGCCTGGCCGTGATCAGGCTTGAGCTTGATGTAGTTTGCCGGGTTGGTCAGCCCCAGGGGCGGAATGGAGCCAGGCGGCAGGGATTGTCGCGCCAGGGCGGCGAGAACTTAACTTTCGAGGGCGGCGCTGCCCCTCATTGCCCTGCCGGGCATTTCTCCCCGTATAGTGACGGGGAGAAAGAAGCTCGCGCCGCCGGCTTCGCCAATCGCCAACGCTGCAGGAAGTGCGCCGAGGTGGCGCTCAGTTTCCTTCTCCCCGTTCACGGGGAGAAGGTGCCCGAAGGGCGGATGAGGGGCGGCGCCGACTTTGGAGATTGGCCGTTGCCAGCCCTGGTCCCTTGGATTTGCCGCCAAGGCTCGCTGTCCGGACAGCAGCCCACCCATCACAAGAACTTGTTCGGTCATACGAGATTCACACTCGCCATGGATATGCTGCGCCGGCTTGGCGTATCGTAGCCGCGAAGCCCGCGAACAGGAGCACTGACCATGGCCGGCGACCCCAAAACATCAGCGCAGATCCAGGCCGACAACGAGAACGAAACGGGTAGCGAATATCTCGAGGCGGAAACCGTATCGGAGGGCGACGAGCACGCCGCCGACGAGATCCTCGAAGCGCCGGAAGTGCCGGATTCCGAACCGCATGTTCCCGGAACAGCGGGCACGGCGCGGATCAAGCCGAAGAAGAAGCCGTCGGCGATATCGGGGCGCAAATTCCGCAAGCGCGACCTGGTGCGCATCGACGATCTGCGGCCCAGCCTGGCCGACCGCATCCGCTCCGACCATCCCGACCTGCCGCGCGGCGCCCGCGTCAGCCGCGAGGAGCTCGGCCGCTACCGCATGCGCTACATGGAGGAATTGCTGCAGCAGGAGCATGGCGAATTCTCCGAGCTCGACCGCCAGGTGGTGGAATCGATCGCCAAACAGGACACGATTTCGGAAAACTCGGAAGAGGAGTTCGAGGAGCGCCGCACCTTCCCCGACCGTGTCTCCGACAACATGGCCGCCTTCGGCGGCAGCTGGTGGTTCCTGATCTCATTCGCCACCGTGCTTCTGGTCTGGATCGGCATCAACCTGTTCGAAGGCTTGAACAGCGCCTTCGACCCCTACCCCTTCATCCTGCTCAACCTCCTGCTCTCCTGCATCGCCGCCATCCAGGCGCCGGTGATCATGATGAGCCAGAAGCGCCAGGAGGTGAAAGATCGCCTGCGCTCCTTCAACGAATACCGCGTCAACCTCAAGGCCGAGCTCGAAGTGCGCCATTTGCACGAAAAACTCGACTATCTGATCTCGCGCCAATGGACGCGGCTTGCCGAAATGCAGCAGATGCAGCTCGATGCGATGAACGAGCTGGCAGGTGCGAAGAAGCAGAAGCGGGCGACACGGGCGGTGCGGCGCAAGACGGCGAAGGTGGGAGCGGAGGGATGAGGCCAGCAGTTCCTCGCCCCACGATAGTGGGGAGAGGTGGCCCGGCGAAGCCGGGACGGAGAGGGGAACGCCCTATCCGATGGCCTATCGCTCAGACAATCAACCCACCAGACCGCCCGCCACCCCAATTGGCCGTTGAAGCCCGAAGCGGCTTCCGCTAAGAAGCCGTGGCTGGCCGGCTCACCGGCTGGTTCGTTTTCCGGTTCCCCGGGAAGCACCCGTAGCTCAGCTGGATAGAGCGCTGCCCTCCGAAGGCAGAGGTCACAAGTTCGAATCTTGTCGGGTGCGCCACTAAATATCTGCAATCATTGCGATATTTCTTATGAGACTCTTGGAGGATTGTCCCCTCACATTCCGGGTAACACGGGGGTAACACCGAATCTGGATTTGGACGTCAGCGAGGGATTTTCTACCGCTCCTTGAATGCAAGCTCTGCCTGGTCCATCAGCGGCTTGGTCAAGTACGACAATGCCGTTCTTGCCGACGTCTCGATGAATACCTCGACAGGCATGCCAGGCACCAATTTGGAAGATCCCAACTTCGCCAACTCCCCAGGCTTGGGGGCAACACGAACCGTGTAATAGCTGGCTCCGGTCCGCTGATCTTGGGTGAGATCGGCGGAAACCATGGTCAATGAACCCTCGATTTCGGGGGTGGTCTTTTGATTGAAAGCGGGAAACCGCATCGTCGCAATCTGACCGGGATAGACCTGATCGATGTCGCGCGTCGCGATCTTGACCTCGATCGCAAGCGCATCCCCGTCCGGAACGATCAGCATGATCTGCTCGCCTGGCGCGATCACGCCCCCGACGGTGTGCACCGCTAACTCATGAACACGACCGCTCTGGGGTGCCCGGATGTCGATCCGATTAAGCTGGTCCACGGCAGCCGTTTTCCGTTCAGATAGCTCCGAAAGCTTGGAGCGCGTTTCGATCAAATCCTTGCCGACCTCGGCTCGCAGGTCCTGATCGATCTGTATGATCTGAAGCTGGATTTCCGCGATCTTGCCTTTGGATTGGGCGATCGTTGCCGTCAGTTGGCCGCGCTCGCCTTCGAGACGAGCCGCTTCGCGTTCCAACGACGTCAGCCGTTCGATCGGAACAAGCTTCTTTTGCCACAGCGCGCGGACTCCATCGAGTTCCTTGTGGATCAGATCGGTTTCCTTCTGATTGGCTTCGATCTGTCCCGTGTAGCCCTTGATTTCATCCTGCAGCTGTGTGACTCGCTCCTTCAATTGGGCCTTTTGGCCGGCCCTCGCCTCCAGACGCATCTTGAATAGAGCCCTTTCCGCAGCGATAGCATGTGCTGCCTCCGCCTCCGAGGCGGCGTCGCGGCTTCGTTCGATCAATGCCGCCGGAAACACGATCTGTTCGGCATTGTCCCGCTCCGCCTCGAGGCGGGCCTCACCTGCGAGCAGCTCATCTACGCTCTGGGTGACAATTGTGGCGTTGGCCAGCGTCTGCGTCTTGTCGAGCCGAATTAGGATATCTCCGGCACTGACGTGATCGCCTTCGCGCACGCGCAATTCTCCCACGATGCCGCCCGTGGCATGCTGAACCTTCTTGACGCTGGAATCGACGACGACAATGCCCTGGCCGATTACGGCGCCAGATAGCCGCGAAGTCGCCGCCCAACCGCCGATCCCGAACGTCACAAAGGCAAAGATCAACATGCCGACGATTATGTACCGTTGGATAGATCGAAGCGCCGGGGGTATCAGTTCGCCTTCCACTGCGCCCCTCCCTTGCCCTCGGCAACCACCCTCAGCGGTACGGCCGGATGCAAGACCCTTCTTAGTACCTCTTCCCTTGGCCCGAATGATTGCACATTGCCATCGCCGACGACCAGGACGTGACTGACACCTTCAAGTGCCTTTGGCCGATGGGCGACCACGACGGCGATGCCACCACGACGCCGAACACTCAGGATCGCTTCCGTCAGCGCATCCTCGCCCTCGGAATCCAGGTTCGACGTCGGCTCATCGAGAACGACCAAGAACGGATTCCCGTAGAATGCCCTGGCCAGACCGATGCGCTGGCGTTGGCCTGACGACAAGGCCATTCCCCCCTCACCGACGCGCGTTTGATACCCATCGGGCAATGAGAGAATTAGATCGTGCACGCCCGCAGCCTTCGCAGCGTCCAGGATCGCCGCTGCAGTCGCGCTCGCATCGAAACGAGCCAAGTCGAGACGAGCGATATTGAGGGCTATGCTGCCGTCGAACAATTCGATGTCCTGAGGCAGATAGCCAATGTGCCTGCCCAGCGACTCGGAGGACCGGTGCTCGAGCACGGCATTATCGAGCTTGATTTTGCCCCGCACATGCGGCCAGACCCCTACCAGCGCCCGCGCAAGGGTGGATTTACCGGCACCGCTTGGGCCTATCACGCCGACCGCCTCGCCGCTTTGCATCGAGAACGACACGTTGGACAGCAGTGGTTTTTCGGAACCTGGAGCTGCGACGTAGAGGTTCTCGACCGCCAGCGCCCCAGTGGGCTGGGGCAATGCAAGCGGTTCCTCCTGGCGGGGTAGGAGTTTGAGCAGATGATCCAGCCGCTCGCTGGACTGGCGCGCGGCGATGAATCCCTTCCAGTTGGCAATCGCAATTTCAACCGGGGCGAGCGCGCGAGCCGTCAGAATTGAGCTCGCTATGATTATGCCGGCGGTCGCTTCCTGGTTGATGACCAGGTAAGCACCAACCGAAAGGACCAACGATTGGAGAAGCGAGCGGAAGGTCTTCGAGACTGAGCCAAGCCCGCTTGCAATATCGCTCGATGTTTCGTGAGCCGCGAGATATTTCTGATTGACGTCCTGCCAGCGCAATGCCGCCTGACGCCGCATGCCCATAGCCTGCAGGACCTCTGCGTTACGCCTTCCTTCCGCGGCCAATGCGTTCCGCAAGACAGCGTGTCGTGAAGATGCCTTGGCCGGTCCCCGAGTTCGCGCGTCCGTGAGAACCGTCAGTCCTACAAGGACGACGCCGCCTGCCAGAGCGGTCACACCGATCCAGAAATGGAAGAGAAAGCAGATGGCCAGGTAGATCGGCATCCACGGCAGATCGAATAAGGCAGTCGGACCGCCACTGGACAGGAAACTGCGGACTTGATCAAGATCGCGCAGCGGCTGCAGGCCATCACCGTCGCCGCGCGTCTTCAGAGGTAGCCTGACGAGCGCGTCGTAGACTCGCAGCCCCAGCCTTTCGTCGAGATAGCGGCCGATACGCACGCTGATCCGGTTCCTGACCAGATCGAGCCCGCCTTGCAGCAGGTACAGCATCGTCGCAAGGACCAAGAGCGCGACGAGCGTCGGAACGCTGTGTCCCGGCAGGACACGATCATATACTTGAAGCATGAAAAAAGAGCCGTTCAGCATCAGAAGGTTGCTGAGGCCGCTGAACAGGGCGAGAGCCCAGAAGATTCGGCGACAAGACACGAGAAATGTGGAGATTTCCGAGCGGGGCTCCTCGAACTTCGCATTCGACCAGCCGTCGCCGGAGAATACCCGGCGGCGGAGGGCTTCGAGGGCCCCAACGAAAAAGGTCTTGGTCTCTGCAAGGCGTGAGCGCCCCCCTCCAGCCAACGCGGCCAATGCTGTGGCTGCCATCCGCAGGCGCGAAAGTTTGATCGAATTGAGATTTGCCGCCGGCGGAATTTCCCGCCCCTCAGAGACAGTCATGGCTCTTGCCTTTGCCAGGTGCTTACTTTGGAGAGGCGCGATCGCGAGATCGCGCCTCGATGGCTCCTGGGGCTGGCTCTACACGAAGTGGAAGTCGTGGCTGTCCAGAGCGCTTAGCTTGACATTCTTCAGGGTAAGGGTGTCAGAGCCCGATGAGATGACCACATCGTGGCCAGCCTGGGTCGCATGATCAAGGACACTCGCAAAGCTGTCAAAGACGCTCTTGCTGAACTGCAATGTATCATGGTGACGTCCGATGGCATCGAAGTCCTTGATGACGTCCTTGCCGAAGTTCGCGGCAAACACGAACGTGTCATCACCACCTTTTCCAACGAATCGATCGTTGCCCGTGGTGCCTGTCAGGGTGTCGCTTCGAGTCGACCCGGTTATTGTATGCTCTGAACCGGAGTGGCCCGGATCGGTAGGTGTTGGCTGCGTAGGCGTCGAGCCCGAGACAGTAACCGCCGCTGCCGAGGAAGCCTTACCGGTGTTACCGGCGACATCCGTCGCAGTGGCCGTAAAACTGTGGCTGCTGACGGACAACGCCTTGGTGCTATAGCTCCAGGCGCCATTGGCATCGGCAGTGGCAGTGCCGATCTTGGTCGTACCGTCGAAGACCGTCACGGTGCTGTTGGCTTCAGCGGTGCCTTTCAGTGTCTCGACATGCGTTTTCGCCAGGTCGGCCGCGGAAGTCGATGCCACAATCGTCGGGGCCGATGGTACGGCGGTATCGACTTTTACCAGCAGCGGCGCCGATGTTTCGGTGGCCGTCGAGGTCGCCCCCTGCGAGCCCGCAATCGCTGCACCATCAGTGTTGATCGGGAGCAGAGCCCCCGTCGTGTCGATGTTTCCGCCAAGCGTCGTTGTCCCCGGGTCAGCTTCGACATATCCGTATGCGCCTGCAAGGTCGAATGTGTTATTCGATACCTCGTTGCCGCTGCCGTGGCCCAAAAAATAGACAGTGTAGGCCCCGCCTTTGAGAAGATTGTTGGATATTTCAATGTTGCTCGCGTCAAGCGATATGAAAGCCGAAGTAGACGGGAAAGAGGTCATGTCGATGGTATTGTGTATAATGGTTCCGCTCGTGAGCGGAGTCGCCCCGATATTACTACCGGGGACCTGAATCCCATCAATATGCGCAACGTCGGGGGGGACACCCATATTATTAGAGAGGTTGTGGATATAGTTGCCCTCAATTATGGCATGCTGCCCTTCAAGCCAGATACCATTCTCGGCGTTGCTGATATCACTGAAACGAATGGTTGTATTATCACCCTGTCCTACGCGACCATTAGGGTTGATATCGACCGCGTTCAATGAATTGTGGCCTATAACATCACAATACTCCATCGTGGCGCCGGTGGACTCGAATGAAACGTTTCCCGTGATTCGACAGTCCACAAGCTTCACATTCGGGGCGGTGATCACCACATCGCCGGTAATATCAAGGCCGCTGACAACAGCCCCGGCTGTGTTGATCGTGAGGTCGCCAGACGGCTTGAGAGTCACGCCATCACGCACGCCAGTTGTTGACGCATTGGGAAATCCGGAAGTCGTGCTGCTGCTAGCCCCAGTGGTTGCAGCCGTGAAGCTGTGACCGCCGTCCGACAACTTGCCGGTTGTGAAGTCCCATGCCCCACTGGAGTTTGTGGTCGCGCTGCCCAGCAACGTCGTGCCGTCATACACCTTCACCGTGGTATTGGCCGCAGCCGTGCCGGTCAGCGTGAGCGTGTTCTTGTTTGTGATGCCATCGCCGATAATCGCGCTGTCGGGCGAGAAGGAAGTGATTGATGGGGTGTCCATGTGGCTACTACCTCTTTCTTGATTTTTCTCCGCCCAATTTTGTCGTGGGGTGCGCCTGATGGAGTAACAGAGGTAAACGCGAAGGGCGTCGTCCAACTGCCGACCCCACTAACGAACGGTTGTTTCGACCCGCAACTCACAAGAAGTAACCGACTATTACAGTTGGCCGTCACAACTTCGACGAAATGCGCATGTCGTTAGTTTCGACTCTGCCGTATAAGCGCCAGCTGCGCGGGCTCGTCCTGAGTGTTGACCCTTAAATTATTGCTCCGATACTGGGGACAGTCTTCCCAGAAAAATCGATACCCCCAGGGCAACTCGGCTGGTAAGTCGGGTATCAGGTGGCGGCGGTTCAGGCGCATGCTCGCCAAGGGCGCAGCGCTCGTTCGCGAGTCGGGTGGGCAGGACGCAAGATCCGGATCGCTGGCGCTTACGGTTTTTGCCGGGACTCGCCCGGATCTGGCGGGGGTGGAGGGGCACGCACCAGCGGGCGTTGCTGGCCTGGCGATCCCCCCTAAACACTAAGCCGTCTGCCCTCTCACGCGTCGCCTGGAGGCACAGTCCACGAGCACAGCAGGATCGTATGCGACGGCGAATGACCACAATCGGTCCACGCGGAACGCGGGGGGCAGCTCGCAGGGCGGTCCAGCCGCACAATCTCGATCGCAGGCCTTGGATTTTAGGGCCCAACAGGTAGCATATGAGCATTGCGGCATTCGGGCCGCCGCGGCTGGCTCTCGCAGGCCTGACCGCGACGCCGGAGTGCCACCGCCTGTCCCACATTTTTGGTAGCGCGTCCCGCACGTCTCGACGCTGATCGTGAACGCGCGAAGCGTCCATGGCGAAATCGTGACTTTCCAGGAACTGCTTAAGAAAGCGTTCACACCTGATTGATCAATTTATTTATCGACAATCCACGCCAAGCCTAGACGGGTGGCTGCACGGCTAAGTTGGGCCGGCGCGACGAATCACCTGTCGGCCTTTCATGTGTTCCCGCCGGCAGCCAGATGTTGGCAGGTAGTTGTTGCGATCTCTCTCGACTGGCAGACACGGCGGCGGTCAAGTCGTGGCAGCATTTTAGCTGCGGAGCTGAGTTCAGCCGAGGTCATTGCGCCGACGCCTGAACTGCTGGAGGGCTTTCCGGATCGCCTCCAACTCAAATTGCTGCCGTCTGAATTTGCGCTCGAGCTCAGCGATCCGTCGATGCGCGTTGGACTGCAATGCTTCCGCAGCACCGGCCCCGGACTTCACCTGCCTGTGTGGTGCAGGAGGGCGGCCCGGCCCGCGAAGTGCTGGCGGCCCTCCGGCCATAAAGGTCGCGCGCCATCTGTAGAGGTCCTTGCGCAGAACATTCAATTCGGCGGAAAGGGTGGTGACATTCTCGCCGGCGAGCATGCGCATGACCGCCGCAACCTTTTCCTCGCGACTAAACTTGCGCGCCTTTTTAGTCATGATTTCTACGAGAGTGTCCGCCATTTGTCTCTGCGCTGGAAATTGGGGCCGCTCGGCTCCTTGCGCATTTTAGGCGCTATTTCGGTGCAATCGATCCACGCATTCATGTGCTTTTTAGGCAGCCTGACCCCTCATGTTTAGGACAGCCGTCGACAGCTCAGCTACGCCTTTCGGATTAACGGCCTAAGGCGGTGCCGTCCGCCTCGCATTCGCGGGCAAGCTTGATCAGCCTGAAACAGGTTTAAGGATGCCCAAGAGCTGATGGTCCTTGAACCGCGGACCGAGAGCCACCCTCACCCCAGCGCCTCCCCTATCGCTTGCGCCAGCCTCTCCACCCCATCCCGCATCTGCGCCGCGTCACACGCCGCATAGCCCAGCACCAGCCCTTGCGTCGGCGCCGTGTTCTGGAAGTATTTCGACAGCGGCGAGACGTTGATCGCTCTTCTTGCCGCCGCGTGGCTGACCTTGATGTCGTCGATGCCCTCCCTCAGATAGCCCACCACCTGGATGCCGGCTTCGGCGGGTGAGAGGGTGATTTCGTCGCGCAGGCGCTCGGCGACGATGTCGCGGAAGAGCTGGCGGCGCTGGGCGTAGATGCGGCGCATGCGCTTCAGGTGCCGGCTCATATGGCCTTCGGTGATGAAATCCGCGAGTGCTGCCTGCAACAGCAGCGGCGCGAACTGGCCGGTGGTGGAGAGCGCGTTGACGATGCGGCCGGCGAGCTCGATGGGCAGCACCATGAAGCCGACGCGCAACGCCGGGAACAGGAGTTTGGCGAAGGTGCCGACATAGATGACGCGGCCGGAGCGGTCCATGCTCTGGATCGCCGGCACGGGGCGGCCCTGAAAACGATATTCGCCGTCGAAATCGTCCTCGATCACCCAGGCGTTGGCGGTCTCGGCGATGTCGAGCAGGCGCAGCCGCTCCTCCATGCGCATGGTGATGCCGAGCGGATGCTGGCAGGCCGGCGTCACATAGATGAGGCGGGGCGCAGGGTCCGGCATGTCGAGACGCCAGCCGCGATCCTGGTCGACCGGGATGGGCGCGATCCTGGCGCCGGCCACGGTGAATGCGGCCTTGGCGCCGTAATAGCCGGGCTCTTCCATCCAGACGGTGTCGCCGGGGTCGAGCAAAAGCCGCGCCAGGAGATCGAAGGCGGCCTGCGCGCCGGTGGTGACGACGATCTGCTCCGGCCGGCAGCGCACGCCGCGCGCGGAGTAGAGATAGCCGACGATCGCCTCCTTCAGCGCCGGGTGGCCGGTGACGTCATAGGTGCCGAACAGCGTCTCGCCGCCATGGCTGGCGCGGCGCGCCACCAGCCGGCCCCAGACGCCGAAGGGAAAGCTCGACGCATCCGGCATGCCCGGGTGGAAGGCGACGTGGCCCGGCCTGCCGTGGTGGCAGGGCTGGCTGAGCAGCTCCTCGCCGCGCCGCGAGGGCGCGCGCAGCGGCATCGGGGGCGCCTCGCGCGGTGTTTCGCGCGGGCCGTCAGGCAAGTCGACGATCACCGGCCGCGCGCCCTGGCGGTTGGCGAGATAGCCTTCGGTGACGAGCTGGTCGTAGGCGGCGACGATGGTGTTGCGGCCAAGGCCGAGCTCGGCGGCCAGCGCGCGGGTGGAGGGAAGCTCGGAGCCCGGGGGCAGCGCGCGGTTGCGGATGATGGCGACGAGGCCGTGATAGAGCTGGCGCGACAGGTGCTCGGGGCTGGCGCGGTTCACGGTGAGCATGTCGAGGGGGAAGGGTTGCGGTTTGGGGTGGGGGCGCATGGGGTTAGCCTCGCCCGAGGGCGATGCGGTTGCCGCGTGCTGGCCTTCCAAGTCGAGTTCTTTCGCGCCCCCCTCTGTCCTGCCGGACATCTCCCCCACGAGGGGGGAGATTGGCAGCTTCGCCGCCTCGCTCTTTCCTGCGGCGCTTGTGATTGGCGAAAGCCGGCGCGCAATCGATCGCCCCCCTCGTGGGGGAGATGCCGGGCAGGGCAGAGGGGGGCGCCTCGCGCCGGACAATCGATTTTCCCATCCGCCCATCCTGCCACACCCGTCTCCCAGCACAACTGGTTCCTTCATTTTCTCGAAAACTGGACCTCGCGATGGAGACAGAGCGGGATAGACTTCTCATCGTGACGCTGGGGTAAGACGTCGACACTGATACAGTCGGGCAAGGCGCCGGGAGGGCGTTTTTCTTCGACCAAGAATGGGCGGGGCATCGTACCCAGCCGCCATAAGCCAAAACCATCTCCTCCCAAGACCAACCCCCGCGGCCATCCGGCCGCGGGGCGGAAAGTGTGCAATGACCACAGTTCGACTTGGCATCAACCCGATCACCTGGACCAATGACGACGTGCCGGAACTGGGCGGCGACACGCCGCTCGAGACCTGCCTGAGCGAAACCGCGCAAGCGGGCTATGCCGGCACCGAGCTTGGCGGCAAGTTTCCGCGCGAGAGCCGCGCGCTCAGGCCCATCCTCGACCAATACGGGCTGGCGCTGGTTTCCGGCTGGTATGACGGCCGCATCTGCGAGAAAGATGTCGACGAGGAATTCGAGGCGATCCGGCCGCATCTGACCTTGCTGCGCGATCTCGGCGCCAGGCATGTCGTCTATGCAGACACCTCGCGCGGCCGGCATGGCGCGATCCACGATCCGATCTCGCAGCGGCCGAAGCTTCTTGCCGGGGAGTGGAAGCCCTACGGCGAAAAGATCACCCGGCTCGCCGAACGTTTTGCTGATTTCGGCGTCGGCATGGCCTTCCATCACCACATGGGCACCATCGTCGAGACCGACGACGAGATCGGCAGGCTGATGCACAATACCGGCGAGGCGGTCGGGCTGCTCTACGACACCGGCCACTGCGCCTTTTCCGGCGGCGACCCGGAACGGCTGTTGCGCCGGCATGTCGAGCGCGTCGTCCACGTGCATTGCAAGGATGTGCGCCCGGCGATGCTGAAGAA
Source organism: Mesorhizobium sp. CU3 (assembly GCF_006442965.1). Classification (GTDB taxonomy): domain Bacteria; phylum Pseudomonadota; class Alphaproteobacteria; order Rhizobiales; family Rhizobiaceae; genus Mesorhizobium. The sequence goes on along the minus strand of NZ_VFWX01000006.1, from coordinate 221,262 downwards.
GGCGCGCGAGAAAGACATGAGCTTCATGGGCGCGGTGATGGAGGGTATCTTCACGGTGCCAGGCGATGGGTCGCTCGACTATGCGACGCTGCTCAAGATCCTCGCCGACCAGGGCTATTCCGGCTGGCTGGTTGTCGAGGCCGAGCAGGACCCGGCCAAGGCGCATCCCTTGACCTATGCGACGATGGGGTATCGCAATCTGAAGAAACTCGCCGAAGGCGCCGGATTCTACGTGCACGAGCGCAAGGCCTGAAGGCAGAATGGGGCGCCGGGGAGGGCGATGAGTTCGGTCCTGTACAGAAGCGTGGTCAAGAATTTCGGCGCGCTCAACGTGCTGCGATCGCTCGACCTTGCCGTGCCGGACCACAAGTTCCTCGCCTTGCTCGGGCCGTCGGGCTGCGGCAAGACGACGGCGCTGCGCATCCTGGCCGGGCTCGACATGCCGACATCCGGCAAGGTCTTCATCGGCGAGCGCGACGTGACACGGCTGCAGCCGCGCGACCGCGACATCGCCATGGTGTTCCAGAGCTACGCGCTCTATCCGCAGATGACGGTGGGCGACAATATCGGCTATCCGCTGTGGATCCGCGGCATGGCGGATGCCGCGCGCAAGGCCAAGATCGACGAGGTCGCGGCCATCCTCGAGATCGGCCATTTGCTCGACCGCCGGCCGCGCCAGTTGTCCGGCGGCCAGCGGCAGCGCGTCGCGTTGGCGCGCGCCATCGTGCGCGACCCGGCGGCCTTCCTGATGGACGAGCCGCTCTCCAATCTCGATGCGCGGCTCAGGCTCACCATGCGCGGCGAGATCAAGCGGCTCTGCCAGCGGCTCAGCGCCACCACCATCTATGTCACGCATGACCAGGTCGAGGCGCTGACCATGGCCGATCTCGTCGCCGTCATGCATGGCGGCGAATTGCAGCAGATGGCGCCGCCGATCGAGATCTACGACCGCCCGGCCAACCGCTTCGTCGCGACCTTCGTCGGCAATCCGCCGATGAACATCCTGCCGGCCGCGCTTGCCGAGCAAGGCGTGATGGCGGGCGGCAAACTCGTCCCGCTGGAGCGGACGCGGGTCACCGCATGCCGGCTGGCCGAGATCGTCGAGATCGGGCTGAGACCCGAGGATTGCAGCGTTGCCCCATCCGACGCGCCGGGCGCGCTGCCCGGCGAAATCTACGTCGTCGAGCCGATGGGCAACGAGACGCTGGTCAATGTCCGGCTGGAGGGCGGCAACGTCCAGGTGCGCGCCGGGCGCGATTTCCGGGGTGTGGTGGGTGAAAGCATCGGCGTCGCCTTCGACCCGGCGAACGCCTGTTTCTTCAATTCGGCCGGCCTCACCGCCGTCCATAGGGTCAACAACAATGGGAGAGTGACATGATGCATTCCAGCAGACTTACTCGCCGCTCCGTCATCAAAGGCGGGCTGGTGCTGGCCTTGGCTACCACGGCCCTGACCACGCTCGGCCTGCCGCTGCCGGCCAGGGCAGCCGGCAAAAAGGTCATCATCGGCGCCTTCGCCGATGGCGGCCTGACGCCGTTCAAGGAAAAGATCATCCCGCTGGCCAAGGAGCAGGGCTTCGACATCGAGTTCCTCGAAGACGAATATGGCGTGACGCTGGAGAAGTGGTTCGCCGACGCCCATAGCGGCGCCGGCCAGTACGACCTCTATCTGCTCGACGACCCGTGGGTGCCGCAGTTCGGCGCCGCCAACGTGCTGGAAGACCTCGGCGCCGGCGGCATCGATGGGGCCGACAAGGACTGGATCGGCTCGATGATCGACATGGGCTACTGGCCGCCGCAGCAGGGGCCGCGCGTCAAGGGTTTCGAAAACGCCAAGCCGACGCTGATCTGCGTGCCCTTCGTCGGCGATTTGCAGACGCTCACCTATCGCAACGACGTCTTCACCGGCGGCGCGCCCAAGACCTGGGACGAGGTGATCGCCAAGGGCAAGGAAGGCGTCGCGGCCGGCAAGATCAAGTATCCGGTCGTCTTCCGCGGCGTCTCCGGCAACCCGATCGTCACCAGCTGGTATCCGATCTTCCTGTCGTTCGGCGGCTCGTTCTTCGACGACAAGTGGAACCCGATCTTCAATTCGGCCGAGGGCAAGGCTTCGGCCGACTTCTTCGTCGGCACGATGAAGCAGAACGCGCCGAGCGGGGTGGTCGAGTTCGATTCCGACCAGGAGGGCGCGGCGATCCTCGGCGGCGAAGCCGGCGCCATCATCCAGTATTCGGGCAACGCGCTGAAGGCCGACGACCCGGCGCAGACCAAGGTGGCGGGCAAGCTCGATTTCGGCGTCGTGCCGAAACAGGAGAAGGCGATCGCACAGATGGGTATCTTCATCGCCGGCGTGCCGAAATCGGCGCCCAACAAGGCGAACTCGATCGAGTTCCTGAAATGGTATGTCAGCGCCGAAACCCAGGCGAAGCTTTCGGAAGCGGGCTCCATTCCGGTCAAGCGCAGCGCCTTCGGCATCGCCAAGCCGGGCAACCGGCTGATCCCGGTCGCGCTGCAGCAGCTCGACGCCGGCGCGCTGCCCAGGCCGCGCACGCCGGACTGGGCGAAGGTCGAGGAACTGCTCGGCATCGAGCTCAACAAGGCGCTGCAGGCCGGCTCCGGTGGCGGCGCTGCGCTCGACACGGCCGCCAAGCAGGTCAAGGATTATCTGACCACGGCCGGCTACTACTGATGCAAGGGGAAACGCAGGCGCGCAAACATCGCCTGCAGGGGGCGGGGCTCGACCTCGCCCTCCCCTATCTCATGCTGGCGCCGGGCCTGATGATCGTGCTCGGCGTGCTGGTCTATCCGCTTTGGGACGGGCTGCGCGCGAGCGCAAAGGCCTACCGCTACGGCTCACCGGTCGCCGATGTCGGCCTGCAGAACTATGTGCGCCTGTGGAGCGACGCGCAGTTCCTGAACTCGCTCTGGGTGACGGTGAAGTTCGTCGCGCTGTCGGTGTCGCTCGAGGCGGTGCTCGGCTTCGCGCTGGCGCTTTTCTGCCTGCATGAGTTCCGCGGCATCCGCCTGCTCAGGACGGTGCTGATCATCCCGATGGTGATCACGCCGGTGGTCGTCGCCATCGTCTTTCGCCTGATCTATGCCAGTGACGCCGGCATGCTGACGGCGCTGTCGGAGGCGATGGGCGGCGGCGCGGTGCAGATCCTCGGCAGTCCGCTCAAGGCCTTCATCGGGCTTGTCGTGCTCGACGTGTGGGAATGGACACCGCTGATGTTCCTGATCCTGCTCGCCGGTCTGCAATCGCTGCCGCACGAGCCCTTCGAGGCGGCGCGCGTCGACGGCGCCGGCGCCTGGCGCGTCTTCGCCGACCTCACCTTCCCGATGATGCGGCCGGTTCTGGCTGTCGCCATCGTGCTCCGCACCATCGACGCCTTCGGCACTTTCGACCAGGTTTTCGTCTTGACCCGTGGCGGGCCGGGCGAGGCGACGAGGCTGATCTCCATCTACGGCTACGACACCGCGTTCAAATTCCAGCAGACCGGATACGCGGCGGCGCTGTTCGTGACGATCGGCCTCGTCGTGCTTGCGCTCGCCTTCAGCGCCATCAGGCTCTTGCGCAGGGTCGATGCGTCATGAGCACCCGTCTGGCGCGCATCCTCACCACCATTTTCATCCTGGCCGTCGTGCTGTTGCCGATCTACTGGCTGGTCTCGACGTCGCTCAAGTCCAACCGCGAGATCACCCAGGAAGGCACGCTCTATCCGCATGTGCCGACGCTCGACAATTATGTGCGGCTGTTCACCGAAAAGCAGTTCGGCTCCTATTTGACGAATTCGCTGGTAGTGACCTTCTTCTCGGTCGCCATCGCGCTCATCGTCGGCGCGATGGGCGCCTATGCGATCGCCAGGTTCCGCCTGCCTTTCGGCATGGAGCGCAAGGTCGGCCTGTTCCTCTTGACGCTGCGCATCATCCCGCCGGTGGTCATCCTGATCCCGGTCTACCTCCTGATGCTCAGCCTCGGCCTGCTCGACTCCTGGCTCGGGCTGATTGCCACCTACACTGCCTTCAACATCACCTTCTGCGTCTGGATGATGGAGAGCTTCTTCCGCGAGATCCCGGTCGATCTCGAGGAGGCAGCGATGGTCGACGGCGATTCGCGCTTCGGCGCCTTCCGCCGAATCACGCTGCCGCTGGCAGCACCTGGACTGGCGGCCACCGCCATCTTCGCGGTGCTGGTCACCTTCAACGAATTCCTCTTCGCGCTGGCGCTGACGGCGACGCCGCGGGCGATGACCATGCCGCGCGGCACCGCGACGCTGATCGGCCGCATCGACACCGACTGGGCCTCGATGTCGGCGGCCGGCGTCATCGGCGCGCTGCCGATCGTGTTCTTCGCACTGCTTGTGCAGCGGCATCTGGTGCGCGGGCTCACCATGGGCGCCGTGAAGTGACTGCCGGCCGGGCATGTTGAAACTGGCCGTCGCGGACGGCCCGACAGGAAAGTCGAACGCATGATGGATGTTTGTCTGTTCGGGGTGGGGCTGATCGGCCGCGTGCATGCTGGCAATCTGGCGCGGCATCCAAAGGTGAGGCTGCGCTACATCGTCGATCCTGTTCGCGAGGCGGCGGAAAAGGTCGCGGCTGTGACCGGCGCCGAGATCGCCGACACCGAAACGGTGATGAACGATCCGGCGGTGAAGATGGTGTTCATCGCCTCGGCGACGCGCACCCATGCCGAGCTCGCCATGGCCGCGGCGGCCAAAGGCAAGGCGATCTTCTGCGAGAAGCCGATCGATCTCGACCTCAAGCGCACCGACGAATGCCTGGCCGCGGTCGCGAAAGCCGACGTGCCGTTCCAGATCGGCTTTAACCGCCGTTTCGATCCGAGTTTTCGGGCGCTGAAGGAGCGTCTCACCGCCGGCGAGATCGGCGCCGTCGAGCAGGTCATCATCACCAGCCGCGACCCCGAGCCCGAAACCGAGGAAGCGCTGGCCGGAGGCGGCGGCGTTTTTCGCGAGATGACCATCCACGACTTCGACATGGCGCGGAACATGCTGGGCGAAGAGCCGGTCGAGCTCTTCGCGACCGGCTCTTCGCTGGTGGCGCCGCAGTACAAGAAGCTCGGCGACTACGACACCGCGATGTTCATCCTGCGCACGGCGTCGGGCCGGCAGTGCCACATCAACAACAGCGTCAGGGCCGCCTATGGCTATGACCAGCGCATCGAGGTGCATGGCGCCGACGGCATGCTGCAGGCCGGCAACCGGCTGCCGACCTCGGTGGAGATGTATGGCGGCAAGGGCATCTCGCGCGACAAGCCCTACTACTTCTTCGTCGAACGCTACGCGGAATCCTACGCCGCCGAGATCGATCATTTCATCACCTGCGTGGAGACCGGCAGCAAGCCGGCCGTCACCGCCAGCGATGGCCGCAAGGCGATGATCCTTTGCGAGGCGGCACTCGCCTCCGCCAAATCCGGCAGGTTCGAGCCTGTGAAGCTCTGAGCGGATCCGGCGTCAATTGGGAGTTCCGAGATGAAGATCGGCATGATCACCGACAGCCTGGGCAACCTGTCCTTCGACGAGATGCTGCGCGCCTCGGCCGAGCTCGGGCTGGAGACGCTGGAATTCGCCTGCGGCAACTGGTCGTCGGCGCCGCATATCGACCTGGCGGCCATGCTGGAGAGTGCGGCGACCCGCGCCGAATTCGTCGCCAAGGTCCGCGACCATGGGCTGACGATCGCGGCGCTCAACTGCTCGGGCAATCCGCTGCATCCGGGGCCGCAAGGCAAAAAACACCGCCAGGTGACCGAGGACACGATCCGGCTGGCGAGCCTGATGGGCATCGACCGCGTGGTGATGATGTCCGGCCTGCCCGGCGGCCCGGGCGACGCCAACCCCAACTGGATCATCACCGACTGGCCGCCCGAATGCGCCGACATCCAGCGCTATCAGTGGGACGACTGCATCATCCCCTACTGGCGCGATCTGGTGAAGTTCTCGAACAATCTCGGCATCGAAAAACTCTGCCTGGAACTGCATGGCCATCAGGCCGTCTACAATGTCCAGACGCTGTTTCGGCTGCGCGAGGCCGTCGGCGAGACGGTCGGCGCCAATTACGATCCGAGCCACCCGATATGGATGGGCGCCGACCCGATCGCCGCGGTGCGCAAACTCGGTTCCGCTATCTACTATGTCCACGCCAAGGATACGCGCGTCGAGCCGGTGCCTGCCGGCATCGACGGCGTGCTCGATGCGCGTCCGCCAAACCATTATGCAGAAAGGGCCTGGAACTACATCACGCTGGGCTACGGTCACGGCGAGACCTGGTGGCGGCAGTTCTGCACGGCGCTGAAGCAAGCCGGCTATGACGACGTGCTTTCGATCGAGCACGAGGACATGATGCTTTCGCCGACGGAAGGCATGCGCAAATCCGTGGCGCTGCTGCGCAACGTCGCCATCAATCTGGCTTAAGGCAGAGGCGGCCCATGGCAGATGCCGATTGGCTCGCGCTCGAGCGGGCTTACCGCAGATCGTCGCCGGCACGCGCCGGAAAGCCGATGCCGCCGCCGCAACTGGTCGCGGCACTTGCCTGCGAGCCGAAGCTGATCGGAAAGCATCCGGCGCTCGGCGAATTCCTGCGGACGCGATGGGCCGACGCCGCCTTCATGACGGCGGCCGGGATGGCCGAGACCGTCGGCCTGCCCACCACCACGCTGATCCGGCTGCTGGCGGCTCTCGGTTATCCGAATTTCCGCAGCTTTCGCGATGCGGTGCGGGCGCAGCTGCGATCACGCTGAGGATCAGGGCACGATTCCCCGGCAAGCCCAGGCGACGTTTGCGAACGAGCGTGGCCCATCGGACTGGCCGGCTTGGTAAGCGTCGCGAACGGCGGCTCCGACACGCGCCTGTTCGGCGGCGTCCAAAGTGGTCATGTATTTGCCAAGCGGCCCCTCGCCGGCGGCGATCGGCGCCCAGTAGTCGTCGAAGTTGTCGTAGTCCATCCGGACCATCAGCTCGGCCTCGGTGACGTCGGCAAGGCCTTGCTCGACAAAGGTCCGCTTCATCTCGCCGGGCTGCATCATCGGCTGGAAGCAGTAGCGGCTGCGCATCTGGCGGCCGCTTTCGCTAAGCGCGGCGACCGTGTCGATCATCATGCGCATGCCCGGCATGCCGCCATAATGGTCCCACACCACGGCCGCGACCACGCCGCCCGGCTTCACCACGCGGCGCATCTCGGCCACCGCCTTGCCGGTCTCCGGCACGAAGTGCAGCACCAGCAGAGCAAGGGCGCGGTCGAATGCTTTGTCGGCAAAGGGAAGCGCGGTGGCGTCGGCTTGGTTGAAGGTGATGCGCGGATCGCTGTTCTTCTCATTCGCCGCGGCGACGAAGACCGGCGAAAAGTCGATGGCCTGGATCTCGGCCAGATCGGCGGACCTCGCCAGCTCGAAGGTCAGGCTGCCGGTGCCACAGCCAACATCGAGGATTTTTTCGCCGCCGGCCAGGCCGGCGAAGTCGATGAATTTGGGCGCAAGCCTGCGGCTCCAGCGTCCCATCAACTGCTCGTAGCCAGAGGCTGCATGCACGGTGAAAATCGACGTCATCGCGTTCTCCCGGTGGCTGGGCGTCAGGCTAGACCATGACGGGGATTGCTGCCAAGCGATGACAGTTTCACGGACCGCGAGCGTTAGCCGTGCATCACTTCACGCAGCCATTGGCTGATGGCGTCGAAATCGATCGGCTTCGTCGTATCGACGTCGAACAGCGGGCCGCGCCTGAGCGGCTCGGCGCGTTTGGCGAGCTCGATCAGCTCGGGGATGTAGGCCGCGCCCGGGTGTCCCGGCAGGCGCTGGTCGAGGCGGGCGCGGTAGCGTTCGGCCAGCACCTCGCCCGGCGCGTGGCACCAGATCTCGGCGGTCTGGCCGACGCCGGCGCGCGCGAGGTGCTCTTCGAGCAGCTCGCGCGGCTGGAAACCGAACCAGGCGTCGACGACGAAAGTGGCGCCCGCCGGGGCCTCGCCGACGATCGACCAGATGGCGGCGTAGCTGGCGCGGCCGAGCCTGCGGTTGAACTCGCGATCGACCCCGTCGAGCACCGCAAGGAACGGGTTCTTCACGGTGTCGAGCGCTAGCAGCGGCCAGCCCATGCGCTCGACGATGCCGCGCGATACAGTGCTTTTGCCCGAGGCGGGAATGCCGTTGACCAGCACGGCGCGCCGGGCGCCGGCCGGCCTGGGCGATGCGGTTCCGGCGGCGAGCGCCTGGAGGCCGGAACCGATGACGCCGGCATCGTCGCCAAGCCGTGCCGCCTGCACCGGGGCCTGATACCAGGGCGCCAGCGCGGGCGCCCGGCCAAGCGCCTTGTGGGCGGCCTCGCCGAGCCCGCCGCCGAGCAGCACAAGGTCGGGGCTGAACATGGCGACCGCCGTGTCGATGGCAGAGCGCAGGGGTTTTGCCCAGGCGTCGAGTATGCGCTCCGCCACCGCATCGCCGGCAGCAGCGCGGACAAGCAACTGCTCGACGGTGATGTCGGCGCCGAGGCCGGCGCGGGCGATGTGACGGCCGAGCGCAGTGCCGGAACTCACTGTCTCGACGCAGCCGCGCCGGCCGCATTTGCAGGGCTCGCCGTCGGGGTCGACGCCGATATGGCCGAGCTGCCCGGCCGTGGCCGAGCCGCGCACGATCTTGCCGCCTTCGGCGACAGCGCCGCCGATGCCGGTGCCGATGGTGAACATGACAACATTGCCATGGCCCACAGCGGCGCCCAGGGCCATCTCGGCGACCAGCGCCATGTTGCAGTCATTGTCGACGACGACCGGCTTGCCGGCCATGCCCTCCAGCCGCGGCGCCAGCGCGACCGAGGCGAGATCGACATAGCCACCAGACAGCACAGCGCGGCGCTTTGCATCGACGCGGCCGGGAACGCCGACGCCGATGGCGGCAACGTCAGGGCCATCGAGCCTCTGTACCATCTCGGCGATGCGGCCGAGCACCAGTTCCGGATCGGGAGCGCTCTTTTCGGAAACGCGCCTGAGTATTTCACCCGAGCCCGAGACTAGGGCGGCACGCAGATTGGTGCCGCCGATATCGATCCCTATGGCCATCGACCTGTGTGGCATGGGTTGCGTGCCTGCTATGAAAAGCCAGTGCCTTGGAGCGGCTTCGGTAGCCCGCTCCGATGATCGCTCCGCCACTGAGGCACGCTGAGATTCAGGTCAGGCCGAGTCGAAAATGGTGGGGTCCGAGAACCGGAGCGGAGCGTACTTGAAGTACGTGAGCACCGGAAGCGCAGGACCCCGCCATTTGCAGACCGGCCTCACCTGAATATCAACGTGCCTCAGGCGGCTTTGCGGCGATAATTGCCGATTACAGCCTGGATTTCGCGCAACCGGGAAACCGCGACGGTTTTGAGCTTCTCGCGCTGGACGTCTCGGTCGAGCGAGATGCAGTCCTTCCACAGCGAGCGGCCGGCGATGACGCCGGAAGCGCCGTTGCGCATGGCGATCTCGACCTGGCCGAGGAAGGTGGCGTGGTTCACGCCGGCCGACAGCACCGCCCACGGCACCTCGCCGGCAAGGTCGGTGATCCTGGCGCAGGCCTCCGGCGTGCCGGGATAGGGAAGCTTCAGCACCTTCGCCCCGCAGTCGAGCGAGATGCGCGTGCCTTCCTCGACCAGCGACGGGATCTTGGCAGAGTAGTCTTCAGCGCTTTCGCCCTCGAGCTGATAGGTCAGGAACTCGACGACGAGCAGGAGATCCTCCTTGGCGAAATCGGCGATGCACTGCTTCAGGATAGCAATGTTGTGGCTGTTCGCCTCCGGCTTGTCGGCTCTGAGATAGACCATGATCTTGCCGCCGGTGCCGCCGAGCTCGCGCACGCGGCGCGCGTCGATGCCGGGAACCAGCCGCGACAGGCGATAGCCTTCCGGCGAGACATCGAAGCCCGAGGCGTCGAGGCCGATCAGCAGGGCTGTGTCGCGGTTGAGCACGCCCTCGTCGACGATGCGCGGCACCGCGCAGAGCGGATCGAGCAGCACGCAGGAGGCCTCGCTGGCGAGGTATCTGGTGATGTCGGACTTGGTGTCGCCAAGCATGTCGTTGGTGATCTTGGCCTGCTCGGCCGGGTCCGCGGCTAGCAGCGTGCGCATGCCGCCGCGCTGGTCGCAGGCGATGGCCATTATGGCGCCATCCCTGCCGCAAATCTGCTGGTAGCCGCGCAACTCCGCGGTCGTCATCCTGGTCATGGTCATCTGTCCGATCTCGGCGCACCATGCAGCCGGGCGCGCCATCCGTGAAACTGGCAAACTGCCTGCCCGAAGGCAGCAGGGCTCCGCCGCTTCGACGCGTCCCGATCGCGAGAAAAGCAGCATGCCGGGGAAGCCTGTCCAGATTGCGGGTTCGGCAAATTTGGGCGATAACTCCCGTCGGCCGGCAAACCTGTAACACGTTGCTGAAAGGAATTGCAAGCTGTCTGTGCCACCCATCCAGGACGCGACCGCATCGCGCACGATGCTGCATATGGTCGCCAAGCTGCACTATGAGGCGGAGATGTCGCAGGTCGACATCGCGCGGCGGCTGGGCGTGTCCACCGCCACCATCTCGCGGCTTCTGCAGCGGGCGCGGGCGGAAGGCATCGTGCGCATCGAGGTGCTGGATATCGTCACGCCCGAGGCGCTGACGGCGCAACTGGTGGAGCGGCTGGGGCTTCGCGACGCGGCCCTTGTCGAGACGCCGGCGACGGGCGTGCTGACGGCGCTTTCGGCGCCGCTCGGCGGGCTGCTGAGGCAAGCCGAGCTGACGGCCGGCTCCGTGGTGGCGATCGGCTGGGGCCGCGCCATCCGCGAGGTGATCCGCGCCGGCCTGCCGCGCTTTCCCGGCGTGCTGACCGTCGCTGCCACTGGCGGCATGCAGCAGCACGCGGCGCATTTTCAGATCAACGAATTCGTGCGGCTGGCGGCGGAAGAGTTCGGCGGCACGCCGCATTTCATCCATGCGCCCTATCTGCCCTCCAGCGAATTGCGCGAGGTGTTCCTCGGCGACGCGGCGATCCGCGATGCCGTGGCGCTGTGGGAGCGCACCGACGTCGCGGTCGTCGGCGTCGGCCTGCCGCATGCCATCAATGCGCCGGAGGCGAGTGCCGCGACACCGAGCGAGCAGGCGCTGGTCCATGCGGCGGGCGATGTGCTTCGGCACTATTTCGACGCCGACGGCGCACTGATCGCGTGGGAAGGCGAAAGCCGCATGATCGCCATGTCGCCGGCTCAGCTTCGGGCCACACGGCTGGTGATCGGCGTCGCCGCCGGGCCGGAGAAGGCCAGCGCCATCATCGGCGCCGCGCGCGCCGGGCTGATCAAGGCGCTGGTCACCGACACCAAGACGGCGCAGGCGATCCTCGAGGCGCTGCCGGCCTGACGTAGCCGTCAGAGATCCGTGGCGGCTTTGCGTTCCGGGCCGAGCCGCGCGGGCCGCGAATCACCGTTGTGCCGCGAACGCGTTGGGGCGATAGTCTGCCCGCGGGTTTTGCGGAGCAGGAAAGATGACGTCCAATCTGGAAATCGCTGCGATTCAATCCGCCAAGACCGACTTGCAATTTTTTTCAGCAAAGTGTTACAACTTTGCGAACCCGGCGCGGAAACGCCCCGGGGGGCGCGGATTTCCGATGCCTTGCGGAGGTAAGGTGACGGAACCGCCGAAATCGGTACGGTCAATTTCGGCTGGCTGAGCTAACGACCGGGGCGCTTGGGAGGAAGGCCGCCCGCAGACGAAACAGATTTCCCGGCCGCCGGTCGTTTCCCGAACGGCGCGACGGCCATCAGTATCAACAGCATCTGCAAATATCCGTGAGGAGGAGTTCATGAGGAAGATTTTTGCCGCGTTCGCGGCGCTCGCCATTTCGGCCTCGGCGCTGACGGCGCCCGCCCATGCGCAAGACAAGAAATACACCATCGCGCTGATCCCGGGCCTGACCACCGACGGCTTCTACATCACCATGCGCAAGGGCGCCCAGGCGGCGGCCGACGCACTCGGCGTCAACCTGGTCTTCCAGGGCGCGCCTGAATTCAATCCGGTGACCCAGGTGCCGGTGCTCGACGCCGTCATCGCCAAGAAGCCGGACGCCATCCTGATCGCGCCGACCGACAAGGCGCAGTTGGTCGAGCCGCTGCGCAAGGCCAATGACGCCGGCATCCCGGTCATCACCGTCGACACCTTCATCGGCACCGGCAGCTACCAGACCGGCGCCGGCGATGCCGACTTCCCGCTTTCCTACATCGCCTCCGACAACGTGCTCGGCGGCGAGATCGCCGCGCGGGCGCTTGCCAAGGCGGTGGGCGACAAGGGCAAGGTCTATGTGTCCAACGTCAAGCCCGGCATTTCGACCACCGACCAGCGCGAGCAAGGCTTCAAGCAGGAGATGGCCAAGCATCCGGGCATCACGGTGCTCGAGACCCAGTTCAATGACAATGACGCCAACAAGGCGGCCTCGCAGTTGCAGGCGGTGTTCGCACGCAATTCCGACCTCGTCGGCGTGTTCGGCGCCAATCTGTTCTCGGCGCTGGGTGCCGCCAACGGCGTCAAGCAGGCGGGACAGACCGGCACCGTCAAGGTGGTCGCCTTCGATGCGCCGACCAGCATCGTCGACAACATCAACACCGGCCTGGTCGACGTGGCGATCGCGCAGCATCCGGCCGAAATCGGCTACTACGGCGTCGTTTCGGCCTATGCCCATCTGACCGGGAATTCGATCCCTGTCTCCATCGGCACCGGCTTCACCATCATGGACAAGTCCAACATCGCCGATCCGAACATCTCGAAGTACCTCTACTCCGAGTAAGTCGGGACGCATTCATCTCCTCCCGGCCGGCCGGGAGGAGATCGACGCCTAGGTCCCGCCGGGACCAGGCCTTTTGTCGAAGCAAGCCGCGCGGCGGAGCATTCATGACCTCAACATCACCGGCACAACAGGCCGAAAAGCATGTCGCCCCTCAGGCGGACCATGGCGACGCGGCAAGAAGCTGGGTCCGGCGCATCGCCGAGGGGCGGGCCTGGCTGTTCCTCGCCGGCCTGATCATCTGCTTCGAAGTGTGGTCGCGCATGGCCTTCGGCGCCACCTTCGTGCTCAATCCGTTCAACCTGCAATCGATCGCGATCTTCGCCGTTGCGCCGCTGCTCTTGGCGACCGGGCAGACCTTCGTCATCATCTCGGGCGGCATCGACCTGTCGCTCGGCTTCATCATGGGACTTGCCGCCGTCGTCGCCGCCCATGCCACCAACATGGCGGGCGCGGCGATCCCGCTGCCATTGGCGATGCTTGCGGGAATTCTCGCGGCGGTGATCGTCGCCGGCGTGCCCGGCGTCATCAACGGGCTTCTGATCTCGCGCCTCAGGGTGCCGCCCTTCATCGGCACGCTCGGCATGTTCGGCGTCGCGCGCGGCACGGCTTACCTGCTCGCCGGCGGCACCACCGTGCCGGTGCAGAATTCCTGGTTCGCGGCGCTCGGCAACGGCCTGCTCTTCCGTGTGCCCTATCTCGTCATCATCACCGCGATCTTCGTCATCGTGATGCACTACATCCTGAGCCAGACGCGCTTCGGCCAGCACAATTACGCCATCGGCGCCAATGCGCAGGCGGCGCGCCGCGCCGGCATCGACATCAAGGACCATATCCTTCGCCTCTACGTGCTGTCGGCGATGTGCGCTGGCCTCGGCGGCGCGCTCTATGCCGCGCGCTTCACGGCGGGCGCCGCGCAGGCCGGCGAGCCGCTTTTGCTCGACAGCGTCGCGGCCGTCGTCATCGGCGGCGCCAGCCTGTTCGGCGGCTCCGGCACGATCTTCGGCACCGTCGCCGGCGCGCTGGTCATCGCGGTCATCCAGTACGGGCTGGTCTTCGTCAATGTCGAGCCGTTCTGGCAGTTCATCGCCGTCGGCGTCGTCATCATCATTTCCGTCCTTATCGACCAGGCGCAGCGCCGGTTCAGTGGAGCTCGTCAGGATGAATAGCGCCGCACCCCTTCTCGAAGTCCGCAACCTCTCCAAGCATTTCGGCGCGGTGCGCGCGCTCAACGACTTCTCCATGGTCGTGCGCCCCGGCGAAGTGGTGGCGCTGGCCGGCGACAACGGCGCCGGCAAGACGACGCTGATCAAGGCGATTTCGGGCGTTTACCAGCCGACCGGCGGAGAGATCCTGCTGCGGGGCCAGCCGGTGAGCTTTTCGACGCCGCAGGAAGCGCGCGAAAAAGGCATCGAGACGATCTACCAGGACCTCGCGCTCGCCGACAATCTGTCGATCGGCGCCAACATCTTCCTCGGCCGCGAGCCGATGCGCAAAGCCTTCGGCTTCCTGCCGGTGCTCGACCGCAAGAAGATGGCCGTGGCGGCCAAGGAGACGATGAGCCGGCTGGATTTCCATGTCAGCCGGCTGGAGGCGCCGGTGAGCAATTTCTCCGGCGGCCAGCGCCAGGCCGTCGCCATCGGCCGCGCCGTCTACTGGGACGCGCAGATCCTGATCATGGACGAGCCGACCGCGGCACTCGGCGTGCCGGAGCAGCGCAAGGTGATCTCGCTCATCCACCAGCTCAAGGCGCAAGGCCGCGGCGTGATCTTCATCTCGCACAATCTGCAGGACATCTTCGCCGTCTCCGACCGCATCGTGGTGCTGCGGCGCGGCGTGCAGGCCGGCGAGCGCAAGATCGCAGAGACCAATCACGACGAGGTGGTGAAGCTGATGGTGGGTGGATAAGGGGCGGACTCCGCGCCTTCGCCCGTCTTCTGGTGCGTCAGCGCTCCCACACAGGCTTGCGCGCCATGCGCGCTCGGAGCTCCCCGGAGGGCGGATTCAGGGCATCGAGCAAATCGAGAAATTTCTGATGCCCGTCGGCATCCAGAAAGAAGGCTCGCTGATCGAGAATGGCTTCCTTCGCCTTGTTGCGGGCGCTGTCCAACCTATCGCGATTGCTGCGCACATCCGTCATAGCAATCATCCCTCGTCAAATTCGATGGCAGTATAGCTCCACGTCTATACCGCAAAGACGAGGAACAATCTTGCGGGATTCTACCCCGCTGCGCCCCGATCCCGAACCCTTGCCACGCTCTCCCTTTCCACCAGCGGGCATTCCAGCTTGGTGATGGGATAGCGGCCGCGGCCGGGGACGGGCGGAGTCTCAAGCTGCTCGATCGCCCATTGGCCCATGGCGAGATGCGGCAGGATCGATGTCGTCAGCGGCGGGAAGAGGTGGCGGGCGATCTCCTCGTCGTCATAGCCGACGACGGAGATATCCTCAGGGATATGCAGGCCCGCCTCCTTCAGCGCCTCGTAGCAGCCGATCGCCGTGCGGTCGTTCTGGCAGAAGATGGCGGTGGGCTTATCCTTGAGCGCCAGCAGCTTGACGGTCGCGGCATAGCCGGCGCTGGCCGACCAGTCGCCCTCGACGACCAGTTCGGGATCGAAGGGGATGTCGGCGGTGGCCAAGGCGCGGCGATAGCCCTTGAGCCTGTCCTGCGCTGCCTGCATCCACGGCTCGCCGGTGATGGTGCCGATGCGGCGGTGGCCGTGGGCGATCAGATGCCTGGTCGCGCTCTGGCCGCCGGCGATCTCGGAGGGCACCACGGCGGGGAAAGCGTAATCCGCCGTATAGCAGTTGAGCAGGATGACCGGGATGTCGAGGCTGTAGAGGAATTCCGGCGCCGCGATCTCGCGGGTGAAGATGGTCATGTAGATCAGCGCCGAGATGCCGCGCCGCGTCAGCGCCGCAATAGCGCGCGGCTCCATTAGAGCGTCACCCATAGTCTGCGCCACCAGAAGCACATTGCCGGCGTTCCACGAGGCCTGGCGTGCGCCTTCGATGGCGACAACGGCTTCGGGGCTGGTGGCAAGCTGGTCGACGGCGAATCCGATCACGCCGTCCAGGCCCTCGAACGGCGTGACCGGCGGCCGCAGCGCCGAGAAAACCGGCGGCGAATAACCCAGCGCCCTGGCCGCCTCGATAACGCGGTCGCGGGTCTGCTGCGACAGCCGGATACCCGGCGAATTGTTGAGCACGAAGGAGACCGTCGCCTGCGAGCAGCCCGCCGCGCGCGCGATGTCGGTCATGGTGACGCGGCCCTTGGGCTTGGCGGACGGCTTGCGGCGCCTGGAGGCGGCTGAAGGATCGCGCAGTTCCGTCGGTTCACTCATGGTCGTTTCCCAAACCCGGCGACTCCGAAGCGAAGGCCGCCGGCAACGGCAAGATCGTAGAGGTTTTATGCGTTTATCGGACGCACACTGCTAATCTATATTAGCACGCGCGACATGCAACATGCCGATCGCACGTGATCGCGGCAAAATCAGCCAAACAAGGTCAGCAAAGCTGACAATTTCCTCGATTTACAGGCAGCGGCAAGGCTTGCCGCCATCGCTCTCCTCACTCCCCGGCGCGCCTCGCGACCAACGTCTCCTCCGCTGCAAAAGCGCGCGTTCCAGCCGTATAACTAATACTCTTTACTAATAGACGTAGGCATTCTAGTGTCAACTCGTCGTCGCCGTCCGGCTTCGGATTGGCGTCGGCAAAGCGTGAAGGACGCTCGACCGACCCTGCGGCGACGCCGCCGGTCAAGGCCTGCGTCCATCTCACGAAAATGTCAGACAAATCGGACTATTTACGAACGTCAGATCAGTGTCTAGTGTTTCGATCGCGGCCGGATTGGCACCGTTCTTAAGTCGGCGGGCCTTTGGGCTACACCCTTGAGGAGGAGGGTATCCGGACCGCGGGAGAGACTATCGGTGAGTTTCAAAAGGGAGGTTGAATATGAAATCTGTGATCCGTAACGCATCGGTCGCCGCGGCGGCCCTGCTTGTCGGGCTTGCGGCCACGGCGGTTACCCGCGCGGACGACAAGCCGACGCTGGCCTTCGTCGTCAACGGCGCGTCCGACTTCTGGAAGGCGGCGGAAGCCGGCGTGAAGAAGGCGCAAGGGGAGTTGCCCGACTACACGCTCGAGCTCAAATATCCGGAGCAGTCGTCGGTCGCCATCCAGCAGCGGCTGATGGACGATCTGGTGACCGCCGGCGTCAAGGGCATCATGGTGTCCGCCGTCGACCCGAAGACCTCGACGGACGGCCTGAACAAGATCGCCTCTGAGACAGCGCTGTTCACCACCGACTCGGATGCGCCGCAGACCAAGCGCGTCGCCTATATCGGCTCGTCCAACGTCGATGCCGGCAAGCAGGCGGCCGAGATCGCCAAAAAGGCGATGCCGAACGGCGGCAAGTGCCTCGGCTTCGTCGGCCTGCTCGGCGCCGACAACGCCAAGGAGCGCATCCAAGGCATGAAGGACGGGCTCGCCGGCAGCAAGATCGAGCTGGTCGACGTGCGCGGCGACGATATCGACCAGGCGCGCGCCAAGAAGAATGTCGAGGACGCGCTGGTCGCCAGCCCCGATATCACCTGCATGGTCGGCTTCTACTCCTACAACACGCCGCGCATCTATGAAGCGCTGCGCGACGCCGGCAAGCTCGGCCAGATCACCGTCGTCGGCTTCGACGACGATCCGATCACGCTGGGCGGCGTCAAGGAAGGCACCGTCGCGGCGACCGTCGTGCAGCAGCCCTTCGAATGGGCCTATCAAGGCATGAAGCTGATGGCCGCCTATCTCAAGGGCGACAAGTCGGGCATCCCGGCCAACGGCCTGATCATCATCCCGACCAAGATCATCGGCAAGGATGACGTTGACGCCTATGCCGCCAACCTCAAGGCGATGGCGGGTAACTGATCGTTCAACCACTGCGCCGGCTCAAGGTTCGCCTTGAGCCGGCGTTCGTATTGACGGGCCTGCCAAGGCCCGTCAGTCTGTAGCCCACCGGCTGCGTCAGGCGTGATGACCCCTACCGACACCACACAATCGACCACCGCTCCGTTCCTCAGCCTTGAGGCCGTGCGCAAGACCTATCCGGGCGTCGTGGCGCTGGACAGGTTCTCCATGGAGGTGCATCCCGGCGAGGTCATCGGCCTTGTCGGCGAGAACGGCGCCGGCAAATCCACCTTGATGAAGATCCTCGGTGGCGTGACGCGGCCGGACAGCGGCACCGTCAAGGTGGACGGCACCGCGCATGACGGGCTGACCGTCGAGCAGAGCATCGGCTCCGGCATCGCCTTCGTGCACCAGGAACTCAATCTCTTCGAAAATCTCGACGTCGCCGCCAACATCTTCTTCGGCCGCGAGCCGCTCAGAGCCGGGCCGCTGAAGCTGGTCGACCGCGCCAGGCTGCGCGAGATGGTGGCGCCGCTGTTGAAGCGGGTCGGCGCCAATTTCTCCGCCGACACACCGGTCGCTTCGCTGTCGCTGGCGCAGCAGCAGATGGTCGAGATCGCCAAGGCGCTGTCGATCCGGGCGCGGCTGGTGATCCTCGACGAGCCGACCTCCAGCCTGCCGATGGCCGAGACCGAAAAGCTGCTCGACGTCATCAAGGGGCTGAAGGCGGAAGGCATCAGCGTCATCTTCATCTCGCACCGCCTGCACGAGGTCGAGCGCGTCGCCGACCGCGTCGTGGTGCTGCGCGACGGCACGCTTGCTGGGACGCTGGCGAAGAGCCAGATCAACCACGACGAGATGGTGCGGCTGATGATCGGCCGCATGCTGAAGGAGCGCGAGAAGGCCGGCGAGGCGGCGCGTGCGCCGGGCGCAGTGGCGCTGTCGGCTGACGCGATCCGCACCAGCACCTATCCCGACCGTCCGGTCAGCCTGGAATTGCGCCGCGGCGAGATCCTCGGCCTCGCCGGGCTGGTCGGCTCCGGCCGCACCGAACTGGCGCGCGTGCTGTTCGGCATCGACGAGCGGCTCGCCGGCGCAGTCGCGCTGGAGGGCAAGTCGCTCAATGTCGCATCAGCCGCCGATGCGGTGGCGAACGGCATTTTCCTGGTGCCGGAAGACCGCAAGCTCACCGGCATCCTGCTCGATCTTTCGATCGCACAGAACATTTCGCTGCCCAATCTGCCGGCGCATGCCAGGCGCACGCTGGTCTCGACCAATGCCGAGCTCGCCACCGCCGAAAAGCAGAAGAAGAACCTCGGCATCAAGGCGCCGTCGGTGCTGACGCGCACCGGCACGCTGTCGGGCGGCAACCAGCAGAAAGTGGTTCTCGCCAAATGGCTGGCGATGAACCCGAAGGTGATGATCCTCGACGAGCCGACGCGCGGCATCGATATCGGCGCCAAGGCGGAGATCTACGGGCTGATGCGGGCGCTGGCCGACGCCGGCGTCGCGGTGCTGATGATCTCCAGCGACATGGAAGAGGTGATCGGCGTCTCCGACCGCATTGCGGTCATGCATGAGGGGCAGATCTCCGGCATTCTCGACAAGCAGGAATTCAGCCAGGAAAATGTGCTGTTGCTGGCGGTCGGCAAGAAGCCGAAACTGCTGCAGCTCGCGGGAGGAGCGCAATGAGCAAGAAAGACCTCGGCCTGCTGATCCTGATCCTTGTGGTCGGCGCGGTGGTGACCGCCATCAACCCGCGCTTCCTGTTGCCGATCAACCTTGCCAACACCTCGAACCTGATCGGCCTGTTCGGGATCCTCTCGATCGGCCAGGCCTTCGTCATCATCACCGGCGGCATCGAATTGTCGGTCGGATCGCTGATCGCGCTGCTCGGCACGCTGTTCATCGACTTCATCGCCGTGCGCGGCATGGACTGGCCGGTCGCCTTCGTGCTGATCATCCTGCTCGGCGCCATCATCGGCCTGGCGCATGGCTGGCTGATCACGAAACTGAAGCTGCAGCCCTTCGTGGTGACGCTGTGCGGCTTGCTGATCTATCGCGGCGTGGCGCGCTTCTATACCGCCGACGGCACGGCGGGCTTCGCGTTCGGCCAGAATTTTCCCGATCTCGAATTCCTGACCGCCGGCCGCAGCTGGGGCGTGCCGAACAGCTTCATCGCGCTGATCGTGATTGCCATCGTCATGTGGGTGGTGCTGCACCGTTCGGTGTTCGGCCGCTATCTCTACGCCATCGGCAAGAACGAGGAGGCGGCTAAATATTCGGGCATCCGCACCGGCCGGGTGGTGACCTCTGCCTATGTCATCTGCGGCGTGCTGACGGCGCTGTCGGCGATCTATTTCGCCATGTACACGCGCTCCATCTCGCCGGCCAGCCATGGCCAATTCTACGAGCTCTATGCGATCGCCGCGGCCGTGCTCGGCGGCTTTTCGCTGCGCGGCGGCGAGGGCTCGCTGATCGGCGTGCTGCTCGGCACGGTGCTGCTGCAGGAGCTGCAGAACCTGGTCAATCTGCTCGGCATCCCGTCCTCGCTCAACTTCGCGGTGATGGGCGGCGTGATCCTGATCGGCGTGCTGGTCGACCAGCAATGGGGCGTCTTCCGCGCCCGGCGCCGGATGATGGAGGCGACGCGCCAGAACGTCGCCGGCGCGCCGGCGGAGTAGCTTCGCCCTTCCGCCCACGGTTCTGATTGGATCGATGCTCGCGGGATGGCCGCCGGCCAAGCTCCGGATTTGCAGCCAACAGCAACAACGCGTGATGCGGAAAACAGCGCTTGTCGCAGAATAGGGGCTGGGCTAAGCAATTAACAAATGAGGGTTCCAAGAACAAAAAATGGGAGACTTGCCGTGACATCATCACGCTGGATCGCGCTTGCCGCGCTGGCACTGACCTGTTCAACCCCGGCGATGGCCAAGGACTGGAAGACGGTCACCGTCGCTATGGAGGGCTCCTACGCCCCGTGGAACCAGACCGACGCCAGCGGCAAGATCGTCGGCTTCGAGGTGGACATCCTCAACGACGTCTGCGCCCGCGCCAAGCTCGAATGCAGCATCGTGGCGCAGGATTGGGACGGCGTCATTCCGGGCCTCACCGCCGGCAAGTTCGACATCGTCATGGACGGCATGTCGATTACCGAAGAGCGTATGAAGACCATCGACTTCTCGATCCCCTATGCCTCCTCGCCGGTGGCATTCCTGGCCGACAAGAACGGCCCGCTGGCTAACCTTTCCAACAGCGGCAAGATGATCGACCTGTCGAAGGACGACGCCGAATCCAAGGCGGCGCTCGACACGCTGCGCAAGGAGCTCACCGGCAAGAATGTCGGCCTGCAGGTGTCGACCACCGAGGCGACCTTCGCCGACAAATATCTGAAGGACGTCGCCAACGTCCATGAGTACAAGACCACCGACGAACACGACCTCGACCTAATGGCCGGCCGCATCGACGTCGCCTTCGCCGACACCACCTATTTCCTCGGCACGCTGGCCAAGCCGGACGCCAAGGACCTGGAATTCGTCGGGCCGCAGTTCAAGGGCGGCCCGATCCTCGGACCTGGCATCGGCGCGGCTTTCCGCAAGACCGACAAGGACCTGCAGGACATCTACAACAAGGCGCTCAAGGCCGCGATCGACGACGGCTCGGTGTCGAAATACAGCCTGCAATGGTTCAAGATCGACATTACCAAGTAATGTCCCAACGGGAGCAGCCAGGCTGCTCCCGTTTTTGCATGGAGATGAACAACCGGCGCCGAGAGGGAGGCGTACGTGGAGTTTCTCAGCGATCTGCAGGCTCAGTTTGCAACGGCCTATGAGCTGTTGGCGGCCGGCTGGGGCGTGCAACTGCTGTGGGGCATTGGCTGGACGCTCGCCGTCACCGTGGTGTCGATGCTGATCGGGGCGATGCTGGGCTCAATGGTGGCGGCGGCCAAGCTTTCGCAGCGCGGCGGGCTGCGGTTCATCGGCGAAAGCTACACGACCGTGTTCCGCGGCGAGCCGGAACTCCTGATCATCTACCTGTTCTACTATGGCGGCACGCAGGTGCTGACCGGCGTGGCGCGCTCTACCGGATCGATCGGCTCGACCGACATCCTGAACATGCCGAGCTTCCTCGGCGGCGTGCTCGCGGTCGGCATCATTTCGGGCGCCTATCAGGCCGAGGTCTTTCGCGGATCGTTCCTGGCGATCCAACGCGGCGAGCTGGAGGCGGCGCGCGCCTACGGCATGTCGGCCTGGCTGCGGTTTCGCCTCGTCATCGTGCCGCAGGTGTTGCGGCTCGCGGTGCCAGGGCTCGGCAATGTCTGGCAATTGACCATCAAGGATTCGGCGCTGATCTCGGTCACTGGCGTCGCCGAACTGATGCTCACCGCAAACAAGGCGGCGCGCTCGACGCATCATTCGCTGCTTTTCTACACGCTCGCCGGCATCCTCTATCTGGTGATGACGTCGATCTCGACGCCGATCTTCGAAAAGGCCGAGCGTTACACCTCACGCAGCTTCACGCGTCCGAAATAAGAGGTGGCGGTGGATTTCGACTTCTACCTTTCGACCATGTGGAGCGTGCTGAAGGCACTGCCGCTGACGCTTGAGATCTGGTTTTTCGGTATCGCCTTCGGGCTCGTCATCGCCACCGGTCTGACCTGGTTGAGGGCGTCGGGCTACAAGCTGGGCGAGTATTTCACCCGCGCCTATGTCTTTATCTTCCGCGGCTCGCCGCTGCTGGTGCAGCTCTATCTGATCTATTTCGGGCTCTCCCAGTTCGATTTCGTCCGCCACAGCCCGATCCTGTGGCCGGTCCTGCGCGATCCGATGTATTGCACGATCGTGGCCATGGCCTTGAACACTGCCGCCTATGAGAGCGAGATTTTCCGCGGTGCGCTGCGGGCGGTGCCGGTCGGCCAGATCGAGGCGGCCAAGGCGTTCGGCATGCCGGCCTTCACGCGCTTTCGCCTGGTCACGCTGCCGATTGCGCTCAGGCTCGCCTTGCCGGCCTATTCGACCGAGATCATCCTGATGACCAAGGCGACAGCGCTCGCCTCCGTGGTGACGATCATGGAGATGATGGGGACGGCGCAGAAGATCCAGCACGATACGTTCCGGCCGATCGAGGTGCTGACCTGCGCCGGTGTGATCTACCTGCTGCTCAACCTGTCGATCGCCCGGCTGTTCGCCTGGGTCGAATACCGGCTTTCGCCGCATCTGCGTCCCCCGCCTGAGCAAAGCCAGCAAATCAAGCCCGTACCGGAGGTGTTGTGATGTCGGCAAATCCTGCCGCTGCCGCGAACGCAGCGTCATCCTCCAATGAGGCGTCCGCGATCAGCGTCAAGGAGCTGCGCAAGTGTTTCGGCGATCATGAAGTGCTCAAGGGCATTTCGCTCGAAGCGCATAAGGGCGATGTCATTTCGATCCTCGGCTCCTCCGGCTCGGGCAAGAGCACGATGCTGCGCTGCATCAACCTGCTGGAGATGCCGGACTCCGGCGAGGTGCGGGTGGACGGCGAGCTCATCAAGATGAAGCAGAGCCGCGACGGTCATCAAGCGCCGGCCGATATCCGCCAGGTGGAACGCATCCGCGCCAACCTCGCCATGGTTTTCCAGAGCTTCAATCTGTGGTCGCACATGACGGTGCTGGAAAACCTGGTCGCGGCGCCGACGCATGTCTTGAAGCGCCCGCGGGCCGAATGCCTGGAACAGGCCGAGGCGCTGCTGAAGCGCGTCGGGATATGGGAGCGGCGCAACTATTATCCGCCGCATATGTCGGGCGGCCAGCAGCAACGCGCCGCGATCGCGCGGGCGCTGGCGATGAACCCCAAGGTGATGCTGTTCGACGAGCCGACATCCGCGCTCGACCCCGAACTGGTCGGCGAGGTGCTGCGCGTCATGCGCTCGCTCGCCGAAGAAGGCCGCACCATGCTGGTGGTGACGCACGAAATGGGCTTTGCCCGCGACGTGTCGAGCAAGGTGATGTTCCTGCACAAGGGCGAGGTGGATTCGGTCGGCGAGCCGAAGGAAATGTTCGCCAAACCGCCGACGCCGCAGTTCAAGCAATTCATCGCCAACTTCAACAAGTGAAGCGCTGCCCTTCGCTTCGTCATCCACGGGCGGAGCAAGGAGCGTAGCGACGCAGCGCAGACCCGAGGATCCATTCCGTGACGTTAAGGCGTTGCGACGGTACAGAATTCTGCACCGCTGCACCCTACGATCGAGGTAACGGCATGGATCCTCGGGTCTGCGCACCGCTTCGCGGCGCTCCGCCCGTGGATGACGACGTCGCGTTAGATCATGTCCGACAGATCGGAGAACGCCATCGCCTTGCGCAGCACCTCGGCAAAGCGATCGCCGGCGATTTGCTTGTCGCCGCTGTTGTCGATCGACGTCACGTCCGGCCCCGACAATTGCACGCTTGTGCTGCGCGCCAGTCGCGCCAGCACCTCGCCGCGCGATTCACGGCCGCGCGCGGCCAGCCGTTCGGCGAGGATTTCCGGCCTCGCGGTGATCTCGACCACGGCGAGGTTGGCGTAGCGCTCGCGCAAGGCCGGGATCACACCACGCGAGACATTGGCAACGGCGACATGGCCGTTCGCTACCGCCCAGTCGACATCGGCCGGCAGGCCATAGCGCAGGCCGTGCGCGTCCCAGCAGAGCGAGAAGGCACCGTCGGCTTCCGCTTCGGCGAAAGCCGCGTCGGCCAGCGTGTCGTGGTCCTCGCTGGCGGCGTCGCTCGGCCGTGTGATGACGCGGCGGACGAATTCCAGCCGCGTCTCGCCAGCAAAGCGCTGCCTGGCGTAGCCGATCACCGTATCCTTGCCGGCGCCGCTCGGGCCAACGACGGCGACGAAGACGCCGTTGCGGATCGGCAAGGTCTCAGCCAGTTCGCGTTCGATCAGCGCTGAGACCATCATGCGACCCGACGACCCTCGCGCCACACCGTGCGCACGACCGGCACATGGTCGTCGACGCGCACGCGTACCAGATCGGCGCGGCGTCCAGGCGCGATGACGCCGCGATCGGTCAGGCCGACCGCCTCGGCCGGGTTCTTCGACACCATGGCGACGGCCTGCGGCAGCGTGATGCCCTCGACGACTCCGCCGAGGAAGAAGGCCGACTGGATCAGGCTGAAGGGGATATAGTCGGACGACAATATGTCGAGCAGGCCGTCGGCGGCGAGCGTGCGCGCCGAGACGTTGCCGGAATGCGAAGCGCCGCGCATGACGTTGGGTGCGCCCATCAGCACGCCGAGGCCCGCCGCCTTGGAGGCCTTGGCCGCTTCTTCCGTCGTCGGGAATTCGGCGACACGCACGCCCTGCTCGATCGCTTCATCGACATGGCCGGTGGTGGCATCGTCATGGCTCGCCAGCACGATGCCGCGCTCGTGGCAGGCGGCCGCGATGAAGACGCGGTTCGGGCCGGAATTGCGCGCCGATTCGGCCATTCGCTTGTCGCAGAATTTCTTGAAATCCTGATCCGTCAGCTTGAGCTTGCGCTGGTAGTAGTAGGCATAGGTCTCGAGGTTGACGAACTGGCGCTGCCCCGGCGCGTGGTCCATCAGCGAGGCAAGCTTGACCCGCTCGTCGGTCTCGAAATTGGCGAAGGCCTTCAGGCAATCCGGCGCCGAGACCTCGCAGCGCAGGTGGATGAAGTGATCGGCCCTGAGCCTATCCTCGCGCACGCTGTCCTCGATGGCGTCGGCGAGCTTGCGGATGTCGGCCGAGGTCAGTTCGGCGTCCTCGTCCATGCCGACGCGAAGTGCGTCGAGTACGGTGGTGATGCCGGCGGTCGCGACCTGTGCGTCATGGGCAAGCACCGCGGCGATCGGGTTCCAGCGCACTTTCGGGCGCGGCGCGTAGTGGCCTTCGAGGTGGTCGGTGTGCAACTCGACGAGGCCAGGGATGATGTAGTCGCCGCCCATGTCCTCGCCGGCGCGGGCAGCGCCCGGTTCGACGGCGGCGATCAGGCCGTCGCGCAGCAGCAGCGAGCCCTCGACGATCTCGTCGGGCAGCACGATGCGGGCATTGGTGAGGATTGTTTCGGCGGTCATCTCGGACGGTCCTTCAAACGGCGGTCGATCAAATCATGCGGTCTTGCGGGCCGGGCCACGGCCGAGCGCATGGTGGGACAGCACCATGAACGGGGCGCCGGGCTCGCTTTCGACAAACAAAGTCAGCGCATCCACCGGCACGGGTTGGCGCAGCACATCGGCGAACAGGCCGTCGATCGCTGCACGAAGACGCGGGCTTTCCTGCGACCCGACGCGCCCCGACAGCGTCATGTGGAAGCGGAAGGTGTCGAAAACATAGGGGTAGCCCCACTGGCAGAGGTTGCGGAACTCATCCGGCTTCAGCGAATCGGGGCTGCGGCGCTCGATCTCGGCCTCGGTGAGCGGGGCGCGAAAGGGATCGAACGCACGCACGACCTCGCCGGCGAAGGCGTTCAGGGGCGCAAACTGCGCTTCCGGCACCAGCGCGAAGAAGCCGTCGATCTGGCCGAGGACGAGACGCGGAATGACCACCGGCGGCGTGGCCTCGGCAAACGCGTCGAGCGCGGCGCGCAGCGAAGCCTCGGATTCGTCCGGCGCCAGCCGGAACGGCGCCTTCAGCGTCGCGTGGAAGCCGTAGCGCCGGGCAGAGGCCGTGTGGAAGGCCACTTCCGCCGCCGACAAGTCGCCGACGGCCTCGACCGGGCGCGGCGCCGCGCCGAACGGGTCGCGACCCAGCCAGTTGGCGGCAATGCGCGCCAGCTTCTCGTCCTGCCTCGGTGTGTAGTAGATGGCGTAGCGCATGCGTCTTCCTCGTCAAGCGCGCCGCGCCGGAAGTTCATGCGACGCGCTTCAAGTCCTGGTTTCTGACAAGTCGTGTCCCAAAAACGCCGGAGCGTTTGCGGCGACATGTGTCAGACCCGCTGCCATAGGTGATTTCCATGACGGATTGACGAAGCTTTCATGGGTTTTCGAAGGCAAGTCCAGCCTCGGAGTGCTTAGCCGACGATTTTTCCGGGCTGGACCAACGTCAATGTCGTTCGGACGCTCAAGCCTTCATCAGCCACTCATGCTCGGCGGCGTTGTGGAATTTCCACGTCCGCTTCGGTCCGGCCATGACGTTGAGATAATAGAGATCGTAGCCGTGGCAGGCGGCGCAAGGGTGATAGCCCTTCGGCACCAGCACGACGTCGCCATCCTCGATCGCCATCGCCTCGTCCAGCTCGCGCACCCCGTTGCGATCGGCGTCGGTATAGACTCGCTGGAAGGCAAAACCCTGCGGCGGGTTGAGGCGGTGGTAATAGGTCTCCTCCAGATAGGATTCCGCCGGCAGATTGTCCTGGTCGTGCTTGTGCGGCGGGTAGCTGGAGGTGTGGCCGCCCGGCGTGATGACCTCGACCACCAGCAGCGAATCCGCCGGCTTGCCCTCGGGCAGGATGTTGGTGACGTAGCGCGTGTTGGTGCCCTTGCCACGTACCTCCTGGCCGAGATCGTCGGGGCCGATGACGCGAACCGGCAGGCCGCCACCCAGACCGGGTGCGGAACAGACGGCAAGCTCCAGCTCGGTATCGGCCGTCACCGACCAGTCGGCGCCTTGCGGCACATAGACCGACCAGGGCTTGCCTTCGAAGGGCGTCATGCGCCCGCCGAGCAGGCCGAGATCCTGGCCGCCGGCGGACGCCTTGCCCTTGCCGGTGACGAAGACCAGGCAGACCTCGCGGTCGCCGCTCTTGCCCGACGCCGTCGCGCCTGCTTTGAGCCGATGCAGATCGAAACCGACATAGGTCCAGCCGGCGCTCTGCGGGGTGACGTGAGCAACGTGGCCATGGCCCTTGTCGGCCTTGACGAGCAGTTTCGACATTTTTGTCTCTCCTATTCCATTGGCTCAAGCGGGCGGACTCGAGAGTGCCGTTTACTGGAGGTCGCGGACCTTCGAGATTGGCCGAAAGGCCCGTCACTTCGTCATCCTAGGGCGGAGCAGGAGCGAAGCTCCGTTGCGAAGACCCTAGGATCCATGCCGTTACCTCAGTCGAAGGGCTCAGCGGAGCGGAATTCTGCACCGTTGCAACACGTCGAAGCCATGGCATGGATCCTAGGGTCTGCGCCGCGTCGCTACGCTCCTTGCTCCGCCCTAGGATGACGAAGCGAGAGGCGTTGCGGCTAGCCGCCGACGCTTGCGATCCTCTGCGCAAGCAACATCCGAACAGTAAGGACCTCCGCCCCATCGACCGTTCATTCCTTAGGCTCGACCGGGGGCTTCTCCTCGGCCGGCTTGTAGAGATAGAAAAACTGCCACACCGCATAACCGGCGAAGCCGAGCGCGATGACGCCCCAGAACGGCGTGCCGGAAGCGAACTCGATCACCGACCAGATCAGGCAGACGGCAACGATGGCGATGCGCCGCCACAGCGGCTTGAAGAAGGGGTGCTCGTGGTCTTTCATCGCGCCATCCGTGAGTTGCCTAACGCGCGTCGCGTTGAAACGGAGTCAGGCGACGCGCTTTAGGTCCTTGTTTTTATGCATGTCGTTCTCCCAAAACCGAGATCACTTTTGGGCGACATGCATTAAGCGCGTGAGATAAACCGGGCGCCACGACTAATCCACCGCTCAGGCCGGGAACCCTTGCGTCTCGACCGTGTAGCCGGCGGCCGTCATCACCCGCATCAGCTCCTTGTGGCCGACCTGAGCCATCTTCAGCGGCGGGTTCTTTTTCGGATCCTGCTCGGCCTCGACGACGAACCAGCCCTCGTAGCCATAATCGGCGAAACGCTGGACGATGGCGCCGAAATCGAGCGAGCCGTCGCCCGGCACGGTGAAGGCCCCGAGCGCCACGGCATCGAGGAAGGACTGTTTTGAGCGGTCGAGCCCGTCGATGACGCCCATGCGCACATCCTTCACATGGACATGGTTGATGCGCTTGTGGTGGTTATCGATGGCGCGCAGCACATCGCCGCCGGCAAAGGCAAGATGGCCGGCATCGAGAAGAAGCGGAATGCCTTCGCCGGAATGGTGCATGAAGGAATCGAGCTCCGGCTCGGTCTCGACCACCGCCGCCATATGGTGGTGGTAGGAGAGCGGCATGCCCTGTTCCGCGCACCATTCGCCGAATTCGGTGACGCGGCGGCCATAGGCCTTCATCTCGTCGCCGGTCAGCTTCGGCTTGGTGGCGAGCGGCTTGGAGCGGTCGCCCTGGATCGAACGGCCGACCTCGCCATAGACGATGCAGGGCGCGTCGACCGCCTTGAACAGCTCGATCATCGGCTGGATGCGGTCCTTGTTCGTGGCGAGGTCCTCTTTGACCAACGTGCCCGAGAACCAGCCGCCGCAGAGCGTGACGTCGGCGGCCTTCAGGATCGGCAGCATCGCCTTCGGATCTTCGGGGAAGCGGCGGCCTTTCTCCATGCCGGTGAAGCCGGCCGAACGCGACTGGCGCAGGCATTCCTCCAGCGACACGTCATCGCTCAGTTCCACGAGATCATCGTTCCACCACGCGATGGGGGACATGCCCAGTTTGGCTTTCAAGTCTTCACTCCACTATCGATTCGTTGCGCCGGATCAGCGTCGGATCAGCCTTGGCGGCCGCCCACGGCTTCCTCGTATTTCTTGCGCGCGGCATTGACCTCTCGCCGCGCCGAGACTTCCGGCACCGCGACATCCCACCAATGGCCGCCGGCCTCGGTCGAGACCAGCGGATCGGTGTCGATGACCAGCACCGTCGTCTTGTCGTTGCTCTTCGCCTTGGCGAGCGCCGTCTCCAGTTCGGCGATCGAGGCCACCTTCTCGGCCACGGCGCCGAGGCTCGCCGCATGGGCGGCGAAGTCGACGTCGGGCAGCACCTCGTGGCGCGAGTCCTTCAAGAGATTGTTGAAGTTGGCGCCGCCGGTCGCCATCTGCAGCCGGTTGATGCAGCCATAGCCGCGGTTGTCGAGCAGCACGATGGTGAGCTTCAGGCCAAGCATCACCGAGGTTGCGATCTCGGAATTGAGCATCAGGTAGGAGCCGTCGCCGATCATCACGACGACCTCCTGATCGGGCTTGGCCATCTTGGCGCCAAGACCGCCGGCGATCTCGTAGCCCATGGTCGAGAATCCGTATTCGGCGTGATAAGAACCGGGCGCGCCGGCCTGCCAGAGCTTGTGCAATTCGCCGGGAAGACCGCCGGCGGCATGCAGCAGCGTGACGCCCGAGCCCATGGCGCGCTGCACGGCGCCAATGACCTGCGCGTCCGACGGATAGGCGGCATTGGTCGAGGCCGTCACCTTGGCGGCGGCGGCCTGCCAATCCTTCTTGCCCTTCAAGGCATTATCGGTCCAGGCGCTTGGCGCCTTCCAGCCTTTCAGCGCGGCGGCCAGTTCGGAAAGCCCTTCGGCCGCATCGGCGACCAGCGGCAGCGCCCAGTGCTTGCCGGCGTCGAAGACCTGGCTGTTCAAGCCGATGATGGTGCGGCCGGCATTCTTGAACAGCGCCCAGGAGCCGGTGGTGAAATCCTGCAGCCGCGTGCCGACGGCAAGCACGACATCGGCCTCCTCGGCCAGCCGGTTGGCGGCCGACGTGCCGGTGACGCCGACAGCCGCCATGTTGAGCGGATGATCGTCGGGCAGCGAGGATTTGCCGCCCTGCGTCTCGCAGACGGGAATGCCGGCGCCCTGCACCAGCTTTGCCAGTTCGCCGGAAGCCTGCGAATAGAGGACGCCGCCGCCCGCGATCACCAGCGGCTTCTTGGCGCCCTTCAGCGCGGCGACCGCGGCCGCCAGTTCGTTGCGGTCCGGGCGCAGCCGGCGCGGCACCCAGACGCGCTCGGCGAACAGGCTTTCCGGATAATCATAGGCTTCGGCCTGCACGTCCTGGCAGAGCGACAGCGTCACCGGGCCGCATTCGGCCGGGTCGGTCAGCACCTGCATGGCGCGGTTGAGCGCCGGAATGATCTGCTCGGGACGGGTGAT
Organism: Mesorhizobium sp. CU3; assembly: GCF_006442965.1. Taxonomy (GTDB): domain Bacteria; phylum Pseudomonadota; class Alphaproteobacteria; order Rhizobiales; family Rhizobiaceae; genus Mesorhizobium. Next base: position 190,651 of record NZ_VFWX01000006.1, on the reverse strand, counting down.
GCGGTCGAAATAGCGCGACACCGGCCGGAAGCAGTCGTTGACGCTCGCCGTGCCGTCGGAGAAATCCTCGGCCTGCTGCAGCACCGGGTCTGGCAAGCGGTTGGCGAAGACGTCGCCGGGCAGGAGCAGCACGGGCAGCCGGTTGACATGGGCAAGGGCAGCCGCCGTCACCATGTTCAGCGCGCCGGGGCCGATCGAGGTGGTGGCGGCCATGAAGCGGCGGCGGAAATTCGCCTTGGCATAGGCGATCGCCGCATGCGCCATCGCCTGCTCGTTATGAGCGCGGAAGGTCGGCAATTCGTCGCGGACCTGGTAGAGCGCCTCGCCGATGCCGGCGACGTTGCCATGGCCGAAGATCGCCCAGACGCCGCCGAAGATCTGAACCTTCTTGCCGTCGATCTCGGTCATCTGGCGGCTAAGGAAGCGGGTCACAGCCTGCGCCATCGTCAGGCGAACGGTCTTGCTCATTTGTCGTTTCCTCCGGCTTTTGTTGGCGCCGTTTTCTTATGCTGCCTTGCGGCCGCGCGCGGCAAGCCACGCTTCGGTCAACTGTTCGAAGCGCGACGCCATGTCGGCGACAGCCTCGTCATCCGACATCTTGCCGGCCAGCCATTGTTCGGCGGCGTTGATGAAGATGGTGCGACCGACGGCAAAGCCTTTCACGATCGGCGCCTTGGCGGTTGCGGCGAAGGCCGCGACCAGCTCGTCCTGCGGCGCCTCCAGCCCGAGCAGCACGACGCCGCGGCACCATGGGTCGTTCTTGACGATCACCTGTTCGATCTTCGCCCAGGCGCCTGCCGAGGCCTGCGGCTCGAGCTTCCACCAGTCGGGCTTGATGCCCAGTGCATAGAGTTCCTCCAGCGCGCGCGGGATGGTGGTATCTTCGAGCTTGCCATGCTTGCCGGCGATGATCTCGACCAGCAATTCGCGGCCGACTTTTCGCGCCGCTTCGAACAGAGCCCTGATCTTCTGCTGCTGCTCGACTTTCAACGCCTCGGGGTCGTCCGGATGGTAGAAGCACAGGCACTTGATGCAGTGGTCGACCGGCCATTCAGTGAGCTGCGAGCCGATATCCTGCGAGAATTCGAAGCGCAGCGGCCGCGACCCCGGCAATTCGACCGGGCGGCCGAGCCAGGCGAAGGGATGGCGGGCGAATTCGAACATCGCGTCGCGGCCATATTTCTCGTCGATCAGCATGCCGTAGCCGTCGCGGCCGGCGGCGACCTTCGCCGCAGCCTTGACCGTCAGCACCTTGAAATCCTCGATGCGCGAGACATCGGCGCCGGCCTTGGCGGCGACATCCTCGAGCTGAATGCGGTGGTCGCAAGCGAGCGCCATCAGCGAGGGAATGTCGCGGCGGCGCGTCGTCGCCCAATGGATGTGATTGATCGCCTCGTCCTTGCGCAGCGCCAGATGCTTGCTGCCGTGCTTGAGGAAGAACTGCAGCTCCTCGAAGGTCGGATATTCCGGCGCGCAGAGCAGGCGTGACACGGCGAAGGCGCCGCAGGCATTGGCCCAGGTGGCGGCGGTGGCGAAGCTCTCACCGCCGAGCCAGCCGCGCAGGAAGCCGGACATGAAGGCGTCGCCGGCGCCGAGCACATTATAGACCTCGATCGGAAAACCCTTGCCGACGACGCCATCCTCGAGATCGTCGCTGATCGGGCCGTCATAGACGATGCAGCCCATGGCACCGCGCTTCAGCACGATGGTGGCCGAGGACAGCGAGCGGATCGTCTTCAGCGCGCTCAGGCAGTCGTCGGCGCCCGAGGCGATCATGATCTCTTCCTCGGTGCCGACGATGAGATCGCAATCCGGCAGCACGGTCTTCAGCTGCGCCGAGACGCGGTCGGACTTCACGTAGCGCTCGAAACCCTCGGCATGGCCAGCGAGGCCCCAGAGGTTCGGGCGGTAGTCGATGTCGAAGACAACCTTGCCGCCCCGGGCTTTCATCAGGCGGATCGCCTTGCGCTGCGCGGCATCGGAGTTGGGACGGGAAAAATGCGTGCCGGTGACGACGACGGAGCGCGCCGAAGCGATGAAGGCCTCGTCGATATCCTCTTCAGCCAGCGCCATGTCGGCGCAGTCGGAGCGGTAGAAGATCATCGGCGAGACGCCTTCGCTCTCGACCGAGAGCAGCACCAGCGCCGTCAGCCGCTCCTTGTCGGTCTTCAAACCATCGACCGAGACGCCTTCGCGCCGAAGCTGCTCGCGGATGAAACGGCCCATCTGCTCGTCGCCGACGCGCGTCAGCAGCGCCGACCGCAGGCCGAGCCGTGCCGTGCCGACGGAAATATTGGCCGGGCAGCCGCCGACCGACTTGGCGAAAGAGGTGATATCCTCCAGCCGCGAGCCGATCTGCTGGCCGTAGAGATCGACCGAGGCGCGGCCGATCGTGATGACGTCGAGCGGCGGATATTTTGCTTCCACGGCTTCGCCCATTCGAACCTCCCATCGGCCTTGTTGTGCAGAGCAGCGTCGTTTTGGGCGGCACGCGCGAGCGGCAGCGTGGCGCCGTCAATATGAAATATTAATTCCAATCCGTAGTCAATATGGAATGAGCGTTCCCGCGTCGAAAAGCGACCGCTGGGCTGGCTTCAGCCCTTGCGCTTGCGGCCGGCTTCGCGACGCTTTTCGCCGACGGCGACGGTCAGCGCCATGGCCAGCGCCATGGTGGCCGAAATCGAGCGGAAGCCGCCGAAATCGGCCTCGGCGACTTCGAACCAGATCCTGGCGAACTGGGCGAGCGGCGAGAAGGAACTATCGGTGATGGCGACGATCGGCACGCCCTGTTCCGAAATGGCGCGCGTCTCCTCGATGGTCGCGGGCGCGTAAGGAGAGAAGCTGATAGCGATGACGGCGTCGCGCGGCGTGGCGAAGCCGATGATCTCGGCGTTCAGGCCCGCGGCCGATTCCACCAGCTGGTTGCGGATCTTGAGCTTGCCCAAGGCGTAGGCGATGTAGGACGCGACCGGATAGGAGCGGCGCTTGGCCAGCACATAGATGGTCTCGGCCTTGGCCAGCAGCGAGACGGCTTCTTCCAAATGTCCATCGTTCAAGGCACGGGAAATGTCGTTGAGCGAGGTGCTGGCGGCGGCAACGAAGCCGTCGAAGATCGCCCGGTGGCCGGCGCCTTCCTCGGCCTTGGCGCGCAAGGCGGCCAGGCGCTCGTCATAGGAGGAGTTGCGCTCGCGCAGCCGCTCGCGGAAAACCTGCTGCAGGCTGGTGAAGCCATCGAAGCCGAGCTGCTGGGCGAAGCGGATCAGCGTCGAGGGTTGCACGCCGGCGGACGCGGCAATGCTTGCCGCCGTGCCGAAGGCGATGTCGTCGGGATTGTCCAGCGCATAGGCGGCGATCTGCGCGATGCGTTTGGGCAGGCTGGCGCGCCTGTCCAGGATCGTCGCGCGCAGCGTCTCGAAATCGCGAGGCACAAGTCCGTCCATCGTCGCTCCGCCCGCGCCCATGTTGATTGCCCCCTCTCCTGCCCCATCATAGCCGGTTCATGCAAGAACACCATAAAAAATGATTTGGACGTTCCATTTGTTCTCGAAATGGATTAATTCATCCACATCAAATCCTTGTATCGGAGAGATCGAAATGGTCGGAGTTGGCCTCATCGGCACGGGCTTCATGGGCAAGTGCCACGCCATCGCCTGGAACGCGGTCGGCACCGTCTTTCCCGATGTCGAAAAGCCGAGACTGGTGCATCTGGGCGAGGTGAATGAGGAACTCGCCAGGCGCAAGGCCGGTGAATTCGGCTTCGCTAAGGCATCCGGCGACTGGCGCGCGGTGGTCAACGATCCCGAAGTCGACGTCATTTCGCTGACGACGCCCAACCAGTTCCATCCCGAAATGGCGATCGCCATCCTGGAGGCCGGCAAGCATCTGTGGTGCGAAAAGCCGATGGCGCCGAGCTTCGCCGAGGCGGAAGCGATGGCAAAGACGGCGAAAAAATCCGGCAAGGTCGCCGCGCTTGGCTACAACTACATCCAGAACCCGGCGATCCGCCACATCGGCCAGCTTCTGGACGAAAAAATCATCGGCGACGTCAATCTGGTCCGCATCGAGATGGATGAGGATTTCATGGCCGATCCCGAAGCTCTGTTCTTCTGGAAACATGAGGCGGCTTCAGGCTATGGCGCACTCGACGATTTCGCCGTGCATCCGTTGTCGCTGATCAAGGCGCTGTTCGGCCGCGTTTCACGTGTGATGTGCGACATGGTGAAACCCTATGCCGACCGCAAGGTTGCTTCCGGTGGCCGCCGGGCAGTGGAAACCTACGACATCGCCAGCGTGCTTATGCATCTCGAAAACGGCGTCGCCGGCACGCTCTTGGTCAACCGCTCGGCCTGGGGCCGCAAGGGCCGCATCGCCATTCAGATTTTTGGGTCGAAAGGCTCGATCCTCTACGACCAGGAGCGGATGAACGAATTCCAGCTCTACCTCACCGCCGACCGCCCGACCGAGCAGGGCTACCGCACCATCCTGGTGGCGCCGCACCACAAGCCCTACGACGCCTTCATCCCGGCGCCCGGCCACGGCCTTGGCTTCAACGACCTCAAGATGATCGAATGCCGCGAGCTTCTGATGCGGATCGCCGGCAAGCCGGCGCGCATCATCGATTTCGACGAGGGGCTGGAGATCGAGCGCACCGTGCATGCCATGGCAAGGTCGTTCGAGGAACAGCGCTGGGTGGATGTGCGGTAGCTGCTGCTTCCCCTTCTCCCCTTGTGGGAGAAGGTGTCGCCGAAGGGCGACGGATGAGGGGTGCTCCAGGGAAAGCCGGCGTCTCACTCCGCTGGAACACCCCTCATCCGTCTCGGCGCTGCGCGCCGATCCACCTTCTCCCACAAGGGGAGAAGGGAAATCGCGTTAGGCGCCAACTGCCGCATTGATCTCCCAACCATCCACCCATATCTGCCGCAGCCGGTCGCCTTCGCCCTTGAACCACAGGCCGGTCGGCAAGCAATCCTCGATGCGGTCGCTGCGGAAGTTGCGGATGGCCTGGCGTAATTCGCACCAGGCCACGGTGTTCACCGTCTCGGCATAGTAGATCAGCGCGATCGGGCGGATGACGCGCCGCGTGGCGCGGCCGGCTTCGTCGCGATAGGACAGGTCGAGCTTTTCCTCGTCGCGGATGGCGCGGCGGACCAGAGCGAGATCGATCGCGGCGGCGGACGGTGCTGCAAAGCCCCAGGCATGCAGCGCGTTGGCGTCTAGCGTCTGCCGCAAGGGCGCCGGCACCGCGCCGGCGATCTTGGCGACGACGCGCTTTGCCGCCTGCTTGAGCTCGCTGTCGCCGGTGCGTTCAAGCAGCGCCAGCGACAAGACGATCGCCTCCATCTCCTCGATCGAAAACATCAGCGGCGGCAGGTCGAAGCCGGGGCGCAATATGTAGCCGATGCCGCGCCCGCCCTCGATCGGCACGCGCATCGCCTGCAGTGCCACGATATCGCGATAGACCGAGCGCACCGTCACTTCCAGCCGCTCGGCGATCGTCGCCGCCGTCACCGGCCCCTTGGCCAGCCGCAGGATCTGGATGATCTCGAACAGGCGCGAGGCCTTGCGCATTTTTTCTCACCCGGCCGGAACGCAACTGACACACCCTCGTCAGTTGGAATCACCTATAGAGCCGCCTATCGGCTTGAAAATCAACAGATTCCGCAACGAAACGACCGGGCGAGGCGACAGGCAACTGACATGGACTATGCACAAAACCTCTGGCTCTTCTTCATCCTGCTGTTCGGCATCATCATCGTGCCGGGCATGGATATGCTGTTCGTGCTGGCCAATGCGCTGACCGGCGGCAGCAACAGGGGGCTGGCCGCCACCGGCGGCATCATGCTGGGCGGCGCGGTGCATACGCTGAACGGCGCGATCGGCGTCGGCCTGCTGATGCATTTCGTGCCGGTCCTGTTCACGCCGCTCTTGATCGCCGGCGCCGCCTATATGGCCTATATCGGCATTTCACTGATGCGCAGTTCGATCACCGTCGGCGATGACGGACCCACGGGAAGCCGCTCTTCCTGGAAGGCGTTTCGGCAAGGCCTGGTCACCTGCCTGATCAATCCGAAGGCCTATCTCTTCATCCTTGCCGTCTATCCGCAGTTCCTGAAGCCGGCTTACGGGCCGATCTGGATGCAGGCCACGGTGATGGGATTGCTGACGGTTGCCACGCAGGCGGCGATCTATGGCGGGCTCGCCGTCACCGCCGGCCGCAGCCGTGGACTGCTGATCGACAATCCGAAGGCAACCATCCTGACGGGGCGAGCGGCCGGGTTGCTCTTGTTCGCGGTTGCCCTGTTCACCGCTTGGGAGGGCTTGAGGGCGGCGTGAGCATCAAAGGCCCACGCCGCGTTCCTTCACGCCCCTCATCCGTCTCGGCGCTGCGCGCCGAGCCACCTTCTCCCACAAGGGGAGAAGGAAGAGGGCTCAAGCCGCGCCTTGGCGGGTCGCGAGCATCTCGCGCTTGGCCGACCGGCGCCATTCGACGGCGCCGGCGAGGCCGTGCAGGACCGTCTCGGTGGTCGCCCAGTCGATGCAGCCGTCGGTGATGCTCTGGCCGTAGGTCAGCGGCTTGCCGGGCACGACATCCTGTCGGCCGGCAACGATGTTGCTTTCGATCATGACGCCGATGATGCGCTCGTCGCCCGCCGCCACCTGGCCGGCCACGTCATGCGCGACCTTGGGCTGGTTCTCCGGCTTCTTGGCGGAGTTGGCGTGGCTGATGTCGATCATCAGCCGCGGCGCGATGCCGATGCGGCCAAGCTCGATCGCCGCCGCATCGACGCTTGCCGCGTCAAAGTTCGGCTGGACGCCACCGCGCAGGATGACATGGCAGTCCTCATTGCCGGTGGTGGCGGCAATGGCGCTGCGGCCGCCCTTGGTCACCGCCATGAAATGATGCGGCTGGGCGGCCGACTTCACCGCTTCGCCAGCGATCCGCAGATTCCCGTCGGTGCCGTTCTTGAAGCCGACCGGGCAGGAGAGGCCCGACGCCAGCTCGCGATGGATCTGGCTTTCGGTGGTGCGCGCGCCGATGGCGCCCCAGGCGACGAGGTCGGCGATGTATTGCGGGATGGTCATGTCGAGGAACTCGGTCGCCGCCGGCAGGCCGAGATTGTTGACCGCCGAAAGCACATTGCGCGCCATGCGCAAGCCCTTCTCGATGTTGAAGCTGCCATCGAGGTCGGGATCGTTGATCAGCCCCTTCCAGCCGACCGTGGTGCGCGGCTTCTCGAAATAGACGCGCATGACGATCTCGAGCCGGTCGGACAGGGTCTCGCGCAGCGCCGCCAGACGGCTGGCATAGTCAACGGCCGCGACCGGATCGTGGATGGAACAAGGGCCGACAATGACAAGCAGTCGATCGTCGGCCCCGGTAAGGATGGAATGAATTGCGTTGCGCGAAGCGGCGACGGTGCGCGTCGCGGTGAGTGAGCGCGGTATCTCGCGCATCACCTCGTCGGGCGTGCTCAAGGCTCTGATTTCGGTGACCCGAAGGTCGTCTGTGGTGGTCAACACGGCTTTCTGCTCCTGGGTTAGGAGACCTGCCGGCTGAAACAAAAAAGCCGCCAGGTCTGGCGGCTTGTCGGATTTTGATCTGGAATTTTCAGATCGAGCGCAATCCTCCCGCCGCCAGCGAGCTGCTAAAGTACCAATAGGTGGCGGACAGGTTGATCATGCGGGTCATATAGTCGATGCGCAGGCGTTTGTCACGGGGTTGATGGCGGCTAATTCTGGATGGGCCGACCCTCGCGACTTCGTCATCCCAGGGCGGAGCAGGAGCGAAGCTCCGTCGCGAAGACCCTGGGATCCATTCCGTGACCTTGGCCGAAAAATGCGACGGGCCAGAATTCTGGACCGTTGGCACCGCTCGGACGTAACGGAATGGATCCTCGGGTCTGCGCGCGTCGCTTCGCTCCTTGCTCCGCCCGTGGATGACGAAGTGAATGGCGGCTCACAGCCGCAGATCACGCGGTTCGTCGCGTTGACGCTCAAGGTCCAAATCGGAGCCGCGCAGCGGCGACTCCAACAGGAATCCCGCAAGCGTATCCTTTCGCCCGGTCCTTCGAAGCCATTCTTCAGCCGACACGACGACCACGCTTGGCTTGCCGTTTCTGGTGATCGTCTGCGGCACATGCTGCGCCCGCTCGACAACCTCGGCGAACTGAGCTTTTGCCGCTGCAATAGTCCAGCTGTTGTCTTTGGGCGCAGACATCAACCCACCCCCATGTTTGTTCAGAGAATCATGACTATGGGCGAACGGCGATGTCGCGGCAACAGGCAAGGGTGGGCTTGAGCCCGCACCCTCGGTCACCCGGACCGTGAGACTACTCGGCTGCCTCTATTCCCCAATCAGGCCAGCGATGTTCTGGTCATAGTCGACCAGCGATCCGGTCATGACGCCGGCCTGCGGGCTGATCATGTAGGTGATCAGCCTGGCGAGCTGCGCCGGCTTGACCAGCTGGCCCATGGGCTGCGAGGCCTCGGCCTTTTCCAGCCAGTCTTCCGGCGCGTCGTGCCATTTCTTCTGCACGATCGCCTCGCCTTCGGTGTCCATCCAGCCCGGCAGCACCGCGTTGCAGCGGATGCGGTTCTTCCGGTAGGCGCTGGCGACATTCTTGGTTAGCGTCGCCAGCGCGCCCTTGCTGGAGGAGTAGGGCGCCAGGAAGGACTGGCCGCAATGCGCCGCCATCGACAGGACATTGACGATCGAACCCGGCGCTTTCTTTTCCAGGAGATGCGCCACCACGCCCTGCATCAGGAAGAACGGACCGCGCACATTGGTCTGAAAGATCTGGTCGAAGGTCTCCTCGGATGTTTCGACCAGCGAACCGCGCGCAGAGGTGGCGGCGGCGTTGACCAGCGCGTTGATGGTGCCGAAGTGCGCGATTGCCGTGGCTACGGCGCGCTTGCAATCGGCGACCTTGGCGACATCGGCGCTGATGAAGATGGCGTCGACGCCGCTCTTCTTCAGCGCCGCGACCGCCTTGTCTCCCTTCTCCTGTGAGCGGCCGATGAGCGCCAGGGCGCGGCAGCCCTCGTCAGCCAGCGCCTCGGCGACGGCAAAGCCGATGCCTTGCGCGCCGCCGGTGACGATGGCGCGCGTCTTCGAATTGCGATCGGCTGATGTGCTCATCGCGCTGCTCCCAGGGTCGGAGTTCAGTTCTTACTTGTCTAGGCGAGCGGTCTTGCCTGACGTCGCATCCGTAAGCTGCCCAGTAGCCTCAAGACTGCCGCGGATGAAGTCCATGCTGCTGCCGATCGCTTCGGCCGGGTTTGCCAGCCGGTGGACCTCTGTCGAGAACGGCTCATAGGAGAACGCGCCGGCATAGCCGTTGTCCAGCAAAGCACTTATCTGGTCGACATTGCCTAGCCGATCCCCATCATCGACAAGGATCCGATGCCCGTCCTGCATCTGCTCGGTGCTCAACCCCTGATCGACGACGCCGGAGATATGGACAATGCCGGTGTATGCCGGGAAGATATCGCGCTCACCTGCGAGGTGATGGTGGAAGGTATCGTGCACGAGTTTGTAATGCGCCTCCCCTCCAACAGCCTCGATCGCGGCGATGGCGTCAGCCTTGTGGCGCAGCGACGACGTGACGAAGCCGAGCGGTTCGATCAGCGCAACAAGACCGGCTCTCGCCAGCATCGGCAGGATTTCACCGAGCGAGCGGCGTAGCGCCTCATCGCGCTCGCCTGCCGCATATTGCGGCGCGTCGTTACGCGGAATGAGGCTGATCGACTCGGCGCCGGCTTGCGCGGCCTGGTCGATCAGCAGCTGCACTTTTGCGCGCATTCCATCGGACCATGTGTTGAAGCCGTAAGCTTCCGACAATCCGAGAAGCCGAAGCCCTTTCGATCGCGCGTAGCTGCCTATCACTGTCGGCGCTTCGCCGTCGAAAAATGCGGCGGTCGACAGTTTCTTGTCGGCCAGGTCATTGCGAAGTTCGACACCGATACAGCCAAGAGAGGCTGCGAGATCGAGGAACGCACGGCAGTCGAGCCTGGGGGTCGCCATGTGGTTCAGCGAGAACTTCAGTTGCGCGGCCATCGTATTTCTCAGCAAAAATCCTGGTCTAGACCGACACAGCTTTGCCGGTCTTGGCCGACTTCAGCGCTGCATCGGCGAGCTTCAGCGCAACCAACCCATCGGCGCCGCTCGGCGCTGCCTTCTTGCCCGACGTCGCCGCGGCGATGAAGGCGGCAATCTCGTTGGCGTAGGCGTCGAGGTAGCGCGTCATGAAGAAATCGTGCAACGGCGGGCGGGTGTAGCCCTTGTCGTTGGCGAGCTCGATCGACACCGGCCGCTGGTTCTCGGCCGCGACCATGCCCTTGGAGCCATGCACCTCGATGCGCTGGTCGTAGCCATAGGTGGCGCGGCGCGAGTTGGAGATGACGGCCTGCTTGCCGGACGCGGTTTCGAGGATGACGCTGACCGAGTCGTAGTCGCCGGCTTCACCGATCTTCTTGTCGACCAGCACCGAGGCGTGGGCGCTGACGGCGACAGGTTCCTCACCCAGCAGGAAGCGAGCCATGTCGAAGTCATGGATGGTCATATCGCGGAAAATGCCGCCGGAACGGGCGATATAGTCGAGCGGCGGGGCGCCCGGATCGCGCGAGGTGATGGTGACCATCTCGACGGTGCCGATGGCGCCGTCATCGATCGCCTTGCGCACGGCGGCGAAATGCGGGTCGAAGCGGCGGTTGAAGCCGACCATCAGCGTCGCCTTGGTCTTCTCGACCGTGGCCAGGCATTTTTCGACGCGCTTGACCGACAGGTCGATCGGCTTCTCGCAGAAGATCGCCTTGCCGGCCTTGGCGAAGCGCTCGATCAGATCGGCATGGGTGTCGGTCGGCGTACAGATGATGACGGCGTCGATGTCCTTCGCCTTCTCGATGGCGTCGATGGTGCGGACTTCCGCGCCATAGGCGGCCGCAAGCTCCGTCGCCGCCTTCTCGAAGGCGTCGGCCACGGCCACCAGCCTGGCCTGCGGGTTGGAGCCGACGGCGCGGGCATGCACCTTGCCGATGCGGCCGGCGCCGAGAAGAGCGAAGCGGAGTGTCATGGAATGTCCTCGAAGGTGGTTTGAAATGGTTCCGCGCCCATCGGGCGCGGGGATTGGTCATGGCCGGCGAATCGCAGCCGGTTAGCCGTCCTGCCTATCAGGCGGCGGCCAGCTCCGCCTCCCCGGTCTTGGCGCCGGTGATGTAGGCTACGATGTCCTGGCCGTCGGTGTTTTCCTTGCGCAGATTGGCGACGATCTTGCCGCGCCGGAAGACGACGATGCGGTCACACAGGTCGAAGACCTGGCGCATGTTGTGGCTGATCAGGATCAGCGGCTCGCCATTCTGCTTCAGCGTGCGGATGATGTTTTCGACCTGCGCCGTCTCCTGCACGCCGAGTGCGGCCGTCGGCTCGTCCATGATGATCAGCTTGGAGGCGAAGGTCGCGGTCCTGGCGATCGCCACGCACTGGCGCTGGCCGCCTGACATGTGGCGGATGGTGCTCGACAGGTTCGGGATCTTCACCGCGGTGCGCACAAGTGCGGCTTCGGTCGCCTTGCGCATATATCTGCGGTCGAGGATCGAGAACGGGCCGAGGTTGAACAGCACCTTTTCGCGACCGAGGAACAGGTTCGACGGCACGTCGAGGTCGTCGGCCAATGCCAGGTTCTGGAATACGGTCTCGATGCCGGCCTCGCGGGCGGCGATCGGGCCGGCGAAGTTCACTTCCTTGCCGTCGAACCAGATCTTGCCGTCGGTGCGTTGCTCGACGGCTGTGATCTGGCGCACGAAGGTCGACTTGCCGGCGCCGTTGTCGCCCATGATGGCGACATGCTCGCCCTTGCGCAGCTCGAAATTCGCGCCTTCCAGCGCATGCACGCCGCCATAGCGCTTGGTCAGGTTTTCGGTCTTCAGAACGATGTCGCTCATGGTCAAGCCCTCAATGCCCGCATGCGTTGACGCCACTGGTCGAGAACCACCGCGCCGACGATGATCACGCCCTTGACCATCTCCTGATAGTAGGCGTCGAGGCGCAGGAAGGTGAAGCCGGAGATGATGACGCCGAAGATCAGCGCGCCGATCACCGTGCCGATGATGGAGCCGCGGCCGCCCGACAGCGACACGCCGCCGATGACCGCCATGGCGATGGCGTCGAGCTCGTACATCACGCCCATGCCGGACTGCGCGGTCAGGTTCTTGGAGCAGAGCACGACCGCAGCGAGCGAAGCGAGGATGCCGGCGATGGTGTAGACGAGGATCTTGTGGTTGGCGATCTTGATGCCGGACATGCGCGCGGCGTCCTCGTTGGAGCCGATGGCGTAGCAATGCTTGCCGTAGCGCGTGTAGGTCAGGATCAGTTGGAACAGGATCGCCAGCGCAATGAAGATGATGACCGGCCGTGACCCCGTCGAGATGGCGGCGAAGCTGTCGGTCGGAAACGAGATCGGCTGGCCCTTCGACCACCATTTGGCTATGCCGCGCGCGGTGATCATCATGCCGAGCGTGGCGATGAAGGGGGGAATGCGCGTGTAGGCGATCAACGAACCGTTGATCAGGCCGGCGACCATGCCGCAGGCGACCGCGACCAGAACCGGCACGATGACCGGCAGGTCGGTCCAGCCCTGGGCCAGGAACATCGCCTTGGGGTTCGGATTGCCGTTGACGGTCGCAACTTGCGCGAAGCTCATGGCGATCATGGCGGTGGCGCCGACGATCGAGCCGGAGGACAGGTCGATGCCGCCGGTGATGATCACCTGGGTGACGCCGATGGCGATGATGCCGACGATCGACACCTGCAGGATGATGATCTGCAGGCGCGCCTCGTTGAAGATGCCTGAGACGTCTGTGCGGGTGTTGAACAGGAAAGAGTCGCCGAGAAAGATGCGGCCGATCAACTCGAAGATGGCCACCAGGATGATGAGCGCGAGGAACACGTTGAACTCGGCCGGCCATGCGCGCTTCTTCGCATCATAGGTGAGCCCGCCTATGCCATGAGATGTCTGTGCCATGTCTTGTCCTCCGTCAGGCCGCACCTGCCCTCCCGCCCGTGCGGGCGGTGAGGAAAGCAGAGGGCGGCGCTGTTGTTTTTATCGGGTACGCCGCTCTCTCTTTGTGTTGGCGCAATTCCGGAAACCGCTTCAGGCTTTTCCCGGAATTGCGCCGGCGATGCGCTCGCCTCAGTTCTTCTTCAGGAACTTGTCGATGTTGGCCGGGGTGACAAGCTGGAACGGCACATAGACCTTGCGTTCCACCTTCTCGCCCTTGGCGAGCTTCAGCGCCGCATCGAGCGCGCCGGCGCCCTGGCCGGCGGCGTCCTGGAAGACGGTCACGTCGAGATCGCCCGCCTGCATCGCGGCCAGCGCGTCCTGCGTGGCGTCGACGCCGCCGACGACAACCGACTTCATGTCGATGTTGGCGGCCTTCATCGCCTGGATGGCGCCGATGGCGCTTTCGTCATTGTTGGCGATGACGCCGTCGAACTTCTTGCCGGTCGACAGCCAGTTGGTCATCAGGTTCTGCGCTTCGTCGCGGTTCCAGTTCGAGGTCTGCTTGTCGATGATCTTGATGAAGCTGCAGTCCGGCGTGGCGATGACATCGTCGATGTCCTTGGTGCGCTGCACGGCGGCCTGGTTGGAAAGCTCGCCCATGATCACATAGACATTGGCTTCCTTCTTGCCGGCTTCCTTGAACAGGCGGCAGGCTTCCTTGGTCTCGAGCGTGCCGGAATCGGCCTCGTTCGAAGCGACGAAGGCCTGGTTTTCGGGCAGCGAATTGACGTTCACCGGCTCGCGGTTGACATAGACCAGCGGGATCTTGGCGGCGGCGGCGGCATCCGACATCGCCTGGGTGGCCGAGGTGTCGACCGGGTTGACGATGATGGCGTCGACGCCCGAGGCGGCGAAGTTCTTGATCTGATCGAGTTGCTTGGCGACGTCGTTCTGCGCGTCCTCGACCTGCAGCTCGACGCCGCTCATGCCCTTGGCCTGCTCGATCATGCCGTTGCGCAGCACGGTCAGGAAGTTGTCGTCGAATTTGGCCATCGACACGCCGATCTTGGCGGCGAAGGCGGATGAGCACATCAGCGCCGAAAGCGCGACGCCCAAAAGCAGCTTTTTCATTTTATATCTCCTCCACGCGGTGTCCGGCTGCACCCATTGAACCGGAATCCCCGGTTTGCTCCGGGGAATCTCTCCCTGCGGCCTTTTCGCTCCGGCGGCGCGATGGAACGCCGGCCTCCCTGTTTGAAACAGACGTTCCGGAACGAAAGAACCAAAATACCTAGTTGGTGAAATATTTATTCCATTTCAGGGTGAGACGTCAAGGGCGATTCGGAATGAACATGCCGGAATCTCACGACTGATTGATGCAGGATCGAAGGTCATGCCCATCGGCCGGGATTTTGCCGACGGCGCGAACATGAAAGAAATCCATCATCTGATGGATCACATCATTTTCTCGGGTGTCAGATATTTTCCGGGAGAAAAATATCGAAGGGCAGGAAGGTCTGACCGGGCGCATTGGCCGCGCCGCTTTCGATTGCATGCGCCATCAGCACCAGCAGTTCCCGGCAAAGTGCCGCCAGCGGCGTCGAGATCACCATGGTGAGGATGTTGTCGGCAAGCGCGGCGCGCGAGACCGCATTGATCTCGTTGCAGATGACGACCGGCATCTCTGCCGGGCTTGCCGCCCGCAGCGCCGAGACCGCGCCCTCCATGCCGCCGCCGGCGACATAGCAGCCGACGAGATCAGGATGGCGCGCCAGAAGATCGAGCATGGCGTCATGCGTCACGTCATTGGCCTCGAGATTGACCAGCGTCTCCATCACGGTGAAGTCCGGCGCGTGCTCGCGAAAGAAGGAACGGAAGCCGATCTCCCGCAATTCATGGCCATGGAAGCGGTGGCTGCCGACGAAGAGCGCGACCTTGCCCGGCTTCTGCGCGGCCTTGGCGATCATCCAGGCGGCGCTGCGGCCGACCTTGCGGTTGTCGAGCCCGACATAGCCCTCGCGGATGCCGGCGGCGAAATCCGACAGCAGCGAGAAGACCGGCTGACCCTTGGCCTTCAGCGCCTCGACGACCGCCGTCAGCGTCGGGTGATCCGGACCGACGACGGCGATGGCGCGGGATTTCGCCGCCAGCCTGCGCATCTGCGCGGCGATCTCGTCGGGCGCCAGCGTGGCGGCGAAATCGATCGTCGCGACACCGCGGAAGCGCTGCGACTGCGCCACCGCCAGCTCGAGCTCGCGGGCGAAATCGCCATAGAAGACGTCGTTGCCCCTGAGCAGCAGGAAGCCGAGACGGTATTCCGGCAGTTCCTGGCGCATGCGCTGCTTGATCAGCCCGGCCGCGTGATAGCCGATCTCGGTGGCGGCCTCGTAGACGCGGCGCGCCGTGTCCTCGCGCACCGGCAAGCGGTTGTTCAGCACCCTGTCGACCGTCGCGACGCTCAGGCCCGAGACGCGCGCGAGATCGGTAATGGTCGGCCGCTTTGCCATCGATGCTCCACCTTTGCCCGAGTCACGATAGCTCATTCTGATAGGAAATGATAGAAACTATCTTTGTGATGTTGAAGCTATCATAGCTCGGCGGTATGGTGAAGTCGAAACCAGCGTTGTGCGGACGATGCAAGGCCAAGAGCCTCCGCCGGCGGCTGATGGAGGAATCCCAATGACGGCAATGACCTCTTCGGCGGCAACTCCGCGCGACTACAGCCTGATCGGACGCGACGCCCAGCGCGCGGTAGAGAACGGGCTGGCGGCGGCCGAGTGGTACCACACCGACATCCCCCGCAAGCAGATGAAGGAGCTGATGCAGCGCTCCGACCAGCCGGCGATCCGCGACACCATCATCTGGCTGGCTGCCTTCGCTGTCAGCGCGGCCGGCGGCATCTGGTTCTGGGGAAGCTGGTGGTGCGTGCCGTTCTTCTTCGCCTATGGCACGCTCTACGGCTCCTCGACCGATTCCCGCTGGCACGAATGCGGCCACGGCACCGCCTTCCGCACCCAGTGGATGAACGATGCCGTCTACCAGCTCGCCTGCTTCATGATCATGCGCAATCCGGTGACATGGCGCTGGAGCCATACGCGCCACCACACCGACACCGTCATCGTCGGTCGCGATCCGGAGATCGCCGTCATGCGGCCGCCGGACCTGCTGCGCGTGGTGCTGAACTTCTTCGGCGTTCTCGATGCCTGGCATGCGATGGTCGACATGGTGCGCAACGCTGCAGGCGTCATCGGCGCGGCGGAAAAGACCTTCATTCCCGAGCAGGAGCAGCCGAAGGCTATTCGAGTGGCCCGCATCTGGCTTGCCATCTATCTCACGACGATCGCGCTGGCGCTTTATATGCACTCGTGGCTGCCGCTGATGCTGATCGGCCTGCCCCGCCTCTACGGCGCCTGGCATCACGTCCTGACCGGCCTCCTGCAGCATGGCGGGCTCGCCGACAATGTGACCGACCACCGGCTGAACAGCCGCACGGTGCTGATGAACCCGGTCAGCCGCTTCATCTACTGGAACATGAACTACCATGTGGAGCATCATATGTTCCCGATGGTGCCTTATCACGCGCTGCCGAAGCTGCATGAACTGATCAAGCACGATCTGCCGGCGCCGACGCCGTCGATCCTGGCCGGCTATCGCGAAATGATCCCGGCCTTCCTGCGCCAGCTGCGCAACGAGGACTATTTCCTCAAGCGGGCGCTGCCGCCGACGGCGCGGCCTTATCGCGACGACCTGCACGGCGACACGCCGATGGCCGCCGCGGCCGAGTGACATTCGAGACATCCATGATTTTCGGGAGGACGAGATGAGCGACTGGGTCGAAGCCTGCGCGGCCGACGATATCGACGAAGAGGACGTGATGCGGTTCGACCATGCCGGCCGCACGTTCGCGATCTATCGCAGTCCGGACGACGAGTATTTCGCCACCGACGGCCTGTGCACGCATGAAAAGGTGCATTTGGCCGACGGACTGGTGATGGACGATATCATCGAATGCCCCAAGCATAATGGTCGCTTCAACTACAAGACCGGCGCCGCCCGCGGTGCGCCGGTCTGCGTCAACCTCAAGACCTATCCGGTCAAGGTCGACGCCGGCAAAGTCCTCATCCAGATCGGGTGATGCCATGGCGGGGATGGTCATCATCGGCGCGGGCGAGTGCGGCGGGCGGGCCGCGCTCGCCCTGCGCGATCTCGGCTTCGAAGGGCCGGTGACGCTGGTCGGCGACGAACCGCATCTGCCCTATGAGCGGCCGCCTTTGTCGAAGGAAGCGATGACAGCCGAGGCGCCGGCCATCAAGGCCATCGCCAGCGACGAACTCTTCGCCGAACGCTCCATACGGCACATCCATTCCGTCCGGGCCGTTTCCATCGACCGGGCCGCGCACCAGGTGCGGCTGTCGGACGGCACTTCGCTTGCCTATGACAGGCTGCTCATCGCCACCGGCTCGGTGCCGCGCAAGCTGCCGATGGCGGGGCTGGGCGGACGCTGCGTTTATCTCAGGACCTTCAACGATGCGCTGGCCATCAGGGCTCATCTCAGCGCCGGAAACCGCGTCGCCATTATCGGCGGCGGCTTCATCGGGCTGGAACTGGCTGCCTCAGCGCGCAAGCTCGGCGCGGCGGCGACGGTCATCGAGGCGCAACCGCGCATCCTGATGCGCGGCGTGCCGGCGGAAATCGCGGAAATCATCCATAAGGAACACGAAGCTCAAGGCGTAAACATTCTGGCCGGTCAAGGGATCACCGGTATCGCCGATGACGGCGCAGAGGTTCGCATCACGCTTGCCGACGGCAAGGAGATCGCCGCCGATCTCGCGGTGATCGGCATCGGCGCCGTGCCGGTGACGGCGCTGGCCGGCGAGGCCGGGCTGGCGATCGACAACGGCATCGCCGTCGACGAACATTTGCGCACGGCCGACCCGGATATCTTTGCCGCCGGCGATTGCTGCTCGTTTCCTCTCGTCGTCTATGGCGGACGGCGGGTGCGGCTCGAAGCCTGGCGCAACGCGCAGGAGCAAGGCGCGCTGGCCGCGAGGAACATGCTGGGCGCCGACGAGGCGCATGCCGCCGTGCCGTGGTTCTGGTCGGATCAGTATGGGCTGACGCTGCAGATCGCCGGGCTTTCGGACGAAGGCCGCTCAACCGTGCGGCGCGATCTCGACGACGGCGCCTTCATCCTGTTCCATCTGGCGCAAGACGGACGGCTGGTCGCCGCCAGCGGCATCGGCCCCGGCAACGCCGTGGCGCGCGACATCCGCCTGGCGGAAATGCTGATTGCCAAACGGGCGAGCCCGGCGCCGGAAGCGCTCGGATCGCAGACGGTCAAGCTGAAATCGCTGCTGGCGGCGTGAGCGAAACGGCTAGAACAGCGCCTTCAGCTCGTCCAGCTTGTCGTTGACCAGCCAGCCGTAATAGTTCTCCTCGGGTAGCTTTTCCGGCTCGCCCGCGGCGCGGCGCTTGTCGTTCTCGGCCTTCAGCGCATAGGCGCGCTGCTCTGGATTGCCGACGTTGTATAGCGTCGCGGTCAGGCCCGGATTGTGCGAGATATCGAAGCCCGCGATGTTCCTATAGGCATCGATCGACTTCTTGATCGTCGCGGCGACATAAGGCAGCGTCAGGTCCGGATCCATGATGGTCTTGTAGACCGTGTTGGGATCGCCGACATCGAGCTTGGGCAGGCCCGAGACTTTGTGCACCAGGTCGCTCATCTGCAGCGCCGTCAGCGGGTTCAGCTGGCCGAGGCCAAAAGTCTGGCCGGCATAGTAAGGCTGGAAGAAGGTGGCGCCGAAGCGGTCGTTGGGGAAATCCTCGCCGCCGACAGTCTTGCCGCGGAATTCATGGTTCCAGACCTCTTCGCGGCATTCCCACAAATCGTAGCTGTCGCTCATGCCGGCGCATTTCTTGAATTGCGGCCGCTGGATGAAGTCGGTGACGTCCTCGCCCTCATAGGCAAAGGTCAGCTTGCTCGACAGATAGGAGATCGCCTTGACGTAGTAGGTCTGCAGCCGGTCATAGGCATCGACATTGTAGGTGTGCTCGCCGACGATGGCGCCAACGATATGCATCGGATCGATGCCGTAGGCGGCGGCCGCCTTCCTGATCTTGGCGCGCAGGTCGGCGTCGTTCTGCAACAGCGCATAGACCTTGCGGTACTTGGCCTGGAAGGTGGTGTTGGTGGCCTGGGTGCGCCGGCTGGAGGCGCCCGGAATATCCGGCTGCACGCTGTTGCGGTTGCCCGGCGGCACCATGGTTGCGGCATCCGCCGTTGCCACCGCCGCCGCCAGCGCAAGACCCGCCAGGAGTAGTATGTATTTCTTCATAAGCCGCCGCCTTTAACCGGCGGCAAACTAGGAAAAGCGCACGGCAGAGTCGAGAGAAGCCTTCAGCCTGCCACTGCGAATGGTGGCCAGATGCTTCCATTTGGCCACACTTCGAATTTCGGGCCAGCCGCAAAGCCAGCCCGAAATCGAGAGAGGAATCAGAGGATGAAGCGCGACAGGTCGGTGTTGCGCGACAGGTCGCCGACATGCTTCTCAACATAGGCGGCGTCGATGACGACCTTTGTGCCGTTGCGGTCCGGCGCGTCGTAGGAGATCTCGTCGAGCACCCGCTCCATCACCGTCTGCAGGCGCCTTGCGCCGATGTTCTCGACGCTGGCGTTGAGGTCGACGGCGATGCCGGCAAGCGAATCGATGGCGTCGTCGGTGAAGCTCAGTTCGACGCCTTCGGTCTTCATCAGCGCGATATACTGCTTGATGAGGCTCGCTTCGGTCTCGGTGAGGATGCGGACGAAGTCCTCCTTCTCAAGCGCGCGCAATTCGACGCGGATCGGCAGGCGACCCTGCAGCTCCGGCAGAAGGTCGGACGGCTTGGAGACATGGAAGGCGCCCGAGGCGATGAACAATATATGGTCGGTCTTCACCGGCCCGTATTTGGTCGCGACCGTCGTGCCTTCGACCAGCGGCAGCAGGTCGCGCTGCACGCCTTCGCGCGAAGGGCCGCCCGAAATGTCGCTCCTGGCGGCGATCTTGTCGATCTCGTCGAGGAAGACGATGCCGTCATTCTCGGCCGATTCCAGCGCCTGGCGCACCACCTCGTCCTGGTCGAGCAGCTTGTCGGACTCGTCGTTGACCAGCAGCGTGTAGGAATCGCGCACAGTCGTCTTGCGGGTCTTGGTCTTGCGGCCGCCCATCGCCTTCGACAGCATGTCGTTGATGTTGAGCACGCCGACATTGCCGCCCGGCATGCCGGGGATCTCGAAGCCGGGCATGCCGCCGGTGCCGGTATCGGCCACCTCGATCTCGATTTCCTTGTCGTCGAGCTCGCCGTCGCGCAGCTTCTTCTTGAAGCTGTCGCGGGTCGCCGGGCTCGCGGTCTTGCCGACCAGCGCTTCCAGGACGCGCTCCTCGGCGTTGATCTGGGCGCGCGCCTTGACGTCCTCGCGCATCTTCTCGCGGGCCAGGCCGATGGCGACCTCGACAAGGTCGCGCACGATCTGCTCGACGTCGCGGCCGACATAGCCGACCTCGGTGAACTTGGTCGCCTCGACCTTGACGAAGGGCGCGCCGGCGAGCCGCGCCAGGCGGCGCGAGATCTCGGTCTTGCCGACACCGGTCGGGCCTATCATCAGGATGTTCTTCGGCATCACCTCTTCGCGCATCTGGCCTTCCAGCTGCTGGCGGCGCCAGCGGTTGCGCAAGGCGATGGCCACGGCGCGCTTGGCGTCCTTCTGGCCGATGATGAAGCGGTCGAGTTCCGAAACGATTTCACGGGGAGAAAAGGTGCTCATACTACTCAAATTCCACTTTGCCACTGCCGGATGGACTCGAACGGATGCAGCAGCATAATCACGTTGAGCGTCAGATTGTCCCGGATGATGTAGCCCGTGCCGAGCTCGAAGCTGAGCGCCAGGGCCACGATCACCCATATAGGTAGCTTTCGCGCCATCACAAATCCCAGCGCCATGAACAGCGTGTCGGACACCGAATTGATGATCGAATCGCCGTAGTAGTTCAGCGAAATGGTGCCGGCGCGGTAGCGCTCGATGATGAAGGGGCTGTTTTCCAGGATCTCCCAGCCGCCTTCGATGAGGACGGCGAAGGCGAGCCTTAAGCCCACCGGCGAGCGCGGAAACAGCGCCCAGGCCAGCGCGTAGAACAGGAAGCCGTGGATGATATGGGAGAAGGTGTACCAGTCGGCGATGTGCTGGGAGTTCTCCGAGCTGTTGACCACGCCGTGCCAGAGTTTCACGTAGCCGCAGGTGCAGATCGGCGGATGGCCCATGCCGTAGAGCACGCCGGCCTGGAAGACGATCAGCGCCAGTACGATGAGCAAGCCCATGCGCCAGCTGTCCTCATAGGCCGACAGCGTCTTGTCCTCTTCGCTCATCAGTCCCCCAGATTTTCCTCGTCCTCGGCCGCGTCGACGGCCATCAGCACGACGTCCCCATATTGCGATTGCCTGCGGCCGATCGGCCTGAAGCCGGCCTTCTCGTAGGCGCGGATGGCGCGGCCATTGTCGGGATGCGGATCGATGATGACGCGCGGCGCGCCTTCCTCGAACAGCTCCTCGACGAATTGACGCGCGATGGCCGAGCCATGGCCGATGCTGACCAGCTCCGGCAGGCCGATCGTTAGATCAATGCCCAGAGTGCCGAAGGGCTGGTCCGCATAGGGATGGTCGTCCTCCATATGCGGATCGTAGCTCTGCAGATAGGCGATCGGCCGGCCGTCGAGCTCGACGATCAGCGGTTCGACCGAGACCGAGTCGATGTGCTCGCGGATTTCGGCGATCTCTTTTTCCGGATCGTCCCACCATTGGGCGACATGCGGCTCGCTCAGCCAGCCGGCGATCATCGGCAGGTCTTTTTCCGTGACCGGCCGAAAATCATATGGCTGAACGCGCTCAGACGGCATCGAGCGTTTCGACGACGAAATTGTTGTTGGTGTAGACGCAGATGTCGGAAGCGATCTGCATCGCCTTGCGGGCGATCTCCTCGGCGTCCTTGTCGGTGTCGATCAGCGCACGCGCCGCGGCAAGCGCGTAATTGCCGCCGGAGCCGATGGCCATGACGCCATGCTCGGGCTCCAGCACGTCGCCATTGCCGGTCAGCGCCAGCGAGACGGACTTGTCGGCCACCAGCATCATCGCTTCCAGGCGGCGCAGATAGCGGTCGGTGCGCCAGTCCTTGGCGAGCTCGACGCAGGCGCGCGTCAGTTGGTCCGGATATTGCTCGAGCTTGGCTTCGAGGCGCTCGAGCAAGGTGAAGGCGTCCGCCGTGGCGCCGGCGAAACCGGCAATGACGCCGCCGCCCTTGCCGATGCGGCGCACCTTGCGCGCATTGCCCTTCATGATGGTCTGGCCAAGGCTGACCTGGCCGTCGCCGGCGATCACGACCTTGTTGCCCTTGCGCACGGTCACGATGGTCGTGGCGTGCATGGTGAGTTCATTCGACATTTAATGCTCCGATGCGCGCTATCCCTTTTAAAAGGCGATTGGCGCGGTACGAGTGACTTTGATCGGCCATATGTATGCATATAGCGAACGATTGCAAACCGCCTCGGACCAAGGCCCGTAGCGACCCGGAATGGCAACTGGCAATCGCCGGATCATGCTGATAGAAGGCTTTCGTTTTCAAGCCCGGGCCACCGGGTAAGAGCAGCAAGGACAGAGCGATGCCGCGTTCCGCCGAAGTCAGCCGCAAGACCAAGGAAACCGAAATTTCGGTTTCCTTGCATGTCGACGGCAAAGGCAAATCCGAGATTTCGACCGGCGTCGGCTTCTTCGACCACATGCTCGACCAGCTGTCGCGGCATTCGCTGATTGACATGACGATCAACGCCCGGGGTGACCTGCATATTGACGACCACCACACCGTCGAGGATACCGGCATCGCCATCGGCCAGGCGCTGGCGAAGGCGCTGGGCGAGCGGCGCGGCATCATGCGCTATTCCTCGATCGACCTTGCCATGGACGAAACGCTGACCAGGGCGGCGATCGACGTGTCGGGGCGGCCGTTCCTGGTCTGGAACGTTGCCTTCTCGTCGCCGAAGATCGGCACGTTCGACACCGAGCTGGTGCGCGAGTTCTTCCAGGCGCTGGCGCAGAATGCCGGCATCACGCTGCATGTGACCAACCATTACGGCGCCAACAACCATCATATCGCCGAGACCTGCTTCAAGGCGGTGGCGCGGGCGCTGCGCACCGCGCTGGAGCCCGACCCGCGCCAGCCCGACGCGGTGCCTTCCACCAAGGGATCCCTGAAAGGCTAGCCCTATGGCCATCTATGTCGTGATGGAGCCGCCGGCGGCCAGCGCGAAAGCCGAGGACATCGCTTTCCTGCGCGACGGCTTCACCTGGCTCGGCTTGCTGTTTTCGCCGCTCTGGCTTGCCTGGAACCGGCTGTGGATCGAGGCGGCACTGACCTTCATCGTCATGGCGGTGCTGTCGGCGGTTGGCGAGAAGCTCGGGCTCGAATGGGCCGGATCGATGCTGTCGCTGCTGGTCTCGCTCTATGTCGGCTTCGAAGGCCAGAACTTGCGCATCGCGGCGCTGCGCCGCCGCGGCTGGCGCGAATGGGGCGCGGTCGAGGCCAAAAATCTCGGCGATGCCGAGATGCGCTATGCGCTGGAGGTCGACGCGGATGACGAGGAGCCGGCGCCGCTGCCGCGCATCGTACCCGACGCGTCCTTGGCGCGGCCGCCGCAGACCGGCATGGCGCTGGGGCTGACCCATACGCCGGGAAGGCCCTGAGTATGCGGGTAGCCATCATCGATTACGGCTCGGGCAATCTGCGCTCGGCCACCAAAGCCTTCGAGCGCGCCGCGCATGAGGCGGGCATTGCCGCTGATATCGAGCTGACGGCCGACGCCGAGCGGGTGCGCGGCGCCGACCGCATCGTGCTGCCGGGTGTCGGCGCCTATGCCGATTGCGCCGCCGGGCTCCATGCCGTCGCCGGCATGTGGGAGACGGTCGAAGAGGTGGCGCTTCGCAAAGCGCGGCCTTTCCTCGGCATTTGCGTCGGCATGCAACTGATGTCTGAGCGCGGGCTGGAAAAGACCGTGACCAACGGGCTCGGCTGGATCGGCGGCGACGTCAAGGAGATCCAGCCCGCCGATCCGGCGCTTAAGATCCCGCAGATCGGCTGGAACACGATCGAGCTTGCGCGAAAACACCCGCTGTTTTCCGGCATCGAGACCGGGCCGAAGGGGCTGCACGCCTATTTCGTCCATTCCTATCATCTGGATGCGACGAATTCCGGCGAGGTGCTGGCGACTGCCGACTATGGCGGGCCGGTCACCGCTGCCGTGACGCGCGACAATCTCGCCGGCACGCAGTTCCACCCCGAGAAAAGCCAGACGCTCGGCCTCGCGCTGATCACCAATTTCCTGCGCTGGAGGCCCTAGAGATGAGCAAGAAGGGCTATTGGCTCGTCATGCTGGCCATCACCGATCCGCAAGGCTACCAGCGCTATCGCGAGGCCATCGGCGATGCGATCACCGCTTTCGGCGGCCGCTATCTGGTCCGCGGCGGCGATGTCACCAATCCTGAGGGATCGGATTTCGGCCGGCACGTCGTGGTCGAATTCGATTCCTACGAGACCGCGCTGAACTGCTATCGCTCGCAAGCCTATCAGAGCGCGCTCAAGCACAGGCGGGCGGCCTCAACCGGACATTTTGCCATCGTCGAGGGCGCCTGATGATCCTGTTTCCGGCAATTGACCTCAAGGACGGCAAATGCGTGCGCCTGAAGCATGGCGACATGGCGACGGCCACCATCTATAACGACGACCCTGCGGCGCAGGCCAAGGCCTTTGAGGACCAGGGTTTCGAGTGGCTGCATGTTGTCGACCTCAACGGCGCCTTCAAGGGCCAGAGCGTCAACTCGGCAGCCGTCGGCGCCATCCTCAAGGCGACGAAGAACCCGGTACAACTCGGCGGCGGCATCCGCACCTTGCCGCAGATCGAGGACTGGCTGGATCGTGGTCTCGCCCGCGTCATCCTCGGCACCGTCGCGGTGCGCGAGCCGGAACTGGTGAAACAGGCCTGCAAGGCATTCCCGGGCAAGGTCGCCGTCGGCATCGACGCCAAGGGCGGCAAGGTCGCCGTCGAGGGCTGGGCCGAAGCCTCGGAGCTCGGCGTCATCGAGCTGGCGAAGAAATTCGAAGGTGCCGGCGTCGCGGCCATTGTCTACACCGACATCGACCGCGACGGCGTTTTGACCGGCATCAACTGGGATTCGACCATCGACCTCGCCGAGGCCGTGTCCATTCCGGTGATCGCGTCCGGCGGCCTTGCCTCGATCGCCGACATCGTGCGCATGACCATGCCCGATGCGAGCAAGCTCGAAGGCGCGATCTCGGGCCGCGCGCTCTATGACGGACGCATCGACCCGGCCGAGGCGCTGGCGATCCTGCGCGGCGAGACGGCGGAGGCAAGAGCGTGAAGGTCTCGATCATCCTGGCCTCCTATGACAGCGGCCATTTTCACGGCGGCTGCGGCCAAGGCCCCGACGCGCTGATCTCGGGCGGGCTGGCCGATGCGCTGAAGCTCGCCGGCCACGACGTCGAGGTGCATGACATCGGCAAGGTGGTCGAGGACGAGGACGAACGCGAGATCGGCACCGGCTTTGCCGTCTGCAACGCCGTTTCGGGCGAGGTCCGCATCGCGCTGGACAAGAAGCGTTTTCCGATCGTGCTCGCCGGCAACTGCCTGACCGCCGCCGGCGCGGTGGCCGGCGAAGGCGCCGACGCCATCATCTGGGCCGACCAGCATGGCGACCTCAACACGCCGGAAACCACCACCACCGGCTTTCTCGACGGCATGGCTTTCGCCACCGTGCTTGGCTTGTGCTGGCAGCGGATGGCGGCGCAGATTCCCGGCTTCAAGCCGATCGATCCGGCCCGCAGCATCCTGGTCAACGCCCGCGACCTCGACCCGGCCGAGAAGGAGCTCTTGGAAAAGCTGCCGGTCATCCGCACCGAATGCCCTGGCTGGGCCGCGGCGGCGCAACGGCTGAAGGCGGACGGCGCAAAGCAGGTGCACATGCATGTCGACCTCGACGTGCACGATCCGGAAAAACTGCAGGCCAACCGCTACACCACGCCCGGCGGACCGGGGCCCGAGCAGGTGCGCGATGCGATGTGCGGCCTTGCCGGGCCGCTGGCGATCGCCGGCCTGACCATCTCGGCCTATGATCCGGCCTTCGACCCCAAGGCCGACGTGCCGCCGCTCGTCGGCGAACTGGTGGTGACCCTGCTTTCGACCATGGAAGCCAAGTGATGCTGAAGGCCCGCGTCATCCCTTGCCTCGACGTCAAGAACGGCCGCGTGGTCAAGGGCGTCAATTTCGTCGACCTGATCGATGCCGGCGATCCGGTCGAGGCGGCCAAGGCCTATGACGCGGCCGGCGCCGACGAGCTCTGCTTCCTCGACATCACCGCATCGTCCGACAACCGCGAGACGATCTTCGACGTCGTCGCCCGCACGGCCGAGCAATGCTTCATGCCGCTTACCGTCGGCGGCGGCGTGCGCCAGGTGGCCGACATCCGCAAGCTGCTTCTGGCCGGCGCCGACAAGGTGTCGATCAACACGGCGGCAGTGAAGAATCCCGATTTCGTCTCGGAAGCCGCCGACAAGTTCGGCAACCAATGCATCGTCGTCGCCATCGACGCCAAGAAAGTGTCGGCGCCCAGTGAGGCCGACCGCTGGGAGATCTTCACCCATGGCGGGCGCGAGAAGACCGGCATCGACGCGGTCGACTTCGCCCGGCGCATGGTCGATCGCGGCGCCGGCGAGATCCTTTTGACCTCGATGGACCGCGACGGCACCAAGGCCGGCTACGACATCGCTCTGACGCGCGCCATCGCCGACGCGGTGCGCGCGCCGGTGATCGCTTCCGGCGGCGTCGGCACGCTCGATCATCTCGTCGAAGGCATCCGCGACGGCCATGCGGGTGCCGTGCTTGCCGCCTCGATCTTCCATTTCGGCACCTACACCATTGCCGAGGCCAAGGCGCATATGGCCAAGGCCGGGCTGCCGATGCGGCTGGACTCACCTGTCGAACGAGCATAAACGGTTGTTATGGCAGACTTTTCGCTCGCCGAACTGGAACGGATCATCCATCAGCGCGCCCATTCCGGCGACCCGGACTCGTGGACGGCGAAGCTGTTCGCCAAGGGCATGGACAAGGCGGCGCAGAAGCTCGGCGAGGAGGCGGTCGAGAGCGTGATCGCCGCCATCAAGGGCGACAGGAAAGCCCTCGTTTCGGAAAGCGCCGATCTTATATATCATTGGCTTGTCGTCCTCGGCATAGCGGGAATTCCGCTGGACGACGTGCTGAAAGAGCTCGAAGGCCGCACCGGCCATTCGGGCATCGCCGAAAAGGCATCGCGGCCCAAGGGCTGACCGCGAGGGAGGCAGGAAACTCGATGGATCAGCTTGCTCCTACCGAGAAATACTCCCCTTATCGTTTCTTCTCGGCCGAGCAATGGTCGCAATTCCGCGCCGACACGCCGTTGACGCTGACCGAGGACGAGATCGACCGGCTGCGCTCGCTGAACGACCCGGTCGACCTCGAAGAGGTCAAGCGCATCTATCTGTCGCTGTCGCGACTGCTTTCGGCGCATGTCGAGGCAAGCCAGCTGCTGTTCCGGCAGCGCCAGGTCTTCTTCAACGCGCTGGATGTGGTGAAGACGCCTTTCATCATCGGTATCGCCGGCTCGGTCGCGGTCGGCAAATCGACCACGGCGCGTGTCTTGAAGGAGCTGCTGGCGCGCTGGCCGTCGAGCCCGAAGGTCGACCTGATCACCACCGACGGCTTCCTTTTGCCCAACGAGATCCTGCGCCGCGAAAACCTGATGGAGCGCAAGGGCTTTCCCGAGAGCTACGACGTCGGCGCGCTGCTGAGGTTCCTGTCCGGCATGAAATCGGCGCAAAGCAGCGTACGCGCCCCGGTGTATTCACACCTGACCTACGACGTCATTCCGGGCGAGTTCGTCACCATCGACCGTCCCGACATACTGATCTTCGAAGGCATCAACGTCTTACAGCCGGGCAAGCTGCCGCGGGACGGCAAGATCGTGCCTTTCCTGTCGGACTTCTTCGATTTCGCCATCTATATCGATGCCGACGAGACGCTGATCCATCAATGGTACATCGCCCGCTTCATGCGGCTGCGCGAGACCGCCTTCCGCAACCCCGATTCCTTCTTCCACCGCTATTCGCAGCTGTCGCAAGATGCCGCGCGGGCGATCGCCGAGGGGCTGTGGGCCAACATCAACCTAAAGAACCTGCGCGAGAACATCTTGCCGACCAGGGCGCGCGCCGACCTCATCCTGCGCAAGGGCGCCAACCACCTGGTCGAGGAAGTGGCGCTGCGGAAACTGTGACAATGGGGTTAACGGCAGCTTAGGCAATCCCGAATAGGTTGTACCCCAACCCCGGCGGGTTGGGAGCAACAGGTGATCAACGCGAGCAATACCGCGGGCCGGCGAGCCCCGGTCTATTCCCTGGTGATACCGATCTTCAACGAAGAGGCGGTGCTGCCGTTGCTCGTCCGGCGGATCACGGCCTTGCTGGACAAGTTCGATGCCGGTGCCGAAGCCATTTTCGTCGACGACGGCAGCCAGGACACGAGCGTTATCTTCCTGCGCGGCATGGCCGCCACGGATCAGCGTTTCCGGCTGATCGAGCTGTCGCGCAATTTCGGCCACCAGATCGCGATCACCGCCGGGATGGATGCGGCGGCCGGAGAGGCCGTGATCGTGATGGACGCGGACCTGCAGGATCCTCCCGAAGTGGTGCTCGACCTGGTGGCCAAATGGAAGGAAGGCTACGAGATCGTTTATGCTCGCCGCACCAAACGCGAGGGGGAAACGCTGTTCAAGCGGGCGAGCGCCAGCCTCTTCTACCGCGCCCTCGAACAGATGACTTCGGTGACCATCCCTCGCGACGTCGGCGATTTCCGGCTTGTGGGAAGAAAGGCCCTGGAGACGTTCCGACAGATGCCCGAGCGCGACCGCTTCGTGCGCGGCATGTTCGGCTGGATGGGTTTCAAGCAAACGGCGGTGTCTTTCGATCGGCCCGAGCGGGCGGCCGGCGAAACCAAATATCCGTTCTGGAAAATGGTGCGGCTGGCCGTCCACGGCGTCATCAGCTTTTCCGACAAGCCCTTGCGGTTGGCGCTGTGGTCTGGTCTGGCCATTTCCGGTTTTGCCGCCATGCTTGGCGTCTACGCCCTGTTCTCCTGGCTGTTTGCCAGCGGCGTCGTTCATGGCTGGACTTCGACGGTGATGATCATATCCTTCCTGTCCGGCATCAATCTCTTCATGACCGGCATCATCGGCCTCTATGTCGGCGGCATCCATGCCGAAGTGAAGCGGAGACCACTCTATGTGGTCGATCGCCTGACCGGTTTCGAGGAAGCGATCGCCGCGGCGAGAGACGCAGAAGCGCCTAAGCACCGGGTGCCCGCGACGCGCGAAAGGCGGCTCGGCTGACTTTGCTGCAAACAGTCAAATCCGATAGCTCGCTCGCCTCTGCCGAGCATCGCTTCCGGGCGTGGGCGATGGGCCGCTCCGAGCCTGCGCGAATCCTGCGATTTGCCGCGATCGGCGGCCTGTCGACGCTGATCTATGCCGTCGGGACGCTCGCGCTTTCGGGCCGGTTCGGCCTGTCGGCAGCGATCGGCTCGGTCGTCGCCTATGGCGCCGGGGCGGTGTTTTCCTATTGCGGGCATCGTTTCGTGACGTTCATGTCCGATGGCGCTGTCGGCTTCGAGCTTGCGCGCTTTGCCTGTGCCACCGCGGTCGGATTTCTCCTCTCCGTCGGTCTGGCCTCGATCCTCACCGATCTCGGCGGGCTCTCGCCGTCGATCCCGGTGACGCTGGCTTCCGTCCTGGTGCCGGTTCTGAACTTCGTGCTGTTGCGAAAGTTTGTCTTCGTCGGAAGCGACCCAATAAGTTCGAGCGACCCCCTCTATCTTGAAGGGGGCAGCCGATGAGCGTCGCCCTGGGCGGCTCGACAGCCGGCGCGCCGACCGCCGACGTGCGCAACATGTGGGCACGGACAGCGGTTCTTTGCCTGGTGGTGCTGGCAGCCGCCATACCCTGGCAGATGCGATGGGGCGTCGTACCGGACACCAGCTGGATAATCGCCATGTGCGAGCGGATGCTCGCAGGGGATCGGCTGTATATCGACCTCGTCGAGGTCAATCCGCCTTTCACGCCATGGATGTTAATGCCGGCCGTTGTGGTCGCGCACAAGATCGGTTTGTCGCCGGAAATCGTGGTTCATGCCTATAGCTATGCGATATGCCTGGCAGGATTGGGCTTTGCCGCGCTGGTCGCCAGGCGGGCCGGATTTGCCGAGAACCCCACGCTGTTTGCGATGTTGCCCCTGTTCCTGGCGCTGCTGGTAATTTTCCCAGGCAATGCTTTCAGCCAGCGCGAACAACTTGCGATCGCACTGTTCTTGCCATTTCTGATGCTGGCTGCGTGGCGCGCGGCGCCGATCGAAGGACGCAAGCCAAGCCTCCTGATGGCGGTTCTTGCCGGGCTTGGCGGCAGCGTGCTGGTTCTGGTGAAGCCTTATTACGCGGTGGTCGTGCTTGCGCCAGCACTTTATGTGGCCTGGCGCCGCCGGTCGATCCGGACGCTTTTCGCCGTGGAGTACTGGGTGATCGGCCTGATCTGCATCGCCTATGTCGTTGCCGTGCAGCATTTCTATCCGGAATTCCTGAGCGTCATCTATCCGATGCTGGCAGACACCTATATGCGGCGGGTGGAAAACACCTGGGAGCTGCTGACGGCCTACGGGCCGACCTATGTAGTCGCGCTTCTGGCGTTGCATTTTCTTCGACCGGGACTGTCCTTTTCGCCGCTGGTCTGCGTGCTCACGCTTGCTTCGCTGGCTTCGATCGCGCCGCTGATCTACCAGGCCAAGGGCTGGGCCTATCATGCATTTCCGGCCTTCAGCCTCATTCTGGCAGCCCTCGTTCTGAGGATGGCTCAAGCGGCTCCGGCAACAGAAAAGCCGCCGGGTACTGCATTGGAACTAGGGCGCAAGGTGTTGCTGGCCATCATCATTGGCGCAGCCGCCATCCCGTTCATGCAAACACAGAAGCCCAGCGCCGAGATTGTCGCCAAGCTCGAGGCCGTTGCTCCCCAGCCGACCGTCGCGATGGTCGGTGCCGACATATCGGGGGGCCACCCGCTTACACGAATGCTCGGAGGGACATGGATTTCACGCTATTGCAGCGACTGGCTGGGGGAATCGTCGCTCTATCTTTCGCGCATCGCAAACCGGGACGGCAACAAGGAACTGGCATCCCACTACCGGCAGATCGTCGATCGCTACATCGACGACAAGCTCGCCGAGCTCGAAGCCAAACAGCCCGTCGTGATAATCGTCGAGAAAGCGGACGTGAACTGGAACGAGGAGCTTTCCCTGCACCAGGACTACGTCAACTTCCTGCGAAGCTACAATCAGACTGCCGAAGACGACAAACTGCTGGTGCTGGTGCGCAAATCAGCGACTGCGCAGGCAGAGTGATCCGCGCATCGATTCAGGCTGAAGCTACGTCGCTGCGCGCTTTCCCTGGGTTTGCCTTAAGCTAACGACGGCTCTATGGAGAGCTCGGCTTTCCGGCACCGCGTCCATGTCGAAAGCAGCATCCACGCGGCGATAAACAGTGGGATCAGAACGCCAACGCAATATCCCCAATGGGTGAAGAAGTGTGTGACGAAGGGCCAAAGCCAGCAGACCGCCAGGATCAGCCGGGGTGGCCTTGAAACCATGGCTGCAAGCATCGCAACGGCTATGGAAACACCGATCGTGTCGTACGAGTAGCCGTAGGGCGTAGCAAGGATGGCAAGCACGGCGGTGAGCGCCACGCGCTCCTGATGTGAGACCTGGCGCCCCGGCCACCAGAGCCAGATCGCCGCGGCAATGCAAGCGAGGGTCGCGACCCCCTGCACGGCATAGGCGGCGGACAGCCCCAGGCCTGCCGCCCTCGCGGTGAAAAACACCGTCATCGCATTGTATTGATAAGGCTGCGGATAAGGCGCCTCCATGATCGCCGTCATCAGGGGACGGGTCTCGGTCAGGAACAGACGCCAGACATCGAAGCCGAAGAACAGGCCGGTGGCCATGACAATCAGGACGGCGGTGCCGGCCGCCGACAGGATGGCCCGCCAGTTGCCGCTGGCGAGCAGGCAGAAAGGCACCAGGATGCCGAGATGCGGCTTGGTCGTCAGCAAGCCGAAGAGGATCCCGGCCACCACCGGGCGCTTGGGCGCCACGGCGAGGCCGCCGACCAGCAGTGCCGTCGTCAGCGCGCCGTTCTGGCCAAAGACCGAGTTCCAGATGACTGCGGGACTGAGCACGATCGCCAGTTCCAGCGCCGCGCCGAGCTTCAGCGGCCGGACCGCCAGCCAAAGGCACAGGACGGTGCCCACCGTCCAGATGAGATAGGCTGGCAGGATCGGCACGGTCGCCAGCGGCACACCAAAAAGAAGGATGCTGGGCGGATAACTCCATTCCTGGTCCGGCAGTTCCGGCGAGAACATGGCGCGCAGCGCAGCGCGGTAGGCATCGGCGTCGAAAAGAACGGCGACGTGGCCCTCGATAGCGAGGCGGGAGCCGGCCCACAGATTGGTGAAATCCCAGTAGGGCAGTTTATGCGAGAGGTCGGAAAAACCTCGGCCGTCCAGCGTCCACAGAAGGCTCAGGTAGACCCAGGCCATGCATAGGGCGATGATCGACACGACCGTGACGATGGCCACATCCAAAAGGCTTCGGGTCTTGATCCAGTCCGGCTGCATGGCGCTCTCGGTCTCGCAGCCGCCCTTGTAGCCAAGGTGTCCTTAAGATCGCGTTGCCGCTCGCTTCATGCGGGTATCGGCTTGGTCACCCGCCGCAGCGTCAGATTGATGCGGCCGCCGTTCTTCAGAAGCGCCGAGGTCGCGGGATAGATGCGGTCGACGCCATGGAAGGCGAGGCGCCCTTCGCCGCTGAGCACGACGACGTCGCCGCTCTTCAGCCTGAACGACTTCGTGCCGCCTTCGCGGCTGTTCTGGCCTACCCTGAACAGGCAGTCGTCGCCCAGCGACACCGACACCACGGGCGCGGCGAACTCGTCCTCGTCGCGATCCTGATGCAGGCCCATTTTTGCCTCGGCCGAATAGAAATTGACCAGGCAGGCCTCCGGCGGGTGCGGGTAGGCGGCGACCTCGCGCCACAGTTGCAGCAAGGCTTCGGGGATCGGCGGCCAAGGCTCGCCCGTCGCCGGGTGGGTGGGCTGGTAGCGATAGCCGCGCTCTTTGTCGGTCACCCAGCCGAGCCCGCCGCAATTGGTCATGCGCACGCTCATCTCCTTGCCGGTGCGCGGCATGGACGGCACGTAAAGCGGCGCCGCCTGCACGACGCGCCTGATCGCTTCGACCAGCGCTTCCTGTGCGGGGCGGTCGATGTAGCCCGGCATGTGGCGCACACCCTTGGGTAGAACGAGCATGGGATTCGATCCGTTGTGCCCGCAGCATGCCATCCTTGAAACAAGACGGCGACCCGAAAGCCGCAGCTTCGACGGGATCAGTCGCTGTCCACCCGGCCGCGCAGCTTCTTCACCGTCGAGCGTCCGGCCTTGGACTTGAGGCGGCGCTCGACGGCGCCCTTGGACGGCCTGGTCTTCTTGCGCGGCGGCGGCGGCGGTTCGGCAGCCTTGGCGACCAGGGCGGTCAGCCGGGCGCGGGCATCGGCGCGGTTCTGCTCCTGAGTGCGGAAGCGGCCGGCCTCGATGACGATAACGCCGTCCTTGGTGGCGCGCTGGCCGGCGAGCTTGATGGCGCGGGCGCGGACCCGCTCGGACAGGCCGGAAGCATTCGCGGCGTCGAAGCGCAGTTGCACGGCGGTCGCAACCTTGTTGACGTTCTGGCCACCGGGACCGGACGAGCGGATGAAATCCTCGTGCAGGTCGCCCGGGCGGATGATCGCCTCGCCCGATATGATGATGTCGTCGTCGCTCGCCATGCGCGCAGTCATGACGCGACGGCCGCAAAAAGAAAAGGCCCGGCGCCAGAGGTTCGCCGTTTCACGGAAACGTCGAACCTCTGGCTTTGTATGTCGACGCAATTCCGGACGGAAAACCGTTTCACACTTTTCCTGGAATTGCGCTGGCCGAGCCCTGGAGCAAAGGTGCCTGAGACGGCCCCTTATTCCGCCGCTTCCTGGAGCCGCGGCGCCGCGCCCAGTATGGTTGCGTCGACGTGGTGCTCGAACTTCTCGAAGTTGGTCGCGAACATGTTGACCAGCTTCGTCGCCTGGCGGTCATAGCCGGCCTTGTCGGCCCAGGTCGAGCGCGGGTCGAGGATGGCCGCGTCGATGCCGGGGACGGCGACCGGCACCTCGAAGCCGAAATTGGCGTCGGTGCGGAAGTCGACCGCGTTCAGCGAACCGTCGAGCGCGGCGCCCAGAAGCGCGCGCGTGACCTTGATCGGCATGCGACGTCCCGTGCCGTAGGCGCCGCCGGTCCAGCCGGTGTTGACCAGCCAGCAATCGACCTTATGCGCGGCGATCAGTTCGCGCAGCAGATTGCCGTATTCCGAGGGATGACGCGGCATGAAGGGCGCGCCGAAGCAGGTCGAGAACGTCGCTTCCGGCTCGGTGACGCCCTTTTCGGTGCCGGCGACCTTGGCGGTGTACCCGGAAAGGAAATGGTACATCGCCTGCGCCGGCGTCAGTTTCGCGATCGGCGGCATGACGCCGAAAGCATCCGCCGTCAGCATGATGATGTTCCTCGGGTGGTTGGCGCGGCCGGTCCGCGAGGCATTGGGAATGAAGTCGAGCGGATAGGCGCAGCGCGTATTCTCGGTCAGGCTGCCGTCGTTGAAATCCGGCGCACGGCCGGCGTCGAGCACGACATTTTCCAGCACCGTGCCGAAGCGCTGCGTGGTGGCGAAGATCTCGGGCTCGGCCTCGGCCGACAGCCGGATCGTCTTGGCGTAGCAGCCGCCCTCTAAATTGAAGATGCCGTGCGGACCCCAGCCATGCTCGTCGTCGCCGATCAGCGTGCGCGACGGGTCGGCGGAAAGGGTCGTCTTGCCGGTGCCGGAGAGGCCGAAGAAGACCGCAGCGTCACCAGCCGGGCCTTCATTGGCCGAGCAATGCATCGGCATCACGCCCTTGGCCGGCAAAAGGTAGTTCAGCATGGTGAACACCGACTTCTTCATCTCGCCGGCATAGGAGGTGCCGCCGATCAGCACGATCCGGCGGGTGAGATCGACCGCGATCACCGTTTCGGTGCGGGTGCCGTGGCGCGCCGGATCGGCGCGGAAGGACGGCAGGTCGATGATCGTCATTTCCGGCACGAAACGCTCGAGCTCGGCGGCTTCGGGGCGGATCAGAAGATTGCGGATGAACAGCGAATGCCAGGCGAATTCGGTGATGACCCTGGTCGGCAGCTTCAGATCGGCGTCGGCGCCGCCGACGAGATCCTGGACGTAGAGGTCCTTGTCGGTCGCATGGGCACGAAAATCGGCCAGCAGCGTCTCGAACTGAGCCGGCGAGAGCGCCTTGTTGTTGTCCCACCATACATGCGGCTCGGTGGCGCCGTCGCGCACGACGAACTTGTCCTTCGGCGAGCGGCCGGTATGCTGGCCGGTCTCGGCGACCAGGGCGCCTTGCGCCGTCAGCCTCGCCTCTGAACGCCGGATCGCTTCCTCATAGAGTTCGGCGGCGCCGAAATTGTAGCGCACCGTGCCCGAAGTCTTCAGGCCGATCGCGTCGATGGCGCAGTCGGGGTTGCGTTTGCCGGCTTCCGACATCAAATTTCCTCTCTGGATTTGGCCGTATCTGAACAGGGATTTCCCGGAGCCCGCGGCCGGGCTGACTGATCCAGAACCAGAAAAGCCAAATGATATCAAATCATTAATCGATTTAAAAAATTTGAAAGTTGTTTAAATCGTTTATATGTGCAAAAAATCACAGAGGTTGCCCAAAGGATTGGCAGGTTCTGTTCGTCCAATCCGAGTCGGGGTGCGATTGTGGGTAGCGGCACGCCGCCCGTGACAGCGGACGGGGCGTATGCCACATTTTGTACCTAATTTGTCCTGCAAAAGCCCCTTCTCGACGACAGAAGGGACAGCTCATGAGGGAGCCGCTTGAAATGGCAACAATCGCGCTTGTCGACGACGACCGCAACATTCTGACCTCGGTGTCGATCGCGCTCGAGTCCGAGGGCTATCGCGTCGAAACCTACACGGATGGTGCGTCGGCCCTGGAAGGCCTGGCGGCGCGGCCGCCGAACCTCGCCATCCTCGACATCAAGATGCCGCGCATGGACGGCATGGAGCTTTTGCGCCGGATGCGCCAGAAGTCCGACCTGCCGGTGATCTTCCTGACCTCGAAGGACGACGAGATCGACGAATTGTTCGGCCTCAAGATGGGCGCCGACGATTTCATCCGCAAACCCTTCTCGCAGCGCCTTCTGGTGGAACGGGTGCGCGCCGTGCTGCGCCGCACCAGCGCCCGCGAGGCGGCAGCCAAGACGCCCGCCCAGCAGGCCCGTTCGCTCGAGCGCGGCCAGTTGGTGATGGACCAGGAGCGCCATACCTGCACCTGGAAGGGCGAGCCGGTGACACTGACGGTGACCGAGTTCCTCATCCTGCATTCGCTGGCCCAACGGCCCGGCGTGGTGAAAAGCCGTGATGCGCTGATGGATTCGGCCTATGATGAACAGGTCTATGTCGACGACCGCACCATCGACAGCCACATCAAGCGGCTGCGCAAGAAGTTCAAGGCGGTCGACGACGACTTCCAGATGATCGAGACCCTTTACGGAGTCGGCTACCGGTTCCGCGAAGCTTGAAAGGGCAATAGGCAGTAGTCAGTAGGGAATAGTCGGTAGTCAGTTTTGAATGATGCGAACGGGCACTTCATGCATCGCTGCAATCTCAGTCGTTTCTCCATTGCCTACTGCCTATTGCCTACTCACTACTCACTAAACAGGGCCTGCTAGTCGATGGCAGTGGAAGTAGAGCGAGGCAGGCGAGCGGGCGCGGCAAGGCGCCCGGCGCGGATCGTGCCCGCTTTCGTGTCGAAATTGACGGTGCCGATGCGCCGGTTTCTCGGCCATCACATCTTCTCCAGCCTGACGCGGCGCATCCTGTTCCTCAACATGGCCGGTCTTGCCGTGCTGGTGACCGGCATCCTTTATCTCAACACCTTCCGCGACGGACTGATCGACGCCCGCGTCGAAAGCCTGATGACGCAAGGCGAGATCATTGCCGGCGCAATCGCCGCCTCGGCGACCGTCGAGACCGATTCGATCAGCATCGACCCGGAGAAGCTGCTCGAGCTGCAGGCCGGCGAGAGCCTGGGGCCGGGCTCGGACCAGCTCGACAATCTCGACTTCCCGATCAATCCGGAACGCGTTGCGCCGGTGCTGCGGCGGCTGATCTCGCCGACGCGAACCCGCGCTCGCATCTATGACCGCGACGCCAACCTCTTGCTCGATAGCCGCCACCTCTATTCGCGCGGCCAGATCCTGCGCTACGACCTGCCGCCGGTCGAGGACGAGCAGCCCGACCTGGTCGAGCGGATCGAAAAGTTCATTTTCGATTTCTTCCGCAACAAGGACCTGCCGGTCTATCACGAGCAGCCCGGCGGCAACGGCGCGGCCTTCCCGGAAGTGGTCAAGGCGCTGACCGGCAGCCCTTCGACAATCGTCAGGGTCAGCGAGCAGGGCGAACAGATCGTCTCGGTCGCGGTGCCGATCCAGCGTTTCCGCGCCGTACTCGGCGTGCTGATGCTGTCCACCGAAGGCGGCGACATCGACAAGATCGTCGCGGCCGAGCGCAAAGCGATCCTGCGCGTCTTCGGCGTCGCGGCACTGGTCACCGCCATCCTGTCGATGCTTCTGGCCTCGACCATCGCCAATCCGCTGAGGCGGCTCTCAGCCGCGGCGGTCAGGGTGCGGCGCGGCGTCAAGAGCCGCGAGGAGATCCCGGACTTCTCCGACCGCCAGGATGAGATCGGCAACCTCTCCATCGCGGTGCGCGACATGACCAATGCGCTCTATGCACGCATCGAGGCGATCGAGAGTTTTGCGGCGGACGTCTCGCATGAATTGAAGAACCCGCTGACCTCGCTGCGCAGCGCGGTGGAAACGCTGCCTTTGGCGAAAAACGAGAATTCGCGCGGCCGGCTCATGGAAATCATCCAGCACGACGTGAAACGGCTCGACCGGCTGATCACCGACATCTCCGATGCCTCCCGCCTCGACGCCGAACTCGCGCGCGAGGATGCCGGCACCGTCGATTTGAAGAAGTTCATCACCGACCTCGTCGCGGTGTCGCGCGAGACGACGCGCAACAAGAAGGCAGTCGAGATCGAGCTCAAGGTGGCCAAGTTACCGGCCGGCGCCAAAGGCTTCTTCGTTATCGGCCATGACTTGAGAATCGGCCAGGTCATCACCAACCTGATCGAGAACGCGCGCTCCTTCGTGCCCGACGAACATGGGCATATCGCGATCTCTTTGGCCCGCGCGGGCAAGTTCAACATCATCACCGTCGACGACAACGGCCCGGGCATCCGGGTGGAGAACATCGACCGCATCTTCGAGCGCTTCTACACCGACCGGCCGGCCGGCGAAGCGTTCGGCCAGAATTCCGGCCTCGGCCTGTCGATCAGCCGCCAGATCGTCGAGGCGCATGGCGGCACGCTGACGGCCGAGAACATCCCCGGCACCAAGCCCGGCGAGCTCAAGGGCGCGCGCTTCGTGGTGACGCTGCCCGCCGAAGGCTGATGTCGGACGATGCCGGCAACCGCCAAGCAAAACATCCACGGCACGGCGATCCTGGTCGGCGAGCGCGGCTTGCTGATCACCGGACCATCAGGCTCCGGCAAGACGACGCTGGCGCTGGCGCTGATCGACCACTGCCGCGGGCGCGGACTGTTTTCCCGATTGGTCGGCGATGACCAGCTGTTTGCGGCCGCGCATGGCGGCCAGCTGGTGTGCCGCGCACCCGCCAGCATCGCCGGATTGGCCGAGGTGCACGGGATCGGGCCCCAGAAGGTGCCGTTCGAGCCTTCCGCCGTGATCGACCTTGTCGCGCGTCTGGTGCCGGCGGGCGAGATGGCGCGTCTTCAGGACGAGGCAAGCGAGACGATCGCTGGTTGCGCGGTGGCGCGCATCGATGTTGTCCGACAAAACGTCGCCGCCGCCCTGCCTGCCCTTTCGGCGCGGCTTTGCATCGCGCCTTTTTCATGATCCGGCCGGGGTTTTTTGTTGCGATGCGTCAAAATGGCCCAAGCCGCCGCAATTTTGGACTTGTCAACCGGCCGCGCGTCGACAAGATAGCGCTCCCGCCGCCTGGAATGGCCGGCGACCATAAGATACGCCTGTGAAGCGGCGATGACGGGAGCCACCAGAGAATGATCGGACTCGTGCTCGTGACGCACGGTCAACTCGCCACCGAGTTCCGGCATGCGGTAGAGCATGTGGTCGGGCCGCAGGACAATTTCGAGACCGTAGCGATCGGCGCGGACGACGACATGGAGAAGCGGCGCGCCGACATCGTCGACGCCGTGGCGCGGGTCGACACCGGAACCGGCGTCATCGTGCTCACCGACATGTTCGGCGGCACACCTTCGAACCTCGCCATCTCGGTGATGGAATCGGGCCGCACCGAAGTGATCGCCGGCATGAACCTGCCGATGCTGATCAAGCTGTCCTCCGTGCGCAAAGGCGACAACATGGCCGCCGCGCTCGACGAGGCGCAGGCCGCTGGCCGCAAATACATCAACGTCGCCAGCCAGCTCCTGAGCAGCAAATGAACGCCACCGCGCCGGAAAAGGACGAGGTCGTGCGGGAATTCCCGATCGTCAACCAGCGCGGCCTGCATGCGCGCGCCTCGGCCAAGTTCGTCCAGGTCGCAAGCGGCTTCGACGCCACCATCCATGTCGAGAAGGACGGTGTGAAGGTCGGCGGCACCTCGATCATGGGGCTGATGATGCTGGCCGCCAGCCCCGGCTATTCGATCCGCGTCATGGCCAGCGGGCCGGACGCCGTGCCGGCGATGGACGCGCTGGAGCAGCTGGTGGCGTCGCGCTTCGGCGAAGAAATCTAAGGTTTTCCGCATTCGATGTAGCGCCGTTGAACATATGCGCGCATAAAGATTTCTTTATATCCCATTGTCGTCCGGCAGCCGATCTGCTAGTCAGGCCCGCAACCGCGCCCTTCCATGCGCCTTCCGGCGCCGGCGCGCTTTTGAGAAAAAATCACACCGGAGCACTGCCATGACGGGTAGCAAGGACTATGTGATCGCCGACATCTCGCTTGCCGGCTGGGGCCGCAAGGAGATCGAGATCGCCGAAACCGAAATGCCGGGCCTGATGGCCTGCCGCGAGGAATTCGGCGCCAAGAAGCCGCTCAAGGGCGCGCGCATCACCGGCTCGCTGCATATGACCATCCAGACGGCGGTGCTGATCGAGACGCTGAAGGCGCTGGGCGCCGACATCCGCTGGGCTTCCTGCAACATCTTCTCGACGCAGGACCATGCGGCGGCCGCCATCGCCGAGGCCGGCATCCCGGTCTTCGCCATCAAGGGCGAGTCGCTGGAGGACTATTGGGACTACACCGACCGCATCTTCCAGTGGACCGATGGCGGCACCTCCAACATGATCCTCGATGACGGCGGCGACGCCACCATGTACATCCTGCTCGGCGCGCGGGCCGAAGCCGGCGAGGACGTGCTGTCCAATCCCGGCAGCGAGGAGGAAGAGATCCTGTTCGCCCAGATCAAGAAGCGCCTGAAGGCCTCGCCCGGCTTCTTCACCAAGCAGCGGGACGCGATCCGCGGCGTCACCGAGGAGACCACCACGGGCGTCAACCGGCTCTACCAGTTGCAGAAGAAGGGCCTGCTGCCCTTCCCGGCGATCAACGTCAACGATTCCGTCACCAAGTCGAAATTCGACAACAAATATGGCTGCAAGGAATCGCTGGTCGACGGCATCCGCCGCGGCACCGATACGATGATGGCCGGCAAGGTCGCCGTGGTCTGCGGCTACGGCGATGTCGGCAAGGGCTCGTCGGCCTCGCTGCGCGGCGCCGGCGCCCGCGTCAAGGTCACCGAGGTCGACCCGATCTGCGCGCTGCAGGCGGCGATGGACGGCTATGAGGTGGTCACGCTGGAAGATGCCGCGCCCAGCGCCGACATCGTCATCACCACCACCGGCAACAAGGATGTCGTCACCCTCGACCATATGCGGTCGATGAAGGACATGGTGATCGTCGGCAATATCGGCCACTTCGACAACGAGATCCAGGTCGCCTCGCTGCGCAATCTGAAATGGACCAACGTCAAGCCGCAGGTCGACCTGATCACCTTCCCGGACGGCAAGCGCATGATCCTTCTGTCCGAGGGACGCCTGCTCAATCTCGGCAACGCGACCGGACATCCGAGCTTCGTCATGTCGGCCTCCTTCACCAACCAGGTGCTGGCGCAGATCGAGCTTTTCGCCAAGCACGGCCAGTATCAGAACCAGGTCTATGTGCTGCCCAAGCACCTCGACGAGAAGGTCGCGCGGCTGCATCTCGACAAGCTTGGCGCCAAGCTGACCGAACTGTCGGGCGAACAGGCCGCCTATATCGGCGTGACGCCGCAGGGCCCGTATAAGCCCGAACACTACCGCTATTAACCAAATCGAAATTTTCTACCACATATTGAAGCCGGGCGATTGACTTTCCGCCCGGCTTTATTTTTTGCGCGGTGATTCTTCACGCCGATTCCGGCTCGCGTTATTGTTGTGATTCGCGGTCCAGGGGCATCGAGGGGCCGGGGACGCATTCAGGGCGGTCTTGCATTCAAGCGGCGAAGAGGACCAAGACATGCCGGGGGATTACCCGCCAAGCGCGGGACAGGCCGTTTCCGGCGGCCAGACGGATTCGAGGAACAGCGGCACCGCCGCCAATGGCGACGGTTTTCGATGGCGCGCGCGTCGCATGGGCGCGCTTCTCGGCGTCACGGCGCTTGCCGGACCGCTGCTCAGCTTTGCCGCGCGCGCCGATACGGGCTCGAAGGCGGGGTCTTACGTCAACACCGCCGAGGTCATGCAGCTCGCCATGTTCGTCGGCGTCATGGGCGCTGCCCTGCTCTCGGCCATCTTCCTGATCCGCGAGCGCGCCCGCACCACCTCGCAGAACGCGCAGCTCCGGGCGCGCATCGCCGACGTCAATGCCGCGCTGCAGCGCTCCGAGTCGCTGCTCAACCTGCGCGACCAGCGCGTGATCGTCTGGAGCACGGAGAACAAGAAAGCCGAACTGATCGGCAGCCTGCCGCTGGAAAGCGGCGCGCCCGACGACCGCTCCGCCTTCCTCGCCTTCGGCCGCTGGCTGATG
The DNA here is from genome assembly GCF_006442965.1 of Mesorhizobium sp. CU3. Taxonomy (GTDB): domain Bacteria; phylum Pseudomonadota; class Alphaproteobacteria; order Rhizobiales; family Rhizobiaceae; genus Mesorhizobium. The sequence continues at coordinate 148,245 of NZ_VFWX01000006.1, read as the reverse complement.
CCGCGCTCGGCCGCGGCACTCGAGCACGCGGTCGCGGCGCTGCGCGAGCAGGCCAAGGCCTTCGACCTCGTCATCGAGACACAGGCCGGCATGCCGCTCGAAGTGCATGGCCGCAAGAGCGCCGCGCATGTGCTGGTGCGCTTCATCTCGCTTTCGGAGACGCTGCGCAACCAGGCCCGGCTGAAGATCGAGAACCAGCGGCTCAGCGCCGACTATGACACGATGCTCGGCCTGCTCGACGCCCTGAAGATGCCGGCATGGCTGCGCGCCGCCGACGGGCGGCTGCAATGGGTCAACCGCGCCTATGCCGACGCGGTGGAAGCGGAAAGCGCGACCGCGGCCATCCGCGAAGCCAAGGAGTTCCTTGGCGGCCAGGCGCGCGAGCAGATCGCCGAGCAGCATAAGACGCGTCCCGTCTTCGAACAGACACTCTCCACCGTGATCGAAGGCGATCGCCGGGTCTTCGCGGTTACCGATTTCGCCGGCGCCGACGGCTCGGCGGGACTTGCCTGCGACACAAGTGCTGCCGAGACGATCCGCGCCGAGTACGAGCGCACCGTGCGCAGCCACGCCGACACGCTCGACCAGCTGAACACCGCGGTGGCGATCTTCGACACCGACGAGAAGCTGCGCTTCTTCAACCAGGCTTTCCAAAAGCTGTGGGGTCTCGATTCGGGCTTCCTGCTCAGCGCCCCCTCCAACACGCTGCTGCTCGACCGGCTGCGCAGCGAGGGCAAGATCGCGGAACAACCGGAATGGCGGCGCTGGAAGGAGAATCTGCTCGGCGCCTACCGCGCCGTCGAATCGCAGGAGCATTGGTGGCATCTGCCGGACGGCAAGACGATCCGCGTGGTGGCCAACCCGCAGCCGAAAGGCGGCGTCACCTGGGTGTTCGAGAACCTGACCGAGAAGATGGACCTCGAAAGCCGCTACCAGACCGCCGTGCGGGTCCAGGGCGAGACGCTGGACAACCTCGCCGAGGGTGTGGTGGTGTTCGGGCCGGACGGCCGGCTGCGGCTGTCCAACCCTGCTTTCGTCTCGCTGTGGGGGCTGACGGCCGAGGACGTCAAGCAGAGCGTCCATGTCTCGGCGATCCGCGATCTCTGCGACCAGCGCGCCGGCGAGAGCCCGTGGAGCGGCTTCGTCGCCGCCGTCACCGGGTTCGACGAGGAGCGCCGCGACCGCCGCGGCCAGACCGAACTGAAGAACGGCAACGTGCTGAGCTACGCGGTGATCCATCTGCCCAACGGGCAGGTGATGATCACCTTCGTCGACGTCACCGACACGGTCAATGTCGAGCGGGCGCTGAAGGACCGCAACGAGGCGCTGGAGAAATCCGACCTGCTGAAGAACGAGTTCGTGCAGCATGTTTCCTACGAACTGCGCTCGCCACTGACCAACATTATCGGCTTCACCGAGCTTCTGTCGCTGCCAGTCACCGGGCCGCTGACATCCAAGCAGCGCGAATATGTCGAGCATGTCGGCTCGTCATCCTCGGTGCTGCTCACCATCGTCAACGACATACTCGACCTTGCCACGGTCGATGCCGGCATCATGCAGCTCGACATTTCCGAGATGAACATCGACCGCACGATCGCCGCGGCCGCCGAGCTGGTCGCCGACCGGCTGGACGAGCACCGGATCAAGCTCGAGATCGATGCGGCCGAGGCGCCGGCGAGCTTCCATGGCGACGAGACCCGCATCCGCCAGATTCTCTACAATCTGTTGAGCAACGCGGCGAACTACGCGCCGGAGGCGAGCACGATCCGGCTGACCTGCCGCCGCCTGACCGACGGCGTCGAGTTCTCGGTGCATGATGACGGCCCCGGCATGCCGCCGGACGTGCTGGAATCGGTGTTCCGCCGCTTCGAGCCGCGCACCAATGGCGGGCGGCGGCGCGGCGCCGGGCTGGGGCTCTCGATCGTCAAGAGCTTCGTCGAACTGCATGGCGGCACCGTGCGCATCGAGACCGGCAAGGACAAGGGCACCACGGTCATCTGCACCTTCCCGGACAAGCCATCCGGAATCCCGGACACGCCGGCGGGCATCCGCGACGCGGCCGAGTAGCGGGCCGTATGACGCAGACGATGCTGGAGCGTTTTCTAGCCGACGAGGCGGCAACGGCAAGGCTTGGCGAGGATCTCGCCATGGCGCTGCGCGCCGGCGATGCGATCGCGCTCAAGGGCGATCTCGGCGCCGGCAAGTCGACGCTGGCGCGCGCGCTGATCCGGGCGCTGGCCGACGATGCCGGCCTCGAAGTGCCTAGCCCGACCTTCACGCTGGTGCAGAGCTACGAAACGCGCGTTCCGGTCAGCCATTTCGACCTCTACCGTCTCGCCTCACCGGACGAGCTCGACGAGCTGGGCCTCGAAGACGCGCTGGCGCAGGGCGCGGCGCTGATCGAATGGCCGGAACGCGCCGGCGACCGCTTGCCGGCAAACGCGCTTTGGGTCGAGCTTGCCGAGCAAGGCGAAGGCCGCGTCGCAAGGCTGTCCGGACAGGGGCCGGTCTTCGAGCGTGCGGCGCGATCGCTGGCCATGCGCGACTTTCTTGACTACGCCGGCTGGGGCGATGCCAGCCGACGCTATTTCGTCGGCGACGCCTCGGCGCGCTCCTACGAGATCGTCTCACTGCCCGGCCAGGCGCCACGTGTGCTGATGAACTCGCCGCGCCTCGTGCTCGGTCCGCCGGTGCGCGACGGCAAGCCTTATGCGGTGATCGCCCATACCGCACAGTCCGTCGCCGCTTTCGTCGCCATCGACCGGGCATTGCTTGCCGCCGGGGTCAGCGTGCCGGTGATCCACGCGCAGGACCTCGACCAGGGTTTTCTGCTCATCGAGCATCTCGGCTCGGAAGGCTTTCTGGGCAGCGATGGCCAGCCGATCGCCGAGCGCTACGAGGCGGCGGCGGAGCTGCTCGCCATGATGCATGACGAGGCCTGGCCCGAGCATATGGAGGCCGCGCCCGGCGTGTTCCACGACGTGCCGCCCTTCGACCGCGACGCCATGCTGATCGAGGCCGATCTTCTGGTCGACTGGTATGTGCCCTGGATCACCGGCAAGCCGGCAAACGACGATTTGCGGGCCGGCTATCATGCGGCGTGGAATGCGGTGCTCGACCGCCTCGCGGGCAGCGAGTACACGCTGATGCTGCGCGACTTCCATTCGCCCAACATCATCTGGCGCGCTGAACGTAACGGCCTCGACCGGCTCGGCATCGTCGATGTCCAGGATGCGCTGATCGGCCCGGCCGCCTATGACGTCGCCTCGCTGGCCATGGATGCTCGCGTCACCGTTTCGCCCGAGATCGAGCGGCGAACTTTCGCGGCCTATGTCGCGGCGCGGCGCAGTGCCGGAGCCTTCGACGAGGCCACTTTCGCCGAGGCCTATGCAATCATGGCGGCGCAGCGTAATTCGAAGATCCTCGGCATTTTCGTGCGGCTCGAAAAGCGCGACGGCAAACCCTATTATCTGAAACACCTGCCGCGCATCCGCGATTATCTGAGGCGGGCACTGGCGCATCCGGAGCTCAGCAAGCTGAAGGACTTTTACATGGCCCACGGGCTGCTCGAGGAACGCGCGCCATGAAGCCGACGACCGCAATGGTGCTGGCGGCCGGCCTCGGCAAGCGCATGCGGCCGATCACCGACACGATGCCGAAGCCGCTGGTCAAGATCGCCGGCAAGACGCTGCTCGATTGGGGGCTGGACAGCCTGCAGGCCGCCGGCATCGGCAAGGCCGTCGTCAACGTGCATTACCTGCCGGAGCAGATCACCGCCCATGTCGCCGGCCGCAAGGCGCCTAAGATCGTCATTTCCGACGAGCGCGAGGGCTTGCTGGATTCGGCAGGCGGCATCGTCAAGGCGCTACCGCTGCTGGGCAGCGAGCCGTTCTACATCATCAATGCCGACACATTCTGGATCGACGGCGGCCAGCCCAGCCTCGACCGTCTCGCCCTTGCATGGGATGCCGGGAGAATGGATATTCTCTTGATGCTTGCCGATCTCGACTCAGCGACGGGGCACGGCGTCGGCACGGACTTCCTGGTCGCGCCGGATGGCGCACTGCGCCGCTCGAAAGGCGACCCTGCTGGATTGATCTATGCAGGTGCCGCGATCATCCATCCGCGCATCTTCAAGAACGCCCCCGCAGGCCCGCATTCGCTCAATGCCTATTTCGACACGGCGATCGCCGCCGGGCGGTTGTTCGGCATGCAGATGCGCGGCCGCTGGATCACCGTCGGCACGCCGGACGCGATCCCTGCTGCCGAAGCCGCCGTGACCGGCGCGCTCGCGAAAGCGGTATGAGCGGCGCGCGCCGCGTTCTTTCCATCCCATCCGGAGCGCCGTTCCTGCCGACTCTGGCGGGGGCGTTGCTCGACGGCCGCCTGATCCCCGGTTTCCGCTTCGACGGCGACCCGCTGGCGCTGGCCGACGCCACCATCTATGTGCCGACGCGGCGCGCCGCGCGCGCCTTGCGCGGCGTCTTCGTCGAAGTATTGGGCCGGCGCTCGGCCATCCTGCCGACGGTGCGACCGCTGGGCGAATTCGACGAGGACGAAGCGGCTTTCGACGCCGAAGCGGCTCCGGCCATCGAGCTGACGCCGCCGATCGGCGCGCAGGAGCGGCTGCTTTTGCTGGCGCCGCTGGTGCGCGCCTGGAAGGAAAGCCTGCCGGCGCATGTCAGGCAGCGCTTCAACGAGGAATTCGTGGTGCCGACCTCGGCCGCCGACGCCATCTGGCTGGCGCGCGACCTCGCCCGGCTGATGGACGAGATCGAGACCGAGGGTACGGATTGGGCGAAGCTCGCGGCGCTGGTACCCGGCAATCTCGCCGGATGGTGGCAGGTGACGCTGGATTTCCTCGGCATTGTCACCGACAACTGGCCGGAGTTGCTGAAGGAGCGCAACCGCTCCAACCCGGCCGCGCATCGCAGCGCGCTGATCAAGCTGGAAGCGGCGCGACTGAAGCGCAATCCGCCTGCGGGACCGGTTATCGCGGCCGGTTCGACCGGCTCCATTCCCGCCACCGCCGAGCTGCTCGGCGTCATCGCCGGCCTGCCCAACGGCGCCGTTGTGCTGCCAGGGCTCGACCGCGAACTGGACGATGCGTCTTTCGCGGCGATAACGGCGCCCGGCGCGCGTCCGGCAACGCTCGGCCATCCGCAATATGGCCTGGCAAAACTGATCGGCGGCATCGGCATGCCGCGCCGCGATGTCGAGGAGATCGGCGCGGCGACAACGCCGCTCGCGCTGCGCGCGGCGTTGGTCGGCGAAGCGCTGCGGCCGGCCGAGACGACCGAGCACTGGACGGAGACGCGGCCGCGATTTTCAGCCGATGACATCGAACAGGCGCTGGCCGGCGTGACGCTGGTGGAAGCCGCCAACGAACGCGACGAAGCCGCCGCGATCGCCATTGCGCTGAAGCGCGCCGTCGAGATACCCGGCAAGCGCGCCGCGCTCGTCACCGGCGACCGCGCGCTGGCGCGGCGTGTGTCGGCCGAGCTGTTGCGTTTCGGCGTCGTCGCCGACGATTCCGGCGGCGCACCGCTCACCAACACGCCGGTGGCGACGCTGCTCAGGCTGGCGCTGCAGGCCGCGTTCCGGCCTGGCGATCCGGTCGGGCTCTTGTCGCTGCTCAACCACCCGTTGCTTGGCCTTGGTCTCGAGCGCCAGATGGTGCGCAAGGCGGCCGAGCTTGTCGAGCTTGTGGCCCTGCGCGGCGGCACCGGCCGCCCCGATATAGCCATGCTCGACGCGCTGTTCGAAACCCGGCTCGCCGGATTGAGCGGCGACAGCCGCCAGCCCTTCTGGTTTTCGCGGCTCAGCGTGCGCGCGATCGAGCAGTCGCGCGATATGCTTAGCCGCCTTACCGATGCGCTCTCCGCGCTTACGGCGATCCGCGAGGAAAAGGATGCCGACATCGCGACGCTGACGCGCGCCAGCGCCGCTGTACTGGAGGCGCTTGGTCGCGCGGCCGACGGCAGCGTGACGGCGCTCTATAACGGCGACGCCGGCGAGGAGCTGGCCGAGCTGTTGCGCGGACTGGTGGCCGTGTCCTCACCCTTCACTTTTCCCGCCAGCGAATGGCCGGATGTGATGGACGCGCTGATCGCGCCGGAGACCGTGAAGCCGGCGCAAGGCACCGACCGCAACATCGCCATCTGGGGCGCGCTGGAAGCCCGCCTGCAAAGCGTCGATACGCTGGTCATCGGCGGGCTCAATGAAGGGGTGTGGCCGCGCAAGCCGGAGAGCGACCGCTTCATGTCGCGGCTGATGAAGACCGGCATCGACCTCGAGCCGCCGGAACGGCGCATCGGCCTTGCGGCACACGACTTCCAGATGGCGATGGGTACCAAAGAGGTGGTGCTGACGCGGGCGGCGCGCTCCGGCGACGCACCGGCGGTGCCTTCGCGCTGGCTGCAACGCATGCTGACCTTCATCGGCAAAGGTGAGGCGACCGCGCTCCGCAGGCGCGGCGATGCGCTGCTCGGCTGGGCGCGCGCGCTGGACGCCGGCGACAAGAAGGATTTTGCGCCACGCCCGCAGCCGAAGCCGCCGCTCAGCCTGCGTCCAGGGCATTTTTCCGTCACAGAGATCGAGACGCTGCGCCGCGATCCATACGCGGTCTATGCCCGCCGCATCCTCGGCCTGATGCCGCTCGAACCCCTGATCCGCGACCCGGGCGCCGCCGAGCGCGGCACGCTGTTCCACGAGATCCTGCATCTGTTTTCGCGGCGGGTGGAAGACCCGCGCGCGCCGGGCGCGCTCGAAGCCCTTATCGAGGCGGGGCGGGTTTGCTTTGCCGACGCAGCGCTTCCGCCAGACATCGCGGCGGTGTGGTGGCCGCGCTTCGAAAAGCTCGCGGCCAGCATCGTCGAATGGGAGCATACGCGCGCCGATACGGTCGCCCGGCGCCATGCGGAAGAACGCGCCGAAAAGACCGTCGTCGGGCGTACCGGCGTGACGCTGTCCGGCTATGCCGACCGTGTCGACCTGCTTTTCGGCGGCATGGCCGACATCCTCGACTACAAGACAGGCTCCTCGCCCTCCAAGGCGCAGGCGCACACGCTTTTATCGCCGCAGCTGGCGCTCGAAGGCGCGTTGCTCAGGCGCGGCGCCTTCAAGGAACTCGGCATCCGCGAACCTTCGCAACTGGCCTTCGTTCGGCTGAAGCCGAATGGCGAGGTGTTCGAGGAATCGATCCTCGAATACAACCGCAAGCCCCGCACCGCCAACGACCTGTCGGAGGAAGCCTGGGCGCGGCTGGAGCGGCTGTTGTTCCACTATGCCGATCCGACCACCGGCTATCTGTCGCGCGCGCTGCCGTTCCGCGAGGGCGACGCCGATGGCGATTACGACCATCTGGCGCGCGTGCTCGAATGGTCGGCCGGCGGCGCCAGCGAAGATGAGGCGGACGGATGAAGTATCCGATCCCCACAGATACCGCCGCCAGCCAGGCGCGCGCTTCCGATCCGGCGAATTCGGCCTGGGTGTCGGCCAATGCCGGCTCGGGCAAGACGCATGTGCTGGCGCAGCGCGTCATTCGACTTCTGCTCAACGGCACCGATCCGTCGAAGATCCTGTGCCTGACTTACACGCGGGCGGCGGCCGCCAACATGTCGAACCGGGTGTTCTCGACGCTGTCGGAGTGGACGGCGCTGCCGGACGGCGAGTTGGCGGCGAAGATCGCGGCGCTCGACGGGCATGCCGCTGACCGCGACACCATGCGGCGCGCGCGCCGGCTGTTCGCCGAGGCGCTCGAGACGCCGGGCGGGTTGAAGATCCAGACCATCCACGCCTTCTGCGAATCGGTGCTGCACCAGTTCCCGCTCGAAGCCAACATCCCGGCGCATTTCGAGATGCTCGATCCGCAGATGGAAGCCTCGCTGTTCGGCGATGCCCGCCGCGACATGATCTCGGGGGCAGGCGCCGGCGTCGAAGGCCTGGCGGAAGCCTTTGCCATGGTTCTGGAACGCGGTGGCGAATTCGGGCTCGACACGCTGCTTGCCGAAATCGTCAACAAGCGCGACGAGTTGCGCGGCTTCATCGCCAGGCTGGGCAAGGAACGGGGTTTCCGGTCGCTATTCGCCGAATTCGGCTTCCAGCCTGCGGAGACGGCTGACGACATCGCCGCTTCCATCTGGCCGCTACCGGGTTTTTCGCCTGACCAGTTCGCCGAATTCGCGCGTGCCGCCGAGGCCGTCGACGCGAAACAGGTGCTGAACAATGTGCTGCCTTATGCACGGGGCGCCTTTGCCGAAGCCGATCCGATCCGGCGGCTGCGGCTGCTCGCCAAGGCCTTCCTGCGCTCGGATGGCGACCCCTACGACCCGCCCAAGATCTTCAGGAAGGCGCTGGTCGACCAACTGCCCGACCTGGCCGAACGCTATCTCAAGGCGGCCAAGGCGATCCTCGACGTCTCCGACCGGCTGGCGCTGTTTCGCATGATCGAAGGCACGGCGGCCGCGCTGACGGTCGCCGGCTGGCTGATCGCGCGCTACGAGCAGTTGAAGCGCGGGCGTGGCTTCCTCGACTTCAACGACCTCATCACCCGCACGGTCAGCCTGCTCTCGCGCCCGGATGCCGGGCCGTGGGTGCAATACAAGCTCGACCAGGGCATCGACCACATCCTGCTCGACGAGGCGCAGGACACCAGCCCCGACCAATGGGAGGTGGTGAAGAAGCTGACCGAAGAGTTCTTCGCCGGACTCGGCCAGCGCGAGGCGGTGCGGCGCACGGTGTTCGCCGTCGGCGACGAAAAACAGTCGATCTATTCGTTCCAGGGCGCCGCACCCGATTCCTTTGCCGACAGCCGACTTCTGTTTGCCGGCCGCGTGCGCGACGCGGAAGCCGCCTTCGCCAATCTCAAGCTCACCTGGTCGTTCCGTTCGAGCGACGATGTGCTCGCCGCCGTCGACCGCGTCTTTGCCGAACCGGGCGTGCGGCGCGGCATCAGCCACGATCCCGATCCGCTGAAACACCAGGCGATCCGCATCGACGCGCCGGGTTATGTCGAGGTGTGGCCGTCGGTCGGCGCCGAGATGGTCGAGGAGCCGGACGACTGGACCTTGCCGGTCAACCATGCCAGCGCGCCGGCGGTGCGCGTCGCCGAACATGTGGCGACGACCATCCAGAACTGGCTCAAGCAAGGCGAGACGATCGAAGGCAAGGGCAGGAAACTGACCGCCGGCGACATCCTCGTCCTGGTGCGCAAGCGCGACCGCTTTGTCCATGCGCTGTCGCGCAGCCTGAAGAACCGGCAGATCCCGGTTGCCGGCGCGGACAGGTTGAGCTTGCCCGGCCATATCGCCGTGCAGGACCTGATCGCGCTCGGGCATTTCCTGATCCAGCCGGAAGACGATCTTTCGCTGGCCGCCGTGCTGCGCAGCCCGATCTTCGAGGTTTCGGAGGACACGCTTTTGGCGCTTGGCGGCGAGCGGGCGAAGGGCCAATCGCTGATCGCCTCGCTGCGGCAGCATGCGGCCGGCGACGAGGCCCTGGCCGCCGTGGTTAGCCGGCTCGACGCCTGGGCGAACGAAGTCGCCTTCAAGCCGGTGTTCGAATTCTATGCCGCCCTTCTGGCCCGCGACGGGCTGCGCCGAAAAATGACGGCGCGGCTCGGGCCGGAGGCCGGCGACATCCTCGACGAGTTCCTGAGCTTCTGCCTCGCCGAGGAGCGCACCGGACTGCCGGGGCTGGAAGCTTTCCTGTCGACGCTGGAAAACGCCGGCCCGGAGATCAAACGCGAAATGGACCAGACCCGCGACGAGGTGCGCGTCATGACCGTGCACGCCGCCAAGGGTCTCGAAGCGCCGGTGGTGTTCCTGGTCGATGGCGGCTCGGCGCCGTTCAGCGACCAGCATCTGCCGCGGCTGATGCCGTTCGAGAGCTCGGGATCCCAATGGAAGGGCAAGGGCTATCTGTGGCGCTCGGCCAGCGACGTCGCCAATGGCGTCTCCCGCGCCGCCTCGGCCCGGGCGCGCGAGCTCGCCGACGACGAATACCGGCGGCTGCTCTATGTCGGCATGACGCGCGCCGAGGACCGGCTGGTCGTCTGCGGCTATCACGGCAAAAGGCAGCCGAGCTCCGGCACCTGGCATTCGATCGTCAGCCGGGCGCTCAGCGGCGCGCCGGAAAGCACAGAACGCCGTCATCCGGCGACAGCCGATATAGGCGTGCATCGCTTCCACATGACCAAGCTGCCGCCGGTGGCGCTCGCCGCGGGTACGGTGGAGAGCCCGATCGAGCATTCGTTGCCCTTGCCGGACGGCCTGTCCCGGCCGCTGCCGCCTTACGAGGACCTGCCTCGGCCGCTGTCGCCATCCGGCGCCTCGGCGCTGATCGACGAGGCGAACGAAGCATTGCCGGACACGCGCTCGCCGGTGCTCGACGCCCAGGCCGAACCCCGCTTCGCGGTGGTGCGGGGCCTTACCCTGCACAAATTGCTGCAAATGCTGCCCGGCATCGCCGAGGAGGAAAGACGCGGCGCGGCGGAACGCTACCTGGCGCGGGCAGGCACCGATTGGCCGCAGGCCGAACGCGACAAGGCGCTGGATGCGGTGCTTTCGATCCTGTCCGACAGCCGCTTCGGCGCGATCTTTTCGCCAGCCTCGCGCGCCGAGGTGGCGGTGATGGGCAGCCTGGAGGTGAAGGGCAGGCTGCGCTCGATCTCCGGCAAGATCGACCGTCTGGCAGTGACGCCGGAAAAGGTCCTTATTGTCGACTACAAGACCAACCGGCCGGCGCCCGATAGCCTGACGCAGGTGCCGCCGGCCTACATCCTGCAGCTGGCGCTCTATCGCGCGCTGCTGCAGCCGCTCTATCCGGGCCGCGCGGTGACGGCGGCACTGTTGTTCACCGAGGCGCCGCGCCTGATCGAACTGCCGGCAGCGGCCATGGACGATGCCCTTGCCCGACTCACGGCAGCGTGACACAAGAACTGCTTGAATAGTGCCGCCACAACCACCACATTTGGTGCAACCCGAGTTTTCGAAAGGATTTCAGCATGGCCACCGTCAAGGTCGACAAGGGCAGTTTCCAGGCCGATGTGCTCAACGCCAAGGAGCCGGTCGTGGTGGATTTCTGGGCGGAATGGTGCGGCCCGTGCAAGATGATCGGCCCGTCGCTGGAAGAGATCGCCAAGGAGCTGGGCTCCAAGGTCAAGATCGCCAAGCTCAACATCGACGAGAATCCCGAGCTTGCCGCCCAGTTCGGCGTGCGCTCGATTCCGACGCTGATGATCTTCAAGGGCGGCGAAGTGGCCGACATCAAGGTCGGTGCCCTGCCGAAAACCGCGCTGTCGCACTGGATCAATGGCAGCCTCGCCTGAGCCAAGCGCAAGTTTCCAAGATCAAGCCCGGCCATCGCGCCGGGCTTTTCTTTGGCGTCATGGCTGATGGCGCCCTGGCCCTGCCGCTTCGGCACGCCATCTCCTTTCCTGTGTGCCAGGACAAAGGAGAGCTTCATGACCGGATCCGCCAAGGCCACCGTCTTCATCGACAATGAGCGCGTCATCGTAACCGAGTACCGCTTCCAGCCCGGCGACAACACCGGCTGGCACCGGCACGGCCATGACTATGTCGTGGTGCCGCTGATGGACGGCAAGGTGAAGCTGTTGACCAAGGACGGCGAATCCTTCGCCGAGATGAAACAGGGCGCCCCCTATTTCCGCCGGGAAGGCGTCGAGCACGACGTCATCAACGCCAATGACGGCGAATATGCTTTCATCGAGATCGAGCTGAAGTGAGCTGGATGGCTAGCCATCTTGATGGCTGGTTCTGTCGGTATCTATTTCCGGCAAGCGGAGTTTCAAATGGCCGAACCAAAGCTGTCAGTTCGTAGCGCGAAAGCACGGGACCTTGCTCATCGCCTTGCGCGTCGCGAGAACCGTTCCATAACAGACGTCGTCGAACGCGCGCTTGAATACTATGAGAACCGGGAAGCTGGGCGCGAACCTGCGTCCACCTTCTACACTCGCCTAGCTGCAACCTGCGGGACCGACATCGATCTGGCGAAAATCATCCGCGAAGACCGAGGGCTCGAGCAGATCTCGAACCGATCAATCAGCTGAATTAGTCACCAGTCGGCGACGCGATCCTCGCCGGTGAACTGCGCGCTTTTGGCGGTGTATTGGAACAGCTCGATCCGCACGCCGTTGGGGTCGGCGATCCAGGCTTGGAAAGTGTCGTCGCAGGCGAGCTTCTTCGGCGTCACCGTGACGCCCTTCGAGCGGATATGGGAGATCGCGGCGTCGATATCTTCCACCTCCAGGCAGAAGTGGTTGATCTGGTTGCGGTCGCTGTAGCTGGCCTCGCTCTTCTCGAACACCTCGACATGGCTGCGGCCGCCGCAATCCAGATAGAAGCCGAAGACCTTGCCGTCGCGCAGGAAGTTGAAGCGCGTGTCCATGCCGAGCACATCGCGGTAGAAGGCGCGCGTCGCCTTCAGGTCATGCGCGAAGATGCAGACATGGGCGAGCTGGTTGACCTTGATCATGGCCGATTCCTTTCGACCCCCGCCGAAAGGTTTCAGGTTGGCGGCGTGCCGTTCTCGGCCAGCACCTCGCCGGCGAAATAGAGCGAGCCGCCGATCAGGATTCGCGGCGCCGGGCCGTCCCATGAATCGCGCAACAGCATCAGCGCGCTGGCGACCGAACTGACCGGCTCGGCCGACAGACCGGCTTCCTCGGCGCGCAGCGCCAATTCGTCGTTTGGCACGCCGGATTCGCTGTTGGCGACCGGCACCGTGTAGACATGCCGGGCAAGGCCCTTGAAGGCGCTGAAATAGCCAGTCTGGTCCTTGGTGTTGATCATGCCGGAGATCAGGATCAGCGGCCTTGGATGCTTCTCCTCCTGCTCGGCCAGCGCCTCGGCGATGACGATGCCGGCGCCCGGGTTGTGGCCGCCATCCAGCCAGATCTCGGCGCCCTTCGGCGCGAAGTCGACCAGTTTGCCTTGTGTCAGCTTCTGCATGCGCGCCGGCCAGGCGACATGCGTCATCGCCCGCTCGGCGGCGCGGTGGCCGATCTCGAAGCCGGCCGCCTTGATCGCGGCGATCGCCGCGGCGGCGTTGGCGAACTGGTGACGTCCGGGCAGGCGCGGCACAGGCAGGTCCATCAGTCCGTCCTCGTCCTGATAGACCATGCGGCCGTTTTCCTCGAAGGCGAGGAAATCCTGGCCGTAGACCACCGTCGGGCAATCCAGCCGCTCGGCGGTTTCGATCAGCACCTGCAGCGCGGTCTCGCTTTCCTGGGCGCCGATCACCACCGGGCAGCCGCGCTTCATGATGCCGGCCTTTTCGGCGGCGATCAGCTCGACGCGATCGCCGAGATAGGCCTCATGGTCCATCGATATCGGCATGATCACCGACACGGCCGGGCGCGCGACTACATTGGTGGCGTCGAAGCGGCCGCCGAGCCCCACTTCGATGATCGCCGCTTCCGCCGGATGCTCGGAAAACAGGATGAAGGTGACGGCGGAAAGGATCTCGAAGACGGTGATCTTCTGGCCTTCATTGGCCTTGGCGACACGGGCGATGGCTTCGGCGAAGACGTCGTCCTCGACCAGCCTGCCGCCACCTTCGGCCGCCAGCCGGTAGCGCTCGGCCCAATTGACCAGATGCGGCGAGGTGTGGACATGGACGAGATGACCCGCGGCCTCCAGCAGCGCCCGCGAGAAGGCGGCGCAGGAGCCCTTGCCGTTGGTGCCGGCGATATGGATGACCGGCGGCAGCCGGTCCTGCGGGTTGCCGAGGCGCTCGAGCAGGCGGGTGATGCGGTCCAGCGAAAGGTCGAAACCCTTCGGATGCAGCGTCATCAGATGTTCGATTTCGCGGTCGGCGGCGAGCGTTGTCATGGCGGAATCCTAGCGCGCAATTCCAAAACCGGGAATCGGTTTCGAAAAGACCATGTGCTGCTCGAAGCTACAGCACGTACTGCGCAGCGCAATAAGGGGTTGCGGCGAACGATGTCGCTTCAGGCGTGCGGCCGCGCGTCGCCGTTGACCACCGCGGGCGGCAGGATTTCCGGCTCCAGCGGCTTCTGCGCTTCCGGCATCTTGAGCAGCATCTTCAAAAGCCGGGAGATGGTCGAGCGCATTTCCAGGCGCGACACGACCATGTCGACCATGCCGTGCTCCATCAGATATTCGGCGCGCTGGAACCCGTCGGGCAGCTTTTCGCGAATGGTCTGCTCGATGACGCGCGGGCCGGCGAAGCCGATCAGCGCGCCGGGCTCGGCGATGTGGACGTCGCCCAGCATGGCGTAGGAAGCGGTGACGCCGCCGGTGGTCGGGTTGGTCAGCACGACGATATAGGGCAGGCCGGCTTCCTTCAGCCGGTCGACGCCGACCGTGGTGCGCGGCAATTGCATCAGCGAAAGAATCCCTTCCTGCATGCGCGCGCCGCCGGAGGCGGCGAACAGGATCAGCGGCCGCTTGCGCTGCAGCGCGACCTCGAAGGCATGCACGATGGCGTCGCCCGCGGCCATGCCGAGCGAGCCGCCCATGAAGGCGAAATCCTGCACGGTGACGACGACCGGCAGGCCGTCGATGCTGCCCAGCGCATTGACGATCGCATCCTCGAGCCCGGTCTTGGCCTTGGCGTCCTTCAGGCGGTCGGTGTAGCGCTTCTCATCGCGGAATCTCAGCGGATCCTGCACGACCTTGGGGTTGTCCAGCGTCTCGTATTTGCCGTCGTCGAAGAAATAGCGCAGCCGCTCCTTGGCCGAGATCTTCATGTGGTGGCCGGAGGCCGGGATGACGAACTGGTTGGATTCGAGATCCTTGTGGAAGATCATCTCGCCGGTCTCGGGATCCTTGATCCAGAGGTTCTCCGGCATCTCGGCGCGGCGGCCGAGCATCGAATTGATCTTCGGGCGGACGTAATTGGTGATCCAGTTCATGGCTTCGGCTCCTGTCCTGGAAGAGACTTCGAGCAATTCAGGAAAAATCTGTGGCGGTTTTCCGTCCGGAATTGCTTGGCAAACAGATAGTCAGGCTATTCGGCGGCAGCAAGGCGTGCCGCGCGCACGCCCTGTGCAAGGCCGCTTACCAGCGTGGCGACGGCTTCGGCCGGATCGGCGGTCTTTTCGCCCTTCGGCCCCAGCACATTGGCGACCGCGTTGACGATCGCCGTGCCGACCACGACGCCGTCGGCCGAGGCGCCGATGACGCGCGCCTGCTCGGCGGTCTTGACGCCGAAGCCGACGCAGACCGGCAGCGCCGTATGGCCCTTGATGCGCGTGACCGCCGCCGAGACCTTGGCGGTGTCGGCCAAGGCCGAGCCGGTGATACCGGTCATCGACACGTAGTAGACGAAGCCGGAGGTGTTCTCCAAAACCTTGGGCAGGCGCTTGTCGTCGGTGGTCGGCGTCGCCAGGCGGATGAAGTTGACACCGGCCTTCAGCGCCGGAATGCAGAGCTCCTCGTCCATCTCCGGCGGCAGGTCGACGACGATCAGCCCGTCGATGCCGCTGGCCTTGGCATCGGTGAGGAAGCGGTCGACGCCGTAGATGTAGATCGGGTTGTAATAGCCCATCAGCACTATCGGCGTGTCGTTGTCGACGGCGCGGAATTCCGAGGCCATCTTCAGCGTCCTGGCCAGCGTCTGGCCGGCCTTCAGCGCGCGCAGGCCCGCCGCCTGGATGGCCGGACCGTCGGCCATCGGGTCGGAGAAGGGCATGCCGAGCTCGATGACGTCGCTGCCTGAAACGGGCAGCGCCTTCATGATCGACAGCGAGGTCTCATAGTCGGGGTCGCCGCCCATGATGTAGGTGACGAGCGCCGGGCGGCCCTCGGCTTTCAGCTTCGCCATGCGGCGGTCGATGCGGGTGGTCATTTCTGGCCCTTTGGATAAATGTTGCTCACAATCAACTCCCAAGTCGAACTGTCCAAAGGGCCTAGATCTCCATGCCCAGCATGTTGGCCACCGTATGCACGTCCTTGTCGCCGCGGCCGGACAGGTTGACGATGACGAGCTGGTCCTTGTCCATCTTGGGCACGATCTTCATCGCATGGGCGATGGCATGCGCCGATTCCAGCGCCGGAATGATGCCTTCGACGCGGGTGGTGAGCTGGAAGGCCTCCAGCGCCTCGTCGTCGAGGATCGGCTCATACTGCACGCGGCCCGAATCGCGCAGCCAGGAATGTTCCGGGCCGACGCCCGGGTAGTCGAGGCCGGCCGAGATCGAATGGCCGTCGAGGATCTGGCCGTCGGCATTCTGCAACAGATAGGTGCGGTTGCCGTGCAGCACGCCGGGCTTGCCGGCATTCATCGAGGCGCAGTGCTCGATGCCGTCCAGGCCGCGCCCGCCAGCCTCGATGCCGATGATGCGGACATCCTTGTCGTCGAGGAAAGGATGGAACAGGCCGATGGCGTTGGAGCCGCCGCCGACCGCGGCGATGATGACGTCGGGCAGCCGGCCTTCCTGCTCCAGCATCTGGGCGCGGGCTTCCGAGCCGATCACCGACTGGAAGTCGCGTACCAGCTCCGGATAGGGATGCGGACCGGCGGCGGTGCCGATCAGGTAATAGGTGTCCTCGACATTGGTGACCCAGTCGCGCAGCGCCTCGTTCATCGCGTCCTTCAGAGTGCCGTGACCGGCGGTGACCGGCCGTACCTCGGCGCCGAGCAGCTTCATGCGAAAGACGTTCGGGCTCTGGCGGGCGACGTCGGTGGCGCCCATGTAGACCACGCAAGGATAGCCGAAGCGCGCCGCGACGGTGGCGGAAGCGACGCCATGCTGGCCGGCGCCGGTCTCGGCGATGATGCGCTTCTTGCCCATGCGCTTGGCGAGCAGGATCTGGCCGAGGCAGTTGTTGATCTTGTGCGAGCCGGTGTGGTTCAGGTCCTCGCGCTTGAAATAGACTTTGGCGCCGCCGAGATGCTTCGTCAGGCCTTCGGCGAAATAAAGCTTCGACGGCCGGCCGGCATAGTGGGTGGAGAGGTTCTGCAACTCGGCCTTGAACTCGGGATCGGTCTTGGCCTTGTTCCACTGCTCTTCCAGATCGAGGATCAGCGGCATCAGCGTTTCGGCAACGAAACGACCGCCGAAAATGCCGAACATTCCCTGCTCGTCGGGTCCGGTGCGGAAGGAATTGGGCATAGCCGGCTTGTTCATCGCCGATCTCCTAGTGTGAATTGCGCTTTCAGGCGGCGCGGTCGTCGCGCGCGGCCCTGACGGCCCGGAAAAACTCAACGATCAGCGCCGGATCCTTGACGCCCGGCGCACTTTCCACGCCGGACGAAACATCTATTCCGGGCGGATTGGCAAGCCTCAGGGCATCGCCGATATTGGCGGCGTTGAGTCCACCGGAAAGCATGTAATCGAGCCCGGCGTCAAGGCCGGCAAGGATGCGCCAGTCGAAGGCGACGCCGTTGCCGCCCGGCATTTGCGAGCCTTTCGGCGGCTTGGAGTCCAGCAGGAAGCGATCGGCGACACCGATAAAGGGTTTTATCCGATCGAGATCGCTTGCTTCGCTGATCGACAGTGCCTTCATCGCCGGCAGGCCGTAGCGCGCCTTGAGCTCGGCCACCCGTTCAGGGGTTTCCGAACCATGCAATTGCAGCATGTCCGGCTGCATTTTGGCGACGATCTCGTCCAGGAACGCATCATCGGCATCGACGGCGACGGCAACCGCCAGCGCCTTGCCACGCGCCGCTTCGCGCAGGCGGCCGGCCTCGGCCGGCTCGACGTAACGCGGGCTTTTGCGGAAGAAGATGAAGCCGACATGGCTGGCGCCACCGGCAAGGGCGACGGCCATCGCGGCGTCGGTCTTCAATCCGCAGATCTTGATGTCGAGCGTCATGGCGCGGGATTGGCACGAAAACCGCTAAGAGTCGAGAAAAAGCATGCTGTTGCCATGGGCACCGGAAGCGCTAGGTTTCAACTGGATAGCAGGCGGGAGCAGCGAGCATGGCCGACCCAACCGTCGCCGAACTGAAGCAGAAGATCGCGCAGGCGCGCGAGGTGATCGCGCATCTGATGGCCAAGGCCGCCTTCAACGGCGCCGAGGCGCACCGGGCGCTGGAGTATTTCAGCAGCGATGCGTTCGACCGTGATTTTTTGCCCTGGCCGCATGCCGATGAAGGGCTGCGGCCGGAGGAGTTGAATGCTGCGAATGACGATTGAGGGGCGTTCGCGAGGCGAGGCAACCGCGCCATCGTCATCCTAGGGCGGAGCAAGGAGCGACGCGACGCGGCGCAGACCCTAGGATCCATGCCGTTACATCGACCGCAGTGTGCGGCGATGGAGAACAAAACGCCGTTCCGGGACGCCTCTCATCAAGTCAAAGCAACTTCTGAACCGCTGCGGCGCTCGGACGTCACGGCATGGATACTAGGGTCTGCGCGCGTCGCTTCGCTCCTTGCTTCGCCCTAGTATGACGAAGCTGAGATGGCTCGGCTAATCTCCAGCAGTAACCGCGTTCTTCGCACTGCTGCCATCTGCCACAGCCTACTCAAACACAATCGCCTGCAGCGCCCCGCCATTGCGCTTCAGCCAGTCTTTGCAGCGGTCGGTGTCCGGACAAAGCTTCTCGCACAATTTCCAAAACTTCGGGCCGTGGTTCATCTCCTTGAGATGCGCCACCTCATGCGCCACCAGGTAGTTTATCACCGGCTGGGGCGCCATCATGATGCGCCAGGAGAAGGAGAGGTTGCCCTCCGAAGTGCATGACCCCCAGCGACTTGAGGTATCCTTGTACCTTATCGCCTTGGCCCGCTTGCCGATCGCCTCGGTGTGCTTGACCACCAGCTTCTCGATCTCCTTCTTGGCCTCGCGCTTGAGGTAATCGGCGATGCGGCGCGGCAGATGGATCCGCTCGCCATGGACGATCAGCAGTGGACCGCGCTCGTCGCGCGAGACGGTGACGGTGCCGCGCTTTGCCGGCTCATGAACGATGCGATGCGGCACGCCGCGGATCGGAATCTTGATGCCGGGCCGCACCTGCGGGCGCGCCGGCACCTTGGCCAGGCGCTGCTCCAGCCAGTCCTGGTGGCGGTCGAGGAATTTTTCCACCTCGCCGCGGCGCAGGCCGGGCGGCACGGTGACGCGCAGGCCCTGGCCGCCGGAATCGATGCGCAGCGTCAGCCGTCTGGCCCTGGCGCTTTCGACGATTTTCAGCGGCAGCGTGCGGCCGGCGACGCAATGTTCGCGCTCCACGACGGGCTTGGGCTTGGGCTTGGTCAGGTTGCGAAAGAAGCCGAGGGTCATGGGGGGACGATACGCGATTCGAAGGAAACGGCCAGTGGAGGGACGTCACACTTAGGGCGGTTCGGCTTCGACCAAAGGGCGCTGCCCCGCTCTAAGTGCTTATTTCTGCGCAATTGCGGTCGTTAACCGCTATGCACTTTTCCTGGAACTGCCTGTAGAACAAAAAAGAAACGGCGCCGCAAGATGCGACGCCGTTGATCATGCCAAGACCTGTCGCAGGATCTCAGTCGTCGAGCAGGTTGGTGCCCTTGCCGCGCTTCGGCGCCGTCTTGTCGGTCGAGCCGGTGGTGGTCGGCGCGGTATGCTTGTTGCGGTTCGCCATGAAGCGGTCGAACTCGTCCTGGTCCTTTGCGCGGCGCAGTTCGCGAGCATAATCGTCGAACTCGGTCAGCATATCGTCGAGCTTGCGGCGCTCTTCGGCCAGGCGCTCGAGTTCCTTCTCGCGCCAGTCGTCGAAAGCGACATTGCCGGTGCGGGCCGAACCGTGGCCCCAGCGGGCCGCCTTGTCGGAACCGCGGCGGCAGCCGGCGAAGATGCCGTCGGTGGCGCGGTTGACGTCGCGCTTGAAGCCATCGAGCCGGTCGCCCCAGATGATGTAGGCGAGCATGGCGAAGCCGAGCGGCCAGAACACCATGAAGCCGATGACCATCAGCGCGATGGTGGCCGGCGTCCAGGCCGGACGGATCAATGCACTCGTGTTCATTTTCTCCCAATCCTTCCGTTGGAGACAGCCAATCCGGCTGCGTGGAATCGAAATGGGAAGAGCAAATCGGCGATTCAAGACAAATCCGGCCAAAACCGGCGAAGCGCCTGAAATGATTATCGCTTTTTGAGCCTGTCGAGGAAAAGCACGGCCATGCCGGCAACCAGGCCCCAGAACGCCGCACCGACGCCGAACAGGGTGAGCCCCGAGGCTGTCACGGCGAAGGTGACGGTCGCCGGCATGCGCTCGGCCTCGTCCCTCAGCGCGATGGCCAGCGCATTGGCCAGGGACGCCATCAGCGCCAGCCCGGCGACCAGCGCGATCAGGCTCTGCGGCAGGACGGCGAAGATCGCCACCAGCGAGGCGCCGAAGATGGCGAAGACCAGATAGGCGAGCGCATAGAACGGGCCCGTCTTCCAGCGCTCGGCAGGGTCGGGATGCACGTCGGGGCCTGTGCAGATCGCCGCCGAAATCGCCGCCAGATTGGTGGTTCCGGCACCGAAGGGCGCGGTTAGCAGGGAAAACAGGCCGGTGACGCCGATCAGCGGCCCGGGTTCGGGGTCATAGCCCGCGGCGCGCAGCACGGCGAGGCCGGAAAGGTTCTGCGAGGCCATGGTGACGAGGTAGAGCGGCAGCGCCAGGCCGACGATCGCCTTGGCGGTAAACGCGGGCGCAATCAGCGTCAGCGTCGACAGTTCCGGCGCCGGCAGGCCGCCGACCCGGCCGGTGAGGAAGGCGGCAAGGCCGCCGCCGACCAGCACCGCCAGCACCGACAGCGCCGGATTGAACAGGCGGATGACGAAGAAGGCCGCGATCAGCGGCAGGATGAGCCACGGGTCCACCGGTACGGTCTTGACCGCATTGATGGCGAAGTTGACGACGATGCCGGCCAGCATGCCGGAGGCGACGGAGGCTGGAATCCGCGCCATCAGCCTGGTCAAAGGCTTGAACAGGCCGGTGGCGGTGAGCAGGACGCCGGTGACGATGAAGGCGCCGATCGCCTCCGGCATGGTGAAGCCGCTGGAGGCGGCGACCAGCGCCAGGCCAGGCGTCGACCAGGCGGTGATCACAGGCATCTTCGTGCGCCAGGACAGCCACAGGCATTCGATCGCCATCGCCAGGCAGATCGCCGTGACGCCGCTCGCGGTCTCGATCTGCGTCGCGCCGACCGCCTTGGCCGCGGCAATGACGATGGCCAGCGTGCTGCCGAAGCCGACGATCGCCGCGACGAAGGCGGATATTGGAATGGACACGCGCATCGTCAGGCGATCCGGCCAACCATGTCGCCGACTGCGCGCTTCAGCATATCGAGATCCTCGGGCCGCGACAGGCGGTGATCGCCGTCGGGGATGAGCGACAGCGTCACGTCGTCGGCGGGCAGCATCACTGCCAGCTTTAGCGCATGGGCGGAGGGCACGTCCGGATCGGCCAGGCCCTGCAGGATATGGACCGGGCAGTGGGTGTCGATCGGCCCGGTCATCACCCGGTTGGCGCGGCCGTCCTCGATCAGCGCGCGGGTGTAGATGTAAGGCTGGTCCGAATAGTCGGAGGGCTCGGCGAAGAAACCTTTTTCTTCGAGGTCGCGCCGCTGCGCGTCGGTCAGCGCCGGCTCGATCAATTCGACGGTGAAATCCGGCGCCGGTGCCAAAAGCACCAGGCCGGCGACCCGATCCTCGCCCGCCTTGTGCAGTTCCTGCGCCATTCTGAGCGCAATCCAGGCCCCCATCGAGGAACCTACGAGGATCTGCTTGCCTTCGCTGAACCGGCGAAACACGGCCAGGCTTTCAGTCAGCCATTTGGAAATGGTGCCGTCGGCGAAGTCGCCGCCCGACTCGCCATGACCGGAATAGTCGTGGCGCAGACAGGCGCGGCCCTCGGCGGCGGCCCAGGCGGCAAGCGTTTCGGCCTTGGTGCCCAGCATGTCGGACTTGTAGCCGCCCAGCCAGACGATGCCGGGCGCGGCACCCGGCGCCTGCCTGACGGCGATGCTCGACCCGTCGACATCGATGAAAACCGGAGCGCTGGCAGTCATGGGCTTTGTCCCTTCCGCCGGTCTTTTGGCACAGGCGGTGGTTCAACGAAAAGTGCTCGCGGCGTTTCTTTGCTTGGTGCAGCTAAAGCCAAGCGGACAGGTGATTTTGCAAGCGGGCTGTGCTATTGACTCACGCCCCGCGCTCACCACATAGGCGCGTCCAGCGACTTGAATTTACTGAAACCCTGAACGAAACGGCCGAGGAGACCACGACCATTCGCAGACCTTTCAAAGCAGCGGCGCCCACCAAGGACGGCCCGCGCTCCAACCGAGACATCCGGGTTCCCCGGGTCCAGCTCATCGACGCCGAAGGCCAGAACCGCGGCGATGTTTCCATCAACGACGCATTGCTGCTGGCCGAAGAGGCCGGGCTCGATCTCGTCGAGATATCGCCCAATGCGGTTCCGCCTGTCGTCAAGATCCTCGATCTCGGCAAGCTGAAATACGCCAACCAGAAGAAGGCGGCCGAGGCGCGCAAGAACCAGAAGGTCATCGAGATCAAGGAGATCAAGATGCGCCCGAACATCGACAGCCATGACTACGACACCAAGATGAAGGCCGTGCGGCGCTTCTTCGAGGAAGGCGACAAGGTCAAGCTGACGCTGCGCTTCCGCGGCCGCGAGATGGCGCATATGGAGCTCGGCATGCAGCTCCTGAACAAGGTGCGCGAGGAAGTGGCCACCATCGCCAAGGTCGAAGCCGAGCCGAAGCTCGAGGGCCGCCAGATGATGATGGTGCTGGCGCCGCGCTGACCAGGCACGCCTCTCCCTACCCGTCCGAACCGTACCGGCGCGAGGCGATCGCGCCGATCACGGTTTCGGGAGAGCAGAATTGACCTGCTCCCGCGATGTCGTGCTCTAAAATCCGCCCGAATTGCCGGGCACGGCGTGCCGACGATCGGCGGGGCGCCTGTTTTTCATCCGATCGCGGGCAAAGCAAGCGGCGATCGGATGTGCCATGGTCGATGAAGTGAAGGTCCCCACCAGCCAATTGGAAGGGCTGGGAGGATACCAGTACATGCGCCGCATCGTCATCGCGGTGCTGGTCGTGGTGCTGTTCTGCGCGCTGCTTTTCGGCCAATCGACTTTTCCGCCGGACACCTGGGTGCATGAATCGATCGAGATGTTCGGCGTGCTGCTGATCTTCCTCGGCGTTGTCGGGCGGCTGTGGTCGACGCTTTATATCGGCGGGCGCAAATCCTCCGAAGTCGTCACCGGCGGGCCTTATTCGATCACCCGCAACCCGCTCTATCTGTTCTCGACGGTGGCAGCCGCTGGCGTCGGCGCGCAGATCGGCTCGTTCACCGGCATCATCCTTTTCGCCGCGCTTTGCGCCGGCGCCTTCCATATCGTCATCCTGCGCGAGGAGAAATACCTCAAGGAAGCGCTCGGCGCGCCCTACCTGGCCTATCTCGCCAAGGTGCCGCGCTTCTTCCCCAACCTGTCGCTCTACGAAGAAGGCGACACCGGCAGCTTCAAGCCGCGCCTGCTGTTGAACACGTTGCTCGACGGGCTGGTGTTCCTGATCGCGCTCCCGGCCTTCGAGCTGATCGACGGCTTGCAGCTGTCGGGGATGCTGCCGGTGTGGTTTACGCTGCCGTAGAGGCTGCCCGTACCGCAAAGACAGCGCGTCGCACGGCGAGGTGTTGCGCACCGGCGCTGTTTGATCTATAGGACCGCCGTTCCAGAAAACCGCCCGGCAGGGCATGCCGTGGCGGTTTCATTTGCTTTTCGGGCTTTGGTCGGCCCGAAGCGAAAAAAGAAGCGCGATGGTGCGCCACCAATACGGAGTAGCAAAATGCCCAAGATGAAGACCAAATCGGCCGCCAAGAAGCGGTTCAAGATTACTGCCACCGGCAAGGTGCTGTCGGCTGCCGCCGGCAAGCGCCACGGCATGATCAAGCGTTCCAACAAGTTCATTCGCGATGCCCGCGGCACGATGGTTCTGGCTGAACCGGACGGCAAGAAGGTCATCAAGAATTTTCTGCCGAACGGCCTCTGAGCAATCGGTTTCAGGAACAGTATTTAAGGAGATCATGACATGGCACGCGTAAAGAGAGGCGTTACCGCCCACGCCAAGCACAAGAAGGTCCTGAAAGCCGCCAAGGGTTTCTACGGCCGCCGCAAGAACACCATCCGCATCGCCAAGCAGGCGGTGGAGAAGTCGCTGCAGTACGCCTACCGCGACCGCAAGAACCGCAAGCGCTCGTTCCGCGCGCTTTGGATCCAGCGCATCAACGCGGCAACGCACGAGCACGGCCTGACCTATGGCCGCTTCATCGACGGCCTCAACAAGGCCGGCATCGAGATCGACCGCAAGGTCCTGTCGGACATGGCCATCCACGAGCCGCAGGCTTTCGCCGCCCTGGTTGCCAAGGCCAAGGTCGCGCTCGAATATCTGAAGAACACCACGCCGAATGCTTTTGAGAGCGCTGTCGCCTAAGCCAGCGCTTCCCAAGCATTTTTAGGACTGATTTGGGGAACCCGCGCTGGCTCGGCTGGCGCGGGTTTTCCTTATGCCTGAACTTTCACTTTAGACGTGACTTTCACGCTCAAAGTGACAACGCAGCGAGTTTTGACCGTGAACGACGCAACCATTGGCCTTGATACACTCGAAAATTCCCTGATGGCCGAAATCGCTTCGGCCGCCGACGAGCCGGCGATCGAGGCGGTGCGCGTCTCGGCGCTGGGCAAGAAGGGCTCGGTCTCCGAAATGTTGAAGACGCTGGGCGCGATGAGCGCGGAGGAGCGGCAGGTGAAGGGGCCGGCAATCAACGGCCTGAAGAACCGCGTCACCGAGGCGCTGACGGCGCGCAAGGCGGAGCTGAAGGATGTCGCGATCGCCGCCAGGCTCGCGGCCGAGAAGGTCGACGTCACGCTGCCGGTGCGCCAGTCGCCGGCCGAGCGCGGCCGCATCCATCCGATCAGCCAGGTGATCGACGAGATCGCGGCGATCTTCGGCGATCTCGGCTTCGCCATCGCCGAAGGCCCAGATATCGAGTCCGACTATTACAATTTCACCGCGCTGAATTTCCCGGAAGGGCATCCGGCGCGCGAGATGCACGATACCTTCTTTTTCCAGCCGGACGAAAAGGGCGAGCGCAAGCTGTTGCGCACGCACACTTCGCCCGTGCAGATCCGCACCATGGAGAAGCAGAAGCCGCCGATCCGCATCGTCATCCCCGGCAAGACTTACCGGCAAGATTCGGACGCCACGCACTCACCGATGTTCCATCAGGTCGAGGGCCTGGTGGTCGACAAAACAGCCAATGTCGCCAACATGAAGTGGGTGCTGGAGGAGTTCTGCAAGGCCTTCTTCGAGGTGCCTTCGGTCAAGATGCGCTTCCGCCCGTCCTTCTTCCCGTTCACCGAGCCAAGCCTCGAGGTCGACATCCAGTGCGACCGCTCGCGTCCGGGCGAAGTGCGCTTCGGCGAGGGCTCCGACTGGATGGAGATCCTCGGCTGCGGCATGGTGCACCCGAATGTGCTGCGCGCCGGCGGGCTCGATCCCGACGAATATCAAGGCTTTGCCTGGGGCATGGGCATCGACCGCATCGCCATGCTGAAATACGGCATGCCGGACCTGCGCGCCTTCTTCGACGCGGATGTGCGCTGGCTGTCGCATTACGGCTTCAGGCCGCTCGACCTCCCGACATTGTTCGGAGGCCTTTCCGCATGACGGCGCCGCACACCGGCGGCTGCCGTTGCGGCGCCGTGCGGTTCGAGGCCTCGGCCGAGCCGCATCACGTCAGCTATTGCCATTGCGGCGATTGCCGGCGCGCCAGCGGCGCGCCGGTGTCGGCCTTTGTCGGCTTCCTGGCCGACCAGGTCGCGCTCAACGGCAAGTCGCTGAAGGCCTACCGCAACGGTCCGGTGGAGCGCACATTCTGCGGCATTTGCGGCTCGCCGATCGCCTATAGCGACAAGCGGCTCGACAACCAGATCTATTTCATGCTCGGCGCCATGGACATGCCGGCCTATTTCAGGCCAACCGTGCATGCGCATGTGCGCGAGCAACTGCCCTTCCTGCACATGCCCGACGCCTTGCCGCGCGAGCTGAAGACCAGCGTCCCCAGACCTGGCGAACAAAGACCCGAAGAACCAATATCCGACGGAATCCAGTCATGAAATTCACCCTCTCCTGGCTCAAGGACCATCTCGAGACCGACGCCTCGCTTGCCGAGATCGTCGAGCGGCTGACCGCGATCGGCCTCGAAGTCGAGCATGTCGACGACAAGGCCGGCCTGAAGCCCTTCGTCATCGCCAAGGTGCTGACCGCCGTGCAGCATCCCGACGCCGACCGGCTGCGGGTGCTGACCGTCGACACCGGCGACGGCAAGCCGCCTGTGCAGGTCGTTTGCGGCGCGCCGAACGCCCGCGCCGGCCTGATCGGCGCCTTCGCCGCGCCCGGCACCTACGTTCCAGGCATCGATGTGACGCTCTCGGTCGGCAAGATCCGCGGCGTCGAAAGCCATGGCATGATGTGCTCCGAGCGCGAGCTGGAAATCTCCGACGAACATAACGGCATCATCGACCTGCCCAAAGACGCGCCGGTCGGCACCAGCTTCGCGGCCTACGCGCATCTCGACGATCCGGTCATCGAGATCAACCTGACGCCGAACCGGCCGGACGCGACCAGCGTCTACGGCATCGCGCGCGACCTCGCGGCGAGCGGGCTCGGTCGGCTGACCGGGGGCGGGATCATGCCGCATGCCGGCGGGGGCCTCTGCCCGGTCAAGGTGACGATCGAGGCGCCGGAGCTCTGCCCCGGCTTCGCGCTGACGCTGGTCAAAGGCGTGAAAAACGGCCCTTCGCCGAAATGGCTGCAGCAGCGGCTGATCGCCATTGGTCTCAGGCCGATCAGCGCGCTGGTCGACATCACCAACTACGTCACCTTCGACCGCGGCCGGCCGCTGCATGTGTTCGATGCCAAGAAGGTCGCCGGCAACCTCGTGGTCCGCCGCGCCAGGGACGGCGAGAAGGTGATGGCGCTGGACGGCCGCGAATACACGCTGACGCCGGAGATGTGCGTGATCGCCGACGACAATGGCGTCGAATCGATCGCCGGCATCATGGGCGGCGAGCATTCGGGCTGTGACGAGAGCACCACCGACGTGCTGATCGAATCGGCGCTCTGGGACCCGATCACCACGGCCCGCACCGGCCGCGCGCTCGGCATCATCACCGACGCGCGCTACCGCTTCGAGCGCGGTGTCGATCCCGAATTCATGGTGCCGGGCGTCGAACTGGCGACCAAGCTGGTACTCGATTTCTGCGGCGGCACGCCGTCGGAGATCGATGGGGCCGGCTATGCCGGCCACAAGGCGAAAATCGTCTCCTTCCCGCTGTCGGAAGTGAAGCGGCTGACCGGCATCGAGGTGCCGCGAGAAGAGGCGCTCGACATCCTGACCCGGCTCGGCTTCGAGCCGAAAGGCTCGGGCGAGATCGTCAAGGTGACGGTGCCGTCCTGGCGGCCGGATGTCGACGGCAAGGCCGACCTCGTCGAAGAGGTGATGCGCATCCACGGCGTCGATAACATCGCGCCGCAGCCGCTGACCTCGCATGACGCGGTCAACGGCAGGATACTGACCACGCTGCAGGTGCGCACCCGTTCCGCCAAGCGCGCGCTGGCCGTGCGCGGCATGATGGAAGCCGTCACCTGGTCGTTCATCCCGGCAAAGCATGCCGAACTGTTCGGCGGCGGCCAGACGGCGCTGAAGCTCGCCAACCCGATCGCCGCCGACATGTCCGACATGCGGCCTTCGCTGCTGCCCGGGCTGATTGCCGCCGCGCAGCGCAATGCCGACAGGGGTATCGGCGACGTGGCGCTGTTCGAGGTTTCCGGCACCTATGAGGGCGATGCGCCCGAACAGCAGCGGCGCGTCGCCGCCGGTGTCAGGCGCGGCACGGCCAAGCTTGACGGTTCCGGCCGCAGCTGGGCCGGCAATGCCGGGTCGGTCGGCGTGTTCGACGCCAAGGCGGATGCGATCGCAGCACTCGAAGCCTGCGGCGCGCCGGTCGACCGGCTGCAGATCGAGCCCGGCGGCCCGGCCTGGTATCATCCGGGACGTTCCGGCACGATCAAGCTCGGCCCGAAGACCGTGCTCGGCACCTTCGGCGAGTTCCATCCGAGGACGCTGGAGGCGCTCGACGCTTCCGGGCCGATCTGCGGCTTCGAGGTCTTTGTCGACGCCGTGCCGGAGCCGAAGGCCAAGCCGACGCGCACCAAGCCGAAGCTGGAGCTGTCGCCCTTCCAGGCGGTGAAACGCGATTTCGCCTTCGTCGTCGACCGGGCGGTCGAGGCCGGCACGCTGGTGCGGGCAGCGCTCGCGGCCGACAAGAAGCTGGTCACCGGCGTCTCGGTGTTCGACGTCTTCGAGGGTGCGGCGCTCGGCGAAGCCAAGAAGTCGATCGCCATCGAGGTCTCGATCCAGCCGGTCGAGAAGACCTTGACCGACGAGGATTTCGAGGCGCTGGCCAAGCGCATCGTCGAGAACGTCAACAAGCAGACCGGCGGCGTGCTGCGCGCCTAAAGAATTCAGAATTGCGGAACGATGGCGAATCGCCGTCCAAAGGGCGATGGACCATCTCCGCTATTCCGGCCTGCCCTTCGAAGACCAGCGTGCGGCGTTCCTCGCCATCGTCGCGGCTGACCCGCTGCTCGGCGAAACGCTGGCGCGGGTGCGCGAGCTTGCCTTGCCGGACTGGCTGGTGGTCTCCGGCGCGCTCTACAACAGCGTCTGGAACCACCTGACCAGCAAGCCGCCGGGCTACGGCATCAAGGATGTCGACCTGTTCTATTTCGACGACGCCGATCTTTCCTACGAGGCCGAGGACGCCGTGATCCGCCGGGCGGCGGTGCATTTCGAAGGGCTGAAACTCCCGGTCGAGGTGCGCAACCAGGCGCGGGTTCATCTGTGGTATCCGGTGAAATTCGGGCGGGAGTGCCCGCGTTATACGAGCTCGAGTGAATCGGTGAGCTGTTTTGCCTCGAAGACGCATGCGGTCGGAGTGCGGTATGGCGCTGATGGGCAATTGGAGCTGGTGGCGCCGTTTGGGCTGGATGACCTGTTCTCGTTTCGGATCACGCCCAACCGGGTGATGGACAATCAGCGGACGCATGAGGCGAAGGGCGCGCGGGCGCGGGCGTGCTGGCCGGAGATTGAGGTGGTGCCTTGGTAGGGCGCGGAGAGAGGATACGTCGGCGCGAGGCCCCCCTCTCTGCCCTGCCGGGCATCTCCCCCTCAAGGGGGGAGATTGGCAGCTTCGGCGCCTCGCTCTTTCTTACTACGTTGGTGATTGGCGAAAGCCGTGGCGACATCTGATCTCCCCCCTTGAGGGGGAGATGGCCGGCAGGCCAGAGAGGGGGGCCTCGCGCCAACCTTTCAACAAAAGGGGCGCCGAAGCGCGCCCCTTTCCATTTCAAGGGCGTGCCTACCCATTCACCAGCGCCAGCAATTCCTCCGTATAGCGCTTGCCGACCACCTTGTCCGGCGACAGCGCATCGCCGATCGCGGCAACCTCGGCCGCACTCAGCTCAATTCCTGCCGCCGCCGTGTTCTGCTCCAAATGCCGCATCTTCCTCGCCCCCGGGATCGGCACGATGAAATCGCCCTGGTGCAGCACCCAGGCGAGCGCCAGCTGCGCCGAGGTCACGCCCTTTTCGGTCGCCATCTTCTCCAGCACGGCGATGACGGCGTTGTTGGCTGCCATCGCCTCGGCCTGGAAGCGCGGCAGCGTGCGGCGCCAGTCGCCGGCGCCGAGCGCATCGGGTTTGGCCATCGTGCCGGTGAGCAGGCCGCGGCCGAGCGGGCTGTAGGGCACGAAGCCGATGCCGAACTCGCGGCAGATATCGAACACCTCATCCTCGGGATCGCGGGTCCACAGCGAATATTCGCTCTGCACGGCGGCGATCGGATGCACGGCATGCGCCCGGCGCAAGGTCGCGCCGCTGACTTCCGAGAGGCCCAGCGCCCGGACCTTGCCTTCGCGCACCAGCTCGGCCATGGCGCCGACCGTGTCCTCGATCGGCACGGTGGGGTCGACGCGGTGCTGGTAATAGAGGTCGATGACATCGGTATCGAGCCGCTTCAGCGAGGCTTCGGCCACCGCCTTGACATGCTCGGGCCGGCTGTCGACGCCGACCATGCGCTCCATGCCCGAGCCTTCTTCCGAAATCTTGAAGCCGAATTTGGTGGCGATGGTCACCTTGTCACGCACCGGCTTCAGCGCCTTGCCGAGCAGGATCTCGTTCTCGAACGGACCATAGACTTCGGCCGTATCGAAAAAAGTCACCCCGATCTCGACGGCGCGGCGCAGCGTGGCGATAGCTTCCGCCTCCGGTTGGCCGCCATAGCCGAAGCTCATGCCCATGCAGCCGAGGCCGACGGGGAAGACTTCGAGTTCAGTTCCTAGTTTGCGGGTTTGCATGGCGCATCTCCTTGTTGCGATGGGCAGGAGATAGCGCCCCGCCTTCCGTTCGATAATCCTGTCAGTTTTGCACGACTTGATCTATAAAATAGAACAATGAACCGAACCAACCTCTCGCAGCTCACCGTGCTGGCCACCGTCGCCCAATGCGCCAGCTTCCGCCGCGCAGCGCGCGAGCTGGGCATCGCGCCTTCGGCGGTCAGCCACGCTGTATCGAGCCTGGAGGCGCGGCTCGGCGTGCGGCTGCTCGCCCGCAGCACACGCAGCGTCGCGCCGACCGAGGAAGGCGCGCAACTGCTGGAGCGGCTGCGGCCGGCACTGTCCGAGATCGACCTGGCGCTGGAGACGGCGGTCGAGGCGCGCGACCGGCCGGCCGGCAATCTCAGGTTGACCGTGCCGCGCACCGCCGCGCATCTGGTGCTGACGCCACGGCTCGCGGCCTTTGCCGCCGCCTATCCCGACATCGTGCTGGAGATCGTCATCGAGGATCGTTTCACCGACGTGGTCGAAGGCGGCTTCGATGCCGGCGTGCGGCTCGGCGAGAGCCTGCAGCGCGACATGATCGCGGTGCGCATCGGGCCGGACATCCGCGGCGCGGTGGTCGCCGCGCCATCCTATTTCGCTTCCATGCCGAAGCCGCGCCATCCGCGCGACCTCGCGGACCACCGCTGCATCCGCTTCCGCTTCTCCAGCGGCATCCTCTACCGCTGGGAGTTCGAGAAAGACGGCGAAGAGATCGAGATCGCGGTGGAAGGGCCGCTGATCCTCGACGAGGACCATCTGATCGCGCAGGCAGCGGTCGACGGCGCCGGGCTCGCCTTCGTGTTCGAGCCCTATGTCAGCGCGCCGCTCGCCGACGGAAGACTGATCCGCGTGATGGAGGACTGGTGCCCGACCTTCGAGGGGTTCTTCGTCTATTATCCCAGCCGCAGGCAGATGCGGCCTGCGCTCAGGGCGTTTGTGGATTTCTTCAAGGTGACAGCTTAGCCTGCGGCAAACCACGCTTGAGACGCGTTGGGTAAAAAATACCAGCGTCAGCGCTGCCCCTCATCTGCCTGCCGGCATCTTCTCCCCGTAAACGGGGCGAAGGGGCTGTCGTCGCCGCTTTCGCCAATCGCCAGCGTTGGAGCATGGGCGCCGGCATCGCGGCCAGCCCCTTTCGCCCCGTTTACGGGGAGAAATGCCCGGCAGGGCAAAGAGGGGCGGCGCCGGCGTCTGAAATTGGCTTGCGTCTCTCGGAAGAAAGCCCATCTCGACGACGTTTTTTCACCATGCAGCCCCTCACCAACACCCCCACCCGCTATGGCTGGCCGACGATCATCCTGCACTGGCTGATTGGCATCCTCTTCATCGGCCAGTTCGCGCTCGGCTATGTCATGGTGCGCACGACCAGCCAGCGCACGTCCTTCGAGCTGATCCAGCTGCACAAATCCTTCGGCTTCCTGCTGCTCGGGCTGATCATACTGCGCATCGCCTGGCGGCTCGGCAATGCGGCGCCGGCACTGCCTCCCTCGGTCGGCATGCTGGAACGCAAGACCGCGCCGTTGGCGCATTTCGCGCTGTATGCTTTCCAGGTTGCGCTGCCGTTGTCCGGCTGGGCGCTGGTGTCGGTGTCGACGCTGGAAATCCCGACCATGCCGTTCAACCTGTTCGTCATGCCCGACCTGCCGATGGGCGAGTCGGACGCCGCTGAAAGCTTCTGGACGGCCGCGCACTGGTATCTCGCCTATGCCGGCATCGCGCTGGTGGCGCTGCATGTCCTTGCAGCACTTCGCCATCATTTCCTGCTGCGCGACGGCGTGCTGAGGCGCATGATCACACCTTCGTCAGCCGGGGAATAGACCAGGCCCATCATTCGTTGACGGGGCGAGATGACAGCAATGCGCTGCCTCAGGATAAGGACCACTCCCATGCATGCGCGTATATTCGGATTGGCGGCTTTTGCCGCTTGCCTTGTCATGCCTGTCTACGCCGCAGTTGCCCTCAGCGATGCCGCCGGCAGCTATACGATCAGCCCCTCGGGCTCCTCGATCCGCTTCACCATCGGCAAGGCCGGCGGCGGCGGTTTCGACGGCGCCTTCGGCCGCTTCAAAGGCACGATCCGCATCGACAATGGCGATGTCGGCCGCTCGAAGGTCGACCTCACCATCTATCCCGAAAGCGTCGGCACCGGGCAGGGCCGCATCGACGCCTTCCTGCGTTCCGACGCGGTGTTCGACGCCGCCAACAGCCCGGAAATCCAGTTCCGCTCGACCAGCGTGACCCGCACCGGCGACACGACAGCCGTGGTGACCGGACGGCTGACGGCGCGCGGCAAGACGTTTTCGGAGAAATTCACCGCCGAGCTCGGCGGGCTGAAGGGCGGAACGATCAAGTTCCGCGTCACCGGCAAGGTGCTGAGGTCACGCTACGGCATGGATGTCGGCACGCCGCTCTATTCCAATATCGTCGATTTCGACATGACGCTGACGGGCAAGCGGGGTTAGTTCCAAGCGCCGCCTCCTCGGGTTCGTCATCCTAGGGCGAAGCAAGGAGCGAAGCGACGCGCGCAGACCCTAGGATCCATTCCGTGACGCTAAGGCGTTGCAACGGTTACAGAATTCTGCACCGTTGCACTTTAGGTCATAGGTCACGGCATGGATCCTCGGGTCAAGCCCGAGGATGACGAAGGTGCTTTATGGCCCGCGTCTCGCATTGGCTTTTCTCCGGATTTGGGGCACACCTCCATCGATGTAATCGACATGGAGATGCGTGATGTTCCGTTGGGGTGTTCTGTCGACGGCCAAGATCGGCCGCGAGCAGCTTTTGCCGGCGATCGTGGAGTCGGAAAACGGTATCTTGTCGGCGATCGCCAGCCGCGACCTTTCGAAGGCAAAGGCGCTGGGCGAACGGTTCGGCGCCCGCCATGCTTTCGGCTCCTATGAGGAACTGCTCGCCTCTCCGGAGATCGACGGCGTCTACATCCCGCTGCCGACCTCGCAGCATGTCGAATGGACGGCGAAGGCGATCGAGGCGGGAAAACATGTGCTGGTGGAGAAGCCTCTCGCGCTCGACGCCAAGGACATTCTGCCGCTGATCAAGCTGCGCGACCAAAAGAAAGTGCTGGTCTGCGAAGCCTTCATGGTCACCTACCACCCGCAATGGATCAAGGTGCGCGACCTGATCGCCGCCGGTGCCATCGGCCGGCTGCGCCACGTGCAGGGCGCGTTTTCCTATTACAATGTCGACCCTAAGAACATGCGCAACCAGCTCGATCTCGGCGGCGGCGCGCTGCCCGATATCGGCGTCTATCCGACGGTGTCGACGCGTTTTTCGACCGGCAAGGAACCGATCCGCGTGCAGGCGACGATCGAGCGCGACAAGACCTTCGGCACCGACATCTACTCCTCGATCCGCGCCGATTTCGGCGACTTCGAGCTGTCCTTCTATCTGTCGACGCAGATGGCGGCGCGCCAGGTGATGGTGTTCCATGGCGAGGAGGGTTTCATCGAAGTGTTCGGACCGTTCAATGCCGGGCTCTACGAGCATCACCGCATCGAACTGCACAACCAGAACCACACCGAGGCGCAGGTGTTCCGCTTCCCCGGCACGCAGCAGTACCGGTTGGAATGCGAAGCCTTCGTGCGCGCAGCCCAGGGCGGCAAGGACCACGTCTTCACGCTGGAGGAATCGGTGCTCAACCAGAAGGTCATCGACGCCATCTTCCGCGCCGGCGAAAAGGACGGCTGGGAAGCCGTCTGACACTCGCAATTAAGATAGCCGGCTAATCCTGGGAGGAACAATGGCTGACGCGGACGTGATCATTGTCGGCGCAGGGCTGGCCGGCCTTGTCGCCGCCGCCGAACTGGCGGAGGCCGGCAAGAAAATCATCATCGTCGACCAGGAGCCGGAGCAGTCGCTGGGCGGCCAGGCCTTCTGGTCGTTCGGCGGGCTCTTTCTCGTCGATTCGCCGGAACAGCGGCGCATGCGCATCCGCGATTCGCATGAGCTTGCGCTCGAAGACTGGATGGGTACCGCCGCCTTCGACCGTCCAGAGGATTTCTGGCCGCGCAAATGGGCGGAGGCCTATGTCGGCTTCGCCGCCGGCGAGAAGCGCTCCTGGCTGATGGAACGCGGCATAAAGTTCTTTCCGGTCGTCGGCTGGGCGGAACGCGGCGGCGGCAATGCTGTCGGCCACGGCAATTCGGTGCCGCGCTTCCACATCACCTGGGGCACCGGACCCGGCGTGCTCGAACCCTTCGTGCTGCGCGTGCGCGAGGCGCAACAGCGCGGGCTGGTCCAGTTCAGGTTCCGCCACCGCGTCAACGAGATCGTCCGTACCGGCAAGACCGTCACCGGCGTGCGCGGCGATGTGCTCGAGGCGAGCAGCATCGAGCGGGGCCGCAAGAGTTCTCGCAGCGTGGCCGGTGATTTCGAACTTCATGCGCAAGCCGTCATCGTCGCCTCGGGCGGCATCGGCGCCAATCACGAGCTGGTGCGCAAGAACTGGCCGCAGCGCCTGGGTGCGGCGCCCAAGCGCATGATCACCGGCGTGCCGGACCATGTCGACGGGCGCATGCTGGCAATCACCGAACAGGCCGGCGGCAGGATCATCAACCGCGACCGCATGTGGCACTATGTCGAGGGCATCAAGAACTGGGCGCCGATCTGGACGGATCACGCCATCCGCATCCTGCCCGGCCCCTCCTCGATATGGCTCGACGCGCGCGGCAAGCGCCTGCCGGTGCCGCTCTATCCGGGCTTCGACACGCTGGGCACGCTCAGCCATATCATGAGCACCGGATTCGATTATTCCTGGTTCATCCTGACCAAGAAGATCATCCAGAAGGAGTTCGCGCTGTCGGGCTCCGAGCAGAATCCGGACCTCACGGGAAAAAGCTGGCGGCAGGTGGCGAAGCGCGCCACGTCGGGCATTCCCGGCCCGGTCAAAGCCTTCATGGAAAAAGCCGAGGATTTCATCGTCGAGGCCGATCTTGCCAAGCTTGTCGCGCGCATGAACGCGCTGGCCGGCGGCGAGCCGCTGCTGGAGCTGGCGCAGGTCGAACGCGAGATCCGCGCCCGCGACATGCAGCTCGACAATCCGTTCTCCAAGGACATGCAGATCACCGCGCTGCGCGGCGCGCGCGCTTACCTGGGCGACAAGCTGATCCGCACGGCAAAACCGCACAAGATGCTCGACCCGGCGAACGGCCCGCTGATCGCGGTGCGCCTCAACATCCTGACCCGCAAGACGCTGGGCGGGCTGGAGACCGATCTCGACAGCCGCGTGCTCGACACGGCCGGCGAGCCGGTGCCGGGGCTCTATGCCGTGGGCGAAGTCGCCGGCTTCGGCGGCGGCGGCGTGCATGGCTATGCGGCGCTGGAAGGCACGTTCCTCGGCGGCTGCATCTTTTCCGGCCGCAGCGCGGGACGGGCGGCGGCCAAGGCTGTCGCCTGAGCGAGAGCGATGCCAGCCTGCTTGTGAGATCGCAAGGACAGTGCGGCTGCCGCTTAGGCGTGGAGCAGTCCACGGTTCGGAAAATCCGTCCGTTAAGTACCAACCGAACAGTTTTAAGGAGGCCATTCGTCCATCTGTTAACAATTCATGCAATATGGCGCAGATAGCCTATGTCCGGACCGGTCCGAGAAAGTGAGCCTTTACAGTGCGCCACACATCCGCCAAGTCATTACAACTTGTCATTCACAATGACGACAAGACCCCGTGGCCGTTTGTCGTCGATCTCATCCGCTCAGTCTTCGGCCGATCCGACGTGGAAGCCGAAGCTTTGACTGCCACAGTGTCCCAGCAGGGAAAGGCCGCGTGTGGCAGCTATCCTTCCGCAGTGGCAAAAGCCATGTTGGACACGGCAAAGGAGCGCATCAAAGCGGCCGGTCATCCGCTTCGTGTCACCGCCACCTCGACTGGAATCGGAAAGGCGGCCGCCTCTAGCCACCCGCCGCAGGCGTCGCGCGACAAGAAGTTCAAGTATGCCTACGAGGCAATCGGATGGCATTTCGGCGGACTGGCGCATGACGAGATCGTCGCGACCTCCCGCCAGTTTCCCGGCCATATGCGCGCCGACGTCCAGGTGGCGCTCGACAAACTGTTCTCGGCCTCGCCGGTTCGCTTCTTCGGGCTCTACGAGCAGCATCGCTACGAGACGCTGACCTACGCCGCGTTGACGAAAGACGGGCAATACGCCGTCACCATCTCTGCAGCGCAATACCAGGATGTCGATATCGGCGAGAGCGAACCGATAAAATGCCTCAGCAACGGTTTGTGGCTCAATCGCGATGGTGGCCTGCAGTATGCCGTGGTGCTGTCCTTTCATCGCGAGTTCGGTCGCGAGGCCGGAACCTGCGTCGAGATCGCGGTGCCGGCGGGCGAGGCGGGCCTTACCCTGGTGAACCGTTGCTTCTCGGAGTTGGAGGCTGCCATCAATGCAGCGCGCTCTTACCGCGGCAAGGTTCTCTCGCTCGAAACGGAGGGCGACTATAGCGGCCAGTCCAAAGGCGTCATGGTGCACCGCTTGCCTCAAGTGTCGCGCGACGAAATCATTCTTCCGGAGCCGACCCTGAAGCTTCTCGACCGCAATGTGATCCGCTTCATCGAGAGCCGTGAGGCACTGAGGCGGCTAGAACAGTCGACGCGCAAAGGCATTTTGCTCTACGGCCCGCCGGGCACCGGCAAGACGCATACCATTCGCTACCTGGCCGCCAATCTGCCGGGACATACGACGCTCATCATTACGGCCGGCCAGATGGGCCTGTTGTCGCAATACATGACCCTGGCGCGCCTGCTGCAGCCGGCAACAGTCGTGATCGAGGACGTCGACCTGATTGCCCGGGCGCGCGAGACAATGGGCGGTCCATGCGAGGAGTCCCTCCTCAACACCCTGCTCAACGAGATGGACGGCTTGAAGGACAATGCCGACATCCTCTTCGTCCTGACCACCAACCGGCCCGAACAGCTTGAAGGCGCGCTGACCGGGCGGCCGGGCCGCATCGACCAGGCTATCGAGGTACCGCTGCCGGACGACGACTGCCGGCGGAAGCTTGTGCGCCTTTACGGCGGCGGGCTGAAACTACCCGACACGATGGTGGCCGAGGCCGTGGCGCGCACCAAGGGCGTCAGCGCGGCGTTCATCAAGGAGCTTATGCGTCGCACCGCGCAAACCAGCATCATGCGTGGCGACGGAGAGGCAGTGACGTCCAAGGACCTTGCCGAGGCCCTGGACGACATGCTGTTCACGGGCGGCCGGCTCAACATTAAGCTGCTTGGCGGAGCCGTCGACGGGACCGTCACATGACCCGCAAGACGCTGGGTGGCCTCGAGACCGATCTCGCGGTGCCCGGGCTCTATGCTGTCGGCGAAGTCGCCGGTTTCGGCGGCGGCGGCGTGCATGGCTATGCGGCGCTGGAAGGCACGTTCCTCGGCGGCTGCATCTTTTCCGGCCGCAGCGCGGGACGGGTGGCGGCGGGCACGATTGCGTGAACGCGGTGCGCGGGTGATCGCCGGTTCGGCGACAAGGCTGTAGGCTTTTTCGGTCGATCGTTTCCGACCGACGTTCCAACGCCAATCACAACGGGAACAGCATGCGCATCATCGTCTATGGGATTGGCGCCGTCGGCGGCGCCATCGCGGCCCAGCTGAGCTTTGCCGGACATGAAGTCATCGGCATTGCGCGCGGCAGGCAGCTCGACGCCATCCGCGCCTCGGGACTGACGCTCTCCAGCCCGCAAGGCTCCAGGACCGCCCAGTTTCCCGTCCATGCCGATCCGGTGGAGATTTCGTTTGAGCCGGACGATGTCGTATTCCTGACGATGAAGACGCCCGATACGCTCGGCGCGCTGCAACGGCTCAACGCCGCCGGCATGACGACGCAGCCGGTGTTCTGTTTCCAGAACGGCGTCGCCAACGAGGCGCTCGCCTTGCGTTTCTTCGCCAATGTCTATGGCGCGACGGTGATGCTGCCGGCCGATTACGAGACGCCCGGCCAGGTCGCGGCCTATTTTTCGCCCAAGATCGGCGCCTTCGACATCGGCCGCTATCCTTCCGGATCCGACGAGACGGTCGAGAAACTGTGCGGGGTGCTCAGCGCGGCCGGCTTCATCGTCGACCTGCGGGACAATGTGATGAGCAGCAAATACCGCAAGCTGCTCGCCAACCTTCGCAACATCATCGACGCGGCGCTGGGCGACACCGAGTTGCAGCGGAAATGGTATGCCAAGGCGCGGGCCGAAGCCGAGGCGGTGCTGACTGCCGCCGGGGTCGACTGGGATAGGACCGACGCCATGGCGCGCGAGGAACTGACGATAACAGCCATTCCCGGCCGCACCCGCGTCGGTTCCTCGACGCTGCAGAGCATCGTGCGCGGCACCGGCTACCTCGAAACGGACTTCCTCAATGGCGAGATCGTGCTTCTCGGGCGTCTGCATGCCATCGCGACGCCCGTCAACGCTGCCCTTTGCCGGCTGTCGATCGAGCTGGCCAGCGGCCGGATGCAACCGCAATCGGCCGGTGACGATACGATCGCTGCGATGATCGACGCAATGGATGCGTCGAGGAGAGGTTGACCCGTCGTAACAATCGGTGTGGCGCGATTTTCTCGAACGTCACTCTTGCATAGTTATTTTATGACTAGTATACTTATAACTATGAAACCGCCAAAACGTTCTCCCATCGCGCTTGCCGTGCTGACCATGCTGTGCGAGGCGCCGATGCACCCCTACCGCATGCAGCGCCTCATCAAGGAGCGCGGCAAGGATGAGGTTATCAACGTCACCCAGCGCGCCAGCCTTTATCAGACGATCCAGCGGCTGGAGCGGGAAGGCCTGATTGCGGCGCAGCGGACCGCGCGCGACGAAAAACGCCCCGAGCACACCGTCTATGCGATAACCGAAACGGGCCGCGCCATCGCCGTCGAATGGATGCGGCAGATCCTGTCGACGCCGACGAACGAATATCCGGAATTCCCGGCGGCGATTTCATTCCTTCCCTTGCTTTCGCCGGACGACGTGCTGCGTCAGCTCGAAGCGAGGGCCAAGGCCATCAAGGCGGAGCTCGAGCGGATCGACGAAGGCCTGAAGCAGGCTGCGGCCGTACCAAGGCTGTTTCTCCTGGAGATGGAATATCTGCGCGCCGTGCAGACCACGGAACTGTCCTGGGTGACGTTCGTCGTCGACGATCTGCGCTCCGGGCGCCTGACATGGAGCGAGGCCTGGCTGCGCCAGATCGCGGCGCAGTTCGCAAGCGAGCCTGCAAGCAGTTCGGAGTAAGCCATCATGCATATCCTGATCATCGGCGCCGGCACCGGCGGCCTGGCCCTGGCGCATGCGCTCAAGCAGGCAGGCATCGCCGTCTCGGTCTATGAACGCGACACGGCGCCCAACGCCGATCAAGGCGGCTACCGCGTCGGCATCAGCCCGGCCGGAAGCCGGGCGCTCAAGGCTTGCGTGCCGGCGTCGAATTACCAGCTGTTCGTCGCCACCTGCGCCCGGCCGCCGCGCTGTTTCAACATGCTGACCGAGCAGTTTTCCGAGGTGCTTTGCCTCGAACTGGACGGCGAGGCGGTCGACCTGATGGACGGCGAGAAGAACGTGATCCGCAAGACGCTGCGGCAGGTTCTGCTCAGAGGGCTCGAAGACGACGTCTTCTTCGGCAAGCGCTTCGTCAGCTATGCGCAGAACCCGGACGGATCGGTCACCGCCCGCTTCGCGGACGGAACCGACGCGACCGGCAACGTCCTGGTCGGCGCGGATGGATCGGGATCGCCGGTGCGCAACCAACTTCTGCCGGACGCAAGGCTGGAAGACACCGGCATCGTCTCGCTCGGCGGCAAGCTGCCGATGACCGCGGAGAGCAAGGCGCTGCTCACCGACAGGATGTTCCACGGCATGTCGCTGATCATGGCGCCGCGCGGTTTCGGCGGCATCGTCCATTCGCTGGAGTTCGCGCAAAATCGAGCCAATGCCGACATTGCCCGGCGCTGGCCGGACTTCGCCGAAGCGCTCGACGACGACAGCATCGGCTGGGGCCTGTGGGGCGCCCGCCAGAATTTTCCAGCGGATCCATCGACGCTGAACGGCGAAGACTTGCGGCGCCTGGCGCTGGAACTGACGCGCGACTGGCATCCGCATATGCGCCGGCTGATCGAGATGACCGAGCCTGCCATGGTGCAGTATATCGGCGTCAGGACCTCGGTGCCGCCGCCGCCCTGGGAAAGCTGCAACGTCACCTTGCTCGGCGACGCCATCCACACCATGACGCCCGGACGCGGCGCGGGCGCCAACACGGCGCTGCGCGACGCCGCACTTCTCGGCCGGTTGCTGATCGAAGCCAGTCGCGGCGAGAGGTCACTGCTGCAGGCGATCCACGACTACGAAGCCGAAATGCTTCGCTACAGCGCCGAAGCCGTCAGGGAATCGAAAAAACAGATGAGCGCGGCCGACCTGATCCACAAGCCGGTGATCGGCGGGCTGCAGCTGGCAGCGATGCGAGGGGTGATGCGGATCATCAATGCCGTGCCGCCCTTCAAGCGGCGGCTGCTGCAAAATATGATGCGGGTCCGCGGCGCGAATTGACGGGCGCCGATGCCGCAATCCGGGCGTCGCCAATCCGGCCCACCGGTCTATAGTGCCGGCCGACGATATGAGCGACAGGACACCCCATGCTCCCCTCCGGCGGACTCGAGCGGCTGACCGCTTTCTCGGATGGCGTGTTCGCCGTTTTGATCACCGTGCTGGAGCTGCGGCCACCGGAAATCCCGACCTTCGCGGCGCTGCTGGCGCTGTGGCCGACATGGTTGAGTTATGGCGTCAGCTATCCCTTCATCGCCATCGTGTGGGCGAACCACCATCATGTCCTGCGCCACGCGGCAGAGGTGACGACCGGTCTGATGTGGCACAATTTCTCGCATCTTTTCTCAGTGTAGCTGCTGCCGCTGGCGACCGCCTGGATGGCGACGAGCGAGCTCTCGCCGCAGCCGGTCGCCTTTTATGCCGGCGTCTTCTTCCTGTGAACCTCACCTATTTCCTAGTGAACCTCACCTATATTTTTCTTATTCGCGAGCTCATCGAGCCGCTGCCCGTCGATGCCGTTCCCCTTACCGTGCGCAAGGCGATGCGCATCCGGTCGGTAGCCACGCTCTGCCTGTTCGGGATCGCCGCGATCATCGCGCTGAAGTACCCGATCGTGGGCCTGGCGACCTGTTGCTGCTGCCTGGCCGTGTACCTTAGGCCGCAAGCGCCCGGCACGAGGAGATAGGCGGAGACCGGCGAGAATTCCGCCGGCGCCGTGGTAGTCATTGCCAACAGCAGCTCATGCAAAAATGAGTCGGTCGTTTGGTCGCGGCAAGTTAGGCTCGCTTGGAAGCAGCAGACAGGCCTATTCAGCCGATTACTGCACGCCGTCGGCCGCCTGGCGGATCACATCGTAGACGCGGCGGGGCTGGGACAGCATCGGTACGTGGCCGTTGCAGGTCGGGGTGGACTGTGTGGTCCTCGCTGCCGATTATGTAGTAAGTCGGCTTTGTTTTCCACGCCGCACCCGGAACAGGCTGACCGAACAGGTCGGCAAGAGGCGCCATTTGCGTTGCCCATATGAGCTTCTGCTCCGCTTCGGTGAGATCGCCAGCGAATTCCGGGAGGCCGGAACGACCAAGAAACAGCCGGCCGTCGGTCAACTCGATATGCTGGAAGACAGCGGTCTGGGGGAATTTCGTCTGATCGGCCTGCGTCGTCTCGCCGTCCTCCGGCGCCAGCGCGCAAATATAGACGAGCGCCTTGACGCGCTCATCCGTGCCCGAAGCGGTGATGACGGTGCCGCCATAGGAATGCCCGACCAGCACCACCGGACCGCTCGCGCGGCCGAACGAAGTCCGCGCCGCCGCGGCGTCGTCGGCGACGGTATTCAAGTGGTTCTGCGTCGAGATCACTTCGTAGCCGTCGGCGAGCAGCAGTTCGATAACTTTGCTGAAACAGGATCCGTTGGCCCACAGGCCATGGACGAAAACAATGCTGGGTTTACCGGGCATGCAGCACCTCCAGGGACAATCGCTCTCCTGAGTCACGCCGTATGGCAGGATCCCGGTCAGGAAAGGACAGGCCAATTTTCCAGCTTAGGAACTCCGCCAGGCAATTTAGGCCGCTACGGTCTCTTTTCAATCTTGCCTGGTAGAATTTCGCCTGGCGGCAATGTGGCGATCGCTGTCTGATCCTGAGATGGACGGGCCGGCTCGCCTGCGCAATTGTACCAGATCGTTCAGCGCTCGAAGCTCCAGCATCTTCGCACCTTGGCCACGGGCAGTCTCTACCGCGCGTTCAAGTGCCTCAGCGGCGGCTTCCGGGGAACTTCCCGACTGTAAAAGAAGAGCCGCTTTGATCCGGTGGAGTTCCGCATCGAAGAAGTGCGCGTTTACGGCCGCGCTGCTAACAACCGCTTCGTCGATATGGCGAAGCCCCTCGCTTGGCTCCCCTGCTTTGCCGCAGGCTTCTGCAAGAAGGCCGAGCGCATAACCGCGAAAAAGCTCCGCGCCTGTTGCGACATACGCCTTGATTCCCTCGTTGAGTATATTGATCCCTGCATCGGTTGAGCCTTGCTCGGCGATGGCCCAGCCACGAAGGATGGTGCCCCAGGACATCCAGTACAAAAGGCTATTCTCGGTTG
Organism: Mesorhizobium sp. CU3; assembly: GCF_006442965.1. Classification (GTDB taxonomy): domain Bacteria; phylum Pseudomonadota; class Alphaproteobacteria; order Rhizobiales; family Rhizobiaceae; genus Mesorhizobium. The sequence continues at coordinate 105,225 of NZ_VFWX01000006.1, read as the reverse complement.
CTATCGAAACGGTGCTCGTCGCAAGCTCCTCAACAATTTCTGGTTGGTGGAGGCCTTGGTGGACGGCTGCCGACATACATAGTGCGTAAGTGAGGCTGAGCGGATGCGCGAGCGTTTCTGCCAGACGGATTGCTTCGCGACTTCGCTCAACTGCACGCTCGTAATTACCAGCGCACCATTCAAGCCAGGCAAGATTGGCAAGTCCGGCAACACCTGCGTCGGATCCGTATGTGAGGATGTTTCGGCGCGACAATGTTCGATCGTAGCCATCGAGGGCAGCCTCGAGCTGCATTCTGCTGGCAGTGAATTCGCCGAGGCAGAAGAGACACCAGCCGAGGGCGCGGCGGGCTTCGACTCGGATTGATAGATCATTACCCCGATCTGCCACCTCAAGCAGTTGTTCACCGATCTCTCGAGCCGCTTGAACGGGGCCTCGCACCTGGTAGTAGGACTGCAAGCCACGGAGGGCGGCAGCGAGCTGTGGGGTGTCTCCTATTGACTGGCACAGCAGACGCGCCCTGGCGTAGATGTGCTCCGCCTCTGAAGCAGCCCAGCCTCTGATCGCGGTCAGCGCAGTACCAAGCCCGATCAAGAGCGAAGCCTCCCGTTGCTGGCGTTGGCGTAAGGAAGGGAGGCCCATGATGGCAGCCAATGCCTTTCGAAAGTGAGCTTCCGCCTCTAGGTTCGTATAGCGGCTCAGTGCTCGTTCGCCGGCTGTTTGCCAGTAGTTTATGGCGCGCTCCGTATCTCCCGCGAGGTTGAGATGTCCAGCTATAAGCTCGGGCTGCCGCTCCGCGAAATCCGGGAACTGAACAATCAGCGCCTCAGCGGCCCGCAGATGATAACGGCGCCGCGAGCTTCGAAGCAGAGATTGGTAGGCTGCTTCTTGAATAAGTGCATGCTTGAAAGAATATGAAGCCTGCGGAGGAATGCCACGCTGTAACAGAATCTGACGGTCGACCAGCTGGGATAGAGCGCCCAGCAGCTCTACCTCAGAGGCCAACGTGACTGCCTTCAACAACTCGAACGGAAACTCGCGGCCGAGAGTTGCCGCGATCTGCGCGGTCGCTTTGATGGAATTCAGCCGATCCAGTCGGGCCATCAGGGAGTCACGCAACGTTACAGGGATGGCAGCCTCGTCGAGGAGGGCCGGGGTCGTCGCGCTATCGCCGGCCTCCACAAATTCAACAACGGTTTTGGTTAATTCCTCCACGAATAGAGGCACGCCGTCGGCCCGTTCAATCAGCTGGCTGCGCAACGCCGGTGACAACTCGGTGCCTTTGGTCAGATTGACGATAATCTCGTTGGTGTCGCCAGAGGAAAGGCGCGAAAGCGTAAATCGCATTGCGTGTGAGGGATCGACCCAAGGCTGGACGAACTCCTGGCGAAACGTCAGAAGGAGAAACAACTTCGCAGTCGGGACAAGCCGAAGAAGCTGCTTGACGACGTCGAGCGTTGAGGGATCAGCCCAATGGAGATCCTCTACAACGAAGATCAGTGGGCGACGCTCCGTGTCTCGAAGCAACCAAGTCAGCAGGATTTCAATCGTCCGCTCCCGCCGCCTCCGAGGAGGCAGATTGGTGGTATCCAATCCGGCAGGAATGGGGAGCGACAGCAGTGACGCAATCAGGGGCAGCGCTTCTTCCACGCGAAATGGTGATTGTTTTAGCGATGTTTCAAGTTTCGCGAGTCTTTCCGCCGTACCATCCGACGAGCTAATTGCAAGATGCCGATGCAGCAGATCGATAATCGGCAGGAACGCGCTGTCGGACGAATGCGGCTCGCAATTACACGCAAGCATGGAATGCTCTTCGGCTATGCTGGCGTGAAAAGCGTGTACGAGACGTGACTTGCCAATTCCCGGCTCGCCGCAGATCAACGCCACTTGGCCCTTGCCCTGCAGCACGCGCTCCCAACCCTCTTTGAGGTACGCCAGCTCGCGTGCGCGTCCAACGAGGGGAGTAAGGCTCCGAAGTTCGAATGCGTCCTGCCACGTGAAGGCTGATTCAACCAACGGTACGTAGAGCTGGATCGGACGCGATATGCCTTTGACGTGGCGCGCTCCCAAAACGCGGCATTCAAAGCGATGCTTGACCAGAGCGTATGTAGCATCGCTGATGACTACCGTCTGGGGCTCGGCGAGCGCTTGCAGGCGAGCTGCCACATTGGGGGTTTCGCCGACGATAGAGAAGATTTGCCGCTCAGAACCGCTAGGGAGATCGCCGGCAACCACCAATCCGGTATGAATGCCGATGCGAACCTGCAAGCTGGCACCGAAGCTATCGACCATTTCAGTGCTACGTTGCTGGAAACGTGAAATGATTTCAATCGCAGCGCGCACGGCCATTACCGGATCGTCGTCGGCTGCACCGGGATAGCCGAAGTAAATGAGGAGACCGTCCCCGAAGTATGACGCTATCCACCCGCCGCAATGTCGGACCACCTCATCGCAAGTGGACCGATAGGTGGTAAAAAGGTCGCGGAGATCCTCGGGATCGAGTCGCTCCGACAAAGCAGTTGACCCGACGATGTCGCAGAACACTACAGTGATCTGCCTGCGCTCTGCGGAGGCGATTGCGGCGTCATCGGGCAGAGGCGAAGGTGCGTTAGCGAGCTGTGCTCCGCAGTTGCCGCAGAACCGCATCCCAACTCCGTTCTCGAACCGACACCGAGGACAGCGCATATGGAGCGTCTCCAGCTTATAGACCTGCGAGTGCCTGTCCCGAGAAAGGATTGTGATGCGACTCCAAAGGTTGTCGAAGCCTTCTTGGGACCCGAAGTGGATCCCGCTGCAATCATAGCGGCGATGGCCTAGGTTAGAAACTCCAAATTAGCTCTGACCTAGCCGTCCGTTCCGAACCACGCGCCAACTCGTCCGCCTGAAAATCATCAGCGCGACCTCATGCCCTTCCGCAACGTTGCCGCTATGCTCTTGCGAGTTCGGCTCGGCCCCTGAGACGAACCAGGTTCGGTGCACCGATTGATGCAAAAACAAGGCGCCGTCTTCAAGGCTGCCGGTCGGAGCGTTTGGCAGCAGCGTGTTGGTTTCCCCAACGAGAGGTGCTATTCTCGTTGAGGAGGACTTGAGTTGCAACCCGTCTTGAACTCACCCCTAAGCATAACACTGTCGATAACTCAGACGTGCAATCTAGAGTGCAAGCATTGTTATGCAGATTGCCAGGCAGAAGAAGCCTCTGCCGAACTCACTACTGATGAATGGCGGCGTTTTCTCGACTATTTGGTTAAAAATAATTTCATTTCCGTTTATTTCGAAGGCGGAGAACCTCTTTTCCGGGAAGATTTCCTGCAAATTTTGGAACACTGCGCTCGCCGGATGATGACCATGTTGCGGAGCAACGGAACTCTCATCAATCGTGAGATGGCACATCGTCTAAAACAGATCGGAATAGGACGTGTGCTCGTTGACCTGATGGGAGCGAGAGCCGAGACACACGACTATTTCACCGGAGTCAGCGGGAGCTTCGTGAAGGCCTGCGAGGCGGTCCGCCACCTGCTTGAGGCAGGCATCGATACTGATGTGCTCACGATTCTAAATCGGAGAAATATGGGCGAGTTGCAAGAGTATTTGAAGCTTGCACACGAGCTCGGTGTGCCCCGCGCAGGAATTCTGCGCCTCTATCCTCTAGGGCGGGCCAAGTCCCGGTGGGACGAGTTGGCAATGTCCCTGCAAGAGCAGATGGCTGTGCTTGGCTCGCTTGTACCACCGCCCGGCCTTACCGTGATGAAGTCCTGGCATCCGAATGACCGGAACTGCTGCTGGCAGGCTGCCGCGGTAGATCCATTCGGCCGATCAATTGGCTGCGCCTATCTCCGCGAGTACGTCGATTACGGCAATATTCGCGAAGTGCCTTTCCTCGACACCTGGGAGCATTCCCTCTACCGGGAACTGCGCTCGGGTGTGGTCGAAAAGTCGTGCCCAACCTGCGATGCCGTTGAAGGAACGCGCGGCGGTTGCCGGTCGGTCGCCTATGCCTTTCATGGTCGTTGGGGGGCACCTGATCCATTCTGCTCGACATTGAATGAGGGAGTCGACTTGCGTGTCTTACCGTCGCGTCTCCTTTCGAAAGGTCGCTAACTTACGTGTTCGCCCCGTCGATGAGATGGGTATCTGCATAGTGTTCACCCCGGAGAACCCGAGGCTATACACGCTCAATTCGTCTGCGTGGCTTATAATGGAATTGTGTCACGGGCGAAGTTGGAGATCGCTGGAGCGTAGCTATTTTGCTACTATCGAGCCCTCGCGCTCGCGCGAAGCGGCGCGGTCTGAACTGCGGCGGGGCATCGACGACCTTATTAAGCAGGGCGTCATAGAGCTTGTAGAACCGGCTTGAATATGGGGCAGGAGAAACTATTCGGCGACCTAGGAGGACTGGCTAGTGGCACGCAATCCGACTATCGAACAGGTCAAGCGCTTGGTACGTCGGCAAGGAACCCCGGCGCCGCCGGCGGTCCAGCCCGTCGTCGTGGAGGTTCGCACGCACGGAGCTATTTCATTTACGCCGTGCGAGCCGGCTATTCCGTACGCCCTGGGTTGTATTCTGATTGAATGGACATTTGGCATCCCCTACGAGGATGTGCCCGTATTCCATAAGTTCCTGGAAGACAACGAGGCTTTTATTCGGCAAAGCGTGGAAAAGGTCGAGGGCGCGAGATACCTGGGAACGTATTGGTCAATTGGCCACCAATACCATTACAAAACATTTTGGTCATACGATTCGGAATCGGCGATTGGTAATCTTAATGACGCCATTCGACGTTCGCCCAACCTTTCCGAAGCAATCGCAAACCTCCGGACTCACTGGTCGAAGGATCCGTCCCGACAAGAGTTCAAATACCAGCCTGCTTCCCTGATCACCGCCGAAAAGCTGCAGGATTACGCGAAAGAGTATCCCGTGGTCGGCATGGGACTGGGCGCATCGGCACAGACCCGAAAACGACCGAAAAGCAAGTAGGTCGCGAGCGATTACTGCGTTTTGACAATCGATGCCGAAATGGCGCGCCCGAAGAGATTCGAACTCCTGACCCCCAGATTCGTAGTTTATTGTTGGCACTTCGCCCTGGTATCCAAGTTTTCGCTGCGATCCGATATTCGTGTTGTTTTTTAGTTATTTGCGCGCTACGTCGGTATTTTGCGTAGACAGACCACCTAACCCCGATGCAAGCTAAGACCGGCTGAAAAACCGGCTTACTTCTTGACCTATCACCACCTACCTTGCGGAACTACGCTATGGCCGACGTTCGTATCCTCCTCAACGACCGAACGATTAGCGATCTTGATCCGCCCAGTTCGGGGCAGTACCGCGCTCGTGATACTCAGCTGAAAGGGTTCCACGTCGTCGTCGGAAAGCGATCAAAAATCTTTGCTGTCCAAGGAGATCTAAGAATGGACGGAAAACGGGTCTCCTCGCTATCGGTGCGCATTGGCGATGCTGAGACCATGTCCACGCGCGAGGCGCGCGCAACTGCCAAGACCTACCTTGCGCAAATCTCAAAAGGCGAGCACCCGAATCCGAAAACCGTCGTGGCGGCTGATGATCCCGATCAGGCAACGTCTGATGCAGTGGGGCAATCCGGGCAACCGAATGCCGTTCCTAAGGGTGTCACGCTGCGGAGCGCATGGGAACGCTATCGCGATGCCCACCTCATTCGGAAGGGGCGGAGTGAAGGCACCATCGAAGGCTATCGAGACCACGTCGAGCGCCTCTTCAAGGATTGGCTTGATGCGCCCTTGCAAGAACTTGCGGAGGATCCTGCGAAGGTGATCACCAGGCACGATGAGATCACCAAGGAGCACGGACCTTACATTGCAAATGGTGGCATGCGTACACTGCGCGCCGTCTACAACCACGCGCGGAAGGCGCACCGCTACCTTCCCGCCGACAACCCGGCGAGCGTTGTGGATTGGAACTCGGAAGAGCGGAGAAACACGGCGATGGGGTCGGACGACTTGCCCCTGTGGTTCCACCAAGTCGCCGGCCTGCCCAGTCCGATACGACGCGAGTTCCATCTGTTCTCGCTACTGTCCGGGTGCCGTCCAACCGCCCTGATGGAGGCAAAACCGCAGCACCTCGACCTGCGTCGCCGCGTGCTGCACATCCCGCGGCCGAAAGGCGGCGCTGACCGAGCCTTCGACATTCCACTATCTCGCCAAATGATCTTGTGCGTTACGCGGGTCATGCGCTTTGCGCGCCACTGTTACCCGGAGCGAGCCAATGATTGGTTGTTTCCTGCGGAGAGTGAAAGCGGACATCTCGCCGAGCAGAAGGAGGACCGCGCCGTACTAGCAAAGTGGGGCAATGATCTTCGTCAGACGTTCCGAACGTTGGCGACGCCTGCAGGCGTCTCGGAATTCGATGCGCGGTTGCTGATGAATCACGCTATTCCGGGTGTCAACGCCGGCTATATTTCGCGCCACAAACTGCTTGAAGACCACTTGCGCACTCAGCAACAGGCGATTAGCAGCACCATGTTTGCGGCGCTTGGCAATTTGATCGCTAAGGACGGCACCATTCGTTCGTGGCTCGGCCCCCGCGCGGTACAGCGGGCAATAGAAGCCTCTAAACATAGCACAGAAGGGGACGCATTGCGCGCAGCAGCTTAGCGGAACATCGCTTTGAGCACGCCAACCGCAGTTATGAGCAACTACTTCCGTGCGCTGCGTGAGAGTGAGCAGGTTAGTGCCGGTCATCGCGCTCTATCTGGATTTGCGGAAGGACGCCGTCAACATGCGAGAACGCGGCGGTGACAAGCGGCCGAATAGTCCGTCACCTCAAACTGCAGAATTTGGTCAAGGCCAAGGGCCTGCAACAATCGCTTGAGCCTGACGCGGCGCGGCTAAGAGGTGGCCACCTTTTGGATAATCCGATCTATCAGCGCCTTGGCCGCCTTTCGGTTCGTCGAGCAATCGTAGATGAGCTCAACCATATGTTCGTACATTGCCCGTTTCGGGGCAGGTAGCCGCTCGAGCGGGCCGCCGTTTGCTTCGGCTTCACCCGCCATGTTTGTAAGGGCCGCGCGCAGACCAACAATTCTCCGTTCGAGATCCACCGCGACATCTGAGAGCGAATCTAAATTGGCTAGTTTATCCAAGCGCAAAAGGGTTGCCTCGATGGCAAGCACGCTAACTTTGCGCTGGGCGCGGCCTAACGCACCTTGCCGCAGAATTTCCAAGCGCCCGCGCACCTCTTCCTCCAACAAGTCAAACTCCCGCAATTTGGACCGCCTGGCCGAATTCGTACGACAGCGTCGGGCAATTTCTCGACCAGGCGGAGCAAGATGATTTAGCAAATTGCTGAAATGGCTGTTCTGCTCGAAGTGATCTCGTCGCCCGTTTGGCACAATGCGCGGATCAAAAACGTGAATCTCGCCAACAGACCAGGCATTGAAGCGACTTTCTGGAAACATCTCCTCCAGGATTGTATGGTCACCTATCTGCAGATTTCCAATCCGCAGGCGAACACCCTTGATCAGTGTCGCGACCGGAAGTGCGCCGTCATATTCGTGATGAAGGAACCAACCAATCGCTGCAATGCCACCCTCCATACCGGGAATCTCGACGAGCGATAACTCCTCGAAGGCGTTGGTCTTCCCTGGCGCCAACAAGAAGGTGTCTTGATGAGGCTTTCGCAAAGGCTCTCCGCCATTGATACGAATCTCTATCTCGCTTGGCTTGGTGACGGCTTGTAAAGCAGCCAAAATGTCGCCAGCAAAGCGGAACTCGGAAGAGAAGGGAATAGGCGCCACTTGCATGAGATAGTCTGCAACCATCGCGGCATTCATCAGCTTGTCGCTACGTTGACGGATGACTTTCGAAAGCTCGACCTCAAAGAAATGCAGCGGATAATCTGAGCCGGGCAAATGACGTAGGGACACTACCTCTGCGATAAGATCGCCGACATCGCCATCAAAGGCTGGATCGGCCAGAATAGTCTTGAGGCGCCGGCAATCCCACCGCAGTTCCGACACGTCGTCCTGCCCGATTGCACGTGAGCGGAATACAAGTTCCTGAGCCTGACCAAGTCCAACCAGTCGGCCAACACCACGGAAGCCACGCGCTCCCGTGCCACGCTTCTTGCTCGCCCCCAGTGTCGTCAGCCTACTTGCAAAATCAGCGGTGGCGACGCCAACGCCATTGTCCCGGATACGGATAGACCGGTTTGCCAGATCGATATTGATGTCGATCTGTCCGCTGACGACATCAGTCAACAGACCGTTCGCGCGCGCAGCATCGATGGAATCCGACGCATTCTGAATGTACTCTCGATATACGGTCATCGGTTCGACGTACATGGCCGTCGACACCAGTTCGATCACGTCCTTGCCTAGACGTATTTCATCCCGGGCTACGGCGGTTATCGGGGCCGACCGGAGTTTGATTTTCTGCGGGGTGGTTGTCATACGGCGGCCCCATGTTCTGGCGGCCGTGTTGCAAGCGAAGACACCGCGATGTTCTCCTCATAGTCTAGACCAGCATCCTCAACTCGCTCATCCTCAGCGAGCCCAAGGTCGACGAAATCGCGATTTCGCGTGCGCTGCTTCTCCCAGATAGCGAACAACTCGCTCTTTGGCCGAGGCACGTAGAAGCGCAGAATTTGCGAAACATCCGCGCTTACTGCCTGGTCCGGTAGGAAGGAAAACTCCCTTGGGTCGCATGATGAGAGCAGAGTAAGCAGTTCACCGCGCTCTTGAGCGCCTAGCCGTGAAAATGCCTTCTGAAACTCATCAAATTCAGGACGTCCGTCTCGATATTCGTACCAGTCGCGATTGAAGATGAAGTCGTGCGGTAACGCGAGAATATTCTCGTATTCGTCAGCGGTATCACCGAAGGCTCGTTTGAAAAACTGCGGCTCGCCACTAACAACGCCGTGGGTAGCCTGGAGAATGAGCTGCATGGAACGCAACTGATAGCGCGTCCATTTTGCGGCCACATGTCCCCGGTCAGGCCGATTGGTCGGCTGATAGCGCATGGGGAATGACCAGATTCGAACGCCAAGCTCCTCGTTCAAAGCTACGTTCATCCGCATACGCTCGAACAGATCTGAAGGATCGTCGTGGAAATTGTAGAGCATATAGTTGGATAGTTCGGTCAAGCCGAATTCATGTGCATAGCGGACAGCCTGCTCATAGGGCTTCTTGACCCCAAGATGGTCAAAAGCAATCCGCAGCGGCTTGAGGCAAATTGTGGACAGCTCGCGCAAATACATTGGATCCTTGCACAGAATCCGCGCATCCACCCCCTGATTGAAGTCAACTCGCCGCTGAACCGGAACCCGCATTCCTTCGCGCTGAAGCTTTGCGCCCGGGATGAAACCAAGGTCACGAATTTCGGCGATGATTTCCTTGAAACGGGCGCTCGCAACCACATTGTTGTCCATCAGTATCAGGTCCTTTTTTGGACCGTAACGAGAGTCGATCGCGCGCACGAGTTCGGTCAGCGAATCGGTATCTCGCTGCATTCCTTCCAGTTTCGGAACACCGCAAAAATGACATTTCCGAATGCAGCCGCGCGAGGTGTAGGCAAAGTACGCATCGCGCACTGCATACTGGTAGTCCACTTGGGCCAAGATGGAGTAATCGGGAATCAGATCTTCGATCGGCTTACCTGTGAAGTCATCCGAGTAGAGCTCTTCGGCGAACTCATCGAGCTGGAGCGCAATCGCTGGCGGCTCCGATAGGAGGCCCTTGATAAAGCGTATGCCGGCCCAACGGCGTTCCTCAAGAAACCGCTCATGCATCAGCGACGCAGCGATACCGCCCACGAAAACCTTGTCGGCTTGGCCATTCACCACAGTCAGAGCAAAATCGATGGTCTGGGCAATTTTGGGGTATTCGAAAGAGAAGAGGGTAGTTACGTAGACACGATCCCAAGCCTGACTGAGAACTGAGCGGTCCTGACCTTTGATGAACCTCACTACATCCCGCTGACCATCAGGCCCGTGATATTGTGCGATTTTCATCAGCCCCAGAGGCGGGTACTTGTTCTTGTAGTCAGGCTCGATGAGCAGAATGTTCTTATTAGCCATGCGCCACCTTCAATCGCGCTCGACGCCGGGCGTCACGAACTAGCCTAAGGGCTTCGCTAACCCCGCCTTCTCCCCCCAGACCCTTCAACGGGCCGCTGGTTGACCAATCAAATCCGGTCGCGAAGTCCGCAAGGCTTGCGGTAAATGTGGCTGTGTCTGGGATTTTGCCGGGCTGTTCGCAGACGATATCGGCGGCGAGTTCCATTAAAGCATAGACGCCGATACCTTTTGTCACGAGATACGACCGCGGCTTGGCAAATGCATCAGGCAGGACGGCGGCCACCGCCACCCAAAAATCATGAACCGTCTGAGCCGCCTGCTCGGCACTCATGGGCACGGACGGTTTTGTACGACGAAGGAAAACCTTTACCGCCTTTTGGACTGTGCGTAGCGAAGCACGCCGGTCGAGTCCTGACACCGGATTACCTCCGAGATCCAGGCGCCGATACCAAGGGGAAGTCACCTCATTCTTGAGAAATAGAGCAACCAGCAACTCAGGGCGCTCTGTGGCGAGGTCTTCACATAGCTGGGCATCATGAAAATCGAGCAGGCTGCGCGAAAGGCCCTTGGCCTTCCCGTTGATGATGCCAAAGATCTCCATCTCCTCACGCGCGTCCAACTCGATGAAGCTCATGAAGGGGAGATCAAGATCAATATCGGAAAGATAGCCGAGACGATGCTGGCAATCGACCTGAGCGAGAACCCTTGAATTAGTATCCACATGGAGGGCGGCCATGCCAGTCGGTAGGTCGATGAGACGCCACGCGCCATCGACACGCGCACGCAGGTTGAATGTCAGCGGAATGGTCGCGCTTCCGGTCCGCTGGATATAGCGACGAAAATCCAGGCTGTGCTGTGCATTGAAGCGGCGCTGATAGCCACGACCTGTTTGCTCGTCAAGAACGTCGGCGAAGCTGATCGTGTAAAGCGTCCTCGCCGACGCCGACCCGAGCAGCACCGGCCGCCCGGCGGACATGCCTCGCAGACAGTTCAGCACCAGATTCGCCATCCCGTGACTCCCTACGATGGCAAATCTGCAGCCGTTCAATGCAGTTTCGTCACCTTAAGAATTCCGATAGCCAATTTTTGAAGCGGTGTCGATCTAAAACGCGCTCTGAGGCGAAAATACCGGTCAGCCGATGGTGTTCTTTTTCTGTTCCAGCGTGTCCTTGAGCTTTTTGGCCTTCTTCTCGATCTCTTTGAGTTCGTATTGAATGGAGTCCCGGATGGCCTTTGGCGCTTCGACTAGGTCGTCTTCGGTGGAGGCGGCTGCGAGCCAATTGCGGAATCGCTTAAGCTTGTTAAGTGCATGGTTCTCGCCGCCGGCGGTCACAGCCGCCTCATGAGCCTCTGCAAAATCCCAGGTACCGGCCATATAGCGCTTCAATATCTTCGGGTTGGCAGCGCAGATGGTCGGGAGCTTGTCACGCAGATCCATTGCTTTGCCGAATCGACCGGCCTGAACCTCACCGACGACGAAATCGTCAAAGCCAGGCACCTCTTCTCTGGCCTTCTTGATCTTCCGCGACTTCAGGAGTTCGTCGTAATAACTCCAATGCTCGCGGTCCTGATCGTCGTGATCGATCATAAACTGGTAGACAGCAATCAGGTGCTTTACCTCATCCTTCGTTAGCCCGATCTCGGTGGCAACGACTGGCAGGTCCACCTGCTGGTCTTTGAAGCGCCGATAAACGAAGCCGGCCTTTTCGTAGGGCGCCCAATCCTTCTTTCCCTTGACGTGATATTGGGCGAGCAAGGCATAGACGAGCTTTTCGTCAATGTCCGCGGGCAAGAGGGTACAACGGACCTTTCCCCAGCGACTCTGATCCTGTCCGGCGAGATAGTGATAGGCCGCTAGCCGGCTGTTGCCCTCCAGGACGACAAAGTCGCCATCCCTCACTATCAAGGGATCAATGAGACCACCATTGGTTTGAATGTCCTGCACCAGCTCACGGACATGCTCTAGACCTTGCAGCCGCTTCAGGATTTCAGTTTGATTTGGAGAGTGCCCATCGCCCCGCACAAGGGAATAGATACGGGGATTGTCGACATAGAATTGGAGCGCGGTGTAGGTGATGTCGCGCGTGGTCGTGGCCACGTCGACGCCGCGCAGACGAAGCGTGCCGGTCAGCTCGCGGGTTTCAGCCTTCGTCGGTTTGTCCATGCGCCTCCAATATCTCCTTCACAATGCGCCCGAAATCATAATTCGCCAGTCTGGAATATTCGTTTTTGTCTACATCCGCCTGGGCGAGTTGAGCAGCGAGACGCTTTGCGGCTAGAAGCGCATCCACCCATTCGTCGACGGTGTCAGCTCCAATCAAATTCCAGACGTAGCAAGTCTGCGACTGTGAGATGCGATGAATCCGGTCTTGAGCTTGCAGATAGTCATCGAGACTAAAGGAGCGGTCGTAGAAGATGGCATGATTGGCGACCGTCAGAGTGAGGCCTTCCTTCGCGGCGCCAGGCGTTGCCACCAGTACACGACAATCAGGGTCTCGCTTGAAGACGGAAATGGCTTCATTCCGAGCCGCAATATCTAGCGCACCATGGACCTTGACTGCACCATAAGGCTTGAGGTGATTGGCAAGCTGGTCGACATTCGCGACAAAACTGCTCCACACGATCAATTTCGAGCCAGCAGATACCGCGCCCTCGACTAGCCTGTCGAGTGCGGCGAATTTCCCAGGTTGCTCCTCGTAGGATTCATCGATCAATCGGGGGTTTGAAGCAAGCTGCACGAGTCGTAGCAATCGCTTCAGTACCTCTTCGGCATCATCTTCAATCAGTTGGCTGCCGACGACAACCGACGCGCTGAGCTCATCCTTGATTTCATTGTAGAGCGCGCGCTGTCGTGGCGCGAGTTCCACCGGCACGTTCTGAATCCGCTTCTCTGGAAGCTCTATGCCCGTCGACGCTTTTGTCTCACGGACAGAGAATTCGCGGATGCGGGCAAATACACCCGCCAGCGCGTCCTCAAATCGCTCGCGGCGGCTGTCGTTGGCCCAAAGATCATTGGTGAGATCAAGTTGCTGCTTGAAGCTTGGGAAATCGGTTCCCAGAGAAGCACCTTGATCGAGGAAGAATACCTGTGACCATAGGTCATAAGGACGATTGGCGACCGGGGTGCCGGTCATGATGATGCGTCGGACAAACCTTGGTGCTAGCCGATGAAACGATTTTGCCAAGTCAGTTTCAGGATTTTTAATCTTCTGGGCTTCGTCGAGAATAACGCCCACCCGGCGTGTTTTGAGGAAGAGCTCCATTCGGCGCTCCTCGCTTCTGATTACCTCATAGTGCCCAAGATACAGCGGAGTTTGACTATTAAACGCGTAGAAATTAGACGCGTGATTTTGATCCATCACGCGAGGTTTCAGATAGGAATGTGCCCTAATTTCGTCGAGCCAGTTTTGCACAAGGCTCCGTTTTGTTACAAATAAAATGCTATCGACGACATCTTCACGCAGCCATTCGAGAGCAACATCGATGCCGATTTTGGTTTTTCCTAGTCCTTGCTCGTGAAACAAAGCTGCAAACGGCAGATGTTTGACTGCCTCAACCGCGTCAAGCTGATAGGCAAAACCTTTATGCAACGCACTCAGATTGAGGTCAGCCATGCGCCTAAGGCGGGGATGAGCTTCAGACGCCATCGATGACCTCAATGGAGACGCTTGCGTGGTGAGGAAGACGAATGCGATTCAAAATTGTCCATGATCGAGCAGAGGTGAACGGCGGGACCGACAGGTAGAAACTCGTATTGGGGCGCAGCGCGAGATAATTGAGAAATGCTCGTATTTGCCTTGCGGACCGTTGGGTCTCAAGGTCTAGGGGTGTCTTGGCCTCTCCGATTACCTCGAACGTCACTGGCAGGTCGCTCGCGAACACGTCGGGCATGTAACCCTCAATGGAGGTTGGGCGATTGATTCCGTGACTGTGGTGATCGGCCAAAAGGAGAAGCCCTCGCGGCGCGAGATGTTGACCGCGGATATGGACAACGAGACGTTCCACTAACCGCGAATGAAGCGCCGACTCACCCGACATTGCTCTGCTGGTTAATATCGGCGATTAGAGTTTGGAGAGCGTCAAGCGCATCCACGATATAGCGGATTGCGTCATCGTCGGGATTGGCTTGCAGTCTCTTCATTTCTGCATATGGCAATGTCTCGATCTTCTCCGTCAACGCTCGCGACAATTGGCTGATCGTAGCGTTGCGCAAGTCGGCGCTAACTTCCGGTTTTTCGATTGTATCGAGGGCGGCTTTGATGCCCTTCTTAAGGAAAACGCTGCGCGCAGCCTTGTCAGCGAGCACACGTGGAAGCTGGCGCACTGTGGCCAACCCGCCAATACGACCATCCTTGATCCAAGCCGCGAAGTCGTCCAGCGACAGCCCGGCCTTTAGGATAGCCGTCTTCACCTTATTGTTCTGCAGTTCGACAAAGCCGCTGAATCGCTGCGTGTCATAAGGTTCGCCCGGTTCGTGTAGCTTGCGGTAGTGGTTTTCCATATCAGCGTAGGCGTTGATTGATTTCTGAACGTCGCGCCGGTCGCCACCGCAGAGTTCCACCAGCCGATCAAGTGGCATCAGGTGCTTGTAGTGTAGCTCATATTGGTACTTGGCCTTCGAGTAAGCGTCCCAGGCACGTGGGCCGACCAGATGTGCCTGAAGACGAATCGCATCCATTCCGTCGCCTTGTAGACCTTCATGAACAATGGCTGGGATGTGCGACCAATCTCCCTCAACCCCCTCGGCATGAAACTGGCGGTAGATATAGAGTCTGGTGTTCCCCTCAATGCACACGAGTCGTCCGTCTGCCTGACGATTTACGATAATTGGCTGCATGATGCCGCCATAGGCCAGGATCGAATTTCGAAGCTTCTCCGGCGTAGTGGCACCCTTCCCCTCAGAGTCAAAATCGCCGGCGACATCAAGTGCCAGCGCGATCCGGTCGTCCGTGAGTTCGCCCTCATAGCCTTCAAGAAAGCGACGAATCCGTGGGTTCTCGCGGTCGAGTTCCACGTCATAGATTGCGAGATTGTGCTGCGCGCCCACCATGCTTCTTCTCCCCCGCTGAAAAAATCAGCTCATGCCCAGCAAGCTGATTATCAAATCTTTCTGCCAAGCGCACCAAATTCACTACTGTGCGGCTGACAATCGAGAGCGACTCAGTCAATAGCATCTCAATCCGTTCACCTCACTATGAAGTTGACCTTGAGATGGGGGCATGCTGATTTCGTAGCTGGGGCTACTCTGGGGGAACTAATGACTACGGAAGAGGACATACGACGCGAGCGTGTCAGGCAGTCAGAACGTACAGTTGATAACCTTAAGCGCCTCTATGCGGTCTTGTTTGCAATAAGTTTCGGCGTTGTTGCCGCTTCCACTTACGAAAAAATACAGAATTTTGACAAGATTGAACAATTTGGAATAGAATCAATTATCCTTCACGCGGAAATGACCATTGCTTTTATCATAACCGCTGGATTGTTTTATTACCAAGGCGACCGTTTTCTTGATGTAGTATATGCAAAGGAGCCACTGGCCCCTGTTGGACCATTTCAATTCGGTATAGACTACCTTGTGAACGTCTTCACGATGGTGCCATTCTTTCTTATGGCCCATGCTCTCGCGGAGAAGTTTACGAGTGCGGTTGGATTTACTTGGTTTTTTGTGTCGTATGTTCTTCTCATTGGACTGGGGCTAGCGCTTCTAATTTTCCGTGATGCTTTTTCGCTTATTCAGAAGCCGGCGAGCGAGTCGGCTCAGATTTCGGCCCTTAAAGTGTTTTGGCTCTCAATGAACAGCTTCTTGCTTTTATGCCTCGTGGGTATGTACGCACTTTTCATAACCATCGGGGATACCTGTCCGGCTAACTATCACGGGAAGTCCATCTTTGGCTTTCCCTTGGTAATGGGCATCCTTATTTTTTCGAGGGACTACCTCGATTTCACGCGAGGATGGGCTATATTGTATCCCGTCGATGGTAATTCCAGACACGCCGATTTGCTGGCGCCCATACCTTGGCTGACTCATAAGTCAGCCCGTGTAAGAGCACGGGTCTTTAGTCTTGTTGTCATAGCCTTATTGATATTCTTGATCTGGAAATTCGACCTCTGGGACCTTCCGGCTATCGCGTCGCGGTGCGCGCTTCCTCCGAGTTAGATTGTGCGAATTCGCAAGCTCAGCGGATCAAGAGGGAAGGTCGCAGGAGGCAACCACAGCCGACCTTGAATGCCGCCCGTAATCGGGGCGAGCGCTTGGCCGAGCAGCAAAGCTGTCAACTGGCGGTCGCCGGCGACTCGGCGGCAAAGTCTACTCCTGTGAATCAACGCAGGAGGCGGCTGATGGAATTCTTTTGCGGACTGGACGTAGCGATGGATGAGACAGCAGTGTGCGTCGTCGACGATCATGGCGTTGTGCATATCGAGACGACTTGGTGACCAATCCCGACGCGCTGTTTGCGGTGCTAAGGCCGTTTCTGCCGTGCCTTCGCTGCGTTGGCCACGGGCCGGCTCGTTATCGCCGTGGCTGCAGAAACTTGGCCTGCCGGCCGTCTGCCTGGAGACGCAGCACGTGCGCGCCGCGATGTCGGCCCAACGTAACAAGACCGACAAGGCCGATGCGCTGGGCATCGCCTACATCATGCGCACCGGCTGGTTCCGGCAGGCCCATATCAAGTCGGAAAGCTGCTACCGGACGAAGCTTCTGCTGACGCACCGGCGCAATCTGAAGGCCAAGTTCCTCGACCTGGAGAACGCCATCCGCCATTCGCTGAAGGCATTTGGCATCCAACTGGGCAAGGTCGGGCGACGGGCTTTCGAGCAGGCGGTGCGCACCGCGGTGGCAGAGGATCCGCTGTTGTCCGAACTGATGGACGCCATGCTGTCGGCACGAGCAGCGCTGTGGAGGCCGTATTGCCGGCTGCACGATCTCGTCGTCAAAATGGTGGCCCGCAGCTAACTGTGCCGACGCTTCATGGCCATCCTGGCGTCGGTCCGGTGACGGCACTTTCGTTCATGACAACGATCGATGATCCGTCGCGCTTCCGCCGCTCACGCGATGTCGCGGCCTACTTCGGGCTGACCTCGCGGCGATGGCAGTCGGGCACCACCTCGATCGACGTTCAGGGTCGCATATCGAAGGCCGGCGACTCGGACGTGCGACGCTCGCTCTACGAGGCGGCATCAGGGCTGATGACGCGCTTCAAGGCAGGGACAAGGTCAAGAGCTGGGGCCAGGCGATCGCCAAACGATCATGTCACCGCAAGGCCAGTGTCGCCGTAGCGCGCAAGCTGGCGGTGATCATGCGCGCGATCTGGACTGACAGAACGTTCTATGTCGGCGATCCGGCGACAAGACAGGCGGATGCCGGGCGGCGCGCTCATATCAATGATCGCCGGCTGCTGGGAGCGCATCGATGAACAGAAGACCGGCAGTTGAAATGCATGGCGCCGGCACGCTGACGAGCTCCATCTGACACAAGGAATCCGCTCCGGCGGATGAGGACTGATACTGACCAGGAACGACGGAACGCACGTTATCTTGCCTGCGGCCGCGCCGATCGCGAGACGGCCGGACCGCGCCGGATTGCCTGTGACGATGCTCCGTCAGTCCGATGGAGAAGTGCGCCACGACGGTTCCAGTACTGCCTTCATGCAGCCGGTAGACCCCATCGCAGAGCGCGGAAGACTGCACGGCGCATCGGAACTCAACGCAAGAGTACGAAATCGTGACGTAGAGCATAGAATAGTGTATTATCGTAATTTAGAAGAGTGACGACGACGGCAAACAAGTCTCGAAAAGCACGACCGATTAAGACGGCAAGATAAAAGGCCGCACATTGCGCGGTGGTCGGTTGTTTGTTTTTGCTTCGTTTTTCAACGTGTTTCGCACGTTGCTGCCTAAACGCGTAATGTGTCGTTTGCCTTCTACTTATTGAATTGGTAGAGGAATTTGCACCTTGCGCGGCATATTCATTCGGAGAAAGCCGCAACGGCCGCAGCAAAACGTCGTTTTGCAGGCGATGCTAATGTACAGATCCGGGCCGATTGCGATCCGTCCGCTAACGGCGCGACTGGCCAAGGGAGCGTATCTGTGATTTTCGGCCGAAGACGTCCTTGGCGCTGAGCGACTCAGGTTGGTGCTCGACTAGATACATCGAGAACAACGACAGCCGTAGTTTTGGCCATGTCCGACGGAAGGTCTGCGATAAGCATCGACTCGAGATCTTCCCATGTTCGGGGCCCGGCTAGTCCGCGAGGGTGGCGCGGAACCGGAAACTCGGTGCCAAACCAAAAGACGAGGTAGACGCCGTAGCCAGTTGCTCCCTGGTCCGAAGTGTATCCGCGCAGCTGATTATCTGGCGCCGTCCATAGCTCCGAGTTGTTGTGTCGCTTAGCCTCTATAGGCACGTTCTGCCCGAGGTAGCTCAATAACAAAATATCGGCACGGGTGTTGTCGCGACGACGGGTTTCGGGCGCCGCGGCGACGATCCCATATCGTTCAAAGCGGAGTTTCAGTAGCTCCAAAAGTCGGTCGCGGTCCTCATTTTCAACCTGCGGCGTTGTCGGTTTGCCGACCGAGTTCGTGTTCCAGTACCGCTTCCACGGCATATCATCGCCGGTGCGAATGGTTCGACGATAGCGACCGAGCTCTTCCTTAATGACCGCGAAAAGGTCCGCCGAATTTGCCGGCCGGCCCGCTTCAAGGGCCGTTCGTATCTGATAAGCGCTGGGCGGCGAGAACGTCCGGTCGCGCCGCAACCGCCGAAACTCGGCAAGGCCGTGCTTGAGATCGGCTGCCCACGCGCCGAGGTCGGCAGCACCAAATAGATATTCAAGGCGCCCGCCGCTCTCATCTAAAACAGACGTGGCGAGGTCGGAAATTGACATTCTGACGACACTGCTTGGTGTCCGCCCCGACATCCAGTCGCGAGGGTTGGGCGGGTTCGCCGGTCCCAGCGCCCGAATCGTCATCTCATCGACCATCGGACAATTTGGACAGACATCCTTGAGGCGCGCCGCCAGATCGTCGGGGGGCGCCAGCATCGCCGCTGAGATGCGCTCGGAACTGAGCGCCCCCGACTCCTGTTCTGGGTTCAGCATCAGCAAGGTGTAGTCAAGCAGCGGTCGCTGGGGAACCTCAGCTGTGTAGCGAGGCGAGATCTCCCTGACAATGGCCAGGAACTCGTCGGCGCGAAGGCTGCGCGCTGCGAACTCAAGCACCTCGCGCATAGCCTGTGCCGGTAAGACAACTTCGCGCAGGAGACGGCGGGCGCAATGGGCAATGAGCTCACGGGGTTCGGACCGAAAGAGGTGCCAGGCATGGTCGAGTCTGTCCGAACCCAGCTTCACCAGTTGCTTCCAATATCGGACCAGCAAATCAGTTCCGGCGATCGGATCTCGCGCCAGCTGGTCGACAGCCCAACCCGAAATCGATGGAGGCTTATCGTCGCTGAAGAAGGCCGTGCGCAAGGCGATCAAACTGATCTGCAAATGCGCGTCACGTACCGACGCCTCACGGCCCGTCGATAGAGCCCGGTGCAACCCCATGAAGACGATCTTCTCGGATTTGTAGTGCTGACCGTTCCGCTCAACACGGGCAAGCTCATCGACGCTTAGCTTCGGACCACCGGCAGTCACGAAGGCAATCGCCCCTTCGGCGATTGCGGTTGCGATCTCACTGTTCGTGCGCTCGACCAGCCGAGCGAGAGGATCAGAGGACTTCCTGCCGCTGGCGTCGTACAGTTCAGCGCCCCAGGCAAGCGCCCCTAATTCGGTCTCAGCGCCTACAGACAGAAGTGGCACGCGCGGACTCAGTTGCGCAATGTTGTCTGCTCTGCTGAGGGCCGCCTGTTCAGCGTCCTTGGCCCTACGCTGGGCGTGCTCGAGTCTGAAGTCTTCAATCGGATCAGCGATCAGGCCAGCAATGAGCCCGCCGGGATCGCCCAGCCGCTCGAGTTCGGAAAGCAGCGACCAAAAGGCTTGTGGACCGACATTCATTTGACGCGCAATTGCGCGCGCGAGCATCAAGAACCAGATCTGCTCCGACGCTCCCGTGGCTGCGGTTGCGTGGTGCAATATCGACTCGAAGATTGCGTTGCTCACATGCCGCCGCGACACAGAGACGTAAGTGTTCGTCGCCAGGTACGGCCCATCGGACCGGTCCGCGCGGTCCACTATCGCCCAGAAGAGTTCCGTCTCACGCTTCGTCGGATCGAGCTCTATCCAGCGGGTTAGCGCTTCTGCCGGGTCTGAGGCCAATGGTTCCCACAGATGCTCGCGCGAAGCCTCGATCCACGACCAAATCCGTTCTGCCGACGCATACGGCGAGTGGCTGATGCAAGAAGCGAGTGCGCGCTCCAAGAAATGCTCGGTCTCAAAGCATCGACCGCGCTCGCCGGCTGCCGCAAAAGGCACATCGAACATATCGAGCCTCGGCGAGTCTTCGAAGCTGAGCTGCAAGCCTGTAAGACTGATCAAGCTGCTCTCCTCATCGTCACCCCTGTCGCCGACGCGCTGCCCGAACTCATCGACGTCATGCAGCAGGCTTCGAATGTCCGCCGAACCGAATAGCTCCGCTGGCAACTCGCCCGCCAATCCGGCCTGCAGGGCGACGTTGAGCCGCGTCTTCGGCAGCATGGCAATGTCGGCTAAGAGTTGTCGCAGCGCTGCAGGAGGATTTGGTTCGCCGTTAGCCCAGATGCGCGCCGCTCGCGAGCGCTGCCAGAAGGGGCGAGCTTCCGACAATGCAATCTCTCGCATGTATGTGTGAAGACTCCGCACCGGCGCGCCTTCCTCAAGCGCGATCAGGACTGTCAGCACGAGATGGCCGCCATCGTCAGTACGATCGAGAATTCGGCGGAAGTCTTGCGCCAGGTCTTCGCCTGCGAGCCCGCCTACGGCTAATGCACGATCCTGCGAAGCCCGGAAAAACGGATCGTCTCGGTCAAGATTGAACAAAAGGGATTTTCGACCAGCTGTCGAAAACGCCGCGGCGTCGCCATAGGCGAGCACTGTCGCCGCGTCCTTTTCGATTAGCTGCCCGGCTCCCCCTTCGTCGCCAAGTTTCGATAAATGCGCTGCCAGCCATGCGAACAGCCCGCGCAGTTCGCTCGGCGCGTTGCCGTCCGCTCCACATAACAATGCAAGCACGCGAGACAGCGGGAAGGCGGGGCGGCCACCGGCGCCGACGACGAGCCGGGCCAAGCACTCCCCGGCTAGGTACTCCGCGACCGATCGATGCATCGGCAAGAAGGTATTGTCGTCTCCGCGAAAGAGCGCGGTATCGAGTGAGGACTCTGCGACGGTCTGATCGAGCGGCAGGTCTCGCACGCTCACCACGTCGGCCGGATTGGCTGACCGCGCGTTCGAGCGCCATAAGGCCTTGGCGCCGCTCAGAAGCAGGTAGCTGCACATCTCACCGGCCACAAGCCGCAGCACTTCCGCAGCCGGCCTCCTGTCGTGCGATCGCCCCTCATCGCTCTCGGCCGCAAGCTCCGCGGTTGCTTGTGCAAAAAGCTCAAGCCGACTCCCCGGCCAAGTTCCCGCGGCACGCCTCAACGCGGCCGACAGGAGAGCCAGGCTGAGCGGACTTTCAAGGAAGGCGGCAGCGCCGCGAGCCCGCGCGTTGGCCATGAAGGCCTGGGGATCGTCTTCGCCCAGATGACGGAGAACCGCGATCGCCTCATCCTCATCCAGCGGCTGCAGGTGGGCGACGACGATCTCGATTCCCGACGCGGCAGCCCTCAGAGCATTGATGTCGGACTGCTTGTGCCAGTCTTCGGCGCGGCAGGTCAGACGCCAGCGCGATATTCCACTGTCGCGCAGCACCTTGGAAAGCTGCAGAACCTTATCCTTGCCGTCGCCGCTCGACCTATATTCGTCCAGAGCGTCGACGTAGCCGGTCGATTGGCCGGCGGCCAAAGCTGGGTCGTTGACCAATTCCCGACAAGTGAGGACGTGGCCTCCCTCGGCGGTTGCCTCGAAGGCCAGCGCCGAGGATTTGCCAATTCCAGGCTCGCCGACGAGGACGACAAACGAACTCGCGCGCAGACCACTGAGTGGCAAGCGCGTTATTTTGCCATCGTCTCCAGTGACGACGACCGTACGATCGAGAGGTGCTGATGCCATTTCTTGCGGCTATCGTCGATGAGGAAGTCCCACAAAGCCATCTCCTGCCTAACTACCAGTGTCCGCTTTGAGGCGCAAAGCCGCCGCTCGCTCGCTACGGCGCTGTTGGGTGCGCGCTCGCGAGCGGCTCGGACGGTGTTAGCTAGATTCAGTTTGGTTCTGCTGCCAATTTCTTGATGGCTGCAGAAGGGTCGAACCCCAGGATTTTCGCCAGATCGATGAATTCGACTACGTCGACGCGGCGTTGGCCGCTTTCTAAGCGAGCTACAAACGACTGATATTCGCCTAGCCTCGCGGCGAGCTCGGTCTGAGTCAGCCCGCTAGCCTCACGCCTTTCAATCAGCATCGCGATCAAGAATTTGTGGCGCTGCGTTCCGAGCGTTTTGACCACAGACCTTGCCTCATCCGGTTCCAGATGAGGGCTTCAATTATATCTGATTTCCAGTTATCTTAAATTCAGATACGACCCCGCCGTGTCGAATTGGAGGAATCCAGGATGGCGCCATCAGCAGAAAAGAAACATGACCCTGCCATGGTCCTGTGGGTCGCATGGCGTCGAGCCCAACATACGTCTCAGGTGCTTTGCAGGGTGCAGCAGCGGTTGGAGACGAGAATCATCAGCAATACCGGGATTCAGGTATTGACCCAGGGCGAAATCACGAAGGAGCCCACGCCTGGGGTCGCACCGGACAGCGTCCGCCAATACGCTGTCGCTCAGGAGGCAGAAGTTTTAGCGGTGACGGAGGCCCTCAAACTTCAGGATGCGCTCCCAGAGGTGGTGGCTCTGTCCCTAGGTGGCATCTTGGCTAAGTTGGAGGTGATCGTTGGAGCGGACCGGGATATCGGCGATCCGACCGACTTCCCTTGGCCACACCTCGCTTCCGTTCTGCGCGATCTGAAAGCTATTGCGGGCGATTTGCCGGCATATCAGTCGGACCGCTCCACGACCCATGCTGACGTAACGAGGCACCTGAAGCAGGCAACCCAGCTCGTAGCGGCTGTGGAGGCAGAAGACGCTGCGGAAAACATACGCCAAACCGCGACATTGTTCGCGGAAACATCCGTTTTTCCAAAACCGGCTGAAAAACCGGCTGAATTCCGAGAACTAAGCCGGCGTAGACGCTCGCGATAGGTCAAAAAACTGCGGAAAATCAAGCGGATGAAATGGCGCGCCCGAAGAGATTCGAACTCCTGACCCCCAGATTCGTAGTCTGGTGCTCTATCCAGCTGAGCTACGGGCGCGCAACAGGCCGTGTGTGACACAAGCCCCGCGATCCGGTCGAGACGGCCGGCCGCGATGTGGAGTGTTCCCTAACGACTGAATTTCGGAAAAGCAAGCCGATCCCGGCAAAAGTTTTGTCGCAGGCGTTTTGGCGGCTGCCGAGCCCGGTGCGTCGGGTTTCGGCTCAAGCCGGGCGGCGCAGGCCGTTGCGCGCTTGATCCAGCCGCACCGGCTGATCGGGGATGGTGACGGCGAAGACGGTGCGGCCGCCGATCGATTCGACCAACTCCACCGTGCCGCCATGGGCGCGGATCAGTTCGTGGGCGATGGCAAGGCCAAGACCGGTGCCGCCGCTGCGCGCCGAACCGCGGAAGGCGGCGAACAGATTTTCGCGCGCCTTGGGCGGCAGGCCGGGGCCGGTGTCGGTGACGACGATGCGGCTGACGCTTCCGAGACGCTCGGACGACACCGTCAGGCGGCGCACCAGCGCGCTCTCGGTATCGGCGGCCATCGCCTGCACGGCGTTGCGGCAGAGATTGGTGAGCACGCGGAAGAGATGGTCGGAATCGGCATCGACCTCGAAAGCCAGCTCGACGGCGTTGATGAACTCGATGCCTTCCTCGATGTCGAGCAGGCCATGCACGTCCTCGACCAGCTGGTGCAACCTCAGCCTGCGGCGCGCCGGCGCCGGCTCCTGCGTGCGGCCATAGTGGAGCACGCCTTCGGAATAGCCGACGGCACGGTCGAGCGCGCGCAGCAATTTCGGCGCGAAGGACTGCACGGTCGGGTCCTTCACCTGGCGCAGCCGGTCCGAGATCAATTGTGCGGAGGCCAGGATGTTGCGCATGTCGTGGTTGATCTTGGACACCGCCAGGCCGAGGTCGGCGAGGTGCTTCTGCTCCGACAGCATTTTCTGCAGACGCCCCTGCATTTCAGCAAGCTCGCGTTCGGCGACGCCGATCTCGTCGGAACGCTCGGTCGGCGAAATGACGCGGTTGGGATCGTCCGGCGCCTCGGAGAAGGAGAGGATCGAGCGCGTCATCGAGCGGATCGGGCCGATCATGATCAGGTCGATCGCCGCATAGACCAGCATGGCGGTGAACAGCGAGATCAGCAGCGAGACGAAGGCGACGGCGCGCGAATATCTGAGCATGGCGTCGCGCAGCCGATAGTCCGGCATGATCAGCTCGAACTCCTTGTCGCTGTCGCCGACCGGACCGAAGACACGCAGCATGCGCTTGCCGCCGAAGAAAATGGTGTCGAGCGCGCCGGTCATGCCGTTGACCAGGCCGACATTGGCGATATCGATATGCTCGTCGACCTGCGGCGGCATGTCGGACACGACGAGCAGGCGCGAGACGCCGCCGTCGCGCACGGCGATCGCCTTGGCGCCGATGGCGATGAGCACGTCGTTCTGGGCGGCGTGCGACAGCGAGTTGGGCTCGCCCTGCAGCAGAACGATGGAGACGGCGGCGGCGGTGCTCAGCCGCTCCTTCAGCCAGTTGACGCGGTAGCTGGCGATCCAGGGCAGGAAGATCAGGACTTCGGCCAGTAGGACGAAGACGATGGTCAAAAGCAGAAGCTTGGTCGACAGGCCACGGGACAGCGGCACCCGGCGCGACAAATTCGCCGGCGCCGGCCTTGCCTTCTCATCGGTGGACAGAGCTTCACTCGTCATGACGCGGTCTTCACGAAGCCTTGATCGGCCAACATTATGCGATTTGCGGCTTTTTTGCCAATTTCATCCGTTGGCCTGGTGAAAAAATGCCTCATCGCCGGGCGGATTGACTTCCAAAAACCTTCTTTCTATAAGCCCGCTCACGCTCGGGCCATTCGTCCCGGCGCGGTTTCGATCGCGCCTAAGCCGGCCCGGCAAAGCTCCTGTTACACCGTGACAGAATCAAGAAGGGCCGCACCCCGCGGTATTAAAACAAATGAAGCGTACCTACCAACCGTCCAAACTCGTCCGCAAGCGCCGGCACGGTTTCCGTGCCCGCATGGCCACCAAGGGTGGTCGCGGTGTCGTTGCAGCCCGCCGCAACCGCGGCCGCAAGCGGCTCAGCGCCTGAGCGAAAGACGAGATCGTTGCCCGCAACCGGCAAGCCAAACGGACAAGCTCCTGGGCGGCTTCTGAAACGCGCGGATTTCCTGGCTGTGCGCGGCGGTGAGAAACGCCGCGGGCGGCTTTTTCTCGTTGAAGTGCTCGACCGCGGCGACCAACTTGCGCCGCGCGTCGGCTATACCGTCACCAAGAAAGTCGGCAACGCCGTGGTGCGCAACCGCGTGCGGCGCAGGCTGCGCGAAGCCGTGCGCACGCATGCCGCCGATGACATGGCGCCTGGCAATGACTATGTCATCGTCGGGCGCGAAGACGTGCTCGCCGCTCCATTCGGCCAGTTGAAGGCCGAGCTTTCCCGCCGGCTGCGCGGAACACGATAGGCCAAGGGCTTCGATGGAAAACAACCGCAATTTCTACATCACCATCGCGCTGTCGGTGCTGATCCTGTCGCTGTGGCAGGTGTTCTACATGGGTCCGCGCATGGAGCAGCAGCGCGAGCAGGCCCGCATCGAACAGCAGCGCGCCGAGGCGCAGAAGAAGGAAGCGGCTGGCGCCAATCCCAGCGCGGCTGGGACGCCCGCCCCGGCGGCTGGAGCTATCCCGAACGCACCGGGCGGCGACGCCGTCGCCGTCGAGAGCCGTGACCAGGCCGTTGCCGCGACCAAGCGCGTCAAGATCGACACGCCCAGCCTCGAAGGCTCGATCAACCTGACGGGCGCGCGCCTCGACGACCTCAAGCTCAAGCACTATCGCGAGACCGTCGACAACAATTCGCCCGAGATCCAGCTGCTCAACCCGCAGGCGCTGCCCACCGGCTATTTCGCCGAGATCGGCTTCGTCGGCAGCGACAAGACCGGAACCGTGCCTGGCGCCGATACGGTGTGGACCGTCGACGGCAATCCGACGCTGACCCCCGACACTCCGGTGACGCTGACCTACACCAATGACAAGGGCCTAACCTTCAAGCGCACCATCTCGGTCGACAAGGACTACATGTTCACCGTTTCCGACACGGTGCAGAATTCGGGAAGTGCCGCCGTCAGCCTGTTCAACTACGGGCGCGTCACGCGCTACGACAAGCCGGCGGTCGCCAGCACCTATGTGCTGCATGAAGGCCTGATCGGCGTCACCGGCACCGAAGGGCTGACGGAATACAAATACGCGGCCATCGAGAAGGACAAGGAAGTCAAGCCGGGCAAGTCGACCGACGGCTGGCTCGGCATTACCGACAAATACTGGGCCGTCACCATGGTGCCGACCGAGAAGCAGCCCTTCCAGCCGCGCTACGGCTTTTTCGAGGACGGGCGCCACCGCTATCAGTCCGACTTCCTCACCGATGCCATCAATGTCGATGCCGGCCAGTCCGCCACCGTCGAGACGGAGATATTTGCCGGCGCCAAGGAAGTCGCCAAGATCAACGCCTATGAGGCTGACCGCCACATTCGCCAGTTCAACCTGCTGATCGACTGGGGCTGGTTCTATTTCATCACCAAGCCGATGTTCTGGCTGATCGATACGCTCTACAAATTCTTCGGCAATTTCGGGCTGGCGATCCTGGCCACCACCGTCATCGTCAAGGCCATCTTCTTCCCTCTGGCGAACAAGTCCTACGCCTCGATGGCGAACATGAAGAAGGTGCAGCCGAAGATGCTGGAGATCCGCGAGAAATACGCGGACGACAAGATGAAGCAGCAGCAGGCGATGATGGAGCTCTACAAGACCGAGAAGATCAATCCGCTGGCCGGCTGTTGGCCGGTGGCGCTGCAGATCCCGGTGTTCTTCTCGCTCTACAAGGTGCTCTACATCACCATCGAGATGCGGCACGCGCCGTTCTTCGGCTGGGTGCACGACCTTGCGGCGCCCGATCCGACGTCGATCTTCAACCTGTTCGGCCTGCTGCCCTTCGCGGCGCCCGCCTTCCTGCCGCATATGGGCGCCTGGGCGGTGGTGATGGGCATCACCATGTTCCTGCAGATGCGCATGAACCCGGCGCCGCCGGATCCGACGCAGGCCGCGATCTTCACCTGGATGCCGGTGATCTTCACCTTCATGATGGGCTCGTTCCCGGCCGGCCTGGTCATCTACTGGGCCTGGAACAACACGCTGTCGATCCTGCAGCAGGGCGTGATCATGAAGCGCCAAGGCGCCAAGATCGAATTGTGGGACAATCTGGCGGCGATGTTCAAAAAGAAACCATCGCCGGCGGAATAGAAGGCCTCTCACCCAACGCAGAACCCCAGCTTCGGCTGGGGTTTTTTGTTGCCTGATATCGACATTTCCGTCGGCGTCCGGCCGATCGCCCTGCCGTCGCGGCTGACCGAGGCAGACCCGCGCGGCGCATGCAGGCTTGGTCGGCACGCTCGGTGAAAAGGCGCTGTGGCTTAAAGCGCGTCGCGCTGAATCGGAATCAGGCGACGCGCTTTAAGTCTTTGTTTTGATGCATGTCGTTGTCCCAGAACCGCGACACACTTCTGGGCGACATGCATTAAGGTGGTGGCGGGGGAGCCGGCGCTGTTGGCGCTAACCTACGCGGTTAGCCGTATCCCTCCGTGACGTCGTCATACTCGGGCTTGGCCCGAGTATCCATGCCGTGAC
The DNA here is from genome assembly GCF_006442965.1 of Mesorhizobium sp. CU3. GTDB lineage: Bacteria > Pseudomonadota > Alphaproteobacteria > Rhizobiales > Rhizobiaceae > Mesorhizobium. The sequence goes on along the minus strand of NZ_VFWX01000006.1, from coordinate 77,181 downwards.
CTCTGCCGTGGAGTGCAATGGTGCAGAATTCTGCAACCGCTGCAACGCCTTGGCGTAACGGCATGGATTCCAGGGTCTGCGCCGCGTCGCTTCGCTCCTTGCTCCGCCCTGGAATGACGATCGTGCGAAGGTTTTCGCCAATCGCCGGCGTCTCCAACAAAAAGCCCCGGCACGAAACCAAGTTTCTCTACAATTTTCGGAAAAATTATCGAGGCCGTGAAACTCCGTGACGGAGTGCCTCGTATGATCCCAGTCCTCCCCAAAAAGCCGGACGGCTTCCGGCGCAGCGACGCCGGTGTTTGGGAGGCTGTCCGGCAGGCCGGGGTCCCGCGGCGGGACCCCGGCCTTTTTATTCCATGACGGCGCTGTGGTCGACCTTGGCCGGCGTGCCGGGCTTGCGCAGCAAGAGCACCAGCGGGATGGCTGCAAGCGACAGAACCATCATCAGCTTGAAGTCGTCGACATAGCTGATGACCGTCGCCTGCAGCGTGACCAGGCCGTCGAGCGCGGCGCGGCCGGCGGCGGTGTAGGGGCTCAGCGCCTGCGAGACCGCCGGATCGCTGAACGCCTGGTTGTAGGGCGTCACATAGGCGGCGATGTTTTCGTGGTTGATCTGCTGGTTCTGCGTCAAAAGTGCTGAAACCACCGAGATGCCGACGCTGGAGCCGATGTTGCGCGACAGATTGTAGAGGCCGGTGCCTTCCGAGCGCCGCTCCGGCGCCAGCGTGGCGAAGGTGATGGTGGTGAGCGGCACGAACAGGAAGCCGAGACCCGCGCCCTGGATGAAGCCGGTGCTGATGATCGTCCATTGCGAGACGTCGGGGGTCCAGCCGGTCATGTCGTACATCGCCCAGGCGGTGATGGCGAGACCGATGAACAAAAGCCAGCGCGTGTCGACCTTGCCGACCAGGCGGCCGACGACGAACATGCAGGCCATGGTGCCGAGGCCGCGCGGGCCCATGACGATGCCGGCGGTCACCACCGGATAGCCCATCAGCGTCTGCAGATAGGGCGTCATCAGCGCCAGCGAGGCGAGATAGGTGATGCCGATGATGAAGATGAAGATCATGCCGACGGCAAAGTTCCGGTCGAGGAACAGTTTTGGGTTAACAAACGTATCCCGCGCGGTGAAGGTGTGGACGATGAAGATGTAGAAAGCCGACGCGCAGATCAGCGCCTCGACGACGATCTCGGCCGAAGAGAACCAGTTGAGCTGCTCGCCGCGGTCCAAAAACATCTGCAACGCGGCAATGGCGACGCTGAGCATGCCGAAGCCCAGCCAGTCGAGCCGCGCCTTCAAGTCGAGCTTGGTCTCCTGGACGAACATCGAGACGCCGGCGAAGGCCAGCAAGCCGATCGGCACGTTGATGTAGAACACCCAGCGCCAGGAGACGTTTTCGGTCAGCCACCCGCCGATGACCGGGCCGAGCACCGGGCCGACCATGACCGAGACGCCAAAAAGCGCCATGGCCGAGCCGCGCTCCTCGACGCTGTAGATGTCGAGCAGGATCGACTGCGACAGCGGCACCAGGGCAGCGCCGAACAGGCCCTGCAGCAGGCGGAAGCCGACGATCTGCGGCAGCGACTGGGCAAAGCCGCACAGCACCGAAGCGACGACGAAGCCGGTGATCGCCACAAGCAGGATGCGCTTGCGGCCGAAGCGGTTGGCGAGATAGCCCGACGGCGGCGTCATCACGGCTGCGGCCACGATATAAGAGGTCAGCACCCAGTTGATCTGGTCGGCGCTCGCCGAGACGCTGCCCTGGATATAGGGCAGCGCGACATTGGCGATGGTGGTGTCCAACGCCTGCATGATGACCGCCAGGATGACGCAGGCGGTGATGGCGCCGCGATTGGCGACCACGGGCGCGCCTGTCGCGGAAGCGGTGGTCATGACTTCGTCTCGAAACGCTTGATGAGGTCGGTGACGAAATCGGGCAGGCCGCGGGCATGGCCGGTGTCGATGTCGACGACGGCGCTCATGCCACCGCGCAGGGGCGGCTTGCCGTCCGGATCGTTAATGGTCACGCGCATCGGGATGCGCTGCACGACCTTGACCCAATTGCCCGAGGTATTCTGCGCCGGCAGCAGCGAGAAGCTGGACGAAGACGCCGGGCTGATCGAGCCGACCGTGCCGTGCCAGACCGCGCCCGGATAGCCGTCGATCGTGATCGTCGCCTTCTGGCCGGGCCGCACATAGGTGAGCTCGGTTTCCTTCGGCTCGGCGGCGATCCAGATGTCGGTCGACGACACCAATGCGAAGGCCGGCTGCGAGGCCGGCAGGTATTTGCCCACCTGCAGCGCGTCGACATTGGTGACGATACCGTCGAACGGCGCCTTGACGGTTGCGTCGTTCAGGTTGCGCTGCGCATCATCCACCGCCGACTGGGCCTGCAGGTAGAAGGGGTTCTGTTCGACCGGCTGGTTGGCGTCGCCTCCGAGCTGGGCAAGCATCGACTGCGCCGTGGCCTTGGCGACGATCACCTTCTGGCGGGCGGCGACGAGATCGTGCTGGGCGCTGTCGAAGGTCGCCTTGGAGGCGGTGGAGGTCTTGAGCAGGTCCTGCTGCCGCTGGAACGCCGCCTCGTAGTAAGGGATGTCGGCCTCAGCCTGATCGATCGCCGCCAGCGACTGCTGGTAGCTCGCCTGCAGCGTCAGCACCTGGTTGCGCACCGTGCCGAGCTGCGCCTTGGCGCCGGCGAGCGCGGTCTGGAACGAGGCTGGGCGCAGACGGAAGAGCACGTCGCCCTTCTTCACCGCCTGGTTGTCGTGCACGTCGATCTCGTCGACGGTGCCGGAGACATCGGTGGAGACGCCGAGCGACTGCGCCTGGATATAGGCGTTGTCAGTGGTCATGACCTGGCCGCCGACGACATAGTAGTAACCGCCGGCCGCCAGCGCGATGGGCAGCAGCGCAAACAGGATCGGACGGGTGCGGCTGCGGCGCGGCTTGACAGGAGCCGGAGCGGCGACGGTGACGGCGGCAGGCTTCGGCGGCGCGGTCGGCGCCTCGAGGGCGGCAGGCTCCGGAGCGACGGGCGTTTCCAGCTCATCCTCCTCGATCGCGGGGCTGGGCGCACGCCTTTGCTCGCGCTGGCTGTCCAGGCGAATGACCTGGTCGCTTACTCTGTCGCCGACAGTGTCCTCGGCGGGCTTTCTGGGTGAGGTTCCTTCAGACATGGACTTTCTCCCGGTCGACGGCCGGCTGGGTACGGGCCTCGAGCAGATTGGAATTGGTCAAGCGTGTTGCGAACAGGCGCGCGACGTCGTGCAGCACGAAGCTGATCTTGGATGAAGTGGACATGGGAGGTCAGCGAGTCGGCGACAACTTTTCGTGAGCATGCTTATTATCATCATGCACATAATCCTGCTGGACGCGCAGCGCAAGACCGACTAAGGCGCTTGGTAAAAATATCGCATAGGCCAGAACCCGACCTGACCGGCCGGCTTCGCGGCAAGGACGAGACGATGAACCGGCTTAAGATCACCATGCTGGCGCTGTTAGCGGGATACGCTTTTCCCGCTGCCGCGAAGGAGGCCGTCAGCTGCGGCGGAGCGGCGATGCTGGGCGGCGCGCAGCTCAACTGCAGCCACGTGCAACCCAAGGCGCCGCCGCAATTCTGCACCTTCAGCTGGGCTCTGCACACAACGAGCGGCGACCAGAAAATCGTCGAGGGCAGCTTCTCGCTGCCGCCCGGCGCCTCGAACGTCCAGGTCTATCAGGGCAGCGGTTTCGACAGCGCCCTTTCCAACCCGATCGTCATCTGCCGCGGCAGCCATTGAAGGGTTGGTGCCGCGGCCGGATCACGTTAGTTTGATCGGATGTCGACGCCGCCGGCCATGCCGGACCACGCCTTCAGCCATGGAGGGACCGCGATGACCGGACCCAATCCCAACATCAAGCACCCGATCGCGATGCATCCGCGCGTCGGCTTCCTGAAGGGGCTGGTGACGGCGCCCAACATCGAGATCGGCGACTTCACCTATTACGACGATCCGGACGGTCCCGACAAATTCGCCGAGAGATGCGTGCTGCATCACTACGACTTCATCGGCGACCGGCTGATCATCGGAAAGTTCTGCGCCATCGCCGAGGGCGCGCGCTTCATCATGAACGGCGCCAACCATGCGATGTCGGGCTTCTCGACCTATCCGTTCAACATCTTTGGCCATGGCTGGGAGGAAGGGTTCGACCCGAAGAGCTGGGCCAAGGAGATCCGTGGCGACACCATCATCGGCAATGACGTCTGGATCGGCATGGATGCGGTGATCATGCCGGGCGTCAAGGTCGGCCACGGCGCCATCATCGCCGCGAAATCGGTTGTCACGCATGACGTGCCGCCTTATGCGATCTTTGCCGGCAACCCGGCCAAGGTGGTCAAGATGCGCTTCGACGATTTTACTGTCCGGCGCCTGCTCAAGGCCGCCTGGTGGGACTGGCCGGTGGACAAGATCAGCCGCAACCTCGACGCCATCCGTGGCGCCGACATTTCGAAACTGGAGGCCGCGGCTTGAACGCGCCAGACAAGACCACTAACGACACGGCGATCAGCCCCGAGCTATTCACCCGCGGCTGGATTTTCATCCGCGGCGTGCCGTCGATGAAGTTCCTGCCGCCGGAAGGCCCGCCGGAGATCGCCTTCGCCGGCCGCTCCAATGTCGGCAAGTCGTCGCTGATCAACGCGCTGGTCGGCCAGAAGGGGCTGGCGCGGACCTCGAACACGCCGGGACGCACGCAGGAGCTCAACTATTTCGTGCCTGACGGCTTCTCGGGCGAAGGCGCCGACCTGCCGCCGATGGCGCTGGTCGACATGCCGGGCTACGGCTACGCCAGCGCGCCGAAGGACAAGGTCGATGAATGGACCAAGCTGATCTTCGAATATCTGCAGGGACGCGTGACGCTGAAGCGCGTCTATGTGCTGATCGATGCCCGCCACGGCATCAAGGCCAAGGACGAGGAAGTGCTGACCCTGCTCGACAAGGCGGCGGTGTCCTACCAGCTGGTGCTGACCAAGACCGACAAGATCAAGGCGGCCGGCGTGCCTAAACTGATCGAGGCGACGCTGGCAAAGATCAAGAAGCGGCCGGCGGCGTTTCCCGTGGTGCTGGCGACATCATCCGAAAAGGCCGACGGGCTGGACGAGTTGCGCGCCGCGATCGCGCTGGTGGCGAACGGCGGCTAGAGCCCGCCGCAACCGCGTCAGATAAGACAAGGCAGGACCAGTTCCCCAGCACAGAGATTTCTTACCGGCCGACTGTGCGTGCACTGGCATATCCCATGCTTTGGAGATTGGCAGAAACGCCCATCGCGATCGTCATCCACGGGCGGAGCAAGGAGCGTAGCGACGCGCGCAGACCCGAGGATCCATTCCGTGACTTAGAAGCACCGCGGCGGTCCAGAATTCTGCACCGTTGCATACTTCGGTAGATGAAACGGCATGGATTCTAGGGTCTTCGCGACGGAGCTTCGCTCCTGCTCCGCCCTAGAATGACGAAGTTGGGGGAGGTGTTTGGGGCAATTTCAAACGCCACCGCTCACTCCGTCTCGTCGCGTTCCGGCTCGCGGTCGCGTCGGCCGGTGAGGATTTCGCGCTTGCCGACATGGTTGGGCGTGCCGACCAGGCCTTCCTTCTCCATGCGCTCGACCAGCGAGGCGGCGCGGTTGTAGCCGACGCCGAGGCGGCGCTGGATGTAGGAGGTCGAGCATTTCTTGTCGCGCTTGACCACTTTGACCGCCTCTTCGTAGAGCGCGTCGCCATCCTCTTCAGCGAGCGCGCTCTTGTCGAAGACCGGGGCGGTGTCGACCTCTTCCTCGGCTTCCTCCTCGTCGGCGGTGACGGTGTCGAGATATTCGGGACGGCCCTGCGCCTTCAGATGCGCCACCACGTGCTCGACCTCGAGGTCGGACACGAACGGGCCATGCACGCGCGCAATGCGGCCGCCGCCGGCCATATGCAGCATGTCGCCCTGGCCGAGCAGCTGCTCGGCGCCCTGCTCGCCCAAAATGGTGCGGCTGTCGATCTTCGATGTCACCTGGAAGGAGATGCGGGTCGGGAAATTGGCCTTGATGGTGCCGGTGATGACATCGACCGAAGGACGCTGCGTCGCCATGATCAGATGAATTCCGGCGGCGCGCGCCATCTGCGCCAGCCGCTGGATGGCGCCTTCGATCTCCTTGCCGGCGACCATCATCAGGTCGGCCATCTCGTCGACGATGATGACGATATAGGGCATCGGCGCGAGGTCGATCTCGCGTTCCTCGAACAGCGGCTCGCCAGTGCCCTTCTCGAAGCCGACCTGCACCTGCATGGCGACGACCTCGCCCTTGTCGCGGGCGCTGGCTGCGCGCTGGTTGTAGCCGTCGATGTTGCGCACGCCGAGACGCGCCATCTTGCGATAACGCTCCTCCATCTCGCGCACCGCCCATTTGAGCGCCGTCACCGCCTTCTTGGGATCGGTGACGACCGGGGTGAGCAGATGCGGGATGCCGTCATAGACCGACAGCTCCAGCATCTTCGGGTCGACCATGATGAGGCGGCATTCCTCCGGCTTCATCCGGTAGAGCAGCGACAGGATCATGGTGTTGATGGCGACCGACTTGCCCGAGCCGGTGGTGCCGGCAACCAAAAGATGCGGCATCTTGGCGAGTTCGGCGATGACCGGCTCGCCGCCGATCGTTTTGCCGAGGCCCAAAGCCAGCTTGCAGGAGGTGTTGCGGAAACCGACGGAGCCAATCAGCTCGCGGAAATAGACGGTCTCGCGCGTCTCGTTGGGCAGTTCGATGCCGATGACGTTGCGGCCCGGCACCACGGCGACGCGCGCCGAGACGGCCGACATGGAGCGGGCTATGTCGTCGGCCAGACCGATGACGCGGCTGGATTTCACGCCCGGCGCCGGCTCGAATTCGTAAAGCGTGACGACCGGACCCGGTCGGACATGGATGATCTCGCCCTTGACGCCGAAATCCTCCAGCACGCTTTCCAGAAGATCGGCGTTCTGCTCCATGCGCTCCTGCGACATGTAGAAGCCCTGGCCTTCCGGCGGCAGCTGCAGCAGCTCCTCGGAGGGAAGTTCGTAGCCGGCCGGAACGGTTGCGGGCGCGATCTTGCCCGCGATGGGCAAGGAGGGCGTCGGCTTGGCAGCCCGGGCGCTCGCGGCGCGAGCGGGCGGCGCGATCCCCGCCGGAACGGCTTCAGCGGCCGGCGTGACTGCCGGCGTCGACGCCGGGTCGGCGAGCGTCGCGTTGGAGCGCCATTCGATGACGCGATAGAAGGCTGCCGCATCGCTCATCAGAGCGGGGCGCGGCTCACTCGGCTGCGGCACTGCCTGGGTGGACACGGGCGGACGGATCGCACCGCCGGATTGCTGCGCCGCTTCGTTCTGGCGCCGCGCCAGGCGCTCGGCCAGGAACGGCATGCCGAATTCGAAGAAAGCGTGATCGGACAGATAGGACCAGCGCAGTCCGCTCGGGCGGGGCTTCTGCGCAGGCAGGGCGACGGGACGCGGCGACGCGGCGGGGGCAGCGGTGACAGCTGGCCGAACAGGGTTGGTCTTCGCAGGGGCCGGCGGGTTTGGGACAGGTTCGGCTACAGGGGCGACCTTACGCTGCGCGCCGTCTTCAACCGGCAGCGTCGAGCGCTTGACGATCTCGGTATCCGGGGTGCGCGTGAAGCGCACATTCGGCGCGAGAAAGAAATAATTCTGCCAGGCCGGCAGGCCGAACTCGTCGGCGGGCGAATCGGGCGATGCGTTGCGGGCGGCGTTCGATTCTGCCTCGGGCATGGCTCGCAGCGGCACCACCTGCCCTGCCTGCTGGGCCGCGCCGTGGCGCCCGGTTTCCCGCTCGTTGCGACGGTCGTCGTCGCTGTCATAGGCCGAAGCGCCTGGCAGATTGGCACGAGGGAAACGCATGGATGTCATACTGGAGACTCGCCGATTGCACGTCTCCCGAGACATAGAAAGCGATGGTTAACAGGTCCTTCCGAAAGCCCTCGGCGAGGCGGTCATCGGCAGACAAATTTCGTCAGAAGAAACTTGAATCGGAGGCGCGCCAAAAGCGCGCCGCAACTCTCGGGGCGCGCTTTTGTTACGGCTACCGGAAAACGCGTTCGGGGGCGTCAGGCCAGCTGCGACGCCCGCTCCTCGGCGAAGAGCTGCTCGCTGCCGTAGGCCTTCAGGAACACATCGACGCCGGAGCGCACGACCTTCTCGATCTCGGACTGGCTCGGCGCCTTGGTGCGGTACGAAAAGATGCACTGGCGGAACAGGCCGGCGAGGCAGAGTTCGGTGAACTGGTAGGCGGCGAGATCGACATCATCGATAGTAAGCAGGCCGCGCGAGACGGCCTCGTTCAGGAAAACCATCATCCTGTCGTGGCCGCGCTTGGGGCCGCGCTCGTAGAAGCGCGCGCCAAGCTCAGGAATCCGGTCTGCGGCACCGACCACGGTGCGCTGCGCCTGGATGACCCTGGCCGAGGTGATCTTGACCGAAAGCGCCATGCCGAACTTGACCAGCGTCTTGCGCAGGTCGTCGAAGTGATCGAGCACCTCATACAGGTTCTTGAAGATGGTGCCGCGCTCTTCCTCGATGAGAGCTTCGAACAGCTCTTCCTTGTTTTCGAAATAGACGTAGATCGTGCCCTTCGAAACACCGGCCTCGCGGGTGATATCGTTCATCGAGGCCGCCTCGAACCCCTTGTCTATAAAGACGCGGCGAGCGCCCTCGATGATCTGGGCGCGCTTCATCGGATCCTGCCCGGCCGCTGGGCGGCCCTTGCGCAAGTCGAGCAGATCGCTATCGGCTGTCGTGTCGACCATGGACGTTAATCCCTAGAAAATAATTCGAACCACTCGGTTCGATTTCCTCTTGATATGGGCCTCTTTCCGCGCTATGTCAATCACCAATTCGAACCGAACGGTTCAGTCTGACTGACAATCCTAGAGAGATTACCATGTCCTCGAACGCGCCCGCCACCGCCGAAGTCCGCACGTTTCCAAACGCCAAGGTCCAGCCCTCGACCGAAGCCCCGGAAACGCCCATCCAGCCCGCCGCTCCGGTCGAGGCGCCCGCCGCCGAAGCCCCGGCCAAGAAGAAGCGCTCCGTGCGCTCTTTCCTGTTGCCGGTCATCGGCCTCGCGCTGCTCGGCGCCGGCGCCTATTACGGCTATAATTACTGGACCGACGGCCGTTTCATGATCTCGACGGACGACGCCTATGTCCAGGCCGACATGTCGTTCGTTTCGCCGAAGATCTCGGGCTATATCGCCAAGGTGCTGGTGAGCGAGAACCAGCAGGTCAAGGCCGGCGATCCGCTGTTCCTGATCGATGACGGCGACTACAAGATCGCCGTCGGCCAGGCCGAGGCGCAGATCGCCACTCTGGCAAAGACGCTCGACCGCATCGATGCGCAGACCAAGGCCGCCGAGGCCTCGCTGGCTCAGGCCAAGGCCTCGAAGGTCGCCGACCAGGCCGCCGCCGACAATGCCGGCCGCGCCCAGGTGCGCGCCGCGCAGCTCCTGAAGACCCATGTCGGCACGCAGGCCCAGCTCGACGACGCCCAGACCGCGCTGGACCAGGCCAATGCAGCACTTGTCGGCGCCGACGCGCAGATCACCGCTGCCCAGGCCAATATCGGCGTGCTGGAAGCCCAGCGCGCGGAATCGGCCTCGACGCTGGCCTCGCTGCAGCTGACCCGCGACAAGGCCGCCCGCGACCTGTCCTTCACCGTGCTCAAGGCGCCCTATGACGGCGTAGTCGGCAACCGCTCGGTCGAGCAGGGCGACCTCGTCAGCCCCGGACAGAAGCTCGCCGTCGTCGTGCCGATGGACAAGCTCTACATCGTCGGCAACTTCAAGGAGACGCAGCTCGGCCATCTGGTGGCCGGCGAGAAGGTGCGCATCACCGTCGACGCCATCGACGGCCAGACCTTCGAAGGCACTGTATCTTCGCTGGCGCCGGCTTCGGGCGCGGTGTTCTCGCTGTTGCCGCCGGAAAACGCCACCGGCAACTTCACCAAGGTGGTGCAGCGCGTTCCGGTCCGCATCGACGTGCCGGCCGACGTGTTGAAGACGGGCAAGCTGCGCGCGGGCCTCAGCGTCGTCGTCGCCGCCGACAGCCGCACCGCGCCTGCCGCGACCACCAACTAAACACCTGGGGGGACGGCTCAGTGGCCGATTGAGCGCTGAGCCGTCCAGCCCGCTTTATCCGTTTCGACGCAATTCCGGACCGCTGACGCTTTCCTGGAATTGTTTTGGGAGGCCATGACATGGCAACCGCAACCATCACCGCAGGATCAGGGCCGGCTCGCCCAGTGGCCGCAGCACCGGCGCTCCCCGCCGACCAGATGCCGGTGCGCCGCGTCATCGCCTTCCTGGCGATGGTGTTCGGCATGTTCATGGCGATCCTCGACATCCAGATCGTCTCAGCCTCGCTTGCCGAGATCCAGGCGGGCCTTTCGGCCAGCTCCGACGAAATCCCGTGGGTGCAGACCGCCTATCTGATCGCCGAAGTGGTGATGATCCCTCTGTCGGGCTTCCTCAGCCGCATGCTGTCGACGCGCGTCTTGTTCACCACCGCGGCGGCCGGCTTCACCGCGGCCAGCGCGCTGGCCGCGACCGCCACCAATATCGACCAGATGATCGTCTACCGCGCCATCCAGGGTTTTATCGGCGGCGGCATGATCCCCAGCGTCTTCGCGGCCGCCTTCACCATCTTCCCGCCTTCCAAGCGCGCCGTCGTCTCGCCGATGATCGGCCTGGTGGCGACGCTGGCGCCGACAATCGGCCCGACCGTCGGCGGCTATATCAGCCACGCCATGTCCTGGCACTGGCTGTTCCTGATCAATGTCGTGCCGGGCATCCTTGTCGCCACCGCCGCCTGGGCGCTGATCGATTTCGACAAGCCGAACCTCAAGCTGTTCTCGAAGTTCGACTGGTGGGGCCTGGCCGGCATGGCCGCTTTCCTTGGCTGCATGGAATATGTGCTGGAGGAAGGCCCGAACCATGACTGGCTGCAGGAGCCGGCGGTGTTCGCCTGCGCCATCATCATGACCATCGGCGGCGTCATCTTCTTCTGGCGAGTGTTTACCGCCGAGGAGCCGATCGTCGACCTCAGAGCGTTCAGCAACGTCAACTTCGCTTTCGGCTCGCTGTTCTCCTTCGTCGTCGGCATCGGCCTTTACGGGCTCACCTATCTCTATCCGGTGTTCCTGGGGCGCATCCGCGGCTACGATTCGATGATGATCGGCGAGGCGCTGTTCGTCAGCGGCCTGGCGATGTTCTTCACCGCGCCGGTTGCCGGCATCCTGTCGAACAAGATCGATCTCAGGCTGATGATGATGATCGGCTTCTTCGGCTTCGCGACCGGCACCTGGTGGATGACGCATCTCACCGCCGACTGGGATTTCTACGAGCTGTTGATCCCGCAGATCCTGCGCGGCTGTTCGATGATGCTGTGCATGGTGCCGATCAACAACATCGCGCTCGGCACCTTGCCGCCGGACCGGCTGAAGAACGCGTCGGGCCTGTTCAACCTGACCCGCAACCTCGGCGGCGCCGTCGGCCTCGCCGTGATCAACACGGTGCTGATCGACCGCAATGCCTTCCACTATGCGCGGCTGGCCGAGCATGTGCAGTGGGGCAGTGCGGCGGCGCAGACGAAACTGCAGAATCTGGAGCAGAATTTCCAGCAGACCGCCGGGCTCGACGCCACGACCGCGGCGATTTCGAAACTGTCGGGCATGGTCCAGCAGCAAGCGGCGCTGCTGTCCTTCATGGACGTGTTCATGATGCTGACGGTTCTGTTCGCCTCGCTCGGATTCTTCGTGCTGTTCATCAACAAGCCGGCCCAGCAGGGCGGTGGTGGCGGCGGAGGCCATTGAGGAGCCGGAACCCCCGCCTGGCATCCTCACGCGTGACCCCGGAATCGGCGACGATTTCCGGGGTCATTCTTTTTGGAGAGGTCGGATACCGATCAGGCCGCCGCCGGCTTGAAGCTCAGCGCCACGCCGTTGATGCAGTGGCGCAGGCCGGTGGGCGGCGGGCCGTCGTCGAAGACGTGGCCGAGATGGCCACCGCAGCGGCGGCAATGCACCTCGGTGCGGGTCATGCCGAGCGAGCGGTCGACGGTCTCGCCGATGGCCTTGGGGATCTCCTGCCAGAAGCTCGGCCATCCGGTGCCCGAATCGAACTTGGTCTCGGACGGATAGACCGGCAGGTCGCAGCCGGCGCAGGCGAAGACGCCCTTGCGATGTTCGTTGAGCAACGGGCTGGTGCCGGGATATTCGGTACCTTGCTTGCGCAGCACGTCGAAGGCCTCGTCGGACAGGATGGCGTGCCATTCGGCATCGGTCTTGGTGACCTCGAAGGTCTCGGCGGCCAAAGCCGGCCCCGGCCCGCCCATGCGCAGCATCGCGCCGGATCCGGCGATGAGAGCGGCGGCGGCGGCTCCGCTCCAGAGAATGTCACGACGGTTCATGGCCGTTCCTCCTGACGTCTTTTGCCAAAATAGGGCGCCACCAAGGAAATCAAAAGCCGGTGACGGCCTTGTCTCTTTGTCTGAAGCAATTCCCGGTCTTGAAATCCGTCCCGGACCTGCTCCGGATGCTGCTCCGCGCCGCCCTTGCGGGACGGCGCGGAGCACACCCTTGCCGGCGGCGCGGATCTTGAATGTTGCGGCCGGCGCTCAGCCATGACTTCGCCGGCCGCGCCCGCTTTGTTACATCTTCGGCAAGAGAACCTTGTCGATGACGTGGATGACGCCGTTCGACTGGCGGACATCGGCGATGGTGACATGCGCGACATTGCCGTTCTCGTCGGTGACGGTGACCTTGCCGCCCTTGGCCTTCAGCGTCAGTTCGCAGCCGCCGACCGTCTTGACCTGGTGCGCGCCGCCATCGGCCTTGGCCATCTTGGCGACATCGGCGGCCAGCGCCTTGGCGGCGATGACATGGCAGGTGAGGATCTTGGTCAGCTTGTCCTTGTTCTCGGGCTTGAGCAGCGTTTCGACGGTGCCCGGCGGCAGGGCGGCAAAGGCCTCATTGGTCGGCGCGAAGACGGTGAAGGGGCCGGCGCCCTGCAGCGTGTCGACCAGCCCGGCGGCCTTGACGGCGGCGACCAGCGTGGTGTGGTCCTTCGAATTGACGGCGTTCTCGATGATGTTCTTCTTGGCATACATCGGCGCGCCGCCGACCATCGGATTGGCATAGGCAATGGCGCCGAGCGCGGAAAAGCCGATAGCAGAGGCGAGCAAAAGGGTGGCGAGTTTACGCATGGTGTCAGTCTCCTCGGGTTGATTTTCCCGTCCTTGGGAACGCGAGGAGATACGGCTCCTAAAAAACTAAGTTTCGCGCGGCCGCAAAGATTTCTTTTTGTGGAGCTGATTTTTCTGCAAGCTGCAATTCGGCGCACGAAAACCATCCGTCTCGCACCAAACGAATATATAGACTTCGGCTAATCTTTCAGATGGCTAAAGGGCTATCAGATGCCCTTCAGATCGCCCGCGGCGACGACCGGGCCGGTCGGCTGTCCGGTTGGCGAGCCGCCGGTCGGCTCGAGGCTGACGGCGAGCACGGCGCCCTGCGCCAGCTTCTGCTGGACGGCCGGCGCAACGGCCATGCGCACGGCCTGGCCGGCCGGGATCACGCCCATCGAGACCGGCGCGTTCTTGCCCTCGATCATCCACAGCTCGAAATCCTTGCCGGCGCCGCGGTCGCCGGAGACCAGCGAGAGGCCGACCTCGTGGCGGGCAGCGTCATAGACGGCAAGGTATTTGACGGGGCTGTTGTCGGCGGCCAGCGAGGCGACCAGCCTGGTCTCGGGCTGCGGCGCCGGCGGATTGACGTAAGGCAGGGCGACATAGACGGCCAAAGCGGCAATCGCAGCTGCGGCAAGGCCACGCCAGAAAGCGAGGCTCGCCCATACACCGCTGCCCTGCGAGCCGGACGTGGCGGCGGAAGAGGCAAACAGCCGGCGGTCGATCGCCACCTTGACCGATGCCGGCGGCTCGACCGCGGCATAACCGGCGGCCATCGGCGCGAAATGGACCTCCCAGGCATCGACCAGCCGGGCAAAGCCCGTCTCGGTGTCGATGCGGCGGGACGCGATCTGGCGTTCGTCGGCGGCGAGCACGCCGAGAACGTATTCGGCGGCGAGCAGGTCGTCGCCTCCACGTTCCGGTCCGTTGTCTTCCGCCAGCGTCATCTTTCCAGACATTCTCTAAGTTTCAGCAGGCTTCGCCGCAGCCAAGTCCGCATCGTGTTCAGCGGAACCTTGAAGCGCTCCGCCAGCTCGGCATAGCTTTCGCCGCTCAGATAGGCGCCCCGGACGGCCGCCGCCCGGTCTTGTTCCAGTTCGTCGAGGCAATGGTAGATGCGTTCGGACTCGCCGCCCGCCACAGCCATGGCCTCAGGTCCCGGCGTCGGATCGGCGACGTCGAGGGCCGTATCGATGTTGGCAGACGGGCTGCGCCGCGCCCGTATGCGATCGATCGCATGGTTGCGTGCAATGGCCACCAGCCAGGAAATCGGGCTCAGTTCGGAAACCGCGAAACGGTCGGCCTTCGTCCATATCTTGACGAAGACCTCCTGCAGCGCTTCTTCCGCGTCTCCCCGGTCCTTCAATACACGAAGGCAGACGCCAAAAAGTTTCGAGCTGGTCTGCTTGTAGAGCAGATCGAACGCAGCCCGGTCCTTCATCGAAGTCCGGACGATCAGCTTGCTGATGTCCTGCGGCGCCATAGCGGCAAATTAGAAGATTGCGATTGATTTGCAACCGGCAGCCGAGGTTGTCCACGAAAGGCGGCCATCGACGATCGCGGATCGATCGCCTCGCACGCCCGCATCGGCGTTGCCAAGCACACCGGCCGCTAGAGCGTTTAACCGTTTCACGGAAACGGCGAACCGCTCTATCTCTTTGTTTCGACGCAATTCCGGACGGAAAACCGCTCACACTTTTCCTGGAATTGCTCTAGCCTTTTCCAAAAAGGGGAGCGGCCATGTCGATCGAGCGCGTGCTTTGGGAACAGGATGCGACCGGCCTCGCCGATCTGGTGCATCGCGGCGAAATTGCGCCGCAAGAGCTGGTCGACGCGGCGATCGCGCGGGCCGAGGCGACGCGGCCGGACATCAACGCCATAGCGACACCGCTTTACGAGACGGCGCGGGCGAGAGCCAGGACGATCGACCGCACGCTGCCACTCGCCGGCGTACCGTTTGCGCTGAAGGATCTCGGCATCGGCCTCAAGGGCATGCCGATCCATGGCGGCAGCCGCATCCCGCCTTTCAGCGCCGATTTCAATTCGGTGATGGTCGAGCGCCATCTCGCCGCCGGCTTGATCCCGATCGCCACCAGCACCACGCCCGAGCACGGGCTCAGGCTGATGACGGAGTCGGCCCGCTTCGGCATCACCCGCAGCCCGTGGAACACCGGCCACACCACCGGCGGCTCGTCCGGTGGCGCCGCAGCCTTGGTGGCGGCCGGCGTGGTGCCGGCGGCGCACGCCTCCGACGGCGGCGGCTCGATCCGCGTCCCGTCGGCCTGCAGTGGGCTGGTGGGCTTAAAAACCTCGCGCGGCCGGGTGCCGCTGACGCCGCTGACCAGCGAAAGCTGGTACGGCATGGTCGTCGACCACGCCGTCAGCCGCTCGGTGCGCGATACCGCACTTCTGCTCGATCTCACCCATGGCGCCGATCCGCTCTCGCCCTATGCGGCGCCGGCGCCGAAGGGCACGTTTGCCGCGGCCGCGGCGCGCGATCCCGGCAAGCTCAGCCTTGCCGTCTACAGGAAATCGCCGCTCGGCCTGCCGATCTCGGCCGAGACGATTGCCGCGCTGGATACAGCCGTAGCGCTGGCGCGCGAGGGCGGGCACACGGTGGAAGAGATCGACCTGCCCTATATCGATCGCGATTTCGCCGCCGACTTCTGCAAGACGGTCGCCGCCGCTGTGGCGGGCACGATGCGCGGCGAGGCTCGGCGCCTGGGACGGCCGGTCATCGGCGAGGTCGAGCGCGCCACGCGCGTGCTCGCCCGGCTCGGCGAGATGCTATCGGCCGGCGAAGTCTATGAGGGGCTGCAGCGGCTTCACGCCACGTCGCGGCGGCTGATCGAAGAGACGGCGCGCTACGACGCCGTGCTGATGCCGATCATCGCGCACCCGCCGCTTGAATGCGGTTCGATGGACCCGAAGGGGGCGGACGAGTTGATCGAGAACCTGCTCGACAAATTGCGCCTGACCGGCCTGCTCAAGGTCAAGTCGTTCTTCGGCCAGCTGATGGACAAGAGCCTGTGGTTCACCCACTGGCCGGCGATCCAGAATGTCAGCGGCCAGCCGTCGATCGCACTGCCGGTGCATGTCACGGCGGCCGGCCTGCCGCTCGGCATCCAGGCCGTGGGGCGTCCTGGCGACGAGGAGACGCTGCTTTCCTTAGCCGCGCAGATGGAGAAGATTTCGGGATGGCTGGGGCGGCGGGCGCCGCTCAAGGTGCCTTAGCGATTCAGCACGGGGACTTTGAAAAGTTGCCGCTTATCGGCCGGCAGTATTTCACCGTTCCTTACCGTGAAATCAGCGCAAACGTTGGGGATTGGCTTAAGCCTCCCAACCTCGTCATCCCTGGGCGGAGCAGCCGCGAGGCGGCGTCGCGGAGACCCTGGGATCCATTCCGTGACCTTGATCGAAGAGCGCGGCGGAGCAGAATTCTGCACCGTTGCAACGCTCATGCGTCACGGAATGGATCCTCGGGTCTGCGCGCGTCGCTACGCTCCTTGCTCCGCCCGTGGATGACGACGGCATGGGCGTTTCGGCAAACCTCCAAGGCACACCGCCAGCCAACACAAACATAGCCGGCCGGACAAAATCCCCATGCTGGGTACTTAGCAGATTTCATCTTCGTGACCGCAAAGCCGTTTGCGACCCGCGGCAATTCCCGCTAAGAGGCCGCCATTCACGCTAGCTGGGATCGACACCGATGACGGACATCGCCGCCAACGCCGAAATGCAGGCCGCGCTGCTCTCCAGGGCGCTGCCCTATATGCAGCGCTACGAGAACAAGACGGTGGTGGTGAAGTATGGCGGCCATGCCATGGGCGACCATGAGCTCGGCAAGGCGTTCGCCCGCGACATCGCGCTTCTGAAGCAGTCCGGCGTCAACCCGATCGTCGTGCATGGCGGCGGGCCGCAGATCGGCGCGATGCTCACCAAGATGGGCATCGAGTCCAAATTCGAGGGCGGCTTGCGCGTCACCGACCAGAAGACGGTCGAGATCGTCGAGATGGTGCTGGCGGGCTCGATCAACAAGGAGATCGTGGCGCTGATCAACGCCGAGGGCGAATGGGCGATCGGACTCTGCGGCAAGGACGGCAACATGGTGTTCGCCGAAAAGGCGCGCAAGACCATGATCGATCCGGATTCCAACATCGAGCGGGTGCTCGACCTCGGCTTCGTCGGCGAGCCGGTCGAAGTCGACCGCACGCTGCTCGACCTTCTGGCCCGCTCCGAGATGATCCCGGTGCTGGCGCCGGTGGCGCCCGGCCGCGACGGCCACACCTACAACATCAACGCCGACACCTTTGCCGGCGCGATTGCCGGCGCCTGCCGCGCCTCGCGCCTGCTCTTCCTCACCGACGTGCCCGGCGTGCTCGACAAAAACAAGAAGCTGATCGACGAACTGACGGTGGCCGAGGCCAAGGCGCTGATCAAGGACGGCACCGTGTCGGGCGGCATGATCCCGAAGGTCGAGACCTGCATCGAGGCGATCGAGCGCGGCGTCGAAGGCGTCGTCATCCTCAACGGCAAGACGCCGCATTCGGTGTTGCTGGAGCTGTTCACCGAGCACGGCGCCGGCACGCTGATCGTTCCCTGACGGATCGTCAGCCGGCTAATCTTTTCTCTGCCGGCTCGGCTTGACCTTCGATAGCAGGCAAGGCCGGCTTGCGGACCGGCCGCCGCACAACCATCGATTCCTCCTCCGCATCTTGCGGCGCGCCCCAGAATTCCGCCAATGTCGGCCCGTCCGTCACGCGGCGGTCGCTGGCAAGAAAGCCCCACACCTCGCGGAACCAGACGCGGCGGCCCATCTTGGTGTACCAGCGCATCGAATGGCGCTGCTCGGGATCGGGATGGAAGAGGATGCGCGCCAGCGCCTTCGGCCGCGACTGCACCGCGACTTCGATCAGCTTGACGGCGAAGAACAGCATCCAGGGTTTCAGCCGCGTCATGTGCAGAACCTGGTGCTTGTAGTCCCACAGGCGCACGTCGCGCTGGATCACCATGCGGTCGCGGGCGATGCGGAAGAACGGCGTCCAGCGATGCGGCGTGACATAGAGCGCCTGGATCTGGTCGGGATCGTAGGCGATGAGCTGGCGGAAGCCGCGCCACAGGTCGCGCAAAGTTTCGTCCTCGAAACCGGCAACCCAGGTCGCCATCGACAGGATGCCGTGCCGGCGAAGCAACCGGATCGCCTCGCGGTCGGATTTCGTGCTGCCGCCCTTGCGGATCAGCGACAGCGTCTCTTCGTCGGTGTTCTCCATGCCGAGCAGCCAGCGGATGACACCGGCCGTGCGGTAGAGATGCAAAATATCGGCGTCGCGCACGATGTCGTCGGCGCGGGTCGAGCCGACGATCAGCACCGGCACGTTCTCGGCGATCATGGCGTCGAGAAAAGCGCGCCAGGCTTTTTTCGATGAGGTCGGGTTCTCGTCGGCGAGATTGATCAGCTCGACGCCGTGGGCGCGATGGAGCCAGGCGATCTCCTTGGCGAATTTGACCGGGTCGCGGTGGCGCCAGCGGGTCCAGAAGCCGCGCTGGCCACAATAGTTGCACAGATGCGGGCAGCCGCGCGAGAACTGCATGACCACCGCGCGCTTGCCGCCCCAGTAGGAGTAGCGCTTGTGGTCGATCAGCTCCCAGCCGACACGATAGGCGTCGAGATCGGCAATGGTCATCGCGGCTTGCGTGGCCACGGCACAGCCGAGGTCGTCGCGATAGGCGATGCCGGCGACGCTCGCCACCGGCTGGCGCATCTCGATCGCCTCGACCAGCGCCGTCACCGTCGCCTCGCCCTCGCCGCGCACAATGAAGTCGAAGACCGAGGTTTCGGCAAGGATGTCGCGCCAATGATAGGTCGGGAAAACGCCGCCATAGATGACGATGATGCCCGGCGCGCGCGCCTTGATCATCGCGGCAATGCGCAAGGCGGTAGGATGCGCCGAGGTCGAGCCGGAATGGCCGATCAGCACGAAGTCCGGATCGTTGCGCAGGGCATCGTCGACCAGCGCTGGGAGCGGCATCGGCCCGAACTCGGCATCGACCAGCCGTACCTCATGGCCGGAATCGATGAGCGGACCGCCGATCGCCAAGAGGCCGAGCGGCGGCAGATGGTCGTCGGGCACGCGGCTGCCGATGGCCGTGTGCGGCGGATTGATCAGCACGATGTTCATGGGCGGACCTCCTTGTTGGTCCGCTTGTGCTAGTTGTCGATGTCGAAGCCGCCTTGGCGCGGTTCAGCAGTTTCCGAGCAGCTTTTCGGGAAAAATCCGTGCGTTGAAATTTGCGCTAACGCCGCAGATGGCTGAGCGGCACGTGGCCCGGGCCCTTGATGTTCTGCAGCACGAGCTGGGTATGGACGTCGCGCACGCCGGGCAGCCGCATCAGCCGGTGCATGACGAAAGCGTTCAGATCGTCGACCGACGGCACCATGACATGCAGCAGAAAATCGTGGTCGCCGGTCATCGTCCAGCAGGACGAGACCTCGTCCATGCGCTGTACGGCGGCGATGAAGCTTTCCGGCGAACCGTCGCTGTGGCTGACCAGCCGGACCTGGACGAAAACCTCGACGGTGAGGCCGACGGCGCGTCGGCTTAGCACAGCGGCAAAGCCCTGAATGATGCCGGTTTCCTGCAGCGCCTCGAAGCGGCGCGCGCAAGGCGTGGTCGACAGGCCGATCTCCTGCGCCAACTCCGACACCGGCTTGCGGCCGTCGCGCTGCAGGATGTCGAGCATCTTTATCTCGAAGTCGTCAAACTGAGGCATTTTCACTCTCGCTCACCCGATGGTGAGCGTGTTTTACCTCGAAACCGGTGTTCGATCCATCAACAAAGCTGATTTGCCTCGCCAGCTGCCGCTAGACTTCCCGTCACGATCCAAGGATCACGATCTTCGAGGAGGAAAAGATGACGATCAGCGTTGCCGATTATGCCCGCGACTGCGCGGCGCAGGGGCTTCGCGGCGACTATTCGGTCTGCCGCAGCGATTTCACGGTGGCTCAAGGATATGATTATTCATCGGAAGAGCAGGCGGTGTGGCGCACGCTCTGCGACCGCCAGACCAGGCTGACGCAGAAACTGGCGCACCGCTCCTATCTCGACGGCGTCGCCGCGCTCGGCCTGCTCGACCGCATCCCGGATTTCGACGCGGTGAGCGAGAAGCTCGCCAGGCTGACCGGATGGGAAATCGTCGCGGTGCCCGGCCTGATCCCGGCGGGACCGTTCTTCGACCATCTCGCCAACCGGCGCTTTCCGGTCACCAACTGGCTGCGGACGAGGAAAGAGCTCGACTACATCGTCGAGCCCGACATGTTCCACGATTTCTTCGGCCATGTGCCCATCCTGACCCAGCCGGTGTTCGCCGATTTCATGCAGATGTACGGCCAGAAGGCCGAGGACGTGATTGCGCTTGGCGGCGACGAGATGATCACCAGGCTCTACTGGTACAGCGCCGAATACGGCCTCATCCAGGAGCCGGGACAGCCGGTCAAGGCGTTCGGCGCCGGGCTGATGTCGTCCTTCACCGAGCTGCAGTTCGCGGTGGAGAGCAAGGACGCGCATCAGGTGCCGTTCAAGCTCGAGACGGTGATGCGCACCGGCTACGAGATCGACAAGTTCCAGCGCGCCTATTTCGTGCTGCCGTCCTTCGACGCGCTGCGCGATGCCTTCGGCGGCTCCGATCTCGCCGGCATCGTCGGCCAGTTCAAGGGCCGGCCGGCGCTCGATCCGGCAACGGTTTAAGGTCGGTTATCGCCCAATCGATCTTAAGAGCGGTTCGGTCGTCAAACAGGCGGCCGGGCCGCTCAAAGCCTTTTCGAGCAGCAGCGATCTTGCGCCGCTCGACCCGCGCCATGAACCGGCGCGGGGCTCATGCGGGGCGGTCAGACGGAAATCACCTTGCTCAGGTGGTCGCCCAGGCGGCAGGCAAGCGCTGTGATGGTCGTGGTCGGATTGCACTGGCCGGAGGTGCAGAAGACCGATGAGCCGCCGATATAGAGATTGTCCATGCCGTGCACCTTGCAATTGGCGTCGACGACGCTCTTCAAGACATCGGTGCCCATGCGGGTGCCGCCCATGTGATGATGGCCGGCCGTCTCCTCGTTGGTCGGATAGTCGCTGCCATTGCTGATCCAGTCATCTATGCGCACGCGGCCGAGATTCTTCTGCGCCATCGTCGTGCCGAACAACCTCAGGCCTTCGAGCAGCGTGCGGCGCTCGAGCGGCGATTTCTTCCAATGCAATTCGATGCGCGGCACGCCGGCATGGTCGACATCGGTCTTGGACAATTCGATCTGGTTGGAGGCGAGCGGCGCCTGTTCCCAGGCGACGTAGAGCTGGGCGGCGCAGCGCAGCTTCTGGTCGAGCTTCGAGGACATCCACTCCGCCATGTCCGGCGCCGTGCAGGCCAGATCGGCGATCAGCTTCTTGACGTTCGGATAGGGCGACTCGATCAGGCGGATGCCGAAATTCATGATCTGCAGCCGCTCCATCGCGGCCAGCGTCGGCGAGAAGAAGGCTTCGTTGGAACCGTCGACCTCGAACTCGGAGTAGTTGGCGAGGATGGCGTTGCCGCCCTCGAAGGTCGGGTGCTCCATCCAGTAACGGCCAAGTGCTGCCGCATTCGGCACGACGCCACCATTCGAGCGCTGGTTCGACCATAAAAGCAGCCGCGAATTCTCCAGCCCGCCTGTGCAGGTGATGAAGTAATCCGCGATGAAGGTGCCGGCGTCCTGTCCGTTCGACCACAGTTTCGCGCCGGTGACGCGCTTGCCGTCGCCGGCGAGCTCGGTCGCATAGGTGTTGAGCACGACGGCGATGTTCTTGCTGGCGTCGAGCTCGTCGGCATATTTCTCGCCGAAGCGCACGGCCGGGCTCTTGATCAGCTGCACCCAGCGTATGTCGTCCGAAACCGGCACATCCGGACGGAAGTCCGGAAGCTCCAATATATCGTGGACTTCGCCGAGATAGGGTTCGATATCGGCGCGGCTGATCGGCCAGCCGGTGTCCGGCGCCCAGGCCTTGGGGTCGAAATCCTGCTTGTCGAGAACGCGGCACCAGCCGGCCCAATGGTTGGACGAACCGCCCATGAAGCGCAGCCTGGTGATGTCGAGGTCGAAGTAGAAATCGCCGACCGTCTTGCCGCGGTAGAAATCCTGCGACTCGTCGCTGAATTCGCGCGAACCGGCCTCGAGCACGACCACCGGTATGCCGACGGCGCCGAGCTTCCTGGCGATGGTGGTGCCGGCCGGGCCGGAACCGAGAATGCAAACCTTCGGTTTGAAGCCAGCTTGCTTATAGGCTTCGTAGCTGTCGAAGATCATGCGAGGTCGCTCCGCCGCAGGATCCAGCCATTGATCTCGACGATTTCGTCAGCGTCGACGATCGCCGGCTGGTTGCGAAACAGCGACAGCGCCGGCAGCGCGATCAGCGCCTGCACGATCGTGCGGCGCGACAGGTTTCTTATGAAATTGCTCATGACACGTCTCTCGATAGGGGGCCTCGATCCACGCATGCCGTTCCTGAGCGGCACACATGCCGACGAGCAGGCCAAATCCGTGCCAAAACTAAATGAAAACCCCGTTACACGGGTAAGTTTAGCACGGTTGAATATGGACGTGGTTAGGACTTTGCTACCGCGCCGAGGTTGCAGGCAAGCGTCAGGCCGCTTCCGAGATGTCGCGATCGAGGATCGAGACGTTGCGGCCGCGATGCTTGGCCTCGTAGAGCCTGCGGTCGGCGGCGCGCATCAACTCCGATACGGTAGCGCTCTCGGTGCAGGTGATGCCGCCGATGGAAACGGTGAGCGGGACGGTGCGCTCATCGACGGGGCGGAAGCGTATCAGCTCGACCTCGCGACGGATGCGTTCGGCGACATGCTTTGCTTCGACCTCGGTGGCGCCGACCAGGAAAGCCCCGAACTCCTCGCCGCCGATGCGGCCGAGCACGTCGCCGCTGCGGATGCCGCGTTCGATGGCGCCGGCGATCAAGAGCAGCGCTTCGTCGCCGGTCAGGTGACCGAAATTGTCGTTGATCTTCTTGAAGTGGTCGGCGTCGATGATCAGCAGCGCGCCGCGGTCGCTTTTGCGGCGCGAGCCGTCAAGCGCGGCGAAGAAGGTCTCGCGGTTGAGCATGCCGGTCATGTCGTCGCGGCTCGCCTTCTCCGACAGGCGCCTGTGGGCGGCGGCCAGTTGGGCATGAGCGCGAGCCAGCTCGCGATGCGCATTCTGCAGGCGCTCGCCCTGCCAGACGGTGCCGGCGCTGGCGGCCCAGGCAAGCATCAACGGGCAAAGGGTCGATGTCAGCCAGACGGTACGACCGATCGGAAAGCCCAGCGAAGGAACCACAATCAGCGTCAACAAAAGTGAGATTGCAACCGAAGCGAACGCCACGGCCGCGGACTTCAGAAGTATCCGACTCATCACTTGCTCCCAACGGAGAGCTTGTGTGCCAGCAAGCGTTAAAGGCGACCTTTCCGAGACGTTTAAAATTTGAAGTGAGACGCCATTTTCACACTTCGTGACCCGCATAAGTTGTGGATAACTCCGGCGCCGGCATGCCATAAGAAAATCATGACAACGACGCCCGACCCCGCCCGCTTCGCCCACGTCACGGACTGGGTGTTCGACCTCGACAACACGCTCTATCCGCATCACTCCAATCTGTTCGCACAGATCGATGTGAAGATGACCGCCTATGTCGGCGAGCTGCTGACGCTGTCGCGCGAGGATGCGCGCAAGCTGCAGAAGGAACTCTATTTGGAATACGGCACGACGCTGAACGGGCTGATCACGCGCCACAACATCGACCCCGACGATTTCCTCGAGAAGGTGCACGACATCGACTATTCCTGGCTGGTGCCCGATCCGGTGCTGGGCGCCGCCATCCGCCAGCTTCCCGGCCGCAAGTTCATCTTCACCAATGGCGACCGCAAGCATGCCGAACGCACGGCGCGCCAGCTCGGCATACTCGACCATTTCGACGACATCTTCGACATCGTCGCGGCTGGGCTGAACCCCAAGCCGGCGCGGCAAACCTATGAACGCTTCGCCGCGCTGCATTCCGTCACCGGCCACAATGCGGTGATGTTCGAGGATCTGGCGCGCAACCTCGAAGTGCCGAAGTCGCTCGGCATGACGACGGTGCTGGTGGTGCCGCGCAATTTCGAACCGACCTTCTCCGAGATATGGGAGCGCGATCCGGCGAACGAGGACGACGTCGATTTCGTCACCGACGATCTCGCCGGCTTCCTGACGGCGATCGTCGAGGTGGTGGCCTGAGCCCAACTCGGGATTGCAGGCACACGACCTCTTTGTTCGACGCAATTCCGGGCAGAAAGCCGCCCAGACCGTTCGCGAACCACTCTAATCGAAATCCGGGATCGTGCCCGGCGGCAACCCCAAGCGGCTGTTGAGATCCTTCAGATACCGGCACCAGGCCGGAACGTCCGTCTGGCCTTTTCCATTGCCGTTGCCGTCCGACGAATAGCCATTGCCGAAGCCGTTGCCGCAGTTCGCATTGCCGTTGAAATTACCGGCGTTGCCGTTGCCGTTGAAGCTGCCGCTGTTGCCATTGCCGTTGAAACTGCCGGAATTGCCGTTGCCATTGAAATTGCCGCTGTTGCCATTGCCGTTGAAGTTCGCGGCAAGGACGGCGCCGGCGATGGGATTGCCGTCGTGCCGACCGATCGGAGGATCGGCGATCCGTTCCAGTGCCGATCCCGCGGCGACCATGTTCGCGGCAAGCAGGGCGCCGATCGCGAGGCCGCCAAACAGCCCCTCTCTCATTCGACGGTCGCCGCGCCTGACGCAAGCAATTGGGCGGGGACTGGTCATCGGTGATTTCCCAGGCCATTGCCGTTGCCGTTGAAGGCGCCGACATTGCCGTTGCCGTTGAACGACCCGCCATTGAAGTTGCCGTTGCCGGCGCCAATGTTGCCGTTACCGTTATATTGGCCGGTGTTGCCGTTGCCGTTGAGCGCGCCGATGTTACCGTTGCCGCTCGTCGAGGACGTGTTGTCGTTGCCGTTGAAGGCGCCGACATTGCCGGTGCCGCTGTTGAAGGCGCCGATATTGCCGCTGCCTGTGTTCTTGTAGCCGATATTGCCGTTACCCGCGAAGCCAAGCGGGTTCATGCTCCTGACATTCGAGCCGATCTGCTGGCCATACTGGCCGGTAGCTTGCTGGACGCGCGACATGCTGAAGGCCTGGCTGCCGGTCGCGGTGTCGGCTTTCGCCGCGGTCACGCCCAACAGTGCTAGGCACAAGGCCGCTGTGACATGCGATTTCATATGCGAACTCCTTCCATGGCTCGTGCTCGAAAAGGGCTTTGCTTGAAAAGGACTGGGACCGCCGGCGACATGTCGCGATAGCCTTGCGCGGGGGACGGGCGCTTGGCGTGGCGGTCCCAGAAGCGCCGACGTTGCCAAACCGAGGCCTGGCGACGCCGGCGGTTGGCGACGCTAGTGGTTCGCGTTTCCGTTTCCGTTGCCGTTGCCGATGCCGGCGTTGCCGTTGCCGTTGACATTGCCGTTCCCGGCGCCCCAGTTCCCGTTGCCGTTCAGGTTGCCGTTGCCGAGGCCGAAATTGCCGTTGCCGTTGGCATTGCCGTTGCCGAAGCCGGCGTTGAGGTTGCCGTTATAGTTGCCGTTGAAGGCGCCCATATTGGCGTTGCCGTTGCCATTGCCGTTGCCGATGCCGAAATTGCCGTTGCCGTTGAAGTTGCCGTTGAAGGCGCCGGTGTTGGCATTGCCGTTGCCGTTGCCGTTGCCGACGCCGACATTGCCGTTA
Source organism: Mesorhizobium sp. CU3 (assembly GCF_006442965.1). Lineage (GTDB taxonomy): Bacteria > Pseudomonadota > Alphaproteobacteria > Rhizobiales > Rhizobiaceae > Mesorhizobium. The sequence continues at coordinate 51,141 of NZ_VFWX01000006.1, read as the reverse complement.
CCGTTGCCGTTGCCGCTGCCGATCGACACGGCGCCCGCCGAACCGGTAAGGGCCGCCAGGACTGCCGCGGCCAGAATGATCTTCTTCATGACGTTCTCCTTGGTTTGCGTTGATCCCGGCAAGCACAAGATGACCGGGAGGACGCTTGAAGGATGCGCTGAGAAAGAGGTTGCAACTATTCGGGCTGAACGGCAGGTTGTGTCGGTATTTCTGCCGATGCCCTTGTCAGGTAAAGTCGGCGTGATCGGGAAAAAACTGACAGACCTCAGGCGCCGGTCGCGTGTATATTGCGTAAGGCAACAGATGCTCATGCCTTTTCTCTCCTACCCGTGCATATGCGGGGGACATTTGCGGGGGCAAGAAACAAGAGAAGGATCGATGCAGGCTGGAAACGAGGCAGGCGGAAGTGACGGCTCGACAGCCCGGCAAAGGTTGGCCCGGCGCCTGATCGCGGTTCAGGAGGAACAGCGCCTGCGGCTGTCGCGCGAGTTGCATGACGATCTCGGCCAGATGCTCGCCAGCCTGGCGCTCGAACTACACAACGTCCGCGCGGACTCGGCCGAACTCGACGACCGTCTCGCCAGGGCGGCCAAGCTCGTCGATCAATTGAGCGGCAGGGTGCATGATGCCGCCTGGAACCTGCGGCCGGCGGATCTCGATCGCCTCGGCCTGCGCGCCTCGGTCGAGGATCTGACCGCGGTGCTGTGCGACCAGCTGGGCATTGCCTGCGATGTCGACCTTGAAGCGCTTTCGAGCCCGCTGCCCACAGAGACCAGGCTGACGCTCTACCGAATCGCGCAGGAAGCGCTGACCAATATCGGCAAGCACGCCGCGCCGAATCGCGTCAGCGTGACGGCGCACATCCACGACAACCGCATACGCCTGACGATCGAGGATGACGGCCGCGGCTTCGACGGCGAGGGCGAGCCCGGGCCCGGCCATCTCGGGCTTGCCGGAATGAAGGAGCGCCTGGCGCTGGTCGGCGGCCAGCTCAAGCTTGAAACCGCCAAGGGCAAGGGCACCACTGTCTATGCGGACGTGCCTCTGGCCGGCTGAAGGCAATGGCCGGCCACCGCGCCGAACGTTATCTCGTCCTGAAACCCCACCACATGTTAAGCACCTGTTTTCAAATATCTTTGGCCCCGGCACGGTTTACGTGAAGCGCCGCACATCCAAGACATTAGTCAGGGCTTAAAGTCCGACGCCATGGGTTAGGCGGGGGATCGCCCACCCTGTGGCGGCCGCGGCGCGGCCAGCGAAGACAGACGGGTGTCCCGCGCCATGCGGGACAGTGGCCTGGACCATCAAGGGCAAGGGATCTTCATCGTCGGATGGAGAGCCCTTCAGGGATGGAGGTTGAAGATGTGCTGCAAGCGGATATTTGTGGTCGACGACCACCCGATTCTGCTGTCGGGCGTCGGCGCGATGATCAATGCGGAAGACGATCTGACGATCGTCGGGCTGGCCTCGAACGCCGACGAGGCTCTTGAAGGCATCGCCCAGTCGCTTCCCGACGTCGCCGTGATCGATATATCGCTTCCCGGCGCCAGCGGCGTGATGCTGATCGAGCGGCTTGCGCAGAGGTTTCCCGGGCTCGGCTGCATTGCGTTGACGGCGCATGAGGACCCCGGCTGCCTGCGCCAGGTGCTTGCGGCCGGCGGCCGCGGCTTCGTGGTCAAGCGCGCGACCGCGACAGACCTGTTGCAGGCCATACGTTGCGTGCTGGCCGGCGGCAACTATGTCGATCCGGCGCTCGCCGCGCGCATCCTGAGCCCGCGAAACGGCATACAGGGCGACCCCGGCAGCCTCAGCGAGCGCGAGCGCTCGGTCATCCAACTGGTCGCGCTCGGCTACAGCAACAAGGAAATCTCCTCGCGGCTCAACCTCAGCATCAAGACGATCGAAACCTACCGCACCAGGGCGACGGAAAAGCTCGCGCTGCATTCGCGCGCGGCGATTGTGCGTTTCGCGCACTCGAACGGCTGGCTGGCAGAGCTGCCGATCTGAAGAACTGGGGAACTGGGGAACTGGGGAACTGGGGAACTGGGGAATGGCCCAGGCGTCCTTTTGCTTCAATTCTTCAATTCCCCAGTTCCCCAGTTCCTATTCCCCCAACTTATAGAAGCGGCGGATGATGTCCCAGGCTTCGTCGGCGGTGTCGACGAAGTCGATGATGTCCTGGTCGCCGGGCGAGATCGTGCCCTGCTCGGCGAGGAAATCGAGATCGATCGCCCTTTGCCAGAACGCCTTGCCGAACAGGATGACCGGAACGCGCTCCATACGGCCGGTCTGGATCAGCGTCAGCGTCTCGAAGAACTCGTCCATCGTGCCGAAGCCGCCTGGAAACACCGCGACGGCCTTGGCGCGCATGACGAAATGCATCTTGCGGATGGCGAAATAGTGGAAGTTGAAGCATAGCTCCGGCGTCACATAGGCGTTGGGCGCCTGCTCGTGCGGCAGGACGATGTTCAGGCCGATCGACGGCGCGCCGACATCGTCGGCGCCGCGGTTGCCCGCTTCCATGACGCCCGGTCCGCCGCCGGTGACGACGACGAACTCGCGATAGTAGGACGTGGCCGATTGCTGCGAGCAGAGGCGGGCGAACTTGCGCGCCTCCTCATAATATTTGCTGTTGGCCTCGAGGTTCTTCTTCTGCGTCTCGTTCTTGGCCGCCCAGGCTTCGCCGCCCGGCTCAGGCAGCCTGGCGCCGCCGAACAGGATGACTGTCGAGCGGATGCCGCGCTCGGCCAGGATCATTTCCGGCTTCAAAAGTTCCAGCTGCAGCCGCACCGCGCGCAGCTCGCGCCGCGTCATGAAGTCTGGATCGTTCCAGGCCAGCCGGTAGGTTTCGGCGCGCGTCTGCGGCGTGTCCGGCACGCTCTTCGAGCGCTCCAGATCCTCGTCCGAATGCGGCAGCGGCGTCCAGCCCGCCTTTTCCATGGGAGTCATCGAGTCCACCCCGTCCAAATTCCCTTACATGCGCCGTCCCGTGACGCAGGCGCGATTGACCCCCAACAAGCCTTAACATAGGGTCCGCGCGACTTTTAAACAGGTTAAGGCGCAGGCCCTTAACAGCTTGGTAATGGAGCAATTTCATGTCGAAGCCCGATCTGGCGAGCCTCGAAAAGACCATCGAGAAGGCCTTCGAGGAACGCGACGCGATCTCGACCGCGACCCGCGGCGAAGTGCGCGACGCCATCCAGTCGGCGCTCGATCTGCTCGACCGCGGCACGGTGCGCGTCGCCGAACGGCAGGACGACGGCAAATGGCATGTCAACCAGTGGCTGAAGAAGGCGGTGCTGCTCTCATTCCGGCTGAACCCGATGGAAGTCATCAAGGGCGGGCCGGGCGAAGCCGTATGGTGGGACAAGGTGCCGTCGAAGTTCGACGGCTGGGGCGCCGTCGATTTCGAGAAGGCCGGCTTCCGCGCCGTGCCGTCCTCGGTCGTGCGCCGCTCGGCCTATGTCGCGCCGGGCGCGGTGCTGATGCCGTCCTTCGTCAATGTCGGCGCCTATGTCGATAGCGGCACCATGGTCGACACCTGGGCCTCGGTCGGCTCCTGCGCGCAGATCGGCAAGAACGTGCATCTGTCCGGCGGCGTCGGCATCGGCGGCGTGCTGGAGCCGATGCAGGCAGGGCCCACCATCATCGAGGACAATTGCTTCATCGGCGCGCGCTCCGAGGTGGTCGAGGGCTGCATCGTGCGCGAGGGATCGGTGCTCGGCATGGGCGTCTTCATCGGCCAGTCGACCAAGATCGTCGACCGCGCCACCGGCGAGGTCTTCTATGGTGAGGTGCCGCCGAATTCGGTCGTCGTCGCAGGCTCGATGCCGGGCAAGAATTTTCCCAACAACGAGCCCGGCCCCAGCCTCTACTGCGCCGTCATCGTCAAGCGCGTCGACGCCAAGACCCGCTCCAAGACCTCGATCAACGAATTGCTGCGCGATTGATCTTTTCGGTAAACGGCAGCACCTTCCGCCGGCGCGACATTCCGTCGCGCTGGTTCAACACGGAGGGGCGTTATGGACTGGAAGTATCTGCTGACAAGCTTCGACGGCCGCATCAACCGCGCCAAGTTCTGGGCCGGCATCGGCATATTCATCGTCATCGCCATTGTTGCCTTCATTCTCGACTCGATCCTCGGCACTCGCTTCACGACGTCCAGCGGCGCCCAAGTCGGCATCATCGGCCTTCTCGTCGCTCTCGCATCGGTCTATTTCGCGATTGCTCTCTACGCCAAACGCTGGCACGACCGTAACAAGTCGGGTTGGTGGACGCTGATTGGTTTCATACCGATCATCGGCGGCATTTGGCTGCTGGTCGAACTCGGCATACTCGAAGGCACCAGAGGCGCCAATCAATACGGACCGGACCCGCTTGCCTGAAAAATCAGACTTCAGCTGGCTCTTCTTCAAGGCCTCGGGCCGCGTCAGCCGCGCGGCCTATTTTCTTGGCGTGATGCTGGTCACCATCGTGCAGGCTTTTCCTATCTATCACTTCGGGCGAGCGCTCGAAGGCAGCCCGGAAAGCGAGACTTGGTGGGCCATTTCCGCCGTTGTATTCATAGTCTCGCTCTGGCCGTTTTTCGCGCTTGCCGTGAAGCGGCTGCATGATCTCGACAAGCCGGGCATCATTTCACTGGTCCTGTTCGTACCGGTCGTATCGATCCTCGCCTTTCTCCTGCTTTGCCTTTATCCCGGGCAGCCGACGCCGAACCGCTATGGCAGGCGCACCAATGCGCCGGCCGACGGCTGAGATAGCCATGCGCTACCGCTCGCTTAACCCCACGCGGATCATCGAGACCGCCCAAAGGCTCGAAGAGCGTGTCGCCGAGCGATTTCCGGAGCGAGGGCTGAGCGCCGTCGCCGCCGAACTGGTGTCGCTGTCGCGCGATCTGGCCAAGGCCGCCAGGGAACTGGAAGCGCCGATCTGGTGGCTGCGCGGCGTCATCGTCGCGGCCTTCATCGCCGGTGTGGCGATGTTCCTGTTCGTCGGCACCATATTGCCGCTCGACCGTATCTCGGGCGCCGACGACGCGGTGCAGTCGATGCAAGGCATCGAGGCGACGATCAACACAGTCATCCTGGCCGTGCTCGGGCTGCTGGCATTGATCCGCACCGAGGAGCGCATCAAGCGCAAGAAAGTGTTCAAGCAGCTGCACAGTCTGCGCTCGCTGATCCACGTCATCGACATGCACCAGCTGACCAAGGATCCGGCGACGCTCTCGGCCGATTTCAAGCCGACCGCGCATTCGCCGCAGCGCATCACCAATGCCGCCGACCTCGCCCGCTATCTCGACTATTGTTCTGAGATGCTGTCGATCACCGGCAAGATCGCCGCGCTGTTCGCGCAATCGGTCAATGACGATGTCGTCATCAACGCCGTCAACGACATCGAGAACCTGGCCTCCAACCTGTCGCGAAAGATCTGGCAGAAGATCACGCTGATCGAGGAACGCCCGCGACGGCGTCGGGCCTAAGCCCGGGCGGGCCGCGTTTTTCGGCTTCAGCCTGACGCACCAGCGTGGTGACGCGCTGGTTGACCGGCGTCGGAGTTCCGGTTTGCCGCGCCAAGCGGATGACCGCGCCCTGCAACTCGTCGATCTCGGTCGGGCGGCCTCGCTTGAGATCGTCCCACATCGAGGCGCGCGCCCGCGGATCGATCGCCAGCATGCGGCGGGCAAGAATGCCGAACAGCCAGTCCGGCAGCCGCAGCACTTTCGGCAGCAACGACGACGGCAGGGCGGCGATGCGCGCCGGCGCAATGCCCGATGCCTTCATCGCGGCAAGCGCCTCGTCGATCTGCGCCGCGAGGATCACCCGCCAGTTGCGGTCGGCCAGTTGCCTTGCCAGCGGCAGGTCGGAGAGCGCCACCAGCGCATTGTTGAGGTTCATCAGCAATTTGCTCCACTGCACCGCCTTCATGTCGGTGCGCGCCTCGACGGCAAGCCCGTCGACATCGAGCAATTCGACCAGGCCGTCGACGCCGGCATCGATCATCACCTCGCCCTGGCTGGCGCGATGGACGTGAAACGGCACTTCCCCGTCCGGTGACTGGATGACGTTGAACATCACCATGCCGGTCAGCACCCGCCAGCCTGGAAGGCCGGCGCGCAGCCTGTCGGCATTGTCGACCCCGTTCTGCAGGCTGATCACGATGGCGTCCGGACGGGCATGGGCGGCAATCGACTTCGCCATCTCCTCTGTGCCGCCGCTCTTGACCGTCACCAGGATGATGTCGGCCCCGCGCAGCGCCGCCGCTGGATCGTCGGTCGCCGAAACCGTTTGCGCATCGAGGCGGCCATCGAAGCCATCCAGATCGCTGACGCGTAAGCCATCCTTGCGCATGGTCTCGACGATGCGGCCGCGGCCGAGGAAGATCACCTTGCGTCCGGCCAGCGCCAGGCAACCGCCGACATAGCAGCCGATGCTGCCGGCGCCGGCAATCGCGATCGTTTTTCCTTCGTCGGCCATGCAATCATCCTCATCTGGCCTGTAACTATACCGCATGAAACCCATATTGTCGGGGCATGACCGGCGATCATCTGCCACCGTGACACATCAAACGCTTTCGACTATCGCTTTGCCCATGACATTGCCGACCGACCCTGCCCAGAACCTTGCCGCCCTGATCCGCTGCCCGTCCGTGACGCCTGCCGAAGGCGGCGCGCTTGGCGCGCTGGAGCAAATGCTGAAACCGCTCGGCTTCGCTGTCGAGCGTCCTGTCTTTTCGGAAGACGGCACGCCGGACATCGAAAACCTCTATGCGCGGCGCTCGGGCAACGGCCCGCATCTGATGTTTGCCGGCCATACCGATGTCGTGCCGGTGGGCGACGAGGCTGCCTGGACGCATCCGCCCTTCGCCGCCGAGATCGCCAATGGCGAGATGTATGGCCGCGGCGCCGTCGACATGAAGGGCGGCATCGCCTGCTTCATCGCCGCAGTGGCGCGTCACGTCGAAAAGAACGGCGGGCCGAAAGGCTCGGTCTCGCTGCTGATCACCGGCGACGAGGAAGGCCCGGCGATCAATGGCACGACGAAGCTGCTAGAATGGGCTGCCGCCAAGGGCGAGAAGTGGGACGCCTCGATCGTCGGCGAGCCGACCAACCCGGATGCGCTGGGAGACATGATCAAGATCGGCCGGCGCGGTTCGCTGTCGGGCAGCGTCGTCGTGCATGGCCGTCAGGGTCACGCCGCCTATCCGCAGCTTGCCGACAACCCAGTGCGCGGGCTGATGAGCCTGGTCGACGCACTGCTCCATCCGGTGTTCGACAAGGGGACGAAGGATTTCCAAGCCACCAACCTGGAAGTGACGTCGATCGATGTCGGCAATCCGGCGACCAACGTCATCCCGGCCAAGGCGACCGCCACCTTCAACATCCGCTTCAACGACACCTGGACCGCCGAGACGGTTCAGGCCGATATCCACAACCGCCTCGACCAGGCGGCGGGCCGCAAGAAATACCGGCCGGGCAAAAAGACGCCGGTGGAATACGAGCTTGTCTGGCGCGACCGGCCGAGCCACGTTTTCCTGACCCGGGACGACAAGCTGATCGATACGTTGAAGAGCTCGGTCCAGGCGGCGGTCGGCAAGACGCCGGCGCTCTCCACCTCCGGGGGCACCTCGGACGCGCGTTTCATCAAGGATTATTGCCCGGTGGTCGAGTTCGGCCTGGTCGGCAAGACCATGCATATGGTCGACGAGCGCGTGGCGCTGGCCGATCTGGAGACGCTGACGAAGATCTACGAGCGTTTCATCGAAGACTGGTTCGGGCAGGACCTCGCGTGACGATGCTGTCGGCGGACGAAACCTACGCTTCGCTGGCCGGCGCCTGGCGGCTGATGTTCGGCAAGACCGACGGTTTGCGCCTGCTCGATCTGTCGGCGGACGGTTTCTGGAACTCGTTCTTCGCCATCGTCGTCGCGGCGCCGGCGATGATCGTCGGCTGGGTGGAATTGGCCAATGAGATCGGCGATCCCGACGCCTTCACCGGCCGCCTCGGCATACTGATCCGGCTGGCGACAGTCGACATCGGCTCCTGGGTACTGCCCTTGGTGGCGCTGGCGCTGGTCGCGCCGCGCGCCGGCATAGGCGGGCGCTTCGTCCATTATGTCGTCGCCTCCAACTGGGCGTCGGCGATCATTGCATGGCTGATGCTGCCATCGGCGCTGGTCAGGCTCTTCCTGTCTTCGACGAGCGAGATTAGCAGCGGCGTGTCCTTCGTCCTGTTCCTGCTTTCCATCGTGCTAAGCTGGCGGATGACCAACGCGACCATCGGCAAGGGCGCCGCCGTCGGCACCGCCGTTTTCGTCGGCATGTTCATGGCATCGCTGCTCGTGCTGTTCGGGTTGCAGGCGCTGCTCGGCATCACCATACCGGACGGCACGACGGGTTAGGCGTCGGTGTCTTCATCGACGCCTGTCGGCTTCTCCATTGTCTGCGCATAGTCGACGCCCACCAGAAACAGCCCATCCGGCGGCGCCACCTGGCCGCAGGCGGCGCGGTCGCGCGCTTCGAGCGCCGTCTTGAGATCGGCGGAGCCCCAGGAGCCGTCGCCGACGCGCCGCAACGATCCCACCATCGAGCGCACCTGGTTGTGCAGGAAGGAGCGCGCCGAGGTCCGCACCTCGATGAAGTCGCCATCGCGGCTGACATCCAGTTGCGCAAGCGTGCGGACCGGGCTTTCGGCCTGGCACTGGGTGGAGCGGAAGGTGGTGAAATCATGCCGGCCGAGCAGCACTTTCGCCGCCTCATGCATGGCTTCGGCGTCGAGCCGCTTCGGCACCCACCAGACCTTGCCCTTTTCCAGCGCGGCAGGCGCGCGGCGGTTGAGGATGCGGTAGAGATAGTGGCGCGCGGTGGCGGAGAAGCGGGCGTCGAAACCGTCGGCGACCATCGTCGCCTTCAGGACGGCGACGCGCGCGCCGGCCGCCTGCAGGTGCGCGTTGACGGCATCGCGCACCTTGTCGCCCGCCCAGTCCCTGGTGAGGTCGACATGCGCGACCTGGGCGGTGGCGTGCACGCCGGCATCGGTTCTGCCGGCGGCACGTATTCTTACGTCCTCACCGCAAAACTTCCCGATCGCCTGCTCGATCGCCTGCTGCACCGAGGGCTGGTCCGCCTGGTGCTGCCAGCCGGCGAATTGGCTGCCATCATATTCGATGTCGAGCCGAAAACGCGGCATAAGTGACTGGCGCTCGCCGCTTAGGCGGCAAGCGCGGTAAAGGCCGAAGCGTAGACGAGCTTGCCGGCCTCAGGAGCTTCGCCCCAGGCCAATGCCTGCAGCGCCTCGCCCTGGTACTCGCTCTCGAACTTCTCGGCGCGGGCGTGGGTGTAGCCGAAGCGGCCGTAATAGGCCGGATCGCCCAGCACCACGGCAAGCCGCTCGCCGGCTTCCTTGAGACGCAGATGCGCCTCGCGGATCAGCGCGCCGCCAATGCCGGTGCCGTGGAAGGACGGTTCGACCGCCAGTGGCGCCAGCGCCACGGCCGCGAACTGCTTGCCGCCGTTCTGCACGAAAAGCCGCGAGAACAGGATATGGCCGACGACCTGGCCGTCTTCCTCGGCAACCAGTTCGACGACGGCATCGCCGCCATTGATCAACGCATCGACCAAGCCGGCTTCCGCCTGCTGGCCGAACGCATGCTCCTCAACGAGACGGATCGCATCGCGATCCCGCGGCGTCGCCGCGCGTATCGACATCATGCTCATGTCAGTTTCATTCCTTTTTCGATCTTGGCCCCGCGCAAAAACTCCTGCGCGGCGGCGGGCTTTCCGCCCGCCCGTTGAACTTCGACCAGCCTGACCGCGCCTGCCCCGCAGGCAACCGTCAGCCGGTCATCGAGAATTCCTCCCGACTCGCCGACGCCTTCAGAAAGCGTCGAGCGAAGCAGTTTCAGCCGCTCCATGCGGCCGCCAATTTCGACTTCGCACCAGGCGCCCGGAAAGGGCGAAAGGCCGCGAATGTGATCGTGGACTTCGCCAGAAGGCCGCGTCCAGTCTACGCGTGTCTCCGATTTATCGATCTTTCGCGCGTAGGTCACCCCTTCCGTCGCCTGTAGGGTAAATGTCAGACAATTTATCCCCAACTGCGCGAGCGCTTCGACCATCAAAGATGCGCCCTGAGCCATCAGGCGGTCATGCAACTCGCCGGCGGTCATATCGGGTGCGATGGCGCATTTTTCAACCAGAGCAACCGGACCGGTGTCCAAACCCTCTTCCATCTTCATCACCATCATGCCGGTTTCGGTGTCGCCGGCCATGATCGCGCGTTGGATGGGAGCAGCACCACGCCAGCGTGGCAAAAGCGAGGCATGGCCGTTGAGGCAGCCGAGCCGAGGCGCATCCAGAACAGCCTTCGGCAGCAACAATCCATAGGCGACCACCACGCAGACATCAGCCCGCAGAGCCGCGAAGGCCTGTTGCTCGGGCTCATTCTTCAGCGATGTCGGTGTCCGCACATCGAGGCCCAGCCGCTCCGCCTCGCGCTGCACCGGCGACGGCGTCAGTTCCAGCCCGCGCCGGCCCGCGGCGCGCGGCGGCTGCGTGTAGACGGCCGCGATCTCGTGACCGGCCTCGGCGATGGCGCGCAAGGTCGGCACGGAAAAATCCGGCGTGCCCATGAAAATGACGCGAAGCGGCATGACGTGCTGCGATCCTGTTTTCGACCTGCGGTTGGCTCAGGCGCCCGCTTCAAAAGGGTTTACGAGCTTCAGGTCAAGCCCGTCGAAATCTCGGACGTTGCGCGTCGCCAGTGTAGCGTCATGCGCGAGACAAATCGCAGCGATCATGGCGTCGGAAAGACTGATTGGCCGACCGATCCGCTCGCGTGCTGCCCGAAGCTTGCCAGCGAGCAGGGGGGCAGAACCGGCAAACTCCACGATACGGCCGGCAAATTGCTGCGACATCAGGTGATCGAGCACCTTGATGTAGCGGTCCGAACCCGTCTTGGTCAAAAACCGCTCCGCGCCGAAGGACTGCTCCATGACGACAGGGCCGCTTAGATAGAGGTCGAGAAGGTCCTGTTTGCGGAACCAAGCGGAGACATTCGCATCGGGTGCCGGCTTGCTGGCTTCGGAAATGACATTGGTATCGAGGACGATCACTCGAACTCCTCGACCGGACGACCGAAGTCACGTTTCCGTTCCGCTTCGATTTTGTCCATCACCTCGGCGAATTCGTCGCCGATTGCGTTTTCAGCCGAGAATGCTGAGCGAATCGCGTCCCATGCCGACAGGCCGGGCTCTGGTTTGCTTTCCTTTTCCGCGACCATGCCCTTGCGTAGAAGATCGATCGCCTTGCCGGACAGGCTCTGGCCGCCCTTGCGTGCGGCTTGCTCTATTTCGCGTTTCAATGGTTCGGGAATACCCCGGATCAGCATATCACCCATCAGGCGCCTCCAAGTTGATATCAATGATATCATCAGAGGAGCACTTGCTCAATATGGGTTTCAGCCTCTAACTATGGCTGCTGGTACGGTTCGTTAACTCTATACCAATAAGATTGCGCGCATAATTCGAAGCACCTGTTCCCAGGTGAGCCTTCTTATGCAGCGTGGTAACGAGCCTTTTGGAAAACGCAGTACGCCAATCGCCGAGTTCAAATCGGTCGAGGAGCAGTACAACAAAGGCGTGCTGTCGAAACGACGAGAACGAAATGTCGCCATATACGTCACGCCGTTGTTAGCAGTCGGATTCGTTGTGGTATTGATCTTCTCGCCGGAGTCGCGCGCGCTTGCGCTTGAAATCGGCGCTAAAGGCATAGAGCTCGGTCGAGATTGGCTTCTGCGTGGGCTGCTCGAATAGGCCCTATCCGACCATGCGGCCCGGCGCCTTGTCCTTGGCGAGCTTCTTGAATTTCTTGACCACCATGTCGCGCTTGAGCTTCGAGATGTGGTCGATGAACAGCACGCCGTTGAGGTGGTCGATCTCGTGCTGCAGGCAGGTAGCCATCAAGCCCTCGGCCTGGACTTCCTGCTGCTTGCCGTCGCGGTCGAGATACTTCACCCGCACCGAGGCCGGGCGCTCGACCTCGGCATAATAATCGGGGATCGACAGGCAGCCTTCCTCATAGACCGAACGCTGGTCGGAGCTTTCGAGCACTTCCGGGTTGATGAAGACATGCGGCTGAGGCGGCTCGCCTTCCTTGGCGAGGTCGATGACCAGGAGTCGCCGAGGCTCGCCGATCTGGATCGCCGCAAGGCCGATGCCCGGCGCGTCATACATGGTTTCCAGCATGTCGTCCGCCAGCCTGCGCAAATCGGCGTCGACACGCTCCACCGGCTTGGAGAGCTGGCGCAGAATGGGATCGGGAAGGATGATGAGCGGCTTGATCGACATGGCGTCTCACCTAGGACGTCGTTGGAAAAGCGTCAACGGGGACATTGGTGCGTCGTTCACGTTTTGATCTGTGCCGACGGGCCGAATCGGCTATGCTGCCGCCATGAACGACATGACGTCCATCCTTTCGCAGCCCATCGCGCGGCTCGGCGCTATCACGATCACGCTTGGACAGGCGCTGGGTTTCGGCGCGGTGCTGACGCTTGTCCTGTTCGTGGCGCTGGTGGTCGCTCTGTGGCGCTCAGCCGGGGCGCGAGCGGTTGCGGCGGCAGAAGCGGCCGACCATGCCCGCGACACGGAAGCACGGATGGCCGACATCATGCAGGCGCAAGCCGAGATGCAGGGCCGCATGGGCGCGATCGCCGACGTGTTCGGCGCAAGGCAAGCGGAGTTGACCCAATCGCTCGGGCAGCGGCTCGACGCCATGACCGGCAGGATCGGCCAGACCATGGCCGAGCAGACCAAATCGACGCATGAGAGCCTGGCCAAGCTGCAGGAGCGGCTGGCGGTGATCGACACCGCGCAAGGCAACATCCAGTCGCTGGCCGGCCAGGTGGTGCAATTGCAGGCGATCCTGTCCAACAAGCAGACGCGCGGCGCCTTCGGCCAGTCGCGCATGGAGGCGATCGTCGCCGACGGCCTGCCGCATGGCGCCTACGAGTTCCAGGCCGGCCTTTCCAACGGCAGCCGGCCGGACTGCCTTGTGCGCATGCCGAACGGCGCGCCGTCGCTCGCCATCGATGCCAAATTCCCGCTGGAGGCGTGGAACGCCATCCGCGCCGCCGAAGGCGAGAGCATGCAGAAGGTGGCGGCGCAGGCTTTTCGGCGCGACATCGAGGTGCATATCCGCGATATCGCCGAGAAATACCTGATCCAGGGCGAGACGCAGGACACCGCCTTCATGTTCGTGCCGTCGGAATCGGTGTTTGCCGAGATCCACGAGAATTTCGAGGCGGTGGTGCAGAAGGCGCACCGCGCCCGCGTCGTCATCGTCTCGCCGTCACTCCTGATGCTGTCGATCCAGGTCATCCAGGCGATCCTCAAGGACGCGCGCATGCGCGAACAGGCGCATCTGATCCAGGGCGAGGTCATCCGGCTGATGGAGGATGTGGGGCGTGTCGACGAGCGCGTACGCCGGCTGCAGACGCATTTCGGCCAGGCCGCCAAGGATATCGATGACATCCTCGTGTCGACATCGAAGGTGACCAAGCGCGGCCAGAAGATCGAAGCGCTGGAATTCGCCGAAGGCGAGACCGAGCCGCCGCGCAACGGCCCGGCGAAGGCCGAGGCCGGCGCGCGGGTGGCGGACTCCAAGACTGGGCAGTTGCGGCTCAGGGTCGTAGAAGACGGCGAATAGGCTCGTCGTCGTCGTTCCAGGGCGAAGCGAAGCGGAGACCCTGGAATGACGAAGCCGCGAGGGCGGAGGCGCGGTGCTATGCCGGGCCAGCCCTCGCGATTTCTCGCTCGTGATCAGGGCTTGCCAGCTCCAGCGCCGTTGGTGCTGCTACCCCGGCCGCCATTGTTGTTGTGGTCGCCGCGCCCGCCATTGCCGCCGCCCAGGCAATTGGCGGAGCTCATGCTGCAACAGCGGCCGCTCCAGAGATCGTTGAGGTTGGTCTTGGCGCAGCTCTTGTAGGTCTCGTCCGCCAGGGCCGATCCGGCCAGGGCCGATATGGCGACAGCGGTAAGCAAGGTATTGCGCAGAAAAGCAGTCATTTGATTTCTCCATGGTTGGTACACGGATGTGTGTCGCCGTCCCGGAGAAAAAGGTTCATGGGGTTTTGGAAAAAATGGTTTTTGAGAGCGAAGCCCTCTCTCTTCGTCATCCCCGGGCTTGACCCGAGGATCCATGCCGTGACCCTTGCCGAAGGGTGCAACTGGCCAGAATTCTGTAAACGATACAACGCCTCAGCGTCACGGCATGGATTCTAGGGTCTACGCCGCGTCGCTTCGCCCCTTGCTTCGCCCTAGAATGACGAAACTGAGGGCGGTGCCCCAGCTTTACTCCACCGAGCCGACGAGCACGGCCTGGCCTTCGCGGATCGACACCCAGCGTCCGGTGTTGTCGATCGCCTGGCGCTTGAGGAAGCGGTAGCCGGTGGCATCCCAGGCCTTGACCTTGTCGGTCAAGTTGTCGAGCACATAGTCGCCCTTATCGGTGCGCACCGTCAGCACCGAATGTCCCTCGCCGTCCGGCTTGCGCACGACGGTGATCAGGAGGTCGGCAAGCGAGATGCCCATGTGCGAAAGCTCGCGGCGCTTTTCCAGCACATAGTCCTCGCAATCGCCATAGCCGTCGTCCGGATAGGCCCAGACTTCGTCCTTGCCATAATGATCGAGGTCGCTCATCGGCTTGACCGCGGCGTTGACCCGGGCGGAGATATTGACCAGCTTGCGCCACAGGCCGTCGGTCATCTTGGCAGGCGCCAGATTGGCCGGGCGGATGTTGCATTCGTTCGGATGCAATTTGCAGAAATCATAGTGGCCGATCGGCTGCGAGGTCAGTCCGCCGGTGACCATGGCGCCCGCCGCCCAGGCCGGCACCGCCCAATGCGCCGAAACCGTCAGCCCTGCGACTGCACATAAACGCAATACTCGCGTCATCGCTGAGGAAGTCATTGTCCCCGCCCGCCCTGTTTATTAACGAAACGTTAATGGCGATTTACAGTCCGTGTCAATTAGGGACAGCGGCTTGTTTGACGGCATGGTTACCCGCGCGGTCCCGTAGCGGCAGTTTCGCAACAGAAGCGACAGGGCAACACGGATGGCCGCCGGGATGGCGGCTCATTGATGAAGGGTTTTTTGCTCAGCTCTTGGCGGAGCGCACGAGCTTCGGCTTGGCGGCCACGCGCTGCTGGCGGCCGTAGCTGGCAATGAAGTCGGCGATGCGCGGCACGATTTCCGAGCGGAAGCGCGAGCCGTTGAAGACGCCATAATGGCCGACGGCCGGCTGCATATAGTGGACGCGCTTGTCGGCCGGGATGTTGACGCACAGGTCATGCGCCGCCTGGGTCTGGCCGAGCCCGGAAATGTCGTCGTTCTCGCCCTCGATGGTGAGCAGCGCGACGTTGCGGATCGCCTTGGTGTCGACCGGCTCGCCGCGATGCTTCATCTCGCCCTTCGGCAAGGCGTGCCGCACGAACACGGTATCGACCGTCTGCAGGTAGAATTCGGCGGTCAGGTCCATGACCGCCAGATACTCGTCATAGAAGTCGCGATGCTTCTCGGCATTGTCGCCGTCATGCTTCACAAGGTGCATGAAGAAGTCCTTGTGGGCGATGATGTGGCGGTCGAGATTCATGCTCATGAAGCCCGACAATTGCAGGAAGCCTGGATAGACCTCGCGGCCGAAGCCCGGCACCGGCCAGGGCGCCCGCATCACGACATTGTCGCGGAACCAGTCGATGCCCTTTTCCTCGGCCAGCAGATTGACCGCGGTCGGGTTGCGGCGCGTATCGATCGGTCCGCCCATCAGCGTCATAGTCGCCGGCACGAAGGGATCGCCGCGCTTTTCCATCAGCGCCACCGCCGCCAGCACCGGCACCGAAGGCTGGCACACCGCCATCACATGCGTGTCGGGGCCGAGCGCATGGAACATATCGATCACATAGTCGATATAGTCGTCGAGATCGAAGCTGCCCTGCGACAGCGGCACCATGCGGGCATCGACCCAGTCGGTGATGTGCACGTCGGCATAGGGCAGCATCGCCTCCACCGTGCCGCGCAGCAGCGTCGCATAGTGGCCCGACATCGGCGCCACGATCAGCAGCTTCGGGTCGGCCTTGCGGCCGGCGGGCAGCGAACGCTCGAAGCGGATGAGGTTGCAGAACGGCTTCGACCACACGGTCTTTTCGGTGACGTCGACGTTTTTCCAGTCGACCACCGTCTTGTTCAGGCCGAACTGCGGCTTGCCGTAGCGGCGCGTGGTGCGCTCGAACAATTCGGCGGTCGCCGCGACGGAGCGACCGAAGGCCGTGTGCGAAACCGGGTTGAGCGGGTTGGAGTAGAACAATCGGACCGCGTCGGCGTAAAGTCGCGCCGGCTGCAGCGCCGCATGGTTTAGTTCGTAGAGCTGGTAGAACATCGACAACCCCGCTGCCGTCCGACGACCAAAAAAGGGACGACGAACAGCGCCGAGCCTTGAATGTCTCGCGCGGAGGTTAACAAGATATTGTTGCGATGCAATACGTCATTTTGTCTGACGAATGCATCCTTGGTCCAAACTGTTGAAAACCGGCCACTGGAGCCGGAGCCGGCTCAATGTGCGCTGCCGAAATGTGAAGGATATGTGTCCGGCCCCTCTGCCGGACGCCAGACCATGATCCAGGTCTTGCGAAAGATCATGGTCTTGGAAGCTATCGTTCAGACGCGCGCCATGCAGACGGCGGTGTGGCCGGAGCCGATAAAGCCGAGCTGGCTGGCGGCGCCGCGGGACAGGTCCAGCACACGGCCCTTCACGAACGGACCGCGATCGTTGATGCGCACGATGACGCTGCGGCCGTTGTCCTTGTTGGTGACCCTGAGCTTGGTGCCGAAGGGCAGGCTGCGATGGGCGGCGGTCATGGCCGAGGGGTTCATGCGTTCCCCTGAGGCGGTTCTGGAATGCAGCGCATACCAGGAAGCGCGGCCGCACTGCGCGGCGGCGGAGGAGGCGGACGAGGCGCCGGCCATCAGGCCAGCCGCGATCGTTACCGCGACAAGCGCGGTCTGGTTAATCTTCTTCATCTTTTGGGGATGGCTCCGTTAACAGATAGCCCCGCCGTTAAGTATCGAATGAGGCAGGAAATGCGGCATTGATCTGGCGGTTCCGTGGCGAGGGCACACGTTTGGAGTCGCCGCGAAACAGTTTGTCATGATATTGACGGCGCCTCGCCGGCGTATTCTCAATGAATATCGAGCCGCTTCCGAACCCATTTCGGGCAAGATCGACCGACAAGATTACAAGTAGAGCGAAGCGGAACTACTTCGCTTGCTGAGGGTCTTTTGATGCGCGCCCGCTGCCTCTCAGGATCGACTTTCAAAGGAGGATTGGCCGATGCGATTGATCAGAATTGTGCTGGCGCTGCTGGTGCTTGGCATCGGCGCGCTGTGGTCGCTACAGGGCCTGGGGCTGGTGCACGGCTCCTTCATGACCGGTCAGCGCCAGTGGCTCTATATCGGGATCGTCACCATGCTGGTCGGCCTCATCGGACTCTACTGGGCGAACCGCCGGCGGATCTGAGCCGCGCGGCCACCGGAGCAACACGGGCTGCCGGTCAGTCCCGGTTGAACAGCTGATCCAGGATCCTGCCCTCCAGGCTGGCAAGCTCGGCCGAGCCGCGCCGGCGTGGGCGCGCCACCGGCACGGCGAGATCGAGCGCGATCCGGCCGGCGCTGATGACCACGACACGATCGGCAAGCGCCACTGCTTCGGCCACGTCGTGCGTCACCAGCACGGCGGTAAATTTCTGGTCGAGCCAGATTCGCTCCAGAAGCTGCTGCATCTCGATGCGGGTGAGCGCGTCGAGCGCGCCGAGCGGCTCGTCGAGCGCCAGGATCCGCGGCCGACCGACCAGCGCGCGGGCCAGCGCCACGCGCTGCTTCTGGCCGCCGGAAAGCACGGACGGCCACTCTTCGGCGCGGTCGGCGAGCCCAACCGCGTCGAGCATGGCCAGCGCGCGCTGGCGCGCCTCGGCGCCGGACGCGATGCCGGTAAGCCCGACCTCAACGTTCCGCGCCACGCTGGCCCAGGGCAGGAGCCTTGGCTCCTGGAACATGAAACGCGTGCGGCCCCCGCCTGCATCGCCGGCGTCGAAGGCGAGCGCGCCGGAGGTCGGCCGGTCGAGCCCGGCCAGCAGCCTGAGCAGCGTGCTCTTGCCGCAGCCGCTCTTGCCGATGACGGCCACGAACTGCCCGGACGGCACCTCGAGGTCGATGCCGTCGAGCACGGTCTTGTCGCCGAAACGTCTGCCTACGCCTTGGAAGGCGAAGGCGCGCGGCCGATCGGGAGCCTCGGCCGGCCTGTAGAGCTGCGGCGGGGCGACCAACGGACGGATGGCGGTCAGGCTGGCGGCCGGCATGGCGGACCTCATCGGCGCTGGAAGGCGGGATGCCAGCCGAGCGACAGCCGCTCGAGCAGGCGGGCGAGGCTATCGGCAAGCTTGCCGAGCAGCGCGTATATCAGGATCGACAGCACGACGACGTCGATCAAAAGGAACTCGCGCGCCTGCATCGCCATATAGCCGAGGCCGGAGCTGGCCGAGATCGTCTCGGCGACGATCAGCGTCAGCCACATGATGCCGAGCGCATAGCGCAGGCCGACGAAGATCGACGGCAGCGCGCCCGGCAGGATCACCCGGAAGAACAGCGCACGGCTGTCCATGCCATAGACCCGGCCCATTTCGACGAGCTGCGGATCGACGCTCTGGATGCCGAGCAGCGTGTTGACGTAGATCGGAAAGAACACGCCGAGCGCTACCAGGAAAAGCTTTGCTTCCTCGTCGATGCCGAACCACAGGATCACCAGCGGGATCAGCGCCAGATGCGGGATGTTGCGGATCATCTGCAGAGTCGTGTCGGTCAGCCCGCGGCTGAGCGTCGACAGCCCGTTGGCGAGGCCGAGCGCGAAGCCGATGGCGCCGCCGATGACGAAGCCCGAGAGCGCGCGCAGCGTCGAGACGCCGATATTGCGGACCAGCTCGCCCGACAGCGTCAGCCGCCAGAAGGCCTCCGCCACCGCGCTTGGCGCCGGCAGCACGTTGGCCGGGATCAGGCCGGCACGCGCGGCGGCTTCCCAGCCGGCGATGATTGCCGCCGGCAGCAGCCAGCCGGCGGCGCCGTTGCGAACGAGTCGCGCGACCGGGCTCATGACGCCGCCTGCAAGCGGGCGGCGCCATGGAAGCCGACCGTGAACTCGTTGGCGATGTCGCGATGCGCCCTGAGACGACTGGTGCCGAGGCCGAGGAGCGGGAACAAGAGCTCGGCGACGCGGTAGGCTTCCTCCAGATGCGGGTAGCCGGAGCCGATGATGGTGTCGATGCCGATCGCCTGGTATTCGCGGACGCGCTCGACGATCTGTTGCGGCGTGCCGACAAGCGCCGTGCCGGCGCCGCCGCGCACCAGGCCGACGCCGGCCCACAGATTGGGCGACACCACCAGCTTGTCCCGGCGGCCGCCATGCAATTCGGCCATGCGCCGCTGGCCGACCGAATCCATCTCCTTGAGGAAGCGCACCTGCGCGTTTTCGACCTGGGCGTCGGTGACGTGGCTGATCAGCCGCTCGGCAGCGCGCCAGGCCTCGTCCTCGGTCTCGCGCACGATGAAATGCAGCCTGATGCCGAAACGCAATGTCCGGCCGCGCGCTGCCGCCCTGGCGCGCGCCGCCGCGATCTTTTCCGCCACTTGGCGCGGCGGCTCGCCCCAGGTCAGGTACATGTCGACGAGGTCGGCGGCGAGCTCCTGTCCAGCGTCGGACGAGCCGCCGAAATAGAGCGGCGGCCGCTCCTGGTGCGGCAGGAGGTCCAGGCGCCCGTTCTCGACGCGGTAGTAGCGGCCGTCGAAATTCACCCGCTCGCCGGAAACAAGGCCGCGCCAGATGGTGAGGAATTCATGCGCCTGCGCGTAGCGCTCGTCATGCGGCAGGAACACGCCGTCGCCAGCAAGCTCGGTCGGATTGCCGCCGACCACGACATTGAGCAGGAGCCGGCCGTTGCTCAGCCTGTCGAGCGCCGCGGTCTGGCGCGCCGCGAAGGTCGGCAGCGTCACGCCGGGCCTGAGCGCCACCAGGAATTTCAGCTTTTCGGTGAGCGCGGCGAGGCCGGTGGCGGTGATCCAGGAATCTTCGCAATTCTGGCCGGTCGGCAACAGCACGCCGGGAAAGCCGAGCCGGTCGACGGCCTGCGCGACTTCCTTGAAGTAGCCGAACTCCGGCGGCCGCTGCTGCTTCTCGGTGCCGAGATAGGACCCGTCGCCATGCGTCGGGATGAACCAGAAGAAATCGAGCGGCGCGGCGCCTTCGGGTGCGGTCATGTCGATGTCCCGGAATTGCGGTCAAAAAGGCAGCGGCGCCGGGCAACGTGCCTGGCGCCGGAGGTGGAAAAGCGTCAGTTGCCGGGAGCGGTCCACACGGCGTCGGAAATCCTCACCGCTTTCGGGATCAGGCCTAGCTTGAAGAAGCGGTCGGCGGTCGCCTGTTGGCTGGCGACGATCTCGTCAGTGATCGGGAAGATGCCGAACTTGGCACGGTTGGCGGCGATCGTCTGGGCATCGAGCGGCACGCCGGTCACCTCATGCAGCGCCTCGGCCACCTTGTCACGGTTCTGGTCGGCCCATTTGGCTGCGTCGCCCAGCGAAGCGATGGTCGTCGAGACGAAGTCGGGATGCGCCTTGGCGAAATCCTTGTTGGCGAGGAAATAGGTGTTGACCTTGAGCACCTCGCTCGAGCGGGCGAGCACGCGCGGCTGGTAGCGCGTCTCGGCGATGGCGAAGAACGGATCCCACACCGCCCAGGCATCGATCTGGTCGGCGGCGAAGGCGGCCGCGGCGTCCGGTGGGCCGAGATAGACCGGCGTGATCTGGTCGAACGGGATGCCGGCCTTTTCGAGCGCCGCGACCAGCAGGTTGTGCGCACTGGTGCCCTTGCCGACGCCGATCCGCTTGCCTTTCAGGTCGGCGAGCGACTGGATCGGCGAGGCCTGCTTGACGAAGATCGCCTCGCCGTCGCCATTGGGCGGCAGCGCCGCCGCATAGACGATGTTGGCGCCGGCCGACTGGCCGAAGATCGGCGGCGCGTCGCCCGTCCAGCCGACATCGATGGCGCCTGCGTTCAAGGCCTCGACCAGCGGCGGACCGGCGGTGAACTCGACCCATTTGACCGTCACGCCCTTGTCGGCGAGCGCCTTCTCGATGAATTGCTGCTGCCTGGCGATGACCGGCAGGCCGGTCTTCTGGTAGCCGATGTTGAACTGCTTGAGCTCTTGCGCATGGGCGCCGAAAGCGCCGAGGGCGACGGTCGCCGCCAGCAGGCCGAAGCCGAAAACGCGTCTCGTCAGATGGAGCATTGATCCCTCTCGCTCGATTGGGGTGCCAAACGGCGCCCCGCTGGGTTGAATGGGATCAGGTTAGGTAAATCTATAAATTTAGTAGAGGAATGATCTTGCGAGTTGTCCTCGAAAGCCGGATTCATTTTCTAGTTGGAGTCGGGAAATGGCGGATCAGCGCGCCGGCATCACTGGGACCAGTATTGCCAGGCCCAATAGAAACTTTCGTCGCGGGGCGGCAGGCGGTCGCGTTCGGCGTTGAGCTTGACCGGGGCCGGCGATTTCGGCTCGCGGCCCGACGGCGCGTTGTCGGTTGGAAGCCGCAAAAGCCAGCTGCCGACATGGGCGAAAAGCAGCGCCGTGGCATGGGTCATCGTCCTTCTCCTTCGCGTCCCTCAATCCCGCCCCGCCCAGGGCACCAGCACCCGCTCGATCCGGCGGATGACGAATTCGAGCGCAAAGGCGATGATGGCGATCACCAGGATGCCCATCACCACCACATCGGTGACGAGGAACTGCGCCGCCGACTGGATCATGAAGCCGAGCCCGCGCGTCGCCGCCACCAGTTCGGCCGCGACCAGCGTCGACCAGCCGGCGCCGAGTGCGATGCGCAGGCCGGTGAGGATGGAAGGAAGCGCGCTGGGCAGGATGACATGGCGCACGACCTGGGCGCGCGTCGCACCCAGCGAGCGAGCCGCATCGACGCGTTCTCGCGAAACCCCGCGCACCCCGGCGGCAGTCGACAACGCCACCGGCGCCAGCATGGCGATGGTGATGACCAGGATCTTCGACGGCTCGCCGATGCCGAACCAGATGACGATCAGCGGCAGATAGGCGAGCGGCGGGATCGGCCGCAGGAATTCGAGCAGCGGGTCGAACACGCCGCGCCCGATCCTGCTGATGCCGATGGCGAGCCCGACCGGAACGCCGACGAGGATCGCCGCGATCAGCGCCGCGAAAACGCGCCAGAGACTGGCGGTGAGATGCTGCAACAGCGTCGCGTCGACGAAGCCGTCGCGGGCCACCACGACGAATTTCGTCCACACCGCCGCCGGCGAAGGCAGGAAGACCGGCGAGACGAGTTTCAGCTGGGCGGCGATCGTCCAGGCGGCGAGCAGGATGAGAATGGTAATCAAGCTGACCAGCCGCGCCGACACCGCGCGCCTGGGCCGGGGCCGCGACCACGGCACGGAAAAACCGTCGGTCTCGCCGGCTTTCGCGGCTGGACGTTCGCTATAGGCGCTGACGCTCATGCCGCTTCTCCTTCGAAGATCGCGTCGGTCAACTCGGCGCGGGCCGCGGCGAAGGCCGGATCGGCCTTGATGGCGCGGATCGGCTCGCCGGCGGCGTAGCGGCGGCCGAAATGCGTTTCGAAGGTCCGCACCACATGGCCGGGTCCGGGCGCCAGCACCACGATGCGGGTAGCGAGCACCAGCGCTTCCTCGATGCCATGCGTCACCATCAGCACGCCGACCCTGGACGCTGCCCACAGATCGAGCAGCGTCGTTTGCATGCGCTCGCGCGTCAGCGCGTCCAGCGCGCCGAGCGGCTCGTCGAGCAGCAGGAATTCCGGTTCGGCTGCCAAGGCGCGGGCCAGCCCGACACGCTGGCGCATGCCGCCGGAAAGCTCCCAGATGCGCTTGTCGCCGGCATCGGCAAGCTTGACCAGCTTGAGCAACTCGTCGGCGCGCCGCGCCCGTTTGTCGGCGGGCACGCCACGCAGCCGCAGCGCGAAAGCCACATTCTCGCGGGCGGTCAGCCAGGGAAACAGCGCGTCGTTCTGGAAGACGACGGCGCGGTCGGGTCCGGGCGCGGTGATCGGCCTGCCGCTCACGGTGGCCTGGCCGCGCGCGGGCGCGACCAGGCCGGCGGCAACGTTGAGCAGCGAGGTCTTGCCGCAGCCGGAGCGGCCGACCAGCACGACGAAATCGCCCCTACCAGAATCGCTTTTGCCGATATCGAGCGAGACGCGCTCGACCGCAGGCTGCGGCTGGCCGTCATAATGGACGCTGACCTTGTCGAGAACGAGATGCGGCATGGGGAACCTCGGCTGGGTATTGGGGCCTGCCCCGAAGCGCTCCTCGTAAAGCGGTCCCGGGGCAGGCAAGCGCAAGGCCAGGGAAGAGGGGCCGCGCTTGTCGGGCAATCCCGGAAAGGCGGTCATCCTTCCGAAATTGCCTGGAGAAACATGTCAGTTCGACGCGAGCGCCTCGCTGGCGTATTTCGCCGTCACATATTTCGAATAGTCGGGCAGCACCGCGTCGATCTTGCCCTGCTCCTTGAGGAAGGCCGAGGTCGCCGCGATCGCCTGCACCGTCGCGCCGCCAAGGAACTTGTCGGAGGCCTGCTCGTCGAGCGTCGGGAAGACATAGCCCTTGAGCAGCTCCGGCACCTCTTCCAGTTTGGCGCCGGTGAGCTTGGCGATCTTGCCGGCTTCCGGCGAAGAGACGGACCAGGCTTCCGGCTTTGCCAGGAACTGGGCATAGGCGGCGCCGGTCACCTTGACGAAGTCGCGCACGGCCTCGGGATGTTTTTCGGCGAAATCGGTGCGCACGATCCAGGCGTCGAAGGTCGGCGCGCCCCAGGCCGCGACCTGCGAAGAGTCCAGCACCACCTTGCCGGTGGTCTTGACCTGGCCGAGCGCCGGATCCCAGACATAGGCCGCGTCGATGTCGCCGCGCGCGAAGGCGGCGGCGATCTCCGGCGGCCTCAGATTGAGGATCTCGACCGACTTCGGATCGACGCCTTCATGCTTGAGCGCCGCAAGCAGGCTGTAATGCGTGGTCGAGACGAACGGCACGGCGACCTTCTTGCCGGCGAGGTCGGCGACCTTCTCGATGCCTGAGCCATTGCGGGCGACCAGAGCTTCCGACGGCCCGATCAGGCCGACGACGAAGATGGTCTGGATCGGCAGCTCGCGGCTGGCGGCCGCGGCCAGCGGGCTCGACCCGACATAGCCGATATCGACCGAGCCGGAGGCGATCGCGGCGATGACGTCGGCGCCGGAATCGAACTTGCGCCAGTCGATCGCGGCCTTGGTCGCCTTTTCATAGGCGCCGTCGGCCTGCGGCACTTTCGATGGCTCGACCACCGTCTGGTAGCCGATGGTGATCTTTAGGTCCTCGGCCGAGGCCGGACCGAGCAAGGCGGCTCCTGCGAGAGCAGCAGCCGACGACAGAAGCAGAATGCGTCGTGAAAGGATTGACATTGAAAGGCTCCATAAACCCCGAGAAACCGGATTGCCTTTCTATCGTCCGCTAATTCTATCGGGTTTGTAGAGTTAAATCCTTCCAACCAAACCGGGTTTCTTGGAAAAGTGTCGCCAGCTACCGGCGGCGCAGGCGCAAAAGGACGGTCGCGGTCTTCCGGTTCCTTTGTCTACTGCCCTTCGACAGTCGTCATCTCCTCGAACGCCGGCAGCCAGTGCAATGCCGAGCGGTGCCAGACCTGCTTTTTCGGCACCAACTCCTCGCGCTGGCGCGCCGTGCCGACCCGGATGCCATACACTTTCGGCCCGTCGCCCACCGAGGTGGCATAAAGATGCGAGCCGCATTCGCCGCAAAAGCCCTGCGCGCGCTTGGCGCCGGACGCTCCGGTCTTGATATAGACCTTGGGCGTGCCCCTGGTGATGCGGTAGTCGCTCTCCGGCGCCGGGACCGTCACGCGGAACGCGGTGCCTGTCAGCTGTTGGCAATCCGTGCAGTGGCAGATCGAGGTCTTTTCCGGGTCGACCTCCGCTTCATAGGCAATCGCGCCGCAATGGCATCCGCCGTCGATCCTCATCGAAGAATTCCTCCCTGTAGTTTCGCCAAGCCTATCCTCCCTCGGAGGCATCGGCGATGGCCTTGCGCCGTTGCTCCCATGTGCCAGCGGTCTGCGGCTTGACGAACAGCCTGGTGACCTCCGGCATCTCCTTTTTGAAGCGCGCTTCCAGCCGCTCGACGCAGGCCTCGATCTCCGGCGCGGTGAGATGATCCTCGAACTCGATGCTCAGGCCGGCGACGATCTCCTGCGGCCCGAGGTGGACGGTGAGAACGCCGTTCGCCCGCTGCACGGCGGGGTCTTTTTGCGCGACCGCCAGCATCTTCTCCTGCACGTCGGGCGAGGCCGGCTCGCCGATCAGCAGGCCCTTGCTTTCGCGCGCCAGGAAGATGGCGGTAGCGCCGAGGATGACGGCGATGCCGATCGAGGCGACGCCGTCGAGCTTGGGCATCTCCAGCAACTCCGCGGCCAATATGCCGGCGAAGGCGACGATGAGGCCAAGCAAGGCGGCGCTGTCCTCGAACAGCACGGTATAGACGCTCGGATCCTTGCTCGACTGCACGGCCTGCAGCCAGCCCTGCCGGCCCTTCTGCTGTCGGAATTCCTTCAGCGCCACCAGCCAGGAGCTGCCCTCGAACAGGAAGGAGAGGCCGAGCACGATATAGTTGACCTTGGCGTTGACGACCGGCTCGGGCGCCATGATGTGGATGACGCCTTCATAAAAGGAGACGCCGGCGCCGAGCGCGAACACCAGCAGCGCAACGATGAAGCTCCAGAAATAGAGCTCGCGCCCGTGGCCGAGCGGATGGGTGCGGTCTGCAGGACGCGCGGCGCGATGCATGCCGTAGAGCAGCAGCCCGCCATTGCCGGTGTCGACCAGCGAATGCACGCCTTCCGACAGCATGGCGGACGAACCGGTGAAGAGAGCCGCGGCGAACTTGGTCAGCGCGATCGCGAGGTTGCCGGCCAGCGCGGCGTAGATCACCCGTCTCGAACCGCTATGCCCTGCCATCCGCTTCCACTTCCCGACTTATGCATCGAGCTTAGCGGCCGGCCGGCCGAAGCTCCACAGGCAATGCATCGGGCGCCCCGAGGTTCAACAATCGGGACCTCGAGCAAGGTTTGGCCGCCGAAAATCGGTTGACAGCCGGCCGACCGGCCTCATGAGCGGATGCAACCTCTTGCAGTCCGGCATTTCTCTTGTTTCACTCCTCGCGTCCATCAATCGGAGGAGCGAATCATGGCTAAAGGTGCGATGAAGGCAGGCAAGGAAGCCCGCAAGCCGAAGAAGGATGCCAAGAAGCCCGCAGCGGCCCCCGCGCTCAAGGCGCCGCCGGTCAAGGCGATTCGCATCAAGGAAAAGTAACCGCCTGACTCGAGTCGATCCGGCTTATTGTTTCAAACCGGCGGCGTGAGAATGCTGCCGGTTTTTGTTGATCGGGGATAAGGCTCCCTATATCTGCTGGGCGAGGACGACCTCGCTTCCCCGAAAAACCGGCCGGGACGACCCGCCCCCAGCATCGCAACCGATGCTGGAATGACGGAGTTCTTGCGATGTCCTGGATTTTTCTGTTTTTCGCCGGCCTGTTCGAGATCGGCTGGGCGATCGGCCTGAAATATACCGACGGCTTCTCCAAACCATTGCCGACCGTGCTCACCGTCGCCTCGATGGTCGTCAGCCTCGGCTTGCTCGGCCTGGCGCTGAAGACGCTGCCCGTGGGCACGGCCTATGCGGTGTGGACCGGGATCGGCACCGTCGGCACGGCGCTGCTCGGCATCTGGCTGCTGGGCGAACCGGCGACCGTGGTGCGGCTTGCCTGCATCGGTCTGATCGTCAGCGGCATTGTCGGGCTGAAGCTGGTGGCCTGACTTCAAGACAAACGCGATCAGGGCCGCTTTTGGCGACCCTGATTCATTTTTGAACGAACCCGGCGGTTAGCGCGCGGAGAAGCCCGGAGGGGTCCGGCCGACGCGTGCCTTGCGGGCGGCGTAGCGCGCATCGCGCTTGGCCTTGCGCTCGGCTTCGTCGGAGAGCAGGCGCGAGATGCGCTCGGTCTCTTCGGCTTCGCGGATCTTCGCCTCGGCCGCGGCAGCCTCTTCGGCTGCAATGCGGGCCGCTTCGGCAGCCGCTTCGCGCTCGGCCTTCTCGGCCGCTTCGCGCGCCAGCTTTTCCTGCTTCAGCCTTGCCTTCTCGGCTTCGCGGATTTCGCGGGCCGCGAGGATCGCTTTGCGTTCGGCCTGGCGCGCCAGCACGGCAGGATCGTCCGCCGCCGGCTTTGCCTTGAAGCGCTCGAGCAGCGCCTTCTTTGCCTCGTTCGCGGCATTGCGCCGCTCGAAAATGTCTTTTTCCCTGTAGATAGCCAAGTCCACTTCCTTGCAGTCTATTCGCGACGCTTACATACGCGCGAAAGCGGGGAGTTCAAGCGCCAAATCGGTATGCCAGCCATGAAAATCTGAGCTGTTGCAGCGCAGCTACGCCCAGTGCCGATGGACTGTTCACCGTTCGCACCACTGGCGGGGGGCGCGGTGCATCGCTACCTCTAGCGCCGAAGCCCAAAGCCAAGATGACAGCTCAGGATGCAGCAGATGGAACTCGGTCTCTACACTTTCGCCGATGTCAGCCCGGAACCCGGTCCCGGCGCCATCGGCCCGCATGAGCGGCTGCGCAATCTGATCGAGGAGATCGAGCTGGCCGACCAGGTCGGCCTCGACGTCTTCGGCCTCGGCGAGCATCATCGCCCCGACTACGCCGCCTCGGCGCCGGTGGTGGCGCTGGCCGCGGCGGCCGAGCGCACCAAGCGCATCCGGCTGACCAGCGCCGTCACCGTGCTATCCTCCGACGATCCGGTGCGCGTCTTTCAGCAATTCGCGACGCTCGATCTTCTGTCGAACGGCCGCGCCGAGATCATGGCCGGGCGCGGCTCCTTCATCGAATCCTTCCCGCTGTTCGGCTACAATCTCGAGGACTATGACGAGCTGTTCGCCGAAAAGCTCGATTTGCTGCTGGCGATCCGCGACCAGATCAAGGTGACGTGGCAGGGGAGCTTACGCGCGCCGATCAACGGCCGCGGCGTCTATCCGCGCCCCTTGCAGGAAAAGCTGCCGATCTGGATCGCCATCGGCGGCACACCGCAATCGGCCGCCCGCGCCGGCGTGCTCGGCCTGCCGCTGGCGCTTGCCATCATCGGCGGCGAACCGGCGCGTTTCGCGCCGCTGTTCGATGTCTATCGCGAGGCGGCGAAACGGGCTGGCACCGACCAGGCCTCGCTCGCCACCAGCATCAACGTGCACGGCTTCATCGCCGACACGACCGAGCAGGCGGCCGACGATTTCTACGGCCCGCAGGCCGAGGTGATGAACCGCATTGGCCGCGAGCGCGGCTGGGGTCCGACCTCCCGTGCCCATTTCGACCAGTCGCGCGGTCCGAACGGCGCTCTCTTCGTCGGCAATCCCGAACAGGTGGCGGAAAAGATCGTCGCCCAGCACAAGATCTTCAACAACGACCGCTTCCTCTTGCAGATGGCGATCGGCACCATGCCGCACGCCAAGATCATGAAGGCGATAGAGCTCTACGGCACCAAGGTGGCGCCGATCGTGCGCAAGGAAACGGCGAAGGTCATAGCCCCGGCCCCGGCGGCCTGACGAGCGTCGTTCCGTTACGTCGTTCCGTTACCGGGCGCTAACGGAACCTTGGCACGCTCAACACGTTTCCCCGGCTATCGCACCGGCTACGGTGCCGCCGAGGGAACCGATGAAAACCGAAACGATCGCTTCGGGCGCCAGCGTCGCCGAAACGCCGGAGGCGCGCGAGGGGGTACGCAACGATATGCGGCTGATGCGCTCGCTGCTCATCGGCATCTTCATCTTCATGGCGACCGCCGCGCTCTATTTCGGCCGGGCCTTCTTCATGCCGGTGATGCTCGCCTTCCTGCTAGCGCTGACACTGACCCCCATCGTCCGCTTCCTGAGGAAGCGCGGCATTCCGGAAGTGGTGTCGGCGACGCTTCTGGTGCTGCTTTCCATCTTTGTCTTCGTCGCCGCGGGCTACCTGCTCAGCGGCCCGGTCATCGACCTCATCAACAACAGCTATTCGATCGGCCAGCAGCTCACCGAGCGGCTGGCGCAGTTCAAGCGGCCGCTCGAACGGCTGATGGATTTGGCGCATCAGCTGGAGGCGCTGACCGAGACCGCCCAGGAACCGGGCGTGCAGAAGGTCGCGGTGGCGCCGTCCGGCATCCTGTCGACGGCTGCCGGCAATATATTGGAGGCCGGCACCGCGATCACCATCGTCTTCGTGCTTTCGCTGTTCCTGCTCGCCTCCGGCACGCTGTTCTACGAGAAGATCGTGCAGTCCTTCGCCAGCCTCAGCCAGAAGAAGCGGGCGCTGCGCGTCGTCTATGACGTCGAGCGCGAGATCTCGCACTATCTGCTCACAGTCGCGCTCATCAATGCCGGCCTTGGCACCGTCATCGGGCTTGGCCTGTGGGGGCTCGGCATGCCCAATCCGCTGGTCTGGGGCGCGGCCGCCGCCCTGCTCAACTTCCTGCCCTATGTCGGCGCGCTCATGACCATCATGCTGGTCGGCGTCATCGCGCTGATCAGCTTCGATTCGATCTCCTTCGCGCTGCTGGCGCCGGCCTTCGTGCTTTTATGCGACATCGTCGAAGGCCAGTTCGTGACGCCGATGGTGGTCGGCCGCAGGCTGGAGATCAACGCGGTGGCGATCTTCATCGCCATCGCCTTCTGGTCGTGGCTATGGGGTTTCGTCGGCGCGCTGATGGCGGTGCCGCTGCTGGTGGTCATCAAAGTCTTCTGCGACCATTTCGAGGGCTTGAGCCCCGTCGGCAATTTCCTCGCCGCGCAGCAGAGTTTCGCGCCCGACGAGGAGACGCCGGCGAACAACCAAAAGACCGCCTGAATCCCTGGCCCAATCCCAAAATCCGCCCTTTGTTTGCGGCGCCCTTGGTGAGTGCCTATATCGGGCCGGTCACGCCGGACCCGCCTCTCGATGAACTTAGATCTCGATGCCTATTTCGCCCGCATCGGCTACAGCGGGCCGACGGATGCTTCGCTTGCCACGCTGCGGGCGCTGCATTTGGCCCACCCGCAGGCGATACCGTTCGAGAACATCGATGCGCTGATGGGCGTCTCGGTCGGGCTCGATGTCGCATCGCTGCAGGACAAGATTTTCCGACAGGGCCGCGGCGGCTATTGCTTCGAGCACAATTTGGTCTTCATGCACGCGCTGGAAGCGCTGGGCTTTGCAGTCGGCGGGCTCGCCGCGCGGGTTCTCTGGGGCCAGCCGGACGACGCCGTCACTGCGCGCAGCCACATGCTGCTCAGGATCGATCTCGGCGGACGCACCTATATCGCCGATGTCGGCTTCGGCGGCCTGACGCTGACCGCGCCGTTGCTGCTTGAGCCGGGTCTCGAACAGCAGACGCCGCATGAGGCCTTCCGTATTGCCGGCTCAGGCGACGACTTTCGCCTGCAGGCCAATATCGGCGGGGCCGATAGTGCCGACAATTGGCGCACGCTCTACCGCTTCGACCTGAGCCAGGCCTATAAGGTCGACTACCACGTCGCCAGCCATTTCCTGTCGACGCATCCGAGCTCGCATTTCCTGTCGACGCTGGTCGCCGCCCGTGCTTTGCCGGACCGGCGCTATGCGCTGCGCAACAACCGGCTGTCGGTCCATCACGCCGGCGGCCGCACCGAGCAGCGCGAGATCGCGACCGCGGCCGAACTCGTCGACATGTTGGAAAGCCAGCTCGCCATCCTCATTCCGGACCGCGCCGCCTTCGAGGCGAAGCTGCGGGAAAAACATATCGTGGAGACCTGAGAAATGACCGCGCTTTCGGTTCTCGACCTGTCGCCGATCGGCCAAGGCAGCAATGCCTCGCAGTCGCTTGCCAATTCGCTCGACCTTGCCCGCCATGCCGAGCGTCTGGGCTACAAGCGCTACTGGCTGGCCGAGCATCACAACATGCCGGGTATAGCCAGCGCCGCCACTTCGGTCGTCATCGCGCATGTCGCCGGCGGCACCAAGACGATCCGCGTCGGCGCCGGCGGCATCATGCTGCCCAACCACGCGCCGCTGGTCATTGCTGAGCAGTTCGGCACGCTGGCGGCACTTTTCCCAGGCCGCATCGACCTTGGGCTCGGCCGCGCGCCGGGCACCGACATGATGACGGCGCGAGCGTTGCGCCGCAATCTGGAGGCCAGCGACAACTTCCCTCAGGACGTCGTCGAACTGATGGGCTATTTCCAGCCGGCCGAGGAAGGCCAGCGCATCCGCGCCGTGCCCGGCGAGGGCCAGACCGTGCCGGTCTGGATCCTCGGCTCCAGCCTCTATGGCGCGCAGCTTGCCGCGCTACTCGGCCTGCCCTATGCCTTCGCCTCGCATTTCGCGCCGGCCGAACTCGACCATGCGCTGGAGGTCTATCGCACACGCTTCCAGCCCTCGGCGCAGCTCGACAAGCCCCATGTCATGCTCGGCCTCAACGTCTTCGCCGCCCCGACCGACGCCGAAGCCAAGCTGCTCTTCACCTCGCTGCAGCAGGCCTTCGTCAATCTGCGCAGCGGCAGGCCGGGCCAATTGCCGCCGCCGGTCGAAGGCTACGACCGCGACCTCGATCCGATGGCGAAAACCATGCTGTCGCAGGCGCTGTCCTGCGCCGTCGTCGGCTCCCCGGAAACGGTGAGCCAGGGCATCGACGCTTTCGTGCGCCGCACCGGCGCCGACGAATTGATGGTGACGGCGCAGATCTTCGACCACGCGGCGCGGGTCCGCTCCTTCGAGATCCTCGCCGACGTCCACAAGGCGATGTCGAAAGCCGCCTGACCTTGGCGGCTTTTGCCTGACATACTCGTCTGCTAAGGGCAGGCTCCCTCCTCTTTGTTTAAACGCAATTCCTACGGAAAACCCCTTCACACTTTTCCTGGAATTGCTCTAACGCGAGCCCCCCCAATGACCCAAGACCTCGACGACCGCATGCATTTTGCCATCGACCTGGCGCGCCGCGCCGGCGAGCTCGGGTTGAAATATTTTCGCGACCTCGAGAACCTGACCGTCGAGAGCAAGGGCCACCAGGATATGGTCTCGGAGGCCGACCGCGAGGTCGAGCTGTTCATCCGCGCGGCGATCGCGGAAGCCTATCCCGGCGACGGCATCGTCGGCGAGGAGCACGCGGCGGTGACCGGCAAGACCGGCGACGTCTGGGTGATCGATCCGATCGACGGCACTGCCAATTTCGTGCGCGGCATTCCGGCCTGGTGCGTGGTCATCGCCTGCGCCAGGCAGGGCGAGACGGTTGTCGGCGTCATCCACGAGCCGTCGACCGGCGAGACTTTTTATGGCCGCCTCGGCGGCGGCGCCTTCGTCAACGGGCGACCGGTCCGGGCAAGCAGCGCCGCCGCGCTTACCGAAGGCTCGGTCGGCACCGGACTTTCGAACCGGGCCGATACCGCGCATGTAGCCGTGCTGGTCGCCCTGATCATGGCCGAGGGTGGCGTCTTCTATCGCAACGCGTCCGGCGCGCTTATGCTCGCCTATGCCGCGTCCGGCCGCCTGCTCGGCTATGTCGAGGAGCACATGAACGCCTGGGATTGCCTTGCCGGCATGCTTCTGGTCGAAGAGGCTGGCGGCGCGGTGCTCAAGGCTGATCCGAAGACGGTGCTTGGCCAGGGAACGCAGATCATCGCCGGCGGAAAGGCCATCTTTCCAAGGCTCCGGGCGCTTTGCGAGCAGGCTTTCGGGGACTGATTGCGGTCGCTGCGACGATTTTGCCGGTAGCGGAATCGGCAAACCCGGCCGTTCCGGACGGCAAATCGGCTGCGATACGCGTGGTTTAGGCCTTTTCCCCACAGGGAACAGGGATCGCGAACGCCTTGCGCAGAATGCTTGCGCGCCGTGCAGCCTGTTCTTATATACGCGCCAAGCCGTTCAGCCCCGCAAACCGGGCGCCTGGCGGTATTTCTAGTGAACAGGGGCTTTCGTTGGAACGCCTTATCAGGGTCCTGAGAGCCTGCTTAGAGGAGAGACCAGAACAATGGCAAAAGTAATCGGTATCGATCTCGGCACCACCAATTCCTGCATCGCCATCATGGATGGCAAGGACCCCAAGGTGATCGAGAACGCTGAAGGCGCGCGCACCACGCCTTCCATCGTCGCCATCTCCAATGACGGCGAACGTCTCGTCGGCCAGCCGGCCAAGCGCCAGGCGGTCACCAATCCGGAAAACACCATCTTCGCGGTCAAGCGCCTGATCGGCCGCCGCTATGACGACCCGGTGACGGAGAAGGACAAGAAGCTTGTCCCCTACAAGATCGTCAAGGGCGACAATGGCGACGCCTGGGTCGAGGCCGGCGGCAAGAAGCAGTCGCCCAGCCAGATCTCGGCCATGATCCTGCAGAAGATGAAGGAAACGGCGGAAGCCTATCTCGGCGAGAAGGTCGAGAAGGCGGTCATCACCGTTCCGGCCTATTTCAACGACGCCCAGCGCCAGGCCACCAAGGACGCCGGCAAGATCGCCGGCCTCGAAGTGCTGCGCATCATCAACGAGCCGACCGCGGCGGCGCTTGCCTACGGCCTGGAAAAGAAGGACGGCAAGACCATCGCCGTCTATGACCTTGGCGGCGGCACCTTCGACATTTCCGTGCTCGAAATCGGCGACGGCGTCTTCGAGGTGAAGTCGACCAATGGCGACACCTTCCTCGGCGGCGAGGACTTCGACATGCGGCTCGTCGAGTACCTGGCGGCCGAGTTCAAGAAAGAACAGGGCATCGACCTGAAGAACGACAAGCTCGCTCTGCAGCGTCTGAAGGAAGCGGCCGAAAAGGCCAAGATCGAGCTGTCGTCGACGACGCAGACCGAGATCAACCTGCCCTTCATCACCGCCGACGCCACCGGGCCGAAGCACCTGACGATGAAGCTGACGCGCGCCAAGTTCGAGCAGCTGGTCGATGATCTCGTCCAGCGCACCATCGAGCCCTGCAAGGCGGCGCTCAAGGATGCCGGGCTGAAGGCCGGCGAGATCGACGAAGTGGTCCTGGTCGGCGGCATGACCCGCATGCCCAAGATCCAGGAGATCGTGAAGCAGTTCTTCGGCAAGGAGCCGCATAAGGGTGTGAACCCCGATGAGGTCGTGGCGCTCGGCGCCGCCATCCAGGCCGGCGTGCTGCAGGGCGACGTCAAGGACGTGCTGCTGCTTGACGTGACGCCGCTGTCGCTGGGCATCGAGACGCTGGGTGGCGTGTTCACCCGCCTGATCGAGCGCAACACGACGATCCCGACCAAAAAGAGCCAGACCTTCTCGACCGCCGAGGACTCGCAGTCGGCTGTGACCATCCGCGTCTTCCAGGGCGAGCGCGAAATGGCCGCCGATAACAAGATGCTCGGCCAGTTCGACCTAGTCGGCATTCCGCCGGCCCCGCGCGGCGTGCCGCAGATCGAGGTCACCTTCGACATCGACGCCAACGGCATCGTCAACGTCTCGGCCAAGGACAAGGGCACCGGCAAGGAGCATCAGATCCGCATCCAGGCGTCCGGCGGCCTGTCCGACGCCGACATCGAGAAGATGGTCAAGGACGCCGAGGCCAATGCCGAGGCGGACAAGAAGCGCCGTGCGCTGGTCGAGGCCCGCAACCAGGCCGAGGCTTTGGTGCATTCGGCGGAGAAGTCGCTCAAGGACTATGGCGACAAGGTCTCCGAGACCGAGCGCACCGCGATCGCCGACGCCATCGCCGCGCTGAAGAGCGCCACCGAGGGCGACGACGTGGCCGACATCGAGGCCAAGTCGCAGTCGCTCGCCGAGGCTTCGATGAAGCTCGGCCAGGCCATGTACGAGGCCTCGCAGAAGGAAGCGGCCGAAGCCGATGCCAAGGCGGACGCCGCCCAGGACTCGGATGTGGTCGACGCCGACTTCGAGGAAATCGACGAAGACGACGACAAGAAGAAGTCGGCCTGAGCCGGCTGACGGCAAATTATGCGAAAAGCCCGGCGCAAAGCCGGGCTTTTTTGCAACCCAATTAGAAAAAGTGACGGAAAAACACTTCGCGATCCGGGCTGCCCACTAGTATCCGGACAATATCGCTCCTAAATCGAACCAGTGCCGGCAAACGACGCCAACAATGCTTCAAGACATTGAGCATCCGGACAGCGGGAAAAAATGAAAGCTGATTTCTACGAAACGCTGGGCGTGCAAAAAGGCGCCGACGAGAAGGAACTCAAGAGCGCTTTCCGCAAGCTCGCCATGCAGTTCCATCCCGACCGCAACCCTGGCGACCATGCCTGCGAGCACAAGTTCAAGGAAATCAACGAAGCCTACGAGACGCTGAAGGACCCGCAGAAGCGCGCGGCTTACGACCGTTTTGGTCACGCCGCCTTCGAGCAGGGCGGCATGAACGGCGCCGCCCATGGTTTCGGCGCCGGCGGCTTCGCCGACATCTTCGAGGATATCTTCGGCGACATGATGGGCGGCCGCCAGCGCCGCTCTTCCGGCGGCCGCGAGCGCGGCGCCGACCTGCGCTACAATATGGAGATCACGCTCGAGGAAGCCTTCTCCGGCAAGACGGCGCAGATCCATGTGCCTGCCTCGCTCTCCTGCACTGAATGCGCCGGCAGCGGCGCCAAGCCAGGCACCCAGCCGGCGACCTGCGCCATGTGCCACGGCCACGGCAAGGTGCGCGCCACGCAGGGTTTCTTCTCGATCGAGCGCACCTGCCCGCAATGCCAGGGCCGCGGCCAGACCATCAAGGACCCCTGCCCGAAATGCGCCGGCCAGGGCCGCGTCACCGAGGAGCGTTCGCTGTCGGTCAACATCCCGGCCGGCATCGAGGACGGCACCCGCATCCGCCTTGCCAATGAGGGCGAGGCCGGCCTGCGCGGCGGGCCGTCCGGCGACCTATACATTTTCCTGGCGGTCAAGCCGCACGAATTCTTCCAGCGCGACGGCGCCGACCTTTACTGCAAGGTGCCGATCTCGATGACGACGGCCGCCCTTGGCGGCTCCTTCGAGGTGACCACGCTCGACGGCACGCAGACCAAGGTGAAGGTGACCGAAGGCACCCAGAACGGCCGCCAGTTCCGGCTGAAGGGCAAGGGCATGCCGGTGCTGCGTCAGCCCAATGTCGGCGACCTCTATATCCAGACTGCGGTCGAGACGCCGCAGAACCTGACGCGCCGCCAGCGCGAGCTGCTGGAGGAGTTCGAGCAGTTGTCCTCCAAGGACAACTCGCCCCAGTCGAGCGGCTTCTTTGCCCGCATGAAGGACTTTTTCGAGTCGTTCGGCGAGCGCTGAGACCTTGCCCCCGTTCGGCAAAGCTCCCGGGAACCAACGCTTCCCAAGCGTCATCAACATCTTATGCCAGCTTGACGCCTTGCCTTGTCCCACCCAACTGTTAAGTAGCGGGTCGGGGGCTGAGCATTGAGGAGAGCTCGCGATGGCACGTAGTCCCGGATTGCGCAAAGCGCTGGCCGAGAAATTCGACGACGAGCTGAAGTTCTTCAAGGGCTGGATCGACAAGCCGAAGACGGTCGGGTCGATCGTCCCGACCAGCTCCATCACCGCGCGCAAGATGGCCTCCATCGTCAATCCGAAGTCCGGCCTGCCGGTGCTCGAGGTCGGCCCAGGCACCGGTGTCATCACCCGCGCCATCCTCGCCCAGGGCGTGAAGCCCGAAAACCTCTACGCGGTCGAATATTCGACCGATTTCGTGCGCCATTTGCGCGGCCTCTATCCCGGCGTCAACGTCATCGAGGGCGACGCCTTCAATCTCAACGCCACGCTCGGCGACAAGCGCGACATGGTGTTCGATTCGGTCGTCTCCGGCGTGCCGCTGCTCAACTTCCCGGTCGCCCAGCGCATCGCCTATATCGAAAGCCTGCTCGACCGCATTCCCGCCGGGCGGCCGATCGTGCAGCTGACCTACGGCCCGCTGTCGCCGATCCCGGCTGGCCGCGGCGACTACAAGGTCGAGCATTTCGACTTCATCATCCGCAACATCCCGCCGACACAGCTGTGGATCTACCGGCGTAGCAACGGCAACTGATTGACGATTCGGGCCTCTCCCCGGAGCTGGATGTAGGCAGACCAAGATCGCCTTCCATACAATTCGAGGTTTAATCGCAAAAATAAAGAAACTGCTGGCTGCTAGTGGAATACAGATGCCAAAGGAGCCTCCCCTTGCGCCAGATGTATTCCTTGTTGTTGTTATTGCTTTCGGCATCTTTGGCAACATCGCCGTTGGCCGCCGACCCTATCCCCCTCCGAGGGCACTGGCGACAGGTCGCCTCGAACGCTGGAGCTTGTGAGACCTGTCGGGTGTCGATTGAGGGGCACGGCAATGCGCTGTCGGTGACAGCAAATAACGGATGGACAGCAACGGTTATCCCAGACCAAGCTGGCGGGCTATCCGCAAAGGGCCAGGGGCAATGGGGGTCCGACTCTGGTGGCTCCTACAGAGGACAGCCGTTTCAGATCGTTGTCGCCACGAAAGATAACCGACGGATGTGGATGGCCATGTTGGTCAAATCGGCAAGAGGCCGGCAGGCCGTCATCCAGGCGATCTTCGAACTAGAGGACTCTCCCGCCGATACTGAGCTTTGACGTCGCCGAGTCGGAAGCCCTACACGATCTCAGCTATTGATTCAGCCCGCGCATCGCCTATAGCTGCCTTGACAGCAAGAGGATTCGATGCCGGTCATTCCGAAAATCCTCGTCTTCGCCGGCTCGGTCCGGATCGGCGCCTATAGCGGCCGGACCGCCGATGTGGCGCAGAAGGGACTCGCCATGCAGGGCGCGGAAGTGACGCGCATCTCGCTCGGCGATTATCCGCTGCCGATCAGGGACGAGGATCTGGAAAAGGAAAAAGGCGTTCCGGACAGCGCCGTGAAGCTCGGCCGGCAGATCGCCGCGCATGACGGCATCCTGATCGTCACGCCCGAATATAACGGCTCGATCCCGCCGCTGCTCAAGAACAGCATCGACTGGGTCAGCCGCGTGCGCACCGACGGCGGCCGCTCGCTCAAGCCGCTGGTCGGCAAGGTCGCCGGCCTCTGCTCGTCTTCCAACGGACATTTCGCCGGCATACGCTGCATCAACCACCTGCGCGCCGTGCTGGTGCGCTGCCAGATGGAAGTGGTTACGCCGGAGTGCTCGGTTCCCGAAGGCGGCAGCGCCTTCGACGGCGACGGAAATTTCAGGGACGAACGACTGACCAGATCGATGGAGCATCTATGCCGCACGCTGATCGAAACCTCGCGTATGAAATCGACCAGGATCGGAGCATGATCCAGCCGCACGAAATGAGGGACAGGCTCATCGTCGGCCTCGATGTCCCGACGCTGAAGGAGGCCGAGAAGGCGGTGCGCGAGCTCGACGGCGCCGTTTCCTTCTACAAGATCGGCTATCAGCTCGCCTTCGCCGGCGGGCTGGACTTCGCCCGCGAGCTGGCGAGCGGCGGCACCAAGGTGTTCCTCGATATGAAGCTGCTCGACATCGACAACACGGTGGCCAAGGGTGTCGAGAACATCGTCAAGATGGGTGTCTCGATGCTGACGCTGCATGCCTACCCGAAAGCGATGCGCGCCGCCGTGGAAGCGGCCAGGGGCAGCGATCTGTGCCTGCTTGGGGTGACGGTGCTGACCTCGATGGACGAACAGGACATGATCGACGCCGGCTACGAATACGACCCGCACACGCTGGTGCTCAGGCGCTCCGAACAGGCGCTGCATGCCGGCATGGGCGGCATCGTCTGCTCGGCCGGCGAAGCCTCCGCCGTGCGCCGCATCGTCGGGCCGAACATGGCGGTGGTGACGCCGGGCATCCGCCCCGCCGGCAGCGACCATGGCGACCAGAAGCGCGTGATGACGCCGGCCGAAGCGATCCGCGCAGGCGCCAGCCATCTCGTCGTCGCACGCCCGGTCGTCGCCGCGCCGGACCGGCGCGCGGCGGCAGAGGCGATCCTCGCCGAAATGCGCACCGCCTGACATTTCAAAACCGGAGAAAAACAATGCCAAAGGGATATTGGGTCGCCCGTGTCGATGTGCGCGACGCCGAGGGCTACAAGGACTATGTCGCCGCCGCCAAGCCGGCCTTCGAGCGCTTCGGCGCGAAATTCCTGGCGCGCGGCGGCGAGCATGAAAAGGCCGAGGGGCCGGGACGCGCCCGCAACGTCATCATCGAGTTCGAAACGCTCGCGGCGGCGCATGACTGCTACCACTCGCCCGAATACCAGCGGGCCGTCGCCATCCGCCAGAAGGTTGCCGACGGCGAAATCGTGCTGGTCGAGGGGGTCTGACATCGACCGGGATTCGCCGGAGACCGGTGGCGGAATTCGTGCATGGCCCGCGCGGCGGCAAGGCTAATTGGCTATGCCTTCGAAACGAGATCCCGGCGCGACGGCGATTGTTGGACCAGACCGCTGGCAAGATAGCCGACGGCGCCCAGCGCCGTGATCCAGAAGCTCGTCGGCCAGTCGGTCAGGAAGGCGAGCGACAGGCTGATCCAGGCGGTGACGACGGCCAGCGCCATCGAGACCCCGATGCCGGCGAGCACGCCGCGCGTCAGTCTCAGCGACGTTGCCGCCGGCGCCACCATCAGCGCGAAGACCAGGAGCACGCCGACGATCTGCACCGCCTCGGCCGTCGCGACCGCGACAAGCACCATGAACAGGGTCGAGACGAGGTTGAGCGGCACGCCGCGCGCTTCCGCAAGTTCCGGCTGCAGGCTGGCGAAGAGCAGCGGCCGGGCGATCGCCACGAGCGCGACAAGGATGGCCGCGCCGAGCACGGCGAGCACGATGACGGTGCGCAGGCTGATGCCGAGCACATTGCCGAACAGCACATTCGTCGCCTGCGAAGCGAAGGCGGTGTAGAAATGCAGGAACAACAGGCCGAGGCCGAGCGACAGCGTCAGCACGATGCCGATCGCGACGTCGCGATGCGCGCGCTCACCGAGCAGGCCGATGCCGATGCCGGCGGCGATGGTGAACACGGTCAGGCCGAAGAAGGGCGAAAGCCCGATCAGGCCGGCTCCGGTCGCTCCGGGAAATCCGACATGGGCAAGCGCATGGCCGGCGAAGGTCTGACCCCTGAGCACGATGAAATAGCCGACGGCGCCGGCAACGATGCCGACGATCGTGCAGGCATAGAAGGCATTGCGCATGAATTCATAGTCAAAGATCGTGGACATGCGCCCCGCTCTCCAGTTCGACATCGTCGGCCATGACGAAGATGCGTCCGGCAACCCGGACCACATTGATGTGGGTGCCGTACAGCTTCGACAGCACCGGCCCGCTGATGACCTCGTCGACGCTGCCGATCGCCGCCTTGCCGTTGCCGAGATAGAGCACGCGGTCGACCGCGCGCAGCAGCGGATTGATCTCGTGCGAGCAGAACAGCACCGCGATGCCGAGCCGTTCGCCGACGTCGTGGACCAGGTCGATGATCGTGCGCTGATGCGCTGCGTCGAGACTGATCAGCGGCTCGTCGAGCAAAAGCAATTTGGGATCACCGATCAGCGACTGGGCGATCAGGATGCGCTGGCGCTCGCCGCCGGAGAGCTGCGTCAGCGGCCGCCGGGCAAGGTCGGCGGCGCCGACCTCTTCGAGCGCTTTCCAGGCTGCCTCCTTCTCGGCGGCGGAAGGCGCCGGCCAGCCCCAGCGATGCCCGCCGGCGGCGCTCAGCACGAAGTCGAGGCCGCTGATGCCGATATCGGCCAGGGCGCGTCGCGCCTGCGGCATATAGCCGATGGAGGGGTTGCCGCGGCTCGGCGGCCGGCCGAGCACCGATATGGCGCCACCCTCCGGCCTGACGAGGCCGAGGATCGCGCGCAGCATGGTCGTCTTGCCGGCGCCGTTGGCGCCGAGGAGGCCGACAAAGGCGCCTTGCGCAATCGAAAAGGAGACGTCGGAAAGTACCCGACGCCCCCCATAACTCAGCGTGACTCTATCGAATGCGACTGCGCTCATTGCGTACGGGCTGCGAGCGCTTTCTGGACTTCGTCGAGCTGGCCGCCGAACCAGGTCTGGATCGTCTTGCCCGCCGGCTCGGTCTCGGTCACGCCGATGACGGTGACCTTGTTCTGCTTGGCGATGTCGAGCAGCCTCGTCGTGGCCTCGTCGGTCACCTGCGAATTGTAGAACAGGATCTTGGCCGAACCATCCTTCAGGCTGTTCTCGAACGCTGCCACCTGGCTGGGACTCGGCTCGGCGTCGTTCATCAATGCCACCTGGAAGTCGTAATTCAGCATCTTCAGGCCGAGGGCTTCCGCCATGTAGCCGAAAACCGGCTCGGTGGCGGTCACCTCGGTACCGGCATAGGTTTTCTTGACGTCGGCGATTTCCTTGTCGATCGCGGCCAGCGAAGACTGGAATTTCGTCAGGTTGGCTTCATAGTCCGCGGCGTTGGCGGGATCGCGCTTCGCCAGATCGTCCGCCAGCGCCTTGGCGACCGCCGGCAGCGTCGCCGGGTTGTACCAGAGATGCGGATTGTCGCCCGGTTTCTTGCCGATCAGGTCGGCGGCGACGATGGTGGTGCGCTCGGGCTTGGCCGAGGCGGACAGGAGCTTGTCCATCCAGGGATCGTAGTCGGCGCCGTTGTAGATGATGACCTTGGCATCGGCGATGGTGCGCGCCGTCGACGGGCTGCTCTCGAACAGATGCGGATCATCGTCGGGATTGGAAAGGATGCTGGTCACCGAGACATGGCTGCCGCCGATCTGCCGGGCGAGATCGCCGTAGAAATTCTCCGCCGCCACAACGTTCAGCTTGTCCTCGGCTCGCGCGGCGGTGCCGGCAAGCAGCGGCGCTGCAACCAGCAATGCGGCGAAGAAGGGGATGGAACGCATCCTTGGAGCTCCTCAGTCAGGGTTCGAATGAACCCGATCCGTTATGGTATAACGCTACTGACGTGGGGTTTGTGTTCAAAATGTGGCAGGGTCCGCCGGTTACGTCGCTTCTCCGACGCACAAGCCCGTGAAGACCGCGGCAAGCCATGCTGCGCATGGCACGGGTCTCGACCAATCATGAAGGTCGCGACGTCAGCCGCTGCGCCGCAGTTTCCGCCATAGCGTCGGCAAGGCCCATGCCCCATTGCTTGCGGCAATAGTCACGGAAGTCGAAGCAGGGCAGGCCGGGGCAGACCTCGAACTCGATGAGATGGACGGTGTCGTCGGCCTCGACCCGGAAATCGACGGAAAAGACATCGCGCAAGCCAAGCCCGGCGATCAGCTTGTGCGCGATGGCGCGGATTTTGCGGTCGGCCCCCGGCTGGCTGGCGCCGACCGGCTCCAATTCCGGCTCGACATAGGTGCCGGCGTCCTTCGCCGCCTGGCCGGTATCGCCATAGAGCGCCAGCGAGTCGGCCATGGTCTGAAAGTCGCCGCCGGAATCGACGAAGAAGATGCCCAGGGCCTCGACGCCGG
Source organism: Mesorhizobium sp. CU3 (assembly GCF_006442965.1). GTDB lineage: Bacteria > Pseudomonadota > Alphaproteobacteria > Rhizobiales > Rhizobiaceae > Mesorhizobium. Next base: position 8,598 of record NZ_VFWX01000006.1, on the reverse strand, counting down.
TTTCCGGCTTCACACCAAGGAAGCTCGCCCGCACGTTGCGGCCGGCGACATAAGGCTGGACGACGACATCGTCGCGATAATGCGAAAAGACGCGCCGGCTAAGCTCCAGAGCGTGGCCGAGATCGGCGATGCGCGAATCCGGCCAGATGCCGATCTTGGAGCCGAGACGGTTGGGCTTGACGAACCAGCCTTTGGCCGAAGCCGGCGGCTCGGCCAGCCATTCGCCGTTTCGCGCCAGACCGGCCTGCGGCGCCGGCAGGCCGAGCGCGCCGAGCACGGCGCCGCAACGCAATTTGTCCTGGCAGAGCGCGAACAGCGAATCGTCGGCGCCGATGGTGCGCAGGCCGTTCAGCCGCGCCAGCGCCGGCGAGGCGCCACCGCGAAAATAGGCGACGCCGTCGGTCAGCGTCCAGACCAGCGTTTTTTCGGGATCGGCCCTTGCCAGCACCGCCGAGGCATCGTCGAGCTCGACAGGTTGGAAAGCGAGGCCGCGCTTTTCGCAAGCCTCGGTCAGCAGCCCGAACTCCGGCTTGAGATCTGTCGACTGCGCCAGGTACGACGAGATCTCCAGGGCGCGATCCGCCGGGTAGCCGTCGGCGGACAGCCGATCGAGACAGGCCTTTTCCGGCTCGTAGACGAGGATGAGGGTCGGCTTGTCATGCGGCATGGAACGGACTGCCCTGGTCAGATTCAGGGCGCTACCATCGCACGGTCCCGGCGATCGGCTTGCGGGAAACCGACCGGCACGGGCGGTTGCGTGACAGCGCCGGAACCGTTGCCGTCAGGCGATCAGCACGCGAGGCTCGAAGCGGCCTTTGACCGGAATGTCGAGCAGGAAGGTCATGCCCGCCTGCGGATCGAGCTTGCGCTGCTTCTCGTCCTTACCTTTCCAGGCCGAGGTCACCGCCAGCCGGTCGGCCTTGGCGCCGACAAAGGCCGGGCAGGAAGGCTGGGTCACCGGCATGGCAATCTCGCGCAGCAGCGTTCCGTCGGGCGCATAGGCCTTGACCGCCTTGCCGCCCCAGACGGCGTTCCACAGCACGCCGTCGCGGTCGACGACCGAGCCGTCGACATAACCTTTCGAGGCGCGATGATCGACGAAGACTTTCGCTTCGCCCGTCGGCAGGCCGGTCGCCGGATCGCAGGCGACTCGCATCAGCAACCCGGTCGCCGTGTCGGTGTAATAGGCGATCGTGCCGTCCCCGGAAAAGCAGATCGAATTCGACACGGTGATGCCGGAAAACAGCCGGCGCAATTCGCCCTTGAAGAACCAGTAGATCGAGCCGGCGCCTTTCTCCTCGCCCTTGCCCATCGTGCCGGTCCACAACGCCCCGCAGGGATGGACGCGAGAATCGTTGGAGCGGGTCAGCGGATCGTCGGCCTCGATCGGCGTGTGCAAGGTCAGCCTGCCGGTCGCGACGTCGCGGACCTGCAGCCCCGTCTCGGTGGCGATCAACTGGCGCTTGTCGTCGATGACGGCGATGGCGCTGGCCATGACGCCGAGGTCATGCACCTTCAATGCGCCGTCGAGCGGCTTTTCGACCAGCTTGCCGTTGACGATGTCGAACCAGAACAGCGTGTGGGTGGCGGGATCGTAGCTCGGCCCCTCGCCGAGCTCGCAGATGTGGTCGGAAAACACCGAAACGCCGTCCATTGTCATCCTCCGAAGGCTTCATCCCAGGCCGCGACCGCGGCGCGGGCGCGCTCAGCCACATCCTCGACCGTCGCGCCGGGCTTGTAGAGGCTCGACCCCAACCCGAAGACACTGACGCCGACCGCCTTGTAGCCGGCAAAGTCCTTGTCGGAGACGCCACCGACCGCGCCGATCGGCGTCGTCGCCGGCAGCACGGCGCGGATGGCGGCAATGCCGGACGCGCCGAGCACGCTTGCCGGAAAAAACTTCAGCGCCGAGGCGCCGAGCCGGATCGCCAGGAAAGCCTCGGTCGGCGTGAACACGCCGGGCATGGTGACCATGCCATGCTGCATGGCGCGGCCCATGACCTCGGCATCGATGTTGGGGCTGACCAGCAACTTGCCGCCGGCCAGATGCAAGGCGTCGACATCGGCGCCGGTCAGCACCGTGCCGGCGCCGACCAGCGCGGTCTTCGGAAGAACCTCGACGATCCGGGTGATCGAGGAAAACGGCTCCGGCGAATTAAGCGGCACCTCGATCGCCTCGATGCCGGCGTCGAACAGCGCCTGGCCAATCGGGATCGCTTCCGACGGCTTGAGGCCGCGCAGGATGGCGACAAGGCCGCGCTTCAGCTTCGGGAAGGGTGCGGTCTGGCTCATCGAGCGTCTCCAATCATGCCGTTCTCGCGCGCCGCCTCGACAAGGCCGGCGCGCACCGCTTCATCGGCGTCGACGGTGCGAAAGGCAAGCCCGGCAAAACCCAGCGCGGAACCGTAAAGCGTCGCCAGCGCGCCGGAGGCGACCAGCGCCACAGGCGCCTCGCTTGCGCCATAGCGCCGCTTCGCCGAAGCGATCTCGCCGCCGATCAAGAGCCCTGACAACGCCGCCGCCGCCTCTTCGGCTTTCAGATCCTGCAGCAGCCCGGCGGCGCGGATGGCGAACAGTTTCGAGGTGACGTCGCCGCCCTCGCCCAAGGCCCGCTCGCACCATTGCCGGAAGAACGGGCTGTGGGCGGCGACCGGCGCCGGGTGTTCGCCCAGCGAATGTTTCAGGATCGAATGCGCGGCAAGCACCGAGAACAGCTCGCCGGTCGGCCAGGTGCCGAAGCCGGCGACCGCGCCGTCCTCGACCGAAACCCATTTCGAATGCGTACCGGGCATGCAGACGAGATGCCTTCCCTTTGCCGGCAAACCGGCGCCGGCAAGCTGAGTTTCCTCGCCGCGCATCACATCCGGCGCATCGGCCAGCCGCTGCGCCAGGCCCGGCACGATCCGGATGTCGCGGCGCTCGCCCTCGATGCGGGCCGCACCCCGCAGGATCGCGTCGATCGGTGACGGCACGTCCACATAGGGCGCCTCGATCCAGCCCTGGCGCGAACCGGCCATGCCACAGATGATTACCGGCAGCGCCTGCGGCGCGCCCATGGCGGCCAAGTGGCCTTCCAGCACGGTCGAAAAACCTTTTTCGCGCGCGGTGATCAATCCGTCGTCGCCGCGCCGCTCGGCAAGCACCTTGCCGGCATCGTCGAGCAGCCAGGCGCGCAGCCTGGTTGTGCCCCAATCCAGCGCAGCGACCGCGGGGGCTGTGCTCATAGGAAACCTCCGTCGACGATCAGCATTTGGGCGGTCAGCATGCGCGAGGCGTCCGATGCCAGGAACAGCACTGTGCCCACTATGTCGTCCGGCTGCATGACGTCCTTGATGCACTGCTTGGCGACATGGGCCTTCAACCCTTCATCGGTGACCCAGAGCTCGCGCTGGCGTTCGGTGATGACCCAGCCGGGTGCCACCGCGTTGACGCGTATGCGGTCGGCGCCAAGCTTGCCGGCGAGGCCCTTGGTCAGGCCGAGAATGCCCGCCTTGGCGGCGGTATAGGCTGGCATGTCGGGGTGGTTGATCAGGTAGGAGGTCGAGGTGAAGTTGATGATCGAGCCGCCGCCGGCCCGTTTCATGCCCGGCGCCACCGCCTGCGCCGTGAAGAAATGCGGTCTGAGATTGATGGCGAGGTTGTTGTCCCAGTAATCGGCGGTGACGTCTTCGACCGCATGGCGGTCGTCGAGCGCTGCATTGTTGATCAGCACCGTGACATCGCCATGCGCATCAGCGGCCTTCGCCGCGGCGGCGCGCAGCACCTCGATGTGGCGCAGGTCGGCCCGTATGTAGAGCGGGCGTCGGCCAAGCTCCTGTTCCAGGCGGTCGGCAAGCGCGGTGCTCGACTTGTCGGCGATGTCGATGAAGGCGACCTTGGCGCCCTGGCGCAAGAACCCTTCGGTCAGCGCGGCGCCAATGCCGGATCCGCCGCCGGTGATCAGCACCGAGGCGCCGTCGAGGTCGGCGAAACGCGCCGATGGCATCATGATTTTCCGTCTCCCTTTGGCCGGCGCGCATCCTAGCCAGACAAAGCGTGGGGGCAAGGGGAGAAACGTCGGATTTCCGGCAAATGTCTGACAAATGATCGGCGCGCCGCCAGCGCGGCGGCAGCCGGTCCATTGAGCGGCTGGAAAAGCGCGGTCAGATCGCCTTGGCGTAGAGCGCGCCGCGATAGGAATCGCGCAGATAGCCGAGCGTGGCGTCGGCATCGGCCGGCTTGCCGAACAGATAACCCTGGCCGCCGGCGCAGCCGAACTGGACCAGGCGGTCGGCCTGCGCCTCTTCCTCGATGCCTTCGGCCACGACATCCATGCCGAGCCCCTCGCACATGGCGAGTATGGCGCGGATGATGTGCTCCGACGGCCGGTCGTCGAGGATCGAGGAGACGAAGGCGCGGTCGATCTTGAGTTTGTCGAAATGGAATTCACGCAGGCGGCCGAGCGACGATTGGCCGGTGCCGAAATCGTCGAGCGAGACGCGGATGCCGACGCGGCGCAGATCCTCGAGTATCTTTTCCGCCGAAGCCGGATCGTTCATCAGGCCGGTCTCGGTGATCTCGATTTCCAACCGGCGCGGGTCGAAGCCGGTGCGCTCAAGGATCGCCAATATATGCAGGCCGGTGTTCTGGTCGACGAGCTGCGAGGGCGACAGGTTGAAGGATAGGAACAGTTCCCTCGGCCAGCAGCGCGCCGCCTCGGTCGCCTTGCGCAACACCAGCTGCGACAGCGGGCCGATGATGCCGCGCTCCTCTGCGATCGGGATGAAGACAGATGGCGGCACGACGCCGAGGTCGCGGTCGGTCCAGCGCGCCAGCGTCTCGAAGCCGATGGTGCGGCGGCTGTTCAGGTCGACGATTGGCTGGAAATGCGGCTCGACCTCGCCGGCCGAGACGGCGCGGCGCAGCGCCTGCTCGATGCGGGTGACGCGCTTGGCCGCCTCTTCCATCTCGCGTGTGTAGACGACGACGCGGCCGCGGCCCGAACGCTTGGCGTGGTAGAGCGCGGTCTCGGCCTTGTTGATCAGGATCTCGGTGGTCTCGTCGCCGGAGTAGAACAGCGAGCAGCCGACCGAAGCCGACAGCCTGGCGGTGCGCTCGCCGACGTCGTAGGGCGCCGACAGGATTTCGATCAGCATGCGCGACTTCTCGGCCGCCTGCTCCTCCGAGAACACCATCGGATAGAGGAAGGCGAATTCGTCGGCGCCGATGCGGCACACGGTGGAGTAGCCGTCCATCGAGGCGCGCAGCCGCATTGCCACCTGGACCAATATATCGTCGCCTGCCTTATGGCCAAACAGGTCGTTGATCGGTTTGAAGCCGTCGAGGTCGAGGATGCCGACCGTGAAGGGCGCAGGATCGTCGGCCCGGTCGCTGATCAGGCGATCGACCTTGTCGAAGAAGCGACGATGGTTGCCAAGCCCGGTCAACGGATCGGTGAAGGCCAGATCCGAGTTTTCCTTGCCTGGCTGTCCGGTGCCAAACGTCGTTTGCATTATGTCCCTGTGATGAACTTCTGTATTTGCGCGGAGACTTTATTTGCACGGAGACTGGCAGCAAACCCTTTAGGAAACGTATCGCGAAAACGATTTTTCAGGCTTGAGGCACACTCTTTTCTAACCGCCGTTCTTCACACGATAGAGTTCCACCGGGTCGCCCTTGGTCTCGGCGACCGGCTCGAGCCAGTCCGGCACGCTGCCGTCGAACAGGCCGGCAAGGAAGCCCCGCGGCGCCTTCTCCGTCAGGATCAGGCTCTCGGCGTTGCCGCGGCAGATGGCGACCAGGCCGACATGGTGCGATTCGACGATTTTGTGCGCCTCGTCGGCCGAACCCAGCAAAGCGTCCAGCGCCGCGAGATTGCCGGCGACGTTGCGGTGATAGGGGCCGGCGAAGACGCGATGGCCGGTATAGGCGAGGATCGGCGAGCCGAGGTTGGAGATCGCAAGCACCGTGGTGTCGGGCATGCGGCCGAGCGGTTCGAAGCTCGACTGCTTGCGGCAGCTCGGATCAGCATTTGCATCGGGCGCGGCGGCGGCGTCCTTGTCGAACGCCAGTGACGTGGCGGCCGCGGCGCCGGTCCAGACCGGATTGACCGATACCAGCCAGACAACGGCAAGGCGCAACCCCATGCCGAGCGAGGCGTTGGCTTCGGCCCGCGCGCGCCATTTCGCGACCCAGGCCGATAACGGGATGACCGCAAAGGCGATCGAGAATGTCGTGGCCCGCACCTCCCAGGCGCCGACCGTGAAAGCAATGACGAGCAGCGCTGCGACAAGGCTGTCCTGGCGCCGCCAGCCGCCACGCAAGAGCCGCAGGACCATCAGGATGATCGCGACCAGCGGCGTCGCGTAGCGTGCAAAGACACGCGCCGGTTCGTGGATCAGCAATGTGACCAGCGACTGGGCCTCATCGATATGGTCGAGCCAAAGCTCCTTGAGGCGCGGATCGAGATTGGCATAGGGCGCGGCGAGGCATTGCGGGAAGAGCACTGCCACGACCACGCCAAGCAAAACGCCAAGCGCGGCAAGCGACAGCAGCCGGCGCCGCCGGTCGCGGACGGCGGCATCGAAGGAGGCGATCAATGCCAGGCCGGTACCGGCGATCGCAGCGACGGCGAATTGCGCGACCGAGAACGCATCGCATTGCGCGACGCCCCATGTTGAAGGCTGGACCGTGGCGAAGAAGACAAGTGCCGAGATGCCGGCGAAACCAAGCCCGAAGTCGCGGGCAATCGTGCGTTCGCCGGTGGAGTCGGCGACGAAGAGCAGCGCCACGCAGGCGCCGAGCGTGGCGGCATAGGGGGCCGATTCCATGCCGATGGCAATCGTCAGCGCGGCGCAAATACCGGAAAACAGCGCGGCGCCGGGCCGCGCCGGCGCCTCGAGCAACAGCGCGAGGCTGGCTATGGTCAGCATCAGCTGGACATTATGGTGATCGAGCGCGCCGGGGTCATAGATACCAATGAAATGGAGGGCGGTGCCACCGATGACGATGGCGGGCAGCACCGCGCCGGCGCCTGCAAAACTGCGCGCCGCGCGGGCGATGGAGAACAGCGTGCCGAAGAACAGCAGCGACGGCCAGGCCACCTGCACCACCTTCTCGGCGAGCGGCATGCTGCCGGTGAGCCACGCGAGGCCGGCCATGCCCGCCGCCAGCGGCGCGTCGAGCAGCCGCGACCAGTGCATGACGAAGCCGCCTTCCAGTCCCATCCGGTACTGATGCATGTCGAACCAGCCCTGGCCGTCAAGCAGGTCGCGCACCTCGACCAGCTGCAACAGGCTGTCATTGTCGCCACCGGCGTCGGTCAGGCCGCTGAAGCCCATCGCCGCGTTGAACGCCAGTCCGACCAGCGCGGCAATTAACGCCAGTACGAGGTCGGACTTCCAGGTGGCGGCGCCTTGCTTGGCTATGCCCATTGCCGAGGCCTTTGCAGGGTGGGGATCGGCTTAAACCTAGCCTTAACGGCTTCAATAAATAGTAAAGCAGCCCCGAATGCACAGCTGCAGCCTGGTCGGGCGCCCGGAGACAGACATGCCGCATGAAGTCCGCAACGAGCCGGTCATCGCCGTGCTCCTGCCCTGCTACAACGAAGAGCTGACGATCGCCGAGGTCGTGCGGCGCTTCCGCGAGACGCTGCCTTCGGCGGCGATCTATGTCTACGACAACAATTCCAAGGACCTCACCGCGCTGAAGGCCCGCGCCGCCGGCGCCATCGTGGTGCGCGAGCCGCGCCAGGGCAAGGGCAATGTCGTGCGCCGCATGTTCGCCGACATCGACGCCGACATCTATGTGATGGCCGACGGCGACGGCACCTACGCGCCGGAAGACGCGCCGCAGCTGATCAACATCCTGCAGACCGAGCGTTCCGACATGGTCGTGGGCACCAGGCGCGGCGTCACCGACGATGCCGGCCGCAACGGCCATGCCTTCGGCAACCGCATCTTCAACCGCCTCTACAAGGGCCTGTTCGGTACTGATTTCACCGACATCTTTTCAGGCTATCGCGTCTTTTCGCGCCGCTTCGTCAAGAGCTTCCCGGCGGTTTCCGGCGGCTTCGAGATCGAGACCGAAATGTCGGTGCACGCTTCTCAGCTGAAACTGCCGGTCAGCGAGATGCCGCTCGACTACGGCCGCCGCCCGGAAGGCTCATCGTCGAAGCTGTCGACCTTCCGCGACGGCGCCAGGATCCTGTGGATGTTCGCCATGCTGATGAAGGAGACGCAGCCGCTGCGCTTCTTCGGCACCTTCGCCCTGTTCTTCCTGTCCGCGAGCATCGGCCTGATGATCCCGGTGGTGATCGAGTTCGTCGAGACGGGCCTGGTGCCGCGCATGCCGACCTGGGTGCTGTCGATCGGCATGCTGTTGCTGGCGATGCTGTCGATGATGACCGGGCTGATCCTCGATTCAGTCTCGCGCGGCCGCGCCGAGCAGAAACGCATCTTCTATCTGTCGATCTCGTCCGACCGCGCCGAGCGCCAACCGGCAAAGAGCGAGCCAGGCAAGGCCTCGCGGGCAGCATAGTGGGCCGCCTCGTCCGCTTCACCCTGACCGGCGGCGTCGGCTTCGTCGCCGCCGCCCCCGCGCTCTGGCTGCTGATCGAAA
>NZ_VFWX01000057.1 GCF_006442965.1 Mesorhizobium sp. CU3 | reverse complement strand
GGAGCTTTGGGCTGGATGGCGGGCGGGGTCTGTGGGCTGTCGCGGCGCTGGACGCTGTTGCCAATACCGCCGTTTTGCAGGGTCGGCGACCGCTGCGCCGGCGGGATGTAGGTGCCCCGCGCTGCTGGCGCGTTGGGCTGGGTGCCCTGCATGCTGTTGGGGTTGGCCTGATGGATGGGCCCGTTGTAGGGGTTGTTGCTGCTGCCGGGCAGGTTTTGCGCCTGTGCCAATGAACTCAAGGCCAGGCCCAACGCCAATAC
>NZ_VFWX01000056.1 GCF_006442965.1 Mesorhizobium sp. CU3 | reverse complement strand
AGAAGAGTGCTTCCTCGATAGTGGGTCTCGCTGTGTAGCCCTCTCCCGACTCCAACCCTAGAATTCGTATTGCTCAAGTTCGCATAGCTGCGGATAGAGACATCGAACTTCCATCATAAGCGAACGCAATTCACCTGGAGGCGCAAGGCAGAAAGTTCGAAAGGCTTCCAGGAACCCCCAAATTGCAGAACCGCTTTTGGGGTCGCAAGCGGACTGACGGGTTCGGGGCTAGACCTGAAAAGCCGACGGATGCTCCCAACA
>NZ_VFWX01000055.1 GCF_006442965.1 Mesorhizobium sp. CU3 | reverse complement strand
CAACCTGCCCGGGTTATTGGAAGTATTGGTGTTGTCGAAACTGGACCTGGCCCAGGGCAGCGCCTACGCCACCACCACCTTGCTGTCCTACGTGATTGCCGGTGTCGGCTTTGTTTCCACCCTGTCGACCCTCGGCGTGAGCTGGGACAAGTTGCAATGGCTGGTGGCTGCGCTGGCGGTGGGCTTGGGCTTCGGGATGCAGGAGATCTTCGCCAACTTCATCTCCGGCATCATGATCCTGTTTGAGCGCCCGGTACGGATC
>NZ_VFWX01000054.1 GCF_006442965.1 Mesorhizobium sp. CU3 | reverse complement strand
GATCAAGGCCGCACGCGGACGCCTGTCGGGAGCCGCCTTGACGATCTTTGGCTGGCCGGAAATCTGGAACGGCCCCAACGCGCCGCACAAGCCCACCGCTGGCTTCGTCGACGGCGCGCGCAACGAACAGGAAGTACGCTACAAAATCATCAGCGCCATGGTGCGCGACTTCCCCGAGCGGGTCGGCATTGCCTACACACCCGACGATTTCCGCCGCCTGCATGGCGAGGGCAAGTTTGCGATCTTCATCAGCATGCTCAACGC
>NZ_VFWX01000053.1 GCF_006442965.1 Mesorhizobium sp. CU3 | reverse complement strand
GCTGGACGCTCACCACCACTTTTCCTTCGCCGAATACCACGACCCCAAGCGCATGCATTGGGGCAACCTGCGGGTATGGAACGATGACCTCATCGCACCGGGCACCGGGTTCCCTCAGCACGCGCACCGGGACATGGAAATCATCACCTATGTGCGTGAAGGCGCCATCAGCCATGCCGACAACCTGGGCAACAAGGGCCGCACCGAGGCTGGCGATGTCCAGGTGATGAGCGCTGGCACCGGGATCGCCCACAGCGAATACAAC
>NZ_VFWX01000052.1 GCF_006442965.1 Mesorhizobium sp. CU3 | reverse complement strand
ATTCTCGATGACCTGGCGGTGTTGATGCTGGCGATCACCGACAGCGGCCAGCACGAGTTTGAAGCCTACCTCAAGCAACTCAACGAGCGTCTCGAGGCGTTCCAGGGGCACCTGCAGGTCGCCAGTGACGGCCACGCGGACAGCCGCTCGGCTGCCAGGGAGCTGGATACCCAGATCCGCGAACAGGTGGATGGTTTGCAAACCAGCGTGCAGGACGCGGCGGACCTGGATAGCCTCAAGCACGTGCTGGAGAGCCATCTTGAGGG
>NZ_VFWX01000051.1 GCF_006442965.1 Mesorhizobium sp. CU3 | reverse complement strand
GAGTGGGCGCGCGCGCACGGCCATGAGCCGCAGGCCTACCTTCGCGACGCGCATGTCTCTGCGGTGGACTTCGTGCATGGCGAAGGCCTGCTGATGGCGCCGCCCATCGCGGTGCCGGAGATGCTCCAGCGTAATGGCCTGACCCTGCAGGACTTCGACATCTACGAGATCCACGAAGCCTTCGCCGCGCAGGTGCTGTGCACCCTGCGTGCGTGGGAGAGCGAGGATTACTGCCGCAACCGCCTGGGGCTGGACGCACCGCTGGGC
>NZ_VFWX01000050.1 GCF_006442965.1 Mesorhizobium sp. CU3 | reverse complement strand
TCAACGGGCTGTCGGCGGCATCGGGCCTGTTTCTGGTCGCCGTCGGCCTGTCGCTGATTTTCGGCGTCACCCGGATTGTCAACATCGCCCACGGGTCCCTCTATATGCTGGGGACCTATATCGCCTACAGTCTTGCCACCAAGAGCGGCGGTGCGCTCGGCTTCTGGGGCGGCATCGTGCTGACGGCCATTTTGGTCGGCATCCTCGGCGCGATCATCGAGGTCCTACTGCTTCGGCGCATCTATCGCGCACCCGAGCTGTTCCAACT